>CALVKA010000001.1 GCA_944332475.1 uncultured Bacilli bacterium
TCACAGAGTAACTACCTTTATGATGGTAATGGTATTGCAATATAAGGGGCATTGATAATATGAATAAAATAAAAACCTTTATAAAAAATAATGTAAAAGAAATTGTTGTCTTTGGTATTTTTATCGTTTCTTTATCTGTTTTCTTTATCGGTAGTGCTTTTGCGGCATTAACTCCTACGAAAAGTGTTATTATAACATCAAAAAATACTAGTTTTGAAAATAGTGAGGAAGGTTCCTGGCAAGTTACTAAGAGTGGTGAATGGACAGCTAAAGGAGAAGCTACAGTATCTTTTGATGTGGATACAACTTTAATGACGAATAATCAATATACCGATATTATTTTTGTACTAGATATTTCAGGATCTATGTCAGGAGAAAAACTAGAAAGAGTAAAAAGTGATTCTACAGAATTAATCAATACGTTACTTTCTAATTCTAATAATAGGGCAGCTTTAATTACCTTTGATACAACCTCTTCTATTTTATCAGGGCTTACCAATGATAGAGAAGCTCTAACTAATCAAATCAGTCAATTATCTGTTACAGGTTCTACCAATTATTATCAGGCTTTAGTAAATGTAGATACTAGCTTACAAGATTATACAAAAGAAGAGGGAAGAGAGTTAATTGTATTGTTCTTAACGGATGGATATCCTAATGTCGATACGCCAAATCAAATTGCCGAGTATGGTTATTTAAAAGATCAATATCCATACGCAAACATCAATGGAATTCAGTATGAAATGGGAAATACTATATTAAATCCGATTGTTGAAATTAGTGATAATCAATTTATTGCTGATATGGATACTTTAAATAATGTCTTATTTGATGCCAGTGTCGCACCGATTCCCTATGAAGAGTTCCAAATTATCGATTATGTTAATAAAGATTATTTTCTATTAAACAGTAAAGATGATATTAAAGTTTCCCAAGGTAGTGTAGAGTTAACAGAAGAAAACGGATTACAGAAGATTACTTGGACAATCGATAACTTAAAATCAGGAAATACTGCTAATTTGACAATGAAATTACAATTAAAAGAAGAGTTTATTGGACAAGGAGGAATCTATCCAACGAACGATAGTGAAGAAGTTATTAGTAAGATAGAAAATGGGGAAGAAGACATTACTAGTACCTTAACTCCAATACTAGCTGATAACTACAGAGTCATTTATGAAGGAAACAATCCAGAAGGATGTAGTGTTACCAATATACCAGAGACTATCAATTATTCTGTCTTTGATACTGTAGCGATGACAGAAGAAGAACCTAGTTGTACAGGATATGAGTTTAGAGGATGGGAAATCGCAACTGATAATGTCACAAGAGTAAATGATGATTATTTCATTATGCCAGAAAAAGATGTCACAATTAGAGCCACATGGGCCAAAACAAGTTTAGCGAAATCTATGGATGGATCAGTATCTAATGTAATGACTTTATATAAGGTTATGCAAGACCAAGCAGTAATGGATAATGTAGCTAGTGAATTTGTATCCTCTTCAACAGGTATTCGATTTAATAGTATTTCTTCTAATACCAATGGAAAAGGTGTGTATGAGAGAGCAGGAACAGAAAACAATGAATATCCTATTTATTATTATCGAGGGGATGTCGATAATAATCATGTGAAGTTTGCAGGATTCTGTTGGAAAGCAGTAAGGACAACAGAAACCGGAGGAGTTAAATTAATCTATGATGGAGTACCGGATGAAAACGGCTACTGTAATAATACAGGAACCGCTTCACAAATAGGAACCAGTGCCTTTAATTCTAGTTATAATTCACTGGCTTATGTTGGATATATGTATGGAGCAAGATATACATATTCAAGCAGAAGTGTGAATTGGTATAATCTTGTCAACAAATCTAGATACTCCGTATCAGGAATGAGTTCCAGAACCTATTACTATTCAGATAGTGTTAGTTATGATTCATCCACAGGAGAGTATACATTAGTCGATGCAGAAGCTCTATCTTGGAGTGATAATTATAATAATTTGGCAGGAAGCTATACATGTCGGTCAGAAACAGCCACGACTTGTAGTAGTGTATCCTATATCGATTCTACTAGTAGTAGTTACTTATATTATGTATCGATGAGTAATGGAGAAACGTATGATAGTTTAATAGAAGAAGCAAATCAGCTTACCTGGGTATATGGAAATGATGTTACTTGGAACGGAAGTGAATATACCTTAGTAGATACCGTAGAAAGTAAGCCAATGGAATGGTCAACAGATAGAACTAGTGTAGTAGGAAATGGACACCGTTATACTTGTTTGTCAAATGGAAATACTTGTAGTAGTGTTTACTATGTACATTATACTGGTTATTCTTCCTCAATATACTATATAACCTTAACAGGAGGAATCAATATTAGCCAGGCACTAACAGAAATGACTAGCGAGAGTACCAATGAAAATAGTTCTAGAATTAAGACTACGATAGATACATGGTATGAAGCAAATATGACAGACTATACGAAATACTTAGAAGATACTGTATGGTGTAATGATAGAAGTATTTATCAACTAAATAGTTGGGATAAAGATTATAGTGGAACAGGATATTTGTATTTTGGACCATATGGGCGAAGATATTCTAGCTATAATCCAACAACGACCTGTACTAATATTAATGATTCGTTTACGGTAAGTAATGAGAATGGAAATGGAAATTTAACATATCCAGTTGCGTTACTTACGATGGATGAAATAAATATGGCAGGAGGAGCAAACTCCAGCAATAGTAGTTATTATCTGTATACGAGGCAGCACTGGTGGTCATTTTCACCTAGCATCTATAACAGCAACACCGCCAACGGATTCCGCGTGCGCTCGACAGGCAACTTGAACTACAGCAGCGTGAACAACACGCTCGGCGTCCGTCCGTCCGTTTCACTTGCACCTGGAATTATGGTAGTAAACGGAGACGGAAGTAGTGAGAAGCCGTATGAGGTAATGTTGGAAGATGAGGTTTATGGGTAGTTTACATTATTTTACATATTGATTTTTGTTGTATTGTTTTATATTTTATTTGCCGTTTTGATGATGTTTTAAAATAGTATTGAATAAAATTTAAAAACATAGTATATTTAATATAGTATGAAGGATAGAGAATGGGTGTTATGTAGGAGAATATTTATGAAAAGAGCCAATGATAGAATTTGTTGTTTCTACTAGAGGTGATTTCTGGTTTTTTTGTTGGCTATTTTGTTGTTAGATTGCAGAAGGGAGAATTGTGATGAAAGACAAGAAGAAGTTAATTATCGGTTTGATTGTTTTAGCTGTTGTTGCTGTGATTATTGCGATTGTTGCATCTCTTTCTTTTGCTGCACCTTTGGAAAATGATGTTAAAGTTGAGGAAGATAGTGAATTAACTTATTATATTGATGTTATATATGATGGTAAAGATGGTGAGGCTACTACTTCTAGTGATACTGCAACTGCTCAAGTTTATAGTGATTATATTTATGTAGAAGATAAGATTCCTGATGGATTAACATTTAAAGGGTTTGTTCAATCTGATGATGGGGAAACTATTGGTGCTGTTAAAAGAAGTGATGGTACTTTCTGTGCGGGCTATGTAGAAGATGGTATGTCTGGTTTACAATATAATGAGGTAACTAGAACAGTTTCTTTTAGGGTTAAAAATTTACAGGCTGGATGTAAGATTACAGTAGGTATTATTACGCAGACGCCGACTTTACCAACGGGTATTAATCGAATGGACTTTTATAATACAGCGTATGGTAGGGAAGGTAGTACTTCTATTAATTCTAATACCGTTCATGTGTTTATGGGGCGTGATAATGTCACTCCTTATCAAGTTGTCTATCAATACGAAGGGGATGTTCCTGAAGGGGCTCCTGATGTTCCTCTTACTACTACTTATGTAGCGGGTAGTACCGTTGGTGTTAGTCAAAATGTTACTGTTGAGGGGTATGATTTTAGTGGCTGGAGTACAACAGATGTTAGTGTTAGTAATGGATCTTTTACAATGCCTTCGAAAAATGTGACTTTTGTTGGTAGTTTTACTCCTAAGGAATCGGAGGAAACTTATGAGGTTAGTTATTCTATTTCTGGTTCTATGCCGGATGGTTATATGCCACCAAGAGATAAAGACTATCCTGTTGGTAGTGATGTTAAACTTGATTCTTTGAAAGTTGGAGATGTTATTAATGGTTATCGGTTCTTAGGATGGGCTACAAATGATGTAGAGCTACCTGCAATGTCTACGGATGCATCAACAATATTTACTATGCCTAATAATAATGTTCAATTGGTCGGACAATTTGAACGTATTAGTTATAAAGTTACTTATCAATTCCAGGGTTCTGTTGTTCCACCTAATGCTTCTAGCTTGTTACCGGCTGAACAGTCTTATTATCCAGGGAATACTGTAACGACTGCTGCTTATCCAGAAGCGAGTGGTTATCGATTCCTTGGCTGGTATTATGCAGATGAGTTTACGATGCCAGAAGAAGATGTCGTTATCTATGGTGAATGGATGGTAGAGACTGGTACTTTTTCACCAACAATTACTAAGAGTATTACTAATAAACAAGATTCTTATAGTGCGGGAGAGATTGTTACTTTTGATATTACGGTTACTAATACCGCTGATTTTGTTATTACAGATGTTATATTAGAGGAACAAACAGATGGATGTAAGTTTGTTAGTGGTGATTCCTATACAGTTCGTAATGATAAATATGCATCGATTGCCTCGATTCCTGCTCATGGTAGTGTTACTGTTCATGCGCAATATGAAGCTGGAGATGATGCTGTCAAAACGATTACGAATGTTGTAGAGTTAACTGGTGCTTTGGCTAGTAATAACTATTCGTTAGATACTAGTCAGGATTATACCGCTGAAGTTGATTTTGTGGTTGCTAATATATCTTTAGAAATAGCGAAGATTAATGATGATCAAGATCCGTTATCTAATGCTGAATTTACTTTGTATCGTAATCGTGAATTGACTAATGTTGTTTCTAAAGGGTTAAGTTTTAATGGTTTGGCTCCAAATACAACCTATTATCTAGAAGAGACAAAAGCTCCTACTGGATATCAATTATTAGGTCAAGTATTGGAAATAAATGTGGGTAGTGATGGTACGATTACTATTCCTGGATATGATGTTTCTACTCAGAATGGAGTAAACAGAGTATCTATTATTAATCATGAGATTAATGTATTACCTAATACTGGTGGTAGTGGTATTATTCCATACATTGTTGTTGGTCTAGTACTTATTATTACCGGGGTAGTATGTTCTATCTTCATGATTCGGAAGAGAGGTGCAAGACATGAAAAAAGTCGTAAGTAGTTTCTTTCTCTTCCTTTCCATTCTTAGCTTTGGAGTTTTGAATGTAAAGGCGGATAATATTGATGGTTCTAGAACGTCTAGTCTTTCGGTTACTTATCAGTATGATACTGTTATGCTTTCTAATGTGGATGTATCCTTATACTATTTAGCTAGTGTGGATGAGTCGGGAGTTTTTCAGTTTACTGATGACTATTTGGATGTAGCGTTTGATACTACGAATATTAGTTCCTCTGATTTGACCTTGCAAGCTGAGACGATTGAAAATTATATTTCTAGTCATCAGTTGCAGGCTAGTAGTCTTTTAAAGACAAATCAAAATGGTGTTACTAACTTTTCTAATTTGGTACCTGGTTTATATTTGGTAACCGTCGATAGTAAGGTAGTAGGTGATTATCGATATGATGCTTCTCCTACTATTGTCAGCATCCCTATACTAGAAGATGGTACTTACCAATATGATGTTCAAATGAATATAAAAACAGAAAGAGAAGAGTTAGAGCAAGAGATTACTCCGCCTGGTGGTATGGATAATAATAATGAAATGGTTCCTAATACACTTGATAATATTTATCTTTATATTGTGTTATTAGTCATTTCTATTATTGTTATTATTGGAGTGATAATGTATATTTCTAAAAGGAAGGATGAAAAAAATGAAAAAAAGAAATAAGATATTATTATGTATACTTACTATTTTCGTTTTTGTTGGAATGCTTAATGTTCGTGCTATTGCTACAAATGATCAGTCTGGTACGTCTGATCCAAATAGTAAGTTTGTTACAGATACTGGTTTATTATCTGTAACTGGTGTTCAATCAGGTGATCAATTTAGAGCTTATAAAATTTTAGATACTTATTATAATGCTTCTACTAATATTATCACTTATGAATTTACAACTGATTTTAAAGCTTTCTTAGGAAGTAATTATGGTACGGAATTTAATGACTTAACAGTTGATGATTATTATGATTACACTAGTGGAAATATTGAGTCTGGTTCAACACTTTCTACATCTGATGTAGATAAATTAGCTAGTGCTTATGCTGGTTATATTAAAGCTAATAGTGTTACTGGTACAGATATGAATGTTTCAGGGATTACTGCTAGTGCTACAGTTCAAGCTGGTTCTTATTTGGTGTTACCTACTAGTACAGTGAGAGTATATGCTGTTATGGTTGGAAATATCGATTTTTCAGCAGTTGGTACGGATTGGCAAATCAATTCTGAGACTATTGTTGCGAAAGTAAGTGATGCTGGCGTTACAAAATCTGTTGGAGAAGATGGATATGATAGTGGTTCTTATTCTATTGGGGATGATATTCCATTTATCGTTGTAGGAACTGTTCCTACTTATCCAACGAATGCTACGAATCGTACTTATATTATTACAGATACGCTTAGTGAAGGGTTAGATTTTAATGCTGTTAGTTCTGTTACCATTCAAGATGGTGGAGAAACTTTAGTTACTGATAGTACTGGTAATGTTACGAATAGTCAAAGTGAGCAAGTTGCAACGATTCAAATATCTGATCGTACTATGACGATTACATTTAATACTGCTAATCTTAATAGTAATACGGTTACTGTTCGCTATACAGCTAAATTAAATAATCAAGCTGGATTAGGAGCTAGTGGTGGTAACCATAATAGTGTAGAATTAACTTATTCTAATGATCCATACGGAGAAGGAACTTATACAACATCTCCAGATGATGATGGTGGAACTGTTGATATCTTCATGTATGGTTTAGAAATTTATAAATATGACAATAATGATGGTTCTCCAGTTGCTTTAGCAGGAGCAGAATTTACTATTTATAAAGATAGAGAATTAGATAATGCTATTACTACTGTTAGTACAGGTAGTGATGGTATTGCTAGATATGCTGGACTAGCTCAAGGAACTTACTATGTTCAGGAAACGAAGTCACCAACTGGTTATCGTTTAGATAATACGGTTC
Organism: uncultured Bacilli bacterium; assembly: GCA_944332475.1. Lineage (GTDB taxonomy): Bacteria > Bacillota_I > Bacilli_A > RF39 > UBA660 > Faecimonas. The sequence continues at coordinate 7,300 of CALVKA010000001.1, forward strand.
GTGAAATTAAAATTGGTCCAGGAGAAGGTAGCTTAGATGCTGCTGAGACAGAAGGTTATTATCGTTTAGAAGTTGCTAATACTAAGGCTGGTTTATTACCTGTTACTGGTGGTATTGGTACTATTGCTATTACGTTAGTAGGTTTAGTTATTGTTGGTGGAGCTATTTATTTCTTCTTTGTATATCGTAAGAAGAAACAACAAGAAGGACAAGCATAATTGATTTATGAATAAAGAGATAAAAGAAAAACTTATTATTTTTCTATTTATCCTTATGATTGTTGTGGGACTAGGAATTATCCTATTCCCTTTAATTAGTAATCAAGTAAATGAGATACATTACCAAGAGGTCATTGGTACTTATGATGATACAGTAACTCAGAAGACAGAGATTGAAAATGATCAAATGTTAATTAAAGCGAGGGAATATAATAGTTCTCTTTCTTCTACAAAGATTGTGGATGTTTTTCAAAATCCTGTTCAGACTAACTCTTCTGAGTATTTGTCTATTTTAAATGTGGATGATAATGGAATGATGGGATATATCTCTATACCGAAGATTGATGTTAGAATACCAATTTATCATGGTACTAGTTCAGATATATTACAAAAAGGGGTAGGACATTTAGAAGGGAGTTCTCTTCCCGTTGGAGGAGAGAGTACGCATGCTATTTTATCGGCACATCGTGGGCTCCCTTCTTCACGTCTATTTACAGATTTAGATCAGCTTAAAGAGGGAGACATTTTTTATATTTATGTTTTAGATGAAGTTCTTGCCTATCAAGTAGACCAAGTTTTGGTTACTGAACCATCAGAAACGGAAGCGTTAAAAATAGTGGATGGTAAAGACTATATTACTTTAGTTACTTGTACACCATATGCTGTTAATACTCATCGATTACTCGTTCGTGGGGAAAGAATAGAATATAATAAACAAGTGGAAGAACAAACGGTAGAGGATAGGTCTTTATCTACTGCTGATATTATTTTATATGTTAGTTTAGTAATTGCTATTTTATTAATTGTTATTACTATTATAGCTATTGTTCGTTATAAGCAGAATAAAAATAGACAAGCTCAAACCAATGATGCACAGACTGTTGTTCCTACTTTACCTCCTAATAGTGTAGTGGAACAAAGTACCAATGTATCAGATTATGATAAACAAGATGTATCTAATGATGATATTATTTAGTGGGAGGGAATACTATGAAAAGATGGAAGTTTATACTTGCGATTGTTATCTTGATCATCTTTTTAGGAGTATTCTCTTTTTCTTTATATCATATTATTTTATGGTATCAAGATAATCAAAAGACAAATCAACAGATTGAAAAATTACAAGATATGGTTCAAGTCAATGAAGCGAAGGATACCATGACTACTGAAATGCTTGATAGTAGTCGTTATTATAATGTTGATTTGTTAAGTGTTGATTTTACGAATTTGTTAAATGAAAATGAAGAGGTTGTTGGTTGGATTCAAATTCCTAATACGAATATTAATTATCCTTTTGTACAACATAGTGATAATTCTTACTATTTGAGGCGTTCTTTTGATCAAAGTTATAATAATGCAGGCTGGTTGTTTTTAGATTATCGTAATCGATTAGATCCGATTGATATGAATACAGTTATTTATGCTCATGGTAGAGTAGATGGGACGATGTTTGGTAGTTTAAAGAATGCTTTGACGGATGAGTGGATGATGCAAGAACAATATTATATTAAGATTTCTACTTTAAGTTATAATTATTTGTTTGAGATATTTAGTGCTTATCATATAAAGACTACCAATGATTATTTGATTACTAATTTTAGTAGTAATCAAGAATATCAAAAGTTTTTGGATAAAATAAAGCGTCGTAGTATGGTTTCTTTTGATACTACGGTTTCTACACAAAATAAGATTCTTACTTTGTCTACTTGTTATAATAATCAAGAGAAAATGGTTGTGCATGGCAAATTGGTAAAACAGGAGAAAAGATATTAGACTAGCTTTCGCTAGTTTTTTTCTTTGATTTATATTATAATGTAGTTGGTGAAGAGCGATGAAGTTAATTGTAAATAAAAATAGTGAATTATTAGACTATTTATATGAGCATTTGGATATGCCTAAAAAGAGGGTTAAGCAATATTTGGTACATGGTTCTATCTATGTTGATGAGGATAGAGTAACACAGTATAATTATCCTCTTGTTGCTGGTATGAAAATTATGGTTGATACGAATAGTAAAAATGTTAAGAAAATGCCTTTTGAAGTTTTGTTTGAGGATGATCATTTGATTGTTGTTAATAAACCTAGTGGTTTGCTTACGATTGCAACAGAGAAAGAAAAAGAAAGAACACTATATCATATTGTTCGTGATTATGTTGTTTCTAAAAATCCTAGGGGACGTATTTTTATTGTTCATCGTCTAGATAAAGATACGAGTGGTATTGTTTTATTTGCTAAGGATGAGAGAACGAAGAATCAATTACAAGAGAATTGGAATGAGTATGTTTCTTTAAGAGAATATACGGCTGTTGTTTCTGGACATCCTAAGGAGGAATCTGGTCAAATTGTTCAATATTTAAAGGAGACTAAGACAAATTTGGTTTATGTTTCTCGTCAAGAAGATGGTAAGAAGGCAATAACAAATTATTCTGTTGTGAAATCTAGTAAACATTATTCTATGTTAAAAGTAACAATTGAGACTGGGCGTAAGAACCAAATTCGTGTTGCGTTTGCTAGTAAAAAAATTTCTATTGTAGGGGATAAAAAGTATGGTAATAAAGATGGTGCAAATCGTTTATTTTTACATGCGAATCGTTTAAAGCTTTATTATCCTGTGATTAAGAAAGATATTTTATTTGAAACTGCTATTCCTAATGAATTTAAAAAGTTACTTAGTAATGATTCATAAAAGTTTGACAAATGTATAAATATATAGTAGAATGGTTTTATCGTTTTTAAAACGTTGAAGAAAAGAAGTAGCTATTTAACCTTTTGGTAGAGAGCTCATGGTTGGTGAAAATGAGTAAAAGAGGATAGTGAATAACATTTCGGAGTGCTTAAAGAATTAAGTAGACTAAGCCGGTAGCGAACCGTTATATTTGCTAGATTTGATTGAATCGAAAAAGTGATTATAGAGAATAATAACCTTTATAATAAATTGGGTGGCACCGCGGAAGACTAGTTTCGTCCCATAGTACTATTTTTAGTATTATGGTACAGACTAGTCTTTTTATATTATTTATTAGGAGGAATATTATGTGTGGATTTACAGTTTATACAAAAAATGATATGAGTAAAGAAGAGTTTATGAAGGGATTTTCTAAAATTCAATATAGAGGTCCTGATATGAGTCGTGTGGAGGAATATGATTTTGGTATTTTTGGATTTCATAGGTTATCTATTATGGGTCCTAGCGAAAGTGGAATGCAACCAATGAAGAGAGGCGGAAATATTCTTGTTTGTAATGGGGAAATTTATGGATTTCATAAAATAAAAGAGGAATTAGAAAAAGATGGAGTAGAATTTAAAAGTGAAAGTGATTGTGAAGTATTGCTTCCTATGTATGAAAAATATGGTTTAGATATGTTTCGTATGTTGGATAGTGAGTTTGCTTGTTGTTTCTATGATGCTAAGAAGAACGATTTTATTGCAGCAAGGGATCCTATTGGTATTAGAGCGATGTTTTATGGGTATTCTAAAGTTAGTCATTCTATTATGTTTGCGAGTGAAGCAAAAGCGTTAATTGATGTTTGTGATGAAGTGTATCCTTTTCCTCCTGGATATTATTATGCTGATGGAAAGTTTACACAGTATCGTGATATGACTGAGGTAGATAAAGTGGTGTCTGATGATTTAGAACAAATTTATCCAGAAATTCATAAGAGATTAGTAGAGGGAGTTAAAAAGAGGCTTGATTCTGATATGCCTGTTGGTTTCTTATTAAGTGGAGGACTTGATTCTAGTTTGGTTTGTAGTATTGCAGCAAAACTTTCTGATAAACCAATTCGTACTTTTGCAATTGGTATGGATATTGATGCAATAGATTTAAAATATGCAAAACAAGTAGCGGATTATATTGGTAGCGAACACACGGAAGTCATTATTAGTAGGGATGATGTTATTGCCTCTTTACGTGATGTTATTTATCGATTAGAGACATGGGATATTACAACGATTCGTGCTTCTGTTGGAATGTATTTACTTTCTAAGTGGATTAGAGAAAATACAGATATTCGTGTTCTTTTAACTGGTGAAGTTAGTGATGAATTATTTGGATATAAATATACGGATTTTGCTCCTAGTGCAGAAGAGTTCCAAAAGGAAAGTGAAAAGAGAGTTCGTGAACTTTATATGTATGATGTGTTACGTGCTGATCGGTGTATTTCTAGTTGTTCTTTGGAAGCTCGTGTTCCATTTGCAGATTTAGACTTTGTGTCTTATGTTATGAGTATTGATCCAGAACTTAAGATGAATAAATATGGTCAAGGTAAATATTTACTTCGTAAGTCTTTTGAAGGAGATTATTTACCACAGTCCATTTTATATAGAGAAAAGGCTGCTTTTAGTGATGCAGTTGGTCATTCTTTAGTAGATGATTTAAAAGAGTATGCTGAGAGTGTTTATACAGATGAAGAATATCAAGAAAGAATTAAAATGTATTCAAAACATACTCCTTTTACAAAAGAGTCTTTATTGTATCGCGAAATATTTGAAGAATTTTATCCAGGGCATAGTGACTTTATTGTAGATTATTGGATGCCAAATAAAAATTGGGAAGGTTGTCAAGTGGATGATCCTAGTGCAAGAGTTTTATCTAACTATGGAGCTAGTGGTGAATAGATGATATACTAAAAAAGGAGGAATAATTATGGTAATTGATGCAAAAGAGTTATATGAAAAAATAGATGGGTTTATGGATCAAGAAGTTACAATTCAAGGATGGATTCGTAATCATCGTAAGCAGAAAGAATTTGGATTTATTGATTTTTCTGATGGTACTTGTTTTAATCATATTCAAGTTGTTTATGATGATACATTAGATGATTTTGATACTATTCAAAAATATCATGTTGGTAGTGCGATTGAAGTTTTAGGAAAGGTAGTAGAATCTCCTAAAGAGGGTCAAGCATTCGAAATTCAAGCTAAGAAAGTTGTTTTACTGGGGGATTGTCCTGAAGATTATCCTATTCAGCCTAAGAAGCATTCCCGTGAATTTTTAAGAGAACAGGCATATTTAAGACCTAGAACAAACTTGTTTCAAGCAGTATTTCGTGTTAGAAGTGTAGCTGCTTATGCAATTCATAAGTATTTTCAAGATCATGGATATGTATATTTTCATGCTCCATTAATTACGGCTAGTGACTGTGAAGGTGCTGGAGAGATGTTTCATGTTACTTGTATGGATTTAGAGGATGTTCCTAAAGTAGATGGAAAAGTTGATTATAGTAAAGATATGTTTCTTAAACCTGCTTCTTTAACCGTGTCAGGACAGTTGGAGGCTGAGACTTTCGCTTTAGCTTATAAGAAGACATATACGTTTGGTCCAACTTTTCGTGCAGAACATTCTAATACAAAAGTTCATGCTAATGAATTTTGGATGATTGAACCAGAAATTGCTTTTTGTGATTTAAATCAAAATATGGAAATTATGGAAGAAATGTTAAAGTATGTTGTTTCTTATGTACTTGAACATTGTAGTGATGAAATGACTTTCTTAGATAAGTTTGTGGAAAAAGGTTTGATTGATAAACTTACGAAATTGGTAAACTCTAAATTTACTAGAGTTACTCATAAAGAAGTTATCGACATCTTACAAAAAGCAGATGTCAAGTGGGAGTTTGAACCTAAACAGGGTGAAGATATTGCCAAGGAACACGAAAAATATATTACAGAGTATTTTGATGGACCAGTATTTATTACAGATTGGCCTAAAGATATTAAGGCATTCTATATGAAACAAAATCCAGATGGAGAGACTGTTGCGGCAGTTGATCTTGAAGTACCAGGAGCTGGTGAAATCATGGGTGGAAGTCAAAGAGAAGAAGATTATGATAAGCTTGTTTTGCGTATGAAAGAGTTAGATATGGATATGAGTGAGTTAGATTGGTATATTAATCTTCGTAAGTTTGGTGGATGTGTTCATTCTGGATTTGGTATGGGATTTGAACGTCTGTTAATTTATTTAACTGGTGTTGAAAATATCCGTGATGTCATTCCATATCCTAGAACACCAGGTAACTGTGATTTTTAAATTATGTAATATTTTAGTTTACAGTATAATCTGTAAACTTTTTTTGTTTTTATTTTCTTTTTTTCTTGTTGTGGTATACTAACTTTTGCAAAAGAGGGATTAAATGGAAAGAATATATGATTACATATTACAAAAAGAAAGTCATATTGGATTATTAAGGCCAAGTAATGAAGATAGCGTATTAGCATTGGTTCATCCACAGGATGACCGTATTAAATTGTTAGCTGTTGCGGATGGCATGGGTGGAAAACATTACGGGGATGTTGCGGCACATTATGTGACTGAAAAATTTGGTTATTGGTTTTTAGAACAGAGTCTTGATTCTTTTACTGATATGATGGAATTAAAAGAAAAACTTTCTAATTTGGTATTTGAGTGTAATCAATATTTTATTTCATATTATGGTAGTGGTGAAGTTGGTACGACTTTAACTCTTGCTTTGGTATTATTAGATGATACGATTCTTGTTCATTTGGGAGATTCTCGTTGCTATTTTTATCAAAATGGGGAAATTAAACAGATGACGGAAGATGATAGTGATGTTTGGTTGTATCATCAGTATCAATCTGTGGAAAAGGAATGGTTGCGTTATTTTTCTACTAGTAATGTCATTCATAATTGTATTGGTATTTCTTATTCTTTGTGTCGACCTCATGTATATATTTATCCTAATAAAAGTTATCAAACCTTATTACTTATGACGGATGGTGTTACGGATTTACTTACCGATTCTAAATTACAGCATATTTTGAGAGAAGAAGATATTTCCTCTGTTTGTAAGAGAATCATTGAAGAGGCTGTTTTTGTGAACCAGAATTTATTTGTACCGGCAGAGTTAAAAAAGTATCATTATGATTATTATTTGGTCCCCGTTCGTGGTAGAGATAATGCTAGTGTTGTGTTGTTTTCTAAATTATAATTTTTTGTATAAATCATCTATCTTTGTCCATTCTAATTGTAGGAGGGATAATGATGAAAAAATTTGGAACAATTGTTCTTGGTGTCGGATTTTTTATGTTGTTAGTAGCAGGTTGTACAAATACGATGGAAACACCTACTACGAAGGTAGAAGAATATTTGGGTAAATATCAGAGATTAGATGATGATGTTTCTACTCAACTTGATCAAGTACTTGATGATGATAATACGATGAGTGATGATCAAAAAGATCAGTATCGTGCCCTTATGGAAAAACAATATCAAAATTTATCTTATAAGATTGAGAATGAAGAAATTAATGGAGATAGTGCTACTGTGGATGTAGAAATTGAAGTATTAGATTATGCTACTACGATTGCAGATGCCAAAGAATATTATCAAGAACATAAGGATGAAATCGAAAAAGAAAATGATCAAGAGCAATCTGATAATGATAATGTTGTTGAAGATGCGGTTGAAGGTACCGAAGAAGCTATTGAGAAAAGTGCAGCTTTTATTGATTATAAATTGAAAGAATTGGAGTCTGTTAGTGATACTACTACTTATACGATTACTTTTCATTTAACGAAAGAGGATGGAGAGTGGCAAATACAAAATCTTTCTGATTTAGATTTAGAAAAAATTCATGGTTTGTATGAAGGATAGATATTATCAAATATCTATTTTTTTTAAATATTCTTTATTTCCACTTTTTTTTTGACGTTGTTTTTGTTATACTTAATAATAGAATAGAGGGTGTTACTATGATAGGTAAAATCGAAGAGATTATTGATAATAGTGTTACAATTAAATTGGATATTGATATTAATGAGCAACCTAATTTGGTTAATCTACATGTTATTTTTGAAGATGGTAGTACGAAGAAGGTTGTAGCAGAGATTGCGAATGTTAATCAGACAAAAATGATTGCGAATGTCGTAGGTGAAATTAATGATAACTTTTTTACACCTGGAGCAAGTTCTAAACCATCATTTAAATCTCAAGTTCGTTTGATTCAAGAAGACGAGTTGTCTTTGTTGTATGGAAAACAAGAGACAGAATTTGGTTTTACTAATTTTGGTACTAGTAATGTGTATGAAGGGTATAAAATCAATGTTCCTATTAATGAGTTTTTCAATGCTCATTTTGCAATTTTAGGAAACTCTGGTGCAGGTAAGAGTTGTACTGTTGCATCTATTTTGCAAAAATTATATACGAGTAGTCCAACGGCTCCTATTAATTCGTCTTTATTTTTCTTTGATGCATATGGTGAGTATACTCATGCCTTTAGTGATCTTCATAAGAAAAATCCAGCTTTGAATTATAAGGCTTATACAACGAATATTATGGATCCAGATTGTGAGATTTTGAGAATTCCTGCTTGGTTATTAGATGTAGATGATTTGGCTTTGTTGCTTGATGCTACCACACCTGCTCAATTACCAATTTTAGAGAAGACATTGAAATTAGTTCCTATTTTAACAGGAGATTCTAGTGTTGTTATTAAGAGAAAAAATGATATTATTGCTAGAGCGTTACAGGATATTTTATTGAGTGGAAATGATTCTACTAAGATTCGTGACCAAGTTATTGCGGTTCTTACGAAGTTTAATACTTCTGAGTTAAATCTAGAAAGTACTATTGCTCAACCTGGATATGTTCGTACTTTAAAACAATGTTTGTATGTTGATAAAACTGGTAAGATGCAAGAGATGGAACTTGTTGTTGAATTTATTCGTGGTTATATTTCAGAAGAACAAGAAGAAATTAGTGAAGCTGATATGAATAAATTTTATACTTTGGTAGATTTGGAACAGGCTATGGAATTTGCTCTTATTAGTGAAGGTATTTTAAAGAGTGATAAAGTGTTTGATACTGCTAATGTTATGAGTGTTCGTCTTCATACTTTAGCAACTGGTGAGAATAAAGAGTATTTTTCTTATCCTAAGTATGTTACAAGAGATCAATATATTGATTCTTTATTGTTGGATCCTACAACAAATATGAAAGTTCAGATTGTTAACTTTAATATTAACTATGTTGATGACCGTTTGGCTAAGGTTATTACTAAGATTTTATCTCGTATGCTTTTCTTGAGAGCAAGTACGACCAAACCACGTGGTAGTTTAGCATATCATATTATTATTGAAGAGGCTCACCGTTATGTACAACATGATAGTGATGTTGAATTATTAGGTTATAATATATTTGAACGTATTTCTAAGGAAGGTCGTAAGTACGGTGTATTTTTAGGACTTATTACACAAAGACCAAGTGAATTGTCTGATACTTGTGTTTCTCAATGTATGAATTTCGTTATTCTTAGAACATTACATCCGACGGATTTGAAATATATTCGTGAGATGGTTCCTAATGTTTCGTCTGAAATCGTGTTGCAACTTAAGAATTTGAAACCAGGAAACTGTATTGCATTCGGTAGTGCTTTTCAGGTGCCAACCTCTATGTATATTGATTTACCAAATCCAAGACCACTTTCTAATAATGTTGATTTGAGGACTGTTTGGTATCAAAAGGCTAATCCTGATGCTTTGATTAATCAGTCTGTTGGTGTTGGTGTTGGTGCAGTCAGTGCACCTACACCTGCTGTTAGAACTGCAGATTTTATGCCTCAACAAGGAATGGTTCAACCTCAACAAGTTGCAGGTGTTACTGCTACTTCTACACAACCTGTTATGACACCAGGGGCTATGGGAACACAACCAATGATGAGTCCTGGAGCAGCTGCACAACCTGTACAGCAAGCACCAACACAAAACCGTTTTATACAACCGGGGGTATAATTAGGAATTTATACTTTTCCTTTTTTTAAATGTGTGATAGAATAATACTTAGTTAAGATAAAATTGGAGGATAGAATATGGCTTTAGATAAATTAAAAAATTTATTTGGTGGAGAAGATGAAGTGTTAGAAGAAGGAGCAGACGAAGAATTTTATTCAACTTCACGTGAAGAATATCATGAAGAAAATGGTGTTGCTGGCAGTAAGATGATGTTACTTGAGCCACGTGCTTATTCTGAGAGTCAACAAATAGCAGATTATTTAAAAGCTCGTTCTGCTGTTGTTGTTAATTTGAAAAGAGTTACACCGGACCAAGCAAAAAGAATTGTAGATTTTTTAAGCGGTACTATTTATGCTATTGGTGGAGATTTACAAAAATTAGGTGGAGGAATTTTCTTATGTACTCCTAATAATGTTAATGTAGAAGGTAAAATTAGTGATGATGCTGGACCAAGCAAATCCAATAAGGGTAGTAAAAAAGACAAAGATGATGATTTTGATTTTTAGTGAATAGTTTCTGAGGTGATTATATGGAAAAATTTAGTTATGAGGCTAATGGATATAATCGTCAAGAAGTGAATCAGTTTGTTAATGATGTCATTGTGCAGACAGAAGGTATTATTAAGAAATGTAAAGCTCAAGGAGAAGCAGTAGAAAAGTTAAAAGCGGAACTTGAACATTATAAGAAGATGGAGAGCACGTTACAGACAGCAATTCTAAAAGCTGAAGAGACAGGCGATAATATTAAGAGAATGGCGAGAGAAGAGCGTGAGATGATTGTTCGAGATGCAAAGAATAATGCTAGTCGTATTGTCAATGAAGCGTTGTTAAAGGCTGAGAAAATAGAAAATAATGCAGAAACTTTAGAAAAGAATATGAAAATATTTAAACGGAAACTAAAAGTTATTATGGAGCAACAGATGGCTGTTGTCGATGAAATAGAATTATTAGAATTAGATCCGAAGTAAAAAGAGCTTGCCTCTTTTTTTCTTTTGCGTTAAGATATTGAATGTTTTAGGAGGAAGTATGGAAGTTAAGAGACCTTATCAATTGTTTTTAGATGATGGTAGTTGTATTTATGGCGATGAGTTGAAGTTCATTGGTCATGGCTATAATGCGGATGTATGGAAGTGGCAACATGATGGCTGTGATTTTGCTGTTAAGACATTTTATCCTAATTGTTATGGGTTGGCCTTACATCAGGATATTGCATCTATTTTTTCACAAATTCAATTTTACAATTTGCCTAATTTATATTCTACTGTTTGTCATCATTCTTTTTCCTTTCGTTCTATTGATGGCTATGTGATGGAGTTTTTTGAGGAAGAAAAAGGTGTTTCTTTGATGGATATTTCGTCTACTAATTTGTTTTCTTCTATTTCTTATTTAGAAGATGATATGCAAGCCTTTTCTTCTTATCAAGTCATGATGAATGATATTAGAAAAGATAATACTATGATTACGCGTGACGGGATGTTGCATTTATTTGATTATGATATGTTTTATGTAGATTCTGATATGAACCCTAAATATGTAATGTTAAAAAATCAACATATGGTTTTATGGTTGCTTGGTAATTTGTTTTCTTCATCTTTACTTTTTGATTTTTCTTTTTCTACGGAAGAAAAGAAGAAGTTAAATGATTGGTTAAAGAAGACGTTTTCTCTTCGTCGAAATGGCAAGAGGTTACCTAGTGAAGTGATAGAAGAGTTTTTTGTTGAGGATACTCCTAGAGATTCTTTAAAAAAATTAGTTCGTAGGTGATAGTTTATGGATCGAAATCGTAATTTAGGAGTTTTAAATACGGATGTTGTTGATGAGAATGGTCATATTTTTTATCGACATAATCTTTCTTATTTAAATCATGGTGTTAATGCTGAAGTATGGAGATGGCAGTATGATGGGAAACAAGCTGCTGTGAAAATATTTTTTGATGAGGCTTATCATAAGGGAATGAAACCAGATGTTGCCAGTGTTTTAAAAAATTTGCATTTGGTTAGTTTGCCTAATATTCATTCTATTTTGAAAAAGAATGGTAATAGTAGTGGTTCTATGGATGGCTATGTGATGGAATATTTAGAGGAAGATTTTCATGCTCATTTTTTAGATTTGCCAGTAGAAAATATTGTTTCTTCTTTTCAATTTATGGAACAAGATGCTACTACTTTAGCTTCTCATCATGTTCTTATGGCGGATGTCTTTCCTGGAAATATGATGATTACAAAAAGTGGACAGGCTCATTTGTTTGATTCTGATTTATATCAAATTTGTGAGGATTGCTCTTGTGATGAGATTTTAGATGATAATTATCAACTGCTTATTTCTTTAATTCGGTTAAAACTTCAACAAGATATTTTACATGATTTGGATGTTCCGGTGATGGATTGTTTTGCTATGATAAATGCTATCGATTCTTTTTTCTCCTTTGAAATGTGTTCTTGTGTGCCTAGTGAACAGATTCAATCTTTTTTTCAATCTGCAAAAACTCCTAGACAATACTTTAAAAAATTTGGAAATTAATTGTCAACTTTTAAAATATGTGTTATATTAGTTTGGAAAGCATGTGCGAAAGACGGGATGTTTTGGAGTAAGTAGAGAGCTCATGGATGGTGAAAATGAGTTATGAAAATGCATTCGGATCACTTTCAAGTTGCGATTTATGGATAAGATAAATACGGTAACGCGTTATAGTTTTGAGATAGAGAAATCTATGAACTAAGGTGGTACCACGAGCAATTCGTCCTTTGGATGAATTGCTTTTTTTGTTTAGAAAGGAGTTAATATGAATAAACTTGAACTTTATTTAAGATCATTTGCCTCTACTGTGGGGAGAGGATTAAATTATGTTACTCATCGTGGACAGTTTGCTACTCAAGATAGGGTAGTTGATGTTCCTAAAACTTATTATAGAGCACCTGCTAGTAAAGTTATGATAAATAATGGTAGAAAGGGAAGGGGATAGAATATGGATTTTAGAAAACTAGAAAAAGGTAGTATTCATGAAGTAGAATCTAACTATGTAAAAGAGTGGCAAAAGAAGAATATTTTAGAGAGAACCATTGAACATCGTAAGGATTGTCCTGATTTTGTTTTTTATGATGGTCCAATTTATGCGAATGCAAAGCCTGGAATTCATCATGTTTTTGCGAAAACTATTAAAGATGCATTTTGTAAGTATAAGACAATGTCAGGGTATCGTGTTTTAAGAAAGATTGGTCTTGATACTCATGGACTTCCAATTGAAGTTAATGTTGAGAAAAAATTAGGTTTTAAAAATAAAAATGATATTGAAAAACTTGGTATTGAGAAGTTTTGTGAAGAGTGTAAGATTGAGACGGATAGTAATATTGATGAGGTTAAAAAAGTTACCGATATGATGGGGCAGTTTATTGATTGTGAAGATCCTTATGTTACTTGTAGTAATGATTATATTGAGTCTGAATGGTGGATTGTTAATGAGTTAAATAAAAAGGGTTTAATTTATCACGGTAACAAGGTATTACCTTATTGTCCAAGATGTGGTACAGAACTGGCTTCTCATGAAGTATCTCAGGGTTATAAAGAAGTTAGTGTTAATACTGTTACGGTTCCATTTAAAATAGTGGATAAGGATGAATATTTCTTAGTATGGACTACTACTCCTTGGACTTTGATGGCTAATGTTGCTTTATGTGTCAATCCGGATTTAGAGTATGTAAAAGTTCGTTCTCGTGGATATACATTTATTGTTGGTAAAAGTTTAGCAGATAGTGTATTAGGAGATGATTATGAAGTAGTTGAAACTTATAAAGGTAGTGATTTAGTTGGAGTCAAGTATGAACAGTTAATGTCTTTTGTAAAAGTTGAAGGACGTGCTTTTGAAGTTTTAGCTGATAATTATGTTACGGATAGTGATGGTACTGGTATTGTTCATATGGCTCCTGCTTTTGGTGAAGATGATAGTCGTGTTTGTAGGGAAAATGATATTACTTTTATCAACCCAGTTGGAAAAGATGGATGTTATACTACTGGTCCATGGGAAGGTACTTTAGTTACGGATCCTGAACTTGAAGTTACGATTATTAAATGGCTAAAAGAAAATGATAAGTTATTTAAGAAACAAAAAATGGTTCATGACTATCCACATTGTTGGAGATGTAAACAGCCTTTGATTTATTATGCTAAGCCAGCTTGGTATGTAAAAACAACTGCTTATAAAGATGAAATTATTGAAGCTAATAAGACTGTTAATTGGTATCCAGACTATGTTGGTACAAAGCGTTTTCATAATTGGCTTGAAAATATGATTGATTGGGGAATCTCTAGAAATCGTTATTGGGGATGTCCACTTCCAATTTGGACTTGTGATTGTGGTCATTTTGAAACGATTGGTTCTCGACAAGAACTAAAGGAAAAAGCAACCAGTGATATTGATGTTGATACTTTAGAACTTCATCGTCCATACGTTGATCGTATTCATATTAAATGTCCAAAATGTGGTAAGGAAATGAGTCGTGTTAGTGATGTTTTGGATGTTTGGTTTGACTCTGGTTCTATGCCTTATGCACAATTCCACTATCCATTTGAAAATAAAGAGTTATTTGAATCTCAATTTCCAGCAGATTTTATTGCTGAAGGAGTGGATCAAACTCGTGGCTGGTTCTATGTATTAATTGTTTTATCTACTTTAATTAGTGGAAAGAGTAGTTTTAAGAATGTTGTTGTTAATGATATGATGTTAGATGCTTACGGTAAGAAGATGAGTAAGTCTACTGGTAATATTATTGATCCAATTGAGATTATGAAGCAGTATGGTGCTGATACAATTCGTTTTTATATGCTATATGCATCTCCTGTATGGACTCCATTAAAATTTGATGAAGAAGGAGTAAAAGAGGTTTATTCTAAATACATTTCAACATTTAGAAATGCTTATTCATTCTTTGAAATGTATGCGAATGCTGATCATGTTGATCCAAGAGAGTATGACATTCCTGTTTCTAAACGTGAGTTGATTGATCGTTGGATTTTATCTAAATTAAATAAACTTATTCGTGATGTTCAAGCGGCTTATCAAGAATATGATTTGAACAAAGTAACTAAGTTGATTATTCCATTTTTAAATGATGATTTGTCTAATTGGTATATTCGTAGTAATCGTAGACGTTTTTGGGATAGTGAATTAACGGAATCTAAGAAAGCAGTTTATTTAACTACATATGAAGTGTTGGTTGCTTTATGTAAACTATGTGCTCCAATTACTCCATTTATTACGGAGGAGATTTATCAAAGATTAACAGAAGAAGATTCTGTACATCTTGCAGATATGCCGGTAGAAAATACTGATTTGATTGATGAAGTTGTTGAAGAGAGAATGGATTTGGTTAGAGAGGTTTGTTCTTTAGGTAGATTTGCAAGAGAAGAAGCAAATATTAAAGTACGTCAACCAATTTCTCATTTGATTTTACCTAAGAGTGATGAGATGATTATCGGAGATTTGCTTCCTGTTATTACGGAAGAGTTAAATGTAAAAGAAGTAGTTTTCAAAGAGAATATGAGTGAATACTTGGAGTATGTTGTAAAACCTAATTTTAAAGTTTTAGGGAAAACACTTGGACCTAAAGTTAAAGTTTTAAGTGAAATCTTAAATCATCTTACGAGTGATCAAATTCAAAAGATTCAAAGTGATGGATTACTTGTTAATTTAGATGGTGATGATTTTACATTGACAAATGATATGGTTCTTATTTCTTTAAAACAAAAAGAAGGATATGCTTCTAGTAGTAATAATCGTACTTGTGTTGTTTTGGATACAGAGCTTACGGATGATTTGATTTTGGAAGGTCTTGCACGTGAGTTTGTTCGTAAAGTACAAAGTCTTAGAAAAGAAGCAGATTTTGTTATTACGGATCATATTGTTGTTACTTATCATGGAACAGAAAAAATTAAAGACATGTTAGATCATTATTATGATTATGTTATGGGAGAAGTTTTAGGAGATAAGCTTGTTGTGGATGAAAGCTTAGATTTTGATGATAAGTTAAATGATGAAGAAGTAGCTATTCGCGTTGAAAGAGTATAGAGACTTTGAAAAGTCTCTTTCTTTTTTGTGATTTTTTGATATAATGGAACTAGAAAAGGGGAATAGATATGGAACGAGGAGAAGAAGTACAGGAGCTTAAGCAAAAGATGATTTTGTGTATTGTTGTTTTTGTATTTGTTTTGGCTATAGGGTTTGTTTTGATATTCAATCGTTTTGGTACAGATGTCAATGAAGTTTTACAAGCCCTACGTAATCAAGAGAGTTTTGTTGTGTTTTTTCGTGATAATGAAGAACGTTGTGATAAGTGTTCTATGGTAGAGGATAGATTAAATCAATTAGGTGTTAGTTATTATAATTTTAATGTACAATCTTCTAGCTTTGATGATGTTTTGCAACGCTTGAATATTGATTATGAAGTAAAAGTTCCAGCAGTTTATGTGATAGAAAAGGGAGAGGTTCGTTATAATATTACCAATATTCAAGATGAAGAAACGGTTAATTCTTTTATAGAGAATAACCGTGTTGTGTCTTTTTCTAATCAAGATTCATAATTGGAGTGATGTTATGTCAAATGTTGTAGCGTTAATTACGGGGGCTAGTCGGGGTATTGGCAGTGCTATTGCAATGGAGTTTGCTAAGGCTGGTGTCAATGTTGTGTTAAATTATCATCGTCATGCTTTAATGGCACAGAGAGTTGCTGAAAAAATAAAAGATAAGTATGATGTTGATGTTTTATGTGTAAAGGCTGATGTTGCTGTAGAAGAAGAAGTAGAGGCAATGATGAATCAAGTGGTGGATCATTTTGGTAAAATTGATATTTTGGTTAATAATGCTGGTATTTGTAGAGATAGTTTATTACTTGAAAAGTCTGTTGCTAACTTTAGAAGAATTTTAGATGTCAATTTGATTGGGACTTATTTATGTAGTAAATATGCAGCGAAGGTGATGTTGGAGCGTGGTGGAGGAAAGATTATTAATATTTCTTCTACGAATGCAATTGATACCTATTATCCGGAATCTTGTGATTATGATGCTTCAAAAGCGGGGGTTATTTCTTTAACTCATAATTTGGCTCGTGAATTTGCTCCTCATATTTTAGTTAATTGTGTTTGCCCTGGTTGGGTAAAAACAGATATGAGTGATGGTTTATCTATTGAACAAATTCAAGAGGAAGAAAACAAAATATTATTGCATCGTTTTGCGGATCCAGAGGAGGTTGCGAAAGTGGTTTTGTTTTTAGCAAG
Organism: uncultured Bacilli bacterium; assembly: GCA_944332475.1. Classification (GTDB taxonomy): domain Bacteria; phylum Bacillota_I; class Bacilli_A; order RF39; family UBA660; genus Faecimonas. The sequence continues at coordinate 24,530 of CALVKA010000001.1, forward strand.
TTCCAAAGCTAGTTATATTAATGATTCTATTATTCGTGTAGATGGTGGAAAATTAAATAATTAATACAGGGAGTGAGTGTTTATGTATCAAGATTTAGGAATTAGTGAAAAGGTTGTTCAACTTGTAGAAGAAGCGGAACAAGAATGTAAAGAAGAGTTTCAAAAATTAGAAAAGAATGGTTATTATCATAGTTTAAAAGTATTATCTAGTTTTCATAAAAATGAGATTACAGAATCTCATTTTAATGCAACTACTGGATATGGATATAATGATTTGGGTAGAGATGGCATTGAAGCTGTTTTTCGTGATGTGTTGGGGGCTGAGAAGGCATTAGTTCGTAGTCAATTTATTTCTGGATCGCATGCTTTAAATGTTTGCTTTTTTGCTTTACTTCGTCCAGGAGATTTACTTTTAAGTATTAGTGGTAAGCCTTATGATACGTTAGATGAAGTGATTGGTATTGTAGAAAATGCGAGTTCTTTAAGGAGTTTTGGAGTGGAATATGATCAAATTGATTTGATTCACGATGATTTTGATTATGAAAGAATCGAAAAATATTTAAAAGATCATAAGGTAAAAGTAATAGAGATTCAAAGGAGTAAAGGTTATTCTACTAGGAAGAGTATTTCTATTGAAAAGCTTGAAAAAGTAATTTCTTTGATTAAAAAAGTGGATTCTAATGTGATTGTTATGGTTGATAATTGTTATTGTGAAATGGTTGGTTTGAAAGAGCCTACAGAAGTTGGTGCTGATATTATGGTTGGCTCTTTAATTAAGAATCTCGGTGGAGGTATTGCTCCTAATGGTGCCTATATCGCTGGTCGTAGTGATCTAATTGATTTATGTGCTGAAAGGTTAACGTTACCTGGAGAAGGGGCAGATGTTGGTCCATCATTGGGTATTAATAAACAACTTTTACAAGGTATTTTTATGGCTCCTAGTGTTGTTACGTCTGCTTTAAAGACGGCGGTACTTACGAGTAGAGTATTAGAAAAATTAGGATATGATGTAGAGCCTAGTTATCAAGAAGAGAGAGTTGACATTGTTCAAAATATTATTTTTCGAGATCCAGATAAACTAATTCGTTTTACTAGAGGAATTCAACAAGGTTCTCCTATTGACTCTAATGCAATTGTTGAAGCGTGGGATATGCCTGGCTATCAAGATCAAGTGGTTATGGCCAGTGGTTCGTTTACACAGGGTTCTTCTATTGAGCTTTCTTGTGATGGACCTGTTCGTGAGCCTTATATTGCTTATATGCAGGGAGCTCTTACTTATGATTATGGAAAACTTGGTCTTATGAAGGCCGTTGATACTTTGCTTTTTAAATAGGATAATTGAAATATAGGTGAGTAATTTAAATTTATTGTATTGGGATACTTATGCATGTGGTTATCGTAATAGTTCTAGGCTTATGGCTGGTACAAAGTTTTGTTCACATTGTGGAAAAGAATTATGATTTCGTTCATATTCTTTTTTTTTGTACATATAGTTTATTAGAACTAAGGAGGAGTCGTATGATAAATAAACAAAATCTATGGTTTTTGACGTTGTTTAGTTTAATTTTGGTACTTAGTGTTTATTATATTACTATGCCAAATGATCTACTTACGAAAGCAGTGGCTACGGAAGAGACAGAAAAAAAAGAGGAAGAAGTAAAAGATACAGTAGAAGAAGTGTCTTCTTTAACAGCAATGCGAGTTAGTTTAGAGGAGGAACGCCAAGGAATGATGGATGATTTACAAGAACAGTTGACTAGCGATACGATTAGTAGTGAAGAAAAGAATAATGCTTATGAACAATTGAAGTATTTAAATTCTTTACAGAGCAAAGAAGAAGAGTTTGAAAAGAAAATCAAAAAAGAATTAGATTTAGACTCTTTTGTTAAAATTGACAATACAGATGTATCTGTTGTTTGCGTTTCCTCTAAACATGATAGTAGTTTGGCTAATAGTGTGATGAGACTGATTCAGTCTGCTTATGATCAGAAGATGTATATTACGGTTAAGTTTCAAAAAGCTTAGGTAAATGCATACAACAAAGTATTTTATTTACATAGAATACTTTAGGTGGTGCAGATATGGCAAATGGAATATTAACCGCTAGAGAAAGAGAGATTTTTGAGTTGTTGATACAGAATATGACGACGAGGGAAATTGCAAAAAAGTTGAATATTAGTGAAAAAACGATTCGGAATCATATTTCTAATACGATGCAGAAATTAGGAGTTAATGGAAGAGCTGCTGCGGTTGTTGAACTATTAAAATTAAATGAGTTATCTTTATAAATCGTACTAAAACAGTACGATTTTTCATATACTTTTTTAGGTGATACCATGCTTAAATCTAGAGCTATTCGTAAAATTTTTGTTACGACGTTATCTTTATTTATATTTTTGTTTGTTTATTCACTTCCAAATTTGGATGATCGTTATACTTTACAAACAAATTTAGAGATTGAAACTACTACAGGTTTAGCAACCAATAATATTTATTTGTTGAATGATGATAATTATTTGGTTAAAAGTAGAATCTTATTAGAGAGTTCTAAGATAGAAGATAAGATTTTTGAACTATTAGATTCTTTGATTATTCAAGAGGAAAATCATTTTCCTAAAGGTTTAAATCCTTATATTCCTAAAGGGACGAAGGTTTTAAATGTCTTATGTGGTGAGGGTATGGTAACAGTTGATTTCTCTAAAGAGTTTTTAAATATGAAAGTGGAACAAGAAAAACAAATTATTTCTGGTATTGTATATAGTATTTTAGATTTGGAAAGTATTGATCGAGTTATTTTATTGGTAGAAGGGGAAGTATTAAAACAATATCCTAATACGCATGAGGCTTTACCAAGTCCACTTACTAAAGATATAGGAATTAATAAGGAATATGATTTGACTTCTCGTAATGATATTTCTAAAGTAGTTATCTATTATTTGTCTTCTATAGAGGATGAGCTTTATTATGTTCCTGTTACAAAGTATTTAAATGATAGTCGTGATAAGATTAAAATTATTATTGATGAACTTTCTAATAGTTATATTTATGAATCTAATTTAATGAGTTTTTTACATAGTAATGTAGAACTTCTTGATTATTATGAACAGGAGAATGTTTTGTTTTTGAATTTTAATCAATACTTATTTGATAGTAATGATAAAGTGTTAGAAGAAGTTCTATATAGTATTTCTTATTCTGTTTTTGATAATTATGATGTTTCTATGGTGATGTTTGAAGTAAATGATAATTATGTGGGGCAAGTTTCTAGAACAGGAGAAATAGAGGGGAAATAGAGTTTGTTCTCTATTTTTTGTCAAGTGTAGTAAAAAACTTTTTCTTTTTTCATTTTCTTAATTAATTTGTGATAAAATGAAGATAGATATACTTAGGAGGATGAAGATATGGAAAGATTTATATTGGATTGTGATCCAGTTTCTCAAGTGAGTGATTCTTTAACTACTATCGCAGGAGAAGTGAGCCAGATTCATTCTACGGTAAATGGGTTTGATACTAGTTGTGAAGATTTTGACTTTTCTTCAGCAAAATCTGCTATTGCGTCTAATTTGGATGCGTGTGTTACTAAAGTTCAAAATACTTCTAAAGTGATAGAAAAAGTAGTTTCTACTCATACGAGTTTGCAAAACCGTTTGATTGGTAAAGATACAGAAGAAGAGACAGAAGAAGAGGATGCTGTATCTGGTAGTAAAAGTGGTAGTGCTGCTAGAGCATCTTCTTTGCTTGCTGGAGTAGCTGCTAGCTCTACTGGTTATTATGGTACTTCTACTCGTAGTCATCATGCAGGAGCAAGTAATACTGTTGGCTGGGGTGGAGATAAGTATACTTATAAGGGACCAGGAGAAGTGGTTGCTTTACCGAATGATGGTGCCATGAAGGTTAATTTTACGGATGATGCTGGTAATTCCTTGATTACGGTTAAACTTGAAGATGGTAAAGATGTATTTTATGATGCACAAACAGGGGATAAGATAGAGGATTTAGGAGCAGAAGGAGCTTTGTTTTCTGATGATGTTGCTTATTTAGAGGAGATGCGTAATAAAGCCAGAACAAACGGTAGTGATACTGATTGGTATTGTATTGTTGATCGAGATAATTTTAGAACTACGGTACTTAAGAATTTAGATGGCGATTGGAGAGTTATTAAAACGTATGACTGTGGAACAGGTGCTTGGGGAATCGAAGGTATGAATGAGTCTCATACGTTTACAGGTATGTGGAAAGTAGATCATAAATCTGCTTATGATGGACCTAATGATTGGTGGACTTGTTTTATTCCATATTATAAACCTGATGGTACCGATTTTGGTCAAGGATTTCATGCTGGTTATACTGGTACTCCAGAGTATCAGTCTTATGGGTGTACCAGATTGGATACTTATAATGCCAAATGGATTTTTGATAATGTTCCTATTGGAACAACGGTTGAAGTTTTTTAAAAGTATATATTTATATACTTTTTTTGTTTATAATACTTGCAACAAAAAGAAATTTATTGTATAATTTATTTTGTCAGCAAGTTATGTCTGCGTAGCTCAGCTGGATAGAGCAATCGCCTTCTAAGCGATCGGTCAGGCGTTCGAGTCGCCTCGCGGACACCATTTTTGATTTATGAAGCTCTATAAAGAGCTTTTTTTATATATTATTTATTATTGAGTTTTTTTGTGTTGAAAACTTAGTCAATATTTAGGAGTACTTTATATGAAAAAATAGCCAAGCAATTATGATTATTTATATATGTATGAAAATAATCGATATTTTTTTAGGACCATTTTTGGTGGCATATTTTGTAAAAATATCTACTCAAACTATTGTTGATTTATCAATTTTTAATATCATGAATTATTTGTTTTTATGTTTCTTTGGTGTTCTTGTTGGATATTTTGTTGAAAAAGGGCATTCACTAGGTACCTTTCGATTGGGAGTATTAGCAAGATTTTTTTATATTTTGATGATTATGATATTAGGTAGTAAGATTACCAATCATTTTTCTTTAGTTGCCTTTTTATATGGATTTTCTTCTATGTTTTATCACTTGCCATTTAATTTATATCATACTGATTGTGTAGAAAATTCTAAAAGAAGTGATTTTGAGTTTAAAATGAATGTTGCGAAAAATTTCATTAGTATATTTATTCCTGTTTTATTAGGCACTATTATTACTACGACTAATTATCAATTAACAGCACTTATTATTTTAGTGTTTTCTATTATTCAAATTATTGCTTCTTTTTATCTAAAACCTTTACCGAAATCTGATTATCAGTATCATTTGCTTTGTACATTTAAAAGGTTTTTGAAGGATAAACAGGTTCGTAAGATGCTTTTTGTTGATTATTTGAATGGTATGACTTTTTCTGATGGAGTACTTAGTACAGTTGTTACTGTTTTGATTATGTTTTTATTTCATTCTGATTTTCAATTAGGTATTATTCAGTCCATTACTGCAATTTTAAGCTTGAGTGTTATTTATTTTTATTCTAAACGTTATAAGGGGAAAGATGATAAAAAAATCATATATGTATCGAGCATTTTACTTTTTATATTTATGTTATTATTAGCAGTGAATCCATCTGAAATTAGTATTGTTTTATATCAAGTTATATTTGGGGTCTTTGGTATTGGCCTATTAACCTTTATATATGGTTTACGTCTTTTCAATTTAGCTAAATCAACTGTTAATGATAATGAGAAGACAGAATATTGGGTATTACGAGAGTTGTTTTTAAATATTGGAAGGATTACTGGTTATGTGTTATTGTTGATAGTTGGAATTTTAGGGTTAGAATACTTGAATTATATTTTATTTTTCCTTAGTTTAGTTGTTTTAGGGTTTAGCTTTTATATTGCTAGAATTAGCAAGAATGAGGCTTAATGGTATTATAAAATAGGGGGTTATCCTAATTTCAATTTTATTTAGAAGAAGCTTATGAATTAGAACAGTATTTTGATGATTATTTGGACTTTCATCTATATAAGTTATTTTTGAAATCAATCTTAGTTTATAAATATTATTTTATGGATATAATAAGGGTCTAGGTATTAGGTCTTTTTTTTGGTATAATATTTATGAGGTGATAATATGAAAGAACAAATTAGTTATGATGATTTTAGTAAAGTAGAATTTAAAATTGGTGTTATTTTAGAATGTGAAAAACATCCTAATGCTGATCGTTTGTTAGTATTTCAAATTGATGTAGGAGAGGATAAGCCTAGACAGATTATTTCTAGTATTGCAGAATTTTATCGACCAGAGGATGTTATTGGAAAAAGAGTGGTTGTTGTTACAAATTTAAAGAAAGCGAAATTTAGAGGAATGGATTCTGATGGAATGTTAGTTTGTGCTTCTTTACCAAATGATGAGGATGTGGAACTACTAACTATTACAAAAGATTTTCCTGGTGGAACAAAAGTAGATTAAAAAAAGAGCCTTGAGCTCTTTATTTTTTTTGATATGAATATGATTTGTCTTCTAGATTTTTATTGTGTCCTGTTACACAGGCTAATAGTCCGTTGATAGATGTTAAGTCTTTTCCAAATGACACGACTTTGTCGGCTTTGCTCATTATTCTTCCTTGTTTAAATTTACTTGGGCAAAGTGATATTGGCCCTAGTTGAACTCTGGTACTGGAAGTGATAATTAATCCTTTGATATAGTGTGGTATCTGTTCTATTTTTTCTTTTGTGTTAAGTTCTAAATCTGTACCATCGAAGCTACGGACTGGGAAAGGAAACATATGATGAACTACACCATCAATTATAATTTCTGACTCTTTATCATCTTGAAAGTATGATGGGTACCAAGTAGCGGCATTAATTGCTCCTTCCAATGGATGTGTAAATCCATGCTTATTTACAAGTCTAGATTTCTTGATTTTCGTATTTTGCCATGGTAATTCATATAAGTCGTGAAATAGGGCAATATTCATTGCTGTTGTGGTTGTCTTATTATCCCAGCCTTTTTTTTGTGATAGTACGTAAGTGACGATTGTATCGCTTAAGATATGTTCTCCCAGACTAACGGTTTCGTGATGAGGAAATTCTTCTGAATTCATTCTTCTTTGAAATTCTGGATGTTCCCATATTGGCTCTATTACGTTCCAAACCTTTTTTTGATCAGAGGTTTTCAATTGATAATGTTCCATTAACTCTGTAACTGATTGTCTATATTTATCCATTTCCATTTTTATTCCTTCTTTTTTGTAGACATATTATACTTTATTTTGCTTATTTTGTCAAAATAAAGAAGTGACTATTCATCACTTCTGTTGGTATTGTTTCTTTTTCTTATTAATACTTTAGGTTTTGGTTCTTCGATAGGTGCCTCTATTAATTCTGGCATTTGGTCAACAATTGCATCTATGTCTATATCTTGCCATTGGTCTGGTAGTTGTTCTTGCGTACTAGCTATTTGTTGTGATGCAGGAATTGTTGTATTCTGAGTTTGTTTTTTTTCTTTTTCTTGTGTATATTGTACTTCTTCTGTTTTTTGTTTTTCTTTTTCCTCTTCTATATTTTCACCATTTGCTTGTGCAAGTTCCACAGTTTTATTATTTGCTTCTTTTGCTTTTTTGTGATAGTCTTTTGCAACTGCTCCTTGAACAGCGAATGTTCCTATGCTAAAAGCGTTTGCTAGTATGTTTACTTCTGGTATATTAAGAGCTGTACTTAGATATGCTAATCCTATTGTAGGAAATAGGCAAAAAGTTTTAAATTTTCCTAAAAAAGAACTTTTGGGATTTCCATTTGTCGTGTAGGATTTAGAATTAATGTAGGCAATTGCTGCTTCAGCTCCAATATTTAATGTCAATAATGGCATATTTGGTAGAATAGCAATCGCTGGAACAATAGCAAACACTTTATCAACAATAGGATCTAGTATACGTCCAAATTCACTATAACCATTGTATTTTCTAGCAATTTTTCCATCGAAAAAGTCGGTGGAAGCAAATGCTGCTGTTGCGATAATAGCTCCGGGAATATTACCTGATAAAAATAATCCTGGGATTACAAAAGCACCTACTAATCTTGATGCGGTCAAAAGGTTAGGAATATAGGTGTTTTTATTTTTTAAACTTTCTTTAAATAGCGTTATGATGCTTTTTTTATTCATATGGGTCCCCCTTATTTCCTAATTATAACAAATCCTTTCCTTTTAGTAAACAGTTGTTGTAGTGGTCTATATAAAAAAGGTGGAACTTTCTTTTTTTTTCGAATAATAAAGATGGAGGTGGAAGAATTATTGAAGGTTGTTTTGCAGGATGGAAATAAAGATTGTGGTATTTGTTCCTTATTATCTATTATTCGACATTACGGGGGAGATGTGTCGAAGGAGTATTTGAGGGAATTAACGGGTACTACTAAGACTGGTGTTTCTTTTTATCAGTTGCTAACGTCAGCTAGGGAATTAGGCTTTTCTTGTGAAGGAGTCAAAGGTGAACTTTCTTTTTTGGATAGTTCTCGGTTACCATGTATTGCTCATATTGTATACCAGAAAAAATATCAACATTTTGTTGTTGTCTATAAAGTGTATCCGAAGGAACAGCAAGTGTTGTTGATGGATCCAGCAAAAGGGAAAGTTGTGGTTTCTTATGCTGAATTCCAAATGCTTTCTAGCGGTTATTTTCTTTATTTGATGCCTGTAAAGACGTTACCTATATATCATGAAAAAAAGACATTGTCTCTGTTTATTCAATCTTTTTGTAAAAAGCGACGAGTTTATTTATTTTCAATTTTTTTCCTTTCAATTTTATGTGTTGTTTTCCAGGTTATAACGGCTTTTCATTTTCAATATCTGTTTGACTATTCTGTGCAATTTTCAATCATTGATTCTATTTTTCAACTTAGTTTGTTCCTTGGCCTTATATACTCTTGTTATTTATTTGCTGGGATGTTAAAACAGATTCTTATGATAAAAGTTAGCTTTCTTTTTGATGAAGAGTTGATGCAATATGTTTATAAACAGATTCTTCTACTTCCATATTTATTTTTTAAGAATCGAACATTAGGGGAAGTTTTGGAACGGTTCCAAGATGTTGTAAAAGTTAAAAATTTTTTCTTGCAATTATTTGTAACTGTCGTGACCGATGTATTCTTTTTTCTTATTTTCTCTTGGTTATTGTTTCGAATACATTCTTATTTTTTGATTCTTTTTCTTTTCTATTTTTTATTATCTTTTTGTCTAGGAGTTAGTCTTTATCGTATTAAGAGGAAAAAGCAGAAAAAGATTTTATCTCGTAGTGATTTTTTTCAATCTTTTTTAGTAGAGTCTTTTCAGAATGTAGATACTATTAAAGGGTTACATTTGGAGTATGATTTTTTAAATCAATTTGAAAAACGATATCATTCCTATCTTATTCGAAGTTATCAATTAAATCGAATTTTATTGTTAGAGGAAAGTGGCAAACAGATTCTTTATTATCTGATGTTACTTATTTTTTATGGGATGGGTGCTTATTTTTTAATTCACGGCACTTTTTCGATTGCTCAATTTTTTATTTGTCAGTATATTTTTCAGTATTTATTGGGTTGTGGTAATCGTTTTTTATCTTTTTTCTTTGATAGTTATCAAATACCTATTGCTATTTCTAGAATTCAAGATTTGTTTACCTTATTTCGTGAAAACTTTGATGGTGGTACTTATTATCAACTTATGAAATTAGATGGTGATATTGTTTTTTCCCAGTTGTCTTTTTCTTATTCTAGTAGACCTTTGTTTTCGGACTTTTCTTTAGTAATTCCTGCACATACTAAAGTGCTTTTTACTGGAGAGTCTGGTGGAGGAAAGAGTAGTTTGGTAAAAATTTTGATGCGTTATTTAGAAGTGCCCTATGGAATGGTTCGAATTGGCGGTTTTGATATTAATCATTTACATTTAGAACTACTTCGTAGTCATATCTCTTATGTAACAGGCAATGAGTTTTTGTTTTCTAATACTTTATTATATAATATCACTTTAAATCGTGACGTTTCTCAAGAGAAGGTTGATGAGATTAGTCAAATGGTAAAACTAGATACTTTGCTTTCAAAGTTGCCAATGGGATATCAGAGTATGGTAGAGGAAAATGGGTTTAATTTTAGTGGTGGCGAACGTCAAAAGATTTTGCTTGCTAGAGCATTACTAAAAAATAGTGATATCTATATTTTTGATGAGGCATTTCATCAGATTGATGTTGATCAAGAAAGAATTATTTTGTGTAATGTTTTTTCTTATTTGAAAGATAAAACGGTTATAGTTATTAGCCATAGACTCCAGCATTTAGAATTGTACGATGCTAAGTACAGATTAGAGAAGGGGGAAATTTGTGAATTATAAACCTTATGAGAATTTTTTTGCTACTCAACTTTTTTCCATTTTTTTTATCATTATTTTTGTGTTTGCCTTATATTTTTTCTTTCGTTTTTCCTCTTTTTCTTATTATCAAATGATTTCAGGTGTTGTTTTTAGTAAAAATCGAGTGGTCGTGTTATTAACTTCTAAGGAGTTATCATGGTTTTATCGTAATAAGAATGTTCTGATTGATGGTGAGAAGAAATCTTTTGTTATTGATACTGTGTATCGTGATTATATGAAGCAAAAGAAGAAGACTTATCATCAGGTTGTTTTACAGATTTCTTTATCTGATTATGCAGAAAACGATTCTATTTTATTGGGAATACAACCGCAAAAGAAGTCTTTTAGTTTTCTTTTTTTCAACATTTGGAAAGGAGGTTAATGTGGAGATTGTCAGTCATCTTGAGTTAGATCATGTGAGAGGAGGTGTATCTGGATGGGTAGTAGTTGGTATTGCTGCAGTTGTGGTGTTTTTAGCTGGTGTGCTAGAAGGAATTACTAGTCCTAATCCTTGTCAAAAATGAAAACAGTAGATATACATGAATTAGATTCGATTATTGGTGGAGATAGTATTTCTGGTACTGTTATTAATGCATTTACGAATGTTATTAAGTTGTTGTTAGATGCTGGAAGAAGTGTTGGAAGTGCTATTCGTAGAGTGGCAGAGGGAAATTTATGTCCTTTAGAGTAAAACAAATTTTTTTCACGTTGTTTCTTTCTATCGTTTTAGGGATTGGTATGATTTTTTTGTATCATTTAGGAATTTTTGTGGGAAATTTGTTGTAATATTTCGTTTTTTTCTAAAAAAGTTCATAAAAAATGTTGAAATATAAGGGAAGGTCTGATATAATTCTTTGTAGTTAAAGCGAAGGGAGGGATAATTGATGGCAACACAAGTAACAGTAAAAAATGGTAATTTGGATTTAGCACTAAGAAAATTCAAACAAAAAGTGGCTAGAGACGGTGTCCCTTCAGAGTGCAAAAAACGTGAATCTTATATTAAACCAGGAGTAGCTAGAAGAGCAGCTAAAAAAGAAGGAATTAAGAATTCAAAGAAAAGAAATCGTAAAGATAACAGAGACTAAGGTCTCTTTTTTCTTTCTCTGTTATTAAGGAGGTTATTATGTCAGGAAAGATTTTAAGGAAATTAAATGGTACTTTTTTTGTTGCGATTGTTACTAGTTTAGTGTTGTCATTATCGGGGTGTACCAATAGTAATGACGGATATTCTGAAACAGAATATGCTACGGGAGAACATCAAATTGTTGAAGTTGTTAGAGATTTTAATCCGTTCTTTGGAAGAGATGGTCTTTATGGATTAACAGCACCAGAAGGATACCAGATTTCCGATTATGATTATGACAAGACGGATAATTTTGAGTTTCATGATTATGTGTATGAGAATGTTGTTCCTGTTACGGTATTAAATCCTGATAATATTGGGACTCCAGTAGCAGAGGTTTCGGAAGATGGTGCACTTTATGAGGCAGGTAGGCATGTCATTGTGGATATTAATCGTAATTTTTCTTTTCTTTTTGGAAAGGGAGATCAGGTCTTTCATTTAACAGCGCCGAATGGATATCGAGTTTTGGATTATGACTATGATAAGACAGATAGCTTTGAATTCGAAAATATTACTTATGTAAATGATGAAACTGTTGAAGTTAGCGATATTCATTCCTTTGGTAGTCCAGTTACAGCTTTAGAAGAAAGAGGAGAGTCTTCTACTTATGATGTTGGAGAAGATATCATGGTTGTTATTCACAGGGGATTTAATCCTTTCTGGGGTAAGGATGAAATGAAGGAAGTTGGGCAAATTCCTGGCTACCAAGTAGTAGATTATGATTATGATAAAACAGATTCTTTGGAGTTTGAAACGATTGTTTATCAAAATACAGTTCCTGTTGTGGTAGAAGTGGATGATACTATCGGGACTCCAGTAGAAGAGATATCTAGTTATGATCATAGTGATGGAGTTTATGATACGAATGAACATGTACTTGTTGATATTAATCGAGATTTTAATTTTTTATTTGGTTATGAAGGGACCAAACAAGTTGATGCTCCAGATGGCTATGAAGTTTTAGACTATGACTATGATATGAATGATAGTTTTGAATTTGAAACTACGGTCTATATTAATACAGAACCAGTTGAGGTGAGTGATTCTAATCAATTTGGTAAGGTTTATCAGAAGACAAGAGAGTAAAATCTTGTCTTTTTTATTTTTGTGGAGTGGTACTATGTTTAATGAAGATATGAATTTTAACAGGTTTTATGGTTGATAATTATTTGAATAATTTATTTTTGTTTTGTATAATATGAGTAAGGAGATGAGATTATGGTAGAAAAATTAAAACAAGATATGATTGAGGCAATGAAGGCAAAAGATAAAGATCGTCTTACTACCATCCGTATGATTAAGGGTGATTTAGATAAAGAACATATTGATAAAAAACGTGAGATTAATGATGATCTATTAATTGAAGTTGTCAATCGTGGTATTAAGCAAAGAAAAGATTCTATCAGTGAATTTGAAAAAGGTGGTAGAAATGATTTAGTTGCGAAAACACAGGCAGAGATTGATATTTTACAAAGTTATTTACCTGAACAATTATCAGAAGAAGAGATAGTGGCTGTTATTGATGAGGTATTTTCTGTGGTTCACCCTGAAGGTGCTCGTGATATGGGTAAAGTAATGAGAGAAGTACAACCAAAATTAAAAGGGCGTGCGGATATGAAACATGTTAGTGAATTAATTAAAGCAAAGTTACAATAGAAGACTAAAAAGTCTTTTTTTTTCATATCTTTTATTAGGTGATGTTATGCTTTCAAGAGTAAAGGATTATATTTTGGATCAAGAATTTCGCCTTACGTTGTTTAAACAACGGTTTTTAGCTATTAATTTTATTAAGATTTTATCTTTAGAAGAAACTAGAGTTTCTTTTTCTACTAGTTATGGGAGAGTGGTTGTGAAGGGTGAACATTTTACATTACAAAGATTGTTAGAGAGTGAAGTTTTAATACAGGGGCATATCGAAGGTGTTGAAGTGTTCTATGAATAATCGTTATCGTATCTTGATTCAGGGAAAAAATCCTAGATATTTTTTATCTATGTTAATTCATATGCATATATCTATTTATCAGAAAGAGGAAAATTCTCTTGGTATTATCTTAGTGGTTAATGCTTCTGATTATCAGAAGATTATGGATATTAAGACTAGTTATCAGATTACTGTTTTAAATCGTTATGGTCTATTAAAAGTTAAATATTTGATTCATAAGTATTTTATATTTTTAGCTGGCTTGTTTTTCTTTTTTGGTGTTTTATTTTTTCTTAGTCATGTTATCTTTCAGATTGAAGTCATTCATTCTAATGAAGAAATTCAGTCTATTATTTATCGGGATTTGGAAGAGTTTGGGATTGAGGAATTCCATTTTAAAGTTAGTTATGAAGAAAAAGAAGAGATTGTAGAAAAGATTTTAGAGAAAGAAACAGAAAGAATTGAATGGTTGGAGATAGAAGAGGTTGGTACCAAATATATTGTTCGTGTAGAGGAGAGAAAAAAGAATAAAGAGGAAGAGGTGTGTCAACCGCAAAGTATTGTGGCAAAGAAGGATGCTATGATATTAGAAATTCATGCAGAAGAAGGGGAGGTTATGAAAAAACGTCTTGATTATGTACAAAAGGGAGACGTTATTATTAGTGGACTTATCTATAACAAAGAAGAAATTGTCAGTAAACGATGTGCTAAGGGACAGGTATTTGGGGAGGTTTGGTATCAAGTAACATTAGAAATTCCTAAACATTATCATGAAGAGAAGGTGACGGGTAAAAAGAAACATAAAGTGGAAGTTCAGTTTTTAGGTCACACCTATCATTTATTTTCTCATTATGATACGTATCAAAAGAGGAGTGTGTCCATTTTAAGTTCTAGACTTTTACCGATTCAATTACTATTTTCTACTTATTTAGAAACTGATGTAGTTGATCAAGAATATACTTTGGAAAACGTTGATTCTTTCGCTTTTTCTTTGGCGGAAGAGAAGATTCATCATAAACTTTCTAAACAGGATGAGGTAATTTCTAAAAAAATTTTGAAAAAGTATGAAAAAGATAGTAAAATAGTAGTAGAAGTATTCTTTCAAGTTAAAGAAGATATTACAGATACTGTTAGTATTGAGAATGTAGATATTGTGAAAGAGAATGAAAAGAATCAAGAGGAGGAGTAAACATGTTTGGACCACTTTCTAATACGATTCAGGGTGTTGTCAATTTTACATGGCCTATGGTTTTGATTTCTACTATTATTATAGTGTCTTTTCGTATTGCGTATCTATGGAAAACTCATACTAAGTTTGTCTTGTACCAGGATTTATTATTGCTATGTTTTATTCTTTATGTTTTGTGTTTGTTCCAAGTGGTAACTTTTCAAGATACGGTTAGTTGGTCTAGTAATAATTTTATTCCTTTTAAGGAAATCTTTCGTTATGATTTTGGTAGTCGGTTATTTATTAAGAATGTGGTTGGTAATATGTTATTATTTTTACCATTTGGTTTTTTTGTCAGTTATTATTTAAAGTGTGAGAAGGCTTGGCTTCCTCTTATCCTTACGTTAATTGCCTCTTGTTCGATTGAGGTTGTTCAAATGGTGATTGGTAGAGTGTTTGATATTGATGATATTTTATTGAACCTTCTAGGTGGAACTTTAGGTTTCTTATGTTATTATGGATTATCAAAAATTGGAAAAAAATTGCCGGATGTGTTGAAAAGTGAGACATTTTTAAATATAATAGCGATTGTTTTATTGATTGGGTTAATTTCGTTGTTGTAGAGGTGATAAAGTGAACGAATTAGAAATATTTAATCAAACAGATCGAGAAATATTGGAATTAGAGACGGTAAGAGATGTGTTAGAGCACGCAATTGCAAAAGAAAAGTTAGAACATGTTGTATTTAATGTCATTATTGTGGACAATGATTATATTCATGAACTAAATAAAAATTATCGACATATTGATCGTGAGACGGATGTGATTACTTTTGCGTTAGAAGATGAAAAAGATATAGAAGAGCCAGATGGGGAAAGGATTTTAGGTGATATTTATATCTCTATTGATAAAGCAATTTCACAAGCAGAAGAGTATGGACATTCTTTGCTTCGAGAACTTTCTTTTTTAGCGGTTCATGGTTTTTATCATTTATTAGGATATGATCATCAGACCAAAGAAGAGGAAGAGGTTATGTTTTCTAAACAAGAGGAGGTATTACATGACTGCAAAATCGAACGATAAAAAGAAAAGGGTTATTTTAGATAAAAAGAGGTTGGTCGATAGTTTTCGTTATGCTTTTTGTGGTATAAGTGAAGCATATAAAGGGGAACAGAATTTAAAGATTCATACAGTGATTGCGATATTGGTTATTATCTTTGGATTTGTTTTTCAAATCAGTTATTTAGAGTGGCTTGTCTGTTTGATATTAATTGGTTTAGTTTTGATGGCTGAATTTTTTAATACGGCTATTGAATATGTTGTGGACTTAGCGTCTCCTAATATTCATCCTTTGGCAAAACTTGCAAAGGATACAGCGAGTGCGGGTGTACTTATGATGGCTATTATTTCAGCTATCATTGGTCTTATTATTTTTGTTCCAGAGGTAGTAGAGTTTGTAGGTGAATTATTATGAAAGATAAATTATTCAAATTACATCAAAATAGTTATGTTCCAATCTCTCATTTTCCTGTTTCTGCTTGTGTTGTCACAAGAGATGGAAGAGAGTTTTTTGGAGTTAATGTAGAAGATGCTAGTACAAGAGCTGGTACTTGTGCAGAAAGAAGTGCTATTTTTCATGCCATTACGGATGGAGTTAAAAAAGAAGATTTTTTAGAACTTCATGTGATGGTCTCTAGTGGAAAAGTTGGTATGCCTTGTTTTGTTTGCCGACAAATGATTTCTGAAATGTTTAGAAGGGATGCTAGAGTGTATTGTTATTCTACAGATGGGGATATGATAGTACATACGGTAGAAGAGTTATGTCCCTATCCTTTTGGAGAGGATGATTTAGCATGAAATGTGGATTTGTTAGTTTAGTAGGAAGACCAAATGTTGGTAAGAGTACTTTGTTAAATAGTTTACTTGGTATGAAATTAGCCATTACTTCTAATGTTAGTGGTACGACCCGTAATGTCATTCAAGGGATTTATAATGATGATGATTCTCAAATTATTTTTATTGATACACCGGGTATTCATAAGCCTACGCATAAGCTTGGTAATTTGATGAATAAAAAAGCTTATAATAATACAGAGGGTGTTGATGTTATTTTATTTTTGGTTGATATTTATAAAGGGTTTGGTAGAGGAGACGAATTTATTTTAGATAAAATTAAAGATTGTGGTGTTCCTGTTTTCTTATTATTAAATAAAGTAGATCAACTAAAAGATAAGAGTGTTTTATTAGGAAAGATTGAAGAGTTGCAGAAGAAGTATGATTTTGCAGAGATTATTCCTATTTCTGCTAAGAAGAAAGATAATTTTGATCATTTGATTCATAGTTTAAAAAAATATTTACCAGAGATGGATAAGATTTACTCTGATGAAGATTTGACGAATGTTTCTACTCGATTTATTATGGCTGAGTTTGTTCGTGAGAAAGTATTAGAATTAACAAGACAGGAAATTCCTCATAGTGTTACTTGTTATGTAGAAAATTATGAAGAAGAGGAAAATTTGGTTCATATTCAGGTTTTAATTGTTGTCGATAGAGAAAATATCAAGAAAATTATTATTGGTAAGGGTGGTGCTATGTTAAAAGAAATTGGCATGCGAGCTCGTCATGATATGGAGAATTTTCTTGGGAAAAAAGTTTATTTGGAAACTTATGTTAAAACATTAAAAAACTGGAGAGATGAAGAGAAGTATTTCTTAGAACTTGGTTTAAAAGAAGAAGATGAATAAATTTTGTATAAAATAAAATAGAAATCACCACTATAGAAATATAGAGGTGATTTTAATGAAAGATATTTTATGGGAATTATTTAAAAAGACTGGAGAAATTAAATATTATCGTTTATATCAAGCAATTGCAAAGAAGAAGTGATGAAGTTTGAAAATAGAGTGTGTTGAAGGTATTGTATTAAGTGAGACAAACTATAGTGAATCAAGTAAGATTTTAAATGTATTTACAAAAGAATATGGTTTGATTGGTATTATTTCTAAGGGATGTCGTAATATGAAAAGTAAGTTACGTGGAGTTAGTCGTAAGCTTCTTTATGGTAAGTTTCATATTTATTATAAGGAACATGGTCTTTCTACGTTAACTGCTGTTGATGTTATTGATTCTTTTTCGAAATTACTTACTGACCTAGAAAAAGTTAGTTATGCTTCTTTTTTATTAGAGCTAACTACTCAGGTCGTTAGAGAAAATGATGATGTTACCATATTAGATTTATTGAAAGATACTTTGGTTAAAATGGAAGAAGGGTTGTCTCCTATTATTTTAACGGAGATTTTAGAACTCAAGTTATTGGATTATTTAGGAGTTCGTCCTAGTATTGATTGTTGTAGCATCTGTGGTAGCGATAAGCAGATTGTGACTGTCGATTCTACAGCCGGAGGATATTTATGTCGTAATTGTTATCATAATGAACCATTGGTGTCTGATAAGATGATTAAGTTAATTCGTATGTTTTATTATGTTGGTATTAAGAGTATTTCTAAATTAGAAGTTAGTGAATCCGTGGTCATGGAAATCAATCAATTTTTAGATGATTATTATGATCGTTATACAGGTATTTATTTGAAGAGTAAAGACTTTATTCGACAGTTACATAAGTTAGATCAAGTGTAAAACTTGATTTTTTTTGTGTTTTATGATATAATATGCACAATTTAAAGGGGGAATTTATATGGTTGAAAGTAGAAGGGAGAAAGTATTATTTATTCTTGATCTTATTGGTTGTGTTGTTGCTATTATAGCTTTATGGTTATTAATGTTTACTATGACCAAGATTGAAAACTTCTATATTGTGTTTGTTACCATCTTGTTAATTTATGTTGTTTTTCAATTGGCAGATTTTTTAGGTTCTGTACTTTCTTATGTGAAAAAGCCTAAGATTAAGAAATATTCTGGTTCTAAAGTTTCTATTATCAAATATAAATATTTAATTTGGTAATTGAACTTGACACAGAAAAAATCCTTTTGTATATTATAAGTAATAAGTGTGATGACCGGTGTGGAAAGCCGCGAGCAGTATAAAGATAAGTTGATTCTTCTAGAATAAGTAAGGTGGAACCGCGGGAATACTCGTCCTTACATTATTCTAGAAGTTTTCTTTTTTGGAGAGGAGATAGTATGAGACTATTTATAGGTTGTTCTTCTAGTGATTCTTTAGATTCAGAGATTGTTTCAGATTGTAGGGAATTAGTAGAAGATATTGCTAGTATTCCAGGGGTTGATTTGGTATATGGGGCATATAATCAAGGCTTGATGGGTGTTTGTTATGATGCTTTTCAAAAACAAGGAAAGAAAATTATCGGGGTTACGCCTAGGATTTATGAAGATGATATAGATTCTTTCTTATTAGATGAATTCTATCTTACAGATACTACGATTGAAAGATTTAATAAAATTTATGAGGAAAGTGATGTGTTCTTGTTTTTACCTGGTGGTATTGGTACATTTAGTGAGTTTTTTAATGCTGTAGAAGAACATCGTACTATGAAAGATGATAAACGAATTATTCTTTATAATGGTACGTATTTTTATACACCTATGATTAAAGAATTGTATCATTTGTATCAAGTGGGTTTTATTGAACAGGAACTTGCTAGTTGTTTTGTTATTGAACAAGATAAAGAGGCAGTTAAGAAATTGATAAAGGAGATGAAATAAATGGCAAAATTAACAATGGAAAAACTTACGAATTATTGTAAACAATATGGATTTATATTTCAGGGAAGTGAAATTTATGGAGGGCTTGCAAATACATGGGATTATGGTCCGTTAGGTGCGGAATTAAAAGAAAATATTCGTCATGCTTGGTGGCGTAAATTTATTCAGGAAAGTCCATATAATTATGGAATACAATCTGCGATTTTAATGAATCCTAAAACATGGGAAGTTTCTGGTCATGTTAATATGGCAACAGATCCTTTGATGGATTGTAAGGAGTGTAAAGAACGTTTTCGTGCTGATAAGATTGTCAATCAATATTTGTCTGAACAGGGAAGTAGTGAACATGCAGATGGTTGGAGTCATGAACAATTAGAAAGTTTTATTAAAGAACATCATATTCAATGCCCTAATTGTGGTAAGGAAAACTTTACTGAAATTCGTGATTTTAATATTATGTTTAAGACTTTCCAAGGTGTGACTGAGGATAAAAAGAGTACTATTTACTTAAGACCAGAGACTGCTCAAGGTATGTTTGTTAACTTTTTGAATGTACAAAGAAGTATGAGAGCAAAACTTCCTTTCGGTATTGGTCAGACTGGTAAAAGTTTTCGTAATGAGATTACTCCAGGTAATTTTATTTTCCGTACTCGTGAGTTTGAACAGATGGAGTTAGAATTTTTCTGTAAACCTGGAGAAGATGAGGAATGGTTTTCTTATTGGAAAGAATATTGTATGAAGTTTTTACTTTCTTTGGGTATGAAGGAAGAACATTTACATTTTTATGATCAAAAGAAAGAAGAACTTGCTCATTATAGTAAAGCAACTACGGATATTGAATATTTATATCCATTTGGTTTTGATGAATTATGGGGAATTGCTAACCGTACGGATCACGATTTAACGAATCATATGAAGGGTAGTGGAGAAGATTTTCAATGTGTAGATCCTGAGACAAATGAAAAGTTTATTCCTTATTGTATTGAACCTGCTTTAGGACTTGATCGTGTTATACTTGCTTTCTTATGTGAAGCTTATGATGAGGAAACGCTAGAAAATGGAGATACTCGTGAAGTGATGCATTTTCATCCAGCACTTGCTCCTTACAAAGTAGCTGTCTTACCTTTAAATAAGAAGTATCATGGTGAAAAAGCTAGAGAAATTTATGCAGAATTATCTAAACATTTTATGACCAGTTATGATGAGACCGCTTCTATTGGTAAACGTTATAGAAGATGTGATGCTGTAGGTACTCCGTTCGTTGTTACAGTTGACGATGAAACTTTAAATAACAGTACAGTTACTTTAAGAAATCGTGATACGATGGAACAAATTGTTTTACCAGTTAGTGAAGTAATTCCTTATGTAGAAGAGAAGATGCAATTTTAAGAGATAAAGAGAATTCATTTGTTTTGAATTCTTTTTTGTTGACGTCAATTTATTATTTTCTTTCTTGTAACACTTGTTTTTATTTGATTATCTATTTATAATGAAATCAAAATAAGGAGTATGTTAATATGGATAAGAAAAAAATGATGGGTGTTATGAAAAAAATTATGGTATTTGTGTTTGTTCTAGGTTTTGGTATTATGAATGTTTCTGCTACAGATAATCCAATTGTTTCTAGTACGATTGAAAACACAACAGGTGGGGATGGTTCTTTACAGGTATCTTTAGATCAATTGCCTGTTACTTATACGACAGGTAGCTATACTTATGTGATTGAAGGAGTAAATATTAATATTTATAATATTAATATTTCTGATGATGATACTGTTACTTTTAGTTCAAATCCAACTTATGTATTACCTGTGACAGGTACGAATTATTCTATTTTGCCGGAAGCAATGAAGGCTAATATGGTAGATAGTGATTATTCTAATATGGATAGTTATAATGCAACTTTTGTTAAGTTAAATTTAGGAATTGATTTTAGTACAATAGAGCAGTTAGTTATGCAAAAATTGAATTCAGAAGGTGTAGAGGTAACAGAAAATAATATTTATTTTGTTACACTTGCGGTTGATTTTCATTTTATCAATAAACCTAATTATGCAGGTTATCAGATGGATTTTATGAAATATTTGGTAGCTGAGGTTACTGACGATAATTTTTTTAATTTAACTAGTGAAGAGGTATTTAACTCTTTTGTTAAGAGGATTTCTATTAATCAATCTACTTCTCAAATCCTTGGAGCTTATGTATTAGAAGATAAACTTTATGATGAGACTGAAGGTATGGTGTTATCTGATCTTATTTATCTTACCGATAATGAAGATAATTTCTTTGGTTATGAAGATGCTACTGGTAATATGGAGCAGTTTGTGTTTCATAATTTAAATGATATTAGTGAGTTTGCAGATAATTTGCAACCTGAAAATACTAGTAAAGTTATTCAAAATGTTTCTGAGACTATAGATAATACGTTAGTGGTTGATGTTCCAGATACTGGACTTAGTGTTGCTAATATATTTTATATTGCTGGAGCATTGGTTGTTTTGATTGGTGGAGGAATAATTGGAGTTACTGTATGGCGTAGGAAAAAACAAGTATAAGAACCGATGTGGTTCTTTTTTTTGCTAAAAAAGAAAAAAAGTGCTATAATACAAGCTATCATTTCGGTTTTATATCTTTTTATTATTAAATTGACGGGGTTGGAATGATATGAAGGAGTTTTATTATGAATTTAAAAGGGTTTTATTCTCATGTTCATTTACCTAGTGAGGCAGAACTTGCTCAAAGTGCTTATGAGAGGGATATTTCTTATCGTGACTATTGTAAAGAATTAGCAGAGAATAGAGAAAAAAGAAGAGAGTATCGTTTGGTTTTGAAAGATTTAAAGTATATTGGTATGTTGACTAATTATTGGGATTCTGATAATCAAGTTTTTGTAGAACTTGGTAGAAAGTTGCCTTCTGGAGTGATTGCTCCAATTCGAGCATTAAGTGAAGAAGAGATTGATGATGCGTTTTCTATTGTTCAACATCATGAAGAGAGAGAGCCTTTTGATTTGGCTAATCGTTTACTTTATGCTATGATTCAAACACAAGATAGAATTGGGATTACGGATACAGTGATTCCTAATAGTTTGGATTTAGTTTCTTCTTTAAATGATTTGTATTTTTCTCGTTCTAATACCAATACTGTGGTTACTCGAAATGGACAAGCAAGGGGAGTTATTTCTAATATTTTACCTTATCAGATTGCTAGTGGTATAGTTTCTAATCCTGATTTTAAGCAAAGAGTTGAGGCTAGGTTAGAAGGCTTTGATATTTTACAAATGTTTAATTATTTTTATGATGCGAAAGACCATCCTTTTCCTATTCAATCTATTCAGCAATGTGAACGATATGTTCCGGAGCGTTCTTCTAGAGCTGTGACTGCTCATTTTACTGAAAAGAATGGAAAACGATTGCTGGAACTTATGAATTCGGTACGAGATTATGCGAATCATATATGCGAGGATGAAAATTTTATTGATTCTGTGAAGGAACAACAATTCGTTTCCTGGGTTTCTCCTATTCATCATGTTTCTATGATTTATGCTTGCTCTTTGATGGGAGAAGAAGAGGTAGAGCCGTTATTTTCTATGAGTATGAATCAATTAGAGAATCATACAAAAGAAATTCGAAGAAAGAATGTTAAAAGTTATAAAAAGTTTCGTAAGAAATAGATACGTATTTAGGTGCCTTTGTGTAAAATTGACATTTTTTTGTTTTTGTGGTATAATGTGCTACACATGAGGGGACGGTTGAATATAAAATGTTAAATTTAGTAGTTGAGCAGGGATTTATTTGGTTACAGTTTATGAAATACCATGCTCGTTCATTAAAATTTAGTTATAAAAGTAAAAAGTTGTTGACAAATAAACATTAATAGCATAAAATATTACTAGTCGAGAAAAAAGGAAAGAGATTTATATCCACCTGATTGCAACTAGCGATGGGTCAAAAGCCTAGAGAACAAAATTGTTTTGTTACGTTTTGGTTTTTTAGTGGATATAAAGGTTTTATATCCACTTTTCTTTTTCTTGTAATAATGGAGGTGTTAATTATAGCAAGTAATAAGGGGAATCAACCTATTAATGATCAAATTAAAGCACGTGAAGTGTTAGTTATTGGTCCTAATGGGGAGCAAGTCGGAGTTAAGTCTTTACAAGATGCTTTAACATTGGCAAGTTATGCAAATTTAGATTTGGTTTTAATGAGTCCAAATGCTAATCCACCAGTTTGTAAAGTAATGGACTATAATAAGTACCGTTATGAAAAACGTAAGAAGGAAAAAGAAGCATTAAAAAGACAAAAAGCAAATATGTCTGAGTTGAAAGAATATCGTTTATCACCTGTGATTGATGTAGGAGACTTTGAAACAAAGCTTAGAAATGCTACTAAATACTTAGAAAAAGGTGATAGAATTAAACTTTCTGTCCGTTTTAAAGGTCGTCAAATGGCTCATACGGAGTTAGGTAAGGAAGTTTTAGAACAATTTGCATCTCGTGTTACAGAAATTGCGGATATAGAACAAAAACCCAAATTAGACGGCAGAACCATGACTATGTTATTGGTTCCAAAGAAAAATAAATAGTAGGAGGAATAGTTATGCCAAAAATTAAGACACATAAAGGAACAGCAAAAGTGGTTAACAAACGTAAGAATGATTATAAAATTGGACGTCCAGGAAGTCGTCATAACACTGGTGATAAACCAACAAGTGTTAATAGAAAGAATAGAAAAGGATCTAATTTAAGTAAAGCAGATCAAAATAGATTAAAGAATTTAATCTAATTGCAAGAAGTAAATTGAAGGAGGAAGAAACATGGCAAGAGTAAAGAATGGAGCAGTTACAAAGGCTCGTCATAAAAAAGTATTAAAACAAGCTAAAGGTTACTTTGGTAGTAAGCATAGACTTTATAAAACAGCAAAAGAACAATTAATGAATTCTGGACAATATGCATTCAGAGATAGAAGACAAAGAAAGAGAGATTTTAGAAAATTATGGATTACTAGAATCAATGCTGCATGTCGTCAAAACGATATCAGTTATTCTAGATTTATCGAAGGTTTAACAAAAGCTGGAGTTGAAGTTAACCGTAAGATGTTATCAGAAATTGCAATTAATGATCCTAAGATGTTTAGTGAATTCGTTAAAATTGCACGTGCTGGTAAAGAAGGAAAAGTTACTCGTGCAGAAGAAGTTATTGGTCATGAAGTAACAATTGCTACTGGTAAGAGTGATAGCAAAGCAGAAAAGACTACTACTAAGAAAGCAGCACCTAAAAAAGAAGAAAAAGCTGAAGTAAAAGAAGAAAAGGCTGATGCTGTTGATTATTCTAAAATGACAGTTGCTGAATTAAAGAAAGCTGCTAAAGAAGCTAAGGTAGAAGGATATTCTACTATGAAAAAAGCTGAATTGGTTGCAGCATTAACTAAATAAACATATTAGTGGATTTATTTGTCGAGTGCCTTAGGGTGATGAATATTAGAAACTAATAGAAGAAATAACGAAAAGGAGAATTATATTTATGGCTATAGTATCAATGAATTATTTATTAGAAGCTGGTGTTCATTTTGGACATCAAAGAAGAAGATGGAATCCAAAGATGAAGGAGTACATCTATACTACAAGAGATGACATTTATATCATCGATTTACAAAAAACAGTTAAGAAGTTAGAAGAAGCATATGAGGCAATGAAAGGTATTGCTGAAGCTCAAGGAAAAGTTTTATTTGTAGGAACTAAGAAACAAGCTCAAGAAGCTGCTGAAGAATGTGCTACTAGAACTAATATGTATTTCGTTAATGAAAGATGGTTAGGCGGAACATTAACAAACTTTAAGACGATTCGTTCTAGAATTAAGAGAATGGATGATATCGATAAGATGGAAGCTGATGGTACATTCGATTTATTACCTAAAAAAGAAGTTATTCAAATTAAAAAAGAATATGCTAAGTTAGATAAGAACTTAAGAGGTATTCGTGATATGAAGAGATTACCTCAAGCATTAGTAATTGTTGATCCTCGTAAGGAAGAAAACGCAATTAAAGAAGCTCGTATTTTAGGTATTCCAGTATTTGGTATCGTAGATACTAATTGTGATCCTGATTTAGTTGATTATGTTATTCCTGGTAATGATGATGCCGTTCGTGCTGTTAAGTTATTACTTGGGGTATTAACTAATGCGATTGCTGAAGTTAATGGAAATGAAATTATTGATTATGTTAATGATGATGATAAGACAAAAGTAGAAAAAAGAGCTTCTAAGAAAGAAGTAGTAAAAGAAGAAAAAGCTGAGAAAGTAGAAAAGGCCGAAAAACCAGTTAAAGAAGAAAAGAAAGAAGAAAAAGTAGAAGTAAAAGAGGAAGAAAAAGCTGAATTAAAGTCTGAGGCTAATCCTGTAGATTATTCTGCTATGACTTTAGCTGATTTAAAGAAGGCTGCTAAAGAAGCTGGTGTTAAGGGTTATTCTACTATGAAAAAAGCTGAATTAGTTGAAGTATTATCTAAATAATTGTGTTAAACTAATATTAGGAGGGGTGGATGGTATTCACCCTTTTATTGTATAAAAGAGGAGGATATAAATGATTAAAGCAAGTGATGTTAAAGAATTAAGAGAGAGAACAGGGGCTGGAATGCTTGATTGTAAAAAAGCGTTAGAAGCTACTAATGGTGATATGGAGCAAGCAATTGATTGGTTAAGAGAAAAAGGTATTAGTAAAGCTGCTAAGAAAGAGAGTAGAGTTGCTGCTGAAGGCTTAACCGAGGCTAAGGTAGATGGTAATGTTGCTGTTTTATTAGAGGTTAATTGTGAAACGGATTTCGTTGCTCAAAACGATGATTTTAAAGCGTTGGTTTCTAATATTATGAATACATTATTACATCATGATATTAAAACTATGGATGAGGCAAATGATTTAACTATTGAAGGTGGTAGTGAAACTATTGGAGAAGCTATCGTTAACTTTGTTGCTAAAATTGGAGAAAAGATTAGTTTTAGAAGATTTGAAAGAATTGAAAAGACAGATAGTCAAGTGTTTGGAATTTATTCTCATATGGGTGGAAAAATCACTGCTGTTGTCGTATTAGATGGTACAAACGAAGAAGTAGCAAGAGATGTTGCTATGCACGTTGCTGCTATGAATCCAACAGCATTAAGACGTGATGAGGTTCCAGCTGATTTAGTTGAGAGAGAATCGCATGTTATTAAAGAACAAGTTATGGGTGAAGGTAAACCTGCAGATATTGCAGAAAAAATGGTTACTGGAAGACTTAATAAGTTCTATAAAGAAGTTTGTTTAGAGGAACAAGCATTTATTAAAGATTCTAATACAAATGTATTAAATTATGTAAAATCTAACGGTGGAGAGATTGTTTCTATGACTCGTTTTGCTGTTGGAGAAGGAATTGAAAAGAAGCAAGAAAATTTTGCTGATGAAGTTATGAGTCAAATTCAAGGAGCATAATTTAATAGGAGTAGGTATGAAGAAAGTAGTAGTTCTAATTGTAGTATGTAGTGTGTTGTTTTTCTTAGGAGGTTGTTCAATCAAGAAGACTGAGGAATTGACTGATGCGGAGAAGTTCGCAAACGAATATTCTATTAGTAAGAAAAATCCATTTCAATATGCTACAATGGATGATGTCTTAGAATTGTTTGAAAATAAATCCGGCATTTTGTTTTTAGGGGATTCTGACTCTGAATGGTCTACTTTTGGAGCAAGAGTTTTAAATAAAGTCTTAAAAGAAGAAAAAGTTAGTCAAGTTTATTACTTTAATCCAGAAAGAATTAAGAATAAAAAAGGGGAAAAGTTTCAAAAGATTTGTGAACTTTTGGATTTGAATGAAGATAGTTCTTTACCAATTGTTTATATAATATCTGATGGAAAAGTAATAGATTCTGCTGATTATTTGGTTCACGAAGATTCTTCTATGGATGAAGACAGTGCTGTACAATTAGAAAAAGAATATTTAGATTTAATTTCAGAATATATATAGTGTCCTTATTTGGACACTTTTTTTACTTTTTCTTTCTTTTTCAAGTAGTTTATATTATAATGATAGCAAGGAGAGATGAATTTAATGGATAGTGATATTATCAAAATTACAAAAGAAAGTATGGAAAATACTCTTAAGAATTTAGAAAAGAGATTTTCTTCTGTTCGTGCTGGTAGAGCGAATCCAGCTAGCTTAGATGGTGTCATGGTTGAATATTATGGAAGTATGACTCCACTTAAGCAATTGGCAACTATTTCTGTACCAGAGGCAACGCAGTTGTTGATTAAGCCTTTTGATCGTAGTTCTTTGGGAGCAATTGAAAAGGCTATTATAGCTGCTAACTTAGGTTATAATCCTAGTAATGATGGAGAGACCGTTCGTATTGTTATTCCTGCTCTTACAGAAGAAAGAAGAAAGGAATTAACTAAGCAAGTAAAATCTATTGCAGAAGATGCAAAAGTATCTGTTCGTAATAACCGTCATGAAGCGTTAGAGATGGTAGAAGCTGAAGATTTACCTGAGGATATGGAAAAGAATATGGAAAAGGAAGTACAGGAATTAGTACAGACCTATAATAAAAAGATTGATGAAATGTTAAAAGAGAAAGAAGGAGAATTAATGACAATTTAATTCTTTTCTTTTGATATTATGATGGGAGTAGGATGTGTATGAAAGCAATGGATTACTATCAATTGAAAGCAATTGTATTGGGACTTAGAGATGGCTATTTATCAGGGCAACCATTTATAAGATTAGCAAAATCTTGTTTACAATATGATGAGGATAAAATTCGTGATATTTCTTTTTATATTAATAGTTTTGATGGTCAAGATAGTTTGTTTATAGAGTTTTTAACTTATCCGGAAGTTTTTGATGATATAAAAAAACTTTTGACGCTTTTTTCAAATGATTCAAAGGATTCTAAAAGGGTTTTCTATGTAATGCCTAATTTACCGATTGATGAAATTCAGGTGACTAATCGTCGTTGTAAAGCTAAGATTATAGATAATGATCAATTTCAAAAGGCAATCCATCAATATTTTGATTTGCCATTTTTTAGAAACATTCAAAATGAGTTTTCTTCCGCTCAATCTCATGATACGTTGATGACGGAAGTGGCTGGTTTTTCTTTTTACAGTGATGTTTTGACGTTGTCTTACATTCCTAATGAGGATATATTTTTTGCTGATGCGGGTGAAAATAGTATTTTACAAGGGTTAAATGAGACTTTTGATGATTTGTTTTTTCTTTGGCTATGCAAGAGATGATTTCTCCTTATTGTGAGGAAAATATTAATGTTCGTATTTCTCCTGAACTTGCCGAATTTACTAGGGGAGAAGTTGGAGAAGAAGGAGGACTTGTTGAGAATGAAGATGGTAGTCATGACTTTGTAGGTGATGAGACTTCTGCTGTTAGTAATTATATCCAACTTCCTGGGGATACTTATTTATGGAGAATTTTATCTATTGATTCGGATGGCAATTTAAAGATTATTCGTAATCGAGATGAAAGTTTGACTTCTATTTATACTACAGCAGATTCTTCTAACTGGGCAGGTACGACAGTTCTTGCGAATTTAAATAGTTTTTATCAGGAGCATTTGGCAAATTTATCTGATATCATTGTTCAAAATCCTAATTGGTTATTAACGAGTGCTAGCAATAGTAATCCTACTGCAGTCACTATTAATGGTAGTTATACGGATAGTCTGATTGGTTTGATTCGAAATGATGAAGTGGTTAATAGTTCTGGTAGTGTTTCAAATAATGGAGACTGTGCTTCTTGGTTAAATGATGGTTATCAGTGGACGATGACTTCTGTTACGAATAAGCCGAAACAGGCGTTTCGAATGAATGAGGGAAAATTTCGAAATTCTAATATTAATACGAACACTGTATATCGCCCTGTTATTTATTTAAAGTCCACGGTTTCTTTTTCGGGTGGTACTGGGACTGAGGGGGCTCCATTTGTTGTTTCATAAAAAAATATTTGTTTTTCTTGTTTCTTGTGTTATAATAAGCGTATCGATGTTGATTAAGAAGTAGTAATAAATGAGGTCTTTAGAGAGAGTCTGTGGATGGTGGAAACAGATAGGAATAGTTTATGAATTCGTCTTAGGAGTCCCTATAACAAAATTATAGGCGTTAATCGCGTTAAGATAATTGAGTTAGTTTACTACTATAAATTAAGGTGGTACCGTGTTGTGAGACACCCTTAAGTTATAGTTTTTTTTTGTTATTAAAAGGAGAGGTTATTTATGAATATGGATCAATTACAAGAAGAAATGTTACAAGAGTTAGAGCAAGTAACAGATTTGAAACTATTAAATGATTTAAGAGTTAAATATTTAGGTAAAAAAGGTCTTATTACGGAGTTAAATAGTGAGATTAAAAATGTTCCTAATGAAGAAAAAAAGGAATTTGGACAAAAGGTTAATGGTCTTCGTTCTTTGTTTCAGTCTCATTATGATGAAATCAAAAGTCGTTTAGAAGAAGAGGAGTTAAATCAAAAATTAGCAAGTGAAGCTATTGATATTAGTTTGCCTAGTACTAGGGTGTATCAAGGTGCTCCTAATATTTTAGAAAAATTGATTGAAGAAGTAGAAGAAGTTTGTATGTCTATGGGATATGATGTTGTGGATGGACCTGAGATTGAAGAGGATAAATATAATTTTGAAATGTTAAATATTCCAAAAGGGCATCCTGCTAGAGATGCACAAGATACGTTTTATTTGGAGGGAGAAGAGATTTTACTTCGAAGTCAGACTTCTCCTGTACAGGTTCGTACGATGTTAAAAGGTAAGGGTGAAGTACCAGTTAGAGTTATTTGCCCTGGTAAAACTTATCGTCGTGATGATGATGATGCTACTCATTCTCATCAATTTATGCAAATTGAAGGTTTGCTTGTTGATAAAGATATTTCTTTATCTGATCTAAAGGGTACGATTGATGTCATTGTTAAGAAGTTGTTTGGAAAAGATGTTGAAACACGTTTTCGTCCAAGTTATTATCAATTTACAGAGCCTTCTGTAGAAGTGGATATCAGTTGTTTCAATTGTAAAGGGAAAGGATGTAATATCTGTAAACATACTGGTTGGATTACGATTGCTGGTGCTGGAGTAGTTCATCCTAATGTGCTTCGTATGAGTGGATATGATCCTGATGTTTGGAGTGGCTTTGCTTTTGGTTTTGGAGCAGAGCGTATGGCTATGTTAAAATATGATATCAACGATTTAAGAGTTTTTTATAATACGGATTTAAGGGAAGTTAAACATTTTGATAGAGGGGAGTTAGAGAATCATGATTAGTTTGGAATGGGTAAAAGATTATATTGATATATCTGATCAAGATTTAGAAGAATTAGCTGTTAAAATAACAGAAGCTGGTATCAATGTAGAAAAAGTAATTACGAATCATATTGATAACTTAGTTATTGGTAAAGTTGTCTCTTGTGTTGATCATCCTAATAGCGATCATTTGCATGTTTGTCAAGTGGATGTTGGTAATGAAGAGTTGCAGCAAATTGTCTGTGGTGCTCCTAATGTATGTGAGGGAATTAAAGTTATTGTTGCGCTACCTGGTGCTGTTTTACCTGGTGACTTTCAAATTAAAGCTAGTAAAATTCGTGGAGTAGAGTCTAAGGGTATGATTTGTGCTTTGTTTGAACTTGGATTAGAAGAGAAGACTGAGGAGACCTATAGTCGTGGTATTGAAGTTTTAGCTCACGATGCTCCTATTGGTAAAGATCCGCTTGTCTATATGGGACTTGAGTCCACTTTATATGAGTTGGATGTTCATAAACATCGTAATAATGATTGCTACTATCATATTGGGTTTGCTTATGAGATTGCGGCTATTTTAAATCGCAAAGTGACATTACCTGATTGTAGTTATCATGAGGATAAAGATTCTGTAGAGAAGCATTTTTCTTTAGATGTTGAAACTAGCAAATGTCCTTATTATTTGGCTAAGATGGTTACTGGTGTAAAAATCGGGGAGTCTCCTGAATTTATGCAAAGAAGACTTATTGCTGCTGGTATGAGACCAATTAATAATGTTGTTGATATTTCAAATTATGTTATGTTAGAGTTTGGTCAACCTCTTCATTTCTTTGATAAAGATACGTTGGGTGATCATATTTTAGTAAGAGATGCGAAAGAAGGAGAAGAAGTTGTTACTCTTGATGGTAAGAGGCGTGTTCTTCGAAGTAGCGACATTGTTATTACAGATGGTAGCAAACCTGTTTGTATTGCTGGTGTCATGGGTGGAGAAAATACTGAGGTAACAGAAAATACAAAAAATATTTTAATCGAAGCAGCTATCTTTGATTCTGTTAGTATTCGTTATACAGCTGCTCACTTGGATCTTAGAAGTGAGGCTAGTATTCGTTATGGTAAGGGATTAAATTATGAATATACCTTGATGGCTATCAATCGTGCGTGTCATTTATTAGAAAAGTATGCAGGAGCTAAAGTGTTATCTGGTATGGTTCGTCATGATGTTGTTGATAAGAGCGAAAAGGTTGTTGAGTTTAGACCGGAACAAGTAGATAAGATGTTAGGTATTCGTATTACGGAAGAGGATATGAAGTTTGAACTTGAACGACTTGACTTTCCTTATACGATTCGTGATGGTGTATTTAGAGTTGTTATTCCTAAGAGAAGACTTGATGTAGATCCTAATGTTAATGATATTGCAGAAGAAATCGGTAGACTTTACGGATATCAGAAGTTGGTTTCTACATTACCTAAAGTTGGTATTCGTCGTGGCGAATATGTTGGTGATGTCAAATATCGTAAAGCGGTGTCTAAACGTCTTCGTAGTTTAGGATTTAACGAGGTTAAAACTTATACATTGGTATCACCTGAAATGAGTTCTCATTTTGATTATGAAGGTAAAGAAAAAGCCATCTTACCAAATCCAATGAGTGTGGATAAAAGTGTTGTTCGTACCACTTTAATTCCATCTTTACTTCAAGTTTATCAATACAACAAAGCTCGTAAAGTAGAAGATGTTGCAATTTATGAGGTTGCGAAAACATATGATAAAAGTTATCAGGAAGAAAGTAAGATTGCTTTCTTAATGCAAGGAGATTATGTTGTTAATCCTTGGAAGAGTAGTGTTTCTTGTGACTTTTATTTGATGAAAGGTTTTGTTGAAGATATTCTTTGTTATTTTGGTTTTCAAAATCGTTATCAATTTGTTAATGCTAACCTACCTGATATGCATCCTGGCAAATCTTGTCAAATTTTAATTGATAGAAAACCGGTTGGTATTTTAGGGCAAGTTCATCCGAGAGTATGTAAGGATGAAGTTTATGTTTGTGAGATTTCTTTACAAGCTTTGATGCAACATGTCAAACCATTGAAGTTTAAGGAAGCAAGTAAGTATCCAACGATTGCTAAGGATGTGGCGTTTGTTGTAGATAAGGATGTTATCTCTTGTGATATAGAAGCTACGATTAAAAAGGCTGGTGGAAGACTTCTTCAGTCTATTGAAGTCTTTGATGTTTATGAAGGAGAACATGTAGCGGAAGGTAAGAAGTCTATTGCTTATAATTTGTTGTTTATGGCTGATGATCGTACTTTGACAGATGAGGAAGTTATGAAAGTGTTTGATCAAATTATAGATAAAGTGGTTTCTGTTCATTCTGCAGAAGTACGTGACAAGTAATTATATATGAAAAGGTAAAAGCTATACTTTTACCTTTTTTTGTTTTATACTTTTAACATAGAGAGTGTATGCATTTTGTTGGGATGTCATTTTGGAGGTGTAGTGTTATGAAAAAAAGTGAACATAAATTTTCGTGTTTATTTGGTCTAATTTTATTATTATCTTTGGTTTCTCTTATTTATTTGTCTTATTTGGCATTAACGGCTGAAAGTTCTGTTAGTAGTTTTATTCGAAGAGTTGACCCCTTAACTGTTTTGGCTATTATTTTTACATTGCCTATTTATGTTATTGTGGTTTCCTATAGTTTGCGTTTTTTTGCAGTTCATGATAAAAATCAAAATGTTGTTATGGCACCACAGACGACAGTTGAAGGGATTTTAGATGAGAAAACACGGAATATGTTAGATAAAGATGGTGATGGGGAAATTATGATTTCTGAATATTATCCTTTATCAGAAGGAGAAGTATTACAAAAGGTTTTAGAGGTAGATTCTAGGTTTTCTAAGGAAGATTTTTATGCCTGGGTAAAACATTTATATTCTACTATTTTAGAAGCACTTGATAAGAAAAATCCTGTTATGCTACGTCGTTTTGAAAGCGATTATCTGTATCAGAGACACATTGCTTTATTTGAAGATATTAAAGCAAGTGGTGCTAGTATTTCTAATTATGCTATTAAAGGAGTATTACTAAAAGATTTTAAGATTGAAGGAGATAAAGAGATTTTAGTAGTAGCTTTAAGTGCATCTATTAATAAAGAAAGTATTTATGATGATAAGTATAAATCTTATATTTTGACTTTCGCTAGAAAAAAGGGTGTTAAGACAACGGGAACTTTATTAGATCAAAAAGAGACCAATTGTCCAAATTGTGGAGCAGTTTTGGATTTAAATGAACAAGGAATTTGTTCTTACTGCCATACCGTTATTTCTAATGGTGATTTTGGGTGGATATTAATTGATATGAAAAGTATTAAGTTGGTTGGAGACTAAAAAGGAATGCTTTATTTAGCATTCTTTTCTTTTTTTTTCTTGTTCTTCTTTTTTTGTTTTCACAATTTTTAGTTTAGTATTTACTTTTAATTCTTTTACAGTATTTAAAGGTAGAAAATAAACATTATAAACCTTTCTTTTTGGAAAAATATATTTTTCTGTATTCATTTTTTCATATAGATATAAAATATTATCTTCTTTATCTGTTAGTACAATATCTATTTTTTGACATAAAAAGTTTGTGGTGACAAATTTCTTTTTTGAAAATTTAACTCCATAGTCGATTGGTTCTAAAACAAATTTTAGTCCTTTAAAGCGATTCCAAAAACCTTTTAGTTCTATTATTTTTATTTTTTTCCTTTTTACCTGTAAATACATATTTTTTCCCTCTTTCTTTTTTATTTTAACATTTTTTCTTTCATTTACAAAGTATATTAAATATGATATTATATATAGGAAAAGGAGGTAATAGTATGAGTGGACATTCTAAATGGGCAACGATTCACCGTAAAAAAGGATTAATCGATGCTGCTCGTGGTAAAGTGTTTCAAAAATTGGCAAAAGAAATTATGGTAGCAGCTAAGGGTGGTAGTCC
This sequence comes from uncultured Bacilli bacterium, assembly GCA_944332475.1. Taxonomy (GTDB): domain Bacteria; phylum Bacillota_I; class Bacilli_A; order RF39; family UBA660; genus Faecimonas. Next base: position 59,018 of record CALVKA010000001.1, read on the forward strand.
TGATCCTGATCAGAATGCAGCCTTACGTTTAGCTGTGGATAAAGCTAAAGCACAGAATATGCCAAAAGAAAATATTAATAAGGCAATTGAAAAAGCAACTGGTTCTGGTGATGCAGAAAACTATGAAAGCATTAGATATGAAGGTTATGGTCATGGTGGAGTTGCGTTTATTGTAGATTGTTTAACTGATAATCGTAATAGAACAGCCTCACAAGTTCGTAGTGCTTTTACAAAAGCTGGTGGTAATTTAGGTACAGATGGATCTGTTAGTTATATGTTTGAACGTCGTGGATCTATTGTTATTCCTGCTGATTATGACGAAGATACGATGATGATGGTAGCATTAGATGCTGGTGCACTTGATTTTGAAAAAGTAGGGGATCATTATTTAATTACAACAGATACTGAAAGTTTTGCTAATGTAAAGAAAGCTTTAGAAGATAATGATGTGAAAGAATTTTTAGAGTGTGAACTTACCTATATTCCAAATATGGAAGTTACTCTTGATGAAGAAGGAGCAGAAAAGGTACATAAGTTAGTAGATACTCTAGAAGATTTAGATGATGTACAAGATGTATATTATAATTTAAAAGAAGATTAATTAGGAGAATATTATGGATAAAGAAGCTCAATTAAAAAAGATCAATACAGAACTTAAAGTCTATATTAATGAGGCTTCTTTTATTTCGAATGCGTGTAGAAATCAATTACTTCGTATGTTAGGAAGAGAATTTGATATTGATTTACCAATTGAGGATTTTCAAAATATTGATGTTCGTTTATTTGAAAATGGTAATATCGAAATGAGAGGAGATCTTTATTCTAGAGAAGAGGAACTTTCTTTTGAGGAAGTATTAACAAGGTATGCTTCTTTTCAAGAAAAAGCTGATGGATTATTACAGAGAAGAGGGAAAAGTGCTTTTCCAAATAATGATAAGAATAATATCAAAAATCTGTTGATTGTTATGGTGATGTTAACATTTTTTATTGCTTTGACAATTTATGCGATTCGTTCTTTTTTTAATGGAAATTATATTCATTCTCTTTGGTTATTGTTTGTTGTTTTTTCTTGGTTGGTACCGAATGTCAGAGAAAGATTTCAACAGGCATTTCATTATATTAAAAGAAAGTTGAAAAAATAGGCAACAACTTTGGTTGTTGCTTTTTGTTCGATTGCGACTTTTTCTCTTTTGTTATATAATTGCTCTAGGAGTTGAAGATGAATGTATGATTATATAAATGGAACGATTGCGGAATTAAAGAATAATGCGATTGTTATTGATAATAATGGGATTGGATATTTAGTTTATGTACCAAATCCTTATGCTTTTGAAGTTGGTAAACAGTATAAAGTTTTTGTTTACCAACAACTAAAAGAAGATGAAGAAGCTTTATTTGGTTTTAAAATAAGGCAAGAAAAAGAATTGTTTTTAAAGTTAATTAGTGTTAAGGGACTTGGTTGTCGTATGGCATTGCCTATTCTTGCCGTGGGCTCTATTGATGGTATTATGGATGCGATTGAAAGAGAAAATATTCTATATTTGAAAAAGTTTCCTAAGATTGGTGAGAAGTTAGCTAGACAGATTGTTTTAGATTTAAAAGGAAAGTTAGAATTTATTGGAACTGGTATTACGGATGATGTTGTTGAAAATGAAGAAGAATTAACAGAAGCTTTGATGGCTTTGGGATATAAAGATAAAGAAATTAAGAAAGTTATTTCTCAGGTTGATGGTAATCAATCTATCGAAGAACAAATTAAAGAAGCTTTACGTTTATTATTACGTTAATAGAAAGTGGGTGTTTTAATGCAAGAGGAAAGTGTTATTACAAATTATCGTTTAGATGATGATCAGTTGATGGATAATACCATTCGTCCAGAAACCATTGATGAGTATGTTGGACAAGAAGATGTGAAAGAAAACATTCGAATTTTTGTAGAGGCAGCGAAAATGAGAAATGAGCCATTGGATCATGTTTTGTTGTATGGTCCTCCGGGATTAGGAAAGACAACTCTTGCATTTATTATTGCTCATGAATTAGGTACAAACATTAAAACGGCTAGTGGGCCTAGTATTGAAAAGAGTGGAGATTTAGCTGCTATTTTATCTTCTCTAGAGCCAGGGGATGTTTTATTTATCGATGAAATTCATCGTATGCCTAGATATATTGAAGAGATTTTATATCCTGCTATGGAAGATTTTTCTTTGGATATTATTGTTGGTAGTGAAGGTAATAGTCGTAATATTAAAATAGATTTACCACCTTTTACTTTGGTAGGAGCAACGACACGTGCTGGAGATTTATCTGCTCCTTTAAGAGACCGTTTTGGGATTGTCTCTAAATTACAGTTTTATACAGTAGATGAACTTACTCGTATTGTTGAAAGAACTGCTAGGGTATTGGGTGTAGAAATTGAGGAAGAAGCTGCTAGGGAGCTTGCTACTCGTAGTCGTGGAACTCCTAGAATTGCAAATCGTTTGTTTAAACGTGTTCGTGATTTTGCTTTGGTAAAGGGAAATGGAGTTGTTGATTTAGCGATTACAGAAGAAGCGTTAGAGCGCTTGAAAGTTGATAAGATGGGACTTGATAATACAGACCATGAATTGTTGTTTGCCATTATTGAGAAGTTCGGTGGTGGACCTGTTGGAGTGGAAGCATTAAGTAGTTCCATTGGAGAAGAAGTAACGACGATTGAAGATGTTTATGAACCATATTTATTGCAGACAGGATTATTAAAGAGAACCAGTCGTGGTAGAATTGCGACCGATAAGGCTTATGAAGTATTAGGTATTGAAAAACAATGATATATATGTGTTTTAAGATATTTAAAATAGTTGAAAGAAGTTGATGAAGATGACAGTTGAAGAATTTGATTATGATTTACCAGAGGAGCTGATTGCTCAAACTCCTTTAAAGAAACGTGATGAGTCTAGACTTATGGTTTTAGATAAAGAAACAGGGGAAATTGAACATAAACATTTTAGAGATATCCTTTCTTATTTAAATCCAGGAGATACTTTGGTATTGAATGATACTAAGGTTTTGCCAGCTAGACTTTATGGAGAAAAAGAAGATACGAAAGCGATGATTGAAGTATTACTTTTGAAAAATACAGCGGGGGATACTTGGGAATGTTTGGTAAAACCTGCTCGTCGTATTAAAGAAGGTACTGTAGTTATATTTGGTAATGGTAAGTTAAAGGCTAAATGTGTTTTTGTAGGAGATGAGGGAATTCGTCATTTTACATTTTCTTATGATGGTATTTTTTTAGAGGTATTAGAAGAACTTGGTACGATGCCTCTTCCTCCTTATATTCATGAACAATTAGAAGATCAATCTCGTTATCAGACAGTCTATGCGAAAGAAGTTGGTAGTGCTGCGGCTCCTACAGCGGGCCTTCATTTTACAAAAGAATTGTTAAAAGAGATTGAAGATAAAGGAGTTTGCGTTGCCTATATTACTTTGCATGTTGGTCTTGGTACTTTTCGACCAGTTAATGTAGATACGGTTGAGAAACATAAAATGCATAGTGAATTTTATCATATGACGAAGGAAGTTGCTGATTTGTTGACAGAAACGAAAAAGCAAGGAAAGAGAATTATCAGTGTTGGAACAACAAGTACCAGAACATTGGAGACGATTATGAGTTTATATGGAGAATTCCGTGAATGTAGTGGTTGGACGGATATCTTTATTTATCCTGGTTATCAGTTTAAGGCAATCGACTGTTTAATTACTAATTTTCATTTACCTAAATCTACTTTAGTGATGCTTGTTTCTGCTCTTGCTGGAAAAGAACATATTTTACATGCTTACAAGATAGCTGTACAAGAGAAGTATCGTTTCTTTTCTTTCGGGGATGCAATGTTTATTAAGTAGGATTATGAATATTCATAATGTAGATGGATTTTATCATAAGATAAAGTATGTTTTCTATAAAAAATAGAGAAATCGTTTGCTTTTTATATTTTGCTGTGTTATAATTGTAGTCGTCTAAGCGATGATCCGCTGTTTCTTGTTAGATATGATCATTTGTGAAATATATATTTAGAGAGGAGAACTTATATGAACGTTATTGACAAAATTAATAAAAAACAACTTAATCCAAACGTTCCTGAATTTCGTGTTGGTGATACGGTAAGAGTTGATGTTAAAATCATCGAAGGTAAAAGAGAACGTATCCAAGCTTTCGAAGGAGTAGTTGTTGCTCGTCGTGGAGGAAGTATATCTGAAACATTTACTGTTCGTAAGATGAGTAGTGGAGTTGGTGTTGAAAGAACATTCCCAATTCATTCACCAAAAGTAGCTGGTATTACAGTTGTATGTAGAGGTAAAGTAAGACGTGCTAAACTTACATTCCTAAGAGGTATGGTTGGCGGATACCGTATTAAAGAAAGAGGACAAAAATAAAATAAGGCCAAGCCTTATTTTTTTGTTATTGGGGTGTGTGATGTATGGAAGAGGTTAAGACAAAAGAGAAAAATTATTTTAAAGAATTTTTGCCTTATTTGATTATTATCTTGATTGTTGTTTTTCTTAAGGCTTATGTTATTAGTCCTATTCGTGTGAATGGAGTTTCTATGAATCCGACGTTAGATGATCGAGATATTATGTTGTTAGATGAGGTCAGTTATTATTTTACTGATATTAGTCGCTTTGATATCGTGGTCGTTCGTCAGGATGATGAATATTTGATTAAGAGAGTAGTTGGGCTTCCAGGAGAAGAAATTCGATATGAAGATGATAAACTTTATATTGATGGTGAATATATAGAAGAGGATTATGAAAGAAAAGAAACTAGCGATTTTTCTACTACGTTAGGAGAAGGTGAATATTTTGTCATGGGAGACAATCGAACGAATTCTACGGATAGTCGAATTTTTGGACCAGTCTCAAAAGATGATATTATTGGCAAAACTAGTTTTACTATTTTACCTTTTTCAAGATTTGGTAGTAAAGAATAAAACTCTAGATATACTAGAGTTTTTTTGTATTTTATGGTATAAGAATAATAGTTATTTTGGAGTGTTGTCTATGGAGAATCAGTGTTTGGACTTGCAACTTTCTACATTTATTTTTATTTTAGAAAAAAATAAACAATTGATGATGGTATTAGATTATATTTCTGATTTGTCATTACCTAATTTTTATATAGCAGCGGGTTCTGTTTTTCAGACTATTTGGAATTATTATGATGGAAATGATTTGAATTGTGGTATTAAGGATATTGATGTTATTTATTATAATCCAGATGACTTGTCTATTGATGCGGATTTATTATACTATGAAAAAATTCACTCTTTTGTGGAGAAGAATCATCTTCCTTATCTGGTTGATGTTTCTAACGAGGCTAGGATGCATTTATGGAAAGAGAAAAAAGAAGGGGTAAGAGTTAGACCTTATCGTAGTTCAGAGGATGCGATTAGTCGATGGATTGCGACAGTTCATGCGGTTGGTATTACAAAGAGTGGGAATCATCTTCAGGTGTTTGCTCCTTATGGACTTAGTGATATTTTTAGTCGTACGATTCGTCCTATTAAGCATGAAGGGAATTCTAAAGAATTATACGAGAAAAAGGCAAACAGTTGGCGACAAAGATTTCCTAATGTTCATATTGTTCTTTGGTAGATTCCTATTTTATAACTATATCTTGGGTAAGGAGTATTTTTATGAATGGTGAATATTTTGTTGTTATGAATTTGGAAGTGTTTTCTTTTGGGATGTTTGAAAAAGCGGTAGATTATGAAGATTTTGAGATTTTAGGAAAAAAAGATAATGTTTTACTATTACATAAAGTGGGTAATCGTAGTGTGCTTACTAATCAACAAATTCAAACTATCCTGTCTTTTTATTCTCGGTATTCTTATCGTTTGGTTTTTGATATTTCTAAAGAAGTTTCTTTTCTTGCACAGAAAAGTAGTGATGAGAAACAGCATATGAGGATGTTTTTTTGGATGTTACGGCAGAGTGTTGCTTGGGCTTTATTAGAGAAGGAGGATAACACTGATTGACAGGCCTTTATTCTCATGATATAATATTGTTGTTTTATGAGGAGGACTTGTCAATATGAAAAGAATTATAACGTTAACAACACGTGATTTAAAAGCTAGTAAGAAAAATGGTGGATGTGGAGAATGTCAAACGTCATGTCAATCAGCTTGTAAAACATCATGTGGTGTAGCTAACCAAAAATGTGAAAAAGTTAATCAATAATGATTGTTACCGGCATTTTGAAATGTCGGTATTTTTTTAGGAGGAGAAGTAAAATGATACATCAATATCAATTAAATGGATTTAATATTGTTCTAGATACTTATAGTGGTAGTGTACATTGTGTGGATGATTTAAGTTATGATATTATTGCGTTATATAATGAGAAGAAGAGAAAAGATGAAATAAAGTCTCTTATGTTAGAAAAGTATAAAGAAGAAAGTATTACGGAAAAAGATATTGAAGATACTTTTTCTGAGATTGACCAGTTGATTGAGAGTGGTCAGTTATTTACTGAAGATGTTTTTAAGAATGCTAATCTAGATTTAAAAAAGAGAGACTCTGTTATTAAAGCGATGTGTTTACATGTTGCACATACTTGTAATTTGAATTGTGAATACTGTTTTGCAGGACAAGGTAAATATCATGGGGAAGATGCTATTATGAGTTTTGAAGTTGGTAAGAAGGCACTGGACTTTTTAGTAGAGCATTCTGGTACTAGAAAGAATTTGGAAGTTGATTTTTTTGGTGGAGAGCCTTTAGTTAATTTTGATGTTGTTAAACAGTTAGTGGCATATGCTAGAAGTATTGAGAAGGAAAAAAATAAGCATTTTCGTTTTACGTTGACGACAAACGGTGTTTTATTAAATGATGACGTGATTGATTTTTTAAATAAAGAAATGAATAATGTTGTGTTAAGTTTAGATGGTAGAAAAGAAATTAACGATGCTAAAAGAAAACGTTTAGATGGTAAAGGTAGTTATGATATTATTGTTCCACATTTTCAAAACTTTGTTAAGAAACGTGGAGATAAAGAATACTATATGAGAGGTACGTTTACTAGAAATAATTTAGATTTTACGAATGATATTTTTCATATGTTAGATTTAGGATTTACAGAATTATCTATGGAACCAGTGGTTTCTAAACCAGGAACAGAATATGCCTTAAGGGAAGAAGATTTAGATACGATTTATGAACAGTATGAAATTTTAGCAAAGGAAATGATTAAAAGAAGAAGAGAAGGACGACCTTTTACTTTTTATCATTATATGATTGATTTGACAGGTGGACCTTGTATTTATAAGAGAATTACTGGATGTGGTTCAGGTACAGAGTATTTAGCAGTTACTCCAAATGGAGATTTTTACCCTTGTCATCAATTTGTTGGAGATAAGAAATTCTTAATGGGTAATGTTTATGAAGGAATTACCAATATGAAATTAAGAGATGAATTTAAATTATGTAATGTGTATTCTAGGAAAGAGTGTGAAAACTGTTGGGCGAAACTTTATTGTAGTGGCGGATGTAGTGCCAATAGTTATCATACAACGGGAAATATTAATGGTGTTTATGAATATGGTTGTAAATTATTCAGAAAGAGAATCGAATGTGCTATTATGGTAAAGATAGCTGAGGCAATGGATCAAGCAGAGGAAGATACTGCATGAAGTTAGATGATAAGCTAAAAAACTATAGTTTGGATGGGTATTTACCTATGCATATGCCTGGTCATAAGAGAAATGTAGAATTTTTAGGTCATGAGTTACCTTATGATAAAGATATTACAGAAATCTACGATTTTGATGATTTACATCATCCAGAAGGAATTTTGAAAGAGATAGGAAATCAAGCAAAAAGAATTTATCAATCTGGTCATAGTTTTTTATTAGTCAATGGTAGTACTTGTGGAATTTTGGCTGGTATTCGTAGTGCTGTTTCTTTTGGTGATCAAGTTTTGGTTGCAAGAGGTTGTCATAAGTCTGTTTACCATGCGATTGAACTGAATCATTTAGATGCTGTTTATTTACCATCTCATATTGATTCTTATGGAATTGATCGAGGCATTTTGGTAGAAGATGTTGTAGATGCATTGAATGAAAATCCAGATATTCGATTGGTTATTTTGACTTCTCCTACTTATGAAGGCATCATCAGTCCCATTTCTGATATTGTGAGGGTTGCTCATGAAAGAGGTGTGCCGGTACTAGTAGATGAAGCACATGGAGCCCATCTTTCATTTATGAGGCAGTTATGTTCTTATGAGGCTTTAAAGAGTGGAGCAGATATTGTCGTTCAAAGTTTACATAAAACACTACCGGCTTTGACACAAACAGCTCTATTACATATTCAAGGAGATTTGGTAAAACAAGAAGAGGTTGCTCGTGAACTTTCTGTTTTTGAAACGAGTAGTCCTTCCTATATTTTAATGGATTCTATTTCTTGTTGTTTTGATTTGATTGAAGAAAAAGGAAAAGACTTATTTTCTCAATATGAAGAAAATTTAGCGTGGTTTTATGAACAGGCTAAATATTTCCATCATTTAGAAGTTTTTGGTAGTAAAATAGATTCTTCTGTTGTTTATGATTATGGGAAGATTGTCATTCTTACGAAAAATACCAATCTTTCTGGTGAAGATCTTTCTCGTATTTTGAGAGAAAAATATAAAATCGAAGTAGAGATGAGTTCTATTTATTATGTGATTGCGATGAGTAGTATTTGTGATACAAAAGAAAGTTTTGAAAGACTATTTTCTGCTTTGCAAGAGTTTGATTCTACTCTTTGTGATTGTGAGAATAAAAGTATTGATTATTTTTCATCTTTACCAAGGAAGAAAATGAATATTGCGGAGGCAGTTGATAGTAAAAGAGGTGTCTTTTACAATATTAAGGATGTGGACGGCTTTATTAGTCAAGAATATTTATGGGTATATCCTCCTGGTATTCCGTTTGTGGTCCCAGGAGAAGTGATTGATCAAAAGATTATTCATCAGTTGGAAGAGTATCAGAAAGCAGGTATTGAAGTACGTTCTACTTATGATAAGTTTCCTGATGTTAAAGTTATCAATAACAAATAAATTATGGGAGGTTTTTATGATAATAGATGGAAAAAAGATAGAAATTGGTTCTGTTTTTATTGCAGATTCTGTTTATACTGTTCAAGGGAAAAAAGTAAATACTAATCAGATTACTATTGTATCTAAGGATAAGAAGTATGAGTTTATCTTTTGGACATTAGTTCACTATAATGATTTTAATTCTTTGAAGTTAAATGAAAAAGTAGATATTACTGAAAAAGTAGATTATTATGATATTGATTTGATTGTTGATGGTACTATTTATCTCAATAATATTGAAAATACTCATATTTATTTTACAAAGTTAGATGAAAATATTTTTCAATTAAATGTTGAAATTATTCATCCTGGAGAGCAGTCTATTTTAAAAGGAAAGAAGAATGTTAATATTTCTAAATTTGAAGTGGAAACAATTATTGACTTTACGAAAGTGGTTTAATTTTATGGCAGAGTATATTTTGCTTTTCATTTAAATAAACATGGTATAATGAGTTTGGTTTATATTAGAAAGGAATTTTGTAATGAAAGGAATTATTTTTGATTTGGATGGTACTTTATGGGAAGTTATTGAAAGTTCTTTTAAAAGTGCTAATATCATTGCGAAAAAGTATAATTTACCAGAAGTAAGTAGGGATACTATCTGCCGTGTGTTTGGTTTAAATAAATTTGATTCTGCTAAACTATATTTTCCTAGTGTTCCCTTAAATTTTGGTATAAAATTGATGGATGAAGAGGTGGCTGTAAATATAGATAATTTGAGTCATTATGGTGGGAATGCTTATAAAAATTTAGAGATGACTTTGAAAAAACTACAAGGTCAATATGAATTTTATATTGTTAGTAATACAGCTGAGGTGGGATATATAGAAGCTTTCCTTGAAACATCAAAGTTGAAGAAATATTTGATTATTCAAAAAATTGAAGAAGTAGCTTTTAATTTGTAGAGCAGATTTATTCTGCTTTTTCTTTTGGATTAAAAGTATGATATAATGGAATAGACTTAAAACGAGGAAGTGATAATTATGGCAAATGAAGAAAAAGGTTTCCAAAAAAATATTATTCATTGGTATCCTGGACATATGGCTAAGACAAAGAGGGAGATTAAGGAGAAGTTAAATTTAATTGATATTGTCTATGAAGTTATTGATGCGAGAATGCCTAGGTCTTCTAAAATAGTAGATATTGATGATTTGATTCAGGATAAGCCTAAACTTTTAATTATGACAAAATATGATTTATGTGATAAGAGTGAAACAGATAAGTTTATTTCTTATTATGAGAGTCTTGGTTATCAAGTTATTCCTGTTGATTTGATGAAGGGGACTAATGTTCATAAGATTATTGATGCAAGTGAAGTTATTTTAAAAGAGGAAAATGATAAGAGAAAAGAAAAAGGACTAAAACCTCGTAATATTCGTGCTTTAATTTTAGGTGTTCCTAATGCTGGTAAAAGTACGTTGATTAATCGTTTGGTTGGGAAAAAGAGTGCTGGTGTTGGAAATAAACCGGGTTTTACGAAGAGTTTGAGTTGGATTCGTATTCATAAAAATATTGATTTATTAGATACCCCTGGTATTTTGTGGCCTAAGTTAGAAGATCAAGAAGCGGCTCATATATTGGCTAGTTTTTCTTCTATTAAGGAAGAGATTTTAAATGAGGATGAGATTGCTAGTTTTATCTTAAAAAAATTATATGAACTATATCCTAAGGCCTTAGAAGAAAGATATGGTATTTGTGAATTGGATGATGATTTGATTGAAGTGTATGATATGATTGCTAGTAGAAGAGGTGCTTTGAGTCGTGGTGGGGTAGCTGACTATGAAAGAGTTTCTCATATTATTATTCAAGATTTTAAAAATGGATATTTTGGACCAGTTACTTTTGATCGGTTGACGGAAAAAGAGTAAAAAAATTATTCTTTTTTTTCTTTGTGTGGTAGAATAAAAATAGTTGAGGTAAAGTATGACAAAAGAAGGAATATTTCAAAAATTAGATAGTTTAAATCTTGATAAAAAGGAATATATTATCATTAGTGAGGCTAGTTTGGTTTGTCAGGATGTAATTGATGAGACTGGAGATATTGATTTGGCTTGTTCAGAGGAATATTATCAGAATATTTCTTGGGATGTTGATACTGGATATTTTGGTACTGATATCAAAAAATATGATTGTTTTGAAATAGGCCCTAATTTTTATGATAAAGATCAAGTTGTTGTGATTGATGGTTATAGGTTTGCTGATATTTTATCTACTTATGAACTTAAGAAGTTGGAAAATAAACCTCGAGATAAGAAGTTAATTCAAAAGTTAGAACTTATGGTTTGTAGTCGTGATAATTATTATTTTGAAAGAAAATTAAGAAATCAGGGAATTACTTTGATTGCCGGGGTTGATGAAGTGGGACGTGGTCCTTTGGTAGGCCCTGTTGTTGCGGCCTGTGTCATTTTACCTGATCATTTTTCTTTGGATGGACTTACAGATTCTAAAAAGTTAAGCGAAAAAAAGCGTGAATTTTATTATGATGAGATTATGAGGCAAGCGGTTGCGGTTGGTGTCGGTATTATTTCTGAAAAAAAGATTGATGAAGTTAATATTTATGAGGCTACTAAGTTGGCTATGAAAGAAGCTATTCGAAATTGTTCGGTTCAACCTGAACATATCTTGATTGATGCGATGCCACTATCTCTTGATATACCGACTACATCTATTATTAAAGGTGATTTTAAAAGTATTACAATTAGTGCTGCTAGTGTGATTGCAAAAGTAACTAGGGACAGAATGTTAGATGAATTGGATAAAAAATATCCTATGTATGATTTTAAGGATAATAAAGGATATCCAACTAAAAAGCATTTGGAAGCCATTGAAAAATATGGTATTATTGAGGAGCACCGGAGAAGTTATGGACCGGTTCGTGATTATTTAGAAAAACAGCTTACCTTTTTTTAGGGGAATGTTTTAAAAAATATAGAATAATATAAATGAGGTGATAATATGGGAATATCTGATGTATTTGGAGGAGTGAAAGGGGAACGTTATAGGAAAGAGCGTGCTTACACTGTTGGAGCATCTCCCTCTTTCTTTGATTTAAAACCTTCGGGTGATGATTTATCTGTTAGTGATATGATTATGACTTCTACAACAAAGGAATCTTTTAGTAAAAAGATGAATTTGGCACTTAGATATCATGGTGATGCTGATCCAGTAGATTTTAGCTTAGCAATTGGAAAATTTACCGGAGTTTATAACTTGTATCCATCTTATTATTTGACAGAAGAGGTAAAAAGAGAGATTGCTTCTATGGATGTGGACCCTAACAAAACACGAGCTTTTTTGAATCGTCATTTTAATAGTATGGCTACTTATTTTCAAAAGGCTTATCATATTCATGCAGATCGTGTGCAACAGGATATTGCAAAAATGTTTGATATTTCAATTGATAGTGAGGTTTATCAAGATCCTGTCTGTCGGGATGTTGGTAAGATTTTAATTACAACTGGCTTATTATTTCGTGATATTGATCCTAACCATTTTGAAGAGAATATTTCGTATTTAATTTCTAGTGGTGAGATGATTCAGGCATTTGATAAATATAGGCAGGATTCTGTTGTTCCATCTATTCATAAATAAAATTTTATTGACAAATATAGTTTTTGTTAGTATAAGTATATAGAGTTAAGGAGGCGTTTCATGTCAAAAAATTTAGTGATTGTCGAAAGTCCTAGTAAAAGTAAAACGATTGAAAAGTATTTAGGTAAAGACTATAAAGTCGTTTCTTCTAAGGGACATATTCGCGATTTAGCAACCACTGGGCCTTATGGGCTTGGTGTGGATATTGAAAATGGATTTAAGCCTAGTTATGTTCCTATTAAAGGGAAGGGTTCTGTAATTAAGGAATTAAAAAAAGATGTAAAGGATAGTGATATGGTATATCTTGCGAGCGACCCTGACCGTGAGGGAGAAGCGATTGCTTGGCATTTAAAAGATGCACTTAATATTCCTGATGATCATTATAGACGAATTTTGTTCCATGAGATTACGCATGATAAGGTGTTGGATGCGATTTCCAACCCTACGGTTATCGATGATAATTTAGTAAAGAGTCAAGAAACTAGACGTATTTTGGATCGTATTATTGGTTTCCGTCTTTCTAAGTTATTACAAAGTAAGATTGGGGCAAAGAGTGCTGGACGTGTACAGAGTGTAGCGTTAAAACTAATTGTTGATCGTGAAAGAGAAATTGAGGCGTTTCATCCAGAAGAATATTGGACGATTACAGCTATTTTTCCTGATTATGAAGCTGTACTTTTTAAATATAAAGATGATGATATTGAGTTAAAAAGCGAGGAAGAAGCGAATCGTGTATTAGATTCCTTGGGTGATATATATACAGTTGAATCAGTTGAGAAAAAGGAGCGTGCTAAGAAAAGTAAATTCCCATTTATTACTTCTACTTTACAACAAGAGGCATCTACGAAATTAGGTTTTCCAGCTAGAAAAACGATGAGTCTTGCACAGAAGTTATATGAAGGTATTGATCTTGATAGTGAGACTGTTGGTTTAATTACATATATGAGAACGGATTCTACCCGTTTGTCAGATGACTTTGTTGGTCCTGCCAGAAAATATATTGCTGAAAAATATGGAAAAGAGTATGTTGGTTATGTAAAACAAAGTAAGAAAAAAGAAAATGTCCAAGATGCTCATGAGGCGATTCGTCCTACTAGTGTTTTGCGTACACCAGAGGCAGTAAAACCTTATTTGAAACCTGATGAGTTCAAATTATATTCTTTGATTTATAAACGTACTCTTGCTTCTTTGATGGCTGATGCAAAAGTGAATCAGACTACGATTATTTTTGATAATCATGATTATAAGTTTAAGACTACTGGTCAAGTTTTGTTGTTTGAAGGATATTTGAAGGTATACCGTGATTATGAGTCTAGTGAAGATAAAATTTTACCAGAAATTCATGATAAAGAAGAGTGTATTGCAACTAATGTATCTAGTGAACAACATTTTACCAAACCACCGGCTCGATATACGGAAGCTAAATTAATTAAAGAGTTGGAAGAGTTAGGAATTGGTCGTCCATCTACTTACGCAAAGATTATCGATACGATTAAAGAACGTAATTATGTAGAAATGGAAGATAAGAAGTTTAAACCTACTCAGATGGGAATTGAAACAACGGATAAGTTACAAGAATATTTCAGTGATTTAATTAATGTGGAGTATACTCGTGATATGGAAGAAGATTTGGATAAAGTGGCTGATGGTGATGAAGAATCTCAGGATGTATTATCTAATTTTTATCAATTGTTTGAACCACGTGTAAAAAATGCTTTTTCTGATATGGAGAAAAAAGCTCCAGAAGAGACTGGGGAGGTTTGTCCAGAATGTGGTTCTCCTTTAGTAATTCGCAATGGTCGTTATGGAAAATTTGTTGCTTGCTCTAATTATCCGACTTGTAAATATATTAAGAAGGAAAAGTCGGAAGAGGTTGTTGTGATGGATTGTCCAGAATGTGATGGAAAAATTGTGGAGAAAAAGACACGTAAAGGTAAAATCTTTTATGGCTGTCAGAATTATCCAAAATGTAAGTTTGCTTCTTGGGATAAGCCTGTTCCAGGAAAATGTCCAGAGTGTGGCAGTTATTTGGTAGAAAAGAATGGTAAAATCAAATGTAGTAGTTGTTCTTATGAAGAAAGCAAATCATAGGTTATGATTGCTTTTTTTTATATTTTGTGATATAATGTAGCCAAATTAGGGGGGGATACTATGGCGGGTATTCAATATCAGTTGATTGCACAGAATGAAAAGGATGGTTCTGTTGAGACTGTTTGGTTAGATCCTAGTGATATGTTTTCTGAGTTTGATTCTCAGTTTGTTAGAGATTATAGTTTGGAACAAATTGATTTATTTACGATGCAATTTATTCATCAAGAGGAATTAAAGCGTTGGTTGGCTCAAACAGGAAAGATTTCTTCTTCTGATGTGGATTTGTATATTGCTTTTCAGGATAAGGATCATCAATTAACTTATTATGAAGTCTTGTGTAATCGTCGTAATCAAGAAAGTGTTAGAAAACTTTCTCAATTAGCAAGTAGCTCTTGTTCGGAACAAGATAAGAATATTATTTCTCAACAAATTATATATCGTTTTTTAGAACAATGTGAAAATGACCCATTATTTCGTCGTTATGTACAGTCTGGTTATTCTTCTATTTATCATAAGTTTCTTTCTTATTTTCCTTATGGAAATATAGATACTACAGCTTTTTCTATGTTACATTCTAAGGATGGAGGTTGGGTTTTCCATTCGTATCCTTTGCTTCGAAATATGGTGGAAGCTCAGGCAAATTATGAACTTTTATCTTTACGTTATCGTGATGTTTTACAAGCTGCTAACATGTTGCGGGAGAATCGAAAGGCATTAAGAGATAGTGCTAGGGAAGTTTTAAAAAGTAAAACGAATAAAAATTCTGACCCTGCTCAAATGAATTTCTTTTCTTTATTAAGTCAAGGTGAGATGCATACTGTACCGAGGGCTCCTCATAAACTGTCAAAGCAAAAACCTAAGATTGTGGTGCCTGATGATCAAGGGGTTTCTTTTGATGCGAAGAGAAAGTATGTTTTAGATACCATTAATTCTCTTCCAAGTAATGTTTTCTATTTTTCGGGCAATCATTATGCGAAATTTAATCCAGAATTTTTCTCTTGCGATATTTCGGAAGAGGATTTAAGAAGTTTAAACGGATATTTGGATACTGCTACAAGAAGACATATTGCTTTTTATACTATGTTAAATGCTCGTTATCATGAGAATCAAAAAAATGGTTATTATTCTTCGACTCTTGATAGTGAAATGTCTGATGTTTGGCATACGATTACAAAACGTTTAAAAAATAGTAATTATTTAAATGGTGCATATGCCTGGGCAAAGTTGTATAATAGATATGTAGAGCAAGATAAGCTTTATAGAGAAGGTGTGGTTTCCCATGGCGAATGTTATACAAAACGAAAATAGAAATAAAAGATTAGAAGGATATTTAGACTATTTGAAATATCAAAGAAATTATTCTTCTTATACGATAGAAAATTATGGTCAGGATATTTTAGAATTTTTTCAATATTTGGATCGTGAAAGTTTGGATTATAAAAGCGTAGTTTATAGTGATTTACGCTTTTTTCTGATGTATTTAAAAGAGGATAAAAAAGATAAGAATTCTTCTATTGATCGAAAACTTAGTTCTTTACGTGGCTTTTATCAGTATTTGGCTAATGAAGGGGTCGTTTCTAATAATGTTTTTTCTTTGTTAAGTGGTCCGAAAAAAGAAAAAAAATTACCTAGGTATTTTGAATATAATGAATTAGAGGCATTATTTGATGCTTGTGATTTATCTACTGCGACTGGTCAGAGAGATCGATTAATTTTGGAAATGTTGTATGCAACTGGAGTACGTGTAGGAGAGTTGGTTTCTATTAAAGTATCTGATATTCATTTTGGTGATCGCATGATATTAATTTTAGGTAAGGGAAATAAAGAGAGAATGGTTCCTTATGGTGATTATTGTGAAGAAATATTAACGATGTATTTGAAGGATGGTTATGTTAGTTTGAATCAAAAGAATAGCCCTTATCTGTTTTTAAATCATTTGGGTGGCAAGTTAACAGAACGTGGTGTACGTTATTTGTTAGAGCAAATCATTTCTCATACAAGTATTCAGAAACATATTTCACCACATATGATTCGTCATAGTTTTGCGACTCATTTATTAAACCAGGGTTGTGATTTGATGACTGTACAAAAGTTGTTGGGACATGAAAGTATTAAGGCTACCCAGATATATACTCATGTAACTACGGATCGTTTGAAAAATGTGTATCAAAATAGTTTTCCGAGGGCACGTATTCATGATGAGAGTAAGAGAGACTGATATTGACTTCTTGATAAAAACATGATATACTATACGCACTTTTAGAGGGGGATTACCATGAAAACGAGAGAGATTAAAACAGATACCTATGGTATTGTTCCTGAAGATTGGATGATAGAAGTTCCTGATATTTCTGTTGTTCATAAATCTAGTGCTGTTTTTCGTTATATTAATGAATATGTAGAGGATAAGTTAGACGTTGATTCTTTGGAGTTTCAAGATTATCTTACTCTTTTAACAACTTATTCATTAACAAAGGCTATGGTGGATGAAGAGGAATTAGCAGATAATGTGGCGTGGGAAAAATTACTTTCTGAATTGAGAAGGTCCTTATTAAGTACAGAACCTATCTATAGCGTTATTTGTGAAGCCGTAGAAGGTAGTGTGTTAAGTTGGGAAGAGTATGAGAGAAGATGTGAATTAAATCTTTCCTTACAATCTTCAAAGAATGTAAATACTATTTTAAAATCAGAAATGAGTCGATTAGATCTTTTGTCTGATGATGTTTCTTCTTGTGATCGTTATGAAGAGTTATCTTTGCTACAGCAACAGTTAGAAGCTAATTTAGGATCTTTTGATAAAGATAGTTATGAACATCAGATTTTTTTGGCAGAGGTTGTGAATCATGATTTGGCGGAAGAAGCTGTTGAACTTAGAGCCAATCCTATTATTTTAAGAACTGTTCGTCCTGATTTATATGATGAGGATGGAAAACTATCTTCTCATTTTATGAGTGAATGTGATGCTATTACGATTGAAAAGACTGTCCGTTCTATGTCTACTTGGATGGATTGTTCTTCTCATTTTCAGCAGCAATTTCAGGATATGCTTTCTGGACGAGTAGATTATAAAGAATCTGTTTTAAAAAAATAAATTTGGATGATTTCATCCTCTTTTTTTATTTATTTTTTTAGAGAAATCATAAGAAACACTTGTTTTTCTTTTCAATTGTGCTATATTTGCGATATAATAATATTAGTTTGGTAGGTGATGTTATGGAGTTAGAATTTTCTTCTCAAGAAGAGTTGTATCAAAGAGTACAGCCTGCTTTGAATGCAAAACTTGCTGAATTACATCGTTTAGGTTATCCTTATATTCAGATTGTTGATGTTTGGAATTATTTAATTGAGACAAAATGGAAGAAGTCAAAGGATTTGACTCTTTCTGATATTGTTAGTGATATTTTACATGTTGATAATCGTAGATTAGATGAGTATTTAAAGGGTAGTTTAGCGAAAACAAGACGAAGTCAAAATGTAGAAGAGACAATTTAGAGAGGTGGATAGGTATGAAGAAAAAAGATAAAAGTAAAGGAAAAGTCATACGTACAGCAATTGTTTTAATTATTCTTATTGTTGGATTATGTTTTGCTTGTATTCCTTTATTTAGAAACTTAAAATTTGGATTAGATTTACAAGGTGGATTTGAGATTTTATATCGTGTAGAATCTATTGATGGATCTAAAATGAATCGTGATAAGGTTATGGCTACTTATCGTACGTTAAGTAAGCGTATTGATAGCCTGGGAGTAACAGAGCCAGAAATTACGATTGAGGGTAATGATCAGATTCGTGTTAAATTGGCTGGTGTTACCAATCCTGAAGAGGCACGTCAACAGTTATCAACCGTTGCGACACTTTCTTTTCGGGATGCTGATGATAATTTACTAATGACGAGTGATGTATTAGAGTCAGGTGGAGCAAGAGTAACTACGGATTCTTCTGGCAATCCTGCGGTTTTATTATCTGTTGCAGATCAAGATGAATTTTATAAAGTAACGAATCGTGTTAAAAATTTTGACCAAAATATGATTGTTATTTGGTTGGATTTTGAAGAGGGTGTTGATAGTTATGCTAGTGAAGGAGCTTTATGTGGTACTGATGAATCTAACTGTTTGAGTGCAGCAACTGTATCACAAGGTTTTGCTAGTGATGTTATTATTCAGGGTAATTTTACTGATGATGAAGTTGAGAATTTAGTTGATTTGATTAATAGTGGTTCTTTACCAAGTAAATTAACTGAAATATCTTCTCAAACAGTAGGTGCTTCTTTTGGTGATAATACCTTAGAAACTACGTTTATAGCTGGAGTTATTGGTATTGCTTTGATTATTATTTTCTTGATAGCAGTTTATCATTTTGCTGGTTTCATTTCAGCTATTTCTATGTTAATTTATACTTTCCTAGTATTCTTAGTATTCTGGGTTGTTGGTGGTGTGTTAACATTGCCTGGTATTGCGGCGTTGATTCTTGGAATTGGTACAGCAGTGGATTCAAGTATTATTACGTTTGCTAGAATTAAAGATGAGTTGTATCGAGGTAAAAGTTTACCTAATGCCTTTAAGGAGGGAACCAAAGAAAGTTTTAGTGCTATTTTAGATGCAAATGTTATTGTGTTATTAGTATCTGTTATTATGTTCTTCTTTGGTGAATCTAGTATTAAAGGTTTTGCAACCATGCAAATTATTACAGTTATCATTATTATGGTAACTATGGTTGGACTTAATCGTTTCTTGTTACATTTGTTTGTTAAGACGAATTATTTTAATGATAGACCTAAATTGTTTATTAATGTAAAACCTGAAAATATTCCTGATGTTTCTAAGAATGAAGAAGTAAAAGTTGTTCCACTAAAGGGGTTCAATTTCTTTAAATATACCAAACAATTCGTTGGACTTTCTGTTGTCATTTTAGTTCTTGGTGTTGTTATGTTTTTTGTTCGTGGACTTAATTTGAGTGTTGAATATCAATCTGGTACGGATATTGCTCTTGTAGCAGAAGAAAAAGTGTCTGAAAAACAACTTACTGCAGATTTAGAGAAACTTGGTTTAGAAAAGACAAGTATTGATATTAATGATGATGAGACTACAATTTTAGTTAGTGATGTTTTAGATGGTGATCAAGTTGATGAAGTTACTAATTATTTTGAAGAGAAATATGATGCTCAGACGAATGTAGGTGTTGTTTCTAATATCGTTCAACAAGAACTAGTTAAAAATGCTATTCTTTCTGTTTTACTTTCTTTGTTAGGAATCATTCTTTATATTTCTATTCGATTTAAGTTTAGTTATGCTGTTGGTGGAGTCGTTTCTTTGCTTCATGATGTTTTATTTATCTTTGCTTTGTTTATTGTATTCCATTTACAGATTTCTACTATGTTTATTGCTGCTATTTTAGCAATTATTGGATATTCTATCAATGACACGATTGTTACGTTTGATAGGATTCGTGAGGAACTAGCTAAAATCAGTGAGAAGAAATTGACGAAGAAGGTTGTATGGGAAGTAACGAATCGTGCTATTTGTGAGACTTTTGTCAGAACGGTTCATACTTTCTTAGCAACTTTAATTCCAATTGTTGTTTTGATTTTCTTAGGATCAAGAGAAATATTAACCTTTAATTTAGCTATGTTATTTGGCTTTATTGCTGGTGCTTATTCTTCTATTTATATTGCTGCTGTTATCTTTGCTTCAATTGAAGCTAGAAATATAGGCAAACCAAAAAAGAAAAAAGTAATTTATACTGATGAATATGAGGAGAAACAAATCAAAGGTATTAATTGCTAGTTATAGGAGGTGATTTTATGTCCCATACAAAAGATGGACTCACGGTTCAAGACGTTTTGGAAAAAGCCAAAGCTTATATTACAGATGAAGAACAATTAAAAGTCATTGAACAAGCCTATCTTTTTGCGAAAGAAAAACATGCTGGACAGTATCGTAAAACGGGTGAAGAATATATTATTCACCCTTTAAATGTCGCAATGATTTTAACTACTATTTATGCTGATTATCAAACTATTTCTGCTGGATTTTTACATGATGTATTAGAGGACTGTGATTGTACACCGGAAGAGATGGAGGAAAAGTTTGGAACTGAAATTACCAAATTAGTACAAGGGGTTACAAAACTTAGTAAAATTCATTTTTCTACGGAAAATGAATATTTGATTGATTATTATAAAAAAATTATTGTTGGTATGAGTGAAGATGTGCGTGTCATTATTATTAAGCTTGCTGACCGTCTTCATAATATGCGTACCTTATGGGCAACACCACCGGATAGGCAGAAAGTAAAAGCGAAGGAAGCGTTGGAAATATTAGCTCCTATTGCTCATCATTTAGGTATTCATAAGATAAAAAGTGAACTTGAAGATTTGGCTCTTCGTTATTTAAAACCAGATGTTTTTTATGATATTGCGGAAAAATTAAATAAAACCAAATTGGAAAGAGATCGTACTGTTATTGAGATGCAAAAAGAGGTTTCTGATTTGCTTACAGAGCATCATATTAACCATGAAATTAAAGGTCGTGCTAAATGTATTTACAGTATTTATAATAAGTTAAATAAAGGTAAGAAGTTTAGTGATATTTATGATTTGCTTGCTCTTCGTATTTTGGTTCATACAGAACAAGAATGTTATTTAGCTCTAGGTATTATTCATTCGAAGTTTCGTCCTTTACCTAAGAGATTTAAAGATTATATTGCGATGCCAAAACCAAATATGTATCAGTCTTTACATACAACAGTGTTTGGTATTGATGGGTATTTATTTGAGATTCAAATCCGTACTTATGATATGGATGAGGTTGCTGAAAATGGTATTGCTTCTCACTGGGCTTATAAAGAGAATAAGGGTTCTAATAAAGCTGCTAATTTACAGTCTACTACGGAACAAAAACTACAGTTTTTTAAATCTATCATTGATTTAAGTCATGATAAGATGAGTAGTGAGGAGTTCGTCAATAGTGTTAAAGATGAAGTGTTAAATAATAATATTTATTGTTTTACTCCTAAGGGTGATGTTATTGAATTACCAAGGGGAGCTACTCCAATTGACTTTGCTTATAAGATTCATACCAAAGTAGGAGAGACGACAACTGGGGCAATTGTCAATAATGCTATTGTGCCCCTTAACTATGAATTAAAAGATAATGATATTGTCCGTATTATTACGAATAAAAATGCAACACCTTCGATGGAGTGGATCAATATTGTTAAAGCAACGACTACACGAAACAAAATAAAAAATTTCTTTAGTAAAAACGAAAAAGAAGTTTATATGGAACGTGGTAGATATACATTAGAAAAAGAATTGCGTAAGAAGAAAATTTCTATTTCTGATTTTTCTAGTGATGAACATTTGAAGGCATTAAATGAAGAGTTTCATTTGAATGGTATCGATGATATTTATTTATCGATTGGTAATGGGAAAACATCCGCTTTATCTTTGATTAATTTTTTGTATAAGGATCAGCAGGATTCTCCTGCTCCTAAAAATATTAAAGTAACTGCTAAAAATATGGATGCTGATATTATTGTTAGTGGTATTGATAAAGTTAAGGTTAATCTTGCTAATTGTTGTTGCCCTGTTTACGGGGATGATATTATTGGTTATATTACTAAGGGTAATGGTATTACGGTTCATAGAACGAGTTGTCATAACCTAGAAATGTTAGAGACTAGGACATTGGAGGTTCATTGGAATAGTAATGTTAATAAGAGATATTTGACCAATATTTTGATTTATACAAATACGCATGAAAATCATATGCTAGATTTGATGCAGACAATGTCTACGATGAATGTCAGTGTGGATGGTATTAATATGATGAGTAAAGTTGGTACGATTCTTTATAGTGCTAGTATTTATGTTACAGGATTAGAGCAGTTAGATAAATTATTTGCTAATTTGGAAAAACAAAATTATGTGGACCATTGTGAGAGGATGATGCGATGAGGGCTTTGGTACAAAGAAGTGGAGAAGCTTCTGTTCAAATAGAAGGTCAAGTAGTTGGTAGAATTGATCAAGGTTTGGTGGTCTTGGTTGGTTTTACGGACGGTGATGGAATAGATGAGATAAAGTATTTGGCAAAAAAGATTGTCAATCTTCGCATCTTTCCTGATGAGAATGGTGTAATGAATCAAAGTTTATTAGATTTTGGAGGAAAAATCTTATCTGTTTCTCAATTTACGTTATATGCGAATTGCAGTAAAGGTAATCGTCCTAGTTATATGGAAGCGATGAATAATCATGAAGCAATTCATTTTTATGAATTATTTAATGAGGAGTTGCGTAAATATGTAGAAGTAGAGACTGGAGAGTTTGGGGCTGATATGGAAGTTTCTATTACTAATATTGGGCCTACGACTATTTGGTTAGAAAGGTAGGATTTTTTGTTTCGAAAAGAGCTTAATTATCCATTAATTAATTTTACAGTATTTTTATTATTGGTATGGATTGGAATTACTAATATTCAATCTATTATGGCTTTTTTTCTTCATATTTTGTCGATTTTATTACCTTTTTTGTTGGGATTTATCGTAGCTTATGCGGTAAATCCTTTTGTTGTGTTTTTAGAAAAGTATGTTCCTAGAATATTTGCGGTTTTTATTGTGATTATTTTTATTATTTTTCTTCTTCTTTTTTTGACTGTTACTATTTTTCCTATCTTATATCATCAACTGGCTAATTTTACGATTCAATTGTTACAAATTGTAAGTAGTCTTAGTCGTAAGTTTTCTATTTCTTCTGGTGAAATCGAAGTTTTATTAACACAGTTTTTTCATCAAATTTTAGAGAATGTTGGATCTTTTACTACTGATAAAACATTTCATTTGGTAGGTGGGGTAATCCAAGGAGCTAGTCAGCTTTTGGTAGGTTGTATTAGTTTTGTTTATTTTTTGTTTTATATGAAGTCTATTCGTCAATCTTTTCGTACGTTACTTTATCAACGTCATGTTAAACTTTATTCTTATTTTTCTCTTTTAGATTGTAAAATGATTCGATATGTAAAGGGAATAGGTTTATTGATGTTTGTTCAATTTGTAGAGTATTCTTTTTTGTTTTTTTTAATTGGGCATCCTCATTGGTTGGTGCTTGGTATTTTTATTGGACTTTTTACCGCTGTTCCTTATGTAGGAGGGTTTGTTGCAAATACGATTGCGATTGTGACTGCTTTTATGATTTCTAAATCTTTGTTTTATGCGACATTATTTGTCTGCTTTTTCTTTCCGGTTGTAGATGAGTATTTTATTTCTCCTAAGATTTATGGTAAGAGCAATGATATTCATCCGGTTATTACGATTTTTTTACTTAGTATTGGTGGTAGTGTTGGAGGGGTACTTGGCATTATTTTATCTATTCCTATTTATTTGTTTTTCCGTACTACCATTCTTTTTTTTCAAGACGATATGAAAAAAGGTGTTGGAACTGTGAAAGATGTATTATAATGAAAGTACAGGGAGGTAGTTATGTTAGATATTAATACAGATGGTAGTGACTTAATTAGGCAAATGGAAGAAGTGAGGACACTTTTTTCTAGAGATGATACGACGTTTGATGAAAGGACTGCTGGTTATACTACTTATTTTGGTTTGGTTGAATCCTATGAACTTTTAACTGGTCATGATTTTTCGGATGAGAACTTTTCTTCTTCTTTTGAAGAAGAGGGTAGTGATTATCTTTTTCAAAGGGATAAAAAACAACATCAAAATTTTTTGAATCAGAAAGGTTTTCATACTCGGCTTATGTTTCAGACATATCAACAGGCTGATATGTTTTTACAGTCTTTTTATGATTCTCTTTATGCAGAGAGATTACAAGAAAAGGCAATTCTTCCTATTGATATGCATTATGAGGATAGAAGATTGTTGTATGACTATTTTGAAGCCTGTGCTCCCCATTTGCGAGAACTTTATGAAGAAGTATCTCAAAGAGGTAATCTTTAT
Organism: uncultured Bacilli bacterium; assembly: GCA_944332475.1. Taxonomy (GTDB): domain Bacteria; phylum Bacillota_I; class Bacilli_A; order RF39; family UBA660; genus Faecimonas. Next base: position 83,754 of record CALVKA010000001.1, read on the forward strand.
TCTAGCGATTTTTGTGGAGGGAGTTATCGAGCAGGATTAACGGCATTTAATGTTTTACGAGAAAGTTCTAATGTTTTTCTTCCTCCCCGGTGTGACTCTTTTCAACAGTTGACTGCAGCCCCTCATGAATTTGGTCATGTTTATGACTTTTCGGATGCGGTTTCTAAATTTTCTAATCAAGATGTTTTATCCCTTGTTTCTTTTTCTTGTTTTTCAGAAGTTCTTTCTATTTATTATGAACAACAATTTATCGATTTTTATTTGGAATATGGTGATCGACAAGATGATGCCTTACTTGCGATGGCTTCTTTGTATGATAATCGTCTTTCTTATATGTGGGATAGTTTTGTCTTATCTTCTTTACCGAGGGATGCTTTAGAAAAAATTTATGGTATTCCTGTTGAATTGTCTAGGATGGAAGATGAATTGTTTCGGCTTGGTATTTTATCTGAAGAAGCAATGAGTTATGATGATTCTGATCGATTAATTGATGTTGATATTTCTACTATGTATGGATATGGTTTTCTAATATCTAATTATTTGTTGGAACATCCAGATATTTTTCCTAAATTTATGCAGTTGAGAAATCAAGAGTTTTCTCCTGAGGTTTTAGGAGATATGGGTATGACTCCTGATACTTTGACAAAATCTTTAGTCAAACGAAGTGAGAAGATTTTTGGAAAATATTCATAAAAAAAACCGAGGTTGTCGGTTTTATTTTTTTGTGGATGAAGTTAATGTTTGTTGTCTTTGATTTAGTATATTTAAACTTTCTGGATCTTTTTCTTGCCAGTTTGTTATTATTTGTGTTGTAACAACTTCGGCTACAGGTTTTAATCTTTCTCCTAAACTAGAAGGTAATGCAGGATAGAAAAGAGACCCTTGAGCAATTAAAGCTGTCATATCTTCTTCTGTATTTATGTTTTCTTCTCTTAAATATTCTTCTACTCTTTGATGATAACTTTCTTCTAATGTTTCTTCATTTACTGATATTCCTATAGAGTTTAAAATAGGCGTTAAAAATAGTAAATCACTTTTTACTTCATTCCAACCAATTAGTTCTAGTGGAGCATATTGTCTTAGTTGTTCTCTTTGTACTTTCTTTTGGAATGTTTTTTCACTGGAATTATCTTGTACCCAACCATCATGAATAGTAGATAAAATATTTAATTGTTGTTGTTTTGAAAGATTTTCTGATTTTTCGGTGATAGTTTGAAAAATAGTTGCTGTTTCAGGACCATTTACGACAGCTTCAAAAAATTCTAGTGTTTCTTCTTCTGAAAGATTGATTTGTTCTGCTAGTCCGACTACAGCATATTTCATGGAATTTAATGCATAGACTTGGCTCTCTAATTCACTAACACTTTCTGTGTTTATTTTTTTTGTTGCCTCTTCTTCTGATAGGCCATTCCAATTTATTAATGCGGCTTTTGCTACCGTTTGATATGGTGTTGCCATATGATCATCTCCTTTCTTTTATTATAACTTTTTTTTGATATTTTGGAATCTTTTTTTATTGCAAAAAACAAATTCTTACTATATAATAAGTATAACTTCTTTGGAAAGAGTATATCTTATGAATTATGTAGAGAGAGTATGGTTGGTGAAAATACTTTATGAAGTAGGGTAGAAGACATCCAGTTAGCGGAAGCGGTTGACCTCGTTATTGGTTATAAGAGTATAAATTAAGGTGGCACCACGGGAATTCCGTCCTTTGTAGGTTGCTACCTTTTTATTTTAGGAGGGATATTTATGATACAAAAACCAAAAGGATGTAATGATATTTATGGAAGAGAAGCAAAAATTTGGAAGTATGTAGAAAGTATTATTGACGCTACTATGGAAAAATATAATTATAACTATATTCGTACTCCTATTTTTGAGTCTACAGAATTGTTCCATAGAGGAATTGGAGAAAGTACGGATATCGTTACGAAAGAAACATACGATTTTGTTGATCGTGGAGGAAGGAAGATGACTCTTCGTCCAGAGGGTACAGCTGGTGTTTGTCGTAGTTATGTAGAAAATAAAATGTATGGAGATCCTAATCAGCCCGTTAAAGTTTATTATAACGGGACAATGTATCGTTATGAGAGACCACAATCTGGTAGAGATCGTGAACTTACACAATTTGGTATGGAAGTTTTAGGTAGTGATGATCCATTTACTGATGCAGAAGTTATTTCTTTGGCGGTTAATATATATAAGATGTTGGGGTTAAAAGAAATTAAAGTTAATATTAATACGTTGGGAGATAAGGAATCTCGTGATATGTATCGTAGTGCTTTAATTGATTATTTTAAACCACATATTGAAGAACTTTGTGAAGATTGTCAAACGAGATTAGAGAAGAATCCACTTCGTATTTTAGATTGTAAGGTAGATAGTGATAATGAACTTTTAAAGAATGCTCCTAAGACCATTGATTATTTAAATGATTTTAGTCGTGAACGTTTTGAACAAGTAAAAGATTATTTAGATATTTTACAAATTAAGTATGAGGTAAATCCTAATATTGTACGTGGTCTTGACTATTATAATCATACTGTATTTGAGATTGAAGCTAATGTAAAAGGGTTTGGAGCTAATAATGTATTAGGTGGTGGAGGCCGTTATAATCATTTATGTAGTGAGATTGGAGGACCTGAAACTCCTTGTATTGGATTTGCTTCTGGTATTGGTAGACTTGTCATGGCTTTAGAGTTAGAAGAAGTCAAATTACCAATCGTTGAGGATATTGATTTATTCTTAATGTATGTGAATGAAGATGAGAAAAAATATGCTTTATACTTGGCACAAGAGTTACGTATGTCTGGATTTATTGTAGATACAGAATATACTGGTCGTAGTTTGAAAGCACAATTTAAGCAAGCAGATCGATTACATGCTAAATATGTGGCAATTTTAAATAGTGAAGATTTGGATAATAACGAAATTAAGATTCGTGATAATAAAACAAAGGAAGAAGAGATTATCAGTTTAGATGCTTTGATTTATTATTTGGATGAAAAATTAAATACAGGAGCCTCTGATGTAACAGAAGATGAAATTTATTCTTGGGAAGAACATGAAGAAAATTGTGATGGAGATTGTGGTGAAAGTTGTCACTGCGGTCATCATCATGAATAAGTGAGGGATGTATATGAAGGAAATTAAAAATAATAGTTTACGTATCCATGATGTTTCTCGCGAGGTTACTCTATATGGTTGGGTACAAAAAAAGCGTGATCTTGGTGGTGTATGCTTTATTGATTTAAGAGATCGTAGTGGTATTGTACAGTTGGTTGCTCGTGAAGGGGAAGTGTATGATATTGCTCGTGGCTTAAAGAGTGAGTCTGTTTTAAAAGTTATTGGTATTGTTAGTGAAAGGGAGAGTAAGAATCCTAATCTTGATACAGGAGATATCGAAGTAGAACTTTCTTCTATTGATGTTTTAAATTCTAGTCGTGATTTACCATTTGAAATTACAGATGATACTACTGCTTTGGAAGATACGCGTTTAAAGTATCGTTATTTAGATATTCGTCGTAATGCGATTAAAAATAATTTGATTACGCGTCATAAAATTATGATGGCTGTTCGTAAGTTTTTAGATGGGAAAGATTTTGTAGAAGTTGAAACTCCTATTTTATGTAAATCTACTCCTGAAGGGGCTAGGGATTATTTAGTGCCAAGTAGAGTAAATAAGGGTAAGTTTTATGCTCTTCCTCAATCTCCACAGATTTTTAAACAGTTGTTGATGGTTGGTGGAATGGAGAAATATTTTCAGATTGCAAAATGCTTTCGCGATGAGGATTTAAGAAGTGATCGTCAACCAGAATTTACGCAGATTGATTTGGAAATGAGTTTTGCTTCAGAAGAAGATGTTATGAGTCTTACAGAAAGACTTTTGGCAAAGGTATTTGAAGAAGTTAAGGGAATTAAGCTTTCTTTACCTCTTCGTCGTATGAAATATGATGATGCTATTCGATTATATGGGTCTGATAAGCCTGATTTACGTTTTGATATGCCAATTTGTGATATTGGTTCTATATTTGAACATACTTCATTTGGTGTTTTTCAAAAAGTTTTAGAAGATGGCGGAATTATCAATTGCTTGGTTGTTAAAAATGCTGCTAGTGAATATTCTCGTAAAAAATTAGATCAACTTACAGAGTTTGTAAAAACATATAAAGCTAGTGGTCTTGCTTATTTGAAGATAGCAGATGAGGTTACTGGTAGTGTTGCTAAAGTTGTTAGTGAAGAGGAACTTTCTCAATTGAGAGAACAATTGGACTTAGAAGATAATGATTTGGTTTTGATTGTTGCTGATAGCAATTATTCTGTTGTGAAAACTTCCCTTGGAGCACTACGTTGTAAGCTTGCTAAAGACTTAAATCTTATTCAAAAAGATGATTATCAATTGTTATGGGTATATGAGTTTCCATCTTTTGAATGGAGTGAAGAAGAAGGGCGCTTTTTAGCTTGTCATCATCCATTTACAGCACCACTTGATTGTGATGTTGATAAGTTACTTACAGATAAGGCTCATTGTTATTCTAAGGCATATGATATTGTCATTAATGGGTATGAAGCTGGTGGTGGATCGATTCGTATTCATGATGAAGATGTACAAGAAAAGATGTTTCGTGCTTTGGAATTATCTGAAGAGGATATTCATGAAAAGTTTGGTTTCTTTGTTGAAGCTTTAAAATATGGAACTCCTCCTCATGGTGGTCTTGCTTTAGGTCTTGATCGTTTGACTATGTTACTCGAGGGTACAGATAATATTCGTGATGTGATTGCTTTTCCTAAAACGACAAGTGCTAGTGATTTGATGAGCGAATGCCCAAATGAGGTGTCTTTAGAGCAGTTGCAAGAATTATCTATTGCTATAGATGAATAAGAATTGTCTTTGGATAATTCTTTTTTCATTCTTGTTTTTCAGCATTAGGTTTGATATACTGTTTGTATAAAGGATATGAGAATATGAAAGAGAAAAAAGAAAAAAGGATTAAGAAGGCTGTGAGTGCTAAAGTTAGAAGTTTACAGGCTGAAAGAGAGAGGCGAAAAAAACAAAAATTAGCAAAAAAGAAGCTTAAAATATCAGATATTAAGCATGGTGAGGGAGCACAGGTCAGTCATTTATTAAATAGAATTAAAGCAAGAGAAGTGGAGCTTACCTTTTGTTGTGTTGTTATTGTTCTTGCTATTATATTAGTTAGTCTTTATTTTGTATTTTCTTCTGTTCAAAATCCTACTGATAATTATTCTTCGATATCTGTTGGAAGTTTGGAGATTTCTTTTGATGATAGAGATGATAATTTGGGAGATATTGTAGATTTAACTCCAGTAGAACCACTTACTGATGCAGAGGGTGTACAAAGTAGAGTTTATCAATTGAAAATTGAAAATACTTCTCGTGATGTGGAAGCGTTTCAAATTCAACTGATGCGTGATGTTGCGATGGTCAATCAAGATGATTGCAGTGATGAACAAATTCCTAATGATTATATTCGTTATCAAATTAATAACGGGGTTGTAGAATCTGTAGATGCAACAAAACGTTCTCCTATTATTTATACTGACGCTTTAGAAGGAAAAGAAAAACAGGTTATTCAAATTCGTATTTGGGTATCTGATACTTTACCTAGCGAATATTTAAATTTTCATTATCATGGAAAACTTAGTGTAAAAAGTGTAGAGACTGTTAAATGATTAACAGTCTCTTTTTGGTAATAAAAATTTTTCTATAATTTTATATGTTAATAAAGGATATTCTAAATAGGAAAAATGGGTGGCACCAGGAAAGATAATGAGAGCAGAGTTGCTTATTTTTTTTCTTAGAAGTCTACCATCTTTGAGAGGAGTATCTTTATCTTTTTCTCCCCATAATATTAATGTGTCTTGTTCTATGTATGGAAGATAGTATTTTAAGTCTTCTTTAATTACATTTTTAAATGTTTGATACATTTCTTCTGGTAGTGTTTTATAGTCGTTTGAGCCAAAGATTTGAAGTAATTTTTGGTGATATGGTTCTTTTCGTTTTTCGGGTAGTATTTTTTTAAATTTTTTTAAAATTTTGTATGTTTTTTCTTTTAGCCAAATGAAAAGTTTTTTTCTTCTTTTGATTCCTGCTGTATCGATTAGAATTAATTTATTAATTTGTTCTTTATAATATCCTGATAGAAGTGTTGCAATTCGTCCTCCAAAGGAATGGGCAATGATAATGGGATTTGTGATTTTTTTGTCATATAGAAAATCACGAATTATATTGGCATAGTCATAAATGGTTAAATCATGATTTGGAAATGGACTGTTACCGAAGCCTGGATAGTCTATGATATAAATTGTAAAATCTTCTTTTAATTGGTTGATTAAATAGGTGAATGTTTTTCTAGTATCTCCCCAACCTGGTAGAATTAGAATTACTTTTTCTCCTTGTCCATGCTTTTCGTAATAGATAGAGTAGTCATCTTGATTATAAAACATAAGATCACCTGTTATAGTGTATTCTTATTTTTTAGAATGGGACCTATGAAAAATGCTTGTATATTATATACAGTATATGGTATAATATAGGTATCAAGGAGATGCGAGACTGTTCTCATATAAAACCGACTAAAGTGACGATACGGGAGTTTTGATCAGTTATCGGTGTTGAAGACCTTCTGCCTAGCAGGTAGGGATCCTAAAGATAGCGTAAGAACACCCACCTGTAAATATGCAGGTTTTATCGTTGGGCAGACGCTCTCCTTGATTTTTTTATTTGATTATTTTAATGTTTTATGATATAATAAGCGCACGAGGGGGAATAGCATATGTTAGTGCTTCCAATAGTTAACCGTGGTAGAATTATGAATGTTAGGGTTAGTTTGAAAGATGCGAAGAAAATTCATAATAGTGTTATTCTTGAGGGAACGAAGGAAAGCGATGTGATTGTCAATCAGCAACCGTTTTCAGAGTCGAGTTATTTACATGACCGTGAGGATAGCAGTGTTGTTAATTTTATTCGAAATACATCATTAATCAGTCATAATGATTTTTTTGTGACTACGAGAGAAGAAGCTGAATCTAATCGTTATGATGTTTATCAAGTAAAACAGCCACCTAAATTTATTAATCCTGCATTAGATACTCTGTATGCCAATGCAATTACAGATATGAGAAAAGAAATTCCTAACTCTGTAAGAGGTCGTTACTTGTCTTTAGAAAAGATTGGATTAGGAGATTCTTTGTCAGAGGAAAAACTTAGTCGTCTTCAACAAATAATAAAAACAGAACGTAATAGTAGTAGATGGCCACAGTTATTCGAACAAGCAGGCATTGCTGATATTCCACGTACGTTAGAGTTTTTAAATCATTTTGATTGTACGATTATTAGTGACACAACGATTCCAGAAGATGCCATTCAAACTGCAGTTGCTGCTATGGAACCTTTAAATACACAAGATTATCGTAATTTAAAGAAATATTATCAAATGGCACAGTCTAATCAAGAAATCTATTCTAGATTGGCTCTTGCTTATCATTCTATTTATCAACAACCATATCGTTTGATTATGTCTGAGAAACAAAGAGCTCGTCATGATGGTGTAGATTATGAACATGTAAAACAAAAAGTTAAAATGCCAAATGAAGTTATTCCAGAGGGACATGATTATGCAAAAGCAGCCTAATTTTCTTACTCGTTTGGAAGTTTTAGTTGGCAGTGATGGAATACAGACTTTGCGTAATAAGTCTGTTTTCATTTTGGGTATCGGTGGTGTTGGTGGTTATGTTTGTGAAGCTTTAGCAAGAAGCGGAGTCGGTAGGTTGGTTTTAGTTGACTCTGATGATGTTGATGTTACTAATATTAATCGACAGATTATTGCGACACATTCTACTATTGGACGAAAAAAAGTTGATGTTATGAAAGAGAGAATTTTAGATATTAATCCAGAATGTACGGTAGAAGTATATGATATATTCTTAGAGGATGATTTGTCTATTTTAAATGATATTTCTGTTGATTTTGTAGTAGATTGTTGTGATACGGTTTCTACAAAGAAAAATATCATATCTTATTGTACTGATCAAAAAATAGAGTTTCTTACTTGTCTGGGTACAGCAAAGAAATTTAATCCTAGTTTGTTAGAAATTACCGATTTATCCAAAACATATAATGACCCTCTTGCTAGAATTCTTAGAAAATATGTAAAAGACCAAGCTATTCGAGAAAAAATACCGGTTTTATTTTCTAGTGAGTTACCTTGTAAGGTTAAGGAATTGGGATCTACGGCTTTTGTACCTAGTAGTGCTGGATTGATGATTGCTGGATATGTTGTTGCTTATTTTTTGCAAAAGAAAAAGAAATAGGAGTGGCTATTTCTTTTCTATTTTTGTAATGACTAAATTCGTTAGTAGTGTATTGCAGTAGGGACAATTTGTTATGTTACTTTCAATTTTTGCTCCACAATTGGGACAATTAGTAAAAGCTTCACTATGAATTTGATCACTATTCGTCATGGTTTTTTCTGATATTTTTTCACCGTTTTTGTAAATGGTATGCGTTATATTTTGTTGTTTGATTATTTTTTTTAATTTAATAGGTCCAGAACTGTTTTCCATATTAGCATCAATGCCAGCATTATTTAGTAATTCTTCTATGTTTTTATTATTTAAGTTATCTAAACTTGTAAATGTTTTTGATGGCATTTTTTTCTTTACTATTAAAATTATTATAATTAATAGTAGGATCACAATGATTAATCCTAGTATTAAAATTATATCTTCCATATTATCACCATTTTGATTATATCTTATTTTGCTAATTTCTGTCAAAAAAATACTGACTTTTGTCAGTATTAAAACTTTCTATATAGTCCAATGGCTTTTCCTAGAATGGTTACGTTTTTTAGAATGATTGGATCCATGGTATCATTTTCTGGTTGAAGTCTGAAATATCCATCTTCTTTGTAGAAGGTTTTTACGGTTACTTCATTGTTATCATTCATGGCTACTACTGTGTCTCCGTTATTTGCTGTGTTTTTTCTCTCTACAATTAGGATGTCTCCGTCATAAATTCCTACATTAATCATGGATTCTCCACTTACTTTTAAAGTGAATACTTCGTTTCTAGTTGTGAAAAGATTGGTAGGTAAGGCAAAATATTCATCTGGCATTTCGATTGCTTCAATAGGGTTTCCAGCGGTTACTTTACCAAGTAGAGGAACTTCCACTACATTTTCCTCTTTTTCTAGATATTCGTTTGGTACTAATACTTCAATGGTTCTATTTTTACCATTTCCTTTTGTGATATATCCTTTTTCTTCTAGTTTTGTTAAGTGAAAATGAATTGTAGCAGGGGAATTCAAATGTGCTTCTTCTCCGATTTCTCTAACCGTTGGAGGATAACCGTATTTTGCAATCCATTTTTTGATGATCTGTAAAATCATTTCTTGCTTTGTTGTCAACTTTTCCATTTTGTTTCCCTCCTTTTATAACAAGTTTAACACTAGGAATGTAAAATGTCAAACAAATGTTTTAAAAATCTATTGACACGAACAATTGTATGATATATACTTGAGGTGTAATGAAGGGAGAGATGTATATGAATATGAATTTGAAAAAAATGGTAAAAGAGGGGTTATGGATATTTCTTCTTTATTCTTTTATTACTTTATGTTTATTTTTGGCAACGGATAGAATTCAACGATTAGATCAGGCAGGAGATAGTTTTAGAAATACGAATAGTAGTGTTTCTGTTCATTTTGGGAATTAATATTATTCGTTTTTATGGTATACTACTATTAGGTGATGTATTGTGAACAAGATAATTTTAGTTGATGGTAACAATTTATTATTTCGTAGCTTTTACGCTACTGCTTATCAAGGCGTTATTATGAAAAATTCGAAGGGGTTTCCTACCAATGCATTATATGGATTTATTAATATGATGCATAAGATTGTAGAAGAGGAAGCTCCTTCTTATATTATGGTTGCTTTTGATAAGGGAAAAACGTTTCGTCATGATAAATATGAAGAGTATAAAGCTGGTAGAAGTGAGATGCCAGATGAGTTAAGATTACAATTTCCAAAAGCGAAAGAGGTGTTAGATGCTTTAGGTATTAAACATTTTGAAATCGATAATTATGAAGCAGATGATATTATAGGAACTCTTTCTTTAGAAGTGGAAAAAAGGGATGATTTTGTTGCAACTATTATTAGTAGTGATAAAGATTTATTACAATTAGTTAGTGATAAAGTTGTTATGAAATTGTTGAAACAAAATGGTCATATTATGATGACTGAGAGTGAATTTGAAAAAACTTATCAGGTTCCTCCTATTCGTATGATTGATTTAAAAGCGTTAATGGGAGATCCTAGTGATCATATTCCTGGTGTTAAAGGGATTGGTGAAAAGACGGCAATTAACTTACTTTCCCAGTTTCAGACGTTAGATAATTTATATAATCATTTGGATGAGGTTAAGGGAAAAACGAAAGAAAAATTAGAAAATGATAAAAAAAGTGCTTATATGAGTTATGATCTTGCGACGATTTATCGCGAAGTGCCTCTTGATTTTACTTTAGATGATTGTAAGTATACAAGGGAAAATACAGAGGCTTTTCGTAAATTGCTAGAGGAGTTTGAATTTCATTCTTTATTGAAGAAGTATTCTTTAGTTTCTGATACGACTCAAGAAGAAAAGAAAGCGGAAGAAAGTATTTCTATTTTGCCAATTGATAAATTGATTGCGAATACATTTGCTTTTTATGTGGAGACTAAGGGTAGTGTCTATAGCAAGAGTGAGGTATTGGGAGTAGGAATTTATGATGGGATTTCTGGTTATTTTCTTTCTAAGGAAGAGTTAGAGAATCATAAGGAATTGTTTTCTGGAAATAGTTTTAAGTATACTTATGATTATAAAAAAGATATTGTTGTATTACATTCTTTAGGGATTGATGTTTGTCATGTTACTTTTGATACTATGATAGCGGCCTATTTACTTGATTATGTTGTCAAAGATGATATTAGTTATGTTGCTCAATCTTTTGATGTAAAACTTCCTTTGTATGATGATTTATTTGGTACAGAGAAACGTCCAAAAGAAGTTAGTGATGATGTGTTACGTGATGTTTGTTGTCGTAAAGCAAAATTTATTTTTGATACTCGTAATCAGTTGTTAGAGGAATTACAAAAGAATGATGAATTAGAGCTATTTCAAAAGATTGAAATGCCACTTTCTAGAGTTCTTGCGGATATGGAAATAACGGGAATTAAAGTGGATGTTTCCTATTTGGATAAAGTTGCAGATGAATTAAAGGAACAAATGGATATTCTTGAGAAGGAAATTTATGAGTGTGCTGGAGTTACTTTTAATATTATGTCTCCTGCACAATTATCTAAGGTGTTGTTTGAAACTTTAAAAATTCCTTATCCAAAAAGAGTAAAGGATGGGAAGTATTCTACTAGTAAAGATATTTTAGATAAAATTCGTTTTGTTCATCCTATTGTTGATAAAATATTGGAGTATCGTACTTTGGCAAAATTATATACGAATTATGCGGTGGGATTAAAAGAGGAAGTTAGAGAAGATGGTAGAATTCATACTATTTTTACTCAGACATTAACGCGTACTGGTAGACTTTCTAGTATTAGTCCTAATTTACAAAATATTCCTGCTCGGAAAGAATATTCTAAATTAATCCGTAAAGCTTTTATACCGGATGAAAATTCTAAATTATTATCTAGTGATTATTCACAAGTTGAATTACGTGTTTTTGCTCATATGTCAGGAGCGGAGAATTTAATTCAGGCTTTTAAGGATGGAAAAGATATTCATACTAAGACAGCATCTGATATTTATCGTGTTCCAATGGAGGAAGTTACAAAGGATATGAGACGTACAGCAAAGGCTGTAAACTTTGGTATTTTATATGGTATTAGTAGTTTTGGTCTTAGTGAAGATTTAGGAATTGATATTTCAACTGCTAAGAAGTTTATCGATAATTATTTGGAGACTTTCCCTGGTATTTCTGAATATATGGAAGAAGAGAAGAGAAAGGCTCATGAACTTGGTTATGTTACAACTTTAATGCATAGACGCAGAGTGATTCCAGAATTAAAAAATAAAAATTATATGATTCGTAGTAGTGGAGAAAGAATGGCTCTTAATACACCGATTCAGGGAACTGCTGCTGATATTTTAAAGAAGGCTATGGTAGAGATTTATGATGAATTTGAAAAACGTGGATTAAAGAGTAAGATGTTGATTCAGGTACATGATGAATTGGTGTTTAATGTATTGGACTTTGAATTAGAAGAAGTTAGTTCTATTGTTCGTGATATTATGGAACATACGATAGAACTTAGTGTTCCATTAAAAGTGGATATTGAGTATGGAAATAACTGGTATGAAGCAAAATAGGAAGTAGGTGTAGTATGCCGGAAAAACCAGAGGTTGTTACTGTTGCGAATACTTTGAAAAATCAAGTCTTGGGTAAGACGATTACGGATTGTCAAGTTTTTTGGGATAATATTATTGCTTATCCTACGGTTTGTCAGTTTCAAAAGGAAGTAGTTGGTCAAGAGATTTTAGATATCACTACTCGTGGTAAATGGTTAGTATTTGAACTTAGTCGGGATTTATTATTAATTCATTTAAGAATGGAAGGAAAGTTTTTCTTTCGTCAAGTTGGAGATGAAAAAAATAAGCATGAACATGTTTTCTTTACTTTAGATCATAGTATTAGTTTTCGTTTTCATGATGTTCGTAAGTTTGGAAAGATGTATCTTTTGGATAAAAAGGATGCTTATTCTAAGAAGCCATTATGTGATCTTGGTTTGGAATATAATGATGCTTTATTAACTAGTTCTTATTTATATCAGAAGATACATTCTAAAAAATTACCTATTAAGACACTTTTATTAGATCAAAGTATTATTGCTGGTATTGGAAATATTTATGATGATGAAATTTTGTTTTTATCTCATATTTCTCCTTTACGTAAGGGGTATCAAATTACGAAAAAAGAATGTGGTGTTCTACTAGAGAATACGAAAAAAGTTTTATCAGAGGCTATTTTGATGGGTGGAACGACGATTAAAAGTTTTACTTCTAGTGAAGGTGTTCATGGGTTATTTCAAAATAAACTATCTGTTCATGGTAGAGTTGGTGCTTGCCAGATTTGTGGAAGTCAGGTTGTGAAGATTCAAGTTGGTGGAAGAGGTACTTATTATTGTCCACACTGTCAAAAATAAACATTGTAATATGTTTATTTTTTCTTTGGAAAAGTGTAAAAAAAGTGAAAAAACGTGTGTACAAAGTAATGTCTTTTGTTGTATAATTGTATAGGTTGGAAGGAGTAGTGAAAAAAGGATGAAAAAGACGAAAATAATTTGTAGTATCGGTCCTTCTTCAAATCAGCCTGATGTTATGGAAAAAATGGTTTTAGCAGGTATGAATGTTGCAAGAGTTAATTTTACTCATGCTACACTAGAAGAAAGAGATCAAGTTTGTTCTACTGTTCGTGAAGTTCGAAAACGTACGGGAAGAAATATTGCTTTATTATGGGATACCAAAGGGCCAGAATTTCGTAGTGGTATGTTAGAAGATGATTCCATTGAGTTGGTTGATGGTAAAACTATTCGCATTGTAAAAGAGAATGTTCTTGGTAATGGGGAAAGATTTAGTGTTAATCATCCCGAGGCTTTGGATAGTTTAAACGTTGGTTCTATTATTTTGCTTGAAAATGCTAAAATGAAACTTGAGGTTATTAGTAAAGAAAACGATGGTGTTACTTGTAAGATTGTTGCTGGTGGTATTTTAGGTAATCGTAAGAGTATGAGTGTTCCAGGCGTTCATTTAAATATTCCTTATGTTAGTGATGCTGATAGAGCTGATTTAGATTATGCTTGTCAACATGGTGGGGAATTTTTAGCTATTTCTTTTGTCAATTGTAAAGAAGATGTTTTGGCTATTAAAGAAATTTTAAAAGAGCATGATCGTTTAGACTTAAAAATTATTTGTAAAATTGAAAGTGAATTAGGTATTAAGAATTTGGAATCTATCCTTGAAGTTTCTGATGGGGCTATGGTTGCTCGTGGTGATTTAGGTACTGAGGTTCCAAGTGAGAGATTGCCTATTATTCAAAAGGATATTGTTAAAGTTTGTCGTCGTATGGGTAAAATTTGTGTTGTTGCGACTGAGATGCTTGAGACAATGATGGAAAACACTCGTCCTAAGAGAGCTGAAACTAGTGATATTGCTAATGCTGTTTTAGATGGTACAGATGCTGTTATGTTAAGTGGTGAAACTACGGTTGGTAAGCATCCAGTAGAAACTGTTGCTGCTATGGCAAAAATTTGTGAGGTTACAGAGCAATATGCAAAATTTGACTATATTGATGAGAATAAGAAGACAGATTCTGTTCCATATGCTATTGCTCAGAGTGTGGTTGAAGCTGCTAGTTGGTTAGATGCTAAATTAATTTGTGCTTCCACTATTAGTGGAACAACTGCTCGTATGATTAGTAATTTAAAACCAAAAGCTGATATTTTAGCTTTGTGTCCTGATGAAAAAGCTGGTCGTAGATTGGCATTGAACTGGGGAGTAGAACCTGTTCGTTTACCACTTTGTAATTCTACGGATGAAGTTTTAACAGAAAGTGTTAAAAAAGCAAAAGAATATATGCCACTTGAAAAAGGAGATATTGTTTTAATTACAGGAAGTTTTCCTAATACTGGTGTATCTCGTCCTACAAATTTAATGAAAATTGAAGAAATTGATTAAAAAAGGCATCTACGGATGTCTTTTTCTATTATGATAAGGTTAGGTGATAGTATGAGATATGAGATTGTTACGACGGATAGAGGGGTTTGTTTAGGTGTTTCTATTTGTGATGTTTATCATGTTGAACATTCAGATATTAGACGTATTCGGTTATATCATGCTTCCTATTTACCTAAGTTTGATAATATTTATTATAATAGAAACTTATCATTACCATATGATTTTATTTCTTATTATGATGGATTAGATATCAGTCCTCTTCCTGTTGAGATTGAAGCTACTTCAATTTTTCGCTATTATAATTTGATGTCCGTTTATGAATTGGAAGCACGAATGGATGAAGTTAGAGATTATGCAGAAAGTTTTATGAATCAAATTACGATAGGGAAAAAAATATATCAATATTATAAGAAAAAAAACAAAGGCTAATTTAACCTTTGTTTTTTAATAATTCATCGTATTGTGAATATAGTTTTTGTACATTATTTTCTAATAGATAATAGTGTAGGATGTAAGGTATGAATAAGCAAATCAGAGCTAGAAAAACAATGAGTAATCCCATGTTTTCTAATAGTAGACCAAATAGGAAGAAAGAGATGGCTAGTATTCCTACAAATACTGTTACAATCAAATGAATTAGTCTTTCATGTTGAAATTGTTCTATTTGAATAAGATGGTATTCTAGTCTTTCTTTTGTTATTTTTTTTGGTTCTTGTATTAGTTTATCTGTTTCTGCTACATAATTTAGTATTCTTTCTTTCACGTTATCACCTCATCTTTATCATAACATATAATAAAAAAATTAGACCCATTAATCTAATTTTTCTGATATATTTTCATTGTCAAATTCTTTATCTTCTTCCATTAATAGTTCGTGAATTTCTTCTTCTTTGGTATCTACGAATACTTCTTCAATTCTATCTACACGACATTTTTCTGCTTTTATGATAGATGAAACCTTTTCAATGGCTTCTTCTAATACGTCATTTACTACTACGTAGTTGTATTTTGTTACTTCATTGATTTCTTTATAAGCTTGATGGAAACGTTCTAGTATTTTTTCTTTGGAATCTGTTCCTCTTTTTTTTAGGCGTTTTACCATTGCTTTTAAAGAAGGTGGTAAAATAAAAATAAAGATTGCTTCTGGTATTAGTTTTTTGATGTTTGCGGCTCCTTCAATTTCAATTTCTAAAATTACATCAATTCCTTGGTCTAATTTTTCTTTGATGGTTCCTCTTGGTGTTCCATAGTAGTTTCCAGCGTAGTTTGTATATTCTAAGAAGTGATTTTCTTTTATCATTTGTTCAAATTCTTCTTTTGTTACAAAATTATAGGTTACGCCTGGAATGTCGTTTGATCTTTGTTTTCTACTTGTTGTTGATACAGATAGCCATAAATTTTTATTTTTTTCTAATAGGCCATTGATAATGGTTCCTTTTCCGCTGCCACTAGGGGCAGATATGACGATTAATTGTCCACTTTTTTTCTCTTTAATCATTTTTATTATCCTTTCTGTAGAGTGTATTTTGATACTCTTTTTTTAATTCTTGTTTGCTGTTGGGATAGGGTAGTGTGTAAATCTTTGTAGTGTTGATTTCTAACTCTAACATAGCATCTTTTTCTTTTGTTATTTTACTGATAACAGGGAGTGTTATCTCTTTTTTATGTTGGTTTAGATATTTTCGTCCTTTTTCGTTAAAGCCTAGTAGACGAATGTATGTGATTTTTTGATTTTTTTTAGCACTTTCTTTTTTATAGTTACATAAAATGTGAAGTAGAGCTCTTGCGATTTTACTATAAGTTTGATGCTTTGATTTTACTTTTTGAATTAATTGTTCGTATGAGTTTGAAGATAGAATTTCTTTTTTTAATTTGACCGCTAAATCTGGTTCTACTAAATGATATTGTTCTAGGGTGTCTTCAGTTATGATTTTATATTTTAGATATGGAAAATAATCTTCTCTGTTATGAAGAGGGGTTGTTGTTAAAGCGTGGAAGGTATTTTGTGGTACTGCTTTTTTTATGTCTTCTTTTTTATCTATGTTTTCTCTGATAGCTGTTGCACTACTAATGGTTCCTGTTAATTTTTGGTTATGATATTCATTGGTTCTTTGGATAGTCATGGGTTTTATGTTGTAGTGGTATTTTATAATTGTTTTTATATAGGTAATTCCTAAGATGTCATTTGGTGTCTTTATTTCTTTTCCTGTTAAATCTTTTAAAGCTAGGGATAGGGCAGTTGGATAATTATTTCCTAATTTGGCATAAATTTTTACTAATTTATCAAAGTCTTCATTTTCTAATTCTGCTTTGGCAATTTCAGTTATATCCTCGATGTTGTTGGATTCACTACCAAAGATTAGTTTATCAACTTTTAAGTTTTCTAGTAGGGTAATTCCTGCGTAGCTAAAATAGTCTGCGCTTTGAGTGGCGAATGCATAGGGGATTTCTACTACTAAATCCGCTCCGTTTTTAATTGCTAATGTTGCACGTTCCCATTTATCTATGATGGCAGGTTCTCCTCTCTGGGTAAAGTTTCCACTCATTGCTATAACGATTGTGTGATTGGGATATTTTTTTTTGATTTTTTCTATTTGATATTGATGACCATTATGAAATGGATTATATTCTGCAATAATTCCAACACTTGCCATAGTATCCCTCTTTTCTTGTTAACATAGTTTATCATATATTTTGATAATTCGCAATTTAGAACTTGATATTATTTACTTATTTTTTAATCTGCGATATAATTTTATTATCGTTTAAGGATATGTTTTCTGTATTTTTTTAAATATTTGGAATAAAATTTAGTGATTTGGGAGTGACGCGATGAGAGTTATTGTAGCAGCTGGTGGAACTGGTGGTCATATCTATCCTGCACTGGCGATTATTGAAAGAATTAAGGAGCAAGATAAGAATAGTAAAGTTTTATATATTGGAACAACTGACCGTATGGAAAAGGATATTGTTCCTAGCCGTGGTATTGATTTTGTTGGTGTAGAAATTCAGGGGCTTAATCGAAAGAATGTATTGGCTAATTTTTCAGTTATGAAAAAATTTTGGAAAGCCATTCAAAAATCTAAAGAGATTATTTTGGATTTTAAACCGGATATCGTGATTGGTGTTGGGGGATATATTACCGCTCCTGTTTTATATGCTGCTCATAAGTTACATATTAAAACAATGATTCATGAACAGAACTCTATTCCAGGGCTTTCTAATAAGTTTTTGGCTAGATTTGTAGATACCATTTGTGTTTCTCTTCCAGGTAGCCTTTCTTATTTTCCTAAGAAAAAAACTGTTTATACTGGGAATCCTAGAAGTGAAGAAATTTTAAAAATAGATAAAGTTTCTAAAACTAAATATGGTTTTTCGGCTGGTAAAAAACTAGTGTTAATTGTAATGGGATCTCTTGGTTCTACGACTATGACAAGAAAGTTAAAAGAGGCTATTTCTCAATTTGAGGGTAAGAGTTATCAGGTATTGGTTGTAACTGGTAAAGCTTATTATGATGATTACCGGGATGTAAAACTTCCAAAGAATGTTGTTTTAATTCCTTATACAGAAGAGTTAATCCAAATTATGAAAGATACAGATTTGATGGTATCTCGAGCAGGAGCATCTACGATTTCTGAAATTACAGGAATTGGTTTACCATCTATTTTGGTTCCTTCTCCTTATGTTACTCATAATCATCAATATTTGAATGCTAAGGAGTTGGAAGATGCTGGTGCTTGTCGTATTTTAGAAGAAAAAGATTTTTCCGGGGAGTCTTTATGTCTTGCTATTGATAGTATTTTATCTGATAAGTCATTATATTTATCGATGAAGAGGGCTAGTGAGACGTTTGGTATCAAAGATTCTCTTACAAAGATTTATCAGGAGATTAAGAAGTTAGTTGGTGAATAAAAATGGATCAAGTATTAAAAGAACTAGAAGATATGGATATTGGAAAGATAGAACGTAATGCTTCGCTTGACAAGTATACCACTTATCGTGTTGGTGGTATTGCGGATGCTTTGATTTATCCTAAGGATGTTCTTAGTTTGCGCAAGTTGTTGCAGGTGTTAAAGGATGCACATATTCGCTTTAAAGTTGTGGGGTATGGTTCTAATTTGTTGTTTAGTAGTAAACGGTTTTCTGGTGTTATTATTCGTTTGGATGAGTTTGATGACCTAGAATTTTTAACACCTTATAAACTACGTGTAGGAGCAGGGTATTCTTTGGTAAAGCTTTCTATGCAAGTGGCTAAGAGAGGTCTCGCTGGTTTAGAATTTGCATCTGGTATTCCAGGTACTGTTGGGGGAGCTATCTTTATGAATGCTGGTGCGTATAAAAGTGATATGGGATACGTTGTGCAGGATGTTACTGTCTTAACTCCAGATTTGAGAATTATTAAACTTGAAAACAAAGAAATGGATTTTCATTATCGTAGTTCTTTTTTACAGAGTCATCCAGGTTATATTTGTTTGGAAGCGGTCTTACGTTTAGATAAAGGAGATAAAGCAGCTATTGAGGAAGTAATACGTGATCGACGAAAAAGAAGAATGGATTCACAACCATTAAATTATCCTTCTGCTGGAAGTGTTTTTCGTAATCCAGAAGGAAAGTTTGCTGGTCAGATGATTGAAGAGCTTGGCCTTAAAGGATATTCTATTGGTGGAGCTAAGGTTAGTGAAAAGCATGCTAATTTTATTATTAATTATGATCATGCTACTAGTGAAGATATTAAAAATTTAATTGAATATGTTAAAGATAAAGTGAGGGATAAGTATCAGGTTGAATTAAAAGTAGAACAAGAATTTGTAAATTGGGAGTAATGCTTGTGGCAAAGAAAGTGATAAAGAAACGTAAAATTAAATGGATACCTTTTTTTATAGTGCTACTTGTTATCGTAGGACTATCTTTTGGTGTTTATATATTATTTCGTCTTCCTATACAAAATTTAATTGTGGAAGGTACTACCTATTTGAATGATGATTTTGTGTTGGAACTTGCCGGTGTTAAGGATTATCCTAGTTTTTGGTTGTCTTCTACGAGGGAAATGGAGACTGCTTTAGAAGAGTCCCCTTATATTTCTTCTGCTGATGTGAAAAGAGAGTTTTTTCACGTTTTGGTTTTAAATATTGAAGAAAATAAACCATTGTTTATTAATAATACAAATCAGACAGTAGTATTTTCTGATAAAGAAGAAGTAGCAGTATCAGATGAGATCGATTTGTTTAGAATTCCTAGATTAATCAATTATGTTCCGGATAATAAATATGATTCTTTTGTTAAAGGTATGAGTGATATTGAGCGTGATATTTTAGGTAAGATTTCTGATATTGAATATCAACCAAATGATTATGATAAAGATAGATTTTTATTATATATGGATGATGGTAATATGGTTTATTTAACTTTGACAAAGTTTGATATGATTAATTATTATAATGATGTATTGAAACAATTAGAAAATAAAAAAGGAATTTTATATTTAGATAGTGGAAATCATTTTCAGATAATGGGGTAATGTCATGGATTTTGTTCGTAGAAATGCAAAGTATTTGTTTTTGTTCTTATTCTTTTTTTTAGCACAAGTCCTTTTTTTTAATATCCAAAGAGGAGATACTTATGTTAATTTTGGATTTAGTTATGCTGTTTCTAGGGGAGAAGTTCCGTATTTAGATTTTAATATGGTGATTCCACCTTTTGCTCCCTATTTGTATGCTGTTTTCTTATTATTTTCTAAGTCTATTTTATGTTTATATTTAGGTCAGGCATTTCTTTTGACTTTCTTGTTTTATTTTTTATTTTGCATATTTGGAAAAAAAACTTGGCTTTATCTCGTTGCGTTATCTATTCCTTATCCAATTGCAATGGCTACCATTTTATTTCCGGGTTATAATTTTCTTTTACTTTTTTTATTCTTTTTCTTGTTATATTGTGAGATAGAAAAAAAATCAGATTATTGTATTGGAATCTTGCTAGGACTTTCGTTTTTCACGAAACAAACAGTTGGTGGATTGTTGTTGTTGGTTTCCATTTATTATTTGTTTATTGATTATAAAAAGTTTTTAAAGAGAATTGTGGGTTTTTTGATTCCAGTTGTTATTTTTTTTATTCTTTTTCTTATTCAGGGTAACTTTTGGGAATTTGTTGATTTGTGCTTTTTAGGATTGTTTGATTTTGGGCATAGTAATTTTTATGTGGAGTGGTTTTATTTTGTTATTTTTATTATTTGTATGATTCTTTTGTTGATTAGAATTGTTAGAAAACCAAAAGATATTTGTAATTATTATGTTTTGGTGTTTGCTAGTTGTATCTATCCTATTATTGATTATTATCATGTTTCGTTGTTTTTAGGAGCTTTTCTTTTCTTGGTATTAAAAGACATTACCATTAAAAAAGATATTTGGCCTTACTGTAGTTTTTTTGCCGTGGCAATTAGTTTGATTTGGCTAGTGGTTGAAGGCCTTTATTTAAAAGATGTTTATATTGCTTATTATCCTAATTTTGAATTTAGTATTGTTTCTAAATCTTATGATACTTCTGTTAAGAAATTAGAAAGATATTTAGATACATTACCGGGGGAAGTGGTTTATTTTTTAAGAGGAAGTGAAAATTACTTTTTTAAGATTAAACATAATTTAGATATTACATATTTTGATTTGCCTAATTATGGAAACTATGGTTATAATGGGGTAGATAAGCTTATTCGTCGGATAAAAAATGTGAAGAATAGTTATTTTGTTATTGATATATCTGCTTATGATAGTACAAGTCCTACTCAACAGTATATAAGGGAAGCTGTCGATTATATCATGGAGCAGGGTGTAAAAATAAAAGAAATTGGTTATTATCAAGTGTATGAAATGAGGTGATGACGATTTGCAAATTCGAGGATGTTTGAAATACATTTTTCTCTTTTTCTTTTTTCTATTAGCTTTAGTTATTTTTGGTTATTATAATAATCAGTTTGATTCTATTTGGAATTATGGTTATAGTTATGCCATTAGTATAGGGGAGATACCTTATCGTGATTTTACTTTATTAACGACCCCTTTGTTTCCTTATGTTTTTTCTATTGGATTACGTTTATTTGGTCATGATAATATTGTCTTTTTGATAGAACAAGCGATTCTTTTAACCATAACTTTTTATTTCTTGTTTCGTATTTTTGGTAAAAAAGCTTGGATCATGTTATTGGTGATGTGTTTTCCTTTTTTGAATGGTATCATTCCAACCTATAATTATTTTGCTTTTTTCTTGATTGTTGTGGTTATTTTTTTGGAAAAAGAAAAGAAAAGTGATTATTTAATTGGTGTTTTACTAGGACTTATTTTTTTGACTAAACAAAGTATTGGAGTGTTTTTATTGATTCCAACATTTCTTCTTTATTATAAGGATTGGAGAAAAATAGTAAGACGTCTTATTCCATTTTTTGTGTTACTTGTGTTATTTTTTCTTTATTTGATTTTTACGGATAGTTTATTACCATTTTTGGATATTTGTGTTTTTGGTTTGTTTGATTTTACAAATCATAATTCTGTATTATTTACTCCTTATTTTTTTCTTGCGATAGGTATGGAAGTTATTTTGTTTTTCCTTTGGAAAAAGGATAAGAAAAATATTTTGTATTATTATTCCTTTTTTTGTTTTAGTTTTTTAATTCCTATTTTTACAGAATATCATTTTTCTTTGTTTTTTATGTCTTTTATGTTGAGTATTATTCCTTTTATTTCTTTACCGGATTCTTATTGTCAATGGTTTTCTATTATTGTTTCTTTTGGTATTGCGTTGTTTAATTTTTTTGTTATTAATTCAGGATTACAGACTACTTTTTTACAAGGAGTACCTAATTTTAAATATTATTTAATATTAAAAGGATCTGATCAATCTTTTTATCGTACTGTCGATTTATATGAAAAATATTGTACGGATGAGAAGAGTCCCATTTTTTTAGGAACACAGGCGATTTATTTTACTATTATTCATGAAGAGAAAGTAGACTATTTTGATATTTTAAATCGAGGTAATTATGGTTATCATGGTACAGAAAAAATGATTCAAAGAATTAAGAAAATGGAAAATCAAATTTTTATTGTTAATATGGATAAATATGAAAGTTCTTCTTCTATTGATCAATTAGATACTGAAATTATAAAATATGTTATTGATCATAGTAAAAAAATAGATTCTTGGGATTGTTATTCTGTATTTTTAAAGGAGTGATAGTATGGAGAAAATAAAAAAGATATCTCCTTATATTGGATTATTTTTGTTATTTTTGTTTTGGAATTTAATATTAGTTTCTCTTCATTTAGATGAGATTTGGAATTATGGGTTTGCTCATAATATTTATAAGGGGTTAGTTCCATATAGAGATTTTAATATGATTATTACTCCTTTTTATCCATTTTTAATGTCTTTACCTTTTCATCTGTTTGGTTCTAGTATGTTGGTGTTTCATATAGAACAAGCCTTTATTTTGACTGTTTTATGCTGGCTGTTATTTTATTTGTTAAAAGATAGGGCTTGGTTTGTTATTATTTTTTTCTTTTTTCCTTTATCTTTTTCTTCTCCTAATTATAATTTGTTTTTGTTTTTTTTGTTTATATTGCTTATCTTTATGGAGAAAAGAAAAACAAACGATTATATGATTGGTTTTGTGTTGGGGCTTGCTGTATTAACGAAACAGTCTGTTGGATTTTGTTTGTTGTTGGTTAGTCTTTATTATATTAAAGATGAGATGAAGGTAGTTAAAAGATTGGTAGGATTTTTGGTGCCAATTATTCTATTTATTATCTATTTGTTTATTACAGATAGCATCAAAGAATTTTTAGATTTGTGTTTTTTTGGACTTTTTGATTTTGCTTCTTCTAATAGTCGGGGAATAAATCTATGCTTTTTTCTTTTCATTTTTATGGCTGGTATTACCATTTATTTTATTTATCGTGATAAGAAAAATATCTTTTATTATTATGTTCTTGCTTTTTTAAGTATTATGGTTCCTTTATTCGATGTTTACCACCTTCAGATTGCTTTTTTACCTTTTCTTATGATTTTTTTGTTTCGAGAGACTAAAATACCTATTAAACCAACTTTATTTGCATTTGGTGTGATTGGTGGGTTTTTTACTGTTACCGCTTTTTATCGGTTTCAACAAAAAATTATTTATCCTAATGATATTCATCATTTTGAGTATCGTCTTTTAGACTATAATAATATTCAGTTTACTAAAGAGGTAAATCGTTTTTTAAAACGATATTCTGATAAGGACGTTGTCTTTTTAAATTCGAATGCTTATTATTTTCGTCTTATCAATGATACAGATATTACCTATTTAGATTTAATCAATGAGGGCAATTGGGGATATCATGGTAGTGAGAAATTAATGAAGGAGATTAAAAATAAAAAGAATAGTATTTTTGTTATTGATAGGGAAGATTTGTCTTCTTTTAAACAGGCGGATAAGAGGGCTATTGAGTATGTTATGCAAAATGGTAAGAAGATAAAGAGTATACGAGCTTTTGATATTTATATTTTGGGTACAAAATAATTGATAAATCTTTTTACAAATTTTTTCTTTTATAGTATAATTATTTTTAAGATGGGAGATGCTTTCATGGATCAAGTATATACGGGAATTGAATTGGGCACCGATAGTATTAAAATTGTTGTATTAGAAAAACTTCACGAACAGTTTCATGTTTTAGCATCTGTTCATAGTCCTTCTGATGGAATTGTAAAAGGACAGGTTGTAGATATTAAGAAGTGTGTTTCTAGTGTTAGAGTAGCTTTAAAAAGGGCTAATGATATGCTAGGTATTAAGATTATTAAGGTGATTGCAGTAGTACCACCTAGTGGTTGTATGCTAGATATTGCCGTAGGGTCTGTAGAAGTGGATGATGTGATTACGGGAGAGGATGTAAGTCGTGTTTTAAAGGATGCTCTTGTTGGTAGAATTGGGGAAGAAGAGGAATTGGTTACAGCGGTTCCTATTAGTTTTACTGTTGATGAACAAGATAATATTCGTGATCCTAAAGGAATGCATGGGGGTATGTTAGAAACGAAAGTCG
This sequence comes from uncultured Bacilli bacterium, assembly GCA_944332475.1. Taxonomy (GTDB): domain Bacteria; phylum Bacillota_I; class Bacilli_A; order RF39; family UBA660; genus Faecimonas. The sequence goes on from CALVKA010000001.1 coordinate 108,576, forward strand.
TTATTGCAACGCTTCCTAAAGAGCCTTTATATCGAATTTTGGAAGTGTTAAAGTTAAGTGGTTTGGAAACGTTAGATATTGCCTTTACTTCTACAGGTGATTATTATGCTGTTCGTAATCGTAAGTTACAAAAAGAAGTGGGAGCTATTATTAATATTGGAGAAGATACGACCAATGTTTCTATTTTTAATAAAGGTATTCAGATTAAGAATGCTACCATACCTATAGGAAGTCATAATGTAGACCGTGATATTACTTATATTTTTAAAATTAAAGAGGAAGACTCTAGAAGATTAAAAGAGCAGTTTGCTGTCAGTATGCAAGCATATGCAGATAGTAATGATAGCATGGAAGTTCCTATTGGCGATGAAGAAAAAGAAATTTCTCAGGTTGGTATTTCTAAAGTAGTGGAAGCAAGGTTAGAAGAAATTTTAAATTTAGCGAAAAAAGAAATAAAAAACTTAACAAATAGAGAAATACGTTATATAATAGTAACAGGTGGCCTTAGTGAGTTAGCCGGTTTTCAGTATTTAGTGGAATCTGTTTTTGGTATTTCCGCTAAGGTATGTAATATTAGTACAATGGGTCTAAGACATAATCGATATAGTAGTGTACTTGGAGCAGTACAATATTTTGATGATAAAATGTCTTTACGGGGGAAGAATGTCAGTATGATATCAGAAAGTGATGTCCAGTTGTTGATGTCTCCTGACGATAAGACAATAAATAATGATAATATTATTAGTAAAGTATTTGGACATTTTTTTGATAACTAAGGAGGACTAGGTATGATAGGTGGATTAGAATTAGATCAATTAGCCAAAATCAAAGTGATTGGTTTAGGTGGTGGCGGTGGAAACGCTGTTAATAGAATGGTTGAGTCAGGAGTAAAGGGTGTTGAATTTATCGCTGCTAATACAGATTTACAAGTATTAAATTCTTCAAAGGCAGATGTTAAGATTCAAATTGGTGCATCTTTAACAGATGGACTTGGAGCTGGTGCTAAACCTGAAGTTGGAAAAGAGGCTGCTGTTGAGTCTAAAAAAGAATTAGAAGATGCTTTGGCAGGTGCTGATATGGTATTTATCACTTGTGGAATGGGTGGTGGTACTGGTACAGGTGCTGCTCCAATTGTTGCAGAGATTGCACAAGGGTTAGGAGCATTAACTGTTGCGATTGTTACGAAACCTTTTTCATTTGAAGGTAAACGTCGTATGGACAATGCTTTAAAGGGAATTGACGAATTAAAAAAACATGTAGATACTTTGATTGTTATTCCAAATGATCGTTTAAGAGAGATTATTGATAAGACTACTCCAATGCTAGAAGCATTTAAGGAAGTTGATAATGTACTTCGTCGAGGAGTTCAATCTATTTCTGATTTGATTGCTGTTGTTGGTCTTGTTAACTTGGATTTTGCTGATGTTAAAGCAGTTATGGAAAAGAGTGGACATGCTATTATCGGTATTGGTATTGGTATGGGTGAAGATAGAGCAATTGAAGCTGCTAAACAAGCTGTTTCCTCACCACTTTTGGAAACTCCAATTACAGGAGCAACAGATGCCATTATCAATATTACTGGTGGTGTTAACTTAACCTTGTTTGAGGCTGAACAAGCCGCTGAAGTTGTTCGTAATGCTGCTAATACGGATATTAATACTATCTTTGGTTCTGTTATTAACGAAAACTTATCTGATGAAGTAATTGTTACTGTTATTGCAACAGGATTTGATAAGAAGAACCAACAACAAGAACTAAAAGAACCAGTATTTAGTAATGCAGCACCAACGAGAAGAAGTGCACCTATTGCGGATACAAAACCAGAGATGTTAGATTCTAATGATTCTGATAGTGATGATGGAGATTTTGATTTACCTCCATTCTTAAGAGATAGAAATTATTAAAATAAGAGCGAATTATCGCTCTTTTTTTTGCCATAAAAAAACTACCGATTGGTAGTTAGTATATTTTTTCTGGTAATTTTTTTAAATTTTCTGCACCTCTTATGATTTGGGCTAGTAGGTTGATAGCAATTTGTTCTGTTTTTCTATCTATATCTCTTAGGGGATTAAATTCTACTAAATCATAGGAAGTGATTTGTTCTAAATGTTTGATAATGCATTCATTTATCTTCATGGCTTCTTCTTCTGAGATACCATCAAATTCTGGAATGGATACGCCAGGTGCAATTTCTGGATCTATCACATCTAAGTCAAAACTGATGTGAACTCCCTTGGTTCTATCGGATGCGATTTTCCATGCTTCTTCAAAAACTGCTTCTGCTCCTTTTTCTTTGATATCTTCTGTTGTAAATACTGTAATACCGGAATATTTGATGTTATCTTTTTCCCATTCATCAATGCTTCTTGCTCCGATTACTACAGCTTTGGATGGTTGAATGATATTTCCATCATAGAAGTATCTTAGTTCATGGTTTTTATATCCAGTAATTGCTGCTAGAGGTAGACCATGAATATTACCACTGACAGTTGTATCAAAAGTATTATAATCTGTATGAGCATCAATCCAAATGATTCCGATGTTTTCATGTACTTTGGCACTAGCTAAGGCACTAGCAACAGCAACAGAATGGTCTCCTCCTATCGTAATAGGGAAGTATTCTTCTTTTTCTTTTTCTAAGATTGCTTGGTATAGCTTTGTATTGAATTTATCAATTTCATATTCATTTTTTCTACGATCTGATAAATTTCTACTTTTGATGATGTTTTCATCTTGTGCTTGAGAATAACTTTCTCCTTTATAAAATCCTTTTAAATCGTTCATTAACTGAATGGGTCCTAGGTGTGCTCCATCGATATGGACACCTAAGTCGCTTCCAGCTCCTACAACAAATGTTTTCATATAATCACCTTCTTTTATTTTAGAATAAATGTATTTAGATATCAAGAAAAAGTCTTTTATTTTACGATACTTTACTGTATAATGTTTCTAGGTGATTAGAATGAAGAGGCTTAGTGAATTATATCCTGGAGTTAGTCAGGATGTTATGATAAAATCTATTAAAATTAATTCTAAAGAATGCGAAGAAGGAGATCTTTTTGTCTGTACAAAAGGAGTTACAGCAGATCGTCATGATTTTATTTATGATGCTGTGAAACATGGAGCTAGTGCTGTTGTTGTCAGTCGAGATGTTGGAGATGTCGGTGTTCCGGTTATTAAAGTACCGGATACGAATCGCGAACTTCCCTATTTATGCCAAAAGTTTTATGATTATCCAGATCAAAAAATGAAAGTAATTGGTATTACTGGAACGGATGGAAAAACTTCTACGGCAACGATTATTCAGACGTTAATTGGTAGTGATCTTTGTGGTTATATTGGTACCAATGGTAGAAGTTGTGCGAAGTTTACAGGGGACAATCCTAATACAACTCCAGATGCTCATTTGTTATATCCTTATTTTAAAGAGTTTTTAGATTGTGGTTGTCAGTATGTAGCGATGGAAGCTAGTAGTGAGGCTTTTTTTAGAGGTCGTTTACAAAGTTTTCAATTCGATGTGAGTGTTTACACGAATATTACTTCTGAACATTTAAATATTCATAAATCTTTTGAAAATTATTTACAATGTAAAGAAATGTTGTTTCAACAGACTAAAAAAGATGGTGTTTGCATCTTAAATATGGATGATGCTTATTATGAACAAATAAAATCTGTTTGCCATAGTAATGTCGTTACTTATGGTATGAAAGAGGGGGCAACATTACAGATTGTTGATTATAAAGTATATCCTAATCATACTCTTATTCATTGTAAATATCGTGATGAAGTGATTGAAGTAAATAGTCCATTATTAGGAGATTTCAATGTCTATAATTTGGCTGCAGGACTTTTAGCAGCACTTTCTTTAGGAATTCCTATGGATAGAGCATTATCTCGTATTCCTAATATTAGTATTAGTGGTAGACTTGATATGTTGCATACAGATACACCATATTATGTGATGGTTGATTATGCTCATACTCCGAATGGAATTACAAAGCTTTTAGAATTTGTTCATACTTTGGATATTAATCGTAGTATTGTGGTGATTGGTCAGGCAGGGGAGAGAGATTATATCAAACGTCCTCAGGTAGGAGAAGTTGTAGTAAAGAATGCTAGTTATGCTATATTTACTTATGAGGATCCTAGAAGTGAAGACCCTAAGGCTATTTGTGATGATATTGTAAAAACGATAAGAGATACTTACCATAATTATGAAATTATCATCGATAGAAGAGAAGCAATTCAGAAGGCAGTTGATATGGCAGAAGAAAAAGATATCGTTTTAATTCTTGGTAAAGGAAATGAAACGTATCAAAAGTTAAAGGATGGTACCATTTACTTTAATGATGAAGAAGAAGCATATCAGGCTGTTGCGAATAGAAAGATTAGAGAAGGAGTTACGAATTAATTGGCGTTAAAGACTATGTAAAGTAGTCTTTTTGTTATGGTGGTTTTTTTCGTAGAATTATGTTATTATATTAAAAGGTGATAACGTGAGACGAAAGATTATTAAGGGAATATTTGTTGTAGTATGTATGCTTGTTATTTTCTTATTTTCTTCTGATACCTCAGTGGAATCTACCGCAAAAAGTGAAGGCGTTATTTTAGAAGTTACTTCTATTTTTGGATTGTCTTCTAAGGAAGAACAGGCTATTATTGATATGTTCTTTGTTCCGGTTAGGAAGAGTGCCCACTTTTTTATTTATTTTATTTTAGGAATAACACTAATTAGTTTTTTTAGAGAGTTTTCTATTCCTTTGAAAAGAATTTTATTACTTTCTATTTTCTTGGCATTTTTATATGCTTGTAGTGATGAAGTTCATCAGTTGTTTGTTGCTGGTAGAAGTGGTCAAGCAAGTGATGTTTTACTTGATACTTTTGGAGCAATGGTAGGAGTAGGGGTTTATTATCTTTTATTTAAGAAAAAAATGAAGGAGGAGTTATATGAACAAAAAGAAAGAATTGGCTAAAAATACAATTATTATTTTTGCTGGTAAAGTATGTACTCAGTTAATTTCTTTTCTATTACTTCCTTTATATACTAGTTATTTAGTTACTGAGGAATATGGATTTGTTGATTTAATTACGACATATGTTACGTTGATTGTTCCAATTATTACATTGGAGCTTGAGATGAGTGTCTTTCGTTATTTAGTAGATAGCAGGAAAGATAAAGAAGAGACGAAAAAAGTTTATAGTAATAACTTTATTATTTTGTTAGTATCTTTATTGATATTTTCTGTTCTTTATTTGATTGTTACTTGTTTTTGGAAATTTGATTACCGTTTTCTTATTCTTATTGATATTATTATTTGTACTTTTTCAGGTAATTTTTTACAAATTGCTCGTGGAGTAGGTCGTACACTAGATTATGCTATTAGTTGTATTATTACTGGGGCTAGTACGATTTTATTAAATATTTTATTAATTGTTGTATTTAAGCTTGGTGCTTTTGGTATGATTACTTCTATTGCTGCTGCAAATGGATTAGGGGCACTTTACTTATTTATTCGTTTGAAGATGTGGAAATATATTGATTTTAAACGTAAGGATAAGAAATTGATTAAAGAGATGTATCAGTATTCTATTCCACTTGTTCCTAATGGTATTAGTTGGTGGATTGTCAATGTATCTGATCGTACGATTATTACGGCTATATTAGGCGCTGCTGCGAATGGTATTTATGCAGTTAGTAATAAGTTTCCTACTATTTTATCCAGCTTATTAGGAATTTTTAATTTGTCTTGGAGTGAGTCTGCAGCCTTACATATTAATAGCCCTGATCGAGATGCGTTTTTCTCTGATGTTTGTAATACAATTACGAAACTATTTAGTTGTTTAGGTGTTGGCATGATTGCTTGTATGCCATTTGTATTTCCATTTTTAGTTAATAGTAGTTATGATGAGGCTTACTATTATATTCCAATTTTGATATTAGGAGCAGTATTTAATGTTGTTATTTGTTTATATAGTGCCGTTTATATTGCAAAGAAGATGACCAAACAAGTAGCGATGACTTCTATTATTGGTGCTGTTATTAATGTTGTGGTTAATATTGGATTAATTCATTTTATTGGTTTATTTGCTGCGGCTATTTCTACTGCTATTTCTTATTTCGTTATGATGGTTTATCGTCATTTAGATTTAAAGAAATATATGAATATTACTTATGAAAAGGGTTTGGTTGTTAAGACTGTTTTAATTTTTATATTTGCGATTATCATTTATTATCAACGTAACCTTTATTTAGATATTTTGAGTTTTGTGGTTGTTGTTATCTATTCTGTTATTATGAATAAAGATTTTTTGGTCGCTAGTAAGAGGACTGTTTTTTCAAAACTTAAGAGTTTAAAAGCAAAATAATTCGACATAAGAAAACATATAATTCATTAGGTGATTATATGTTTTTTCAGTTATTTTCGATGTTAAAAGATTTGTTTTGTTTTACTGGTTCTTATTCTAATGAGGTGTTTCCTGAACCTCTTAGTGCTAAAGAGGAAGAAGAGTATATTTTAAAAAAAGAAATGGGAGATCAGGATGCTCGTAATCAGTTAATTGAACATAATTTGAGGTTGGTTGCTCATATTGTTAAAAAGTTTGATCAGAGACCTAATGATACTGATGATTTAATTAGTATAGGTACAATAGGATTAATTAAAGGAGTCGATAGTTTTTCTCGGGGGAAAGGTGTTAAGATTACGACTTATTGTGCTAGATGTATTGAAAATGAGATATTAATGTATTTTCGTAGTAATAATAAATATAATAAAGATATTTCTATTAATGAGGCGGTTGGTTTTGATAAAGATGGAAATGAGATTGCGATTCAGGATGTGTTAAAGTCTCCTAAACCAGATTTTGTTGAGGATATTAATATGAAAGATCATATTGCATTATTAAAAAAATATATGCAAGTTTTATTACCTCGAGAAAGAGAGATTTTAATTCATCGATATGGATTATATGATCAAGATGAACAGACACAAAAGGAGATTGCTAAAAAATTACATATTTCTAGGAGTTATGTATCTAGGATTGAAAAGAGGGCTCTTACGAAAATTTTAAGAGAATTTATTAAAGATAAGCAGTATGATAAAGAGTGATTTGAGAAATAATTATAAATAGAGTATAATAATAGTAGTGAGAGTGATAAAATGAGAAAAAGTCGAGAGTTAAAACATCGTTATAATCCTTATTCTACGTCTTTGCGTGGGCTTAATGCTTTACAAAGGAAGAGAATGGGTGAAGTGCAATTTAAACGCTTTTCTGTTTGTGTGCTTTTTCTTATGTTAGGTATTTGTCTTTTATCTTTTTATCATATGTTATTTTTCCCTAGAATTTCTTTGAAAGGTTCTAGAGTAGTTGAAGTGGAGTATCAAGGCAAGTATCAAGATCCTGGCTTTTTATCTAGTTATCAGGGAAAGGATATTACTTCTCATGTTCAAGTTTTTGGGGAGGTTGATTCTTCTAAGTTGGGAGATTATCCAATTACTTATCAGGTAACTTATCATGGAGTAACTACTACAAAAACTAGAGTTGTTAAAGTGGTGGATTCTGTAAAGCCTAAGATTGAATTTGTTTCCGAGCATAAAAATTTATATATTTGTCCTAATACTAAATATTTATTTGATGATTATAAAGCAACGGATAATTATGATGGTGATCTTACAAAGGAAGTTGAAGTTCAACAACGTGGGAGTATTATGCGCTATCAGGTTGAGGATTCTTATGGGAATCAGACTGTTGTAGAAAGAAAGGTGTTTTATAAAGATATTGATGGTCCTACTTTAACTTTGGATTCTCCTACTACTGTAGTGTTGCAAAAAGGGGAAGAGTTTATTGATTCTACTTACCAAGTAAAAGATAACTGTAGTGAAGATGTTAAAGTGCGAGTAAGTGGAGATGTTGATACTTCTCAAGTAGGTGAATACGAACGTATTTATAAAGCAAAAGATGAATCTGGTAATACTACAAAAGTAGTTCAAAAAGTAGTGGTCATGGAACCAGTGAAAAAAGGTGTTATTTATTTAACTTTTGATGATGGCCCTCGTAGTGGAACAACGGATATTATTTTAAATGTTTTAAAGGAAAAGGGAGTTAAAGCAACGTTTTTTGTTACGAGTGGTGGACCGGATGATTTAATTAAACGGGCTTACGATGAAGGACATTCGATTGGTCTACATACAGCTAGTCATGATTATTCTGTTGTTTATGCTTCGATTGATTCTTATTTTGAGGATTTAAAAATAGTTTCGGATAGAGTAGAAAGAGTTACGGGAGAAAAGTCTTTTCTACTTCGTTTTCCGGGAGGGTCTAGTAATACCATTAGTAAAAAATATACGCCAGGTATTATGAGTTATTTGACAAAGGAAGTTGTAAGTCGTGGATATCGTTATTATGATTGGACGATTGATTCACGTGATGCTGAAGGCGGAGGATATAGTGCTGATGAGATTGCCAAGTTTGTTACTTCTAAGCTTTCTCATGATAAAGTTAATATGGTACTAATGCACGATATTAAAGTTGTTACAACAGAGGCAATTGGTAAAATTATTGATTATGGGAAAGAAAATGGTTATACGTTTGAAGCTATTACACCATATACAGATATGGTTACACAACGTGTAAATAATTAGACTAATTTTTAAAAGTAGTGTATAATGATTGGTAGGTGGTATTATGGGTATATTTAAACCTACAATGTATCGTAAGGATATTTTTGATATCGATTATGAAAAATTAAAAGAAAAAGGCATTCGATGCCTTGTTTTCGACTTGGATAATACTTTAGGATTAATCGATCATGAAAGATGTCCTTCAAAAACGAAAAAGTTAATTAAAAGTTTACAAAAAGATTTTTTAATCTTTATTGCATCTAATAATAGTACAAGTAGAATTAAACCATATATGGAAGACTTAGGGGTTGGTGGTGTTTCATGGTGTATGAAGCCATCTACTAGGGGTCTTAGAAAAATTAAGAAGAAATATAATGTCAAAAAGAAAGAAATGGCTATGATAGGGGATCAAATTGTTACAGATGTATTAGCTGGTAAACGGTTTCATATTATAACTATCTTAGTAGATCCACTTGGAAAAAAGGATTTGAAGATTACGGGTTTAAATCGTTATTGGGAAGATAAGATTGTTCGTAAGTATGAGAAGCGTGGAGAGTTTAAGAGAGGTAATTATTATGACTAGTGAAAAGAAATGTATGGGATGTGGTGTGGTACTACAAGATGAAAATATTTTACAAGAAGGATATACGACTAGTTTAGAAAATGATATTTGTCAGAGATGTTTTCGTATGAAAAATTATGGGGAATATCAAACTGTTGCGAAATCTAATGACGAGTATTTATCTATTTTACAAAGTGTTGGTGAGACAAAAGATTTGGTTTTATATATTACGGATTTACTTAATGTAGATAAAGATATCGAGGAAGTACGTAAAGCATTACCAAATAAGATGATTTTAGTTTTAAATAAAAAAGATGCTTTACCTAAATCTGTAAAAGAAGAAAAATTAATTCAATACTTTAAAGATATGAATTTAGATTTTGAAGAGATTATTGTTGTTAGTGTTAATAAAAACTATAATATTGATTATTTATTAAAAAGAATTAAGTTTTATCAGACAAGTAAGAATGTGTATGCTGTTGGTCATACAAATGCTGGTAAGAGTAGTTTAATTAATAAATTAATTCAAAATTATTCGGATAAGACACAAGAGTTGACGATGTCTCCACTTCCTTCTACAACATTAAATACTATTACGATTGAAATTAATGATTATTTAACTTTGATTGATACACCAGGGTTAATTGATAATGGTTCTATTTTAAATGTGGTTGATCCTAAAATGGTTAAAAAAATATCTCCTGTAAAAGAGATTAAACCAAAGACTTATCAGATTCGTAAGAATCAGTCTATCATCATAGAGGACTTTATACGTATTGATTATGTAGATGGAGTAAAAAATAGTTTTACACTATATGTTTCAAATGCTTTAAAAGTAAAACGACTTTTAAATGCTAGTAATCGTGATGATTTAAAAGATCTTAATAAAACAACTTATCAAGTAAAATATGGAGAAGATTTGGTTATTTCTGGACTTGGTTTTGTTAAGATGGTTGATAAATGTGAGATTGATGTTTATATTGATCAAAATGTAGATACTTTTCTTAGGAAAAATATGATTTAATCTATATTTTTCCTTTTTACTTTTGAAGGGTGGTAAAAAATGAATTTAATTCAAACAAAAGAAGAGGCGATGGAGAGATTTTCTAATATGAATTATCGTGTTAATATTCCAACTGATTGTTCTATTACTCCTTCTCAATATGCTTTTTCTTATACATTAGATAGACGGGACGATATTTATAGTTTTATTCGTAGAAATTCGGAGGGGCTTCGACGTAATAATTGGGAAGCGTTCAAGTCTTCTATTTTGGAACGTATTTCTTATTCTGGTGATTATGATTCTGTAGAGGCTGTACGGTTTCGTGGACATATGTTAAGAATGGAAATTGAACTGGCTTATCCTTTTTTAGAGTTTCAAGAACAGTTACGTGATGTTATTAATGATGTGAATTCTCATGAAATGATAAAGGTTAGTAGCTTTAGTTATCGTTGGTTTTATAAGGTAGAAAAAGAAATGATGGATATTAGCGAGACAATGGTTTCAAGAATAAAAAATGGGGAACATCCTAATGTTTATGCTCCAAGATTTGCAGATGTATGGAATTCGGTTTCTACTTTTCAGTCTTTTGCGATGGATTATTTAAAAGAACAACCAAAGCAATATACTTTACATTAAATTAGTTTGTTGTTGTGTTATGAAAAGTATTGCTATATAATAATACTAGCAAAAGAAAGAGTATCCCTTTTCCTTGTTAATTGCTTTTAAGAAAAAAATATTATTGGTAGGTATGTTATGAGTTCAAGTGAAATTATTAGTCGAATTGAAAAATTAAATGATGATGAAGAAATTTTAGATTTTGTTCATGAAAGGTTAAAAGAATTAGAAGAAGAGTCTGAGGAGGCTGTAATAGGTCAAGGTTATACGGATACTTATTCCGGTTTTATTTCTAATAAAATACATTATAAATCAACAGCTTCTATAGGAAAAGAAAAAAAAGCACCTCCGGATTTGATTTTTGATGATGAAAGTGTTTATGTTGATTTAATTAAAAGAATAAAAACGGCTCCTAATCATGAGGCTGCTTTAGCAGATGTTTATCCAGTTTTCTGTACTGTTCGGGATTACTTTTTAAAATCAGATCCAACTCATTGGGATGATACTGACAGAGCTATTGTTTATTATCAAGCTTTTTCATCAGGGGAAAAAAGTGTTTCTATCAAACAGTTTAAACAGTGTAATTTGGCTTTTTGTAGTGAATTTGCTGGCCTTACACATAATTTGTTTAAATTTTTGGGATTTGATTCTGAACTTGTTGTTGGAGCTAGAAGTGTTGAAGGTGGTATGGATGTTCATGCCTATAATTTAATCTATCCTCGTGGCTATGAAGGAGAGTCTTGTTTATTACTAGATGTTAGTAATAACATTGAAGTTTTAGATAGTGGTGTTTCCTATGCTTTTCCATTTGTAAAAAAATTAACAAGTGAGGAGCAATCTTTATTGAAGCTAGGTACTCCGGTTGATCTTGATGGCTTGGTAGATTTACAGGCACTGGTTAGTTATTATCAATCCTATGGAGGTTTAACTCCTGCGGCTGCCGTAACAGGAGAAACTTCGTTTACTTATGCTCTTGGTAATGGGATTATAGAAAAAGTAAACGAGTCTAGGTCCAGGAGTAGCTTTTATTAAATAAATGTTTATAAATATAAAAGTGAAAAATAAATTATCCATGTTATAGCGAGTCTTGGAATATACAGACCAAGAATAATATTTATTTTTTTATTGATTTGTGCAGTAGAAAAATTATATTTGTGTTATAATTAGAGATGTTTTATAGGAAGTGGTGTCAATGAATAATGAACTTGCGAATGAAATCCGTAGTAAAGTTGATATCGTTGATATCGTAGGTGAGAGAATTCCTTTAGTTGCTCGTGGTAAAAACTTTTTTGGTGTCTGTCCTTTTCATGATGATTCAAATCCTTCGTTATGTGTTTCTCGTGAGAAACAAATTTATACTTGCTTTTCTTGTCATGCGACAGGAAATGTTTTTACGTTTTTGATGAACTATGAACATATGGATTTTAGAGAGACACTTCGCTATTTAGGAGAAAAGGTCGGAGTCGATGTTTCCGGTATTCATATTGCGAAAAAGAATACGAAGTTTACTCCTTTTTATGAGGCATATGAATTTTCTTTAAAATATTTTCAAAATAATTTACAATCTAAGATTGGGAAAGATGCTAGAAGTTATCTTGCTAATAGAAAGATTGATGAAGATGTCATCAAAGAGTTTGAAATTGGGTTATCCTTAGATAGTAATGATGATTTAACAAAGCTTTTAACGAGTAAAAAGTATGAACTTTCTACGTTAAATCAAATTGGTCTTTCTAGTGATGATAGAGATGTTTATATTGATCGTATTATGTTTCCTTTGTATGATTTGACTGGAAAAGTTGTTGGGTTTAGTGGAAGAATTTATCGTGATAATGGGTTAAATAAATATTTGAATACTAAAGAGACTCCTATTTTTAAAAAGGGACAATTATTATATCATTATCATGTTGCGAGAGAAGAGTGCCGTAAGGCGAAATCTGTTATTGTCATGGAAGGATTTATGGATGTTATTCGTGCTAGTACGATTGGGGTTCGGAATACAGTTGCGTTAATGGGAACGGCTCTTACTCATGAACAATTACAATTAATCAAACGTCTTTCTTTGAATGTTATTTTATGTTTAGATGGTGATGATCCTGGAGTACATGCGACTTTATCGATTGGTGATATGTTGTTAGAAGAGGGAATTGAGCCAAAAGTGTTACCCCTTCCTAATCCAGATGATCCGGATACTTTTATTTTAAATCAAGGAAAAGACAAGTTTTTAGGATTATTAGAAAACGCAGTTACGTTTAATGATTTTAAACTTCGTAAATTAAAAGAGTCTGTTGACTTTAGAAGTGATGAGCAAACGGCTCAATATATCAATCAGGTATTGCAAGAAACAACAAAGGTAAAAGATGCAATTCGTGTTGAAATCATATTGAAAAAACTTGCAAAAGAGTTTGATTTGAGTTATAATACCCTAGAAATGCGTTTTCGTGAACTAGAAAAACCTAAAGAAAAAGAAAGACCTGTAGTAGTTACTTATACTAAGAAAAAGAAAAAAACAAAGTATGAAAAAGCCATGGAACAAATACTTTACTTTATGCTGAATAATGACTGGGTGATTAGCCAATTTGAAAAGGAACGGTTTATATTTCCTAATGAAGAGAGCCGATTATTAGCGAGTGAGATTGTGTATTATTATACGACTTATGGTCATATTAATATTCCGGATTTTTATACTTATGTTCAAGATAAAGAAGAAGTTGTAAATTTTCTTAACGATATTTTGGCTTCTAATTATGCAGAGTCTACTTCTAAAGATGAATTGTTTGAGTATTTTGGAGTGATTCGAGAATATAGTCGTACTCAAGAGATTAAAAGACTTACAAATTCATTAAAAAAAGAAGTAGATCCTATAATACAAGCTGAAATTGCTGAGAAGATTCGGAAGTTACGGATAGGAGATAATAAGAATGGTTGGAGAAATTAAGACAATTGAAGAGAGAAAACAAAAATTACTAGCGTTAGGAAAGAAACAGGGGCATATTACCTATGAACAGTTAGCGGATGAATTAAAAGGGTTAGATATTGATAGTGATACTTTAGATGATCTTTATAATGCGTTGATGGAAGCAGAGATTGATATCGTTAGTGAAGATGGTAATGATGATGCTAGCGGAGAAGAAATTACAGAAGAAGTGTCAGTAGAAAATTTAACTTTATCTAAAGATGTAAAAATTAATGATCCTGTACGTATGTATTTAAAAGAAATTGGACGTATTAACTTACTTACTTCTGATGAAGAGTTTGAGTATGCAAAACGTGCAGAAGAAGGCGATGAAGAAGCTAAGAGAATGCTTGCAGAATCTAACTTACGTTTGGTTGTTAGTATTGCCAAAAGATATGTTGGACGTGGAATGTTATTCTTGGATTTGATTCAAGAAGGAAATATTGGACTTATGAAGGCAGTAGATAAGTTTGATCCAACAAAAGGGTATAAGTTTTCTACTTACGCTACTTGGTGGATTCGTCAAGCTATTACGCGTGCGATTGCTGATCAAGCAAGAACAATTCGTGTACCAGTACATATGGTAGAAACTATCAATAAACTTGCTCGTGTACAACGTCAATTAACACAAGATTTAAATCGTGAACCTACGGATGAAGAAATTGCGAAAAAGTTAGGAATTTCTATTGAAAAAGTTCGTGAAGTATATAAGATTTCTCAAGATCCTGTTTCATTAGAGACTCCAATTGGAGAAGAGGATGATTCTCATTTAGGAGACTTTATTAAAGATGAGAGAACGATGGGACCTGAAGAGTATGCAACAATCGAAATGTTAAAGGAAGAACTTCAAGGAGTATTAGGAACTCTTACAGATCGTGAAGAAAAAGTATTACGTTTACGTTTTGGACTTGATGATGGTCAATGCCGTACACTAGAAGAAGTTGGTCAAATCTTTGGTGTTACAAGAGAGAGAATTCGTCAAATTGAAGCAAAAGCATTACGTAAGTTAAGACATCCATCTCGTTCTAGAAAATTAAAGGATTTCTTGACAGATTAATGAAGATCAATGATCGTTTAAAAAAAATAGGGGATTTAGTGGAAGCTAATTCCTTTTGTTTAGATATTGGATGTGACCATGCTTTTTTAGATATTTACTTGGTACAAAAAAATAAAAATATTAGGACGATTGCGAGTGACGTTGCGGAAGGACCATTAAATCATGCCAAAGAAAATATTAAGAGATATCATCTTGAAGATAAAATAGAATGTCGTCTAGGGAATGGACTTGATACGTACTCTGAAGATGTTAATACAATTATTATTTCTGGTATGGGTGGAAGAAGTATGATTGGCATTTTTAAAAATCATATGGAAGTATTGAAAAAGGTAGATACCATTATTCTTAGTCCTAATAATTATCAAGTAGATGTTAAAAAGTTTCTATGTAGACATAAATTTTATCTTCAAAATGAAGAATTAGTCAAAGATGGAAAGTATATTTATCAGATATTAGTTTTTAAAAAAGGAAAGAAGAGATATACGAAAAAACAATATTTCTTTGGCCCTGTTTTATTAGAAAAAAAAGGAAAATTATTTGAGGAATATTATAAAAGAGAATTAAAATCAAGAGAGATTTTAATCAAGGTATTACCAAAGAACTATCGTTTTAAAAAATTTATTACTAAAAAAGAGATTAAGATGATAAAAGAAGAAGTTTCATAATTTTTTAAACAAAAAGCACGATTTTTCGTGCTTTTTTTCAGATATAATGCTTTTCATAAAGGTAGATACTCTATGACTTTGTATTATTTTCTATTGATTATTGATATTTTGACTAACTTTTTGACTATTTAATGATTTCCTAATTTTTCCAAATATACAGATTTTAAATAATTTGTCGGATGTACATATAAAGATAAGGTTATTTTTACATCCGAATGTCCTAATATTTCACTCAAACTCTTAGGATCCATGCCTATTTCTATACATTTTGTTGCGAAAGTATGTCTTAAAGAGTGGAAGCCATATTTTTTTATTCCTACATCCTCTAATAACTTCTGATACTTATTATAATATGTTCTTGGTTCAATATAATCTTTTGTTCCTGTTAAAAAATAAGTGTTATTGTTTGTTGGTTTTATTTCTATTAATATCTGATATAAAAATTTACAAATAGGTATTTCTCTTTTCGAGTGTTCTGTCTTTGGTTCTTCTATCACGACTCTTGTTTTAGAATGTGTTTCTGTATCCATAATTCTTAACATCGTATGATTGATGTGAATTACTTTTTTATTTAAATCGATATCACTCCATTTTAAAGCACATATTTCTCCAATTCTAAGTCCTGTATATAAACTAAGTAATACGCCATAAGAAGGTAAGTCTTTTCTTTTTAAAATTTCTTTTTCTAATGTCTTTTGTTCTTTCTTGGTTAATATTTTAATATCTTTCTTTTGGAGTTTAGGGAGCCTAAACTTAAAAGAAATATTAGCGTAAGATAAGATTTGTTTTAATACTACAATCATATCTCTAATGGTTTTATTACTAAAACCTTCTTCGAATTTTTGATTCATAAATACTTCTAAAGTAATGGGCTTTATATTTCTTACTTCCATATTTCCTAAGTAAGGTTTAATATGATTTTTCACAATACTATAATAATGAGCATAGGTAGATGATTTTACTAAGAACTTGATACTTTGTAACCATCTATCCATATAATAATTAAAGGTATATCTACTAGATACTTCTTTTTGTTTTAATTTTTCTGAATTTAAAAGAATAGTATTTCTTTTTTGTTTTACTTCCATATAACTTTTCCCATAAACATAACCATATTTATATTTACCATTTTCTAATTGTTCTTTTACATATCTAGCTTCCCATCTCCCATCTTTTCTATAAAAAATATTTTCTCCTTTTCTACTCATAAATCTCCTTTCTAAAATTGACTAAAACTTTGACTATAAAAGAAAATAAAAACTTAATAAAAATTGTGAAAACGACTAAAAACAACAGAAACCACATTGTCAAAAAGCAAAAAATATTGTATATTTAATGTAGTAAAGAATAGAAATAATGTCAAAATAAGCATCATAGAGTATCTATTTATGATTGTAACACGCTTGACTTATAAAGAAAAAATAATTCCTTGAATTCAGAAAAGGAGCTTAGATAGAATGAGTAAGATAAAGAGGTTTGTACAAGAACATACAAAAGAAGTCGTAGTCTTTGGTGTTTTTGTAGTGGCAGTATCTATCTTTTTTGTAGGGAATGCTTTCGCAGCTTTAACACCAACAAAAAGTGTGATTATTACATCAAAAAATACTAGCTTTGAAGATAACGAACCAGGATCCTGGCAAGTAGAGAAGAGTGGCAAATGGGTATCGAAAGGAAAGGCTAGAGTCACCTTTGATGTAGATACTTCACTTATGACAGAAGATAGAGATACCGATATCATCATGGTACTAGATATCTCAGGGTCCATGTCAGGAGACAAACTAGATAGAGTAAAAAGTGATTCTACAGAACTAATAGAAAGTTTACTTTCTAACAGAAATAATCAAGTGGCCTTAATTACGTTTGATACAGTATCTACCATTGTATCAGATTTTACGAATGATAAAGTCGCATTAATAAATCAAATTAATGAGTTACAAGATACCGGAAGTACCAATTATTATCAAGCCTTAGTAAATGTCGATACTATATTACAGGATTATCAGAAAACGAATAATAAAGAAGTGATTGTCTTATTCTTAACGGATGGGTATCCTAATGAGGACACTCCAAATCAAATAGCTCAATATGGATATTTAAAAAGTCAGTATCCTTATATAACGGTTAATGGTATTCAATATGAAATGGGAGATACGATATTAAATCCTATTAAAGAGATTAGTGATAATCAATTTTTTGCCGATATGGAAACGTTGAATAATGTGTTGTTTGATGCGAGTGTTGCGCCAATTTCCTATGATGAGTTTCAAATTGTAGATTATATTGATAACCGGTATTTTACCTTAGAAAGTGAAGATGATATTACAGTATCACAAGGGAAAGTCAAGTTAGAAGAAGAAAATGGAAAACAAAAAATAACTTGGACGATATCTAATTTTAATAGTGGAAGAGATGCCAAACTAACGATGGATTTAAATTTAAAAGAAGAATATGTTGGACAAGGTGGTATTTATCCTACGAATGAAAGGGAAGAGATATTATCTTCTATTCAAGGGCAAGAGGAAGATGTTAACAGTACCTTAACTCCAGTTTTGGCAGATAACTATCAAGTGATTTATGATGGGAATGCACCAGATGGTTGTACGGTAAATAATGTACCAGATAGTTTAAACCATTCAGTGTTTGATACGGTATCTATCTCAACAGAACAACCAAGTTGTGCAGGATATCAATTTAAAGGATGGGAAGTTGTGAATAAAGATGTATCTAGAGTAGGAGAAGACTACTTTATCATGCCAGAAGAGAATGTCACTATCCGTGCAGAATGGTCTAAGGTAACCATAGCCAAGTCTATGGATGGAACGGTTAACACGATGGGCGATCCTATTATGAAACGATATACTTCCGGTACCTCTACTGATTATCATAGTAGTACCTATAAGAGTAAGGTTACATCTATTGTGACAAAAGATAACTTAGATATTCCGACATCAGCCATAGAATATTGGGATGTATCGGCAGCAGGAGATGGAAGTGTGATTGCTTACGTTGAAGATGATGGAAGTGGTAATGGAACTTATAAAGTAACAATAGGCGGGCAAGGTGGGATTATAGCCAATCCTAACTCAAGCTTCTTGTTTTATGGAAGTAATTCTAGTAATGGCTTTTCATCTTTAGAATCTATTGATTTAACGTATTTAGATACAAGTCAAGTAACGAATATGAGTTATATGTTTCAGGATTGTAGTAGTTTAACAAGTTTAGATGTCAGTAATTTTAATACCTCTAATGTAACAGATATGAGTTCTATGTTTGATGGTTGTAGTAGTTTAACAAATTTAGATGTCAGTCATTTTGATACCTCAAAAGTAACAAGTATGAGTCATATGTTTTCTAATTGTAGAGGTTTAACTAGTTTGGACGTTAGTCATTTTGATACATCTAATGTAACGAATATGAATGGTATGTTTATGTTATCTAGTACTAGTTCCTCATCAGGTAGTTATTCAAAATTAACATTTTTAGATGTTAGTCATTTTGATACATCTAATGTAACGAATATGAGTTATATGTTTTATGGTTGCAGTGATTTAACTAATTTGGATGTTAGTAATTTTGATACGTTGAATGTAATAAATATGAGTAATATGTTTCAGGGATGTCATAGTTTAAGTGTTTTAGATGCTAGTCGTTTTAATACGTCTAAGGTAACCGATATGAGTAATATGTTTTCTAGTTGCAGTGGCTTAACTAGTTTAGACGTTAGTCATTTTGATACATCAAAAGTATCGAATATGAGTTTTATGTTTTCTGGTTGTAGCAGTTTAACCGGTTTGGACGTCAGTAATTTTGATACATCTAATGTAACAAATATGAGTTATATGTTTTCTAATTGTAGTAGTTTAACTAGTTTAGACGTTAGTCATTTTGATACATCAAATGTAACTAGTATGGGTTCTATGTTTTCTAGTTGTAGCAGTTTAGCCAGTTTAGATGTAAGTAGATTTGATACATCTAACGTAACAAATATGAGTTATATGTTTAGTGGTTGTAGAGGTTTAACTAGCTTAGATTTGAGAAATTTTAATACATCGAATGTAACGAATATGAGTTATATGTTTTATGTTTGCAGTGGTTTAACCAGTTTAGATTTAAGTAATTTTGATACATCTAAGGTAACAAGTATGAATTCTATGTTTTCTTATTGTAGCAGTTTAACCAGTTTAGATGTCAGTAATTTTGATACATCCAATGTAACGAATATGTATTCTATGTTTATGAGTTGTAGCAGTTTAACTAGTTTAGATGTCAGTAATTTTAATACGTCAAATGTAACAGATATGGGTAGAATGTTTATGAGTTGTAGCAGTTTAACTAATTTAGATGTTAGTTATTTTGATACTTCTAATGTGATATATATAAATTCTATGTTTTCTGGTTGTAGCAGTTTAACTAGTTTAGATGTTAGTTATTTTGATACTTCTAATGTAACGGATATGAATGCTATGTTTCAGAGTTGTAGGCGTTTAACTAGCTTGGATGTCAGTAATTTTGATACATCAAATGTAACGAGTATGAGTTATATGTTTTACTATTGTAGCAGTTTAACAAGCTTAGATATGCGAAATGCTGATTTTAGTTCTGTTACTACGTATGGTAATATGTTTGACTATGTTAATAGTAACATTAATGTCATTGTTAAAGATAGTACGGCTCAGAGTTTTGTACGTGCTAGGTTGGATGATGCTAATAGAACTAATGCTACAGTTACAATAGCTGGTTCTGGTACACAGACTAGTTATCGGTTTGAAAGGGTTCCTGAATTTAGGGACTCTTTTTTGTATGTATTTATGTTATAATCTTATTAGAATAGGAGTGGTAGAGTGACACGGGAATTAAAAGCTTTGGTATTTAGTATGATTTATAATTTTATCACTTCTATTATTAAGTTGTTTGGTGGTGTATTTTTTCATCTTGGTAGTTTATTTGCAGATGGGTTACATACATTGAGTGATTTTATTACAGATTTGATTTCTTTTTTAGGGGTTAATTTATCTAAGAAGAGGCCTACGAAGCATCATCCTTTTGGATTTGGTAGAGTTTCTTATCTTACCAATTTATTTATTGGGATGTTACTCGTTATTTTAGCTATTTATATTATTATTTCTGGATTTTTAAATGAAGTTGTTGTTCCTGATAATAGTGTTTTCTTATTACTTTTTACTGTTTTTGTTTTGAAACTTATTGTTTTAATTTTCTTATATTATGCAAGTAATCATATACGTAGTCAGGTTTTAATTACTTCTTACAGGGAGGCTAAGGCGGATTTGGTTTCTACGGTTATTGTTTTTCTTGTTGTGTTGTTGTTGAAGTTTTCTGAACAGTATTCCTTCTTAGAATATGCAGATGTGATTGGCTCTAGTGTTATTGGTCTTATGGTGTTACATATGGCTATTCAAATTATTACAGAAAATAGTTTATCTTTGTTAGGGGAAGCAGAAGTGGATTCTGATTTGGTTCGTAATATTAGAGAGTTTATTTTAAGTTTTAAAGGGGTAAAAGATACCAAGTTTACTTTAATTAAATATGGAGATTATTATCAGATTCATGTTATGTTAGAAGTAAATGAGGGACTTAGTTTGCGTCAGGTTAGTCATTTAGAGCAAAGATTAAGAGAAAATTTGGTTCGTCATCGTTCTTTTCATGTTAAGTATCCAACGATTTATGTTACCAATCATTTAGACAAATAAAAAAGACTTTTTTGAAGTCTTTTTTTAGTCGTTGATTCTATCTTTATCGTATTGTAATACTTCTCCAGTTTTTGATATGTCAAAATCATATTCATAGGTTGCATCACGCCATTCTATTTCATATACCATAACACCATCATCATTTTCTTCTCTTTCGCTTACTAGCGTTAAGTCATCTTCCTTTAGACTTGCGTATTCTAATGCAATCTGTTTTGCTTCTTCTATTGTAATTTCTTCTTCTGTTGTGTTATTTGTTGCTGTATTGTCATTTGTTGTATTATTATCCTTTGTCTCTATAAAGTCTGTATAGATTAGTTTTCCATCTTTAGCATCTATTTTTGCTTCATATTCATTATTGTTGTAGTAGAAGTCTATTTCATATTGACTGTTTTCCATTTCTAAGTCTACATTTTCAAAATGAATGTCATCTTCTTCTACGTTAATTTCTTCTGCTAGAGAAGATTTTGCTTCTTCTTTGCTGATATAGGCTGTATTCCTATAGATTAAGAATCCAGCTATGATAACAATAACAACCGCGATGATCCCCAATAAAATTTTCGCCCATTTTGGCATATTCTTCACCTCGACATTATTGTAATATAGAAGTTTGTTTTTGTCTATTTATTTTTTATTAATTCCAATCATACCTCCTAATATAGCTGTAATTAACATAATACTATCATATAATAATAATCTTAGTTTTAATCCTTGTCCGGTTATTAAAGTTATTAGTGTAAATAGAGTGATCATGAATAGTCCTAGTTTAATTCCTTCTAAATAGCCTTTTTTATTTGCTTTTTTACCAAGAATAATTCCACTGATTAATATGTTCCCTAATAATATTATTAATTTTAATAGTTGATAAATGTTAGATGAAATGATATCAAAATGGTATAGGGTTGTGATGATTAATAAACAGATTGAGATTGATAGAATTGTAAATAAAAATTGTAGAGAATATTTTTTTATTATTTCCATAGTGCACCTCAATTTATTTTATGTTTTTGTATAAAATTTATGAAATGATTTAAACTATTACTAGGTGATATCATGGCTTATTTTGTTGTGTTAGGGAAAACTTTGTTCTTTTATTTTTTGATTATGGTGATTTATCGTATTATGGGTAAAAGGGAAGTTGGGGAACTTTCTATTATGGATTTGATTGTTTCTATTTTTATTGCGGAGTTAGCAGCTATTTCTATTGATAACTATAAGCAAAATATGTTTTTGTCTGTTGTTCCTATTATTGCTTTGGTAATTATACAATTGGTGATCTCTCGTATTTCTTTAAAGAGTTCTACTGTTCGTAGTATTTTAGATGGAGATCCTTCTGTTATTATTGAACGTGGTAAAGTTAATTTTAAAGAGATGTTGCAACAAAGATATAATTTGGATGATTTGCTTGTACAACTTAGAAGTCGTGGAATTAAATCAATTGAAGAGGTGGATTATGCGATTTTAGAAACGAGTGGTAAACTTTCCGTTTTTCGAAAGAAAGATGATAAAGATCGTACTTATCCTTTACCTGTGATTATTGATGGGAAAATTCAAAAAGATGCTTTGTATCAGATTGGGAAAGATCCTGTTTGGTTAGCCAATGCTTTAAGAAGAGAAGGTTATCAATTAGAAGATGTCTTTTATGGGTTTTATCAAAAAAATAGATTGTTTTTAATTCGAAAAGATGCGATAAAGTGACAAACTTCTTTTTCTTTTTGTGGTAGTGTTTATATGGTGATTTTATGAAAAAAGGAATTTTCATTTTAGGACTTTTTCTTGTTTTTTGTTTTGTTATTTTTTCTACTTCTTCTGAAGAGGTTACAGAAGAAGTGGAAGATCGGGGAATTTTTGTTAGTTATATTGAGCTTGCTAATTATTTGAAGGGTAAGGGTGAAGAGGAGGGTAAAAAATCAATTACAGAGATGGTTTCTAATGTTTATGACTTGGGATTTAATATGATTTTATTGCAGGTTAGAACGTTTAGTGATGCGATATATGAGTCTCAAGTTTATCCATGGAGTGAGGTGGTGAGTGGTCAAGAAGGGGGTTCTCCTGGATATGATGTGTTGGAGACTTTTTTGGATGTTTGTCATAAGAAGGATATTCGTTTATTTGCTTGGATTAATCCTTATCGTATTCGTGGAGATGAAGATATTAGTGATATTTCAGAAGAAAATCCTGCTTATCGTTATTTGAATACGGATGTTGTGGCTGTTTCTGGTGGTGTTTATTATAATCCAGCTAAAGAAGAGGTTCGAAATCTTATTGTTTCTGGAGTAGAGGAGATTGTGAAACATTATGATGTAGATGGTGTGTTGTTTGATGATTATTTTTATCCTAATGATGAGATTGATTTGGCAGATTATGAAGCTTATCAAAAGGAACATCCAGATGTTAGTCTTTCTCAATTTCGCCTTGATCAAGTAAATGATTTAATCAAACGTGTTTATTCTGTTTGTCATGAATATGATGTTTTGTTTGCGGTTTCTCCTGATGGAAATATTGACAATAATTATCAGAGTCACTATGCAGATGTTCGGTTATGGGGTAGTGAAGAAGGATATGTGGATTATTTGATGCCACAAATTTATTATGGGTTTTATAATGAAACAAAAGCTTTTACTTCTGTTTTGGATGAATGGGAGTCATTAGCAAGTCATGTTTCTTTATTACCAGTTCTTGCTTTTTATAAAGTAGGGGCGGTTGACACTTTTGCAAAAAGTGGTAGTCTTGAGTGGATGGAACACGATGATATTATTATGAGAGAGGTGATTCTTACTAGAAATATCAAGCAATACCAAGGTTTTTCTTTGTTTCGATACGATTATTTGTTTAATGCAGATCTTAATACAGAGATGACATCCGCGGAGATAAAAAATATGAAAAAAGTATTAAAATGATTTTTCTTATGTTATAATTAACCTAGGGTGATAATTATGAAGATAAATAATAAAGGATTTACTTTGATTGAGTTACTTGCGACTATGGTTATTCTTTCCATTATAATGGTAGTAGCTGTCCCTAATGTTATGGGAATTTTGAATGGGAGTAGAGCAAATACGTATGTAGAAGATGCAAAAAAATTAATCTCTTTGGCGGAATATGAAATTCGTGCTACTCCGAGTCTTCGTCCAGACAAGAATGCTTGTACGGCTTTGACATTAAGTTACTTGGATGATTCCGAGCTAGATAATGCTCCTAATGGTGGTGCCTATGAATCTGAAAATTCTTATGTTATTGTAGTAAACAAACCTACGGCTGCTGGAAAGAACCGATATGTTTATTATGTTACTTTGGATGAAAAATTAGAAAACGGATCGCATCGTGGTATTAAAGCAAAGTCTTACGATGATTTATATAGTGAAGATTCTAATGATTTAGTTATTAATGGTTCTGGTGTTCTTGGTGCGCCTACTTCTGTAAAGGGAACTGTTGGTTGTACGGGAACACTTACTACAAAGACTCAAACTTAGTATGATGTCAAATTATTTGTCAAATTATTAATAAATTAATTTCAAGTATTGCGTTTTAAATTTTTATGTAGTATGATTTTTTTATAAGATAGAAAGAGAGGAAAATTTAAATGAAGAAGTTAAATAAAAAAGGATTTACATTGATTGAGTTATTAGCAGTTATTGTTATTATGGGTATTTTAATGATGGTAGCTATTCCTGCTATGACACGTTATATTGAAAACTCAAGAAAGGATACATTTGTAGATACTGCAAAGAATTATGCGAATGCTGTTAAGAATATGTGGGCATCTGACAGTTTGGTTTGTGATGGCGTTGTTGCTTCAGCAAATCCAGAAGGAAAATATTATGTAGAAATTGATTCTAAATCTAATAAGAATAACTTGTTGGAATCTGGAGGTAACTCATCATGGGGTAATGCTCCAGTACAAGGAATTGTTATGATTGAAATTAAAACTACTGGACTTAAGAATGCACAAACTACATATTCTATTGTTCTAACTGATACAGCAGGACATGGTGTAGATTCATTTGTTGAATCTGATACATTAGCAAGAGGTAATGTTAAGACAGCTGATGCATCACCAAAAGCTGATACTACAAAAGATCCTTCTGTTACATTTGATACGTTACTTAGTACTTCACCTTATGACACTGCAAAAAAATGTGTTGAACAATAATTGAATATTAAGACCTTTTATGGGGTCTTTTTCTTTGCTTTGATTTTTGTTATACTTTGTATGGAGGTTATTTTATGTTATATATTGGAAGTCATGTTGGATTTAAGAAAGATAGCCAATTACTTGGTAGTTTGCAAGAAGCGTTAAGTTATGGCGCGAATACATTTATGTTTTATACTGGTGCTCCTCAAAATACGAGTCGATATCCTATTTTGGACGGTCTTACTTTAGAGGCGATGACTTTGATGAAAGAGCATGGGTTTGATTATTCTAAAGTTGTGGTTCATGCTCCTTATATTATTAATTTGGCGAATGATAAAGATCCTGATAAATTTATGTTTTCTGTTCGCTTTTTACAAGAAGAGTTAGAGCGTTGCGAGTTACTTGGTATTCGTCAACTGGTTCTTCATCCTGGAAGTCATGTTGGCCTTGGAATTGATACTGCTATTTCTAATATTGCGAAAGGATTAAATATGATATTAGGAACTCATCCCGTTACTGTTTTACTTGAGACAATGGCAGGAAAGGGTACGGAAGTAGGGTCAACATTAGAAGAGTTAAAGAGAATTATTGATTTGGTAGATGATAAAGAACATATTGGTGTTTGTCTTGATACTTGTCATTTAAATGATGCAGGATATGATATGAAGGAGTTTGATTCTTTTTTGGAAAAATTTGATCAATTAATTGGAATTGATAAGATTGGTTGTGTTCATGTCAATGATAGTAAAAATGTATTAGGAGCTCATAAGGATCGTCATGAAAATATTGGTTTTGGTACGATTGGTTTTGATACTTTACTTTCTATTATTTATCATGAGAAATTAGAAGAAGTACCTAAGATTTTGGAAACACCTTATGTTGATAAAGATTACCCTCCTTATCGATATGAAATTGAAATGATTCGTAATAAAAAATTTGATTCTAATTTATTAGATCGTATTCGTAATCAATCATAAAAGGAAGAATGTTTGTTCTTCCTTTTTTATAAATATTTTTGTTTTTGTTCATTATATAGTAATAAAAGTTGTTGATATAGTGTGGGATTTATTTGTTTTTTTAATTCTTTAAAACTTTTTTCATTTCCATCTAAAATTTCACTATAATTTTTCATAATAAATTGGTATAATATAGTTATTTCAGAATTTGTTAGGTGATAACCTAATTTTTCTCCATATTCTTTTATTAGAGTTGGAGTTAAATTGGGTATCCAGTTTTTTATTAATTCTTTATACATATTTCACCTCATTAAAATATATGATATAAGTTTATAAAAATGTGGTAGAATATATATGAATAGAAAAGAGGGATGATGTTGAAAAAACTTAATTTGAATCGACCAGAGAGAAAAGTTAATTATAATCAGATTATATCTAGACGTTATGTTGTGTTTTTAGTTGTTCTTCTTTTATTGTTTGGGGTATTAGGTGTCAAATTGTATATGGTTATGGTGGTTGATGCTAAGGATTATGAAGAGAGTTTGGAAGAATTATCTTATACTACTGTAGAGGGTACAAGTGCACCTAGAGGAAGAATTTATGATCGGAATTATAATATTATTGTGGATAATAAAGCAGTAAAAAGTATTACTTATAAAAAGGATGAGGATATTTCAACGGAAAGAATGATTGAACTTGCTTATGAAGTGTCTGTTCATTTAGATCTTCCTTATTCTAGTTTGACAGATCGTTCTAAAAGAGAATTTTATCTTGCGTTACATCCAAAAATTTGTGATAAGAAAGTAACGGATAAGGAAAGAGAAAAGGTTCGTACTGGTGAACTTAGTTCTACGGATTTAGAAGAGTTAAAGATAGAGCGTATTACGGATGAAGAACTTGCTAGTTTTACAGATAGTGATTTAAAGGCTGCGTATTTGTATTATTTAATGAATAAAGGGTATACGTATGATGAGAAGATTATTAAAGAGGAAGCAACAGATGAAGAATATGCGTATATTGCTGAACATAATGCAGATTTAGATGGGTTTAATACGGTTTTAGATTGGGAGAGAGTTTATCCTTATGGCGATACTTTTCGTAGTATTTTAGGTACGGTTTCTACTACTACACAGGGTCTTCCTGCGGAAGATAAAGAGGAGTATTTGGAACAGGGATATGCTTTAAATGATCGTGTTGGTCTTAGTTATATTGAAAAAGAATATGAAGAGTATTTACGTGGTGAGAAGGCTGAGTATGAAGTTGTCAATTCTCATGAATTAAAGTTAATTAAAGAAGGTAAACGTGGTAATGATATTGTATTATCTATCGATATCGAATTACAACAAGAAGTGGAACGTATTTTAACAGAGCAAGTATTGAGTGCTAAGAATGAACCTAATACAGAGTATTATGATCATTCTAGTGTTGTGATTCAAGATCCTGATACTGGTGAAATATTAGCAATGGCTTCTAAAAAGGTTGTTGGTGATAAAGTAGTGGATAATACGACTAGTATTTTAACATCTCCTATTACGCCAGGATCTGTTGTTAAGGGTGCTTCCATGTTAGTTGGATATAATACAGGTGCTGTTCAAATTGGAGAATATATGGTTGATGAGTGTATTAAGGTTGCTGGTGCTCCTGAAAAGTGTTCTTCTGCTACCTTAGGTAGAATTGATGATATTACTGCTCTTGCTAAAAGTAGTAACGTTTATCAGTTTAAAGCTGCTATTCGTGTTAATGGACAAGAGTATTCTCGCGGTATGAAGCTTAATTTTAATCAAAAAGCTTTTGACACCTATCGTGATATGTATCATTCTTTTGGTCTTGGTGTAAAGACAGGAATTGATTTGCCGGTTGAGAGTTTGGGATATAGTTCTGAAGATACTAGTGCTGGTAATTTACTTGATTTTGTTATGGGACAGTACGAAACTTATACACCAATTCAACTTTCACAATATATTACGACAATTGCAAATGGTGGTAGTAGACTTACTCCTCATTTGTTAAAAGAGGTTCATGCAGCAACAGAAGATTCTTCTTTAGGAGAGACGATTTTAACGGTGGAAAAAGAAGTGATAAATACGATTGATACGGAGCCTCAGTATATGGCTAGAGTGAAGGAAGGCTTTTATGCAGTTATGCATGCTAGTGGTGGATATGGACGAGGTTATATTAATGATCAATGGGATGCAGCTGGTAAGACAGGTACTTCTCAGAGTTTTATTGATACAGATAATGATGGAGTTATTGATACAGAAACTATTACTTCTTCGTTTGTTGGATATGTACCAGCTAATGATCCGGTGATGAGTATTATGGTAACCTCTCCAGATTCTTCTCATCCTAATTCTAATACAGACTATGCTAGTTTGGTTACTTTGCATATTACTAAGGCTGTTACTGATAAGTTCTTTGAGTTATATTATGGTTCTTAGGAAAAAGGCTTGCTTTTTCCTTTTTCTTTTGCTATAATTTGTATGCAATTGAAGAGAAAGTGATTCTCTTTTGTAAGCTTAGAAAAATATGAAAAATCTTTTGCTTTTTGATGTTTTTCTGATATAATACCTATAGACGTGTAAGGAGGGATAGAAATGGCTAAAGAAGGAAAAAGACAAATGAAGACTCTTGTTTGTACTGAATGTAAAGAAGAAAACTATAGAAAACCTAGAAATGTACAAAATACTACAGAACGTCTTGAAATTAGTAAATATTGTCCTAAATGTAGAAGACATACTGTACATAAGGAAAAGAAATAAAATAAGTTAATCACTTATTTTTAATTTTATATAGGGAGTGAGTGTAATGATTAGTACAAATGATTTAAAAAATGGTATTACGATTGAAGTAGAAGGTGCTATTTACGTTGTTATGGAAACACAACATGTAAAACCTGGAAAAGGAGCTGCCATTGTTAAGGCTAAGCTTAAAAATTTAAGAACAGGGTCTATTATTGAGAAGACTTTTAA
Organism: uncultured Bacilli bacterium; assembly: GCA_944332475.1. GTDB lineage: Bacteria > Bacillota_I > Bacilli_A > RF39 > UBA660 > Faecimonas. The sequence continues at coordinate 137,814 of CALVKA010000001.1, forward strand.
TGCTGGTGTTAAAGTAGCAACTGCTCATATTGATAAACAATTAATGCAATATTTATATACAATGAGTGATGTTTATTATTTTATGAATATGGATACTTATGAACAATTAGAATTGTCTAAGGACATAGTTGGAGATAATGCAAGATTTTTAAAAGAAAATGTTGAAGTTTATATTACTATGTTTGATGGTGAAGTATTGGGTATTGATTTACCTGATAAGGTAGAGTTAACAGTTACTCGTACAGAAGCTGCTGTAAAGGGTAATACTACTAATAATGCTTTAAAAGATGCTGAAGTTGAGACAGGATATGTTGTTCGTGTTCCTTTATTTATTGAAGAGGGAGAAAAAATTATTGTATCTACCAGTGATGGTAAATATGTATCAAGAGCGTAAGCTCTTTTTTTTGTCTAGTTCGTGTCTTTTTTTCTAAATTACTATTTTTCTGTTGTTATTTTGTAGTATAATATGATTGTAGATATAGATAGGAGTAGTTATATATATGGCGAAAAGAAAACGAAAAAAACAAACGAAAAAAGGTTTTGAATATAAATACGAAGTACTTGGTATTATTCTTTTGGTTGCTTCTATTTTAGGTATTGGTAAACTCGGTGTTGTTGGAAAGTTAATTAGTTCTTTTGCTCTTTTTTTAGTGGGCTCTGTTTATATGATTTTGTTACTTACTTGTTTTATTGTAGGGGCTTATTTATTAATTAAAAGAGAGTATCCTGACTTCTTTTCTACTAAGTTGATTGGTATCTATGTATTCTCTATTGGGTTGTTAGTGATTATGCATCAGGATTTTGTATTACAGAATGATGGTAATATGATGCTTATTTTTAGAACAACTATCGATCAGCTAGTTGCTAGTTTTAATGGTATTATGAATACTGGAATTGTTGAGAATTGGCTTGCTGTTGGTGGGGGTATCATCGGTGGTATTTTTGCTATTATATTTGATAAATTATTTTCTTATACTGGTATGCAGATTGTTTCTTGGGTATTTGTAATCGTAGGTTTTTGCTTGTTTACTGGTTTTTCTATTATTGATTATGTTAAAGAAAAAGTTGCTAATCGAAAAGAAAAGCGTTCTCGTACGAAAGAAGAAAAGAATGAGAAGAAAGGTAAGAAAGCAGTTATTATTAGTAATGGTGAAGATGAGGATGATGAAGAGGAAGTTAAAGATAATAAACACATTAAAATTACTAGTATCGATGATTTGAAAAAAGTTCCTGTAAAAGAGGGTGAAAGTAAAGTCGTGGCTGAGGCGGTTTCTTCTGATGCACCTATTACGAATCATGAATATCAATTACCTCCTCTTAGTTTATTGAATCAGCCTAAGAAGAAACAAAAGGAGACGGATGAGGCATCTATTGAGAAGAATATAGAAACTTTGGAGAGGGTATTAAAAGATTTTAAGATTGTTGGTAAAGTTGTTGAGGTTCATATAGGGCCTACTGTTGCTCAATATGAATTAGAAATTGCTAGTGGTACTAGAGTTAATAAGATTACTAGCATTAATCGTGAGATTGCTTTAGCTCTTGCTAAAAAGGATGTTAGAATTGAAGCTCCTATTCCTGGTAAGAATACAGTTGGTATTGAGTTTGCTAATGATGTTGCAACTCCTGTTAGTTTTTATGAGATTATCAGTAGTAAAAAGATGATGGATGCTATGGATAAGAAACTTATGGTACCTCTTGGAAAGAGTATTATGGGAGATATCGGAGTTTGTGAAATTAATAAAATGCCACATATGTTAGTCGCTGGTACTACTGGTAGTGGTAAGTCTGTTTGTATTAATGGAATTATTTGTTCTATTTTAATGCGTGCACGTCCTGATGAAGTTAAACTTGTTATGGTTGATCCTAAGGTCGTTGAACTTTCTGTTTATAATGGTGTTCCACATTTGATGTGTCCTGTTGTTTCAGATCCAAAGAAGGCTGCTGTTGCCTTAGCTAAGATGGTTGCGGAAATGGAACGTCGTTATGAAACGTTTAGTGAGACGAAAACTAAAAATATTGAAACTTATAATGCTTATATTGAAAAATGGAATAGAGAACATGAAAAAGATGGTGTTACGAAGGCAAAACTACCTTATATTGTTATTATTATCGATGAGCTTGCTGATTTGATGATGGTTGCAGCTAAGGAAGTAGAGGATTCTATTTTACGTATTACACAGAAAGCACGTGCTGCAGGAATTCATTTGATTGTTGCAACACAAAGACCTTCTACGGATGTTATTACAGGTCTTATTAAGGCTAATATTCCATCTCGCATTTCCTTTGCGGTTGGATCTGGAGTGGATTCTCGTACGATTTTGGATCAGACAGGTGCTGAAAAGTTACTTGGTAAAGGTGATATGTTATTTTTACCAATCGGTGTTAATGCTCCAACGCGTATTCAAGGTTCTTTTATTACCGATGATGAGATTAAACGTATCATCGACTTTACCGTAGAGCAACAAAAAGCTCAATATGATGAGTCTTTGATGAATTTGGATGCAGCGGATCATAATGTTGGCAACGCTAGTGGTCAAGAGTTTGGTGATGCGGCTAACGATGATGATCCTTTATATGACGATGTTGTTCAATTTGTGATTGAAAATCAGAAAGCTAGTGCTTCGCTTTTACAAAGACGATTTAAATTAGGTTATAATCGAGCAGCTAGGATTATTGATTTATTAGAAGAACGTGGTATTATTGGTCCGGCTAATGGTTCTAAGCCTAGAGAAGTGTTAGTTCAATTAGGTGGAGAAGAAGAGGCGGAATCTAGTGAGGAGTAAGAAAAGTAATTTTATCTTTTCTTTTTTCTTTGGTTGATTTATACTATGTCTAAAGGTGATTATATGAAAATTAGGATTTATCCAAGAGTTTTTGCTATTGTGCTTAGTGGTGGACTTGCACTTTCTCTTAGTGCTTGTCAAGGAAGGGAAAATACTGTTCAAGATACTTCTTCTACCTCTTTAGAGTGGGAGGAAGGTTCTAGTTCTAAAGATAATATGGTAGAGGAGGAGTCATTTGATTATTTTTCTTCTGATCTTTTGGAAATAGAGGAGTTGATTGATGAGAATCAATTAGATGCTGTAAAGGATAAGGCAAAAGATATCTTTGTTACAGGTGTTGATTTTATCTTTTATGATGGCGAAATTTCTGGGGTTACTTTTAATGAGTTAACGGATCAGGGAAAAGAAGTTACTATGGATAATTTAGAGTCTTTAGGAGAAATGGTTGATTCTGTTATTCCAGGATGGCGAGAGGAATTATCTGAAAAATACCAAGTGGCAAGTGATTTTGTTAGTAGTGTTTATCTATCTGGGTTGGAGCGTATTCGAGAGTATTTAGGTGATGAAAACTATGAAGCGTTAGGAGAAATTAAAGATCAAATTTTAGGTGATATCACTGACACTTATGATGGTGCCAAGGAACGTGTAAAGTCTTGGTATGAAGAGTTTAGAAGTAGGTAATCTTACTTCTTTTTGTTTGGCATTTCTTGGTATTCCTGATATAATAAATAATGTAGAAAGAAGGTATGTTATGGCAACACCACATATAGAAAGTAAATTAGAAGATATTGCAGAAGTAGTTTTAATGCCGGGAGATCCATTAAGAGCTAAATATATTGCTGAAAATTTTTTAGAAGAGGCTAAACTTATTAATACTGTAAGAAATATGTTTGGTTATACTGGTACTTATCATGGTAAAAGAGTAACTGTTTTTGCTTCTGGTATGGGGGTTCCTAGTATTGGAATTTATTCTTATGAACTTTATAAGTTTTATAATGTTAAAAAGATTATTCGTATTGGTACGAGTGGTTCTTTTCATAAGGATGTTAAGATTTTAGATGTTGTTTTATCGACTGGTGCTTATTGTAAAAGTTATTTTGATCAATTGCTTGATAATCAAGATATTAATTTTGTTGAAGCAAGTCACTTATTAAATCAATCTATCGAAAAAGTTGCGAATGATGCACATATTCCTCTTAAAGTTGGTAAAACTATTACTAGTGATGTTTTTGATTTATATGCTGATAATGAGGATGTTTTTCGGGCTAATTTTCCAGGAGATGATTATTTAGCTGTGGAAATGGAAGCTTTTGGGTTGTTTTATATTGCTAAAAAGTTAGGAAGAGAAGCCAGTTGTTTGATGACTGTTGTTGATTCCTTCTATGATAAGAGAAGCTTGTCTAGTGAAGAAAGAGAAAAATCTCTTGATCAGATGATACAAGTAGCACTTGATGCTGCAATATTATAAATTATTAGAATGGGGTGAAGTATGGAATACGTAAAAAAAGATTTGGGTTCTTACCAATTACATTTAATTCAAACAGATCAATTTAAGACAATTACAGTACGTGTTGCTTTTCGTAGTCCGGTTGTAAAAGAAGAGATTACAGTACGTAATATTTTGTGTGATATGTTTTTGCAGTCTAGTAGTAAATATCCAAGCAAAAGAGATTTGACGATACAGGCTCAGGAGTTATATGCAGCAGATATTCAAACAAATAATTCTAGACTTGGAAATTATAATAATTTAGATGTATATTTATCTGTTTTGCATGATAAATATACGGAGAAAGGTAATTTTCAAAAAGCATTACAGTTTTTAAATGAGATTATTTTTCATCCTGATGTTCATGCTCAAAAATTTAATGGGGAAAAACTTGAAATTGTAAAGAATACTATGCGTAGTAATTTGTCGTCTTTAAAAGAAGATGGAGCTAGTTATAGTTTGATGCGTCTATTTGAAGTGATGGATAAGTCAAGAGTGTCATCTTATCGTATGGTTGGATATTTAGATGATTTAGAAAAAGTTACGCCAGAGTTTTTATACCAATATTATCAAAAAATGATTCGTAGTGATATGGTTGATGTTTTTGTTATTGGTGATATTGATTTTAAAGAAATGACAAGAATGGTTCGAGAAGCTATTCCTATTAAAACTGTAAAGAGACAAAGAGTTCCTTATTTATTAGAAGATATTCGTCCTAGAGCTAGAAGATTATTTGCTAAAGAAGTAGTGGATACTTCGCAATCTAAATTAGCTATTGGATGTCGATGTCACGGGCTAACTAGTTATGAACGAAATTATGCTTTAACTTTGTATAATATTATTTTAGGTGGTAGTGGAGATTCTAAATTGTTTAAGGAAGTTAGAGAGACTTATTCTTTATGTTATGTAATTAATTCAGTTCCAAATAAGTTAGATCATTTGATTTTGATTCGTGCTGGTATTGATAAAGAGAATTATTCGAAATCTTTGGAATTAATTGAAAAGAATTTACAAGATATGCGTAAAGGTAATTTTACGGATGATGAAATTAAAGTTGCTCAAGAGTATTTTTGTACAGCTTTAGATGAGGTTTTAGATAGTCCTAGTCGCATTATGGATAATTACTATATGATGGAGTTAATTGGTACGGATGATTTAGAGGAAAAACGTCGTAAAATTATGCAAGTGGATAGGGCAGATATTATAAGAGTAGCGAAAAAGGTGAAGATGGATACGGTATTTTTATTAGAGGGTGATAGTCATGAAGAAAACTAGTTTAAAAGGGTTAGATTTAACAGCTTATACAGAGACTTTATCCAATGGTTTAGATGTAATTTTTATTCCGTTTGAGAATAAATCTAATTATTATATTAGTTATGCTACTCGTTTTGGCTCTGAAGTTACGAATTTTACTCCAGCTGATGAAAAGAGGCCTCATAAAGTTCCTGATGGGATTGCTCATTTTTTAGAGCATAAGATGTTTGAACAGGAATCCGGAGAAGATCCATTTGCTTATTTTTCAAAAAGTGGTACGGGAGCGAATGCTTCTACTTCTTATGATAGTACTCAATATATTTGTTATGGGACTAAGAATTTTTTGGATAATTTACGATATTTGATTCAATATGTAAATGCTCCTTATTATACAGATGAAAATGTAGAGAAGGAAAAGGGGATTATTGCAGAAGAATTAAAGATGTATGCTGATTTACCTGATGTACAGTTAGAAACTCGCCTTAGAGAAAATGTTTATCATGTTCATCCTAGACGAATTGATATTGGTGGAACAGAAGAAGAAATTTATAAAATTACAAAAGAAGACTTATATTTGTGTTATAACAATTTCTATAGTCCTAATAATATGTTTTTACTTGTTGTTGGTAATTTTCCAATGGAAGAAGCTATGAGTGTGATTCATCAAGAGTTAGATTCTCGTGAAAATTTACCTAGGGCTGTTATTGCTCCTATTAAGGAGAAGAAGTCAGTTCGTAAAAAAACAGATAGTTTTACTGGTAATATTCAAGTTCCTAAAATTGGTATGGGCTTAAAAATAGCAATTTCTGATTTAGGAGAATATGATGACTTAGAGCTTGATTTATATTTGACTATGTTTACTACGATGTTATTTGGCTCTTCTTCTTTATTTCGGGAAAGAGCTAGAAATGATAAATTATTAAATAATTTTTATTGTGATTGGGATAATACAGAAGAATATAAAACCTTTCTTATTTTAGCAGCAACCAATCATCCGGAGAGTTTAATTGATGAAATTAGAAAAGAGTTTGCTAAACATGAGTTGGATGAAGCTATGTTTAATCGTATGAAAAAGGTTTGGATTGCCAATGAAGTAAAGATGGCAGATTATATTGACTCTACGGTTCATAATGTCTATGATGATATGATTCGCTATCATAGGGTTATTTCTAATAAGGTTGATACTATTCGTCATATGGATATGAAGACATTAGAAAAAATTGTTTCTCGTATAGATTTTGATAATGTTAGTGTTGTTACAATGCGTCCTCAGGAAGAAATATTATAGACTTGCTTTTGGCAAGTTTTTTTGTGATATAATAAAAGAGAAAAATAAAAAAGATATAAAGTCATATTTCAGGATAAAAGTTTGAGGATGCGGAGGGTGTTTCTTGGTTAAATATATTGAATATGGAGGTTAGTTTTGTACAAGTTTTGGATTATGCACATACCTATCAAAAATTGATAGAAGATATAAAATAGATGGTATGTTAAGTTTGGTTGACAAATTTCCATGTTGTTTTGGTAGTATGCAACTGAAATATTTACTATAATGATTATGAGGTGAAGAAAATGACTTTAGGTGAGAAGTTACTTAAATTAAGGAAAAAGAAAGGTTTGTCTCAAGAGGAAGTTGCTGATTTGTTGCATGTTACTCGTCAGACAGTGTCTAAATGGGAAACGGATCAGAGTACTCCTGATTTTGATAAAGTAATTCCTATTTGTAAGTTGTACGATATTTCAACAGAAGAGTTATTTGGAGAAGTATCCGATGGGAAAGAAGAGGAATCTTATTTGAATACGGTTACAGATTATCAGATATATCATCATAAAAAGGCTCTTTATACGACGATAGCAGTTATGCTTTATATATTATCTGTTGTAGTCATTATTTTCTTTTCAGTAGTATTGAGAAGTCCTGTTGTTGGAGTATGTGTTTTCTTTTTGGTGATTGCTGTTGCGACTGGGATGTTGATTTATATTGAAATGACAAAACCTACTGGAGATGTTGTTTCGAAAAAAGAGAAAAAAGTACTAACAAAAGAAGATAAATTATATAAACAAATTACTAGTGTATTAGCTCTTCTTGTTTTGGCCATTTATTTGATTGTTAGTATTTTGACAATGGCGTGGTCGATTACTTGGATATTATGGATTGTTTATGCACTTCTTGTAGAGATTATTAAATTAGTATTTTCTTTGAAAGGAGTTGAGATTCATGACGAAGACGAGTAAGGGGAAAAAGATTTTTCTTATTGTTTTATTATCGGTTCTTGTTCTTGTACTTTTAGGGTTCATGATTTCTGTTATTATGGGATTCTTACCTATTAGAGCGTTTAATCTTGCTTCTTATAAAGTGAGTAGTCAGCTTGCTTATGAGGATGTGTTTGATGCTAGTTTTCAAAAAATTAAAGTAGATGCTACTTTGGGAGATATAGAAGTTTTACCTTCTACGGATGAAAAAACTCATATCGCCATTTATAGTGATTCTTCTTTATTTGATGTTGAGGATAATGATTCTGATTTATCTATTGTATTTAGAGAGGAAGAAGGGTTTCATTTTTCTGTTCCTAATACCAAGGATTTAATTAAAGTATATGTTCCTGTTTCTACTAGTGGTTCTTTTGTACTGGAGAGTGATTGTGGGGATGTTACCGTAGAAGAGTTTTCTAATGCTATTTTTGATGTTACTACGAATATGGGAGATGTTACAATTACAGGTGCCAATCAGATAGGTGTGGATAATGATATGGGAGATATTACTGTTGGTACGGTTCGTAATTTAAAGGTTATTCAAGATATGGGTGACTTAGAGGTGGATTCTATTTCTTCTAGGTTATCTATTGAAAATGATATGGGTAATGTATTTTTGAAAGAGGTTTCTTTAGAATATGATTCTAAGTTAACGGTGAATTTGGGAAATGTGGAGATAGAAAAAGTTTCTAATGCCTATATTGATGCAAAGGTTGATTTGGGAGATGTCGATATTTCTAATAATAATAGAAAAGCTTCTCACACATTAACAATAAAAGGTGATATGGGAGATGTTCAAATTGGAAATTAAGTGCCGAAAGGTACTTTTTTCTTGACAAAAAGCATTAATTCTTTTATAATCTAGTTATTGTTAAATGTGGAGCAGGAATAGTAATAAAACCTCTTATTTTAGTGATGTTACCGGTTGGTGAAAGGTAATAATAATGTTTTATGAACGCACCTGGGAATTTAAAACGTATTACGGCGTTAACGTATTAGAGTGCATAGTAAGTCTATGAAGTAAGGTGGTACCGCGAGATTTCGTCCTTATTTTGTAGACTTTTTTTATTGGAGGTAAGAATATGAATATAAAAGAGTATATTAATGAAAAAGTAAAAAATATCTTACATTTATCTGATAATGTAGTGGTAGAAGTTCCACCTAAAGATGATATGGGGGATTATAGTATACAGTGTGCTAATTATAGAACGGAAGAATTAAAGAGTCCTATGGATGTTGCGAAGTATATTTCAGAACATTTTGTAGACGATAAACATTATTTTAAAGATATTAAACTTATGGGTCCTTATATTAATTTTTATCTTAATTATGATGTTCTTTCTTCTTATGTGATTTCTGTTATTGAAAATGAAAAATCTTCTTATGGTTCTTCTTATGAAGGTGAGGGGGATTCTCTTTTAGTAGAACATACTTCTATTAATCCTAATGCTGAGCCTCATATTGGTAGATGTAGAAATAGTTTAATTGGGGACTTTTTATCCAATTTATATCAGTTTTTAGGTTATTCTGTAGAACGTCATTACTATATTAATGATTTAGGTAAAAAGATTGCTTTACTTATTATTGGCATTGAAACGTATGGTCTTTCTGATGAGAGTTTTTCTTCTATTTTAGATGTTTATGTTAAGATTAGTAAAGATGCGAAAGAAGATAGTTCTATTGAGGAAAAAGCTTTTCTTTATTTAGAAAAAGTGGAATCCGGGGATAAAGAAATGATTCATAAATTTAAAAGTATTACAGATAAGTGTGTACAAGGGCAGTTGAAGATTTTTGCAGAATTAAATATTCATTTTGATATCTTTACGCATGAGTCTGATTATGTTTATGATAGAAGTGGTATTGATGCTGTATTAGAGAAGTTAAAAGAAAAGGGTAGATTAAAAGAAGATGAGTTAGGAAGATATTATGTTGATTTAACTGGGTATGATATTCCTACTAAAGAACCTGTATTGGTATTAACTAGATCTAATAAAACTACTTTATATCCGATGAAAGACATTTTATATACGATTTATAAAATGAAGCGAAATCCAAATCATAATTTTATTGTTTTAGGGGAAGATCAGGCTGTTTATATGCAACAGATTAGTGCCGTTTTAGATATTTTAGGATATTCTTCACCTAAATTAATTAGTTATTCTTACGTTTTATTAGATGGTGGCAAGATGAGTACATCTGGTGGAACTGTTGTTTTAGTAACGGAATTTATGAAAGCTGTAAAAGAGAAGCTGGAAGAGAATTTATCTAGTAGAGGAGAAGTAATTTCTTCTTCAGATTTACAAAGACTATGTAATGCTAGTATTAAGTTTACAATGTTAAATGTTTCTAAGAATAAAATTGTTAACTTTAATTTAGAAAAGTCTACTAGTTTTACAGGGGAGTCTGGTATTTATATTTTATATAGTATTGTTAGAATTAATTCTATTTTAAAGAATGTAGAAAAAACTTCAACTGATAATCTTCAGTTTATTCATCCTATTGAACATAAGATTATTCGTCAGTTATACCAATTTCCTGATGTAATTCAAGAATTATTACAGTCTTATGAACCGGCACATTTAACAAAATATTTATTTAATTTAACACAGTTGTTTTCTAAGTTTTATGAACAAATTACGATTTTGCATGAAGAAGATATTGATTTAAAAGCGTCAAGAGTAAGACTTGTTTGTGCCATTAAAACAGTTTTGGAAAATGGTCTTAAGATTTTAGGTATTGATAGTATTGATCATATGTAGAGATTTTATAGAGGGAAACTATGAATGGGAATAATAAGAGATGTTATGAAATATTAGAAAAGTTAGATTTACATCCTAGAGTTGTTACACATGAAGCTATTTTAAATTATGAAGTTGCTCTTAAAGTAGATAGGGAACTTGGGTTAACTGGTACGGAGTCTAAGACTTTATTTTTAAAAGGGAAAAAGAGTGGTAATCATTATTTGTTTATTACTCTGGCTAGTGAAAGAATGGATAGTAAGTTTTTAAAAAATTTATTAGGTGAGAAAATACAGATGGTAACAGGAGATGAAATGGTAGAGTTAACTGGCATGATGCCTGGTTGTATGACTCCTTTTGGACTACAGAGTGGACTTATTCAAAAGGTTGTAGTAGATAATAAAATTGATTCGCAAGAAAAATTAATTTTAGCTTTTGGATCTGAGCATATGTCTGTTGAGATGACGCCTAGTGATTTAAAACAGATTTTAGATTATGAGTATTCAGATTCTGTTATTTATGTTGATGTTGTTGAAAACGGATAGATTAGGATGTCTATCCGTTTTATGTTATAATGGATAAAAGAGGTGGTACTTGTGAAGAATGTTGCAATTATTGGTGCTGGTGCTAGTGGGCTTGTGTGTAGTATTACTGCTGCTTGTCGTGATGTTCGAGTGGTATTGTTTGATAAGAATTCTTTTGCTGGCAAAAAGCTTTTAGCAACAGGAAATGGTCGTTGTAATTATTGGAATAGTGATCAGAGTTTGTCTCATTATCATAGTAGTGAAGAGGATTTATTACCTAATATTATCACGAAGTCTTTAGAGAATGAAGTGTTAGATTTTTTTGATTTGTTGGGTGTTGTTCCACTGATTAAAAATGGTTATTATTACCCTTATTCTAATCAAGCTAGTAGTATTCGGGACTTGTTAGAGAAAGAAGCGCTAAGACGTGATGTCGTTTTTGCTTTTGATACTGAGGTTTTGGATGTTGTTTTAGAAGAGGGAAAGTTTGTTATTGTTGAAAGGGATGGGAGAGAATATTTTGATGATTTAGTGATTGCGACTGGTTCTAAGGCAAGTCCTAAGACCGGTTCTACTGGATTTGGGTATCAGATTGCAGAGAAGTTTCATCATCCTATTGTTCCTGTTAGACCTTCTTTAGTTCAATTACAATGTCATGGTTCGTTTTTGAAGAATTGGGCTGGTGTTCGTTGTCAGTGCTTGGTTTCTTTATTTCAAGATGATGTTTTTCTTTCTTCTCAGGAAGGAGAAATCCAACTTACTGATTATGGGGTTAGTGGTATTTGTGTTTTTAATTTGAGCCGCTATGCTTCTATTGGATTGTCACAGGGTAAAAAGATTTCCTTAAAAGTTAATTTTTTGCCGTTTTTAGATATGAATATTTTAGATTGGTTAACTAGTCGTGGAGAACAGCTATCCGATTATTCTATGGATCTGTTTTTAGAGGGAGTTTTACCATCTAAATTGATTTCTGTCATTTTATCCTGTTGTGGTATTTCTTCTAAAGCTGTGTTTACTTCGCTTTCTTTAGAGGAAAAAAAGAAACTTTCTTTGATGCTTGTTTCTTTTCCGTTAGAAGTCTCTGGTACGAAAGATTTTTCTTCTAGTCAAGTGTGTAGTGGTGGTGTTGCGTTATCCAGTGTTAGTTCTGATTTAGAGTCTAAGATAGTACCACGCTTATATTTTACTGGTGAAGTGTTAGATGTTGATGGGGACTGCGGTGGTTATAATTTAGGTTTTAGTTGGATGTCTGGAATATTGGTAGGAAAAAAAATAAGAGGTGATCTTTCATGATTCGTGTTCGGCAGGTAAAAGTTGGTTTGGATGAAGATACTTTAAAGGGAGCTATTGCGAAAAAGTTGGGTATTTTAGAATCTGATATTTTAGATATGAAGATTCAAAAGAAGTCTTTGGATGCTAGAAAAAAAGAAGATATTCATTATGTATATGAGGTTGATGTGAAGGTAAAGAATGAACGTTCTATTTTAAAATCTCATCATAAGGATATTTTGCTTACTCCAAGAGAAGAATATCATTTTCCTAAGATGGGAAAAGAGGTGCTTTCTTCTCGACCTGTTGTGGTAGGGAGTGGTCCGGCGGGATTGTTTTGTGCTTATTTATTGGCGGAGCATGGATATCGTCCTTTGATTTTGGAACGTGGGGAAAAGATGGAAGAAAGGGTGCAGAGTGTTTCTAAATTCTTTGAAGAAGGTATTTTAAATCCTAATTCTAATGTACAGTTTGGAGAAGGTGGAGCTGGTACTTTTTCAGATGGTAAATTAAATACTATGGTCAAAGACAAAATGTTTCGTGGTAAGAAAGTGTTTTCTATTTTTGTTGAACATGGTGCCCCTAAAGAAATTATGTATTTACAAAAACCACATATTGGAACGGATTTACTTTGTGATATTGTTAAAAATATTCGTCATTCTATTATTCAAATGGGTGGAGAATTTCGTTATTCTACTTGTCTTACAGATATTAAGACTCGACATAATCAAATTGTAGGAGTTGAGATCAATCATCAAGAGGTGATTTCCTGTTCTGTTGTGGTGTTAGCGATTGGTCATAGTGCAAGAGATACGTTTTCTATGTTATATGATAGAGGGGTTTCGATGGTTGGAAAACCTTTTGCAGTAGGTGTTCGTATTCAACATCCTCAACAGATGATTCAACTTAGCCAGTTCGCCACTTTAGATAAAAGACTTCCAGTTGCGGATTACAAACTAACTTATACGACAAAATCTGGTCGAGGGGTTTATTCTTTTTGTATGTGCCCTGGAGGTTATGTTGTCAATGCATCAAGCGAAGAGGGAAGACTTGTGGTTAATGGTATGAGTTATCATGCAAGAGATAGTAAAAATGCGAATAGTGCTTTGGTGGTAACGGTTGGTCCGGAGGACTTTGGGCATCATTCATTAGATGGTATGAAGTTTCAACAAATGTTAGAGGAGAAAGCTTATCTATATGGAAATGGTTCTATTCCTGTACAGCTATATGATGATTTTTGTCATGGTATTTTTTCTACTTCTTTTGGGGAGGTTTTACCGGTTATGAAAGGTAGTTATACGTTTAGTGATTTAAATGATATTTTACCAAATTGTGTTTCTTTTGCTATTCAAGAAGCTATGCCGGTATTTGGTAAAAAGATTAAAGGTTTTGATCGAGGAGATGCTATTTTAGCCGGGGTTGAAACTAGGACTTCTTCTCCTGTTCGTATCCTTCGTAACGATTTGGGTGAGGCTAATATTTTAGGACTTTATCCATGTGGTGAAGGTAGTGGTTATGCTGGTGGTATTACAACTGCTGCGATGGATGGTATCAAAGTAGCGGAATGGATAGCTAGCAAGTATCATAATTTACAGTCAAATTCGTAGTTTCTTATAAAACTACTTTTTTTTCTGTTTATTTTTTGTATAATTAAAATATGAGGAGTTGAAGAGTATGTATGTGCCAGATGATGATAATTATATTGTAGATGGTGAGAATTATGCACCTCCACGTCCACCGAAAGAGGATAATAAGAAAAAGAATAGTAAAACGAAACAAATTATTATTTTGATTGTGGTAGCAATTGTATTAGGACTTTTGGTTTATTTTATCAGTAGTTTATTTTTTCATACTGGTAATAATTCTGATGAGCCAAGTGGGGGACTTTCTACAACGTTAAGTGTTGATGATCCTGAGGTAGAATCTATTTATGAAATGGTTACTTATGGACGTGATACAAATAATCTTAATAAATTTTTAAGAGAACAATCTGTTATGTTAAGAGATTTTAGTAATTATGAAAAGTATTATTATGCACTATCTCTTCTTCGTTCTAGGGATTTGAATCCTGTAGAAGAAGAGGGAGAAGAGGTTTCTAATCAGTATACGATTGAGGATGCAGCTATTGATGAAATGATGAAGTCATATTTTGGTGATGATGTTTCTTATTTGAAACAAGGAACGTTGTCTATTACGTTAGGTCATTCTTTGGAGGAAGGAAATTCTTTGTCTTTAACTTATAACGTTACGGATGAACAGTACGAAGTGACACTTCAAACGACAACGCCTGATTCTAGTAGATTGATTCCAGTTGCCTTATATGGTTTAGAGAGTGCTAGTCGTGATGAAGATGGTACGATTACTTTGGTAGAGAGAGTAGTTTATCTTACTAGTGATGTTGCGAATAACACTGTTGGCTATCAGATTTATCGTGATGCTAGCCACACTATGTTAATTACTAGTCAAGAAAATATTCCTTTGGAGGAATATCAAAAGAATCCTATTACGATAGAAGATTATATGGATCAAGGAAATATAGTTACTTATCAATTTAGAGAAGATAATGGAGAATATTATTTTTATCGTAGTACGATTGAACAATAACGTCTTAGTAGACGTTATTTTTAATTTGTAGTATAATATGGAAAGGAAGACACTTTCCCTATAGGGAGTTTATAAAAAGATTAAAGCAGGAGGAATTATGAAACAAGAGAATATTCGCAATTTTTGTATTATTGCTCATATTGATCATGGAAAAAGTACGCTGGCTGATCGTATTTTAGAAAAGACTGGTGCTATTTCTAAGAGAGAGTTAAAAAGTCAAATGTTGGATTCTATGGATATTGAACGTGAACGTGGAATTACGATTAAGTTGAATGCTGTTCAACTTGCGTATCAGCACGAGAAAGACGAGTATTTTTTTCATTTGATTGATACTCCTGGTCATGTTGATTTTTCTTATGAAGTTTCGCGTAGTTTGGCTGCTTGTGAAGGGGCATTACTTGTTGTGGATGCTGCACAAGGTGTCGAAGCACAGACGTTGGCTAATCTATATTTGGCACTTGATAATCATTTGACTGTTATTCCTGTTGTTAATAAAATTGATTTGCCTAATGCGGATTTACCAAAAGTAACGGAAGAGTTAGAAAATATAGGCTTTGATAAAGAAGATATTATTTTTACGAGTGCAAAGACAGGCGAGGGAATCGATAGTTTGTTGGAAGCTATTATTAAAAAGATTCCTGCTCCTACAGGTGATGTTCGTAAACCTTTAAAGGCTTTGATTTTTGATAGTTTGTTTGATGCTTATCGTGGGGTTATTATCAGTATTCGTGTTATGGAAGGCGAAGTTAAAGTTGGAGATATTATACGTATGATGGAAACTGGAGCTACTTATGATGTTGTTGGACTTTCTATTGATACTCCTAAGGAGAAGGCTATTTCTTCTTTGAAGGCTGGGGAAGTTGGTTATTTATCTGCATCTATTAAAAGTATTAGTGATGTAGAAGTTGGAGATACGATTACTTTGGATTCTAATCCTGCCAAGGAGGCATTACCTGGTTATCAGCCAATGAAACCTATGGTTTATTGTGGACTTTATCCCATTGAATCTAGTAAGTTTGAAGATTTAAGAGAAGCGTTAGAAAAGCTAAAGTTAAATGATGCTTCTTTGACTTTTGAACCGGAAACGTCTAAAGCACTTGGATTTGGTTTTCGATGTGGTTTTTTAGGACTTTTACATATGGAAATTATCGAGGAGAGAATTGAACGTGAGTTTTCGATTGATTTGATTGCTACTTCTCCTTCTGTTGTTTATGAAGTTGTCTTAACGGACGGGTCTAAGGTTATGGTTGATTCTCCAACTAAGATGCCAAAAAGAGAAGTTGTTTCTAAGACGTTAGAACCTTATGTAAAAACTAGTATTTTTACTCCAAGTGATTATATTGGACCTATTATGGAGCTATGCCAGGATAAACGTGGTACATTTCTTAATATGGAATACTTAGATCAAACGAGAGTAACGATTCATTATGAATTACCACTTTCTGAAATTGTCTATGATTTTTTTGATAAGTTAAAGTCCTATACGAAGGGATATGCCTCTTTTGATTATGAAGTCATTGGTTATAAGGAAAGTAATTTGGTTAAGATGGATATTTTATTAAATGGAGAAGTGGTCGATGCTTTGTCTGTTATTGTTCATAAAGACTTTGCTTACCAAAGGGGGAAAATTGTTGTTGAGAAATTAAAAGAAATTATTCCTAGACAGATGTTTGAAGTGCCTATTCAGGCGGCAATTGGTACACATGTTATTGCTCGTACTGATATTAAAGCATTACGTAAAAACGTTTTGGCCAAGTGCTACGGAGGAGATGTTTCTAGAAAGAAGAAATTGTTAGAAAAGCAAAAAGAGGGTAAAAAGAGGATGAAAAGAATTGGTAGTGTAGAAGTTCCGCAGGAAGCGTTCTTGTCTATTCTTTCGACTAGCGAAAAATAGGAGGTTGTTTATGAAAACATATTATGTGAATCAGTCCGATATTATTGCAGAGACGATGAAGGCGGTTAATCAAAAAGAAGATCGTAGAATTATTGATCAGAAAGATATTTATCATTTTGAACAGATTGCTGATACTGTTATGAGAAAAGATGGTATTACTTATCTTCAGTATCAGGTTTTTCCTTATCCATTTGATCAATGTTTTGATATTTGTTATTATGATAATCAGTTTTATTATGTTTTGTTTCCCTGGGTTAGGATGAGAACTTTGGACGAAAAGTTTACGGATGCGTTACCTGTGGAAGTTCAAGTTTCTTTGCAAAAAAATCAAGAGGAAATTTCTGATATGATGCCATCTCGTGATAAAGAAGAATTGTTACTTTTACATGATGCTTATACTGATTATTTAGATTTTATTCAGGAGGATATGCAACAGGCATTGTCACAACACGAGGCAAAAGCTAGGATGTTAACTTACCGCATTCATATGACTCAAAATCGTAGAGGTACGAGGCAGTAATATGGTAAAGAATTGTTATGTTCATATTCCGTTTTGTAAACAGATTTGTAGTTATTGTGACTTTTGTAAAGTCTTTTATGATACTGGATATGTATCTTCTTATTTAAATTCTTTGGAACAAGAGATAAAAAAGAATTATAAAGGAGAAGTATTAGATACTCTTTATATTGGTGGAGGAACTCCTAGTAGTTTGTCATTGGCAGAGTTAGAACGATTGTTTTCTATTTTATCGGTTTTTAAAAGAAGTTCTTCTTGTGAAGTGACTATAGAAGCTAATTTTGATAGTATTACGAAAGAAAAATTAAATTTATTTCAATTATTTGGAGTTAACCGTATCAGTTTTGGGTTGGAGACAACACATCAGTGGATTTTAGATAAGATGGGGAGACAGTTAGATTTGGATGATGTAGTAAATACGATTTCTTATTGTAAAGAGATTGGGCTTTCTAATATTAATGTTGATTTGATGTATGCATTTCCAGGTGAGACTGTTGAGGAAGTAGTAGAAGATGTTTCTTTTATTCAATCTTTAGATATTCCTCATATTTCTACTTATTCTCTTATTTTAGAAGAACATACAAAGCTTTATTTAGATAAAGTACCTTCTATTTTGGAAGAAGAGGATGCGAAAATGTATGAAGTGATTTGTTCAGAATTATCTAATTTTTGCCATTATGAAATTAGTAATTTTGCAAAGGATGGATATTTTTCTTCACATAATCTTTGTTATTGGAGGAATCGGGAATATTATGGTTTTGGTCTTGGTGCTAGTGGATATTTAGATGACGTTCGTTATTCTAATACACGTAGTATGACACATTATTTACAGGGAAATGTACGTTATGAGGAAGAAAAATTGGGTCTTCGTGATAAAATGGAATACGAAGTTATATTAAATTTACGAACTAAGTGGGGAATTTCTAAGAGTCAATTTTTTTCTTGTTACCACAAATCATTAAACGAGGTTTATGATTATTCTTCTTTGGTAAAAGATGGTTATTTAAAAGAAGATGAAGACTTTTTGTTTATACCGGAAGAATATTGGTATCTTAGTAATGAAGTTATCGTTCGTTTGTTAGAGGAGGAAGTAGTGTGAATAAAGTAGAACAATTTCAAGTAGAGTTAGGATATATTAAGGATGAGACGATTCAAGAGGATTGTCGTACGATGATAGAGTTATTACCAGATTATTTCTTTGAAGTTCCTGCATCATCAACTGGTAAATATCATCCTAGTTATTCTTTAGGGAAAGGAGGACTTCTTCGACATACTAAAGTTGCTGTTCGTATTGGTTATGAGTTGTTGCAAGATTCTTGTATTGGGGATAAATATACGTCTTTAGAAAAAGATATTATGTTGATGGGCCTTTTATTGCATGATGGATTAAAGAGTGGCCTTGATTATTCTAAGTATACAAGGTTTGATCATCCTATTTTGATGGCTAATTATATTATGGAACATAAAGCAGATTTATTAATGAGTGATGAAGAAATAGAGTTATTATGTTCTGTTGTTCGTACTCATATGGGACCTTGGACAAAAGATTATAATGGAGAAGAAGTGTTGGAAGCACCTAAGAGTAAGTATCAAAATTTCGTTCATATGTGTGATTATTTAGCGAGCCGTAAATTTTTATTGGTTCCTTTTGATGATAATAACAATATAAGTGTTTAAGGAACATTTATTTTTTATTGCTAGTTGTTTTATTTTTTGATATGATAAAGAAGAATAAGAATCGTAGAAAGCGGGGATTTGATGCGAGGAAAGATTATAGTGATTGAAGGAACGGATTGTTCTGGTAAAGAGACTCAATCTATTTTATTAGAGAAAAGGTTAAAAGAGAAAGGTAAGAAATGTGTACGTTTTGGGTTTCCTATGTATGATACTCCAACGGGGAAAATTGTAGGAGGACCATATTTAGGTAATCCTGAAATTTCAGCGGGCTTTTTTCCGGAAGGAGCAGATCAAGTAGATCCTCATATTGCTTCTTTGTATTATGCTGCTGATAGGAAATATAATATGAGTAAAATTTTACCTTATTTGGATGATGGCTATTATGTTATTCTAGATCGTTATACTACTTCTAATTTGGCACATCAAGGAAGTAAGATTCATGATAAAGATGAAAGATTTTTGATGTATCAATGGATTGATAAATTGGAATATTGGTTACTTAAGTTACCAAAGCCAGACCAAACTATCTTTTTACATATGCCATATCAGTATTCTTTGGAGTTGAAAAAGAATAGAAAACATTTGGATGAACATGAACGTTCTTCAGAACATTTGAAAAATGCAGAGGAGAGTTATGTTGAACTTTCTGAACTTTATAATTGGACTCGAATTGAATGTGTTCAAGATGGTCATATTCGTGATATAGAAGATATTAATCAGGAAATTTTAAACTCTTTAATTGATATAAAATAAAAAACCTAACTTTTTGTTAGGTTTATTTTTTTGGCATTGTTGGAATTGGCTGTTGTGGTGGAACCATCGTTGGTTGTGTAGGAAGAGGTTGTGCTGCTGGTACTGGTTGTTTTTGTATTCCTACTTGTGTCTGTTGTTTGTTTGGGACTATAGTTTGTTGTTGAGCAGGAACTATTGGTTGTGTTGGTATAGATACTACAGGTTTTGGTGTTGGCTGAGCGACTGGTGTAGTAGTTGCTGGTGTTTGTGTACTTGGTACAGAAACTATTGGTACCACAGGTTGAGGAGTAGTTGGTTGAGGTTGTTTTATTTCTGTAATTGTTGGTGTTGTAAATGGAGTAGGTTGCTGTTGTTCTTGTTTGATTACTGTTTTAATTTCTGGACTGTTTTTTTGTTTATCTATAGCTTCTACTTGTTCTAATGTTTTGATTGGTGTATTGGCACTAGCTGCTTTTACTGTAGGATTAGATGCATTTTGTAGTGTTGTTGGTATAGATCTTGGAGTTGCTTGATTGGTAGGAGTTTGGCTAGTATTTAATGATACTATTTCTAGGTTGTTAGTTGCTTGTGCAGTTTTTTGTTCTTTTTCCTCTTGTTTTTCCTTTTCTTCCTTTTGCTTTTTCTCTTGTTCTTCTAATTCCTGTTTGATTTTTTTCTCTTTTTCTTCTTGATTTTCTTTAAATTTTTCTTGTTCATCACTTTCAAAGAAGTCTTCGGCGTCTTCAATTTCTATTACTCTTAATACTTCTTCAAAACTTGTTGTTCCATCTAATACTTTTCCTAATGCATCTTGTAACATGGTAATAATTTTATCATTATAGACTAATTTAGATAATTCATCTTTAGAAATATTTTCATTATTTAAGTCACTACGTAACTCATCGTTTAGTTCCAATACTTCTTGGATAGCAATACGACCTTTATATCCTTTACGACAAATATCGCAACCTTCGTGATTTGCATCCCAAATTTTATCTACATCTTTATTTAAATATTTTTTAAATACTTTTTTTTCGAATTTTGTTGTTTCTCGTTCTATACGACATTTGGTACATATTTTTTTGGCAAGTCTTTGAGAGATAATACCTGTTAGTGCAGTAGATAATAGGTAACGTTCTACGTTCATGTCTAGTAGACGTTCTACTGTTGATAGGGTATTGTTTGTATGGATTGTTGATAGAACTAAGTGTCCAGTAATTGCGGAACGTACGGCGATTTGTGCAGTTTCACTATCACGAATTTCTCCAATTAGAATGATGTTAGGGTCTTGACGTAAAATAGAACGTAGTGCAGCTGCAAAAGTCATGCCAATTTCAGCGTTTACTTGAACTTGGTTTAGACCTTCAATGTTCATTTCGATAGGGTCTTCTACTGTGATTATATTTGTTTCTTCACGATTTAGTGTTTCTAGAATAGAGTAAACGGTTGTAGATTTACCTGATCCAGTTTCACCGGTAATCAAAATGATACCATTTGGTACTCTAATCATACGTTTTAGTCTGGCAAGATTTTGTTCATTAAATCCAAGAGAATCTAATCCTTGTAAACTTCTTGTATAGTCTAAGATACGGATAACGATTTTTTCTCCTTCGTTTAGTGGTAGACAAGATACACGCATATCCAAATAAGTACCACCAAAGTTTCCTTTGATGGCTCCATCTTGTGGTAGTCTGGACTCTGTGATGTTCATGTTAGCTAAAAGCTTTAATCTCGTTGTTAGATTTCGTTCGTATGTTTTAGGAATAAACGTAAAGTTTTGTAAATCACCATCTATACGAGTTCTAACCATCATTCCATCTTCTCTTGGATCGAAATGTATATCAGATGCGTTGGATTTCGCTGCTGATATAATAATATAATCCGCAATTTGCGTAATTGGTGTTTTTGTAAAATCAAATTTAATCATAGTGTTACAACCCCTTTTGTTTTTTTACTATGGTATTTTATCTTATTTTATTATATAATACTTTTAGTATAATAGCAAGAAAGTAGATGGGAAAAGATGAAAAAAAATAATAAAGGTTTTGTATTAGTTGAGACTTTAGTGGTTACTGTATTTGTCATGGCAATTTTTTCAGTTATTTATTTAAACTTTTATCCATTGGCTGGTGAATATGAGCGAAGAGAGTTTTACGATGATGTGGATAGTAAGTACGGAGCTTATTGGATGAAGCGTTTTATTCAAAGTAGTAATTATAATTTTCAACCATTGTTAGATGATATTAATGGTAGTCAAGGTTACGCATTCTTTACTTGTGATCTCTTTCCAGAAGATAGCGAAGATAGACAGTTTTGTAATGAAATGTGGGAGCGTTTAGAAGTAGAGACTGTGGTAGTGACAAAATATAAAATAGATTCTTTTAAACAAAAAGTTGAAGATAACCCTGTTGGTTTCAGTGATGATTTTGTAGCATATGTCGAATATTTACCTGAATTTATTGTTGCATCTTTAAATGAAGCTAAGTATCGTGTATTGGTTGAGTTTCAAAGAACAGCTGGTAGTAATGAAGATGTAGATGTGTATTATACCTATTCTAATATGGAGGTGAGAAAGTGATCCGCAAGTTAAATAATAAAGGAATGACTGCTATTGAGGTTTTGGTTACTTTCGTTATCGTAGTTGTTATTGTCGTTTCTATGTATGATGGAATTATGGATTTAAAAAATCGTGAGACGATAGCCTCTTATAAATTGAGTTTGGTTACTTATAAAAACTTACTTACGAAAGATATTCAGGATGATTTGGCTAAAATAGGTCTTGCTACTGTTAGAACGGAGTCTTTGACGGGAGGGACTGGGTACCGAGTTATTATGGTTTTAAGAGATGGTAGTCAACGTTATTTAGAAGTGACACAGATTTTTGGATGTGCAGCACTTGATGATTTAGAGGCAATGGATTTGTGTGATGATTATGGAATTCCACGTGATAGAAGTGATGAATTTTCTATTAGTTACGGTCCTCCTGATGATTTAGTAGAATATCCACTTCCTGATTTAGGTCACGAGGTGATTGATTATAATGGAGAGCATACGATATATAGTCTTAGAATTACAGGAGTGGATGTTTCTACTTCTAATCAAGTATTTTCTATTAAGGTTACCATGTCTCATCCGGATTTAGGTTCTAGATATTCTCTTAATATTGTTTCACCAATTAATTATCCATAGAAAAAGAATGGATGCAAAAAGTGTTTGTAGAATTCGTCCGATAAAGAAATTTCTGTATTTTATATTAGTATCAGTAATGATACTTTTTGTTTGCATGTGTACAGAAATGCCTCCTAAAGAAATAAAAAAGATAATTATTAGTGCTCTTTGTATGGGGTGTGTTATGAGACTGGTTAAAAAAATACCATTGGTTAGATCGAATATGCCATTTATTATTACGTATTCCAGGACTGGTAAATTTATATAGTGATTAATTATGGTAATGATTAAGTAAAAAAATATGGAAGTACCATAAATTAATAAGATTGTTTTTATAGAATTCGTAATTGCAATTGGTAGAGTTTTTGCTAGAGATGGATTTTTGTTTATGAGAAGGGGGAGTTCTTCTTTTTCTTTTGGCTTTTTGAAAAAGGATATTATTATGTTAGCAAATATAACGCTAAATAAAATAGCGTAGGTATATTTTTTTGATGGAAATAACAAAGACACTGGTCCTAGGATAAAAACAGGATTTGGAAAATGTGTAAATCGAATGAGATAGTTGGCTGTAGTCTCTGTAATAAATTTTTTTTCTAATAATTCTTTTGTATATTTACTTCCGCTGGGGAATCCACTGATTAGACTCATGGATACTACATAGAATGTTGCACCATTGTGATGAAAGAAATTTGTTAAAAAGGGAATGATGTTATATTCGATTAATAGTGCTGAAAGGGTAAAGAATAAAAAACTAGCAGGGAAAAGTTTTTCTATAAATAGTTTTGTGTAGGATAATATTTGTTCTGTGATAAAAGATGAGTTTTTTAGATATAGTACTGTTAGATAAAGTAAAATCACTAAGTAGACATTTGTTTTTTTATTTTTTTTCATATTTCCTCATTTCTTTGTTATAATGTATCATGGAGGTAGTTGCATGCTTAAGAAATTTTATGAAAAAGTAAAAGACTTTATTATTAGTGAATATAAATTTATTATTTTTTTAGTTGTTTTTTGTACCTTTTGTCTTTGGCCTGTTAATTATTATATTGTAATTGGTGGGGGAATTAGTGATATTGGAGAAAGAGTTATTGTAGAAGATGGTTATGATAGTAATGGTAGTTTTAATTTGTCTTATGTTTCTGAATTGAAGGGGACTACCCTTAGTTATTTGATTAGTTATGTAATGCCACACTGGGAACGTGTTAATATGAATGATTATAAGTATACGGATGATGAAGATTATCAAGATATCGAATTTCGTAGTGAGTTGGATTTGTTGGCTTCTAACAGCAATGCTTTATATTATGCTTATCAGTTGGCTGATAAGCCTTGTAAAGTTACCAATACGGATGTTTATGTCATTGCTATTTTTGAGGGTTATGATAATCCTTTACAAGTTGGTGATGAATTGTTAAAAGTTGATGGCATATCTTATTCTAATGTGAGTGATTTTCAGCAAGCAATTCAGGATGTAGAAGGTAGTCAAGTGGAGATTACGGTGTTGAGAGATGCTGAGGAAGTAAATTTAGAGTGTCATTTATATGAAGAGGAAGATAGAAAACTATTAGGAGTTGGATTGCAGTCAGTTAGTACTTATGAAACAGATCCAGAAGTTAAATTTGAATTTCAAAGTAATGAGTCTGGTCCTTCAGCAGGACTTATTACGACGTTATCTATTTATGATCAATTGACAGAAGGTGATTTGACTGATGGAAAGTTAATCGCTGGTACTGGTACAATAGAAGCAGATGGATCCATTGGAGAAATTGGAGAAGTAGAATATAAATTATTAGGTGCTGTCGATGGGGGGACTGATATTTTCTTGGTGCCAGATGGTGAAAATTATGAGGATTGTAAAAAGATGAAACAGGAAGAAGACTTAGATATTCAATTAATTTCTGTTACGGATATTTATGATGCGGTAGAGAAGTTAGAGAGTTTAGATTAGGAGATGTTTTTTATGGATATGAGTGAAAAAGAATTATTAGCATACGGTAAGCAATATATGGAAAGTGTAGGAGGGTTCATTAAAAATAATCATTTTCAGTTGGTGGATATTAAGAAGGATTATTGTGTGATGGAAGCTCTCGTTCGAGAGGAAAGTTTGAATCCTTATGGTATGGTACATGGAGGTTTTTTGTTTGGGCTTGCTGATACTGCTGCTGGAGTGGCGGCTCGTTCTACAGGAAGAAAAGCTGTTACATTGAGTTCTCATATTGAATATTTAAGAGCAGCACAGGGTAGTAAAATCAAGGCTGTGGTAGAAGCTGTTAAGACAGGAAAAAATGTGTCTGTCTATGAAGTTTCTATTTATAATGATCAAAATGTTATGGTTGCTAAAGCAACAGTGGATTATTTTTATATGGATTAGGCTATTTATATAGTCTTTTTTCTTTTTTTATGATACTATGGGTTATAGTATAGGAGAGTATTTTATGAAAAGAAAAGTGGTAGCAATTATTGTTATTGTTGTGGCTTTGATTGTTTTGGCATTATTGGGATACTTTGGTTATCATGCTTATATGCTTCAAAGGTATCATATTTCTTATGATTACGAAGCAATCACAGAAGAAGTTTCTGTTTCAGCTGGAAGTACTTGTGAGCAGGAGGGATTTGATTTTTCTTTTTGTTTACCAGAAGGTTTTTCTTATGATGCCCAAAACTCTGTCAATGATATGCATATATATACAGATGAAGTGGGACGTAGGTTGTCTGTTGTGCCCCTTACGGATGATTTGGGTTATTTGTTTGATAGTGCTGAAAGTGACAATCTTTCGTTTGATGCTAATTCGGTTTTAGAAGAGATGGGTGTTTCTAATATGGTAGAATTATTACATTATTTGGATGAAAAAAATACAAACCCTCTTTCCGTTTTTTCCTCTATAGAAGATATTCAATTAAATTACATTGCTTCTACTATTGCTAATTTTACACTTTCATCTGGAAATAGACGTTTCTATATTACAGGGGATTATTCTGGTTATGTAATATCTTATGATAATCAGTATGATGTTAATTTATGTTATCGGGGTATGCGTTATAATTTCTCTTTTACTGGAGGAGAGTTTACAGAAAGTGATATTACTCGTTTTATTAGTAGTGTTCGTTTTGATTAATTGTTTCAGAGAGAAAACTAATTTTATATGTTATTTGGGGGGCTTTCGTTAGCCTTCTTTTTTTGCCCATAATTTTTCATTTTTTTATCAAATAGTTTTCATAATTATTTTATATACTGGTAGCATGAAAGGAGGGCGGATAGAAAGATTCTTCACTGAAAATTAAATTCCCATAATTTCCCATAATTATTTAATAATTCTTACACATTTATGCGATATGATGATATTATCAAAGGAGGATGATAGATAGAGAAAAAAGAGAAAATCAAAAATGTTTAATACCTGTTGTTTTATATAGATGAAAGGAGGATGATGCTTATTATAGAAGCAATATTCTACTTATTAAAGGAGGGGATGCCCATAAGGTTATAGAAGATTTCAGGGAATAGTGTTATACTATTGGTAGGTGGTAATTATGTATACGATTTGTTTTGTTGAAGATGAAGTTGACTTATCGAACCTTATTCAGACCTATTTAGAACGTTCTGGTTATCAGGTTGTTACTTTTACAAAGGGTCAAGATGCGATTGACTATATCGGAAATAAAGTAGATCTTTGGATACTGGATATTATGTTAGGAGATGATGTCAATGGCTACGATATAATCAAAGCTATCCGGAAGCAAGATGAAAACGTACCTGTTATTTTTACTTCCGCAAGGGATCAAGATTTAGATAAGATTTTAGGTCTTGAGTTAGGTAGTGATGATTATATCACAAAACCATATTCTAGTAAGGAATTAGTCTTACGTGTAGATAAAATTTTAAAACGAGTATATAAAGATACTCCTTCTCAACTTATTTCTTATGAATGTTATAAAATTGATACCGATAAACGTATGGTTGTCGGTGAAAAAGATAAAGTTATTAAACTTACAACATTAGAGTTTGACTTGTTGTTATTATTAGTGGAAAACAGAAATAAATGTTTTTCTAGGGAAGAAATATTAGATGCTGTCTGGGGTAAGGATTATTTTGGTACAGATCGCGTAGTAGATGATTTAGTTCGTAGACTTAGAAAGAAGATGCCTAAGCTTAATGTCAATGCAGTTTATGGTTATGGGTATCGCTTGTCATGAGAACACATAAAACAAAATTAAGTCATCAATTAATCGCTCTTATTGGTTTGGCCTTTGTAATTCTCTTTATCTCACTGGGTATTATTCTTCCAAAAATGTTAATTCCAGTAGCTGAAAGAAATATTTATGATTATTTAAGTGAGCCTTTAAAGTTTGTAGGTAATAACCGAATTGATGAATCCCTTCTTAATACGGAAGTTGCTTATATTTATATAGTTGGGGATGAAATCGCAACCAGTGAAAATATTCAACAAGTGATTGACATCAAAGATACCAATCAATTATTATCCTATATTAAAGATGATTATGGAAAGTTTAACTATAGTCATGATACTTACTACTACTATACAATTACTAAAGATGAAATTACTAAAGTTGCTATCTCAAATGATAGTTATATCAATGAAACAAAAGAAGCTATTTTAAGTACTATCTTTCCAATAGTTTTATCTACGTGTTTATTAATTGGTCTACTTCTTGTTATGTGGTCTTCCTTTATTGTAAAGAAGATTGAAAAGTTGAAAGAGAAAATAGACCATATTGATGATGCTAATTATAATCATAATATCAATTTTGAAATTGACGACGAGATTAAGTCTCTTGCTTTAGCAATCGAAGATATGCGTATTTCTTTAATTAACCAAGAAGAATATCGTAATCAAATGTATCAAAATATATCACATGATTTTAAGACACCTCTCACCGTTATAAAATCATATATTGAAGCTGTTGATGATAAAGTTGAAGATAGTAATACCGCCCTTCAAGTTATCAAGCAGCAAACTGATAAATTAGAAAACAAAGTACACTCACTTCTTTACTTAAATAAACTTGATTATCTCAAAAATTCTAAAAATATCGAAAATGAATTAGTCGATATGGGGCAAATTATTCAAATAGAAGTTGATAAATTTAAATTTCATAGAAAAGAAATTAACTTTGTAACGGATATTGATAAAAAATCAAAGTACTATGGTACTGTTGATCATTGGGAAACTATATTTGATAACTTGCTTTCGAATTTTATGAGATATGCCAATACTACTATTAAAATTACTGCGAAACAGAACAAACTTATCTTTTACAACGATGGTGAACACATCGATGATGATTTTCTTGAAGGAATCTTTACTCCGTTCCGGAAGGGAATTAAAGGTGAGTTTGGACTAGGACTTTCGATTGTGAAAAAGACTTTAAATATAATGAATTATGATATTACGATTAAAAATGAAAAAAAAGGTGTATCCTTTATAATTAAGAGGAATTCTAAAGACTAGAATTCCTTTTTTTTGGGTATATTAATATTGGTGATGTATGTGCGAGTGTTAATTACAGGAGCATCTTCTGGGATTGGTTATCAGGTGGGTAAAATATTGGCTAGTCGTGGACACTTAGTTTATATGACATGTAGAACTATCAAAGAAGTGTTTTATCTAAGAAAGAAGTTGGAAAGAGAAGGGGTAGGGGCTATTTGTTTGAAGCTAGATTTACTTTCTTCTGATATAGATGTGGTTGATTCTTTAGATATTGATTGTTTGTTTAATCATGCTGGTATTGGTACTGCTGGTAGTATTTTATTGATGGATGAGGAAAGTTTACGTGATGTTTATGAAGTCAATATTTTTCGTTCTTTTTTGTTGTTGAAGAAGGTCTATGCTCATATGAAGGAGAAAAATATTGCTGGGAAGATTTTTGTTACATCTTCTTTGATAGGAATGTTTCCGATTCCTTTTTTTGGTGTTTATAGTTCGAGTAAGGCAGCGATTTCTCAACTGGTTAGAACGTTACAAAAGGAAAGTAAGGTTTTAAGAGATGGTATTTCTTTTTGTTTAGTGGAACCTGGAGCTTATGCGACAGGGTTTAATCAGGTTATGATTGATCGAGTAGAACGTTATCAAGAGTTATCACCTCAGTTTCTTTCTGTTCATCGATATCAAAGGAGTTTGTTTTGTTTATTAGAATCTAAAAACATAGAGAAGTTAGCTTATAAAATTGTTTGTGAAATGGAGCAAAAAAAAACGAAGAGGATTCTTCGTATTCCTTGGATACAAGGTATCTTTTTGAAATTATATTTCTTTTTCTTTGGTTAACTTCTTTTTCTGTTTTGTTTTCTTTTTAACTCTAATTTTTTTGCTTCTTCTTCTGTTACATCGATAGAATGAAGCGTGCTTGTATCAAGATAAGGCACAGGCCCTTCTTTTTTTAAAAGATTTATATCAGGGTGCCTTTTCGCATGCCCTGTTAACCAATCTGTAGCTTCTTCTAGGGTGTTTGTTGGGTTTCCGTTTTCTACAGTAATCATTCTGCCAAATAAGCCTTGATAATACATTACATTTTTTCTCAATGTTACATGTTCAAATCTTAATGGATCTAGATTTGCTACTTTTAGGCCGTTGATATTGGCACTATAATATTGTCTTTGTCTCATAATTATCTCCTTAGTAGCTATATTATACCTTAAATCTATGTTTTTGTATACTATTTAATTCTTTAATTTTAAGAGTTGTGGTTATTGCCTTTGCCATGAAATTTTCTATGTTTGTCTCATTATCATTATTTTATTGTCTTTTATATGAAACGGGCAAAGGGTAAAAGGGTTGACAAGTGAGGAATGATATGATAAAGTCTTGGTATCTCAAACGAAAACGAGGACCAAGAGGAGTAAATTACTAATCATCTAAAGCGAATTTGGGTTGATGGGAGCCAAAGAGATGGGAGATAGTTGAAAAGAACTTGTGAGTAACTTTTGGGAATGCTATTTTTTAGTAGAGTATATTAGTTCGGGTGATTCCGTTAGCAAAGTAAGGCGGCTGGTTATATACTAGCAATTAGGGTGGTACCGCGTTTAAAACGTCTCTATTTTTTGAGGCGTTTTTTTTATAATATAAGGAGGGTGTTTTATGAAATAGGTGATAATGGTTTGTAAATATATATAGTCTATTTAATAGAATTATGGAAAAAGGAGGAAAAAATAATATGGTAATGTGGGAAGGAAGATTTAAAAAAGAGATTGATAAGAGAACTAATGACTTTAATTCTTCTATTAGTTTTGATAAAAGAATGTATAAACAAGATATTACTGGTAGTATTGCTCATGCAACTATGCTTGGCAAGTGTGGAATTATTGCTTCAGAAGAAAGTGATAAGATTATAGCTGGACTTAAAGATATTTTGAAGGATTTAGAAAGTGGTTGCTTAGAGTTTGATATGGATGCGGAAGATATTCATATGTTTATTGAAAGTGAGCTTACTAAACGAATTGGTGATGCTGGAAAGAGACTTCATACAGCACGTAGTCGTAATGATCAAGTAGCTTTGGATTTAAGACTTTACATGCGTGATGAAATAAAAGAAATTATTGATTTATTAAAAGAATTAATGGGAGGGCTTATTAAGAAAGCAGAAGAAAATTATAAGACAATTATGCCAGGTTATACGCATTTGCAAAGAGCTCAACCTATTACTTTAGCTCATTATTTTATGGCATATGTAGAAATGTTTAAAAGGGATATTTTAAGACTTAAGGATGCTAATAAGAGAATGAATGAAAATCCACTTGGAAGTTGTGCACTTGCTGGAACGACCTATAAAACGGATAGATATATGACTAGTGAATTATTAGGGTTTGATGGGCCTTGTTTAAATAGTTTAGACGGAGTGTCAGATAGAGATTATGCAATTGAAATAGCTTCGGCTTTATCTATTATTATGATGCATATGTCAAGAATTAGTGAAGAGTTTGTTATGTGGAGTAGTCATGAATTTAAATTTATTGAACTAGACGATGCATTTTCAACAGGATCTTCTATTATGCCACAAAAAAAGAATCCAGATATTACAGAGTTAATTAGAGGTAAAAGTGGTAGGGTGTATGGTGATTTGATGGCTTTATTAACTATGATGAAGTCTTTACCACTTGCTTATGATAAAGATATGCAGGAAGATAAAGAAGCTATATTTGATGCTGTAGATAATGTAAAAATGTGTCTATATACTTTTATTCCAATGTTAGCTAGTACAACATTCTTAAAGGATAATATGCTTAAGGCGGCGAAAAAAGGCTTTATCAATGCAACAGATGCAGCTGATTATTTAGTTAAGAAAGGTCTACCATTTAGAACAGCTTATAAAATTACTGGTTCTATTGTTGGTTATGCTATTGATCATGATAAAACTTTAGACACCCTTAGTTTAGATGAATATAAGAAATTTTCAGAGTTATTTGATAAAGATATTTATGAATATATCGACCTTAATAAAGCTGTAAGCGATAGAACTGTTGTAGGTGGTCCAGCACCAGAGACTGTAAAAAGTCATGTGGAAGCAATCAAAGAATTCTTAAAAGAGAACTAGGTTCTCTTTTTTGTTTAAAAATTTAGTATTCTAAAAATTTTAGTAGTTATATTAATATCTGTTTGTAAATAATTCGCATAAATTTGGGAGAGTGAATATTAATTCATAAGTTGAAAAGATGTAATGTGGATAGTCTTAACAGTTTTCATATTTTATTAATAAATAGGAAGAAAAATTAAATATTAATAATGAATATAAATAAAATATATACTGATATAGAAAATATATGAATGGGAGATTTCGTCTAAGAGAAAACGGAGAAAAATTAAAAAAACGGAGAAAAATTAAAAAAATATTGTCAAATTTTTTTTATTATGTTACAATTATATTGCTTACGTTTTATGGCGATGTAGCTCAGCTGGCTAGAGCGTCTGGTTCATACCCAGAAGGTCGGGGGTTCGATTCCCTCCGTCGCTACCAATTGTGAATTCAAGTCTAGTATTGCTAGACTTTTTATTTTATGTTACATTTTTTATAGTATTTAATATAAGATATTCTTAATTTATTTTGATTCTGTTCTATGAAAGATAGTATTGTTTTATTTTTATGATATAATTAAATTACAGTGAAGTTAAAAGGTGTAGAAATTTTTATTTACTGTCTTTGTTGTCGAAAGGGAAAACGGTATGAAAAAAGTATTTCATTATTTAAGTGGTATTTTTTGTTTTATTTTGATTGTATTAGGTGGTTTTATTTCTTATTTTTCTTTTCAAAATGATGGGGTTGCAGAATTATTTTTTATCTTTGGCATTGTTCAGTGTGTTTGGGCATTCATTATGTTTGTAGTTGGAGTTTTTTTGCCAAAAGAACCTCGTTATCTTAGCAAAGGTTCTCAGAGAATTTTGAAATTTATATTGGTTTTATCTTTGATTGGCGGAAGAAATACTACCTCATTATCCGCTAAGGATGTGGCAGAGGGAAGAATTGCAATTCAGCGTTTTTGGGAGCCGGCTTTTCCTATGTGTTGGTTTTTCTTTGAAATTATATTATTTACTTTTTCAATGGAAGGAATCGGTTTTTATATTCTTATTGCTTCAGAAGTATGTTCATTACTTTTGGTTTTAAGTACCCTGGGTTGGAGTATTTGCTATAGAAAAGAAAAAGGTAATTTTCGATGGATTAATGTCATAGTACCAACGCTTTTGATAATTGTTATATTTGGATTTATATTTGGAGTTGTATGGATAAGAAACTTGATAGAGGGACCTTCTTTACATGAGAAACTTACAGATACGCAAAACGAAATTAATCGTACCTTGGATTCTTACGATGCAAACTTAGAAGATAATATACTATCAGAATCAGATTCTTTGAGTATGGATGATATTATTTCATTGGTACGTCAGGATTTCAATCAAGATATGTATTATCGTTTGGTTGTAGGTGAAGATGATACTTATAATATGATTGTTTGGAATGATGATAGTGATGAAATTACTGTCTATCAATTTCGTAAGGAAGGAGAATTATATCATCTTATTCAAGTTTTTCAGTCAACGACTATAACGAAAGAAGATGTAGTTGGAAAAGAAGATGGAGTTATTTCCATTGATTCAGGAAGGCGGTAAAATTTATAAATATGTATTGTTTCGTCGTAAAGAAGGAGTGTGGTAATGATGAAAAAAGAAAATGTAATAGATAATAGTTTTGACTTTTGTATGGAGTTTTTACGTCTAGAAAATAATCAGAAAAATAAAGTATATAGCCCATTATCAATTTTTTATGCTTTAAAAATGCTAAGTGAGGGAGCAAAGGGTAGAACGAAAGAGCAAGTAGATTGCGTTATTAAAAATTTGGATTTGATAACATATTCTAATATAGATTCTGTTTTTTCTTCGGCGAATGCTATTTTTATTCAAAATAATTATGCTGAATGCGTAAGAGATGATTATAAAAATCGATTGATGGGAGATTATGCTGCTAGTGTTATTTATGATTCATTTCAGAGTGCTAAACATATCAATGATTGGATTTCTAAGGAAACTTTTGGCATTATTCCTAATATGTTATCAGATGATATGATAGATTCAGAAGAGACTAAGATGCTATTAGTGAATGCTTTGGCTCTAGATATGGAGTGGGTTGTTTCTTTTGATTATACTAGAAGTGGTGAATTTTATCTTTCTGATGGAACTTCGATGAAGGCTACTACTATGCATCGAGAGTGTGTCTCCTATTATAAGGACGATGCTGTAACGGCAGTTCGATTGGGTTTGAAAGAGTATGAGAATATGAAATTAGAATTTGTTGCGATTATGCCTGAAAAAAGAGACTTATCTGATTATATTATGAACTTCTCTAAAGATGACTTTGATAATATTATAGAAAATATAAAGTATTCTGTTTCTTTTACTTCTGCTAATTTGAATATTCCAAAATTTTCGTTTGAATATAATTTGAACTTTAAGAATGATTTAATGCGTTTGGGTATTACTGATGTTTTTAATCGTGAGCTTGCTAATTTATCTAATATGTGTGATGTTAAGAGGGCGAGTGATAACCTTTTTTTCAGTGGCGCTTATCATAAAGCGAAAATTGATTTTACAGAAGCTGGAATTAAAGCAGCAGCTGTTACGGTATTTGGTGCTATTGATACTGGTTTTGCTGAAGAAAAAAAACCGCCTATTATTATTAACATTAACAAACCTTTTTTATATTTTATTAGAGATAGTTTTACTGGGCAAATTTTGTTTGTGGGAACGGTTTATAGACCAAACTCATGGGCAGATGATGAAGCTAGTTATCGAAATCAAAAATATTATTTTTAGTTTTGTTTGAAATAAAAATGTAAGTAATAGATACTTACATTTTTTAAATATAAAAAATAGGAGAGTTGTTTGGAGATGGTGGAGTAGAAGTAGCGGTTGTGTTTTCTACTGGTTGTGTTTGTTCTTGCGGTGTATTATCATTTAAGGATCCTGCTATACGAAATAGTGTTTTTGCGTTATTTACAATTGGTTTTATTTGGTAGACAACGGGTATTGCTTGATTGATAACGCCTAAAGTTTTTTGTGTTTCGTCTAATAGTGTAGACCAATTTACTGCTTTTATAGCATTTAATCCTCTTGTTAATAATCCAGTTCTTGATGCTGTCGATATTAAATAGGGATTAGGATACATATCATCACCTCTTATCTTAATATATGTCAATTGAAAAGAAAAGTTCATTTACTTATTTTCAAAAAAAATATGTTATGATATACTTATGTAAGAATAGGGAGTGATGTAGTGTGAACAAGTTATTGAAACCATTTGTTAGTATTTATCATGGTGTTCAAGCGACTGGACGTTTACCTAAAAAGTTATTTCATAAAACAGAAGAAGTGGTAGAAAATGTACAAAATAGTAATGCAGTAATGGCTAGCACTGTACCATCTTCACCGGAACAAAAAAAAGAAAAACACTCCTTCTTTAAAAAGAAAAAAAAAGAGGATCAATCTTCTACTCCCTCTGAAAATGAGTTTTCACAAGATGTGGGTATTCAAAAACGTGATCAAAATAGTCCAGAGAAACCATTGATTAAGTATCGTTATGTTGTTATTAATGCAATGGGTAAGAAGGAGAAAGGAACTTTTGAAGCGGAAAATGAAGCAGAAGTTCGTAGTTTTTTAACTTCACAAGATTATGAAGTTGTTTCTGTTACTGTTCGTCCAGCTTATGATATTGATATTAATGATCATGCAAAGATGAAAGTTTCTGATTTATCTTTTTCTTTAACACAGTTATCCACTTATATTAAATCTGGTATCCCACTTGTTGATGC
Source organism: uncultured Bacilli bacterium (assembly GCA_944332475.1). Classification (GTDB taxonomy): domain Bacteria; phylum Bacillota_I; class Bacilli_A; order RF39; family UBA660; genus Faecimonas. The sequence goes on from CALVKA010000001.1 coordinate 173,023, forward strand.
TGTTAGGATTTTAGCCAAACAATCTAGTAAGCCTGCTTCTAAGAAAGTGTTTCAACGATTGGTTTATGAATTATTAAAGGGAGAAAATTTATCTTCTGCTATGGAGAAACAAAAAACGGTTTTTCCAAAGCTACTTGTTAATATGGTAAAGACTGCTGAAATGACAGGCGATTTGCCTTCTATTTTGGATGATATGGCTGATTATTATACTTCTATGGAACGTACTCGTAAGCAAATGATTAGTGCTATGACTTATCCTTGTGTTGTTTTGACTATTGCTTTTGGTGTACTTATTTTTATGCTTACTTATTTGGTTCCACAATTTGCAACGATGTTTGAAAGTAATGATGCAGAGTTACCAGCACTTACTTTAGCTATTCTTGGTGCTAGTGATTTTATTAAGAACAATTACCTTATTTTGATTGTAGTTATTGTTGGACTGGTGGTTACTTTTATCATTTTATATAAAAAATTGATTAGTTTCCGTACTGCAGTTCAAACATTTTTGATGCATGTTCCTGTTGTAAAGAGTATTATCATTTATAATGAGGTGGCTAACTTCACGAAGACTTTTGCTTCTTTACTTAACCATGGTGTTTTTATTACGGATAGTATGGAAATATTATCTAAGATTACGAATAATGAGATATATAAGAGAATTATCAATAAAACATTGCATAATCTTGGTAAGGGAGATTCTATTTCTGAATCGTTTAGAGGAGAGTGGGCTTTTCCTGTCGTTGCTTATGAGATGTTGGTTACTGGAGAATCTACTGGACAACTTGGTCTAATGATGGAAAAAGTTGCAGATCATTTCCAGGCTTTGCATAAATCTGTTATTGATCAGTTAAAGAGTTTGATGGAACCTCTTATGATTTGTGCTTTGGCTGTTGTTGTTGGTATTATCTTGTTGTCTATTGTTCAACCTATGTTTAGTATTTACGGACAGCTTCAGTAAAGGAGAGTGTAAGATGGAAATTTTATATTTTATACTTTTCTTTTGTCTGGGTGCATGTCTTGGAGGATTCTATACTGCTTTAGCAGGACGTTTAGCAGCTGAAAATTATAAATTTTTACCTTATACTTGTGATGCTTGTCATCATAATTTATCGTTGTGGGAATCCATTCCTCTTTTTTCTTATGTATTTTTAAAGGGTAAGTGTCATTATTGTCATAAAAAAATTGATGTTATGGAACCATTAATGGAGTTATTTACGGGAATTTTATTCATGGTTGCTTTTTATAGTTTTGGATTTTCCTGGGAGTTATTGATTGCTTTAGGTGTTGTTTCGCTACTTATTATAGTGACTGTTAGTGATTTAAATTATTTAATTATTCCAGATGAAGTTTTGATATTCTTTATTTTATATTTTATTATTGTTCAATTTTTCTCTATTGGTATTATGGGGGTATTTCAACATATTATAACAGGCGTTGGACTTTTTCTTTTAATGTATTTTATTATGTGGATTGGAGAAAAAACATTAAAAAAGGAAAGTCTAGGAGGCGGGGATGTTAAAATGATGTTCTTGTTTGGACTTGTCTTGGATCCTTTGCTTGGTACGGTAGCAATATTTTTAGGTAGTGTTTTTGCATTACCAATGTCTTTGTTTTTACTATATAAAAATCATGAGAAAGTAATTCCTTTTGGACCATTTTTATTATTAGCGTTTACTTTCTTATATTTTACGAAAATAACACCGGAAGCATTGATCGCCTGGTTTGGTTTTTAATAGAAACTAAGGCTTTCTTTTTTTTTAAATTTATTGTACGATATATGAAGTAGGTGATGAGGATGCAGACACGTACCATTTTGCCGGCTGATACTTATACGGTTATTAATAAAACGGTTATTCATGATTCAGATCGTAAGTTGGTTAGTATGTTATATCAACCAATTATTGGTTATACTGCGGTTTCTTTATATTTGACCTTATTGGATGATTTGGATCGCTCTGATGTTATGAGTCATGATTTGACACATCATCATTTGATGGCAACGATGCAGTTGAAGTTAGATGATATTGTTGTGGCAAGAGAGAAGTTGGAGGCTTGTGGACTTTTAAAAACTTATTTTAAAGCTGGTAATATCAATCAATATGTGTATTTGATTTATTCTCCTATGTCTGCTTATGATTTTTTACACCATCCTATTTTAAATGTTGTTTTATATAATAATATAGGGAAAAAAGAGTATGAGAGAATTGTAAATTATTTTAAGATTCCTCATATTAATTTGAAGGATTATGAAGATATTACATCGAGTTTTGATGATGTTTTTACTTCTACTCGTGGTAATGTTTTTGAAGTTAGTGATGAAATTCGTAAAAGAGAGAGCAATCAGCCTTTGATTGAGAAGGGGATTGATTTTAATATGCTAATTTCTAGTATTCCTTCTAGTATGATCAATGATCGCTGTTTTTCTAAAGAAGTAAAAGAGTTGATTAATTCATTAAGTTTTACTTATCAGTTAGATACTTTAGCTATGCAAGGATTAGTTCGGGACTCTTTGAATGAGAAGGGTATGATTGATAAGAATTTACTTCGTAAGAGTTGTCGGGAGTATTATCAGTTTGAACATGCCGGAGATTTACCAACGGTGATTTATCATAAACAGCCGGAGTATTTAAAAAAACCGGCTGGAGATCGTTCGAAGTGGGCAAAAATGGTATATGCTTTTGAGAATTTAACACCTTATCAGTTCTTAAAGGCAAAGTATAAAGGAGCAGAACCAACGGATCGAGATAAGCGTCTGATTGAGAATCTACTTATTGATCAGAAGTTAAATCCTGGTGTTGTTAATGTGTTGATTGCTTATGTATTAAAGATTAATCATGAACAATTAAAGAAGAGTTACGTAGAAACGATTGCTGGACAATGGAAAAGGCTTAATATTGAAACTGTGGAAGATGCAATGAAGGTTGCTGAAAAAGAGCATAAAAAGATGAAAAATCTATTAAATAAGAATAAAACAAAAACGACGAAATCTACTGCAGTTAAAAAAGAGGCTAAACTTCCTGCTTGGTTTGATAAAGAGTTAGAGAATACAGAGACAACTCCAGAAGAGGAAGAAGAGCTAAATCAGATTTTAAAAGAATTGGTATAAGTGTGTGCTTATATCTTTTTTTGTCTATATTTGACTTGCTTTCTTTTTTGCTTTATAATATGTCCTGTTAAAAAAGGGGAGGAATTAGGATGATGAAAGAAGAGGCCATTGGTTTGGTTTTGGAAGATGCTACAAATTTTGCAAAGCTAAGTGAACAGTTTCGTGATGATTTTGTTGTCTGTTATGCTGCGCTACATTCTAAAAATCATGCTGGTGATTTTCCTGTTTTAAAGTATGCTGGTGAAAGTATTAGAAAAAATCTTAATTTTGCTTTAGAGGCTGTTTCTGCTCATATGAATAATATTATCTATGTTGAGGATACATTAGTAAATTCTAGTTCTTTTATTGCTGGTCTTATTGCAAATGAAAACATTAAAGTGATTGGTCCTTTATTAGAACGGGGTATGGAGACAAAAACTCTTGTTGAAGCGTTGAAAAAGGAATTTCCCGCATTTGCAATACAAATGCAAAAAGTAAATGATTCAGTATCTAGTCAGCGTTGGCAAATGTCACCTAAGGAACGAAGAAGAGTCTCTGATATGAGAAATTTTTTAAATTTATATTCTAATTTAGTGTCTGATAAAGAATTTAAAAAAATGATTATGCATTCTGGTATTTTTCCTTATCATCTTATTACGTTCCCTGATGGGTTAAGAGGCGATCAAGAATTGTTTCAGTATGCTGTTCAAATTGACCCTGAAAATATGTTTTCTTTTCATTTACAATCTTTAACTTTGGATTCTGAAAGTAAAGCTTATTTGTTGGAGCATTCTATTGATGTTATGTTTGATTCTTATTTTGATGTTATGATGGCAATCGTGAATGGAACGGATTATCTTAGCTCTGATGATAAGAAGATATTAAAAGGTCATAATATTACAACTTTTAAACAACTTTTAAGTATGGATTCTAAAATGCTTTTTGATGTTTTGAAATCTGGTTATGTAGCAATGGGGTCAACGGATGATTCTATTAGTTCTTTTCAAGCGACTGCAAAGATGGAGACGATTCATAAAAGGCTTCAGTCTTTTTCTTCACAGTTTCATGTTGGTATGACAGAAAATGAACTTTTAGGGTATTGTAGTGCAGTTGATGTGGTGCCTGCTGATTTAGAACAGTTAGAACGTTATATTGATTCTGTTTCTCATCAGATGGAATCTTATAATTCTGTTGACTTTTCTGGGTACTATAAGCTTGAACAACAATATAGAGCACTACGTCTTATGCAATATGTAACTATTATTTCTGATGAATTGTCTAATTCTGGTGAAAAAAGAGTGGTTCAGAAGTTAAAAAACAATAGAAACATTTGATTGAACTCTGTCAAATTTGCTTTTTTTGGCGGTTTGTGCTATACTGTAGGGGTCGGTTTTCTTTTATGTCAATTGACATGGGCGACTTTTGTTACAACTTGCACTTTAATATGGTTTTGTGTTATCATGTTAAAGTAAGAATAAGCATAAAATATATAGGATATAGAAAAGGATGTTTATATGAATAATTATACAGATGAAGAATTCGAAAATATTATCCGTCCGATTCTTGAAGTTGAAGAATTTAACCGTTTAAAATATATTACACATCATGGAATTACTCGATATGATCATTCTATGAGAGTAGCATATTTATCTTATAAGGTTAGTAAGTCGTTAAGATTAAATTATCAAGAGGTAACAGAAGCTGCTTTGTTGCATGATTTCTTTTTGGATGAAGTTGATCAAGAAAGCAGAATTAATCGGTTACGTATGCATCCAGAATGTGCGGTTAAGAATGCTTCTAAATACTTTGATTTAACGGATAGACAAGTAGATATCATTCGTACACATATGTTTCCAGTAACTTTTGCACCTCCTAAGTATTTAGAGAGTTGGATTGTGGACTTTGTGGATGATATTGCGGCATTATATGAAAAAGGATATTGTATGCATCGACAATTTCGTACGGCTATGTTTTTGTTTATGTTTGTCGTAGTAAATTTTGTTAAAATGAGATAATTCCTTGGGATTATCTCTTTTTTTTATTTTAAATTTATGATATACTTTTGCAAGAAAGAAGTGATAGTATGGAAAAAACATTTATTTTTGGACATAAAAAACCTGATTCAGATGCTGTTATGTCTGCTATTGGTCTTTCTTATTTAAAAAACCAATTAGGAGAGAATACAGAGCCAAGAATTTTAGGAAATGTCAACAAAGAAACAAAATATGCTCTTGATTATTTTGGTTTAAAAGAGCCTGAGTATTTAAATGATGTTAAATTACAGATTAAGGATGTTAATTATCATAAGGGGTTTGTTATGAAAGATACAGATTCTATTTATGATGGTTATCAAAAAATGTTGAGTGATGGATTAACAGGTATTCCAGTTGTTCAACATGGAAATCGACTTTTGGGACTTATTACAATTAAAGATTTATCTCATATGGTAGTAGATGCTAATTTTGAAGAGTTATATACTTCTTATCAAAATCTTTTAAAAGTGTTAAAAGCAGAAGAAGTTTTAAAATTTGATGATGAGATTGTTGGTAAAATATTGGTTGCGTCTTATCGTAGTACTACTTTTATTAATAATGTATCTCTTAGTGATAAAGATGTTTTGATTGTAGGGGATCGTCATAGTGTTATTGAATATGCTGTAGAATGTGGTGTTAAATTAGTTGTTTTATCTGGTGATGCTGATATTAAGGATAAACATATTGAAATTGCTAGAAAGAATAAAGTTAATATTATTCGTACGGCATATGATTCTTATCATATTACTAGACTTATTCCACTTGCTAATTATATTAAAACTATGATTCGTAGTTATAATCCTACGAAGTTTGAAGAGAGTGAATATGTAGATACTGTTTTAGATGTTAATAATAAATTGAAACATACTAATTATCCAGTTGTCGATAGACAGAATAAGTGTTTAGGGTTGTTACGTATTACAGATTTAAATGAAAAACATCCAAAAAAAGTTATTTTAGTGGATCATAATGAAAAGTTACAGAGTGTAGAGGGAATTGATGAGGCTAATATTTTGGAGATTTTTGATCATCATAATTTAGGAAGTATTACTACAACTGCTCCTATTAATTTTCGTAATATGGCAGTAGGTTCTACGTGTACGATTGTTGCAACTTTATACCATGAAAGAGGGGTAGAGATTCCTAAACAAATTGCGGGAGCTTTGCTTTCTGGTATTTTGTCTGATACTTTAATATTAAAGAGTCCTACTGCTACTCCTAGAGATAAGGAGGCAGTAGAAGAGTTATCTCGTATTGCAGGTGTTGATTATCAGAAATATGGTATGGATATGTTAAAGGCTGGTACTTCTTTGGAAGGTATGAGTAAAGAAGATGTATTATATAATGATTTTAAATTATATACTGTTAATGAGAAAACTTTTGCAATTGGACAGTTCTTTACTATGAATTTTGATGAAATGAGACAAGAATTAGATGGTTATGTTGCTACTTTAGACGAAGTGGCAGAGGCGAATCATTATGATTTTCTTGCTTTGTATGTAACAGATATTATTCAAAATGGTAGTTATCTTATTTTTAATACCAAGGGGCAAGAAGTGGTTGATGTTATATATGGTCAAGAGGGGCTTCCTGAAGGATATTTTATTGAGAATTGTGTTTCTCGTAAAAAACATGTTGTTCCACTTGTTATGGAAGTTTTTGAAAATTAAAAAAGGAGAAAGTTATGAATTTTATTGAAATATTGATTTTGGGTTTTATTCAGGGGATTGCTGAGTTTTTACCAATTTCTTCTTCTGCTCATTTGATTATTTTTCGTGATATTTTTGGTATTGGGGCAGGAATGAGTAGCAATATGGAACTTACTTTTGATATTGCTTTACATTTTGGTACATTGCTTGCTATTGGAGTGTTTTTCTTCTGGGATTTTATAAAAATGATTCAGAAGGGATTTACAAAAGGTGTTAGAGATGATGATGGTAAGATTTTATGGTATTTAGTTGCTGCTACTATACCAGCAGCGATAGCAGGTGTTTTATTTGAAGATGCTATCGAGAATGTGATTCGTTCTAATTATGTCGTTATTGCTTTGGCACTTGCGATTATGGGTGTTATTATTTATTTAGCTGATAAATATAGTAAACAGACAAAAGATATTAAAAAGATGACTTTAAAAGATGCTATTATCGTTGGCTGTAGTCAAGTTTTTGCTTTGATTCCTGGTTTTTCACGTAGTGGAACAACGATTGCAGCAGGAAGGGTTTTAGGGTTAGATCGTGAAAGTGCTGCTAAGTTTTCTTTCTATTTAAGTGCACCTGTTGTTTTAGGCGCTGTTGTGTTACAATTGATTAAAGGTAGTGCTTTGAGCGTTATTGCTGCAAATTTAGGTACTTTTGTTTTAGGTATTTTAGTATCTTTTGTAATTGGATTATTATGTATTAAGTATTTGCTTAAGTATTTACAAAAACATAATTTTAAGATTTTTATGGTTTATCGGGTGGTTTTGGCAATTGTCGTATTAGTTTATATTTTTATTAGATAGGTGATACATATGCGTGTAGAAATGATTGGATTAGTTATTACTTTTTTATTAGGAATTTTTGTTTTGATTGGAGCATTAATTGCCTTTCTTGCTAAGAAGAAGGGGCAAATTATTGATTTTTCTTTAGGTCTTGCCTTTAGTGTTATTATTATGTTAATTGTTTTGGATTTGATACCAGAGGTAATTGAACACTTAGGACTTCGTTATATTTGGTTATTTTTAATTTTTGTTGTTTTAGGTTATGGATTATTGCGTTTTTTAGATCGTTTTATTCCTGATCATCATGATCATGATAGAATGACTAAGAAAGAAGCGAATAATAATTTAGCTCATATTGGTATCATTTCTTCTATTGCTTTAATTATTCATAATATTATTGAGGGTATGGCGGTATATTCTACTGTACTTACTGATGTAAATACTGGGTTGATGTTAGCAATTGGTATAGGTTTTCATAATTTGCCACTTGGTATGGTTATTGCTACGACATTTTATCAGGGTGACCAAAAACCTTCTAGGGTTTGGTTGTCTATCGGAGGAGTTACTTTATCAACTTTGGTTGGAGGAATTTTGTCTTTCCTTTTAAATAATCAAGCAGTTCCAGAGTGGGTGTTAGGTAGTTTATTATCTCTTACTTTGGGAATGTTATTATTCCTTCTATTTTCTGAGCTTTGGCCTAGAATTCGAAAGAGTAAATTTCGTATTGAGAGGAATTTTGGTATTCTTATAGGTATTATAATTATGTTGATTTCAATGATGATTTAGAGGTAGTTTATGTTATATACAATTAGTTTTTGGTTTGTTTTATTTATGTTATATTCTTTTATTGGCTATGTTGCAGAAATTATTGCAGTTAGTATTATTCAGAAAAGAGTGGTTTTAAATCGTGGCTTTTTAATTGGTCCTTATCTTCCTATTTATGGAGTAGGCTGTATGATTATGGTTCTATTCTTGAGAAGATATGAAAATGATTTGCTTGCATTATTTATTATGAGTGCTTTTTATTGTAGTGTGTTAGAATATTTTACTAGTTTAATTATGGAGAAGATTTTTAAACTTCGTTGGTGGGATTATTCTAACAATAAATTTAATATCAATGGACGTATTTGTTTAAAGAATGCTGTCTTGTTTGGTATTGGTGGTATTATTGTAGTTAAAGTATTACATCCGTTTTTTTCTTGGCTAGTTTATTTACCGCCTAGTTCAGTAACTATTTGTGTTGCGATTGTCTTGTTCGTTATCTTTTTGGCTGATGTTGTTGAATCTTGTTATATTACGGCTAGGTTGAAGATTAACTTTACGAAGTATACACATCGAGATGCTACTGAAAAGATAAAAAAAGAAGTTGCTATAGCGTTACGTAAACATATTCTACTAACTTCTAGATTGTTGAAGGCATTTCCTAATGCGACATCTGTTGCAAATAAGGGATTCCAAGACTTTTCTAAACGGTTTTATCATATTAAACAAGAGTTATATTTACAAAAAAAGAAAATGAAAGAAGCAAAAAAACGTAAATAATTTGTTAGAGTTTTTAAGGTGAATTTTGATTTATAAATTCACCTTTTTCTATTATTATAGATTGACTTTTTCTTTTTGTATGATAAAATTAAATAGAATAGGTACTGTGTGGTGAGGCAAATGAATAAAAAAGGTTTTACTTTGGTAGAGTTAATTGTTGTTATTGCTATTATGGGGGTTATCTTGATTTTGGCTTTGCCTCAAGTTGGTAGAATTCGAGCGAATAATCGGGATGCTAAATTTGATGCTTATGCTCAGGCTATTGAGCGTGGAGCTAAGTTGTATGTAGATAATTATTCTAGAGATTTATTTGGGTATAGTGATTCCGGATGTGTGGAGGTAAAATATTCTTGGTTGAAAAACAAAAATTTAGTTAAAGATTTTTCTGATAAAGATATTGATTGTGATAATGATAGCGAAACTTATGTACAAATAAGAAAAGTAAATGATAGTTATCGTTATGCAACGGCAGTAGTATGTAAAAGAGGAGAAGAAGTTGTCTATAAGAAAGAGATTAATAGTGAATTTACATGTGATACTTCTAAAGATATCAGTGGACCAGTCTTTACTGTAACACCACCTTCATCTGATTGGATACAGACAAAGAATCTACATATTACAGTTAAGGTATCTGATCCAAGTGGGTTGAATAATAATATAGGAATTAGTTATTATTGGACCAATTTATCAGGAACTCAAGTAGGAACAAAATATTATCATAACTATAAGAATAAGAAAGATGTACAGTCTGTAAAATATACGATACCAACATCTCATGTACCAGATACAGGACAATATAAATTGGTTATTGAACCATGGGATGGAGAAGGAACGGTAGGAGTACAGGATTCTTTAGGAAATTATAAGTTGTTAAGTGATACGTATGGAACGTATAAGATAGATAATGTTCCCCCTAAGTGTGTAACAGTAGGAGGAGGAGATCAATGGTTTCATGAGGCAGTTACTTTATATGGAAACTGTACAGATGAACATAGTGGATGTGTAAAGAAACAGATATCAAAAGTATTTGATGCAGAGATAATGGATGAATATGTGACACCAGGAACAGTAGAAGATCATGCAGAAAATAAAACAGAATGTCCAAAGAATCGAGTAAGGATAGATAAGCCACCAGTGAAACCAACGATAAGTAATCCAACGAATGGAAAGTGGACGAATAAAGATTTTACGGTAACGATGAAGACAGTAACAGCAAGTAGTAGAATCGGGCACTGGGAATATAAGTATGATAATGGAAGTTGGCAAACATATTCAAATTCAGCAAGCAATACACATAGTATGACAATTAGTAGTGATAAGAGTGGTACATTATATGTAAGAGCATGTACGAATGCGAGTGGGATATGTTCTGAAGCAGCATCTACAACGATACGACTAGATAAAACGAATCCATCTTGTTCTAGCTGGAAAGAGAATACGTGGACACCAGGAGGAGTGACTGTAAGATATTCTTGTAGTGATAACTTAAGTGGAGTAGTATCCTGTCCAGGAACTAGATGGGGCTTAAAGAGTGGAATTGGGCCTACAACGATAAGAGACAATGCAGGAAATACTGCGACTTGTCCAGGGCAATCGGTTTCTTCACAACGACAATATAGCAGAAGAACAAGGTATTATTATAATAGAACTTGTCCAACCTCATGTTGTGGAACGGTTTGTACAAGTTATAGTTGTTATTATTCTTGCGTTTATCTGTCTTATGTTGATGGAGGGTCTGATTGGGTTGATCCAATTACTTTAACTTCATCTTCTGGTTGTTCATCTACTCATTCGACTACAGATAAATTTGGTCATACAAGTTGTGTTTTAAGTAGTAGTAGATGTATTAGTAGTTATAATAAGACCTGTCCAAGTTCGTGTTGTGGGCAAGCATTATCTAGCTGGTCTGGTTGGTCCAGTTGGTCTGCAAACAATTATTGTAATACTACTCTTTGTCAATCTCAATCTAGAACAGTTTATTATTAATGATAGATTTAGACTTATTTTATTTTGATGTATATAAGATAAGTCTTTTTATTTATTAATTTTTTTGTTTTTATTAACTTTATAAATGCTCAGATTTGTATTGTGTTTTTATTTTTTTTGTGTTAATCTTTAATTAAGATAGGGTGTAAAGGTTAGAGGAGAATATATGTCGTATGAAAAAAAGAAAAAAATTTATATTATCGTTATCGTTTTGTTGTCTATTCTTTTGGTAGTTGTTAGTTTATTGTTTATTTTGGAGAAGATAAGAGGACCTGAAATAAAATACAAAAATTATCAAAGTGATATGATTCAAGTTAAAGGAATTGATGACGTTGAAACTATGGCCAGTGTCGTTGATGATACGGTTGTATTGTTACTGTCTTCTGATTTAGATAATGCTAGTGAGGTTACAGCTGTTTCGATATTCAATAATGATCAAGGGGAACAAATTGCTAGTGATGAACAGAATGGAGTTATCTCTGGTAAAGGTAAGTTATTATTGATTTTTAATATACCTAATATTAGCGAAGATGATTATGCAGGTACTATTGATATTCAATTATCAGCTGAAGATGCAGGATATGATGGTATTGCTGATACATCTAAAATTACGATTGAGGAAACCCATGAGATTGACGAAGAAACTAATAACGTTGTCGTTAGTGCTGTAGGTACTAATGGTAATGATTATGGTATTTTTGGGGTTATTACTGATATTGTTGCGATAAAAGATGGGAAAATTGTTGATTATAATTCTTTTTATACGGATAGTGTTGCACCTGGTGGCACATTTGATTCTACTTTTCAATTCGCGGCAAGTGTTAGTTCTGGACAATTGGTGCCATTAGAATTTGATGAGCTTGATATTTTTGTATCGTATGCTGATATGGCTGAATAAAAGTTATTAAAAATGGAGGAGATAAAGATGAAAAAAGGGAATTTATTTTATATTATAACTATTGTTTTTTTACTTATTGTAATTATTGTGTTAAGTGTTTTTCTTGTGATGAGAAAATCTAGGGATACGGATATTAAATATACTGATTATATGGATCAGTTGATTAAAGTTAGTGAAACTAGCGGAATTCATTCTATTGCTAATATTGTGGCTGATGATTATTTGGCAGTTTTGGTTTCTTCTGATACTCAAGGAACTAGAACTGTGTCTGCTAATGTTACTTTTTATAATGATCAAAACAAAAAAGTTTTTTCTGATGAGACAACTAGTGTTATGATGGATGAAGGACAATTATTCTTTGTATTTAATTTGCCTGATTTGGCAGAGGATGAGTATGCTGGAACAATTGATTTAAAGTTAACTGAAGGTGAAGAGGAGGGATTTGATAGTTTAGCAAATGTTTCTAAGATCACTTATCAGGAAACTCATAATGTAAACGAACTTCAGTCTACTATGTTCAATGTGGTAGGTGTTAATGGAAATGAGTATAATGTTTCTGGATTATTTACTAATATAGTGGCTGTAAAAAGCAATAAAATTGTAGCATATAATTCTTTCTCATCAGATAATATACTTGCAGGTGCAACATTTAATTCTACTGTAGAGATTCCACCAGTATTATCTGGTAATGATTCTCAACCTATTGATTTTGATGAAGTATATATCTTTGCTACTGACGCACATATTTAGATTTTTAGGACGGATTTTTTGATTAGGTACAGAAGATGAAAAAAATATTGTTATTATTATATTGTTGTTTATTGTTGCTATTTTACTTGCTATTACAATTATTCGAAAAGGAAAGTCTGAAATTGTTAAATATAGCTACTTTGATGATGATTTGATTCAAGTTGATAATCAGTCTTCTTTTGAAGTTAAAAGTAACATTGCAGACAATGAAAACTTGTTGATTTACGTTTCCTCAAATTATGATAAAAGTGTTCTTGCAGTTGCGGAAGTTATTTTTCGTGATGAGGATGGAGAAACTATTGCTAGTGATTCTTCTAGTTTGGTTGTTTTGAATCACAGTGGTCAAGTCTTTACTTTTTATTTATCTAGTCTTGTGGGTGAGTATGCAGGAGATATTGATATTGTAGTAAAAGAGCAAGAGACTAATCAACAAATTGATTTTTCTCTTTCAGATATTAAAGATGGGTTAAAAAGACAGTAACTAAAACTTTTACAGTAGATTATATGGATGAATATGTTAGTCCTTGTACGGTTTATGATAATGTTGGTCACAGTACAGTTTGTCCTGTACAAAGAGTTAGGATGGATACGATACCGAAGAAACCGACAATTAGTAACCATATAAATGAGAACTGGGTTAATTATGATTTTTCTTTACAAGTCAAGACTGAATCTCCAAGTGATTTGATTGGCTATTGGCAATATAGTTATGATCAAGAAGATTGGATTACTTATTCCGATTCAGCAACCAATAATTTTACTACTACACCTTTTACTAAAGAGAGAAATCCAGATGTTTATATTCGCGTGTGTAGTAAGTATGGTTCTTGTTCAGAAGCGGCTTCTACTAGAATCCGTATCGATAAAACTCCACCTAATTCCCCCTTATTATGATAGTCTTTCATTAACGGATGCTTCTCTTAGTTATGGAAATGTGTATATAAAAAGTTGAAATTGTTCTAATAGGGGTGGTAATAGTAAGGCTGCTAGATGTGATGTTTATGTAAATTCTTTAATTACTATTTGGTTTGTTTTGGATACTATTCATACGGATAATACAGGTGGTTCAGGAGTAAACGAAAATACTATAGAATTTTGGTGGGAACATCAAGGATATAGTTATTGGAATTGTCCTTATTGGTTTAAAAAGGGGCAGGATTGTGATAATACATGGAATGTTTGTGGTAGTAGTTGTTACTCATCTAGTTATTATACATATTTAATTTATAAGGAAAGGCTATATGATAATGCTGGAAATTTAGGGCCTGAATTGACGGTATATTTCCATTTTGGATAGGAGGAGAGTATTATGAAAAAGAAATTTATATATTTCATTATGATAGTAGGTGTTTTATGTATTGTTGTTGCAATTGCTTTATCTGTTTTTGATTTTTTTTCTGAGGAAGAAGAGACAACACCAAAGCCTACTACTACGGAAATGGTAAATCAGGCGATAGAGATTCTTGCTGATCGAAGTGATTATACAGAAGATGACTTGATTTTTAGTGAAATTAACGATGATGGGGATGTTGTATTTAATGTTTCATCGGAAGACGGATTAAGTTTAGTAGTTGATCTTGAGAGTGAAAATTATTACTTTGTTTCTATTAAAACTTTTGGCTCAACAACGGATGTTCCAACTGAAGAATAATATTTATATAATTAAAAATGATGCGACATTTTTGTTTGCTTCGTTTTTTTATAATGTTTTGCGTTATTAATACGTGAATTTTTAGACTAAATGCAGGTTTATGAAGAAACATTTAATTTACAAGACTTATTGCTGCTTTGGAATATAAAAGCGGAAATAAGTCTTTTAATTTTGCCTAATATGAACTAGTATTACTTAAATTTTTGCATGACAAAATTACGGAGGTTATTTCCGTTTTTTAAACTTATTTCAGTTTTTTGTCATAAAACGGAATTCCAAATAAAAATCTACGAATGTTTAATATGTTTCCGTTTTTTATTGTTTTTTTTTCTTTTTTATGTTACTCTTTAATAAGATAGGGTGTGTGGGTTGTATAGGAGGTACTTTATGGAAAAGAAAAAGGGAAAGAATAAGAAAGTTAAAAAGATTAATGCAAAACTTATTATAACGGGCATATTGCTTTTGATTGCTATTGTATTAGTGATTTTGTTAACGGCTAATAGTGTAAACTCTAATGTCAAAAGTAAATATTATACTGATGATATGATTCGTGTTGAAAATAATACTGATGATTTAGAAATTCAATCTAACGTTGTTCAAGACAGTGGTAGTTTGGTTATATTAATTTCATCAAAAGCTTCTAAGTCTCGTGCTGTCACTGTAGATGTTGATTTTTTCAATGATAAAGGTGATATTATTTATAGTGATCATGTGTCTAATTATGTTATGGATCATGGAAAAATAGTTTTGAATATTATTTTACCTAATTTAGATGAAGAAGAGTATGCAGGCGACGTTATATTAGAAGTTACTGATGAAAAAGCAAATGATGTTGATTTTGCGGATGCCTCAAATATTACTTATGAAGAGTCTCATGAAATTGCAGAAGATAGTAGTACGGTTTTTGAAATTACTGGAACTAATAATAGTGATACGGTTATCTCACGTTTAGAGGGTTGTATTGTGGCTTTTAAAGATGATAATATTGTAGCATTTAATAATTTTAATACTGAAAATATCGATTCCAATTCTACTTTTACTAATTCAATTAGTTTGTCAGGTGTTTTATCTGGTGATGAAATTGTTCCTTTAGATTACGATGAGGTCTTAATTTTTACTTCATCTGCTAATCCAGCGTAGTATATTTATTATATAATTTTATTAAAATATGAAGTGAGTAAATGGGAGGTAAAATGTGAAAGATATTATTAGATATGTAATATTAGGAATTTTATTTGTTGCAATTGTAGTTTTAGGTGTAATGCTTGTTTTTAAAAACAACGATGATGGTCTTACCAAGTATCAATTTTATGATGACGACTTGATAGAGATTGATAATCAAACTTCCATGCAAGTACAAGCTAATATTATGAATTCGGAAAACTTGGGTGTTTTGGTTTCTTCAGATTTAGATGAATTCTTTCTAGTTAAAATAGAGGTAACTTATTATGATGATAATCATGATAAAGTTTCTACACAAACTAATGAGTTAACGGTTTTTGACCACGGGACACAATTTGCTATGTTTTTCTTGCCTGACTTGTATGATGGTGATGCCGGTACAATTGATATTAAGGTAACTGGTGAGAAGACAGATAAGGGGGCTATTACTTCTTCTCAAATAGAGATGACTGAAACACATTTTGTTGATGATACATTATCTACAAATTTCACGGTTCAAGTTACTAATAATAGTGATGTTAATATTCCGGGACTTGTAGGTCAGGTTGTCTTGTTGAAAGAAGATAAGATTGTTGGTTATCAAACGTTTGATGTTAACGAATTAATGGCACATTCTACGCTCTCATCTGATATTGTTTTTGTACCTAATATGAGAGGATCTCAATCTTTAGCTATTGATTTTGACAAAGTAATTTTATTTCCTGTTCATATATTTGATGAGGAAATAGAATAGATTATGTTTTGTTGGTTATTTAGGAGGATGTATGAAAAAAAGAAATGTTAAGAAAAAGAAAAATAGAGCAGATATCATACAAAATGTTGTACTTGTTGTTTTGGCAGTGATTGTGTTGGGGTTGTGTGTTGCCTTAGCTTTGCAGAGTGATAATAGTGTTCATTATACTGAATTTCGTGATTCTATGATTCACATAAATAATGATGGAAATTTGAAGGTTACTGCTAATATTTTTGAAGAACAGCAGCTTGTTGTTCTTCTTGAACCTACTTCTAGAAAAGATATAGATGTTGATGTTCAGGTGAATTTTGCTGATGCTGATGGTAAAGCAATTACTTTAGATTCTACTCAAGCTACTATTTTAAGTGATGGAAAGAATATGATGTTTTTTGATGTTCCAGAACTTGATGATGATAAGTATGCTGGTACCATTGATATTAATGTTAAAACTCATAAAATAAAAGATACTTTAGAGGCTGATTTATCTAAAGTTACTTATCAAGAAACACATGAGGTGCAAGATGATGGTAGTACTGTTTTCCATGTTAGTGGTCAAAATCAAAATGATGCTACTCTGTTGGGCCTTGTTGGTTATGTAGTAGCTTTGAAAGATAATAAAATAGTTGCTTATAATTCTTTTACTAAAGAAAGAATAGGTGCAAATGAAATGTTTTCTTTTGATATAACTTTTCATGGTATGTCTACTACTCAAGACGATAAGGTAAGTCCAGTTGACTATGATGAATTAATGATTTTTTCATCTTTTGCAATGGATGATTATGAAAATGAATAATTTAAGAGAAAAGATGGTGATAGACGATGAGACAAATGAATAAAAAAGGTTTTACTTTGGTAGAGTTAATTGTTGTTATTGCTATTATGGGGGTTATCTTGATTTTGGCTTTGCCTCAAGTTGGTAGAATTCGAGCGAATAATCGGGATGCTAAATTTGATGCTTATGCTCAGGCTATTGAGCGTGGAGCTAAGTTGTATGTAGATAATTATTCTAGAGATTTATTTGGGTATAGTGATTCCGGATGTGTGGAGGTAAAATATTCTTGGTTGAAAAACAAAAATTTAGTTAAAGATTTTTCTGATAAAGATATTGATTGTGATAATGATAGCGAAACTTATGTACAAATAAGAAAAGTAAATGATAGTTATCGTTATGCAACGGCAGTAGTATGTAAAAGAGGAGAAGAAGTTGTCTATAAGAAAGAGATTAATAGTGAATTTACATGTGATACTTCTAAAGATATCAGTGGACCAGTCTTTACTGTAACACCACCTTCATCTGATTGGATACAGACAAAGAATCTACATATTACAGTTAAGGTATCTGATCCAAGTGGATTAAATAATAATATAGGAATTAGTTATTATTGGACCAATTTGTCAGGAACTCAAGTAGGAACAAAATATTATCATAACTATAAGAATAAGAAAGATGTAGAGTCTGTAAAATATACGATACCAACATCTCATGTACCAGATACTGGACAGTACAAATTGGTAATTGAGCCATGGGATGGAGAAGGAACGGTAGGAGTACAAGATTCTTTAGGAAATTATAAGTTATTAAGTGATACGTATGGAACGTATAAGATAGATAATGTTCCACCTAAGTGTGTAACAGTAGGGGGAGGAGATCAATGGTTCCATGAAGCAGTAACTTTATATGGAAACTGTACAGATGAACATAGTGGATGTGTAAAGAAACAGATATCAAAAGTATGGGATGTAGAGATAATGGATGAATATGTGACACCTGGAACAGTAGAAGATCATGCAGAAAATAAAACAGAATGTCCAAAGAATCGAGTAAGGATAGATAAGCCGCCAGTGAAACCAACGATAAGTAATCCAACGAATGGAAAATGGACGAATAAAGATTTTACGATAACGATGAAGACAGTAACAGCAAGTAGTAGAATCGGGCACTGGGAATATAAGTATGATAATGGAAGTTGGCAAACATATTCAAATTCAGCAAGCAATACACATAGTATGACAATTAGTAGTGATAAGAGTGGTACATTATATGTAAGAGCATGTACGAATGCGAGTGGGATATGTTCTGAAGCAGCATCTACTACTATACGACTAGATAAAACGAATCCATCTTGTTCTAGCTGGAAAGAGAATACGTGGACTACAGGAGGAGTGACTGTAAAGTATTCTTGTGGAGATAACTTAAGTGGAGTGGTATCATGTCCAGGAACTAGATGGGGTTTAAAGAGTGGAATTGGTCCTACAACGATAAAAGACAATGCAGGAAATACCGCAACATGTCCAGGAAAGTCTGTAGCATCAGCATTTCAATATAATACTGCGACAAGGCGTGTTCGAACATGTACAGATTCTTGTTGTGGACTACTTCCGTATGACTGTAACTGTAGTAGTAAATGTACCTTGTGGAAATGTACATATTATGCAGATGATAATGACTCATTTTTTGCACATACAGAGCGTAGATTATCTTATCAATGCCCATCAACATATCATCCAACTTCTTGGTTAACTACGTATTTGGGTCGTTCAGAATGTATAAAAACGACGACAACTTGTAATACATGTTATAGAAATAAAACCTGTACAACTGTATCTTGTTGTGGCTATACAGACTGGTCATGGACCGGATGGGGCAATGGGTATTGGTGTAGCAGTAATACTTGTAAATATCAAACAAGAACGGTTTATTATTAATTTTATTCGTGGTTGATATATATTAGGTTTTGTTATTGAAAGGGTGTTAATATGACGAAAAATGTTGTTTTAAATATTATTATGGTGGCTTTTTTCATTATTGTAATCGGATTAGTTTATTTGAACTTTTTCATAGAAGTTGACTCATCTAATATTGTTTACAAACAATATTGTGATGATTTGATTGATATTAATGATAATGCTATGTTTAAAACGGAAGCAAATTTTGTTGATAAGGATACTTTAGCGGTTTTGGTACATTCTCAAGAAGATTTTGCTCTATCTCTTTATGTTAATGCAATTTTTTATGATCAAAGTGGAAAAGTAGTTTCTACTGAGACTTCTAGTATATCTACTTTTCCGAATAATTATGGGGTCACTTCTATTTCTGTTCCGGTTTTAGAAGAAAGTCAAAATCCTGGAAATATAGTGATTCAATTAGCGGGGCATGAAATTGATAATGATTTAGTGGATGTTTCAAATATTTCTTATGAGTCTAATGATTCCTATCCTTTGGTAATAAAAACTACTAATAATACTACCTCTAATATTTCTCAATTAGGTACTCAAGTTGTTGCATTACGTAAAGGAAGAATTGTTGGTGTGGATGTCTTTTTCCATGATTCTTTGGCAAGTGGTGCTTCAGTTTCTGATGAGTCATATGCTTTTGGAACAAATGAGGATGAGCCTAAACCTACATATGATGATTTATTGATTTTTACAACAGCTGCAAATATAGGATAGTCGATTTTGACTATGCTATTTCTTTTATCTTAAGGAGGATTTATGAAATATAAACAAGACATAAATAAGAATATTTTTAGAGGATATGATATTAGAGGAATTTATCCTAATGAAATAGATGAAGATACTGCTTATACGATTGGGTTAGGATTTGGTAGTAGAATTCGAGAAATGGGAAAGAGTAGTTGTGTTGTAGGACATGATAATCGGTTAAGTAGTGATGCATTATATGGTGCTTTAATCGAGGGTATACTTTCTACTGGTATTGATGTTATTAGTTTGGGTTTATGTACTACACCAATGTATTATTATGCTTGTATTAAACTGCAAATATATAGTGGAGTTATGGTTACGGCTTCTCATAATCCGAAAGATGATAATGGTTTTAAATTTTCTTTTGACGAGAGTGGTAATTGTAAAGGACAAGAGATACAAGATTTTATGAATTATATTTTAAAAGGAAATTTTTTAGTTGGAAATGGTACTCTTTCTACTTATCGTGTTGAAGAAGATTATTTAAAATTGTTTCAAGATAGCTTAAATTTTGGACCACGTAGGGTCAAAGTTGTGATTGATCCTGGTAATGGAACGACTAGCATTATTGCCAAGAAATTATATGAATTATTTCCTATGGATTTAGTTGTTATTAATGGAGAAAGTGATGGTCATTTTCCTAATCATCATCCTGATCCTTGTGTAGAAGATAATTTGATTCAGTTGAAAGAAAAGGTGTTGGAAGTAGGAGCTGATCTTGGTCTTGCTTTTGATGGGGATGGAGATCGTATGGGAATGGTAACCAATTCTGGAAGATTTTTACCTACTGATTTATATATGATTTTAATTATTCGAAATATTATTAATAAAGTTTCTAAAAAAGAATTTTTATATGATGTAAAATGTTCTAAGGCATTGTCTGATGAGATAGAACGTCTCGGTGGTAAAGGCATTTGTTATCGTACTGGGAATTCTTATACTAAAGCAGCTGTTAGAGATTATGATTTGACTTTTGGAGGAGAATTGTCTGGACATGTTTACTTTAGAGATCGATGGCCTGGTTTTGATTCCGGTCTTTATGCCGGACTTCGTATGGTAGAGATTTTATCTCATACTACGCAGTCTGTCGATGAACTTGCAGAAGGAATCCCTGTTTATTATTCAACTCCGGAATTAAAATTTGCTGCTAGTGATGATATTAAGTTTTCTATTATTGAGAAGATAGAAGAGTATGTAAAGAGTAAGGGTTATCAATATTTAACTATTGATGGTATTAAGGTTTTATTTGATGACTCCTGGGTGCTTGTTCGTGCTAGTAATACAGGGCCTAATATTACAGCAAGATTTGAAGCAAATTCTATGCAAAGATTAGAAGAGTTACAAAATGAATTTGTCAGTTTGCTGCAACAATTTTTAGGTTAGTTCTTGAGTTTAAAAGTTACTTGTGCTATAGTTAAGGAGACGTTTTGAAAATTACATGTGATGATACTTCATATGTGATTTTTTCGTGTTTCTTAGTTTTTAAAGAATAAATAGGAGGTAGTATGAGTATTTCTAGAGAAGAATATCAGAAAGAAGAAAAAATTTTAGATAAGGTAAAAGAGTTGTTAGGGGAAACGTTGGAAGACCTTGGAAAAGATGTCTATCAAGATGAAGAAGAGTTTACTGAGTTTAAGAAGATGATGTGGGATAATTCTAGTAGTTTTGATAAAGGTGAAATGCAACAAGTTATGGCTGCTACTAGTCAAGAAGCAGAGAGAGTATTACAGAAGAGACAATATTTTAAAAGACTTAATCAAATCAAAAATAAACCTTATTTTGCATCTATTGTATTTAAAGATGAATATGGTAAGGTTTGGAATATTTATATTTCACTTACCTATTTAACAGATCAAGATTTTAATAATATTTTGTATGATTGGAGAAGTCCTATTTGTAGTTTGTTTTATGATTATGAGATTGGCCCTTGTTCTTATATTGCTCCTGGAGGAGAATACTTTGGTGAGTTAAAGAGAAAAAGACAATATAAAATAGAAAATGGTAGATTATTAGGTGTTTTTGATAATTCATTAAATATTGATGATGAGGTACTGCAGGAAGTTTTAGCAACTGAATCTAGTGATCGAATGAAAAATGTTGTTAATACGATTCAACAAGAACAAAATCAGGTCATTCGTAATTTAGAAGATCATAATTTAATTGTTCAAGGAATTGCTGGAAGTGGAAAGACGACAGTTGCTTTACATAGAATTGCTTTTCTTTTGTATCGATTAGAAAATTTATCTAGTAATAACATTTTAATATTTTCTCCTAATCCTATTTTTACAGATTATATTTCTGATGTATTGCCATCTCTTGGAGAAGATAACACTTTACAAACGACATTTAATGATTATTTGTCTTATAGTATTACTGAATATAAGGAAGTAGAATCTTTTACTGATTTTGTTGCGAGATATTATACTTATCAGGTTCCTAATGTTGATTTGATTAAATATAAACAAAGTGATGAGATTATTGAAGATTTAAATCATTATTTGAATGATTATGTAGAATGTGCTGAATTTGTTGATTCTTTTTATGAGAGTGAAGTTCATTATGTAGATAAAGATGAGATAAATGATTTACTTCATTATAAATATAATAGGTTGCCTTTATTTGAAAGAGTAGAGGAAATTGCAAAAAAACTTTCTTCTAATTTTTATCGTGGGAGTGGTAAAAAAATTGGAACTTTTCGTAAATTGTTAAAAGAGCATGCCAATTTTAAACGGGATTTTAAAGAAATTTACCGGGGATTTTATCATAGCCCTTATTGTAAGGTTACTTTAACAGAAAGAGAGATTGATCAATTTATTAAAAGAAAATCTTTATATTATGAAGATGCTTTATTATTTTCTTATATCAAAGGGACATTAGATGGTTTTCCTTATGAGCAACAGATTAGACAAGTAGTAATAGATGAAGCACAAGATTATAATAAATTACAGTATATTATTATTTCTAAAATTTTTGGTAGAAGTGATTTTACTATCTTGGGTGATGTGAATCAAAATATTAATCCATATTATCATTATGATTCTTTGGAAGAGTTAAAACCAATTTTTAAAAATGATAGTAAGTATTTGGAATTGTTAAAGACTTATCGATCTTCTCCTGAAATTATTGAGTATACTAATAAGATATTAAATTTAAATCATGTAAATGCCATTCGACGTGATAATCATAAACCTGTTATCTTTCGTAAACATTTAGATCATTTAAAAGAACAATTACTAGAGGATATTTCTACTTTAAAAAAAGAATATGCTAGTGTTGCGATTATTACGAAAGATGATAGGGAGGCAGATAAGATTTATTCTTTGATTTATGATGAAGTTTCTATTTCTTATGTCCAATCGGATACCAAACATTTTAGGCGAGATTTGATTTTGGTTCCGGCTTATTTGGCAAAAGGATTAGAGTTTGATTGTGTTATCTTATATAACGACAGAAATAATTCTTATAAGAGCAATGAACGTAATTTATTATATGTTGCTTGTACTAGAGCACAACATGAGCTTTATATTTATAATTAGTTTGGTTTTATTTTACAAAAATTTTTAAATATGATATCATGAATAAGAAAATAGAAAATCCTTTGAATGAGGTGTTAGGTCATGTTTAAACAATTGTTTAGTGGTGTAAAAGATAAATATCAACAGATGAAGGCAGGAGAGGAACAATATCAAAGTTTGTTAACAAAAGCTCTTGTTCTTCCTAAGTTTTATTCTTATACACCTGTTGATAAGAAAAATTTGACAATCAGTTATAAATTGCTTACGGATTTATGCCCTGATTTAAATGAAAAAGATGCTGTTTCTATTTTAGGGTTAATCCCTGTGGATGAGGTTTGTTTTTCTTGTTTATATGCAACAGAGTGTAAGACAGGAGTTAAGTTTTATTTTGTGGCAACGACTAAATATTTATGGTTGATTCATGTGAACGGTTATCTTAAGTATCAATATCAAGATTTAAGTTGTACTCTTATTAAAAATGGACTGATGAGTAAGGTTTTATGGATTGGTAATATGTTATTTACTGTTAATGGTTTAAATGATGTTCTTTTGCCATTTATTCAGTTGTTGCAGGATTCTACTTATCGAGATGAGGTCATTCGTAAACAATCGGAGATTTTTTGTGGCAGTGTTCCCCAAATATTTTATTTGAATGAAATTGGTTCTGGTATTAGTATTGGTAAAAATTATGAAATTGTTTTTCATACAAGGGAGTTTCATTATTCTTATTTTATTTCTGATATTAAAAATTACGAATTATTATTAGATGATATGGTTGTAAGAGAAAAAAAGAGTAATCGGAGAGGAAGATTGACGGCTAATAAAAGTAGTTGTTATCAAATGATGCTACGTGTTGTTGCAAAAGATCAAATATTGTTAATTCCTATTCTTGAAAAGACAACGTTTATGACTTTATATTCTTCTACGAATGAATTGTTTCGGACGAGTAGGGAATTTGCTGATAAATTAGTTAATTTGCTTGATGATGTTGATGAAAAACGATTAAATGGTGAAATAGAAAAATAAAAAAATCTCTAAAAAGAGATTTTTATTTTGTTTCTTTTATGTTTTCTTTTGAAATTTTAAAGTAGAAAGTAGAACCTTTGTTTTTTTCTGATGTTACACCAAAATCATAGTGGTGTAGTTGTAAGGCATTTTTTACGATTGATAGACCTAGACCTGTTCCTACTAGATTTCGTTTATGTTTCTTTTTGTTTTTATAATATTTGTCCCAGATGTATGGTAGATCTTCTTTTTTGATTCCTTTTCCAGTATCTTTAATTTCAATTTTTATACCATTATCTTCATTTATGATATTGATAATTACTCGGTTGTCTTCTCCTGTATAGTTAATGGCATTATTAATTAGATTATATATTACTTGTTCTATTTTCTTTTTATCTGCATGGATGATGATTTCTTTAGCTTGGTGATTAAATTCAAATTTATAATTTTCTGTTTCTTGTAATACTTTGTATCTATGAAGAATCTCTTCTGTTAAATGAATAAGATCAAAGTCTTCCTTTTGTAATTCATTAATATTTGATTGCATACTAGATAATTCTAATATATCATTTACTAAGATTGTTAATCTATCCACTTCACTAATGATAATATCCATGTCTTCTTTTTGTTTTTCTTTATTCTTTGAATGTAGATCTCTACTCATTTCGGCATATGCTTTAATCATCGTTAATGGTGTTTTTAAGTCGTGTGATACATTTGCCATTAGATCTTGTCTTAGCTCATCTGTTTTGGCTAGTTCATCTCTTGCATAATTTAGTGTGTTAGCAAGTTCATTTAGTTCTTTGATGTCTTCATCAGATTTAAACGATATTCCAAATTGACCTTCTGCTAATCCTTTTGCTGCTTTATTCATTTGTACAATTGGTTCTGAAACATGTCTTGAAATAAAGTAAGCTATAATGAAAGATAAAATTAAAACTATAATGGTAACATAGATTAACTGTGTTTGTAAAATGTTTACAGTTCCATCAATAGGGTCTAGTGAAGTATTTATAAAAGCATAATTTTCAGGATCTAATTTGATTGCTTGTACTAGTGTGCGATTATCATACATTGGATTGATTAATTCATAGGTTTGTCTAGTTTTATTGCTTGTAATAAAATCTGTTTTATATTCTAAGTTTTGTTCTTTTCCAGATACACAACCTTTTCCAAAATATGCAGAGGCATAGATTGTAGATGCTTTTTCATTTACTATTTCTACGCATACACTACGGTCCATTGCTTTTTGATCAATAATATCGGCTATATTTTCGTCATTTTGATATCTTACTAGTGTAGATGCTACTTCAGCAATATCTTTGGTTTTGCTAATTCGATAGAATTGATTTAAAAAAAGAACTTGGAAGACCCATAAGAATCCAAGTATAAGTAAGGAAAATATTAAAAAGTATTGCCATATTTTAATATGTAGGCTATTCTTCTTCATCATTTTCAATAAATTTATATCCGGTACCTCTGACAGTTACAATGTGGTTTCTGTATTTTCCTAAGTTATTACGAAGCATCTTGATATGGGTATCGATGGTTCTGTCATCGCCAAAGTAGTCGTATCCCCATAATCTTGATAATAGTTGTTCTCTTGATATGGCAATTCCTTTGTTTTTAATTAAATAGGTAAGGATTTCAAATTCTTTCGGAGTAACATTTATTAGTTTGTTATCAATTTTTAATGTATGTGCGGAAAAGTTAAGTTCGAGAGTATTGAGTTTATATATATTGGGTAAATTTTGGTTTGTACGGTTATAGATTGCTTTGATACGAGCTATTAACTCTTTTGGTGAGAATGGTTTCGTTAAATAGTCGTCAATTCCTAATTCGAAGCCACGAAGTTTATCTACTTCTTCTCCTCTTGCTGATAGTACAAGAGTAGGGATTCTTTTTTCTTTAGGAAGTTCTTCTAGCATTGTATAACCGTCCATTTCTGGCATCATAATATCTAATACCATTAAATCATAAGTATTGGTTTGTAGCTTTCTTAAAGCATCTTTTCCACTATCCGCTTCATCGGTAGTAAAATGATTAGCAGCACAATATTCTTTGATGACTTCACGAATCATTGTTTCGTCATCGACAACTAATATTTTCATTTGAAATCCCTCCCTGCTTTAATATTATACTAAAAATTGTGTAATCTGCGTGAAAAATAAAGAAAAAATGAATTCTTTTGTCAAAATAATAGTTTTATATTATAATTTAAATGTGCTTAGGAGATTTTTTATGGTAGATGAAGAGTTAGAAAAGTTAAGAGATTCTTATTATAGTTCTATTGTTTTATTGCAAGATGAAAAAGATATTTTAGAAGCTTTGCCTTCTCCTGAATTTCAAAATTTTTTTCCTTTAATGGAAGGGGTAATTTCTAAACTGGTTGCAGAGTGTAGAGAATTTAGTAGTTTAGGTGAAGATGCAGACGTATTAGAGGAAGTGGATAGTTTAAAGAGAAAAATTGCGTTATGCCAGAAGAGGGTAGAGAGTGTTACAAAACAGTTAAAAGATGAGAGTATGGAAAGTCAAGATTCTCAATCTAAACGTCATTTGATTTTTGCTAAAACTGCATTTGGTTCTACTTTTTTACAAAGGGATTTAAAGGATATTCCTAGAGAATATTATGATAAAGTACAAGCTGCTTTAGAAACTCTAGAATATGGTGATTTTGGTTCTAATCCTGAGAAAGTTAGACAATTTACGAATAATAAAAAATTATTTGGGTTATATGAAATAAAAGAATTTAAAATTCGACTAATTTATCGTGTTTTAAGTGGTGATATGGTTTATGTTATGCAAACTAGAATGAAAAAAGATGATAATTCCATGGTTGATAAGAGGGATTTGATTAGTCGTAGTAAGAATACAAATGATGAGTTTTATGAGTTGAAAAGAAGGGTTCAGAATCCTACTGATAGAGAGTTGTTAATTATGGAAAATGAAGCTATTAAGGGTGATATTTTGAAAATGTTAGGTGAAGGAAAAAAAGGAAGTAAAGGTGATATCAAATGAGTGATGAGATGAGAAAAATTAAAAATGCTCAAGGATTGAGGGATTTGGAACAAACACGTTTGGATTATTCTCATAAAATTCTTGCTATTTTAGCGGAAGCTCCTTCTTTGGTTGATGATTTAACTGATGATTTAGGAATTTCTAATCAAGAACTCTTTGATAAGTTAAGTGGTGTTGATAAAGGAAATATTTCTTTTTATGATCAGGGCCTTGAATCTATTCGGACTCTCTCTAAAGATAGAGGTATAGGACCTAAAACTAAATAGTAAGATGATATCTTACTTTTTTTATGGAATAAAAAGTTACTGCTAATACGTTTAGGGAGATTGCAATGATTAGTCCCCATAATCCTATTTTTAGAAGGGATAATAGTACTAGGAATATGGAACGAATAAAGACTCCTATTGTTGTTGCTACCATGGCATCTTTACTTTTCCCCATAGCATCTAGGGCAGAGGATAGGGGAGATTGTATATATTGGAATAGACAAATGGGAGCAAGGAATCTTATGTAAGAGATTCCTTCATTTGTATGATAAATTAGTTTTAATGGGAGTTCTGGAAGTATCATAAAAAAGATAGTTGCGGGAATTCCAATAGCCAGGGAGTAGAGTATCGCTTGTTTTATTTTTCTATTTACAAAGGGGTAGTTTTTCCTCGCATATTCTCTAGATACTACGGGAAGTAATGCTTGTGATATGGCCATAGTAAAAAAAGATGGTAATAGTAACAGTGGCATAACGTATCCTGATAATATTCCATATTCTGTTGTGATGTATTTTGATGGATATCCTAGGGCAATTAGTGTGGAAGTTAGAAGAATGGGTTCTAGGAAATAACCGATACTACCTAGTAATCTTCCGGTTGTATTGGGTATTCCAATGGAAAGGGACTCTTTCATATAGTCTTTTCTAGGTACTAAGTCTTCTTTTTTTATTTGTACTTTTTTAGGTAGGAAAATAAATAAAATTAGGATGGATGCTCCTTCACTAATGACATTTGATAATATGATATAGCAGACAGCATATTCTAATCCTTTTGGTAGGAAGAATGGAATACCTATAATCATTAATGTTAATCTAACAACATCTTCTACAAGGTTTGATATTACGTGTGGAGCCATTTGTTCTTTACCAAAAAAATAACTTCTACAAATACTTGATAAGCTTGTAAAAGGAATGACGACGGCAATGGCTAATATTGGTAGATAACATCTGGAATCATGTAGTAGTGTATTGGCTAATGTAGGAGCAATGATAATAATTGTTAGAATTAATAATAGATTAATTACAATAGAGATTGGTAGAATGGAAAAAAATAAACGGATGTTATTTTTTCTTTTTTCCGCTACTAGTTTTGATAAAGCAGTAGGTAGGCCAAATTGTCCTATTCCAATGAATAGTGAAAAAGTGGGTAGAACCATCATGTATAGTCCAAGACCTTCTGTACCAATCATTCTACTCATTACAATCTTTATTATCATTCCTAATACTTTGGTTAATAGTCCGCCTATTAATAAAATAAGAACAGACTTCATAAATTTTTCTTTCATGATACAGTATATGTTTAAAATTTTTTTCTATTAAATACTAATTTTTATGTTTTAAATTTAGATAAATTGTTAGAGTTGCAGATGACAGGGAATATAATCTAGAGCAGTTTATTATTAATTTAAGGAAAGTTTGTTTTAGAAAAAATACAATTTGTGTTTTTCCTTTTTTGATGATAGTGATTAAGTTACATATCATATTCAAGTACTTAATATAATTTAGATAAAATAGATAAAAAAGTCTTTTCAAAATTAGAATTTGTGGTATTATGGTTATAAGGATATTTGATATGTTTGATGTAAATTGTTGTAAATCGAACAATTGTCAAAATGTGTAAATTGTTTTTGTCAAAAAAAATAAAAATAGTGAAAATTTTGGGTTAATGCTTTACCCTCTTCTAAAGGGTATGGTAGACTAGTTTTAGAGGTGGAAATAATGAACGGATTAATCGATTTTTTAACAACACAGGAAATGATAGTGGTGTATATACTGGTGGGGATTGCATCCGTTTTATATTTAATTGCATATATATTTGATAAGACTAGACAGAAGAGAAAACAAAGACAAAATACAAGAGAGTTACGTAAGATTGTAGATGAAGTTGCTCCTGAAGAAGAAAGTAAGGATGTTATGAATACATCTTCTGAACCTGTTTTGGTAGCTGTCAGTGAGGAGAAGAAAGAAGAATTACCAAAGGTAGAAACTATCGAAGTTGTTCCTCCTGTTATTCAAGTGGAACCTGTCAGTCAACCTGAGGTTGCAAGTACTCCTTCTATTACTGCAAGTCCAGAAGTTTTAGAAGTAGAAGAGCCAAAAGTGGAAGTTGCTCCTGTTGTAGAAGAAGTCTCTACTCCTCAGGAAGTAGAACCAGAGGTTTTACAAGTGGAAGAAGAACAACCAGCAGAATCTACTCCATTCAAGGCAGAAGAAGAGTTGCAATATACTAGTATTGAACCTGATCCTACCGAAGCACAAGCAGAGTTGATGCGTTTGACTGAGACTTTGGAAAAAGCGGAGGAAGAGGTTAAGAACATTGATTTAACAGCTTTTGAAGAAGAACAAGAACAAAATGCAATTATTAGTTTAGATGAATTAATGACTCGTGGTAAAGCAATGTATGAAAGTGGCGAGTTAGAGAAATTAGAAGATGAAGGTAATGAGCCGATTAGTTTACAAGATTTAGAAGAGAGAATGAAGCAAGTAAATGCTGAGGTTATTCCTACAGTGAATGAAAGTGAACCAGTTATTGTTTCTGTTGAAAGTGTACCTTTACAAATGAAACTTGATGACTTCCAAACTGTTTCTGTAGAGCCATCTGTTCAGGTAGCACAACAAACTCAGGTAGTACAACCTAAGGTAGAAGCAAAGCCTGTCTATCAAGAACATAAGAAGTTTAAGAGTAGTCCTGTTATTTCTCCAGTCTTTGGAATTGAAAAGCCGGAGATTAATACAAGTTCTGATATCGAATTAGAAAATACAGCCAATTATGAAAAATTGGATGAAGAGATTCGTAAGACAAATGAATTTTTAATGACATTGAAAGAATTACAAAAGAAATTAGATTAGCTCCTTTGGAGCTTTTTTATTTGTTGAAAAATGTTTCTTATTGTGGTATAATTTGTACACGAAATGAGGTGTTATCTATGAAGAGACATCCACTTGATATTGCAATATTTATATGTTTAATTATTATCATTATTTTACTTGTTATTTTGGTGTGGCCCAAAAATGAAAATAGTACAAAATCTAATAATGATGGTAAAACAAAGGAAGTAGAAAAAGTAGAAACTGAAGAGGCGAAGGATAAGTCATCTAGTACATTATTTACGGATACTACAGATGCTAGTAATGAAGGGGAAGTTGTTTCTTATATAGAAGAGGTAGAACAAAAAGTTATGACTTATGTACAATCTTCTAATGATCAATCTGATTCTTCTATTCGAGAAACATTAGAAGATACTTTTATTACACTTACTGATTTTATTTTTTATGATGGTACGATTAAAGGGGTTACTTTTGATGAATTAACAGATTCAGCAAAAGAAAAAATTTTAACTTTGTATGAAGAGATGGATTCAGCAATTGAAAAGATGTTTCCTAATTATAAAGAGAATATTTCTTCTACAGCAGAGCGTGGATATACAACAGTTGTTTCTAAGGCTAAAGAGTTAAAAGATAGTATTGTTTCTAAGTATAAGGAAACTGTTGGGGAAGATACGTATAATAATGTTGTAAGTACGTTTGAAGAAGATAAAAATAATTTTCAGGATGCTTATAGTCCTTATGTAGAAAAAGGAAAAGAAATTGGATCACAGGCAATTGAAAAGGGAAAAGAAATATTGGATAGTGCTGGTAGTAAGTTTGATAGTTGGTATCAAGAGTTTAAGGAAAGTAGGGAGTAATTTGCGAACAGTTGGAATTTTAACATTGGGTTGTAAAGTAAATACTTATGAGAGTGAGTATATCATTCATTTATTAAAAGAAAATGGGTATCAAATCAAAGATTTTGATGATTTTTGTGATGTTTATATTATCAATACTTGTACAGTTACTAATACAAGTGATATTAAGTCTAGAAAGATGATTCGTAAAGCGATTCGCCGTAATCCTGATGCCTGTGTTGTGGCAATGGGGTGTTTTATAGAAGCCAATAAAGATTTTTCTATTCCTGGTCTTGATATTGTACTTGGTAATAAAGATAAGTCTAAGATTATTGAATTACTAGATGAGTGGTTTTCTAATAGAGAAGAAATTCGTCATTTATATTCGGAGTTACCTAGAACATTTGAAGATATGTATATTAATGAGTTTCCTAGACGTACGAGAGCTTTTGTTAAAATACAAGATGGGTGTGAGAATTTTTGCTCTTACTGTATTATTCCATATGTACGTGGGAAATGTCGTAGTAAAGATCCAGACGTGGTTGTAAAAGAGATTACGGATTTGGTGGGTAATGACTATCAAGAAGTTGTTTTAACTGGTATTCATACTGGTAATTATGGAGTGGATTTGGATACTAGTTTTTCAGAGTTATTAAAAAGAATTGTTTCTATAGAGGGACTTAAAAGACTTAGAATTTCTTCTATTGAAATCACAGAATTAACAGATGATGTATTAGAAGTGATTCGAGATTATCCTGTCGTTGTTAATCATATGCATATTCCTTTACAAGCTGGTAGCAATCATGTTTTAAAACTTATGAATCGTAAGTATGATTTAGATTATTATTTTCATAAGATAGAAGAAATTTTATCTATTCGTCCAGATATGGCAATTACTACTGATGTGATTGTTGGTTTTCCAGGAGAGAGTGAAGAAGATTTTTTAGAAACTATGGAGACTTGTAAGAAAATAGGGTTTGCAAAAATTCATGTTTTCCCTTATAGTGAAAGAAAGGGTACTAAAGCAATGGAGTTAGATGGTCATGTTGCTCCTGCTATTAAGAAAGAGAGAGCTAGAAGACTACTCACTTTATCTAAAGAGTTAGAATGTGCCTATTATGATACTTTTATTGGAAAAGAAGTAGAAGTTTTGGTTGAAGAAGTGAAAAATGGTAAAAGTTATGGACATACGGATACTTATTTACATGTGGAAATAGAAGGAGAACTTCCTCATAATACTTTTGTTACAGTGGTTGTCCAAGAAGTTCAATATCCTTATTGTATTGGTGAGGTTTCTTTGTTAAAATAACAGTAGAAAGAAGGTAGTGTATGGATAATTTTATGTTTCAGAAATTTATGAAAGCAAAAAAAGAGGATGTAGAAAAAGAGGAAGGGCTAGCTTCAGAGGAAAAGGCAGATATCTCTACTTTGAATGATGCTGGTGTTGAACTTTTAGAAGACGAGACGCTTTATGAGGATACTAAAGAGGAAAAGTCAGAAGATGAAGAGGGATACGTGGCTAGAAAAAACCATGAGTAAATTTAGGAGGAATTATGGATTATAAACACATTATCGATGTTGATAATTTAGGTTTATTATTGTCTTTTTATGATGATTTAGAAGGTTTTAATTAGGGGTTGGAACGTATTTGTCAGAAACATCGTAATAAAGATGTAGGTAAATTATTAGAAGCAATAGTATCAGAGAAGAAAGTTTTTATGATGCCAAGAGATGTGAAAGAATTTTATGAAGAGTATCAAGATTTTTTTCAGGCGGTTAAAGATATACGTCAAGCGTCTCCATATTATTTCGGAAGAGGTGATCTTGTTTATCCTTTTTTGTTTACTTATTACAATATTCCTGGTGATGGACATTTAAAAACACATTATTCTTTTGGAACTTTTTATCAATATTTACAAGATCACGAAGGAGAAATTCCAAAAGTGTTGTTGTTAGTTGATAAATTAAAAGAATTGCATATTTCTGATGTTGTCTTGGATGAAGATGCAGATTTTTCTGAGGGAGTATACAATACTAGTTTTTGGTGGTGTGAGGATATTGTCCTTCTTGACAATATGGAGACTTTGCCAACTTATAATGAGGGTACTGCCGCTTATCATTCTACTTATTCTAAATATAAAATTACTAGACCATTTGATGAAAGTCCATGGTATCATAAAAATAAAAGAAAAATTACTTTAACGAGTTTAACGATAGCTCCTGATACTTTACCAGATAGTTTGGAAGATGATGATTTGAAAGAGTTGTTTTCTAATATGGAAGAGGGGTCAATGGCTATGAATCAGGCTGTTCGACAGTCTGCGATTTTATATTTCGCAACAGAAGATTATGAAACAGAGTTTGGTTATTTAGGTGGACGGTTACAATCCTTATCTTCTTTGGATATTGCTCCAGAATTACAAGAAGCATTATCTTACGGGGAGCGAGCTTTAAACATTTTGCGAGAGCAACAACAAGTTTTAGATCAACAATTGTTGGATACTTATCCAGATTTATCTGGTGAACAATTGGAAGACCAACAAAAAACATATCGAAGAGGAATATTAGATAGTAGAATCGATTGGGATTAAAGGGAGGAGATTATGGATATCTATATCAAGGGACATTATCAAAGAAGTATCTATCAAAATAGTAATGGGTATCATATTGGGCTTTTTAAAGTAAAAGAGACTAATAGTGAGGCGTTAACTCCGTTTTTAGATAAAACGATTACTTTTACTGGATATTTTCATGAACTTAATGATATGGATACCTATCTTTTTTTTGGCAAATTGGTTGAGCATCCAAAATATGGAACTCAGTTTAGTGTTTCTAGTTATGAGAGATGTAAACCTGAAGAAAAAGATGCGATTGTTGAGTTTTTAACAAGTGGTCTTTTTAAAGGAATTGGTGAGAAGAAGGCTAAATCTATTGTTGATGTGTTAGGAAAAGATACGTTATCTATTATTTTAGAACATCCTGATAATTTAATTTTAATACCGGGTATTACTAAGAATAATATTGATACATTGCATAACAAATTAAAAGAATATGAATCTAGTTATGAGACGGTTTTATATTTGTCTAATTTAGGTTTTTCTACGAAAGATTCGATGTTAGTTTATAATTTTTATAAAGATCGTGTCAAAGAAGTGATTGATGCAGATATCTATCAATTAGAATATAGTATTTATGAATTAGGATTTAAGAAAATTGATCGTATTGCATTAAAAAATGGTGTAGAACAAGATGCAATGATTCGTATTCGGGCTGCTATTTTATATATTATGGAAGAAGTTAGTAATATGTATGGTCATAGTTATTTTTACTATGATGAGATATATGAATATTTACCTAGAGTATTATCTACTTTTATTTCTGATGATCTTTATCAAGAAGCGTTACAGTCTTTACTAGTAGATTTGAAAGTGGTTCAAAAGGAAGAAAAGTATTATTTGAAAGAGATGTATGATGCAGAGTGTTTGATTGTTAAAAGATTTCGATTGCTTGCGAGAAAAGAGGATGAGAGCTTTCAAAACTTGGATGATAAGTTTTCTGAGATGGAAGAAGTTTTTGGTATTTCTTATAATGAAGAACAAAAGCAAGCTATTTTGATGAGTGTTTGTAAGAATTTTTTAATTATTACTGGTGGTCCTGGTACTGGTAAAACAACAATTATGAAAGGTATGATTGAACTTTATAAAGAAGTTCATAAATTATCTTATGAAAAATTAGCAGATCGAATTGCATTACTTGCTCCTACAGGAAGAGCGGCAAAAAGAATGAGTGAAGCAACTTTGATGCCAGCGTCTACGATTCATAGTTTTTTAAAATGGCAAAAAGATACAAATAAGTTTCAAGTAAATGAGTATCATAAGAGTAAAGTTGAATTAGTGATTATTGATGAAACTAGTATGATTGATACAATGTTAATGGCAAGTCTATTACGAGGAATTTCTGCCAATTGTAAAATTATTATGGTGGGAGATAGTTATCAATTACCATCTGTTGGTCCTGGTCAATTACTTCATGATGTGATTGCTAGTGGGAAGCTTCCTGTTGTTGAATTAAAAGAATTATATCGGCAAGGAAAGGATTCTAATATTATTTCTTTGGCTTATGATATTCGTAATGGTTGTGTAGAAGATGAAGTTTTTAATCAGGATGAAGATTTAACGTTTATCTCTTGTTCTGATGATCAGGTTATTTCTAATTTGATGGATGTTTCTTCTACGTTTAAAGATTTATCTTATAAAAAATTTCAAGTTCTTGCTCCTATGTATAAAGGAAATTATGGTATTGATATCATTAATAATCAATTACAGAGAATTTTCAATCCCAAGGATAGTAGTAAAAAAGAATTGGTTGTAGGAGAAGTTATTTTTCGTGAGGGAGATAAAGTGATTGAACTTACGAATATGCCTGAAGAAAATATTTTTAATGGAGATATTGGTATTATTAGTCAGATTATTACTAGTCCTGCAAAAAAAATTATTGTTGATTTTGATGGGAATGAAGTTACTTTTACTGCTGCAA
The DNA here is from genome assembly GCA_944332475.1 of uncultured Bacilli bacterium. GTDB lineage: Bacteria > Bacillota_I > Bacilli_A > RF39 > UBA660 > Faecimonas. Next base: position 208,849 of record CALVKA010000001.1, read on the forward strand.
ATTTTAATAAATTTCGACTTGCCTATGCGATTTCGATTCATAAAGCACAAGGTAGTGAATTTGATGTTGTTGTGATGCCGTTGGTACAAAGTTATCGAAAAATGCTTTATCGTAAACTTGTCTATACTGGTATTACTAGAAGTAAGAAAATGTTATATTTGATTGGTGATAAAGTGGCATTAAAACAAGCCGTTCATAATACTTCTTCTGATATTAGAAGAACGACAATTCGAGATTTTTTAGAAAATGGTATAAAATAAAAAAATGTCCTCATAATAAAAATGAGGTGAATAATATGCAAAAGAATGCGATGAATAAAATGATGTGGGCTGCTATTTTAGGTGGCATGGGAGTTGCTGGTTATATGTACATGAAGAAAAATCCTAATGCTATGTCTAATATGAAAGAGATGGCTAAGAATGCAGCTAAAAAAACGTATGAGAAGTTAGAAGATATTGGCTAGGAAACTAGTCAATTTTTTTGTATAATTATAGTTGAAAAAAGAAATTCTCTATTTTGGTGATAGGTGTAGCTAAATAAGAGGTTGTATAATTTTTGTTTCTAGGGTATTCTTTCAGTAGTTGTTTTTTCATAATTAATATGAATTGGGTGATGTATGGTGGATTTAGAGAAAATTGGAGATTTTATTGCGAGGCTTCGAAAAGAAAAAGGATTGACTCAAGAAAAGTTGGGTGAGGTTTTAGGTGTTTCTTCTAAGACGGTTTCGAAATGGGAAAGAGGGGTCAATGCTCCTGATATTTCTTTACTTAATTCTTTAAGTTCTATTTTAGAGGTTGATGTTGAGGAACTTTTAAATGGAGAAAAGAAAGAGGAGAAGGATGTTCGCAAAAAGAGGAAAAAGTTAATTTTTAAAATTGTCATGGGGTTTTTCATTCTTGTTTTATTATCTTTTCCTATTTTATTTACGATTTTTAATTATAATACTGTTCAGATTTATCGTATTGAAAGTAAGACGGATCGGTATTTGGTGGATGGTTTTGCTATGTTTAATCGAGCACGTAATTTAATACTCATTCATAATATTGATTTAATGGATTCTGGTGTTGGAACTGTTGAGGAAGATAAAATAAAAACACTTCAAGTTTCGTTTGTTAGTGGTGATAAAACGATTTCTTCTTTTCGTTTTGATTCTAGTGATTCGTCTACGTTTCAACCACTTCATTTTTATCTATTAAATCGAGTTTATTATGTTGATGCCATAGTGGAAAATGAACCTAATACAATTGAAATTCGTGATTTGGATCAAACGAAAATTTATATTGAGTATACCAATCAAGACGATAAACAGAAGGAGATAGAAATCCCGTTAAAAATTACTAAGGAGTATGCTAATACTAAATTGTGGGGTGGCTTATGAAAAGAAAAGTAATATTGTTAGTCGGTGTTCTTTTTATTGTGATTGGTGGAGTTATCTTGTATTTTCGGTTAACGGATGATAATGTTCCTACAGAGCGGGAAGAGAGACTTGGGAGTGTTGGGACTTTTGTTAATGTTCCAGAAAATCCTGAGATGGGTAGGGTTGATAGTCAGAATCCTGTTTACTGGCATAACCGAGATTATGCTTTTTTTCAGGGAGATGTTTCGGAAGGTTATGTTTCTTATCTTGTTGAGAGAACAAGTGCTACTGAACATAAATTTGAAGATGAAAGTATGAATTGGACTTATGAGACGTATGAGGTACGTTTTATGATTTATCGCAGTAATTATAAAGATATTCATTATGTAATGGGAAATCAAGATGCTTTTTATACTTTTAAAGATTCTTTGATTACTAGGTATGATTTAAAGAGTGAAAAAATTAAGAAGAGAAGAATGGATGTGAATGAAGTTTTGGGTATTTCTAACCAATCTATTTATATTAGAAATGCAGATGGATATTTTAAGGTGTCTTTGGATTTAAAAGATATGGAATCTATTTCTAAGAGTAAGTTACCGAGTAAGTATCAGGCTAAAGCGGTAAAGTATTCTTTTGAAGTAGAGAAGTAAGTAGGAAAAAGAGAATTATTTTATTAATGATTTTTGTTATTATGGTTTGTGGTTGCAAGATAAAAGTTTAATCGTAATGTTGATGGGTCGATTGGTGTTTATCAAAAGTCAAATGGTGGAGAGTTTAAAGCGATTTATGAGGATGATCTTCTTTCTTTTTATGATTATGTTTCTTACCATAAGTAATTGTGTCAAATAAAGTAAAGTTTGCTTTGAAAAACTTTACTTTTTTGTTATAATAAAAACAGTTAGATATTAGGAGTGATAATAAATGGCATTAAAATATGATGAGTCATCGATTAAAATATTGGAAGGACTGGAAGCAGTTAGAAAAAGACCTGGTATGTATATTGGTTCTACTGATAAGAGAGGACTTCACCATCTAGTATGGGAAATTGTAGATAATGCTATTGATGAAGCAATTAATGGGTTTGGTGACTATATTAAAATAATTTTACATAGTGATAAATCTGTCAGTGTAGAAGACCATGGACGTGGTATTCCTACTGGTATGCATGCTTCTGGTAAATCTACTCCAGAAGTTATTTTTACGGTTTTGCATGCTGGTGGTAAATTTGAAGAAGCTGGTTATAAAGTGTCTGGTGGACTTCATGGTGTAGGTGCTAGTGTTGTTAATGCATTATCTAAATGGATGGAAGTAACGATTCGACATGATAAAGGAGAATATTATATTCGATTTGAGAATGGTGGACATGTTGCAACTCCATTAAAGAAGATTGGTACGACGAATAAAACGGGTACTATTGTTCGTTTTTTACCGGATGATGAGATTTTTTCTACGACTAATTTTTCTTATACTACGATTTGTGAGAGAATGCAGGAGTCTGCTTTCTTATTAAAAGGTATAACGATTGAAGTGATTGATGAAGAAGATGAACGTAGTAGTAAATTTCATTATGAACGTGGTATTGAAGAGTTTGTTGAAGATATGAATAAAGGTAAGAATGTCTTACATAAAGTGTTATCTATTGCTGGAGTCAGAGATAAGATGGAAGTAGATGTTGCCTTACAATATACGGATACGTATAATGAGACGATTGTCAGTTTTGTTAATAATGTTAAAACGATTGATGGTGGTACTCATGAAGTGGGATTTAAGACGGCTTTGACACGTGTGTTTAATGATTATGCTAAGAGTAATGGATTTATTAAAGGTAAAGATAAGCCTCTTGAAGGTAGTGATGTTCGGGAGGGTTTAACTGCTGTTATTAATTTGAAAATACCAGAAGATATTTTACAGTTTGAAGGTCAGACAAAGGGTAAACTTGGTACTCCTACGGCTAGAGTTGCAGTTGAAAATATTGTGACAGAACAGATGAGGGTGTTCTTGGAAGAAAATAAGTCGATTGCTACAGAAATTATCAATAAGAGTTTACGTAGTAAGGTTGCTAGAGAAGCTGCTCGTAAGGCAAGGGAAGCTGCTCGTAAGGGAACTGGTAAGAAGAAAGAAGAGAGAAGTTTATCTGGAAAGCTTGCTCCTGCTCAAAGTAAAGATAAGACAAAAAAAGAGTTGTTCTTAGTCGAGGGGGACTCTGCAGGTGGATCTGCGAAACAAGCAAGAGATAGAAAATACCAAGCAATTCTTCCGTTACGTGGTAAGGTTTTAAATACTGAAAAAACAAAAGAAGACGATATTTTAAAGAACGAAGAGATTAATACTATGATTTATACGATTGGTGCTGGATATGGCTCTAATTTCGATATTCATGATTGTGAATATAATAAAGTTATTATCATGAGTGACGCGGATGAAGATGGTGGGCATATTCAGTGTTTACTTTTAACTTTTTTCTATCGTTATATGAAACCACTTATTGAGGATGGTAGATTATTTGTTGCTTTACCTCCACTTTTTAAGATTCAGTCTGGTAAGAATATCGAATATGCTTATACGATTGAAGAAATGAAAGAAAAATCTAAGGGTAAAAAATGCGAAATACAAAGATATAAAGGTCTTGGTGAAATGAATGCGGATCAATTGGGTGAAACTACGATGCATCCAGGTAGTCGCACTTTGATTCGTGTTAATATTGAAGATGCACAGTTAGCCGAAAAACGTGTTTCTGTTCTTATGGGAGATGAAGTTGCTCCTCGTAAGGAATGGATTGATGAAAACGTTGAGTTTACGTTAGAGGATGATTATCAAATATAGGAGAATAGGTTATGAAGTATGAAAGCGGAGAAGATTTTTTAGATTCTTTATTTCAAGAGTTGCATATGGAGGATGCTGTTATGCTAACGGCAGATAAAAGTGATACTCCTGAACAAAAAATTGGTAAATATTTAGATAGAGTGGAAAGAGTACATGATAAGGCTCAAGAAAGTTCTCATAAAATGGAACGCTTAAAACACTTTTACTATGAAAAGTATGTTATCAAAGAATTACCAGATAGTTTTTTACGATTGAAAAAAAAGATTGCTATTGATAAAGCTGTTGAAAATTTTGAAATTACTTCTTCTATGATGAAGCAATGGTTATCTGAGGTTCAAGAAAATCAAAAAAGTACTCTTGATAGATGGATTGACTCTTTATCTAGTAATCAAACCTATCCAACTTGGTTTAAGGTATATGCCTTTCGTGGTATGTTGAAGCTTGGAAAATTTGATAAGTCTACTGGTGAGTTTGGAAGAAGAAGTAAAAATACTACAGATGGTTTTGCTGATTTAAATCCAGAAGCTTTGGAACTGGTGTACCAAACTTTGACAGCAGAAATTGGTAGTGATAAGGTTTTGACGAATGAAAATCTAGAGGCTTTAGAGCATGGTGAAAGTTTTAAACGACTTTATGAACATTTTTTAGGTGAAGTTGTCTTGAGGGAAGATGAATTCAATCCTAAAGAGGGAGTCTGGAAAAGATATGAACGTGGAAGTTCTCCTGGTTTTTTAATGGATGATATTGAGGGTGCTATTACTGGATGGTGTATTGCTGGTAGTGGATATTCTGGTATGTATCTTAAAGGTAGTGATATTTATGTTTATTTTGTTAAAGGCATAAATGGTGGTTTTACGGATCCTAGGATTGCGATTCGTATGGAAGGTACTGGTAAAGTTGCTGAGATTCGAGGTGTTGGATATGGACAAGAACTAGAAGAGTCCTTATATCCAGTTCTTAGTGACAAATTAAAAGAATTTCCGGGCGCAGTAAAGGAACGTAAAAGAGTTGTGAATGTGCAAAGAGTTTCTAACGTTTATGATAAGTTTAAAAACGGAGAAGAATTATCTGATGATGATTTACGATTAATTTATGGATTGGATGGAGAGGTTGCATCATATGGATTGTTTGGTGATAAATCATGGGAAATTTTACAAACAAGAGATAAGAAAAAGGATTTATCACGAATTTTGGGTTGTCAAGAAGATGAAGTGGCATTATCTGATGCGGATTTTGAAGGACATGATATTTTGTATTATTATGGCAATATATATTGTTATGAACGTGAACTTCCTCAAAAGTTTCAGCATTTAAAGGGGATTATTGGGAATGCTAATTTTTGTAAATTAAGTAATGCAAAAGGATTAGAGAGTTTGGAATTTATTACGAAAGGAGCTGATTTTTATCGTCTTATTAGTGCTATTGGTTTAGATTCTTTAGAATTTATTGGAGATAATGCAACGTTTTCTTCTCTTAGTAGTGCAAAAGGATTAGAGCGTTTAGAATTTATTGGTGGGGATGGTCATTTTCAGTTCCTTTCAGATGCCTTAAGTTTGAAATCCTTACATCTTATAGGTGGTCATGCTAATTTTTCTTCTCTTGCTAGTACAGAAGGTTTAGAAAAGTTATGTTGTATTGGTGGAGATGCTAACTTTTCTTCTCTTGTTCATTCCAAAGGCTTAGAAGGTTTGCAAAGTATTGGTGGGGATGGTAAATTTCCATCGCTTATTGAGGCTTTAAATTTAAACTCTTTACAGTTTATAGGTGGAGATGCAATATTTTCTTCTCTTGTTCATTCCAAAGGCTTAGAAGGTTTGCAAAGTATTGGTGGGGATGGTAAATTTCCATCGCTTATTGAAGCTTTAAATTTAAACTCTTTACAGTTTATAGGTGGAGATGCTAACTTTTCTTCTCTTATTAGTGCTATTGGTTTAGAGAGTTTACAACGTATTGGTTTTGATGCTTTTTTTGATAGTTTAACTAGTGCGGAGGGAATAAAAAACATTAAATATGTGGGAGGATATGCTCATCTACCTAAGTTATCTGATGGTGATAGTTTAAAAGGATGGAAACGTGAAGGAGTCTTGTATTTTCCAGATTTTCCAGATGACTTAGTAGATAGTAATGATAAAAAAGTAAGAAGTGAAATTCAATCTGCTTCTGAACTTTTAGATACTATAGAACTAACTTCTTCTAAGAAGAATGATGCTAGCTATAGTTTATAATTTTTTGTAATATTAAAATAGAAACGAAGGGTGATAATATGCCAAAGAAAAAAACTGAGACACAAGAAGTGATTGAAAAGATATTTGATTACACTTTGGAAGATATCATGGGTGAGAGATTTGGAAGTTATTCTAAATATATTATTCAAGAGCGTGCCATTCCAGATGCAAGAGATGGGTTAAAACCGGTTCAACGTCGTATTTTATATTCTATGCATAAGGAGAAAAATACTTATGATAGGGGATATCGTAAGAGTGCGAAGACGGTTGGAGACGTTATTGGTAATTATCATCCTCATGGTGATACTTCCATTTATGATGCGATGGTTCGTATGAGTCAACCTTGGAAGACAAGACTTCCTTATATTGATATGCATGGTAATAATGGTTCTATTGATGGTGATAGTCCTGCTGCTTATCGTTATACAGAAGCGCGTCTTTCTAAGATTAGTAATGAAATGCTTCGTGATATTGATAAGGATACGGTAGAGTTTGCTCCTAACTTTGATGATACTACGATGGAGCCTACGGTTTTACCAGCTCGTTTTCCTGCACTTCTTGTTTATGGTGCGATGGGTATTTCGGCAGGGTATGCTACCAATATTCCTCCTCATAATTTAGGAGAAGTTATTGATGCAACGATTCATCGTATTGATAGTCCTAATTGTAGTTTAGATACTTTGATGAAATATGTAAAAGGACCTGATTTTCCTACTGGTGGAATCATCGAAGGAATCGATGGAATTCGTCAAGCGTATGAAACAGGACGAGGAAAAATTGTTGTTAAAAGTCGATATACTGTAGAAGAGACAAAAACTGGCAAATCTATTATTATTACGGAAATTCCATTTGAAGTGAATAAAGCTTTGATGGTTAAGAAAATTGATGATATTCGAATTGATAAAAAGATTGATGGTATTGGGGAAGTAAGAGATGAATCTGCAGCTGATGTTCGTGTTGTCATTGATTTAAAGAAGAATGCGAATGTAGATTTAGTTATTAATTATTTATTAAAGAATACAGATATGCAAATTAACTATAACTTTAATATGGTTGCGATTGTAAATAAACGACCAAAACTATTAGGACTTATTGGTTGTTTGGATGCTTTTATTGCTCATCAAAAAGAAGTTGTGCGTCGTCGTACAGAATTTGATTTGAAACATGCAAAAGCTCGTTATCATATCGTAGAAGGGTTAATTAAATGTCTTTCTATTTTAGATGAAGTGATTAAAGTAATTCGTGAGTCTAAAAATAAGAGTGATGCTAAAGAAAACTTGGTAAAAGAGTTTGAGTTTACGATGGAACAAGCTGAAGCCATTGTTACATTACAACTTTATCGTTTGACAAATACGGATGTTGTTGCTTTACAAGAAGAGATGGCAAACTTAGAAAAAATTATCAGTGGACTTACAGCAATTCTTGGTAGTGAAGATGTTTTAAAATCTGTTATGAAGAAAGATTTACGTGATGTTAAGAAAGAGTATGCCATGGACCGTTTAACAGATATTAAAGCAGAAATTACGGAAATTAAAATAGATACAACGGCTATGATTCCTAAAGAAGATTGTGTTGTTATGGTTACAAAAGATGGCTATGTAAAACGTACTTCTTTTAGAAGTTATACTGCTTCTAATCCAGATGATATTACGATTAAAGAGAATGATTATATTTTAGGAATTTATGAGATGACAACACTAGATACGTTATTGGTATTTACGACTCATGGTAATTATTTACATATTCCAGTTCATATTTTACCTGATTTAAAATGGAAGGATATGCCTAAACATGTTAGCAATGTGATAGAAATTTCTCCAGATGAGGCTGTTGTTTGTGCAATTCCAGTTGCAACGTTTGATACGAATAAAAATGTTGTGATTGCCTCACGTAATGGTATGATTAAACGTAGTAAGTTAGCGGATTTTAAACTTTCTCGTTATACGAAGCCTACGAGTTGTATGAAGTTAAAAGATGATGATTTGTTAATTGATGCTTTTGTAGAAGAAAAGAATACGTTATTCCTTACGACTGATAGTGGATATGGTCTTAGTTTTTCTACAGAAGAAGTTCCAATTGTGGGAGTTAAAGCAGCTGGTGTTAAAGCTATGAAATTAAAAGATGATCATATGGTATCTATTAATCAGTTTGATCCAGCCGAGGCAGAGTATCTATCTGTTATTACTGATAAAGGAACTGGTAAGAGGGTGCATTTAAATGAATTTGAGCTTTCTACTAGAGCTAGACGTGGATTATTAGTGATCCGTGAGGTTAAGAGTAATCCATATCATATTATTAAAACATTTATTACGGATTCTAAAAATTATATTGGTATTAAGAATGGTGAGATTGAAACTTTGAAATTGACGGAGTTAAATATCGCGGATCGTTATTCTATCGGGGGACAGATTTCTAAACATCCACTTAGTGATAGTTTTATGATTGCTACTTTACAACGAAGAGAAGAGGCAGAGCAAGAAGAAATACATATGCCTGATGTAGAAGAAAAGATTTCTGAAGTAAAAGTTATTCCTAAAAAGGAGAAAGTTTCTTTAAAAGAGATTGATGATCGTTTGATGACTATCGATGACTTTTTGAAATAAAAGAAGAAGTTGTTCTTCTTTTTTCTTTGCTTTCATATATTATAGTGGTGGTAAATTATGTCGAAAGAAAGTTTTAAGTCTTTTGCGAGAGGACATACAGAACTTGCTAATTATGTTATGAATGGTAAGACAAATTGGCAACGACTTTATGAGCTTTATGAAATATATGGAGAAAATAGTAGTATATGGAATGATTATTTTTCTACTTCTAACTCATCTTTTTCTTCTGGAGAGTCTGATTTATCTAGCACCTTGAAGGAATTGATGCAAAATATTAAAAATATTGATTTAAATTCTGTTCAGAAGGGAATTACCAATATTCAAAAAGCCGTGGGATTACTTCAAAATATTGGACTTGGTCAAGGACAAAATTCTGCTAGTTCTTATGAACCTAGACCATTGTATCAACATTTTGATGATTAACGATGGAATTAAAAGTTATTCATGCAATTAAAAGTAATCCTTTATTATATTCTTATTTAAGAGTGAATTCTTCTTGGTACTCCGTTTTGAATCGAGATTCTAGTCGGCTAAAAGATATGGAAAAAGAAGCTAGACATTATTATAAAATGACATTTCCTGATAAGATAGAACGATTTACTAATCAAATGGAGATGATTTCTACATTTATGGATGTATTACGATGAGTTTTATGATAAAATAAAAATATGAATGAATTAATAGAAAAGTTAGAACAATTAAAAAAGGTGATTCGTCAAGAAGATGTTATTGTTTCTTTTTTAGAACAAAAGAAGAAAACATTATCCGATTCTTCTTTAGTTTCTAAAATAGAGAAGTATCAATGTGAGGCATCAGATTATTTAAAAAAGGAGATAGAACAGTCGCCTTCTTTTTTGGCATATAAAGAAAAGGAAACAGAAGTTAATTTGTTTATTTTAGAAATTAATCAGCGTTTTAAAGCGATTCGTCAAGAATTTGGTTGTAGAAAGGAGGGTTAGTGTTGAAGGTAATTAGTGGTAAGTACAAAGGTAGAAAGTTGGATGGTTTTGATATTGTTGGAACAAGGCCTACTATGGATCGTGTGAAAGAAAGTTTATTTGCGATGATTCAGCCTTGGATAGAAGATGCGGTAGTTTTGGATTTGTTTGCAGGTAGTGGTAATTTAGGAATTGAAGCGTTGAGTGAGGGAGCAAGCTTTTCTTATTTTGTTGATAAAAATAAGAAGGCTTATACTACTATTCAGAAAAATTTACGTCTGTTAGATATTTCTAATGCTTCTTTATTTTTAATGGATTATCAGAATGCTTTACAAGAATTTTCTAATCAAGGAATTGTTTTTGATATTGTTTTTTTAGACCCTCCTTATCAGACAGATTTGGTTGCAAAGAGTATTCAATCTATTATGAATTTATCTCTTTTATCATCGGAAGGTATTATTGTGGCGGAAAGTGATAAGTTAGAAAAAATTATTTTTCCTTCTTGTTTAGAAATTGTCAAGAGTAAAAAATATGGTGATAAATGGGTAGCTATCTTACGTCAATTATGATAAAATGATTGTAAGATAGGTGATTATATGAGAAAGTTAAATAATGGTGGTTTTGCTATTTCGACATTATTATATGGTCTTATGATAATGTCTTTATTAATTGTCTTAGCGTTGTTAAGTAATCTTGGTTCTAGTCGTCAGAGTACAACAACATTTGTTGATAAGATAGAAGATGAATTGAATCGATTAAGTGTTACTGATACTGAAGGTGAATACGCTGGCGGTGAAGTAGATAATAATGGTCGTGAATATATTGCTCCAACTGCTGGCTGGTATAAAATTGAATTATGGGGTGCTGGTGGAGGTGGCTCTAATGGAGGTAAAGGAGCTTATGTTTCTGCCATTATGTATTTGGATATTAATGATTATTTGTATTTTTATGTAGGTGAAAAAGGAAATAAGAGTACGACTTTTAATGGTGGTGGTAGTGCCTCTGGTAGTTATTATGCTGGTGGAGGAGCTACGGATGTTCGTTTGATTTCTGGTTCTTGGAATGATCCTTCTTCTTTAGAAAGCAGACTTATGGTTGCGGCTGGAGGTGCTGGTGGAGGTTCTTCTGCTGGTGGTGCTGGAGGTTCTTTGATTGGTGGTAATACGAGTTTAGCTGGAACACAATCTGGTGGTGCTAGTTTTGGTAAAGCTGCTAATGGTAGTTCTTCTGCTGCTGGTGGTGGTGGAGGATACTTCGGTGGTAAAGCTGCTAATGGTGCTGGAGGTGGTTCTTCCTTTATTATGGGATATGCTGGTGTTCGTACAAGAATGAATGATGTTACTTCTACGGATACGATAAAGACTTTCCAGCAGATTCATTTAGGAGAGTATGTTCCTGCTAAAGATGCAGATGGTAATCCATTACCTAATGCTGGTGATCCAGTGTTGGAGGATTATACTTCTACAATTTATAATGGATTAATTGTTCCTGGTGTTAATTCTGAAGGGGGAAAATTTAAAATTACAAAGGTTTCTGATAATGCAAAAGAAAATCCTCCAAGATTTGGTAGTAATAATAGTTTAAAACAGGTTAGATATATTGTTGACTGTGTTGATAGTAATACTTCGAATACAACTGGATATTGGACAGAGATTCAGGCAATTGGTACGAAAGGTGGGAAAGATGGTGTCAATGTAGCAAAGGGTGCTACTGTTGCAGCTTCTTCTGGTGGTACTTTACAAAATGGTTCTCGTATTGTGGATGGTATTGCTGATACTACATCTTCTTATGCTCAAATTTCTGGTTCGGGGACAAAATGTGTCAAGGTTACGCTGGATGGAACTTATGATTTGTCCGAGATTGCTGTTTGGCATCGAATTGGTTATACTTTTAGTGGACATACGTTAGCTGTAAGTTCTGATAATTCTAGTTGGACTTATGTTCGTACGAAGAGTTCTGATAGTAGTTCTACGGGATTGCAAAATGAAGCTGAGACAGCTAATGGTATTCGTTATAATACCTTCCATTCTTCTGATACCGGTGAATTGGTAGAAGGAAATTATTATATTTTTTCTGCTAATAGTGATAATATGGTTTTATCTTCTTATGAAGAGAGTGGTATTACTATTGCTAGAATGGAACCTTTTACAGGTGAGGATAATCAAGTATGGCATGTTTATAAGCAAGCAGATCCTTCTACAGGAACAGAGTATTATCGAATGGAAAATACGGCAAATAATTTGGCTTTAGAAGTTTCTGATAATAGTGCCGATATCGGAGTTACTATTGACTTATATCAAAATAATGTAGAAAATACTGCTCAAAATTGGAATTTAAATCCTTTAGGAAATGGATATTATATTGTTACTTCTCAGTTGAATGTACGTATTGGTTATAATACTAGTAATTCTATTGTTCAGACACAGTCTAATACTCAGAATAAAACGCAACGTTGGAAATTTGTTTGGGCAGATTATTAGAAGCGAAAGCTTCTTTTTTTTGAAAAAAATTAGCACAATTGGTTGACAAGTGCTAACTAATGACATATAATGTTATTAGCACTTAGAAAAAGATAGTGCTAACAGTAGGAGGCGGAATACATGTTAACGGATAGACAATGTAAAGTCTTAAAGTTGATTGTTGAAAAGTATATTAAAGATCCAGTTCCAGTTGGCTCTAAGACGATATCTAAAACATTGAAATGTTCTAGTGCAACTGTTCGAAACGAAATGTCTGCTTTGGAAGAGGCAGGTTTGTTAGAGAAGACACATACTTCAAGTGGTCGTGTTCCTAGTGAAGATGGTTATCGTTATTATGTTGATCATTTAATGGAACCTAAGAAGATGACTGGAGAAGATATGTTAAAGCTTCAAACCGTTTTTCATAATCAACAGCTTGCTTTATCAGATGTTATAGTAAAGAGTTTACAGGTAATTTCTGATATGACTAATTATACTACTGTCGTACTTGGCAGTACATCTCATGAGAATCTTCTTAAACAAATAGAAGTAGTTCCGATTGATGAAGGTAGTATGATTGTGATTGTTATTACAGATCGTGGTCACGTAGAACACAAGAATATTCGTTTGCAAGATGTTTCTTTAGAAGAAGTTAAAAAGACTGTTAATTTAATTAATAATCTTATTGTTGGTACTCCTATTGATGAAGTTAGTGCAAAATTAGAATATGAAGTAAAACCTATTATAGGTAAGTATGTTAAGCAACATGAACAACTATATAATGCCTTCTATCATGTATTTAGTGATTTTACGAACCAAGAGGTTAATGTTGTAGGTAAGAATAAATTTTTGACACAGCCTGAGTTTAGTAATATTGAAAAAATTCAATCTGTGTTTAGTAAATTGGATAATCCTGAACTTCTTCATAAGATTGAGGAAGATGATGATAACAACATTAAGGTTTATATTGGTAGTGAAAGTAAGATTGATGATGATGTTACTGTTATTAAAACGAGATTTAAGAGCGGTAATCAAGAAGGAACACTTGCTATCATCGGACCTAAAAGAATGGAGTATGATAGAGTTGTTTCGATGCTTGAATACATGAAAGAAAATATAGAAAGGTAGGTAGTCAAATGGAAAAAGATGTAAAACAACCAGAAGAACAAGTTGAAAAATTAGATGAAGTACCTGTTCCTGAAGGACAGGCTGAACATAAACCTGAAAAAAAAGAAAAGAAGTTGAAACATGCTGATTCTAAGTTAAAGGAAGAAAATCAAAAGTTAGCAGAACAGATTAAGCAGTTACAATCTGATAATCAAGCTTTGATGGATAAAGTTAAGTTGACACAAGCAGAACTTGTTAATTATCGTAAGAGAAAAGATGAGGAAACGCAGAATATGTTAAAGTTTGCGAATCAAGATTTAGTAACAGAGTTGATTAATGTTGTTGATAACTTCGAAAGAGCTATTAAGTTAGATGATAATGATTTGACTGATGAAGTGTCTAAGTTCTTGGATGGGTTTAAAATGATGTATGCGAATTTGACGGAGATTCTAAAGAAATTTGGAGTGGAAGAAATTAATCGTGTTGGTGAAGTTTTTGATCCTAGTCAAGAACAAGCGTTAATGACAGATTCTATTCCTGAGATGGATGATGATGTTGTTACAGAAGTATTATTAAAAGGATATAAATTAAATGGTAGGGTAATTCGTCCTGCCTCTGTAAAAGTAAATAGTAAATAAAGGAGAGATGATATATGAGTAAAATTATTGGTATCGATTTAGGTACAACTAATTCATGTGCTGCTGTATTGGAAGCTGGTGCTCCTAAGGTTATTCCAAACCCTGAAGGTAGTAGAACAACTCCATCTGTAGTAGCCTTTAAAAATGGAGAAAGAATTGTTGGTGAGTCTGCTAAAAGACAAGCTTTGACAAATAAAAATACTGTTAGTTCTATTAAGAGAAAAATGGGAACTAGTGAAAAAGTAGAACTTGAAGGAAAAGATTATACTCCTGAAGAAGTTTCTGCTATGATTTTAAGTTATATTAAAGATTATGCTGAAAGTTATTTAGGTGAAAAAGTCGATAAGGCAGTTATTACTGTTCCTGCTTACTTTAATGATAGTCAACGTCAAGCTACTAAAAATGCTGGTAAGATTGCTGGCCTTGAAGTTGAACGTATTATTAATGAACCAACTGCAGCAGCTTTAGCTTATGGTCTTGAAAAAGATGAAGGCCAAACTATCTTAGTTTATGATTTAGGTGGTGGTACTTTCGATGTATCTATTCTTGAATTAGGTGATGGTGTATTCGAAGTTAAATCTACTAATGGTAATAACCACTTAGGTGGAGATGATTTTGATGAGAGAATTATGGATTACCTAGTTAGTGAGTTTAAGAAAGAAAATGGTGTTGATTTATCTAAAGATAAGATGGCTATGCAACGTTTGAAAGAGACTGCTGAAAAAGCGAAGAAAGACTTATCTGGTATGGTATCTACACAAGTATCTGCACCATTTATCGCTAAGGGTGATGATGGAGAACCTCTACACTTAGATATGACTTTAACTCGTGCTAAATTCGAAGATTTGATTTCTGATTTGGTAGAGTCTACTTTGGAGCCAGTTCGTAAAGCATTGAAAGATGCTCATATGACTAAGAAGGATATTGATAAAGTTATTTTAGTAGGTGGATCTACTCGTGTACCTATGGTATATGATTTAATTACAAAAGAATTAGGTAAAGAACCATCTCGTGAAGTTAACCCTGATGAAGTTGTTGCTATGGGTGCTGCTATTCAAGGTGGTGTATTAACTGGAGATGTTAATGATATCGTTTTACTTGATGTTACACCATTATCACTTGGTATTGAAACATTAGGTGGAGTTATGACTACATTAATTCCAAGAAATACAACGATTCCAACTTCTAAATCAGAAGTATTCTCAACAGCAGCTGATAATCAACCAGCAGTTGATGTACATGTATTACAAGGTGAAAGACCAATGGCAGCTGACAATAAGACATTAGGAAGGTTCCAATTAGGAAATATTCCACCAGCACCTCGTGGTGTTCCTCAAATCGAAGTTAAATTTGATATTGATGCAAATGGTATTGTTAATGTTACTGCAAAAGATCTTGGTACTAATAAAGAGCAATCTATTACGATTACCTCTTCTACAAATTTATCTGATGAAGAAGTAGAGAAGATGCGTAAAGAAGCTGAAGAAAATAAAGAAGCTGATGAGAAACGTAAAGAAGAAGCTGAAGTTAAAAATGAGGCTGAACAATTAGTATTCCAAACTGAAAAAGCTATTAAAGACCTTGGAGATAAGGTTGATAAGAAGGAGAAAGAAGAAGCTGAAGATTTAATTAAAGATTTAAGAAAAGCTATAGATGAAAATGATATCGATGACATCAAGAAATATAAAGAAAAACTTCAAGAAAAAGCTATGAGTCTAGCTTCTAAAGTTTATGAACAAGCAGCAAAAGATAGACAACAAGATGAAAAAGATGATGAGGAAGACGAGAAAAAAGATAAAAAGAAAGACAAGAAAAAGAATAAAAAATCTGATGATGATGTTCAAGAAGCAGATATCGAAGAAGATTAAGAAAAGTAGCGTAAAGCTACTTTCTTGTCTGTCATTAGGAAATGAGGTGTAGATATGGCGGATAAACGTGATTATTATGAGGTGCTTGGTGTTAGTAAAGATGCTTCACAAGATGAGATTAAAAGTGCCTTTCGTAAAAAAGCAAAACAATATCATCCGGATTTAAATAAAGATAATCCTAATGCCGCAGAAAAGTTTAAAGAAGCACAGGAAGCTTATTCTGTTTTGTCTGATGAATCAAAACGTAAGATGTATGATCAATATGGTCATGCTGGAGTAGGAAATGGTCCAAGAGGTGCTGGAGGATATTCTTATCAAGGATTCGATGCTTCTGACTTCGACTTTGGTGATATTTTTGACTCTATTTTTGGAGGTTCTACAGGATTTTCTGGATTTGGTTTCGGTGGCGGTTCTTCTAATGGACGTGGAAATCGGGCTCGTCGTGGAAGCGATGTGTTAATGAGAATGGATTTAGACTTTGATGAAGCAGTATTTGGATGCGAGAAAAAGTTTGATTTAGATGTTGTTGAAGATTGTGATGAATGTGATGGAAAAGGTGGTTTTGGAGAAGAAAAGTGTTCTACTTGTCATGGTAGTGGTACTGTTACTTCTGAACAACATACGATTTTAGGTTCTTTCTTATCTAAGACAACATGTCCTGATTGTGATGGAACTGGTCATACGTTTAAAAGAAAGTGTAGTGCTTGTAAGGGACGTGGTAAGATACGTAAAAATAAAACGCTTACCATTAATATCCCTGCTGGTATTAATACGGGAGATCGTTTACGTGTTAGTGGAAAGGGTAATCCTGGCACTAATGGTGGAGAAAACGGAGACTTATATTTAGAATTTGTTGTGGATGAACATGATGTTTATGTTCGCCAGGAAGATGATATTTATGTAGAAGTTCCTCTTACTTTGACAGAAGCTATTATGGGTTGTAAGAAGGAGATTCCTACTCTTTATGGTAATGTTAAAATCAATATTTCAGCTGGTACGAATAGTGGTGATAAACAACGTATTCGTGGTAAAGGTGTTGATAATCAATATCATAAGAGAAAAGGTGATATGTATGTTGTCTTTAAAGTCTATACTCCAAAGAAACTTTCTCGTGAACAAAAGAGTTTAATTGAGAAACTTGCTAAAACAGAAATGGATACACCAGAGATTAAAGAATTTAATCGATTTGTTAAAAATAATGATTAAGAGGTATTTTTACCTCTTTTTTTTGGTATAATTGTGATAGGTGATGATTGTGAAAAAGATTGTAAATGAATATGTTTTTGATTTGCGTACGTTGAAGAGATTTTATCAAGTGAATTTACGGAGTAATTTCTTTTTGATTTTATTGTTGTTAGTGTTGGTCTCTACGATTTCTTCTTTTTTGGAACAAGATTTTTCTTTTGGTATTTTTAGTGCGATTGTCTTTTTTTTGGGTTGTATCTATTATTTTATTTTACCTTATATTTTGGCTCGTATGGCATATCGTTCTTTTTTAGATCAGGCAAAAGGAAAAGATTGTAAAATGAAAATTACAATTACAGAAGAAGAGATTACTGTCGAAAATAAGACGACGAAAAGCAAGGAAGTTTATTCTACCTCTATTGTTAATAAAATAAGAGAAAAGAGGGATGCTATCTGTTTACTTACGGATCGTAACTTAGGTGTTTTTCTTTCTAAGAGTGGTTTTACTCATGGTAATAGAGATGATTTATATTTTATTTTTAATAAAAGTAGAAGTAAAGGTAGAGGTGTTTAAGTTATGAAGATGATAAAAAACGAGTTTTCTTATAATATGCAGTTATTGAAAGAATTTTATTGGTTAAGTATGCGTCATGTATTTATATTTTTGATTTTGGCATCTATTTTTGTTTTTGTACTGGGACTTGTTTTTACGAATGGAACTTTTCTTGCTTTAGGAATTATTCTTTTACTTTTTAGTTTATTATATTTGGTTTTTATGCCAATAGCTTTGGCGAAGACAAATTATCAAAGATTGTTGGAAAGATCTTCTGGGAAAGAAGTTATGAATCGTGTTTGTGTTGCTGATGGAAAGATTATTATTGAAAATGTAGATACTCATAATAAAGTTGAATATTCTTTATTGTCTGTTCGAAAAATAAAAGAGGGTAAACGTATTATTTGTCTTATTACAAAGGCAAGGGTAGCGATTATGTTTTCTAAGGATGGATTTCTTGAAGGAACTCAGGAAGATTTGTATTCTTTGCTTAAAAAATAAGGGAACGCAACCGAAAAGTTGCAAAAAACAACTGAAAATTGGTGGAGTGCAACTGGTTAACACTGTATGATTTTTTTGAGGTGATGAAAAAGTGAAGTTTGGAGAAAACTTACAGAAGCTGAGAAAGGAAAAAGGGATTTCTCAAGAACAATTAGCAGAACAGTTAGGAGTAACTAGACAATCTGTTTCGAAGTGGGAGTCGGGTGCTAGTTATCCAGAAATGGATAAGATTGTTGCTTTGTGCAATATGTTTCATTGTGATTTAGATGTTTTAATTAATAAGGATGTCATGGAAGAGAGAGAAAGAAAAGATGCTAGTGGTGTTGTAAAAAATCTTTTGCAAAGTGCTGCTGATTATGTAAAAAAGACGATTTATCTTTTTGAACGTAAAAGTTTTAAGGATATTATTAAGATGTGTGCACAAATTCTTATTATTATAGGTGTTATCTTATGTTTTTCTATTCCTTTTATGTTGTTAAAGGATATTGTTGTCAGTTTATTTTATACTGGAGATAATTGGTTTTCTATTTTCTTCTCTCATTTTTGGGAATTTATATTCAATGCTAGTTATGCTATTTTAGCTATTGCTACTTTTCTTTATATATTTAAAGTTAAGTTTTTGGATGGAGAAGAGATTGTAGAGATTATGGAGGAAGATAATAATCATGTAGAAGAAAAAGATAATTCCTCTAAAGAAGAGAATGCTAAAAGTGTTTCTGAAAAACAGAAAGTAAAGGTAGTTAGGGTAAAAGAAAATAATTTTAGTTTATTAGATTTGTTATCTAAAGCTATTACTGTATGTTTGAAATGTATTTTATTTTTCTTTTTAATTCCAATCGTGATAGGTACTGTTTTTGATGTGGTT
This sequence comes from uncultured Bacilli bacterium, assembly GCA_944332475.1. Taxonomy (GTDB): domain Bacteria; phylum Bacillota_I; class Bacilli_A; order RF39; family UBA660; genus Faecimonas. The sequence continues at coordinate 227,971 of CALVKA010000001.1, forward strand.
GGATTGGTTATTTTGATTGCTTTGATTTTTAGAGGACTATTTTTGATAGGGCCAATCTTACTTCTTCTTGGTATTGCTGTTTTTGCAATCGTTGTGATTGAGGTTATTTTTGATTTTATTTTTAATTTAAAATTCAGTAAGAGAAGAGTTATCATTACTATTTTATCTTCTATTGTAGTTAGTGCTATTGGAATTGGATTATCTATTTGGTATTTCTTAAATTTAAATGTTATTTATGACGTACCTGAAGAGTTTCGCTCTGCTTCTCAAGAGGAAGTCTATTCTATGAGTGATGATTTTTATATTGATTATTATGATCATGGTAATACGGAGTTTATTGTTGATGATAGTATGACGAATCAAGTTCGTGTAAGAATCGATTATTATCCTATTGCGAATGATGTAAGATTAGTAGAAGATAATCATGAAGTTTATTTGGATTTTAAGGTAGTAGAAAGTCTTAATATAAAAGATATTACGGATAGTATTATTCGTGATTTAAAACATAACAAACTTCATACTTATGATCAATTAGGACGTGTTTCTATGACGATTACTACGAGTCAGGATAATATTAATAAGATGCAAGATAATTATGATAAACATTATTATTCTGGTTGGGATTATGAAGACGAAGATGAAGGAGAGTAATCTCTTTTTCTTTTTAGTGTTGCACTTGCAACACTATTTTTCTTTTGGTTTTTGTTATAATGAAATAGGAGGTTATGATATGGCAAATATAGATGTTAATTATATTAATACAAAGTTATTTGAAAAAGGAGATAGACCTTTTAGGCTTGCGGATTTAGAATATTCTGAAGTTAGGACGGATGGTCAACATTTATTGGATCAAGATGGGAATCCTGTTGGGACAAAAGGGGATATGTATGCGAAGGTGATGATGGATCGGTTACTTAGGGAGGGTTGCTACGATATTAATCCTCGTCCTAAGTATGAAACCGACGGGAAACCTGCGAATACGTTGTCTTTGAATAATCCTGGTTTATTTACTTATGATATTTCTAAAGGAGAGTCTCCTATGATGACGCTAAGACCGATTGCAGTAAAAAAGAGTATAGGGGAAGTTCTTTGGATTTATCAAGATGCTACTACCGATTTAGAAGTTTTAAAAGATAAGTATGGTGTTACTTGGTGGGATGAATGGGATTTACAAGATGAAGATGGTCATTTTTTGCGTAATATTGGTTCTACTTATGGTTCTATTATTTCTCATTATGATCAGATGAAAAATTTACTTCAGGAGTTGAAAGATAATCCGGATGGTAGACGACATATTATCGATATGTGGCAGTTAGAAGATTTTAAGAAGCCTCATGGGTTGAAACCTTGTGCTTATTCTACGGTATGGAATGTTAGACATGGTAGAGATGGGATTAATTATTTGGACATGAAATTAATTCAAAGGTCTAGTGATTTTTTGGTTGCGGGATGTATCAATCAAATGCAATATCTAGCTTTGATGCAAATGGTTGCACAAGCAACAGGATATCAACCTGGTACTTTTAGTTGGGATTTACAAAATGTTCAGATTTATGATAGACATATTGCACAAGCCGTAGAACAACTTAGAAGGAATCCCATTTCTTGTGATGATGGTGTTCATACAGAACCTTATTTGGAGTTAAATCCTGATGTTCATAATTTTTATGATTTTACTTTGGATGATATTTCTGTTAAAAATTATCCTCGCCAGTTGATTAAAACGAGAAACCCTCAGCAGAAATTTGATAAAGGAATTTAGCGATGAGAAATGTTACGATGATTGCAGCGGTTGGCAAGAATTTGGAATTGGGGAAAGACAATGATTTGATTTGGCATTTTAAGGAGGATATGCGTTTCTTTCGTGAACACACTCTTCATAAGCCTATTATTATGGGAAGAAAAACATTAGAGTCTCTACCTGGTCTATTATCGGAAAGACAGCATATTGTTTTGAGTCGTAGTTTTGAAGAATTTCCTGATTCCGTTTTAGTCATACATTCTATAGAAGAGTTACTTCCTTATATTGAACAACATGATGAGGAATTTATGGTCATTGGAGGAGCAAGTATTTATAGGGAGATGTTACCTTATTCAGATACGATGTTACTTACGGAAGTAGATGCGGAAAGTGATGCGGATGTTTATTTTCCATCTTTTCATAAAGAAAATTGGGAGAGTACTATTTTAAGTGAACAAGAAGAGGCGGGAATTTCTTATAAACATTTGGTTTATACAAGAAAAAAATAAAGAGACACGTGTCTCTTTTTTAATATATTAAAGTATGCAATATTCTATCTGTATTCTTAAAATTGTATTTAGCAATTTCTTTTAATTTTTCTTCTCCATATTTTTCTACGACTTCTTCACCAATTTCATCTACATCACGTCCTGCACCTTTTGGTAGGGGAATATGAATAGAATCACAAAGTTTATCGAATTCTTTTAAGAAGATATATCTACTTATGATGGATGCAGAAGCTACGGCTAGATTTTTATCTTCTGCTTTTGTCATAAAAGTAATATTTCTTTGGATATTTGGAATTCCTTCTAAATATTCGTAATATCTTTTTTCTCTAGCAAATTCATCTACTACGATATAATCAATATCTGGTTTTTCTTCGGTCATCAATTGATATAATACTTTATTGTGAAGAATGGCTTTTATTTTATTCATATTGATATCTTTGGTATATTTTTCGTTATATTCTTTATTGGTTAAAATCATACTTCTATATTTTACAATTTTAATTAGTTCTGGTGTTATTTTTTTTATTTTTTCATCGGTTATTTTTTTAGAGTCTCCAACACCTAATTTTTCTAAGCGTTCGACATCTTCTTTTTTGACGTAAGCTGCGGTTACGACGATTGGTCCAAAGTAGTCACCAGTTCCTACTTCATCACTTCCTACAGAAGAACAGTTATGGTATTTTTGATCTTTTTTCTTCTGTTCTTCTTTTTTTTCTTTGGTATTATCTAAAACGGTTCCCCACATTGCAGCATCAACATCGGCACTTGTTCCTTGAAACATGGCTTTTCCTGATTCATATAAAGTAATTACTGTATCTTCTTCTTGTGCTTGGAAGATGGCATACGGTATTTTTTTATCTCTTACTTTGTTTTTATAATATTCAATCATCTTTTGTTTGGTTTCTTCATTTACTTTAATCACAATATTCATGTCTCCACCTCAAATTAATTATAGCATAAAACTATAAAAACGTTTATAATAAAATAGTAAGGAGTTGAAGTTATGAATATCTTAGATATTGCAATTATTTTAATTTTAGTTATGAGTGCCATTGTCGGTTTTAAAAGGGGCGCTATCAAAGAGATTGTTTCCTTAGTTGGAATTATTATTGTCTTTGTTGTTGCGTTTTCTTTAAAAGGGGTATTAGGAAATGTCTTATGTAAGTGGTTACCATTTTTTAATTTTGCTGGTAGCTTAGAGGGAGTTAGGGTATTAAATATTTTACTATATCAATTAATTGCTTTTTTAATTATTTATAGTTTATTATTTAGTATTTATATGATTGTTGTGAAAATATCGGGTATTGTTCAAAAACTTGTTCATATGACGATTATTTTACTTCTTCCTTCTAAGATTATTGGAGGGATTGTTGCTTTTATTACAGGGTATGTGATGGTATTTGTTGTGTTACTTGCGTTGTTAATTCCACTACGTAATACGGATGTCTTTAGAGAAAGTGGTATTGCTAATTACATGGTATATGAAACACCAATACTTGCTAGTAGTTCTGAAAATATTAGTACTTCTATTAATGAGATTTATGAGTTAGGAGAAGATTTATCTAAAGGTGATATTAGTACGAATGAGGCAAATGTTGAGACTTTAGATATTTTGTTAAAATATAAAATTGTCAGTCCAAAGACAGCTAGACAATTAGTGGTACTAGATAAATTAGATGGTATTTCCGGATTAGATGAAGTTATTGATAAATATGAATAAGTTTGTGATAATATAGATATATAAATTATATGAATTAAGAAAGGATTGAGATTATGAATTATATAAAAAGTGAAAAAGAATTTGATGAAGTGATTCAAAAAGATAAAGTTATTGTTGATTTTTATGCTGAATGGTGTGGACCTTGTAAGATGTTGAGCCCTATTTTAGATAAAGTTAGCAAAGAGTTAAGTTTAGATACTTATAAAGTTAATGTGGATGATGTAGAAGAAGTTGCTAGACGTTATGGTATTATGTCTATTCCTACGGTTATGATTTTTTCTAAAGGAGAAGAAGTAAGAAAACATGTCGGCTTTATGGAGGAAGAAGAGTTAAAAGAGTTTGTCAAATAACTCTTTTTTTCTTATTTTATATGTTATAATGAAATAAAGTAGTTTTAAGGTAGAAAGGCGGTATTATAATGAAGTATCAAAATGGGGAAGAGTTTTTAAATGCATTGTATCAAGATATGCATATGGATGATGAGGTTATGTTTACTGCTGATAAAAGAGATACTCCTGTAGAAAAAATTGAAAAATATATGGAGCGATTAGAAAGAGTGCATGAAAAAGCAATGTCTAGTCCTCATAAAATGGACCTTTTAAAAAGAGCTTATTATGATCGGTATGTGATAAAAGAACTTCCTGAAAGTTATGTTCGCTTACAACAAAGGATTGCTAGAGAAAGAGGGTACGGTGATGTTGATGTTACTGATGAGATGAAAGAGCAAATGTTATCTCAGATACAAAATAATCAAATGAGGTCTTTAGAGTCTTGGGTTGAGTATTTATCTAGTGATGATGCTATGTATCCTACTTGGTTTAAACATTATGCTTTTCGTGGAATGTTAAAACTAGGACAATTTGATAAAGAAAAAGGAGAGTTTTCTAGACGTAGTAAAACAACTACCGAACCATATGTAGAATTAAATCAAGAAGTTCTTGCGAAGGTCTATGACGCTTTATCTAAAGAGATTGGAACGACAGAAGAAATTAGTGATGAAGTAAAGATAGCGTTAGAAAACGGAGAAAGTTTTAAAAAGTTATATGCATATTATTTAAAAAATATGGATTATGTTCAACATAATGAAGATACGGATGGTATTTGGATTAAGTATGAACAAGGTAGTGATTATCATCCTTTATGGGAATCTTTACAAGGTAAAAATACAGGATGGTGTACGGCTGGTGAAGAAACGGCAAAAGTTCAACTTGAAAACGGAGATTTTTATGTGTATTATACCAAGGATGAAAATGGTGAATATAAAAATCCGAGGATTGCGATTCGGATGGATGGGCATTCTAACATAGGAGAAGTTCGAGGAATTGGCCCTGATCAAAATATGGAAGGGTGTATGACTCCTATTATTGAGAAAAAATTAGATGAGTTTCCAGACAAAGAACTATATTTAAAGAAAATTCATGATATGAAGTTATTAACAGAAATTGATAAGAAAGTAAAACAGGATGTTGAATTATCTAAGGAGGAATTAAGATTTTTGTATGAGATAGATTCTCCAATCGAAGGATTTAGCTGTTGGAAAGATTCTAGAATTTTCGAAATAATAAGTAAGAGAGATAAAAAAAAGGATGGTGCATTTTTATTCAATTGTGCAGAAGATAACATTGGAACTCATATATCAGATTTTGACGTTCATGAGATTATTGTGTATATGGGAGGGCTACATTATAATGGCCAATTTGTTCCTTATATTTTTAAAAGCTTACAAAATATAGTTGGATCTGCTCGTTTTAGTAATTTAACTAGTTCAAAGGGTTTAGAAAGTTTACAAAGTATAAGTGGTAATGCTGATTTTCATAATTTAGCTAGTGTTGAAGGTTTAAAAAAATTACAAAGTATAGGTGGGTATGCTGGCTTTGATAATTTAACTAGTGCTGAAGGCTTAGAAAATTTACAAAGTATAGGCGGCGATGCTGCTTTTGGTAGTTTAACTAGTGCAAAAGGCTTAGAGAGTTTGCAAAGTATAGGTGAAACTGCTGAGTTTTATAGGTTGACAAGTGCTGAAGGTTTGGAAAGTTTACAAATTATAGGCGGAGATGCTTATTTTAATAGTTTATCAAGACTTGATAATCTTAAAAGTTTAAAAACTATTGGTGGGAAAGTGTCTTTAGGTATGGAATCAGCTTCTGATTTGTTAGATGCCGATAGGAAAGGTGAAGTTGCTCACGACAGAAATCTTGGATTAAGGTAGGAATTATTACTATATATATTTGGTGTTTTTGAGGAGAAAGAGTTTGTCAAATAACTCTTTTTCTTTTTTCTATCGACAAAAATTAGTTTCTTTTTTCTTTTTCTGTGTTATACTAGGGGTGTAAATAGAGATGAATAGGAGGCAATAAATGAAATACGTCTATTTATTTACTGAAGGCAGTAAAGATATGAGAAATCTATTAGGAGGAAAGGGTGCTAACTTAGCAGAAATGACTAATATAGGGTTACCGGTACCTCAAGGGTTTACTGTAACAACAGAAGCTTGTACTAGTTATTATGAGCATGATCGTAAGTTATCTGATGAGATTTTATCTCAGATTGATGAGAAAATTCATGAACTAGAAGAGATTACTGGTAAGACTCTTGGAGATCGCAAGAATCCTTTATTGGTGTCTGTTCGAAGTGGGGCACGTGCGAGTATGCCTGGTATGATGGATACTATCTTGAATCTTGGAATGAATGATGATGTTGCAGAAGGATTTAGTGAGGTTACGAATAATAAACGTTTTGTTTATGATTCATATCGTCGATTTATTCAAATGTTTGCAGATGTTGTTATGGGATTTCCAAAATCTTCTTTTGAGAGAAAATTTGATGATATAAAAGAAGAAAAGGGAGTTGAGTTAGATACTGAACTTACAGCAGAGGATTTAGAGGAAGTTGTTCATATTTATAAGGAAGAATATAAAAAACATGCTGGTGTTGAATTTCCACAAGACCCTAAAGAACAATTGATGGCTGCTGTAGAAGCTGTATTTAGAAGTTGGATGAATGATAGAGCGATTACTTATCGTCGTTTGAATGATATTCCAAGTAGTTGGGGAACAGCTGTTAATGTTCAAGAAATGGTTTATGGTAACCGTGGAGAAACTTCTGGTACAGGTGTTGCTTTTACAAGAAATCCTGCTACGGGTGAAAATAAACTATTTGGTGAATATTTGATGAATGCTCAAGGAGAAGACGTCGTTGCTGGTATTAGAACGCCTCAATCTATTGATACATTAAAAGAAGTAATGCCAGAATGTTATGAGCAATTTAGTCAAATTTGTAAGACTCTAGAAAATCATTATAAAGATATGCAAGATATGGAGTTTACTATTGAAGATGGAAAATTATTTATGCTTCAAACTAGAAATGGTAAACGTACAGCAACTGCTGCATTAAAGATTGCTGTTGATATGGTAAACGAAGGAATGGTTACCAAAGAACAAGCTTTGTTAATGGTTGATCCTAAACAATTAGATCAATTACTTCATCCAATGTTTGATCCTGAAAGTTTAGCAAATGCTGAAGTTGTTGCAACTGGACTTGCTGCATCACCTGGTGCTGCAACTGGTAAGATTGCGTTTACTGCAGATGATGTTGTTCGTATGCATAATGAAGGTGAGAAAGATATTATTTTAGTTCGTTTGGAAACTTCACCAGAAGATATTGAAGGAATGAATCTTGCACATGGTATATTAACTCTTCGTGGAGGAATGACATCTCATGCAGCTGTAGTTGCTCGTGGTATGGGAACTTGCTGTGTTTCTGGATGTGGAGATTTGTCTATCGATGAAGAGAACAATACTTTAACATTAAAAGATGGACGTATTTTAAAAGAAGGAGACTATATTAGTTTGGATGGTAGTGCTGGTAATGTTTATGCTGAACAAATTAAGACTGTTGATGCTAGTATTACTGGTAATTTTGGAACATTTATGGAATGGGCAGATGAATATCGTACGTTAGAGGTTCGTGCCAATGCCGATACTCCTAGAGATGCTTTACAAGCGAAAGAATTTGGAGCAGAAGGAATTGGGCTTTGTCGTACAGAGCATATGTTCTTTGATGAAGAAAGAATCTTTAATTTCCGTAAGATGATTACAGCTACGGATGTTGAAAGCAGAGAAGCTGCTCTTGAAAACATTTTGCCTTATCAAAGAGAAGATTTTGAAGGATTATTTAGAACGATGGATGGTAAATGTGTTATTATTCGTTTCTTAGATCCACCACTACATGAATTTTTACCAAAGACAGAAGAAGAGATGAGACCTCTTGCTGAAAGTTTAGGTATTACTTATGAAACATTAAAGAATAGAGTAGAATCATTAAAGGAATTTAACCCTATGATGGGACATCGTGGATGTCGTTTAGCTATTACTTATCCTGAAATCGCTAAAATGCAAACGAGAGCTGTTATAGAAGCTGCTATTAACGTAGAAAAAGAAGGAATTCATGTTAAACCTGAAATTATGATTCCACTTGTAGGTATTGTAAAAGAGTTACAATTTGTTAAGAAGGTTGTTGTCGATACTGCGAAAGAAGTTATGGATCAAGCAGGAGTACAAATTGATTATAAAGTTGGTACTATGATTGAGATTCCAAGAGCAGCACTTTTAGCAGATGAGGTTGCGAAAGAAGCTGAATTCTTTAGTTTTGGTACTAATGATTTAACTCAGATGACATTTGGATTTTCTAGAGATGATGCTTCTAAATACTTGAATGATTATTATCAAAAAGGTATTTTAGATCAAGATCCATTTGCTACACTAGATCAAAACGGTGTTGGTAAATTGGTAGATATGGCTGCTAAACTTGGTAGAGAAACAAGACCAGATATCGAACTTGGTATTTGTGGTGAACACGGTGGAGATCCTAGTACCATTGATTTCTGTCATAGAGTAGGACTTAACTATGTATCTTGTTCTCCATTTAGAGTACCAGTAGCTAGACTTGCTGCTGCACAAGCTGCTATTAGAAATAAATAATTTTAAAGGCTAGATTTTAGCCTTTTTTTATTGATATATATTATTATTTTAAATGATTGTTTTTTATGGTATAATGAATAATAGGAGTGATAGTTGATATGAGTAAATTAAAAAGAGTTGATGGTTATTCAGATTTTGTTCAAGGTGATTTTGATACTTTATATATACTTTTGGCAGAGGCACAATTACAATATACATATTCAGATTTTGATGAGGCTAAAAAATTATTAAATACATATATAACAGAAGCAGAAAAGGTTGTTAAAGAAAATCCAAATATTCAATTTTTTACTTTTTATGATGATGTTCAGTATTGGTGTTCAAAGAAAAAAATTGATTGGCCTAGTAATGCTGTATGTATTAATTTTAATTTAGATGAAGCTTATCATCTACTTGCTATGATTGCATTAAGAGAAAATAATTATTCTTTAGCCAAAGATTATTTTGATAAAGGATTAAAATATAATCCTATGAGTGTAGCTATTTTATTAGGTTATGCTGAAATGTATAGAAGACAACATGACTTGGAAAACGTATATGATGCTGTTAAAAAGGCATATGATTTTATTTATGAACCATCTTTTTTGTCACAATATTATTGTTACTTGGGTTTTTATTATACAGAAAAAAAAGAATATGATATTGGATATTCTTGTTATGCATTTAGCTTATATTATGATGATAATCCTATTGCTCATGGAGAAATTTATCATATTCAAAATTTGCTTCATAACCCTTCTTATCAAAAAAATATGGAGGAAATTTTGTCATTTTTGAGAAATGAAAATATTCCCATTTCTATTAGTCAAAGTAATCTTCAACAGTTAAGAGAATTATTAAGCGATAATAATCTTTTTAAAATGACTCCTAATTTGAAAAAGAAAGTAGGGGAGAAGGTTTCTTTCTTTTCGAAAGAAATTACTTCTTCTACTCAAATAAAACATTTATCTGTATCAAAGCCAAAGCTTTTATATGATGATATGATTGATGAGAGTAAAATGATTTTGGATGATATGGATAAGAAACGAATGCAAAAGAATTTTGATATTTTGAGACAGATGAAGCTTTCTTTTGATGAACATCTTAAAATTTTTCCTTTTAATTCGTGTACTAAATTACATTCAAAAGAAGATATTGTTAATCGTTTATTGATATCATATACTATGGTGCGACTTATATTACAAATTGGTACGGATAAAAAAGATATGAATTTTTCTTTTTTGGAAAGTATGGAAAAACGGTTTCATCTTCATTCTTTTTTGGTGCCTGAAGATGAAAAAGCGATTGATGATTTAAAAAATGGTGATACGACTTTTTCAGAACAATTATATCTTTTGCTTCTTGATCAGTGTGCTGTTTTTCTTTGGATGTTAGGTTTGGATGAGATGCCAAGTTTATTAGAACATATTTCAATTTCTGTTTTAGATGATTTGTTTTCTCCTATTTCTACCTATGAAGAATTGTTGTCAATCTGTCATTTAAAATCTAAAGAGGAAATATTACAACAAGCAGATTTGCTTTGCCGTCTTAATCAGATATGTAGAGATATGAAAAGGCAAGGAAAGAAGTTGACACAATTCAATGAAGAAATTGCTAAGAACTATTTTATTGCTTTGCGTTGGTCTTTGGATTGGGGAGTTGAAAATATAATGAAGGATCACGTTTCTATTCATTATGAGAGAGACGATTTTGATTTTACTTTTACCATTTCTAATCAAATTAAAGTGTCTAATGTTACGAATGCTAGAGATTATAAACTTATATTTTCTTTGGCAAAGAATAAAGAAGAGGAGTTTGCTTTTCTTTATGATATTGCCTTATTGTCTGATATTTTTGTAGATGCTTTTATAGGAAATAATATTAGAAGTTATGAAGAAAAGGGGTGGAAAGTTGTTGGTATTTATTATTTAACTCTTGCCTCTGATGGTAGTAAGATACAACAAGTTATTTTCTCTAAAAATGCTAAAAATATGGAAACGGTTGGTTTTTGTCTATATTATTTTATATTAAATGATCATTTGGTTGTTTTAGATGTTACTCTTGATGAAGGCATTGATTATTCTGATGATATTAGTATTCGAAATTCTCAGAATAATTTATTTGCTGTCGATGTTTTGTTTTCTATATCTAGTAATTCAATTAATCAAAATCAAACTGTAGATAGTGTTATTAAAACTATTTCTGATGACCAAAAACAATCAAATATACTGGAGAGAAATATGAATTCAGAGTTTATTGATAGTAATGAAAATTTACTTATTCATCACGAATATGATTATTCTAATATTGTACCAAGGGTAGATGCTATTACTTATTTGGTACAATATTGTGATAATATATATAATCAGTTTTTAACTTTAATAGAGGAAGATAAAAAAAGAAATGAATCTCTTAAATTTGAATTTAAAAATTATCAATATAAAAAATCTTATAGAGAAACATTTGAGGTGTATATTATAAAAAAAGATTATAATTATATTTCTTGTAAAGATTTTACAATGTTTCAAAGTGCTATTAATCAGGGGGATTTAAAAAATGTTAATAGTTTAGAAATACGCTTATGTTTGGATTATAAAAGAGGTAGGGAAGGCAACTTGATTTCTTTTGAAAATTCTTTTATTGTAAGTTTTAAACCATATCGAATTATGTTTGTTAGAAAATCTAATCATAATGAAGAACAAATGATGAAAATTGAGGATGATATTAAAAATATATTAGGTCAATTTTCAGTCGAAAATACGATTTTTTGTACGAAATAGAAATTTTAAAATTAGTGAGGTAGTCATATGTATAATGATACAATTCAAGTTGCAAATAAGATTATAACTGTAAAGAGTTTAATTGATATTTTTTCACTGATGAATGAAAGAATGATTTATTATAAAAAGATTGCAGAGATGGAAGAGAAAAATAATAAAGTTTTAAGCTATTCATATCAAAAATGGACATTTAAAGATTATGGTAGTGCTCTTACCTTCAAGGTAAATTTTTATGATGATACGAATATTAAGTTTGATAATTATAATCAATTTCTTTCTGTTTTTCAAAATAGATTATCCGAAATTAAATGTATTATGGTAAGTTTTAATCTTAATTATATCGTCTTTTCTCCAGAAGAAAGCAGGAAATATTATTATCAACATATTAATATGAATATTTATGAGGCAAAAATGAATATAGATGTATCTTTGAGTAGTGAGGATAAAAAAATCGATGATATTTATGATTTGATTAAAAGTAAAGTCTTGAAGGCTCCTATAAAGTATGATGATCTTATTAGAAAAAGGAAGTCCATTTATGTTGCTGTTGATTTTGCGATGGGGTTTATTCCAGCTTTTGTTCTTACACTTTTATTATTGTTGGTACCCACTATTCGGCAGGTTTTTGCGGCTAGTTACATTCTTTATCCTATTTGTTGTTTGTTTTTGACATTTTTTATTGGAAGTATACTGGGTTCTGCAAAATTAGATTATTTGTATAAAAGTATTATTCCAAGCAAAAAATATTCTGGTTATGATATTAATAAGCATAAAAGTATATACAAAGATGATATGGATAAGTATTTACAAACTAGTGAGATTTTAATTGGTAGAAATTCGGATAATTTGAAATGTAGAAAGCAGATTTTTCAATGTTATTCTACATATAAAAAATTTATTCCAATTGAAGTAATTCTTTTGGTTGTGGTATCTATTTTGGTTGTGATTCTTTAATATTTTGTTTCAGTTGTTAAACTATTATTTGATGATTCAATAATAGTTTTTTTGACGTGTGATATTTTTTGTTATAAAATAAGATTTCTAGGGGTGATTTTATGGATACCAAAACAGCTGCAAAAAAGGCATGGGAGTTGGCTAGTGTGGAGTCGATTCCTTTTGGTAAAAGTGAATTTTCTACTTATAGTCCAGTTTATATTGCAACAACATCTAATGTACGAAATACTCTTCATTTATATCATGATTATGAACAGGTACTTTCTGTTTGTGGGACTGGAGCACATGCCTATGAAGCATTATTACATGGTGCTAAACATGTGGATTTATTTGATATTAATGAATTACAGAGAATTTATTTTTTATATATGAAGACTGCTATTATGGTTCTTTCTTATGATGAATTTATTCAATATTTTACTACTGGTGAAGGGGTGAATGAATTTGATTTTGAACCGTTGGATGAAAATTTATTAGCTAATGATTTGTTTTATAAGCTAGATCCTTATTTACCTAATGAGGTTAGAGAGGTTTTTGGACCTATTTTTGAGCAGATTTCAAGTGAGAATGTATTATTTAGTAAATTATTTCGCTATAATCATAATTTTTCTCTTTCTTATTTGAGGGAAGCTGCTTCTTTTTATCGTAGAGAAGAGTACGAACGGTTGCAACAAATATTAAGGAAAAATCCGGATGTTATTACTACACGTACTATGTCTTTGACTGAAGTTCCTTTACAGTTTCATTCTCAATATGATTTGGTATTGTTAGATAATATTTTAGAATATTATGGTGCGATTCCTAATCTTAATACTCCTCGTAAAGTAGATTCTTTTGTGAAACATGATATGAGTTCTTTGCTTTCTAATGATGGTAGTATGCAGGTTGCTTATGCTTATGCATTTGATACAGAAACTTTTTGTGATGCTTTTGATTTACCTATTGTTAATGATTGTGAACTTGATGATGTGTTTAATCCTGTTAGTGATGCTTTCTTTGCTGCTTTGACTACGTCTTTTTTAGAAATGGATTTGGAATCTGCTACGAGAGTTTTGGCTGATGAAAATTTAATGATTCCCTTGGTTCGTGATATGGATGGGTATCAATATTCTATTTTTGATGGTATTAATGAAAGTGATGGTAAAAATATGGTTCTTACCTATACGAAAAGGAAATCTTAATTTTTTTTGAAAAGTTATATCCTTTTTGTTATAATAGATATAGAATAACGAGGTGATAACATGAAAGTAGTTTGTGTGGGTCATTCTACTTATGATACAACTTTGCCGATGGATTTTTATCCTGCAGAAAATTTAAAATATCGTATTACGGAACATATTGAGTGTGGTGGTGGTCCTGCTTCGAATGGGGCATATTTATTAGCTAAATGGGGTATGGATACTACTATGATGAGTGCTGTTGGTGATGATTATTATGGTCAGCAAATTGTGAAAGAGTTTAAGGAAATTGGTGCTAATATTGATTGTTTGGAAGTTCATTCTAATTATATGACACCTAGTAGTTATATTATTGCGAATCGTTCTAGTGGAAGTCGTACTATTATTACGTCTAAAAAAGATCCAATTCGTAAATTAGATCACGATGGCCATATTCCTGCAGACTTAATATTAATAGATGGGGAACATCCTGAGACAGCTGAAGCAGTTTTATTAGCTAATCCTGATGCTATTAGCGTGATTGATGCGGGTAGACTTACTGACGATACGAAACGTTTGGGCAAATTAGTTAAGTATGTTGTTTGTTCTAAAGTATTTGCTGAAGAGTTTGCTGGTAGAAAAATTGATGTTAGTGATTTGGATAGTTTGATTTATTGTTATGAAAAATTGAGAGAGTATTTTCAAAATACTGTTGTTATTACGTTGGAAGATAAGGGTAGTTTTACGAAGTTAGAAGACTATGAGATACTGCCTACTGTCAAAGTACAGGCGGTAGATTCTACTGGAGCAGGAGACATATTTCACGGGGCTTTTACATATTTTATTGGTAATGGATATTCTTTACGTGATACGATTCATTATGCTTCTATTACTTCTGCTATTTCTATTACAAGAGTAGGAGCTAGGATTTCTATTCCAGAACTTTCGGAAGTGTTGCATTATGATGAACTCATATAATCAATATCCAGTGTTAGATTTACACGGGTTTGATCGTGAGTATGCTAGGATTATGATAGAGGATTTTATTCATGATTGCTATATTATGAAATCAAAGAAAGCTATTATTATTCATGGTATTGGTGGTGGCATTTTAAGAAAAACTACACAGACAGTTTTACGGAATAATAAGTATGTTACAGAAGCTAAGCTTGATATCTTTAATGGGGGTCAAACTATTGTTTGTTTGAGGGACAGATGATAGCTTGACTTTTTTCTTTTAGGGTGTTAGTATATAAGCAAATGCGTAAAGAACGGGGGAATGTTGTTATGTATAGTGCACAATATAATAAAAAGGGATTTGCTATCAAAGACTTTTTACTAAAGTTTATTTTAGTATGTGTCTTTGCTTTTTTAATTGCTTGGTTATTGCCTAAATTTTTAGAGCCAGCAGTTATTACGAATGCGGAAGAAGCTCCAGTTGATGTTTCTCCTCTTACTTCTCAAATTTTTGCAGATAATTTGGAGAAAATGAAAGAAGCTGCTATTTCGTATTATACAGATGAAAGACTTCCACAGGCTGTTGGTGAGTCAGATACCATGACATTAAGTGATATGATTGGTAAAAAATTAATTGTGGCTTTAATTGATGAAAATAATAAAGCTTGTGATGTTGAAGAAAGTTATGTTCAAATCACAAAAATGGAAAATGAATATTTATTGAAAGTAAATTTAAAAGATAGTGTAAAAGAAGACTATATTTTAGTTCATTTAGGTTGTTATACTTATTGTGATTCTTATATTTGTGAAAAGCAAGATACTCCTATTAAACAAGCGGTTTCTAGTGAACCAATAGCTTCAGTTCCTGTAAAAGCTGGTGTTGATGATACTGTTTATGTTTCTGAAGGTGGAAATTCTAATGTAAACAATAATTGTACAAGTGGTACCGATTGTGATAACGATATTAATATTGATATCGATATCGATATTGATAATGATAATAACAATAACAACAATAACAATAACAATAACAATAACAACAATAACAACAATAACAACAATAACAACAATAATAATGGTAGTACGACTACACCAGATGAGGAATTACCTAATCCTGATGATGATGACAAAGAACCAGATACTCCTGTAGAGGAACCTGATGATGAGACAGAATATTTATATGAATATCAAAAAAACCAGGATGCTTCTTTTACAGAGTGGTCTGATTGGTCTGCATGGGAAGAAACAAGCTGTTCTACACCTGAATATAATTGTAATAGTAATGATCCTACTTGTTTAAAGAAAGTACAAAGATATGATCGAAAAGAACAGATTGGTACTTATTTAAAAAAATACGAAAAACAAAGACAGGTATTAACTCAGACAGGATCTTATCAACAAAAGTCTTGTGCTAATTTTAATTATTATATTATTTCTGATAGAACATATGCTACAACTACAACAACAACTTATAAGGTTGTACAACAAGTAATTACTACGGCTGGTCAAACTAGTGGTGGTGGATGGGTATATAATGGAAGAGCAAGTTATGATAACCCTCCAAGAGATACTGCTACAACACAATATAAGTTTGTAGGTGCAAATTATAGTTATTGTGAAGAAACTTGTACAACATTACCTGAATATTATTATGATTCTTATGTATGGAAAGGTGGAAGTAGTTTATCTAGTGTAACTAATACCACTACTGTTCCTGTTGGATCTTCTGATAGTACTTCTTCTGATGATTCTTCTTCATTAGAAGTAACCTGTGGCAACGTTGTTACTAAGACAGTTCCAATTTATGATTATATTACTGTGTCTGAAATTGCAACTCGTAGAGAACCATTATATGGTACAGTTTGCTATAAAAGTACTAAGACTAGAGATTTGATTGACTCTGGTAAGACAATGACTACTTGGAGTAAATATAATGATGAGGAGTTATTAAATAATGGATGGTACTATACAGGTGAGAGAAAACCAGTTGAGTAAGGGGGAAAATAAATTATGAATCAAGAGAAAATTTTAAATATTGTTCAATTTCATGTAACGGATTCTGTTACTGATGATGAAGGTAATCAAATATCAACTTCCTGGGAGCCAATTGTTGTCTTTTCAGTTGATGATAATGGTAAATCTTCTGTTAAGGTTTATTCTCCAGAGGAAGGACGTACTATTGCAAATAAAAATCATATGCAGATATTGGGAGCAACTAGTGATTATGCTGTGACTCCAGAGATTATAGAAAAAAATTATCAGTCTTTTGCTACGATTGCTGGATTTGATCCACGAGTAAAACCAAAATCTAATCCTACTGCTTTAGCTAAGACAAAGGATTCTGTTTTAGCAACGAGACCTGTGAATGCTTCAAAAGCAACTGATGCTAAGAAGTCTAAGCCAGATCAAACTGTTCCTGTTGGTAAGGCTACAGCTTCTAACCATAGTTCTACACAAGATTTGGATGATGATACGAAGAAAGATAGCATTTTTAAAAGAACATTAAGAAGTGTTGCTTATCCATTTATTGCTGCTTATGGCCTTATTGGAAAAGCGTGTGATTGGGCTACAGAAAAATTTCTTCGCCCTAAGAAAAAGGTGAAAAAGGCAACTTTTGGAGACCGCTTCAAAGCGTGGTTTGCTGCTAAAAAGGGGGATGCTACTGATAAAGCTAAGAAGTTTGCTAGTGAAACAGTTGCTATGAAAGCACAAAAGAAAGGGGCAAAAAATTTCTCACGTAATCGTAGGAGAACAACTCCACGAAGACCTGCTAGTAAAAAAGGACTTTTTGGACGAATTGCTACAAGGGTAGCAGCTATTGTAACCCCTATTGCTTTAGCTCTTGGATTAACTGCAGCATCTCCTATTACGAATGCTAGTGCTGAAGATACTAGTTCTGGTGTTACACAAGAAGCAGATGTTGATGTAACTAATTTAACGGATGAAGAGTTAGTAGAGATGATTCAGTCTGGTGAATTGTCATTAGATCAAGTAAAGGTGATGCTTGCAACTGGCGAGATTACTAATGATGCTTTGGATGGTCTATCTTTTGATCAATTGTTACAAGTTAGTAATTCTGATATTCAATATCAAGAAATGTCTAAAATTGGTAATTATTTAGATTACTTTAATGGTACATTTGCTAATTATTATGTAGAATCCAATCATCCTGATATTAGAGCTGCTTTAAGTTGGGATGAGGTATCTGCTATTAATTTAGCTTATAATGATTTTACAACTGAAGAAATTAGAGCTATCTTTAATGGATATGAAGTTGATTCTGCAGAGTTTACAAATTCTTATAAAGAAGCTACTTTACAGTTGATGGGTGCTTTTGTTTTAGAGACAAGAGATATGCCTGTTGATTTATCTCAATTATTAAACACTCAAGAAGGACAAGAATTTTATCAAAAATATAATGAATTGTTCTTAAGATGTAAGGAAACTACTGGACAAGATCAAATCGATGCTGTTAATGCTTTCTATCAAGAGCTACATAACGATTTTCCAATTAATGCGGATCAAAGAGAAGTGGGTATTTCTCATGCGGAAACTCGTGATGATATTGAAGCTTATAAATTATCTGTTACTCCTATGGTAGCAGCTGCTGAAATGATGTTCCAAAACTTAGATATTGATTATACTTTATCAGATCAAGCAATCGCTTATTTTAATGACTTAGGTTTATGTAATTTTGCACAAGGCTCTTTTGATAAAGCAGAAACAATTATGCTTTGTGTCGATGAAAATGAGTCTTTACCTAAATATCAACAATTTGCAGATAGCAAAATTCAAGAATTAAAGAAAGAAGATCGTTATTTCTCAAGTGATAGAGAACGTGATTTGAGTCAATTGGATTTATTCCAAGAATGGGTAAATGGTCACTTTGATTTAAATGAAGCTGGTGAATTTGTTATTTCACAAAGTATTACTTCTACTGTTGTAAAAACTTATTCGACATCTTCTACCACTTATCGTACAGAACATTCTGAAAGATCTGTAAGTAGAGAAGAAGCTGTTGCTGCATTTGGTGAAGATGAGGTTAGAAGACAAGAGGCTGAGGTTAATAGTCAATTTGATTCATGGAATGCTCAACAAAAAGCAGAAGGTGAAGCTGCTGCAGAGCAAAAACGTCAAGATTTACAAGCAGAAGCTGATAAAGATGCTGAAGCAATCCGTGATGAAATAGCAAAAGATGATCAAGATATGCAAGAAGATATTGAACATGCCAATGATACTCTTGAACAAGGTGGAACTGTTAACGAGGGTGATTTTGGTGATCACGATGTTGATTTTGATCAAGATCATTCTGATAGTCAAGGTAATTTGGATGGTAGTGTTGGGAGTATTACAGAAGATGGCACAGGTGCTGATCAAGATTTGCCAGATCCAAATGAGACTGGAAAAGAGTTAGATGATAGTGAACCTGATTATAGCAATCGACCTGAAGGTACGATTAGTGGTAGTCCTGCAGAAAGTGATTTTACTACTACTGATACTAGTAGTCAGACAATGACAAATGAAGAAGTAGCTGATGCGATCGTGGAAGCTATGGCAGCTGAAGATACTGCAACTGATGAGAACGTATATGTTTATACAAAATAAGGAGCATAACTCCTTATTTTTTTGTTTGACAATTTTTTGGTTTTATGATATAATATGTTTACTTCAAGGATAGAGGGGTTCTAACTGAAGCAATTATTATTGATCAGGGAGGTTGAATATTTATGGAAACAAAATCTTATATATTTGAATATTTGGATGAAAACGATTTTAGAAAGAAAGAGCGTTCTGTTCGTAAGTATAATATGCTTGCTTATAAAAAGTTAACATTTTCTTATTATCCAGAATTAAGAAAGGGTAATTTCTTAGGTAAAGAAGTTAGTAAAAATGAAAAAGATTATACTGTTTCTTATGAATTAAAATTACCTACAGATGAATTATTTGCCAAAGTTCATGGTGAAATTATGTTACATTATACTGTTTATTTAGAAAAGCATATTATTCTTTTAACTAATATTACTCCGGAAGGTATTTTAGATGAAGGACATAGAGCAGAGTTATCTACTTATAAAGGTGTTATGATTTCTAAAACCAATCCGGAAAAAGATATGTTTAAAATTAATTTACTTAATATGTTAGGAAAATAAAAACTTAGATAAATCTTATCTAAGTTTTTTTATAGTAATTCAGGTTCATCTTTTTTCTCTTCTTGTTGTTTTTCTTCTTTTGGTTGTTCTTTTTCTGTTGGTGTAGATGGATCTTCTTTTTTCTCTTGTGTTGGTGTCTCTTGTAATGGTTCTAATTGTTTTGCTAATTGTTTTTGAACAAATCCTAAATTAAATAGTTTTAGTCCCACACGCATATTCATGCGGTCTGTTTTCATTTTTAGTCTTACCATAGCATTTGCTCCGGCATCTACAATTAGAGGAAGACCTGTAATAAAACTTGCCATATCACTGTTTAAGAAGACTAGTGGTTGTGCCATCTCTTCTGGTTTTGCAAGTCGTTTGGCAGTTCCAGTTTCAGCAACTAACGCATCCATGCCACCTGCTTCTACTTCAAATTCTTTTTTCATACCAGTGTCTGTACTTCCTGGTAATAAAGCATTTACTCTAATTTTTTGTGGTCCTAATTCGATGGCTAGTTTTGCCATATAATAGTTCATAGCTCTTTTTGATAATGGGTATGCCATCATTCCGATGGTATCTTCTTTTGCTTGTGCGTGTAGAGCCTCTATCATTTCATCCCATGTTCTAGCGTTTGTAAATTTTTCAAATTCGCTAGAATATTTGTCCCAGTATAATCCACCAGTTGAAGTTACATAAGATATTGCTCCTCCATAAGACATTCTTTTCTTTAGGTATTCTTCTGTAATATACTTATTGGCAATATAGTTTACTGTAAATGTTTTGTAATAGTTTGTTTTTGCTCCAGATAGACCAGCAACGCCAAAGAAAGAGTCTATGTGTCTTGGTACATGTTCCATAGCTTCATCAATAGATTCTTTATTACTTAAATCTACTTCAATAAATTCTTTTACTCCTGGAATGTCTTGTTTTGTGATATCTAAAGCATAAACTTCAGCATTTAATTCTACTAGTAGTTCAGCTGTTGCTTTACCAATACCTGATGCAGCACCTGTTACTACACAAATTTTATTATTGTATCCAAAATAATCTTTCATATTTTAACCTCCTACTATAATATTAGTTTATCACTATCGATTTCTATTTTGCATTTTTATTTATGTATAGTATGTCTACTTTACATTGTTTTTTACTTGCAAAGTTTATTTATTTATGATATGCTTATACTGTTCTTGCAAATGCCATGTTGGTGAAGTGGTTTAACACGCCGCCCTCTCAAGGCGGTATACACGGGTTCGAACCCCGTACATGGTACCAGTTGAAATACAGAGCTTTTGTAGCTCTTTTTTTGTTTTCTTGACATCTTATATATTTCATATTATAGTAACTATAGAATAGAATAAGAGGTTGTTTATTATGATGAAAATTTATAAGAATGATTTAGATGATTCTGTTGTTCATGTTTGTTCTCAGATTGAGGATGATTCCTGGGTTCGTTTGGTTAATCCTACTGATAAGGAAATTGAGGAGGTATCTTCTAAAGTTGGTATTCCGACTACTTTAATTTCTCAAGTATTAGTAGAAAAAGAGCTTCCCCGTATTAAACAAATTCCTGGTGCTGTTTTGGTTGTAATGGATGTTCCCTACATGAAGGATAAGAGTATAAAAAATAAGTATATTACTTGTCCGTTGGGTATTATTATTTGTGATAATCTACATGTGATTACCGTATCTTTACAAGAACACGCGTTTATGGATGAGTTTGCTAAAGGGAATGTAGAGACTTTTTTTACGTATAAGAAGAGTCGTTTTTTGATACAAATATTTCTTAAGGCGTCTGAGGTGTACTTATCAACATTAAGTTTAATTGATGAGGATATTCAAAAAATGGAAAAGAATACGTATTATTCTACTAATAATCGTGTATTAATTAACTTTTTAAATATGCAAAAAACGTTGGTTTATTTTCTTACGTCATTGCAGGCAAACAGTCATGTTTTAGAAAGACTATATACGGATGAAATTCTTACTATGTACGATGAAGATAAGGTGTTGTTGGGGGATGCGGTTATTGAGAATAAACAGTGTATCGAAACATCTATTGTCTTTCGTGATATTTTGGATTCTACTATGGATACGTATGGTTCTATTATTTCTAATAATTTGAATGTTATTATGAAATTTTTGGCCGGTATTACGATTGTTTTTTCTATTCCTACCATGATTTCTTCTTTTTTAGGAATGAATGTTCCTTTAGGGGTTATTGGACAGAGTGATTATTCTTTTTTAGTGGTCTGTATTGTCTCTTTTTTAGTTTCATTTGTGATAGCCTGTTGGTTAAAGAAAAGAAATATGTTATAATTAACTAGACTCATTTTATTTTGGAGGTTTTATGGAAAATTTTGTTATTTCGATTATGAATCAATTTGGGTATTTTGGTATGTTTTTCTTAATTTTTATTGAGAATATTTTTCCGCCAATTCCTTCTGAGGTCGTGTTGTTGTTTGGTGGATTTATGACTACTTATACAAAGCTTCATGTAGCACTTATGATTATATTTTCTACCTTGGGTTCTGTTGTGGGGGCTATCGTATTATATTACGTTGGTAAAATTTTAAATAAAGATAGGCTTAAAAAATTAGTTGCGGGAAAAGTTGGTAAAGTTTTACGTTTAAAAGCAAGTGATATTGATAAAGCAGATCATTGGTTTGATACTAAAGGTAATAAAACAGTTTTCTTTTGTCGATTTGTTCCAGTTGTTAGAAGTTTGATTTCTATTCCAGCAGGTATGAGTGAAATGCCGATGGCAAAATTTTTGTTATATACGACAGTAGGTTCTGCTATTTGGAATAGTGTTTTATTAATTGTTGGAAATAAAGTGGGGGAGAACTGGAAGAGTATTTTAGGTATTATGGATCAGTATTCTCATATTGTTTTGATTTTACTTATTCTTTTATTTATTCTTTTCTTGGTATATTTTTTCTGTTTTCGTACAAAGAAAAAGAAAAAAGCGAATTAGTTATGTTTAGAATTAAGGAGACTTAATTCTTTTTTCTTTTTGTGGTATAATGGTAAGGCTGTTATTTAGAATGTGGGGTGATAGAATGAAAATAAGGCAGTTAAATATTATGAGTATCGATTTTTCTTCGCCGAAGATGTATAAACTTTCAGGTCGTGCTAAGGAAATATTACAGAGTGAAAAGATTTATAGATTTTCTTCTTTATTAACTTGTGATGATGTTTCTTATGATGTTGTTTTGGCTCAAGGAGAAAATGTTAAGGAACAACTTAAGAATGTTAAGGCATTATTTTCGTATAATAAGATTGGAGAAGATCAGGGAAGTGCTCTTATGTATCTTTCTCCTAATTTGGATGTAGATGATGTTTATGTATCTTCTCAAAGTGCATCTAGCACTATTTCTTTTGGAGATTCATATGTTGATCTTTTTTCTGTTTACTTAAAGACTCAGGATGATTTGAATCACTTTTTTAATCAATATGGGAAAAATCATGGAGATTGTGTTATTGGTGGTGTTTTTCCTTCGGAAGATGCTATTCAAAGTTTTAGTTCTGAAATAAAGGTAGGGGATGTGGTTTCTTACCCATATGTATTTTCTGGAAATGTGTACCGTGTGTTTTCAACAAAGAGTCTTTCTGCACAAGGACATTATTTGTTTGATGGTTATTTTAATGGCTTATCTTTACACCCAACTGCTGTTTGTAAGGTAAAAAAGTAGAAATGTTAGTTATGATGTTGACAAGTTGTCACTTTATGACTATAATGGTTTAATGTATGACACCCTGTCATATAATGTTGTTAAGGGGGAAATACTATGCCTAGTAAAACATTTTTAAATTTGGATTCTGGCAAGAAAAGTAAACTATTAGAAGCTGCGATGCATGAGTTTCAAACCGTGTCTTATACTGAGGTATCCATTAATCAAATTATTATGAATGCCGGTATTTCTAGAGGAAGCTTTTATACCTATTTTACAGACAAAGATGATTTGTTTGGCTATATTTTAGATTTACAGAAGAAAAAAATATTTGTTATTACAAAAGATGTCTTTGATTCTTGTCAGGGGGATATTCGAAAGTCTTTTTTTATGCTTTATGATACTTTTACAAAAATTATTAGAGAGTATGATTTATCTTTCTTTTTAAAAAATGTTTTTTTGTTTTTTAATATTTATAGAGAGAAATTTGTGCGTCCTGGTCATGATTTGTTTTTGTATGTAAAGTCTTCTATTTCTTGTACTGATTTAAAGACGGATGATTTGGAGTTTGTTTTTCATTTGTTTATGCATAATTTATTGATTGGTGTTACAGAGGCTGTAAAGCATAATTATATTCCTGATGTTAGGGAACAATTTAGGCATAAAGTGGATATACTATGTTATGGAATTTATAAGGAGGAGAAAGAATGTTAAAGGTTTTTAGGTATTTAAAAAGTTCAATCTTTTCTGTTTTAGCAGTTATCTTATTACTTGTTGTACAAGCTTATCTTGATTTAACATTACCTGATTATACTTCCAAGATTGTTAATGTTGGTGTACAACAAGGTGGTATTGAGAATGCTGCGATAGAAGAAATTGGCGAAGATACTCTTGATACTTTGATGTTTTTTATGGGGGAAGATGATCAAGAGTATATTTTGGATCATTATCAAAAATCTGATACTTATAAGGGAGAAGCAATTTATAAGTTAGAGGAAGATAGTGATGTGGATAAAGTTAGCTCTATTATGGCTCGTCCTATGATGATTTTAAGTTATGCTGAGCAAAATAGTAATTCATCTGATGATAGTGTTGTGTCTTTTGATTTGCCTGAAGGGGTAAGTTTATCACAAGCACTTAGTATGATGAGTGATGAGCAAAGAGCAGAGATGTTAGATAGTATTGATGAGGCTATTAAAGATATTCCTGATTCTATTGTTGATCAAGCTGCTGTTAGTTTTGTAAGGACAGAGTATCAACGAATTGGTGTTGATACAGATCAAATTCAGACTATGTATATTTTTAAAGTTGGTCTTATTATGTTAGGCATTGCGTTAGCGGCCATGGCTGTTGGAGTTTTGATTGTCTTTATTGGTTCTCGTATGGCGGCAAGACTTGCTAGAACGCTTCGTCATAAAGTATTTACGAAGGTTGTTGGTTTTTCTAAGAATGAGATTAAAACTTATGGACAATCTTCTTTGATTACAAGAACGACTAATGATGTTCAACAGGTTCAAATGGTTATTGTGTTCTTGTTACGAGTTGTTTTTTACGCACCTATCATCGGTATTGGTGGAGTTATTAAGGCAATAAGAACGAATGCAGATATGACTTATATTATTGGTGTTGCGGTTGTTGCAATTTTGGCAGTAGTAATTACTTTATTTGCGATTGCGATGCCTAAATTTAATAAGGTACAAAAATTGATTGATAAGTTGAACTTAGTTACTCGTGAAATTTTATCTGGTCTTCCAGTTATTCGTGCTTTTTCTAATGAAAAGCATGAAGAAGAAAGATTTGATGAAGCTAATAAACGTTTGACTAAAGTCAATTTGTTTGTTAACCGTGCAATGAGTTTTATGATGCCAATTATGATGGTCGTTATGAATTTTGTATGTTTAGTTATTGTTTATCAAGGTGCAAAAGGTGTTGATACAGGAGCTATGCAAGTAGGAGATATCATGGCTTATATTCAATATACGATGCAAATTATTATGGCCTTTTTGATGATTTCTATGATGTCTATTATGTTACCTCGTGCTAATGTTTCTGCTAAACGTATTATGGAAGTTATCGAAACACCAGATACCATTTACAATGGTGACCATTTACTTGAGTTTAAACCTGAAGAAAAGGGTAAAGTAGAATTTAAAAATGTCAGTTTCCGTTATCCAGATGCTGATTATGATGTCATTACGGATGTTAATTTAGTTGCTAATCCAGGAGAGACGACTGCTTTTATTGGTTCTACTGGTTCAGGTAAATCTACTTTAATTAATTTAATTCCTAGGTTTTATGATGTTACCGATGGTGAATTATTAGTAGATGGTGTTAATATTAAAGATGTAGATTTACATGTACTTCGTGATAAGATTGGTTTTGTTCCACAGAAGGGTGTTTTGTTTACTGGAACCATTAAAGAAAATATTAAATATGGAAATGATAAAATTACGGATGAAGATGTAGATCGTGCTTTGGATGTTGCACAAGCTACTGAGTTTGTTTCTAAACTTAAAGGTGGCGTAGATTATGATATTAGTCAAGGTGGAACGAATGTTTCTGGTGGACAAAAACAACGTTTGTCTATTGCTAGAGCGATTGCGAAAGATCCTGATATCTATGTCTTTGATGATAGTTTTTCTGCGCTTGATTTTAAAACTGATGCCAAATTACGTGGGGAACTTGCTAAAATTACAAAAGATAAAACAGTTTTAATTGTTGCACAAAGAATCTCTACTATTATGAATGCAGATAAAATTGTGGTTTTAGATGAAGGACGTGTTGTTGGTGTTGGTACGCATAAAGAACTAATGAAAAATTGTACTGTGTATAAAGAAATTGCTTTATCTCAGTTAAGTAAGGAGGAGTTAGAAAATGCCTAGTGTTGGTCATGGTGGTCCAGGTGGAAGTGGTGCTCCAGAGAAAGCAAAAAACTTTGGAAAAACGTTAAGGCAACTTTTATCTTACTTAAAAGATTATAAACTTGCGATGTTTTTCGTTGTAGTTTTTGCCATTGGTTCTACTGTACTTACGATTGTTGGGCCTAAAATATTAGGAAATATTACAACTGAAATTTTTAATGGGTTGATGAGAAAAATTTCTAATACGGGTGGTATTGATTTTGATCTTATTAATCATACGGTTATTATTTTGGTATGTTTATATATTATTAGTGCATTATTTTCTGGTATTCAAGGAGTTATAATGGCTGGAGTATCGAATGATATTTCTTATCGTTTACGTAATTCTTTGAGTCATAAGATTAATAAACTTCCTATGAAGTATTTTGATAAGAAGACACATGGTGAAGTTTTGTCTATTGTAACAAATGATATTGATACGTTATCTCAAGCATTAAATCAGTCTATTACTACTATTATTACTAGTATTACTACGATTCTTGGTATCTTTATTATGATGATTTCTATTAATATTCCAATGACGATTGCGGCTATTTTAATTATACCAGTTTGTATGTTGGTACTTAGAGTAGTTGTAAAACGAAGTCAAAAATACTTTGCTATGCAGCAAGATTATTTAGGACATATTAATGGTCATGTAGAAGAAATTTATGGTGGACACGATATTGTCAAAGCGTTTAATGGAGAAGATCAGGCAATTGAAAAGTTTGATCATATTAATCAAACGTTATATCGTAGTGCTTGGAAGAGTCAATTTTTATCTACTACGATGCATCCTATTATGCAGTTTATTGGTAACTTAGGATATGTTGTTATTTCTATATTGGGTGGATATATGGTAATTCGTGATCGTATTGAAGTAGGAGATATTTTATCTTTTACACAATATGTTCGTAACTTTACACAACAGATTAACCAGTTATCTCAGGTTATGAATACGGTTCAGTCTGCAGTTGCAGCTAGTGAGAGGGTTTTTGAGTTCTTGGATTTAAAAGAAGAAGTTCAAGAGATTGAAAATCCATTATCTACTGAAGGATTATGTGGTAATATTGAATTTGATCATGTTTGCTTTGGTTATAACAAGAATAAAGTTATTATTCACGATTTTTGTGCTAAGGTTAAAGATGGTCAAAAGATTGCGATTGTTGGTCCTACTGGTGCGGGTAAGACTACGATTGTTAAATTGTTGATGCGTTTTTATGATTTAAATAGCGGTCGTATTTTGATTGATGGAAAAGATATGACTCAGTTTAATCGTAGTGATATTCGTCGTATGTTTGGTATGGTATTACAAGATACGTGGTTATTTAATGGTACGATTAAAGAAAATATTAAATATGGTAAATTAGATGCTACGGATAGTGAAATTAAGGCTGCTTGTCATACAGCTAGTGTAGATCATTTCATTAGAACTTTGCCTGATGGTTATGATATGGTTTTGAATGAAGAGGCAGATAATATTTCTGGTGGTCAAAAACAGTTGCTTACGATTGCGCGTGTTATTTTAGCTGATCCTAAGATTTTAATTTTGGATGAGGCGACTAGTAGCGTTGATACTCGTACGGAAGTTTTGATTCAAGAAGCTATGGATAAGTTGATGGAAGGAAGAACTAGTTTCATTATTGCTCATCGTTTATCAACGATTAAAAATGCAGATTTAATTTTGGTTATGAATGAAGGAGATATTGTAGAACAAGGAACACATGAAGAGCTTCTTAAGAAGAATGGTTTTTATGCAAACCTTTATAACTCTCAATTCGAAGAAGTAGAGGAGTAATCCTCTTTTTCTTTTGTCAAATTTTCATTTTTTTGTTGTGAGTTTTTTTAATTCGATATATAATAATTATGATAGGGAGTGGTGCCTTTGTTAAAAGTGAAAGCACAAAATACGAAAAGAGTACTTTCTTATATTATGCTTACTTTTGGTGCTATTTTAGCAGCTTTTTCCTTGGAGACCTTTTTGATTCCCAATACCATTTTGGATGGTGGGGTTACAGGTATTTCTATCATTGTTTCTAAGGTTTTTGAAATTCCTGTTAGTATGTTGGTACTTCTTTTAAATATTCCTTTTGTCTATGTTGGATATAAGAATTTAGGACGAGGATTTCTATTTCGGGCTGTTTATAGTATGATACTTTTTTCTTTTGCTTTATCTGTGTTTCAGTATTTTGATTCTCTTACGGAGCAGATGTTATTAGCGACGGTATATGGTGGTGTTTTACTAGGAATTGGTGTTGGTATGGTCATTCATTTTGGGGGATGTGTTGATGGTACTGAATCGGTTGCCTTGGTTATTAGTAAAAAAACGTCTTTGTCCGTGGGACAAGTTGTGTTACTTTTTAATTTGATTATTTTTGGGGTTGCGGGTATTATTTTTGGTCTTGATCGAGCTATGTATTCGTTACTTACTTATTTTATTACTTTCCGGGTGATTGATTTTGTTGCTGACGGATTTGAGCAAGTAAAAGCAGCTTTGATTGTTACAGAGAAAGGTACGGATATGGCTGAGGAGATATATCGTAGGCTTGGTAGGACTGTTACTTTGATTCGTGGAAAAGGTCTTATTAGTGGTGATAAAGAGGTCATGTATTGTGTTTTGACAAGACTTGAAATTTATGAACTTCGTCATATAGCGGATGAGATGGATGAAAGTGCTTTTATTACAATTATGGATGTTTCTGATATAATTGGTAATCATATTAAATCTTCACAGCATGTGAGTCGTAAAAAATTAAAGACAATTAAGAAGGGGTGAACTATATGAATCAAGAAAATAAAAATGATGCTATACCATCTGCGACTAGTACTAATGCAGGTGGCAATGTTAATCCAAATCCAACTGTTAATTCTGAGCAGGTGCTTGCTGGTAGTCCTGGAATTGTGATTGCACCTGTCAGTAATGAACCAACAGATGCTTCTAGTCAGGATAAGGGGCGTGTTTTAGGTGCTTCCACAGTATCCGTACAGGCTCCTCAACAACTAACTACAAAAGCACCGATGGTTAATCCTGCTGGTGTTGTTCCTAGAGTGGATATTACTTCGGCTGCATCTCCTGCACCACCTCCACCTCCTGTGGAAGAGCCAGAGCAGCCACAACCTATTGCGCCACCTCCTAAGAAAAAGTCTCGTAAAGCTGGTGCTTTTATCTTTTTGTTGCTATTAGTTATTGCTGGAATGGGTGCTTATATTTATATGGATTATACTAAAGATCAAGCAAGAGGGGAGTGTAGTCCTTTAGTTGCGAGTGATAATACTTTGCGAGAATTAGATATTAATTCTTCTATTGTTCAAGAGTTATATGATAAAGTAAAAACAACGGTTCAAGAAGATGTTGCCTATCATAATTTTGATGATACTTTGAAGTTATATTTGGCATTTCGACAGATTCCTCAATCTGATATAAATGATGATTCTACTTGTAATTTATATAATGAAAGTGCTATGACTAACTTCAGTTGTGCTACAGCTACTAATTTTACGCCTAGTTCTTTTAAGGAAGAGGTTTTACAGCGTGAGGTTAAGAAGTTATTTGGTGAAAGTGTAGAAATACCAAATCAGAATATCGTTTTGGGTAATAGTTGTTATGGAGGATATCAATATATTGAGGCACGTGGTGAATATGTTGAAGGATATTGTGGTCAGATTCCAACCACTCCTTATCAAGCAGATAAGGAATTGATTTCTGCTTCTGTACAGGGTGATACGATTACATTAAGAGAACAAGTTCGTTATTATAGCGCACAAGGGATTGATACTAGTCAATTCCAAAATGGAGTTTATGTTTATACATTTAAATTGGATAATTCTTATCATTATGCTTATATTAATCGTACCATTGAAGAAGCTTAAAAGTTATGATATATTAGAATAAGGTGATGAGAATGGAAACAGAGAAAATTGTAACAGGATTATTAGATGAAAATTGCTATGTATTGAAGAAAAATGGTACATGTTTGGTTGTCGATCCTGGAGATGATTATCATAAGATAAAAGATGTTGTTGGTGATGATAAAGTTTTGGCTGTATTATTAACACACTCTCATTTTGATCATATTGGAGCACTTCGAAACTTTTTAACGAAACGAAGTGTTAAGATATTTAAAAAAAGTAGTGTAGAAGAGAAAGAATATCAAATTGGGGACTTTTCTTTTCAAGTTATTTATACGCCTGGACATTCTAAGGATTCGATTAGTTTCTATTTTAAAGAAGAAAAACTGATGTTTGTAGGAGATTTTGTTTTTAAAGAATCTATTGGACGTTGCGATTTGCCTGGTGGCAGTGAAGAAGAAATGCAAGAAAGTCTTTCTAAGATAAAAGGTTATCCTGTTGATGTTACTTTGTATCCTGGACATGGTGATGCCACAACGCTTGATTATGAATTTAGTCATAATCCTTATTTAAGTTAGGAGAAGTGTTTATGTATATTGATGTTGTTGTTTTAATTATCTTGATGGTTATTGTTATTATGTTTTTTAAAAGATTTTCTTCTTTTGTCTTTTTCATGGCAATTGTTGATATATTACTTAGGATTTTAACTTTTATTAAAAATAATATAGGGTTACCTGATGTCAGTGCTTTAATTGGTAAGTATATTCCTGCCAGTATTTCTGCTATTATCGATAAATATTGTGATGGTATTTTAAATATAGTATTGCAATGGGCATTTGTTATTTTAATGTGTATTTTCTTAGGATATATCATTAAGATATTTATTCGTAAGAAAAAAATTTAAGTTGTTCTTAAGAAATGACAAGTTTAGTCATTTCTTTTTTTTATACTTAGTATGGTGATAGAGATGAAAGTATATTTAGATTTGGTCTTTTTCATTAATTTTTTCTTTGATTTTATTATTTTATTAGCAACAAAGTTGGTGTTGAAGGAAAAAACTCCAATTTGGAGAATTGTTGTTGGTAGTTTATTTGCAGGTTGTACTATTTTTCTTTTGTTTCTGTCACTTTCTACTATAGGTTTGATTGTTTTTAAGATTATTGTTAGTGTTTTTATTATTTTAATTACTTTTGGAAGGAGGAATTTTTTTACTGATTTCTTGTATTTTTATTTCATTAGTATGATTTTGGGTGGTTTTTTGTATTTGTTTGATATTAGTTTTACTTATGAAAATCAAGGGATGCTTTTTTTAGGTCATGGTTTGGGATTGAATTTTTTGGCTATTTTGATTTTATCTCCTATTTTTTTATATTTCTATGTAAAAGAATATAAGAGGAGAAAAGCTATTGTTTCTGTTACTTATCCGGTTGATGTTTTTGTTGGGGATCAAGTGTTTCATTTAAAAGGTATTTTAGATACGGGTAATCAGTTGAAGGATCCATGTACTGGTAAAAGTGTTGTTTTGGTTAGTTCTGATGTACCTATTTCTATGAAACAGTATTTTTATGTTCCTTATAAAGCGTTAAATACAGAAGGAATTATTCCTTGTTGTAAAGCGGATCGAGTGATTGTTGATGATGTCGTTTTTTCTAAGTGTTTGATTGGTGTTAGTAAGAAGACTTTTTCTTTAGGGGGAGTAGATTGTATTTTACCTAATCAATTTAAGGAGGATTTATGAGAAAATTTATTGCATGGTTAAGATCTTTATTTTCTAAGGTTTGTAGTATTTTTTATGTGGGAGCAACGGATATGCTTCCGGAACCGTTATCGAAGGAGATGGAAGAATATTATATTGAAAAAATGCAGCTTGGTGATAGTGATGCGAAAGATCAATTGATAGAACATAATTTGCGGTTAGTTGTGTTTTTAGCAAAGAAATATGAAAATACTGGTGTTGATTTGGAAGATTTGGTTAGTATTGGTACGATTGGTTTAATTAAAGGTATTCAAACATTCCAGAGTGGTAAAAACATTAAACTGGCAACTTATGCTTCTAGATGTATTGATAATGAAATTTTGATGCATTTAAGAAAAAATAAGAAGATTAAGACGGAAGTTAGTATTGATGCTTCTTTGTCTTTAGATGGAGAAGGAAATGAACTTCATTTAGAAGATGTTTTAGGAACAGATCCTGATATTGTTACACGAGAAATTGAAGAGGAAAATGATAAAAAGGTGATGTTGGAGGAGGTTATGAAGTTAAAGCCTAGAGATCGTGATATTATTGTTTTACGTTATGGTCTTTTAGGGAATGATGAACTTACTCAGAAGGAGGTGGCTGAAAAGTTAGGGATTTCTCAATCTTATATTTCTAGAATTGAAAAAAAGGTGATTAAACGATTACGGACTGTTGTTAGTAATTTTTAGTTTCTCCTAGACTTGCATATTTGTTTGTGCTATACTTTAAGTAAATGTAAGGTAAGGTGAGAAGCATGTTTCAAAAGATAAAAAAATGGTGGAATCATGAGCAAAAAGCAAGTAAGATTTTGGTTACTGTTGCTTCTTTGTTGGTGATTTTTTCTTTTGTAGTGGTCGGTATTGTTGGTGTTAGTTATGCTGCTGTTGACAGTTTGCCTGACACCTTAAAGACATCTATTGAAATTCATGAGGATGGTTCTCGTACGAATTTGTTTCCTGGATTAAGCGGTGATGATATTATTTCTTTGGTTCCTTTTACTGCCCAGGATAGTTCTGGAAATACTTATTATATGTATTGTTTGGAAAGAACAAAAGATTGGGATGTGGATACAGTTATTACAAAGGGACAGCGACTAGATTCAGGGTATGCTTATCTTATGCAACATGGTTATCCGGAGGAGTCTTTGACGGGGGATGACTGGACGGATTCTTATCTTACTCAAGTTGCGGTTTGGTTATATCAAGATCGCTCTAATGGTGTTGCTGATACGGTAGATGGTTCTTTGACTGCCAATCAAAAAAGAGTTATTATGAGTAATGGAACTTATTATCCGATTATCAATTCCTTGGTTACGGGAGCGGTGAATGCGAAAAATAATAATACTAATGTCAATCCTTCTTTTTCAGTATCTTCTGGCAGCTTTCATTTAGATAGTACTATGACTTATTTAGAGACGGATTATATTTCTGTTTCTGCTAATGTAGAGTTTAATACATATACTGTTGCGCTTGATATGGATGGTGCTCAGGTAATCAATGAACAAAATCAAGTTGTTTCACAAGGTACAAAACTTAATAGTGGTCAGCGTTTTAAGATTCGGCTTCCATTAACCAATTTATCTACTAATGATTTGTCACTAGGTATTAGTGTTACTACAGATTATGAAGTAGCTGTTGCTTACCAATATGATCCTCCTGCTGATATTGCGGATCGAATGCAGGATTCCGTGGCTGGGAAAGTTGCTTATGAAGCCCGTTCTGCTACTACTTCTCAGACGGTTAACATTCCTACGGGAAGTATCACGATTTCTAAAGTAAATGCTAATGATGATAGTCAACTATTAGCAGGTGCCAATATTGAAGTGTATCGTGTTATCGGTGATCAAGAAAGCTTAGTTTATAGTTTTACTTCTACAAATAGTTCGGAAATTGTTTCTAATCTTTTACCTGGGCAATATCGAATTTATGAAAGAAGTGCTCCAAGTGGTTATATTGTTTCTTCTAATAGTCAATCTGTTATATTGAATACTTCTACTAGTATGAATGGTACGGTTCGATTGCCTAATACTCCTATTACTGTTCGCATTCAAAAAGTAGATGAAGATACTGGTGCTGCTGTCAGTGGTGCGGTGATTAAGATATTGGATTCTCTTGGTAGAGAGGTTTATCGCTTTACTTCTATGAATGGTTATACGACAATACCTGGATTAGAGGTAGGAGAATATCAAGCGGTGGAAGTTAGTGCTCCAAGCGGTTATTATTTGGATACGACTCCTCATTCTTTCGAGGTCAGTGAAGAAAATAATGATGTTTCTATCGAGATGGAAGATAAGAAAAATGAAGTTGAAATTTTGAAGACAGATGCTGAGTCTGGTGAATCTATTGCTGGAGCAGTTTTACGATTAGTAAATACGGATACGAATACTACTGTAGATGAGTGGACTACTACGACAAGTGCTTATGTTTTTCGTGGACTTGCTGCTGGAAATTATAGAGTGGAAGAAGTTAGTCCTCCGACGGGATATATTTTAAGTTCTAATTCTATTAGTTTTACAATTTCTAATACCCAACAAGAAAGAATAGAGGTTAGTTTTCCAAATACACAACGTCAAATTGTTATTTCTAAAGTGGATGATGAAGGAAATCTAATTGCTGGTGCAAGACTTGCTATTTATAATTCTAGTGGACAACAAGTACAAACGTTTACTTCTAAGACGACACCTATTGTTATTAAAGATTTGGCTGTTGGTAATTATACAGTTCGGGAGATAGAAGCTCCAGATGGTTATCAATTGAACACTACTCCTCAATCATTTGAAATTACAAATACTTCTCAAAATATCCAGATTTCTATGCGTAATAGTAAAAATGCTATTTCTTTTGCAAAAGTAGACTCTGATAGTGGTGCTTATGTATCAGGAGCTAAATTGCGTTTGGTTGATTCTAATGATGATGTAATAGAAGAGTGGACGAGTGATAATAGTTTATATACTATATATGGATTAGAACAGGGTACTTATTATTTTGAGGAAGTTAGTGCTCCAAGTGGATATATTCGTAATACGGAAAGAATTAGGGTTACTGTTGATGAAGATACTACAACTCATACTTATACAATGGAAAACAAAAAAATTTCTGTTAGGGTTGCAAAAGTGGATGCTGATACCGGTGATTTGGTAGTAGGGGCTACTTTACAACTTTTAGATTCAAGTTATGAAGTTGTTAAAACATGGACTTCTTCTACCAATTATCAGGTGTTTGATGATTTAGAAGAAGGAGTCTATTATGTTCGAGAGACAGTTGCTCCAAGTGGTTATCTTGTCAATGAAAATCTACAGAAAATTACTATTGATTCTAGTCATCCTACCGCAACAGTTGATTTTGAAAACGAAAAGACTACGGTTCGTTTAGGGAAGGTAGATGCTGTTACTGGTAATTATATTGCAGGTGCTACTTTGCGGCTTTCTAGAGAAGATGGAAATATGGAGCCTGTTACGTTTGTGAGTGAAAATAAGGCTACCGTCTTTCGTGGTCTTGCTACTGGTGTTTATGTATTGGAAGAAATTAGTGCTCCAAGCGGTTATATTACTAGTAATTCTAAAATTACTTTTGAGTTGGATTCTCTTGGTACTACTAAGAATGTCTCTTTGCGGAGTGATTTTATTTCTATTACTGTTCAAGATAAAAAAGTTGTGATTGATACCAATGGGGTAGATGGATATGAATTTGAATTACGTGATGCTGCTGGTATTGTAGATACCTATTCTGTAACCGATGAAGTATTTACTTCTGATGTATTAGATAATGGTGAATATATCTTGGTACAGACAAAAGTACCGGAGGGGATGATTTTAAATTCGAATCCTTATTCTTTTGTCATTTCTGATACTGGTTCTTCTGATGTTATCTATTTTGCTAATGATTATACAAAAGTAGATTTTGAGAAGAAAGAGATGATTGGAGGAGATCAGTTGGCAGGGGCCCACTTTATTTTGCGTAATGAAAGTGGCCAAGTTATAGAGGAGTGGGACTCTACAGATCGTGCTAAGCGTATTGAAAAATTAGTTCCTGGAACTTATACTTTGAGTGAAGTAAAAGCTCCGAATGGTTATCAATTAAATAATTCTGTGTTAACCTTTGAGGTGGATGAGGTTAGTGATGTACAAACCGTTACCATGTTTGATGCTTTAGAGGTAGAAGTACCAAATACTGCTCAAAATGCTTTGTTATACTGTTTTATTGGTATTATTATTGTTATGAGTGGTGTTAGTGTATTATGGTATGCTTATTTTAAGAGGCATGTGTAATTATGAGTCGATTGGCATTTAAATATGGTACTGTACATGCATTAAAAAGTGATGATGTTAATAAACTAAAGGAGAAATTTTTAAAGCATCAGTTGCCAGTTATGGCTATGGCTCCTATTTTGACACATCAAGAGGATATATCTTCTTATGATTATTTAATTGGGAAAGATGAAAATATTTTTCTAACTATAAAAAGGCAATTTTCTGATTTATGGTTATTGATTATTGATGATGCTCATTTACTTAGTGAGAGACAAGTTGATCAATTGTTGCAAGTGGCTATTAATTTGGATGTTGCAGTATTATGTTTTGGATTGCGTACGGATTTTCGTACTAGTGGCTTTTGTGGAGCACGTAGACTTTTGGAAATTGCGCCAGTTTTACTAAAAATTCCTACTTATTGTGAGTGTGGTAGAGAAGCGTTATTTAGCGTACGGAAGGAAAATGGTAAAATTACTTTTTCTGGAAGTCAAATTTTGCGAGGAGATGAGGTTTCTTATGAGGCGTTATGTGCTCGGTGCTATTATCGAAAGCTTATCCAATATAAGAAGTTAAAAGAAAGTGGAAGAATGTAAAAGCTAGATATTTTATTGATATCTAGCTTTTTCTATATATGTTTCTTTAATTTTTTCTACTTGTTTTTCCTTTAGTAATGGTGATGTAGTAGAAAGTTTTACTTGATAGGTGATATTTTCTAAATATGTTTTTGATAAGATGTTTTCCTCTTTTACTTCTTGCTTTATTTCTTTTTCTTTGTTGTATGGAAATGTTATATTACATATTATGGCAGGGATTAGTTCTACGATAGTTACTTGATTGATTGCTTCTTTTACTGATTTTGCATAGGCTCTTACTAAACCACCGGCACCTAGTTTAATTCCACCAAAATAACGTATGGTAATGGCTAATACGTTGGTTATATCTTCTTTTTCTAAAATATTTAACATGGGCATTCCTGCTGTTCCTCCTGGTTCGCCATCATCAGATGATTTTTTTATATTTTCTAATTTATAAGCGTAGCAATAGTGATTTGCCTTAGGATAGTCTAGTTTTGCTTTTCTTAAGGCTTCTTCTATTTCTTCTTTTGTTTTGATTTTTATTAATTTTGTAATAAATTTTGAATTTTTAATTATTATTTCATGTTCTATATTTTCTTTTATTGTGTTCATATTACCACCATGTTTATTATAACAAAAATCTCTCTTTTTTCCATTTTTATTTTACAAATAGTATGATATAATCAAATTAGAGTATGGTAGTATTAGGGAGATGAATTTATGTTATTTCGAAAAAGAAAAGATAATGATGTAGATATTAATAGTTTAAATGATATTTTATTTACAGGGAAAAAAATTGTTCGCATTTTTTATGTTATGACTATTATAGCTTTGATTCTACTTGGTACTTACTTGGTGAAAGAATGGCATGCTCTAAAATTTATTGGTGAGTTTTTAGTGGTTATTTCTCCAATTTTTATTGGACTTATTATTGCGTGGTTATTAGATCCCTTGGTTAAGTTTTTACAGGGTAAGAAGATGCCTAGAATTTTAGCTTGTATTTTAGTTTATTTATTATTTATTGCTTTGTTGTTTTTGACTGTTGCTTTGGTTATTCCAGCGATGGGGGCTCAAGTAAGAGATTTTATAGGAAATATTCCATCGTTAGTGGAGGAAGCAAAAGAATTTTTTAATGGAGTTATTGGTGATTTGAATCATACGTTTGATTATGATTTTACAGTTCTTAAAGATCGGTTATATCATACAGTTGAAACGTTTGGTGTTAATATGACAACTCGTATTCCTGATATGGCGATTGGAATTGTATCTTCTGTTGTCAGTGGTGGCGTTTCTTTCTTCTTAGGACTTATGATTGGTTTTTATATGTTGTTTGATTTTGATAAATTAAATCATGCTTTTATTTCTTTCCTTCCAAAAAGATGGAGACAAGGAGCTACCGAGTTAATCGTTCGTTTGAATGAATCTTTACGTAGTTATGTGCAAGGTGTTTTGCTTGTTATGACATTAGTATTTATTACGCAAGCGATTGGTCTTACGTTAAGTGGCATTCAAGCTCCATTGGTATTTGCGTTATTTTGTGCACTTACAGACATTATTCCTTATTTTGGACCTTATATTGGAGCAATTCCAATCTTAATTGTTGGTTTTATGATGGATCCAATTGTAGGTATTTGTTGTGTTGTTTCTATTATTGTTGTACAACTTTTGGAGAACAATTTCTATCAACCACTTATTATGGGACACACTATGAAATTACATCCTGTAACAATTATGTTAGGGCTATTGATTTTCCAGCATTTCTTTGGTATTATAGGTATGATTGTTGCAACACCAGTGATTGCTGCATTAAAAATTATTCTTACCTTTATCAATGAAAAAATGGATGTGGTAGGAAAGGTTACTGGGTATGAAGATATAAAAGAAAATAAAGCGTAGAGTAAAGATAAGTATTAAAGAAATAGAATATTTAGAGAGATCATGGCTGGTGAAAATGATTTATTCTATCTTTAAGAAGCTCCTTTATGAGCTTTATCGGCCATGCCGTTATTAGAATTAAGACCAAGCTAGGATGGTACCGTGCTTATGCACTCCTAGCTAGGTCTTTTATTTGTATTAAGGAGGAACTATGAAGATTTATGTATTAGCAGGTAAGGCGGGTAGCGGTAAAGATTTGATGGGTAGATATATGAAAACACAGTATGACTTTGCTGGTCATAATGCATGTATTTTACATATTACTACACCGTTATATGAATATGCGAGAAATTATTTTAGTTGGAATGGTGACATGTCTCAGAAACCTCGTGAGTTTTTGCAGGAAATGGGAATTGAAATTATTCAGAAGAAACTTGATAAGAAATATTTCCTATTAGATCGCTTATGTGAAGATATTGAGATTTTAAAGAATTTTTTTGATGTTTTTATTATTGCTGATGGACGATTGTTGTTTGAATTTGAGGAGTTAAAGCGTCGTTTTGATGATGTTGTTATTGTTCATGTGATTCGTGAAAATTATGATAATCATCTTAGTGATGCAGAAAAGAATCATGTTACTGAAGTTGAGATGGAAGAATATAAAGATTACGATTATATTGTTCGTAATACTTCTAAAGAACGTCTTTTTTCTGAAGCGGATAAAATTATGGGGTTAGAAGCTGCTAAGGAAGGAGAAATTATATGAATCAGTTGATTGCGGTTGTTGGTATGAGTGGTAGTGGTAAAAGTATTGCTACCAATTATTTAGAGGATAAAGGTTGGACAAAATTGTACTTTGGTGGGATTACTTATAAGTTGATGGAGGAAGCTGGCATCGATCGAACTCCTGATGGAAAGAGCGAAAAAGAGTTTCGTGAAAAATTAAGAAAAGAACATGGCCCTGAATGTTATGCTAAGTTTTTAGAACCAGATATTAAAGAGGCGCTAACAAAAGGAAATGTTGTATTAGATGGTCTTTATTCCTGGTATGAATATCAGTATTTAATCAAACGTTTTCCAAACTTAAAATTGGTTTGTATTGTCGTTGATAAAGAATTACGGTATGAGAGGGTTGGTAATCGAGAAGAAAGACCGTTTTCGAGAGATGATATTCGTTACCGTGATATTACAGAGATTGAGAATTTAGCGAAGGGCGGACCTATTGCTTTTGCTGATTATTTTTTATTTAATAATGGTAGTTTAGAAGATTATCATAAGAGATTGTTAGAGATACTAGAAGATATTAAAATACATGAAGGAGAGAAGTAATATGAAATATATGAGTCATAATGATATTCGAAAAATGTGGTTTCAGTTTTTCGAAAGCAAGGAGCATAAAAAAGTAGAAAGTGCTTCTTTAATTCCTGTAAACGATGATAGTTTATTATGGATTAATGCTGGTGTTACACCATTAAAAAAATATTTTGATGGACGTGAAGTACCAGAGTGTAGAAGAATTGTTAATATTCAAAAGTGTATTCGTACCAATGATATTGAGAATGTTGGTCTTACGAAACGTCATCAGACTTTTTTTGAAATGATGGGTAATTTTTCTGTTGGTGATTATTTTAAAGAGGAAGCCATTGAGTATGCTTTTGAATTGTTAACAGGAGAAGAATGGTTTGCTATTCCTAAAGAGTTACTTTATGTTACTGTTTATCCAGAGGATCATGAGGCATATCAAAAATGGGTTGAAGTTGGTATGATAGAAGATCATATTATTCCGTTAGAAGAAAACTTCTGGGAGATTGGTGAAGGTCCATGTGGGCCTGATTCTGAGATTTTCTTTGACCGTGGCGAAAAATATGATCCTAATCATGATGCTTTAGAAAAGTTTAAGAAAGATGAAGACCAAGAACGTTTTGTTGAAATTTGGAATAATGTATTTAGTCAATTTAACGCTAAAAAAGGTGTTCCAAGAGAAGAGTATAAAGAATTACCTAGTAAGAATATTGATACGGGTGCTGGTCTTGAAAGATGGTGTTGTATTTTCCAAGATGTCGATAGTAATTTTGAGACAGATTTGTTCCAACCTATTATTAAACATATTGAAGAGTTAGTTGGTTTTAGTTATACGGGTCAAAAAGAATTTAAGATTATTGCGGATCATATTCGTGCTATTACTTTTGCTTTAGCAGATGGGGCTTTTTTTGATAATACGGGACGTGGTTATGTTTTGAGACGACTTCTACGTCGTAGTGTTCGTTTTGGTAAGAATTTAGGATTAGAAGGACCTTTCCTATATAAGATTGTTTCTGAAGTTGTTGAGACGATGAAGGATGCCTATCCTTATTTAACGGATGCCTGGGTAAAGGTTGAGACCTTGGTATTGGAAGAAGAAAAGCTTTTCTTAAGGACTTTGGAAGCTGGAGAAAGACGTTTAAAAGAGTTGGTAGATGAATCTATGGATGGTACGATCAGTGGAGAAGATGCCTTTAAATTATATGATACGTATGGTTTTCCATTTGAACTTACGGAAGAATATCTTGCGGAACTTGGATATAAGGTTTCTAAAGAAGAGTTTGATAAATATATGAATATACAAAAAGAACTTGCCAAAAAGAATGCGAAAAACAAGTCTGCAATGGCTAGTCAAAAGAAAGTATTGCTTGATTTTAAAGAAGAAAGTCAATTTGTCTATGGAATCTATCGTTTGAAGACGAATGTCTTAGCTATTTTTTCTAGGGATAGTATTGTAAAATCTAGTGATCATGACTGTTATATTGCATTAAAGAGAACTTGTTGCTATGCAGAAAGTGGTGGTCAAGTTAGTGATACGGGTATGATAATTGGTAAGAATTTTAAGGCTCGTTTGCTGGACGCTTTTAAGGCTCCTAATGGACAACATATTCATAAAGTAAAACTACTGGATGGAGTTATTTCTGCCAATGAT
Source organism: uncultured Bacilli bacterium (assembly GCA_944332475.1). Classification (GTDB taxonomy): domain Bacteria; phylum Bacillota_I; class Bacilli_A; order RF39; family UBA660; genus Faecimonas. The sequence goes on from CALVKA010000001.1 coordinate 269,692, forward strand.
GAATGTGAGATTATCTTGGATAAAGATCGTCGTAAGAGAATAGAGTGTAATCACTCAAGCGTTCATATGTTACAATATGCGTTGCAACAGTGTGTTTCTGGTCAGATTCATCAAGCAGGTAGTTATGTTGATGGGGATAAGCTTCGTTTTGATTTTACTTATTCTGGTAAGATGACGGATGATAAGATTATTGAAGTTGAAAATTTTGTTAATGATATGATTGATAAACATCTTATTATATCTACAGAGATTATGCCAATTGATAAGGCAAAACAGATTGGTGCTATGGCACTATTTAATGAAAAATACGGAGATGTTGTTCGTGTTGTTAAAATTGGTAAGTCTGTTGAATTATGTGGTGGTACTCATGCTGCTAATACGAGAGATATTGGTAAGTTTGCAATTTATTCTTATGAGTCTAAAGGAAGTAATTTATATCGAATTGAAGCAGCAACTGGTCCTAAGATAGAAGATACTTTATTTGAGATTATCAAACCTTATAATGATGAAATGATTAAGCTATTGATGAAGGCAAAAGAGATTTTGGATGAGGCTAAAGATGTGGGTATTACATTAGAATTTGATGTTGATATTGATCATTCAAAACCAGTATCTTATAAGGATATTATCTTTAATCGTAATGAGTTACAATATATTCAACTAGAGGTTCGTGAATTAGAAAAGAAATATCGTGATTTAAGAGAAAAACAGGTATTATCTAATTTAGATGTTTATCGCGAACATATTAAAGATTATAATGGTACATTTGGTCTTTTGATGACGGTTGAGAATAAAGACGTTAATCTATTAAAGGCTGTTGCGGATGCGATGATTGATGAGATGGGGACTGGATTTGTATTCTTTGCTAATGTTAAAGATGATGGTAGTATCAATTTCTTATCTCGTAGTAGTTGTCATGTTAATAGTGGTTTGATTGTAAAAGATGCTGCTGTTTCTTCCCTTGGTAATGGAGGAGGTAGTCCAACATTTGCTCAGGGTGGAGGAAAGACGAAAGATGCCTTACCAAAGATTTATATGCATATTGAGAAAGTGTTAAGGGATGAAAAATAGTTATTTATTAGAAAGTGATGACGAGTTTTTAATTTCTTCTAAGATAGGGGAGTTGATTCAAAAAAGGAACTTTTCTTCTGCTGTTGTTCATTCTTATGATTTAGAAGAAGTTTCTCTTTCTTCTGCTTTAGAAGATTTAGATACCTATGGCCTTTTTTCTGAACAAAAAGTAGTAATCATTTCACATATTGATATGTTATCTAGTGATAGTAATGATCGTGATGTGTTGCATTTTATTCAATATTTAAAGAATCCCTTAGATAGTGTTTTACTTTTTGTTACTGCTAAGAAGCTAAATAATACAAAAAAGATAACTAAAGAATTAAAGAAGGAATCTGAAGTTGTTTCTTTAAATTATAATGCTATAGATTTTGTGAAGAAAGAATTAGATGGATATCGTTTAGAAAATGGTGTTGTTCGTAAGTTGGTAACGGATTGTTTAGAAGATATTGGAAGAATTCATCAGGAGTGTTTAAAGTTAAAGTTGTATCGGTCTGATACCAAAGCTATTTCTATTTCTGATGTAGAAGAGCTGGTTGTTAAAAAATTAGGAGATTCTAAGGATTTAACATTTGATTTTGTAAGAGTTCTTGCTTCTAAGGATAAAAAAGCGGCTTTAAAAAAATTTCAACAGTTGCAACAATATTCGATTGAAGCATTGCCTTTGATTGGATTACTTGCTAGTCAGTTTTTAATTATATATCAGGTTAAAATACTGGAAAAAAGAACGGGACTTAATCAGGAAATTGCAGATATCTTAGGAGAGAAGCCTTATCGTATTCAGAAGACTAGGGAGTTAACAAAATATTATAGTGAACAAGAGCTAAGAGATATTTTGAGAAGTCTTTCTGATATGGATTTTAAGATTAAGACTACAGATGTAGATGGGAACTTTTTAATAGAATTATTTATATTAGAAAATACATAAAAACCAAGGATTAATTTCCTTGGCTTTTTATTTTTCCTAATCTTTCATATATTTCTTTTATGTTTTTTTCGTATCCAATATCTTTTGGATGATAATATTTTTTATTTTTTAATTTATCTGGTAGGTATTGTTGGATTACATAGGCTCCTTTATAATCATGAGGATATTTATAATCTGGGGAATTTGTTTTTATGTGTGATGGAATAGTTCCTACGTTTCCTGCTTCGATATCGGCAATGGCTGCATCAAAAGCGGTATGAGCCGTATTACTTTTTGGAGATAGGGCCATTTCTGTTACGATTGTACCAAGGGGGATTCTTGCTTCTGGTAGGCCAATTCTTTCAGCGGCGTTAATAGCGGCATCTAGTCTTGGACCGATAGCGGGATTTGCTAGTCCAATATCTTCATAGGCTATGACTGATAATCGTCTATAGATGGAGTCTAGGTCTCCTTCTACTGTTAGTCTTGCTAGATAGTGTAGAGCAGCATCCACATCACTTCCACGAATAGATTTTTGTAATCCACTTAATACGTCATAGTGTCCCTCACCATTTTTATCAGAAAAGAATACTGGTTTGTTGTTTATCTTTCTTATCTTTTCTTCGGTTATTTTTTTATTATCCGTAGAGTAGAAGGCTACTTCCAACAAATTATAAGCGTATCTTAGGTCGTTTCCAGAGAGTTTTGCGATAAGTTCAATACTTTTATCATCTATTTCTATTCCTTTTAAATCTGGGTGTTTTATGGCTTTTTGTAAGCCTTCTATAATGTCGTTTGTTTCTAGTTCTTTTAATTCAAATAATTGACATCTACTACGAATGGCCGGATTAATAGCATGATAAGGATTTGATGTTGTCATACCGATTAGTGTTATTAGACCACTTTCTAATTGAGGTAATAAGATATCTTGCTTATCTTTATTTAAACGATGAATTTCATCCATAATTAGAATCATTCCATCATACATTTTAGCTTCTTCAATTACGACATCTAGGTCTTTTTTTGTATTTACTGTTGCATTTAAAAAACGATATCTTTCTCCTAAATCATTTACTATGGCATTGGCGATCGAGGTTTTTCCAATACCAGGTTTTCCGTATAGAATCATAGAAAATAATTTCTTATTTTTTACTAGATTTGTTAATATTTTTCCTTCTCCTACGAGATGGCTTTGTCCAATTACTTCTGATAGAGTAGTAGGAGCTAGTTTTAAGGCTAAAGGTTTATTCATACTATCACCATCTTTATTGTATCATATTTAATGTTTGGTTCTTAATACTTTTTGATATTGGGCATGAAAGTCTTCTTGGTCTTGTTCTGAGGTTGCGATGATATCTACTAGTTGCTCAAAATATTGGTCGCGTGGGGGTTGGGCATATAGCTCCTCTTCCTGCATATTTGATGTTTTGGACAAGACTTTGCTTACTTGTCTATTTAGTTTATATCGTTTAAAACCACCACTATTAATTGCTTGTAATAGTTTTACTGTGAAGTTAATATTATTTTGGATTGTTTTTTCAGATAGAGTTCCATTTGGATAACGGAATTCTACTTGATTAGGGTTCTTTTTTCCTTTTATATTTACTGCATCTAAATTGGTGAATACAAAAGGAAGATATCTTGAGCGTTCGTTTCTAGCTAATGTTTCAAAAAAGAGTTGGGATTTTTGTTCGGTTAGTAGTCTTGGTCTTATTAATTTTGCATAATCATCCATAGTTGTGCGTTCTAGATAACTATCCCCCATATAAAATGAGTATATTTCTGGTTCGTAGATTGCTAGCACCTGAGTAAGTGTTTCATATAGTGCTTTTTGATTTCTTGCTTTTGATACGTCTACGGTGATATGATTACTGCAGCAAGGAGATGCAGTAGCGTTAAGTTGTTGTAGCATATGACAGATTTGTTGAAGTTCTAACCAGTCACATGGTGTATCGTGTAAGATCTTACTAGATAATTCTCCACCAACGAACCTTTTGATTCCTGGTTTTCCGAACAGTTCTTTCGATACGGAAGTATCTTCGTCTAAGTACCATACATCATATGGCAGGCGTCTATTATAATGGTGGTACATATATTTTATTGGTAAGTGAGCTTTTTCACTTTGAGTTTTTACAGCAGATAATGTGGCATCAGCAAATTCTATTTCCACACCAAAGGTTTGGTCTTTATCAATTCCTAAATTTGTTCTATATTCCATATGTTGCCTCCTTTGTCGGTTTCTTCATTATACTACTTTTTTTCTTTTTTTTCAACATGACTCGTTTGCGTTTTTTCTTTCTTTGACTTATACTAAATATTAGGTGATAGTATGAAAATTGAAGATGCAATTACTGATTTTATTCAATATTGTCTTTTTGAAAGAGGTCTTACTGATCAGACTGTTAAGTCCTATCAAAATGATTTGGATATTTATTATCAGTTCTTAGATGAACATGGTGCTTATTATGTTAAAGATATTTCTAGTGATCATATTAAAGATTTTTTAAAGAATAGGGGGAGTGCGGAAAGTACTAGTACTGTTGCTCATAACTTGACAGTTATTAAAAATTTTCATAAATATTTGGTAAAAGAAAATATTGTGAAAGAGGATGTATCTTTATTTATTTCTAGACCTAAATTACAAAAGAGGTTACCTCGTGCTTTGAGTGTTGAAGAAGTAGACTTACTTTTGGATATTCCTCTTGTTAGCCCATTTGACTATCGTAATAAAGCTATGTTAGAATTGATGTATGGTGCAGGACTTAGAGTGAGTGAGTTAGTAAGTTTAACTTTAAATCAGGTTGATTTAGAGAATGGTATGATTCGTATTATGGGAAAAGGTAGAAAAGAAAGGGAAATTCCTATTGGTGAATACGGGGTTTATTATTTGCGATTATATTTGGAACAACGTGGAAATTTGATTAAAAATCATCGGCAAGAAGATGCTTTATTTTTAAATAACCATGGTAAACAAATTGCTCGTCAAGGTTTTTTTAAAATTTTGAAAAGCTTATTATTAGAAAAAGGCTTAAATCCTGATGTTTCTCCTCATACTTTACGCCATAGTTTTGCTACTCACTTATTGAGTCATGGTGCTGATTTGAGAAGTATTCAGGAAATGCTTGGTCATGCAGATATTTCTACTACTAAGATTTATACTCATGTTAGTGATGAAAAAGTTGAGGCTGATTATAAAAAATATCATCCTAGGGAACATAAAGGAGATTGAAAAATGAGATTTAAACGTATATTTTTAATGGTTTTAGATTCATTAGGTGTTGGGGAGGCACAAGATGCAGTCAATTATGGAGATACTGGTGCTAACACATTAGGCCATGTTAAAGATAATTATGATTTGTTTATTCCTAATTTAAAGAAAATTGGTTTTTTAGATACTTTAAATATGAATGATAATCCAGATGTTGAGGCTTATTATACGATTGCAAAACCTAAAAACGCTGGAAAAGATAGTTTAAATGGTCATTATGAGATGATGGGAATTGAGAATCATATTCCTTTTAAAACTTTTAATCAAGGGTTTACTTTTGATATTTTAAATGGAATTGAGCAAGTAACTGGACGTAGAGTTATTGGCAATAAATGTTGTCAAGATGATTCTATTATTCAGGAGCTTGGTGAACGTCAACAAAATTATGGTGCGCTTATTATTTATACTTCTGCAGACTCTGATTTACAGGTTGCTGCTCATGAAGATTGTATTCCTGTTTCTACTTTGTATGAGTATTGTGAGCGAATTCGAGCTCTTACTTTACGGGATGAATGGCGTGTTGGAAGAGTGATTGCTAGACCGTTTACTGGGACACCTGGGCATTATAAATTTGTTCATAGTGGACGGCGTGATTACTCTGTAAAGCCTCCTGAAAAAAGCGTTTTAGATAGTTTGATGGAACATAAATATAATGTGATTGGTATTGGTAAGATTAATGATATTTTTGATGGCCAAGGTATTAATAAACAGATGAAGGCTAATAATAATATGGAGGCTATTAACAAATTTACAGATATTATTGATAAGAAATTTACAGGACTTTGTATGGTTAATTTGGCTGATTTTGATAGTATGTATGGTCATACAAGAGATGTTGAAGGTTATGGTAGAGCGTTGGAAGAATTGGATGTTGAAATACCTATTATTTTAAATAAGCTTGATACAGGAGATTTGTTAATTATTACAGCAGATCATGGAAACGATCCAACTTTTTCTGGGAGTGATCACACTAGAGAAAATGTTCCTGTTATTATGTATAGTCGTGACTTTTTAGAACCTAAGAGATTAGAGGCTTTTGATACATTTGCTGATATTGGTGCAACGATTGCCGATAATTTTGAAGTAGAAATGCCTTCTATAGGTGTCAGTGTATTGGATGAGTTAGAATAATGGAAGTTTCTAAAGTATATGTGATCGATTCAACAAATTTTCATGAAATTCCTATAGAAAGTAAAGAAGATGCTAATCAAAAAGATATTATGCGTCTTTTTTCACAATACCATAATGCTTATAGCCACATTTCTTTTGTTCACCATATTTATTCTAATTATTGGGATAAAGGGATTCCTATTATTCAACTTACTAATATGATTGATGAGGGGTTTTCGGAAGTTTTTAATGAAGGCCCTCAATATCTTACAGTTTTTTTGCCGGCTTTTGTTACTGTGAATAATGGTATTTTATTACAAGATGTTTTACATCAAATTAAAAAGGAATATCCTTATTTAAGGGAAGAAAAGTTAATTTATATTCAGTCCAAACAGAATTTTGGTTATAATTATGAGGTTTATCCACCACTTCTTCAGGTAAGAGAAATTCCGTTTGAAGAAGGAGTCGATTTATACCTTCGCGATAGCCATAATCTTACGTCTATGGAAGAAAAAGAAATGTTTTCGTCTTTTCGAGTGTTTAATATGGAATCTATGTTAACGAATGAGGATTCTTTTTATCTACCTGTTAATCATAATTGTTGTGGTGTTTTAATAGTTGATAGAGAAGGGGAGAGATATACCTCTCCGGTTACAAAAACTGGTCATCAAGAGACAGCTAATTATTTACTTTCTTGTATTACTGGGGAGGATGTTGCGAGTAAAAAAATTTCTATGTTACGGGAAGTTAATAATTATTCTTGTGCAATTTTGTTGTTTAGAGATGGTGATATTTTTTCTTTTCTTCCCGAAAAGATCAATGATCAGCAGAGTGCTGAATTGAATCAGATAGCTGATGAGGTTGAAGCAATCGGTATGAAACATCATAAAGAGATTTCTATTGTTGCTTCTAGGGTTCTTTTGAGTGATGATATTGTTGATGAGGAATATTCTTTTCGTGACGTTGTGTCTATTGCTAATCAAAGCTTTCATAAAGATATAGAAGAGAAGGGGGGAAGCATAAAATAAAAATACCTATTTATATATAGGTATTTTTTTGTTAGCTCTCCCCCTACTTTGATTTTTTAAAACTTTGACAGATGGTTTCTTCTGTTTTTTTACAGCAATCATTACCACAGGTACAACTAATTTTGATTTCATCTAGTTCGCAGCAACCATTGTCACAATTATTATGCTTACATGTTTCCACATCACATTTAATCGTTCCTTTTTTCATTTTTATACCTCCTCCAATATTATTATTTCCCATAACAGAAAAATTATGTTTTCTAAAATCAATCGAGATGAATAACTGTCCATCTTTTTCATTCTCGATTCATTAGAGAGATTCCTAAAATAAATCGAGGTGGATAATTATCTATCTTTTTCATTCTCGATTCATTTCAGAGCACTTCCCCTATTTATATTATGAAGAGAAAAGAGGGGGAAGGTAGATAGATTATAGATATATAATAAATAGGTAGGTAATTTTATTGTCAGTCATCTATAATATATTAAGATAATATGTATGTAAAAGATTATAGGATGAATATATATTTATAAAGAAAAAAAATATTATTGTAAAAACTAATTTAAAAAATTTTATTTATAAAAAAATAAATGTTTAAATCACATTTTGAGTTTTTATATATTATTTTAGAGAGAATATATAATTCTAATAATAGTATATTATGTATTAGAGTATGAATAAATATGTATTTTTACTTATTTTTAATTATTATACCTAACTTCCTATAATTGATATTATGTTAACTTCTTTTAAAACTATCTAAATTAGAGGTATATTGAAGTACTACATTCTGTTAGTATGGTAATATGGAATACTTTATGCTTTTATTCTTTATTTTATATTTTTTATTATATTTAATTGAAATTGATTACTTAATTATATATATACAATATAATATAAGGTTTGTTAAATCGTTGGTAAAGATAAAGATTTTGTAATCTATATTTTATATAATTATTTTTTTAATTTTTTATAATAAAATTTATTTTAGGTTATTTATTTTTTAGACGTGTTACTCATTAGAAAAAAATCATTTATTTTATTGTGTTCTATCCCCTACACTTTAGATAATTAAACCTATATTTTTTAGGATTCTATTTATTACATAGATTCTTTTGTTTTCTTTGTCTGTATAAAATTTAATTATTTTTATATTAGCATCCTTTAAAATATTGTCTACTTTTTCATCTCTTAATTTTCTTTCTTTTTTTAAATGAGTTCGATCATTTATTTCAATTGCTAATAATAGATGCTCTAAGTTTTTATCAAAGATACCAAAATCTATATTTCTAAATAATTCATTGGCATATTTATGTTTTATGTTTTTTTCTATAATGCTTGCGAGATTGATTTGGGCCTGTACTTTTACATCATATTCTTTTTCTATTTCTAAAAGTATTTGATAAAAATATTGCTCTGTTTCAGTTACAAATTTCTTTTGTTTATACATGGTTACTCCTTTTATTCTTTTTTTATAGCAAAAAAGATTCCTTTTTTGGAATCTATACTTTTCGTGATTGAATTTCTGCAATTTTTTCGAACACTTCTTTTGCGTTATCTTCGTTAATTTCTGTATAACCAAGTTCTGCTAGTGCTTGTACTTTTGCAGAATTTAATTCTTGTGTTCTTGATAGTTTTTCTTCTTTTTTATGTTCGATATCTTGTACGAAACGTTTATGAGTTTCACTAATTTTGTTTTTAGATGCACCACCGTTGTTATATAAAGTCATAGCACTGAACATAATGCTTTCAAAAATAAATTGTTTATCACTATTAAATGCAAATTCCATTGGTTCTGTAAATCCTAGAGATTTAGACATGTATGCTAACATGTATTTTAATTCTTCTGTTGTTTCCATTGATTGTAGAAAATGGTGTAGATATAAATAAGTATTATATGTATCTTTTGTTTTATCTGTTGCAAGTTTCTCTTTTAGTAAGTTAATAATATCAGATAATAATTCCTGTTCCTTTTTATTGAATCCTTTTAAGTCTGCAATTACTTCTTTATTTGAAGAATCTTTTACTCCTTCTTTTAATCTGTTTTCTACTTCAATGATATATTCTCCATTTATTTTTAAATCAGCTAATTGATCAATACTTTCTATATTTAATAAACTTAGTAATTTTGCAGCTTTTTCTTTTGGCCAGTCATTTAGGTTTTCGATTGCTAGATAGTTGTATAGCATTTGTCTTGATACTCCAAGGTATTTTGCTAATCTAACTTTACTAATTCCTAATTCTGTTAATACTACGTTTAATTCTTTCATTTTTTCATTACCCTCCTAATATCATTATAGACATTCTGAGGAGAATAATCAAGTGTAAATTGACACTTTTTTTGTTTTGATAAAGTTGTCTAGTTTACTTTTTAATGACTGCACCACCTAAACATTCTTTCTTTTTATTATAAAATACAATGAATTGTCCAGGTGTGATGGCTCTTATTTTGTTTTTAAAAGTAACAATTAATTTATTTTCTTTTTCTTCTATTTTTTCTACTTCTTCTAGTGCACCTCTCGATCTTATTTTGGCATATATTGGTTTTTGATAAAACTCTTCTTTTGAAACTAAATAGTTCATATTAGTTGCTTGTAATTGTTGTTTCATTAATTCATCGTTGGTACCTACAATCACTGTATTATCTTTGGGGTTTATATCTATTACATATAGTGGTTCTTTATATGAGATGTTTAAGCCTTTTCTTTGCCCGATTGTATATTGGTAGATGCCTTCATGAGTTCCTAGAATTGTTCCGCCTGTTAAAATGATATTACCTGTTTCTTGTTTGATGTGTTGACTTAGAAAGAGTTTGTAGTCATCATTTGGTATAAAACATATTTCTTGACTGTCTTTTTTCTCACTAACTGGTAGATGGTACTTTCTTGCTATCTGTCTTATTTCTTCTTTAGATGCATAGTTTTTTAATGGAAATAGGATGTATGGAAGGATATCTTTTTCTATTTGACATAGAAAATAGGATTGGTCTTTACCATCAGTTTTACTTATCATGAGATGATTATTTTCAACTTTAGCATAATGACCAGTAGCAATATAATTAGCTCCTAGTTCCTTTGCTTTTTGAAAAAACATTCCAAATTTAAATAATCTATTGCAATTGACACAGGGATTTGGTGTTAGACCTTTTTGATAGGACTCTATAAATCCTTTTATGATTTGATCCTTGAATTCTTTTCTTAAATCAAATACGTAATGTGGTATTTGAAGTTGTTTTGCTATTTTTTTAGCATCCTTAATAGCGGATGTGGTGTCTTCATTATCTAATAGTTGCATGGTAGCTCCTATAACGTTATATCCTTCTTCTTTTAATATGCAAGCAGCAACAGAGGAGTCTACTCCCCCACTCATCCCTATTACTACAGTTTTTTCTTTCATGTTATCACCTTAGTTTATTATACATTAGATTTTAAAAAGAAAAAAGATATCTGGTGATATCTTTATAAAAATCTAAGTATATTGGGAATTATATATACTTCTGCTAAAGAAATTAGAATTTCTATGAGTAAGAAAAATATCCCAATTTTTATATATCTTTTGATAATTGGTTTATAGTTTTTTGCTTCTTTTTTGAAGATGCTTTTATATATTACTAAAGAAAATGATATTGCATAATATCCTAGTAGTAAAGTTACTGCTAGATTTAGTAAATTAGGGATTGTATAAATTATCGTTATTATTGTCCCTTTTATTCCTTTTGTTATTAGTATACTTGAAATAGAAAATCCGGTTATAAATCCTTTAAAAAAGATGATTAGAATAAGGATAGGAATTCCTATTAGTGATAGGCCTAGAATCCATGTTACTATCGTTACTAATATATTATTTGTTAGACTTGAAATTAGGCTGGAGAAGTTGTTTATATTACCTTTTTCAATGGCTGATAGAAAGTCTGTTATACTTGTTTGAATTAATTGTTTATCTTCTTGTGATAAGATGGCTGGAAATAAGATTCCTAGAATGATAGAGATTATTATTAATATTGTTAGTAATAGTAGTAGTTTGTTTTGTTTTAGTTCTTTTTTTATTTTTTTCATAAATTCTCCTTTGTATACTTTATTCGTTTTTTTAGGAACTATGAAAAAAATGATTTTACTTTTTTTGACATTTATTTTATAATGGTTACTGAGGTGTATAAAAATGAATGAAAAAGTTGTTAAGATTGTATCTATTATTTTAGTTGTTGTAATGTTCATTACGTTTTTTAGCGTTTTGTTATATTTATAGAAAGAAAAAAGACATTGTATGTCTTTTTTTATCGTTCAATATATCCTTCTAGTTCTGGCATAATATCACTAATAATTCCTTCGGGAATATTGTATTTATTTACGATGTCATTAATTCTTTTTGTGTCTTTTGCAAGATATAACATTAATATTCCAGCAATTCTATTTGCTGTATATTGATCTAGTATTTTTCTGTCTTCTGGTTTGATATGGTATTTTCTTGTGATGTCTAAGATGGGGCCATATCCATATAAGTAGTTTGTTAATGATTTAGCTATTAATTCAACATCTTTATTTTTGTCTGTTAATTTTACTTTTGTCCATACTTTCATATACTTCATCCCCTGTCTGGTTATTTATTCTATCACAAACGTAGGTAAAAATAAAGAGACAATTGTCTCTTATTTATCTCCTTCTTCTAACATTGTGGTGATAAAGATTCCATATCCTTTTTTTGTGTCATTTACAATTACATAATTTACTGCTCCAATTATCTTGTCATTTTGAATGATTGGAGATCCACTCATACCTTGAACAACTCCTCCTGTTTTATTTAAGAGGTCTTCATCTGTAATTTCAAATAATATATTTTTTGTTTTACTAGTAGTATCAATTCCTATAATGTTGATATTAAATTCTTCTGTTTTATTTTCTTCGATTACTGTTTTTATGGTAGCAGGGCCTTCTTTTATTTCTTCTTTTGTACCTACTTCCATAGTTTCCATGTTTGCTATTTCTTCTTGATATGTACCATAAATTCCGGTGATGTCATTATTATCTATTTCCCCTGCTGTTGTTGTTTTATCATAAGTTGCATTTTTTTCTCCTGCTGTTCCATTTCTGCTTTTTTCAATATTTGATACAGTAGCATTAAAAATTTTTCCATCTTTAATTTCAAATTTTTGAGCTGTTGTTGTTTCTATGATTTCATGTCCTAATGCACCAAAACGTTTTGTTTCTGGGTCTATATATGTTAACGTTCCAATTCCATTAATTTGATCTTTTACATATAGACCTGTTTTTAATACTTTGTTTTCATCTTCTTGCAAGGCCATGGATATTGTTTTTTCTTCTTTGTTTCTAGATATGGTAAATTCTATTTCATTTGTTGTTTGTTTTTCTAGAGCATCTACCATAGAAGAAATACTATCTACGGATTCGTTATTGACCTGGGTAATTTTATCTCCTACTTCAAAACCGGCATCTTTGGCTAGGTAAGTGTTGTCTACTTCGTAAAACCCTACGACTAAAACACCTTTTGAATTTACTTCAATACCTATTGTTTCGCCAGATGCGATAACATAATTTGAATAAGCAAGTGTATTTATGGGAATCATAGTGATAAGAAGGATTAATAGTAGTAATTTATTTTTTAATTTCAAAAAAATCACCTCTTTTCTTTACTACATTTATAGTGTGATTTTTTTATTTTTTATTATGTTAAATAGTTTTTTCCATTTACACTAAAATTTTACATTTTTTTTGATTTTTTAGATGAGTTTTGCTATAGTTATACTAGAGGTGAATGATATGAATTACGATGAAGATAGACAAGGTATTCATGGTTTTTATGAGAATACTACTTTTGCAGGTAATACTAGACTTAAAAATGTTTCTTTAGTGAGTGCTGAACAAAATTATGAATATGTAAGAAGTCAATCTGTTGGTGGAGAACGAATTAGGGCGACGGTATCTAAAAGACAGGCCACTCCATCTATTTCAAAGCGTATTAGAGTTGGTATTTATAATTTTATTGTTGGAGCAACGCTAGTTGCTTTAGGATTTAGTGGTGTCAATGCTATCAGTACAATAAAAAAAGAAAGTGATTACACGAATGCTCCCGCTGTTCAGATGGTAACGGAGGCTGATCATGATAATACTCATAGAACTGATGATGGAAAAAACTATTTTATCGATACTATAGGTGCTTCTCAACAGATACAAAGTGGTATTAGAGAAACACAGGAAGAACCAGCGAAAGTTTTAGGTGCTATTGCTAATGAATATACTACTTCATATGAACAAGATGAGGGAAAAGAAATTGCAGAAGATACTTATGATGTTGATAATATTGATGAACGTATAAGTAGTGTTGATCCTGATAGATATGAAGAAGGTCTATTCGATTCTGATTTTCAAAGTGATGCTAAAAACTATATTATTAGTGGTGAGCAACCAGAAAATAATCCTATGGATGAACTTAACCAAATGATGGAAGAATCTCAAGAACAAATCATATCTGAGAAAGGATATGGTGGTAAATAATGGCTCAGGTTACTGTTTATTCTTTTGATGGAAAAGATTATTTTTTAGTTACTAAAATTGATTCTTATTTATATCTTTCTAATGAAAAAGATTCTTGTGATATGATGATTCGTAAAGAAGATCCTAATGACGAAACTATTTTATTACCCTTAGACAATGATGAGGAATTTGAAAAAGCGCTTCTACTTTTGGTAAAACAAAAACATGAACAGGAAGAGTTGTAAGCCTTGTTTTCGTTTCGAATAATTGTTATCATTCTATATTTAATAACAAATGACCTAATATGAAAGGTGGTCTTAATTGATGATAGATGAAATTAGTATATATACTTTCAATAATGCCAATTATATTTTATTAGATAAAATTGATCATTATTTATATCTTTCTAATGAGAATAATCCTCATGATATGATGATTCGTAAAGAAGATCCAGAAGATTCAAGTATGTTGTTGCCGCTTGCAGACGAAGAGGAATTTCAAAAAGCTTTATTATTACTTTTGAAAAAGCAACAGTCATTTAAAGAAAATTAAAAGAAGCAAAATTTTGCTTCTTTTTTATTCCTCTACTTTAAAATCACTTAGAGAACCATCTGGGTTTACAATTTTGGTAATGGCTTCTTCTGCTGATTTTAGTTTTTCATCACATTGTTTTGCTAGTGTCATTGCGGTATTAAATTCTTTAATTGCATCGTCTAGAGGTACTTCTCCACTTTCTAGTTTTTTTACGATGTCTTCTAGTTTTTCTAAACTTTCTTCAAATGTTAATTCTTTTTCTTCTTTTGCCATGTTTTTTATTCCTTTCTTTTTATATTACTTCTGCATTAATTGTTCCATCTGTTAGTGTGATTTCAATTTTATCTTTTTTCTTTACTTCTTTTGTACTTGTTATTACTTTGCCATCTTTTTTTGTCATGGAGTAGCCTCTTTGAATGGTTAGTAATGGACTTAGTGTTTCTAGTTTTGATATTAGTTGTAGGTACTTATTTTGTTTTGACTCTATTAATCGTTTTGGGTTTTGGAAAATAGATGAACTCATAATTGATATGAATTTTTTTTCTTTTATTGTAGTTAGGTTTTTACTTGCAAATTTTAAGCGATCTAGGATACTATCAAATTGTAGTTCTTTAGCTTGATAAATTGCAATAGGGTTTTGAAAAATATACCTACTTTTTATTTCTTCTAGTTTTTGAGTATTGATATTAATCTTATGTTGCATTGCTTTATTTAGTCTTATTTTTAATTGGTTTAGATAATTTTCAACATCTGCTTTCTGGGGTACTGCTAACTCTGCTGCTCCTGTTGGAGTTGGAGCTCTTAGATCGGCAACGAAATCAGCAATTGTAAAGTCAATTTCATGGCCTACAGCACTTATTATAGGTATATTACAACTAAATATGCTTCTAGCAACGATTTCTTCGTTAAATGGCCATAAATCTTCGATTGATCCACCGCCTCGACCTACAATTAAGGTATCTAGATTATAGTTTTTAGCATTTTCAATCTGTCTTACAATGTCTTCTTTTGCATTTTCTCCTTGTACTAGGGATGGAAATAGGATGATTTCTGCTAGTGGCCAGCGTCGTTTAATTGTCGATATAATATCTTTGATTGCAGCTCCTGTAGGTGCTGTTACAACCCCTACTCTATTTGGAATTTTAGGAATCTTCTTTTTGTATTCTTTCCTAAATAATCCTTCTTGTTCTAGCTTCTTTTTTAATTGTTCATAGGCTATATATAAATTTCCTATACCATCTTCTAACATATCATTGACATAAATTTGGTATCCGCCGTTTGCTTCAAAAACACTAATTTTTCCTGTTACTAATACTTTCATTCCGTCTTGAGGCATGAATTTTATTTTTTTTGTGTTGGATGCAAACATAATAGCATTAATTCTTGATCCTTCATCTTTTAATGTGAAATAAAAATGTCCTCTACTATGTGCTTTAAAGTTTGAAATTTCTCCTTTTAGGAAAACTTCATTTAGGTTTACATCGTTATCAATTTTATATTTAATATATCTTGTTAATTGCGTTACGGTGATATATTTATCATTCATAGTATGATCCCTTTCTATTTTTCTTCTTCGTGATAAATTTTATCTAAGATCCCATTTATCATTTTTGTTACAGCTTCTTCAGAATATTTCTTAGAAAGTTCAATTGCTTCATTGATTGCTACTACACTGGGGGTATCCGTATACATTAATTCATAAATACCAAGAGATAAAATTGCTTTATCGACTTTATTTAATCGGTCTATTGTCCAGTTATTCATATATTTGTCTGCAAAAGCATCTATTTCTTTTTGGTTTTTTATGATACCTTCTACGCATTGATTTACGTAGTCGTTTTCTACTTCTAGTTGTTCTTTGATTAAGTTTTTTATATCGTATGTATTTTTTGTTTTATCTAATATGTAAGTTTGATAAATGACTTTCATGATGATTTCTCTTAATTCACTTCTATTTTTCATGATTTTATTCCTTTCTACTTGCTTCTTTTTTTAATTCATATAGATAGTTTAGTGCTTCCATTGGTGTCATTTCTAATGGGTTGATTGCTTTTATTTTTTCTTCTATTGGATTTTTCTTTGGTTCCGCTTCACTTTCCGTTAATTCGAACAGTGAAGTTTGTGTAAATGTTTCTTTTTTTACATTTTTCTTTTCATATACATTTAGAATTTCATCAGCTCGTTTGATTAGACTTTCTGGTAGATGAGCAAGACTGGCAACATGAATACCATAACTTTTATCTACAGGGCCATTTTTGACTTTGTGTAGGAATGTTATTTTTCCATCTTTTTCTACAGCTGAAACATGGACATTTTTTAAATGTTTTAAATCTTTTTCTAAGGCTGTTAGTTCATGGTAGTGAGTAGAAAACATTGTTTTGGCTTTGATTTTGTCATGTATATATTCTAGTATTGCTTGTGCTAGACTCATACCATCGTAGGTTGCGGTTCCTCTACCTAATTCATCAAATAAAATTAGACTATGTTCTGTTGCTTCGCTGATTGCGGTATTTGCTTCTTTCATTTCTACCATAAAAGTTGACTCTCCAGATACTAAGTCGTCACTTGCTCCAATTCTTGTAAATATTTTATCAAAGATTGGCATGGTACAACTTTTACATGGAACAAAGCAACCAATCTGGGCCATAATAACAGTAATTGCACATTGTCTCATATATGTAGATTTACCTGCCATATTAGGTCCAGTAATTAATAGTATATCTGTTGTTTTGTCCATAATAATGTCGTTTGGAATGTACTTATCTTTCATTACTTGTTCTACAACTGGATGACGACATTCTATCATTTTGATACTTTTTTCTTCTGTTAATGTTGGTCTTACAAAACGATATTGATCACTTACCATTGAGAAGGATTGTAACATATCGATTTCACTAATTATTTTTGCTATCTTTTGTAGTTTAGCAGTATATCGTTTTACAACTTCTCTTATATCCATAAATAATTTATATTCTAGACTGATAATTTTTTCTTCTGCTCCTAAAATAATATTTTCTTTTTCTTTTAAAAGTGGAGTTGTAAATCTTTCACAATTCGCTAGTGTTTGTTTTCTATCATATCCATATTCTTCTTTGATTAGATGAGTCTGTCCTTTTGAAACTTCTATATAATATCCAAATACTTTGTTGAAACCAACTTTTAAATTTTTGATTCCCGTTTTTTCTTTTTCTTTTTGTTCTAGTTCAAGAATGAAGTCTTTGGATCCACTACTGACTCTTTTTAATTCATCTAATTCTTCATTATATCCTGACTTTATTAAATGACCTTCGTGTAATGTAAATGGAGCATCTTCTAGGATGGTTTTATCTAATAACTCGTATAATTCATCTAGGGTTTCTAACTTTTTGTCATAATGAATTTGTTCTAGAATTTCTTTTGTTTTTGGAAGATGTCCAAGGGAAGTTTTTAGTTGTAATAAATCTTTGGCATTTAAGTTTCCGTAACTAATTCTTCCGGCTAATCTTTCTAGGTCATAAACATTTCCTAATTCTTTTATTAGATCGTCTCGTAAAATAAATTCTGTAGATAGTTTTTCTACCATATCATAGCGACGCTGTATTTCTTCTTTTCTTGTTAATGGGTTTTCTATGTTATATTTTAAAAATCTTGAGCCCATGGCAGTTTTATTTTTATCTAGGAGCCATAACAAACTATATTGTCTTTCCCTATTTCTTAGGGTTTCTGTTAATTCTAGGTTTCTTTTAGTGTTGTTATCGAATTCTAGATATTCACTGTTTTTTATAATTTGACATTTTTGAAGGTGATGTAAGTCTCCTTTTTTTGTGTCGATAATATAATATAATAAATGTTTTAGGGTTGAAGTGAGTCTAATGTCTTCAATTTCTTTATAGATATATTCATAATTTTTATCATTTAACTCTTCTTCTGTAATTGTTACTAATACATTATAGTTCGTTCGTAGTATTTGAATGATTTCTCTATCTATGGCATCATTTACAATTACTTCTTTAAAACCATGTTTTACGACTTCTTTTATTACTTTATCTTTTTCCCCTTCGATTAACATGGCATAGACTTCTCCAGTTGAAATGTCTGCAAAACTGATTCCGTAGCAATAATCAAAACTATAAATGTTTGCGATGTAATTATTACTTTTAGAATCTATATTTTCATCAATTCTTGTTCCTTTTGTAATGACTTGAATAACGTCACGTTTTACCATTCCTTTGGTTTCTTTTGGATCTTCTAGTTGTTCACAAATAGCTACTTTATATCCCTTTTCTATTAAAGTATCTACATATGAGGCATAGGCGTGATGTGGGACTCCACACATAGGAACTCTTTCTTCTAACCCTGCTTGTTTTCCTGTTAAGGTTAATTCTAGTATGCGGGAAGCAATAATGGCATCTTCAAAAAACATTTCATAAAAGTCTCCAAGGCGAAAAAAGATAATACAATCTTCGTATTTATCTTTTATCTCCATATATTGTTGCATCATAGGACTTAATTTTTCTCTTTGTACTTCACTACGTTTCATTTTTTTCACCACTAGTTCTATTATAGCAAAATCTCCTTTTATTTCCTAGTTAAATATTGATTTTTATGTATGTAAAAATGTCATTTTGTTTGATTTTGATAAAGATGAGTTTTTCTTTTGATAAAAAATATTTTGCCAAATAAATTTTATCTTTTTCTTTTTGGTTGGTAAAGATTGAATATCCATATCAATTTTTATAATTTCTCCAAAAGAAATTGCTAATTTTTCAATGGGAAAAAAGAGATTGGCATTATCGTTAAATGTTTGTAGTGTTAAGTTCATTAAAACGGGATAAGAACTTGTTGCTTTTGTTAGTTTAATGGGGATGATTTGTCTTGGAATGATGTTGTTGGCATATTTAATATATAAATGTATTGTTTTGGCAGAAAGACTATTTTCTCTTAATTTTAAAATATTTAAATCTAATAATTTTTGTAATTCTTTGATACTTTCTTTTCTTGTTTTTATTGGTTTTAATGTCATGCAAGAAGAAATTGCTCTAGGAGGTGTTTCTTTTTGTAACTCTTTTATAGTTGCTCCTTCTATTCCTAGAGAATGATTGATTAGATATTCTGCGTTATATCCAAATACTTCATATAGTTTCTTGTATGAATAATTTCTAATATCTTCCATGGTGTTAATACCTAATTTTTTTAATTTTAGCATCATACTATTACTAATTTGCCAAAAGTCTGATAGTGGTTGATGGGTGGAACATGTTGAGATATATTCTTTTTCGTCTAAATACGCAATCGTTGTTTTTTGTATTTTGGTTATGATATTACAAGCTGTTTTTGCTAAAAAAAGATTGGTACCTATTCCTATTTTTACGACTATAGGATATTTGGATGTCAATTTGTTTTTTATGTCTAGTGCTAGCTGATAAGTGCTTTTTTTATATAATTCCTGATAGTTTGTAATGTCAATAAAGTATTCTGTTGTTGTGTATTGGTAAATATCTTCGTAAAAGAATATGTCCGTTATTTTATCGTAGATTTTATCATCTAAAATTGATTTTGTGGTAAGAAACTTTTGACTCCACTTTCCTCTTTTTTCTTTCTCTATTTGTAATACTAAATACTTTTTTGTCATAATTTTTCCTCCCTTTCTTAATCTATTACTATTATAGTACAATTGTTCGTATAAAAGCAATCGAACAAAGAAAAAAACCGAAAAAAATTTCGATAAAAAAGAAAAAAGAGGCTAACCTCTTTATTTTATTAAGTTTTTGAAACTGTCAATTAAATTGTCAACGTATGCACAACTCATAAAACAGATAACAGAGTCTTTTTCGTTTTTTAATTTGTCTATAGTATCTAGACTTATCATTTCCCCATTTTTTAGATTATCTACAATCATGTGAGATGTTACACCAGGATAGTCTTCTTGGCGTTCTCTATTGGAATCAATATCTGTTAAATATGTTTTATCAGCAATGTTAAATGCTTCTACAAATTCTTCTTTAAAATCTTTTGTTCTAGAATAAGTATTTGGTACAAATACTACCACTAATCGCTTATTTGGATATTTTTGTTTTACTGCTTCTAATGTGACTTTAATTTCTGTTGGATGATGAGCATAATCATCAATAATTACACAGTTTCCCATCTTTGTTTCTGCAAAACGTCTTTTAGCATTATGGAATGTTTCTAATAATTCATGAATGGTATCTTTCGTTAAACCTAATTCTTTTGCGATGGTAATTGCTGATGCTGCATTCATTACCATGTGACTACCATATAGTGGAATGTCAAAATGACCAAATAGTTCTTTATCTATATATAAATCAAATACAGATCCTGTTTCCAATAATTTCATATTTTTAATTACGATGTCATTATTTTCATGAAATCCATAAAATTTCACTGGTGTTTGATAATGAATTTTTCTTACTTCTTCATTATCTCCGTTTGCTACTACTAACTTTTTTGTTTGGTTTGCAAACATTTCAAAGGTATTTCTAATATCATCAATATCTTTATAACACTCTAGATGTTCTGCTTCTATGTTGGTAATGATAGAATAAGTTGGATAGTAATCGGTAAAGTGACGATTGAATTCATCACTTTCTACGACAAAGTACTTATTTTTTTTATCGGCATGACCATCTCCTGCTCCAATAAAATAGTTGCAACCAAGTGTTGGCTCTAATAAATGCCTAATTAATGAAGATGTGGTTGTTTTCCCATGGGTTCCACTGACACCAATTGTTTCAAACATATCGATGACATCACCCATGATTTCACTATATTTTTTTACTGTTAAACCTAATTTTCTTACTCTTTTCATTTCTTCGTGATCTTCTTTGAATGCTACACTGTAGGTTACAATTGTATCTGGATCAATTTTATGATTATGGTCATAATAGATAGGAATTCCTCTTTGTTCTAATCCGTCCTGGGTAAACTTGTGACCTTTTGCATCGTCATATCCACTCACTTCGTTTCCAAGGTCATATAAAATTTGGGCCAGTGTTGACATACCAGTCCCTTTGATTCCTATGCAATAATATTTCATAATTTCACTCCTCTTATATTTTTCAGTATACGATACTTTTTTCTCTAAGTAAAGTTCTACTTTATTTTATGATGTATGTTCTAATTTTGTTTGTTCTCGTTCTTTCTTGGAATAAATACAACCACAATAATCTTGGCGATATAGTCCGAATTTTTTGGATAGTTCAATGCTTCTTTTATATCCGTTTTTCTTTTTAAAATCTGCATAAAGGTATGTTGGGGTATATTTATTATTTAGATCTTGCCCTATTTCATTTAGCCATTTGCTGTTTTTATATGGGCTGATAGAAAGTGTTGTTGTAAAATAGTCAAAGCCTAATTCTTCTGCTACCTTGGCAGTTTCTTCTAATCTTAACTTATAACATTTGTAGCAACGTTTTCCTCGTTCTTTTTCTTGTTCTAGACCTTTTGCAATATCAAAGAATTCTTTTGGATGATATCTTCCTGGTAACACTTTTACATTATCTAAATGTAATTCTTTTATAAATCTTTGTATTTCATAAAGTCTTTTTTCATATTCTTCTTTTTCTGTAATATTGGGATTATAATATAGAATCGTAATGTCAAAATATTTAGCGATTCGTTCTAGAACAGCAGAAGAACACGGTGCACAACAGGCGTGTAATAATAATCTGTTTTTTTTGTCTAGAGTCTCTATTTGGCGTTCCATTTCTAAATCGTAGTTCATAATCCCTCACCTCTTTTTGTATTATATCATATTTATGTTATACTTTAAATGGTGATGTTATGTATATTATATTGGGACATGAGAATCCGGATGTAGATAGTATTGTTAGCGGGGTTTTATTAGAACGGTATCTTACTAGACAAGGAAAAGAGGCTCGTTTTATGATTCCGGATCGGAAGGTTGATGAGGAGAGTGTTTCTATCTGTTTGTCTTTTGGACTAGATCCTAGAAAATACCAAGGAGAGCTACCAAAAGAGAAAAATGAATATATTTTGGTTGATCATCATGAAAGGAATGTTCCTGGTCAAGTGGTTGCGGTTTTTGATCATCATCCTACTTTGCAGTCTTATTCTTATCCTTTTTACCGGAATGAAAAAGCTAGTTCTACAGCTTGTCTATTGGTGAAAGAAAATGAGAGTGCTTATACGAAAGATGAGATTGAATTAGCTGTTCTTGCTAGTATGATGGATACGGTTTCTTTTCATTCTAGTAAAACGTTGGATGAGGACGTTAATTGGGTACAGGATATGTGTAGAAAATACAAATTTGATTTTAAAAAATTATATCAGATGGGTATATCTATTACCGATGTTTCTTCTCCTAAGTCTTTTTTAACTCATGGGTTGAAGCACTATGAGTTTGATGGCCATAAGATTGCTTCTTCTTATGTTTCTCTTTCTAGTTTAACTGAAAAAGAAGGTGATATTATTCTGGGGTCTTCTTATATTCAAGAGTATATGAAAGAGAAAAACTTAGAGGAGTTTATTATGATTGTGCATGATATGAGTTGCTTTACCTCTACTATCTTTACTTATTATCCCAACCGTGTGATTATACAAGGTTGTGATTATATTGTTTCTCGAGGAAAAGATGTTATTCCGTGTGTAGAGGGGAAAATATTATCTAAAAAAAGATAGAAAATATGTATTTTCTATCTTTTTTTTCATATGTATTAGTATGAATTCTATTTTATTTCCTTGTTTTCTTACTACTTTTGCTGGCCTTTCTACTATGTTCGGGGTTATTCCTATATATTGGTCAAAATACCAAGAAGGAAAAATTATTCCAAGTTGTTTATTGTTTGCTGCTGGTGTTATGCTTACGATTTCTTTTTCTTCTTTAATTCCAGAATCTTTTTTTCTAATTTTTGAGACTAATATGTGGTTTCCGAGTCTACTGTGGTTAGGTATTTTTATTGTACTTGGTATTTTGTTTTCTTCTAAAATTTCACAAAAAATAGAAGAAAAAATTTCTTCTAATTATTTGTATCGATTGGGACTGGTATCTGTTATCGCTTTAATGTTTCATAATATTCCAGAAGGAATTACTACTTTTCTTTCGAGTAGTCATGATTTATCATTAGGAATTTCTTTATCTCTTGGTATTGCGTTACATAATATTCCAGAAGGGATTAGTGTTGCTGTGCCTATTTATTATGCTACAAAGAGTAAAAGGAAAGCTGTTTTCTTTACTTTTATTTCAGGCTTTTCTGAAACATTAGGTGCTATTCTTGCTTATTTATTTTTGTCTCCTGTTATGACTTCATTTGTTTTAGGTGCTATTTTAGCAGTGGCTGCTGGTATTATGTTTCATATTTCCTTTTATGAATTACTTCCTACGGCTTTTTCCTATCCTATTACAAGAAAAAAATTATTATGCTTTTTTGTCGGGGTTATTCTTATGTTATTTTGTCATTTTTTCATTTAATTAATGTTGGTGCTAAGAAATCGAAGAACGGAATATTTCTTAATATGCCATAAATAATAAGTATTGCAATTATCATTACCCATATTTTAGTTGGTATTTTATTATATAGAGGTTCTTTCTTGGAGATAATACCTTCTATTAAAAAAAATATAAAAAATGGTAAACATATAAAAAGTAATGGATTATATCTAAATGCTTGGTAAAAGTCTAATTGTAATATAGAAAGTAACATTCTAGTAATTCCGCATCCTGGACAGTATAATCCTATTGTTTTTTTGATAGGACAATCTAAATAAATGTGAAACTTGTTTCCTAAGTAGAGGTAAGTTATTAATAAGATGAGTAAAGAGATACAGATTATTATCTTTTTTTTCATAGAAAGAAAAAAAGCATTACGCTTTTATCTTACTCCTGCTTCTTTTCCAGCAAGCTGATTTAGTTCATTTTGCATTAAAGCATAATTGACAATTCCAAGGCCAAACAATTGAAGTATTAAATATAGCACTGAATTATCTTCTACATTGAGACCAGCTTTTTGTTTTGCCATAACAAGGGTTTTGCCCATCTTATATGCCCAGTAAATACCATAAATACCACAGGTAACTAAGGTTAATAAGAAAGCAATCCCTCCTGATGGTGCTTGTTGATCTCCGCTTGCTAATCTTGCATCATCTGTAAGAACAATAAACCAATAGATTCCATATATTCCACAAGTCACGATTGATAAGATGATAGCAACTGCAATATTTCTCTCTTTCATTTTCTCACCTCTCTATGGTTAAATCATATCATATAAAAATGAAGAAAGCTAGCGTTTTTTTATGCTAGCTTAAATATTTTGACAATAAGTATGAATTTATTTTGCCTTGTTATCCTATATGATTATTTTTTTTAGTTTTTTCTTAGAAATTGCTGCTATGATTATTTGTCAATTATTGCACCCAATTGTCTACTTCGATTTCTGTAGCAAGGTTTAAGTTGAATGTGTTATTTTCTAGATGTTCGATTGAAATAAATGTTCTTTGTGTCATTTGCTTGTCATCGGTTGCACCTTCTATTTTATAATTGTCAAAATCATTATTTTGGTTTATTACCCCTTCGATAATTTTTATTAATTCTTCTTGCTCTTTTGTTGACGATTTTCTTTTTTCATAAGAGCACCTCTTTTTAAACAGTATATTAAACTTTTTTACTCTAGCTCAAATGCTCCGGTATATAGTTGGTAATATGTGCCTTTTTGTTCGATTAATTGATTGTGGTCACCGCGCTCAATAATTTTACCATGATCTAATACCATGATTGCTTTGGAATTTCTTACAGTTGATAATCTATGAGCAATTACTAAGACAGTTCTTCCTTCCATAAGTTTATCCATTCCATCTTGAACAATTTTTTCGGTTCTAGTATCGATTGATGAAGTTGCTTCATCTAGAATCATTACTGGAGGATTATTGATAGCACATCTTGCAATAGCAAGTAATTGGCGTTGTCCTTGTGATAATTCAGAACCATTACCAGTTAACATAGTATCATAACCATTTGGTAATCTTCTAATGAAGTTATCAGCATTAGCAAGTTTTGCAGCTTGAATTACTTCATCATCTGTAGCGTTACTTTTACCGTACTTGATATTATCTTTAATGGTTCCCGTGAAAAGATTTGTATCTTGTAAGACCATTCCTAGTGAATGACGTAAGTCATCTTTTTTAATCTTTTCAATATTTATTCCGTCATAACGAATTTTACCACTATTAATATCATAAAAACGATTTAATAGGTTTGTAATTGTAGTTTTTCCTGCTCCTGTTGCGCCAACGAAAGCTATTTTTTGACCTGGTTTGGCATATAGAGAAATATCGTGTAAAACAATTTTATCGTCATTATATCCAAATGTTACATTTTCTAGTTCTATTTTACCTTTTAAATCAATATATTCTAGCCTTCCATCATGATGTGGATGTTTCCAAGCCCAACTACCTGATTCGTCTTTTGTTTCAACATAGGTTCCATCCTCTTGTTTATGCACCCTAACTAAGGTAACATATCCTTCATCTTGTTCTGGTATTTCATCCATCATAGTAAAGATTCTACTTGCTCCAGCCATAGCCATAATAATAGAATTAAATTGGTTCATTACTTGGTTAATAGGTTGCGCAAAGTTTCTTGTTAATTGTAAGAAAGAAATGATGGTACCAATGGATAATGATAGGTATCCATTGATTGTTAAGATTGTTCCAATAAGAGCGATTACAACATATTGGATGTTTCCTAAGTTATTAGCAATAGGCATTAAGATATTAATAAATTTATGAGCTTGATACATATTGTTGTATAAATTTTCGTTTAGTTTATCAAAATCTTTTTTAGCTTCTTCTTCGTGGGTGAAGACTTTAACTACTTTTTGTCCATTTAACATTTCTTCTATATATCCATTTACTTTACCTAGAGTATATTGTTGTTTTAAGAAATATTTTGAACTTTTTGAAGATATTGTTTTAGTAACGATAATTGTAAGTAGTGTGAAGACTACGACAAATAAAGTTAAAGTAAAACTTAAATAAACCATAGAACAGAAGATAGCAATGATACTAAAGATGGAAATAATTATTTGTGGAAGTCCTTGTGATAACATTTGTCTTAAGGTATCTGTATCGTTAGTATAATAACTCATAATATCTCCATGAGTATTCGTGTCAAAGTATCTAATTGGTAAATGTTCCATTTTAGAAAACATTTCATTTCTAATGTCACGTAGTACTCCTTGAGAGATAATAGCCATTAATCTACTATATAAGTATGAAGCAATAATACCAATAATATAAATTGTTGCCATAAAAGTTAGAATTTTAAATAGTTCAGTAAATACAGGATGTTTCATTTTTAATAAAGGAGTGACATAGTCATCAATTAAAGTTTGTAGGAAAAGTGATCCTGCGACACTGGCAATTGATGAGATTATGATACAAACGAAAACAAAGATAAATTGTTTTTTGTAGTTTTTAAAGACATAACTTAATAGTCGTTTAAAAGTACCTTTTTTAATTTCTAATTTTCTCATTTGTTATCACTTCCTTTTGTTTGTGAATCATATATTTCTTTATAAATAGCATTTGTTTTTAATAGTTCTTGATGGGTACCAATACCATTTATTTCTCCATGATAAATAACAATAATTCTATCACAATTTTCTACAGAAGATATTCTTTGAGCGATAATTAATTTAGTTGTATCAGGAATTTCTTCATTAAAAGCTTTTTGAATTAGACTATCAGTTTTGGTATCTACTGCAGATGTTGAATCATCTAGTATTAATATCTTAGGTTTTCTAAGTAGAGCTCTGGCGATACATAGTCTTTGTTTTTGACCTCCAGAGACATTTGTTCCACCTTCTTCGATATATGTATCATACTTTTTAGGGAACTTTTGAATAAATTCATCAGCTTGAGCTAATTTACATACTCTTTCAACGTCTTTTTTTGTTGCTTTTTCATCTCCCCATCGAATATTTTCTGTAATAGTACCAGAGAATAATACATTTTTTTGTAAGACACAGGCTACTTCTTTTCTTAAGGACTCTAGGTCGTAGTTTTTGACATTTTCTCCTCCTACTTTTAGAGTTCCTTCTGTTACATCATATAATCTGGGAATTAGATTTACTAATGTTGACTTACCAGAACCAGTTCCACCAATGATACCAATTGTCTCCCCTGATTTTATATGCAAGTCAATATTTTTCAAACATTCTTTTTCTTTTTTACCAACGTAACTAAAACTTACGTTTTCAAAGTCAATGGATCCATCTTTCACATCAAATATTGGATTATCATTATCTTTTATTGTTGGTTCTTCATTTAATACTTCTGTAATTCTTTCTATTGATGCTTGAGATATGGTTATCATTACAAAAATCATTGATAGCATCATTAAGCTTGATAGTATTTGAATGCTATAAGTAAACATTGTCATTAACTCTCCTGTTGTTAGACTTGTCATATTTGTTGTTACAATGATTTTAGCACCAAACCATGATATTAATAAGATACAAGCATAGATTGCAAATTGCATAAGTGGTCCATTAAAAGCTAATATTTTTTCAGCTTTCGAAAAACCTTGATAAATCTCATTGGATACATGTTTAAATTTAGATATTTCTTCTTTTTCTAAGACAAATGATTTAACAACACGAATAGCACCTACGTTTTCTTCTACAACATTATTTAAATCATCATATCTTTTAAATACTCTTTCCATTATTGGATGTACTTTTTTAGAAATAAAGAATAATCCAAATCCTAATATTGGAATAATAATTAAAAATATTAATGCTAGATCTTTATTTATAGAAAATGCAAAACATAAAGAAATGATTAACATTAGTGGTGCACGTACAGCAATTCTTATAATCATTTGATAGGCCATTTGCACGTTGGTAATGTCGGTTGTTAAACGGGTAATTAAGCTACTAGTTGAAAACTTATCAATGTTTGTAAATGAAAAATCTTGAACTTTGTAGTACAAATCTTTTCTTAAGTTTTTAGCAAATCCAGATGATGCTTTCGCAGCAAACATACCAGATAACATACCAAATATTAGTGATAAAACAGCGCAGATAATTAACTCTAATCCTATTTTATAGACTAAATTCATCTCTCCTTGATAAATACCATCATCAATTAAATTAGCCATTAGAAGTGGTATTATTACTTCTAAGACTACTTCTAAGGCAACAAAAAATGGTGCTAGAAGTGATGGTGTTTTATATTCTCTAATTGATTTCATTAATTTTTTTATCATATATTTTTCTCCCTTTCTAATAAATTTTGTTCTACTTTTTCAAGTAGTCTTATCAATTCTTTTTTTTCTTCCTTCGTTAAAGATTTGGTCATATGTTTTTCTAGTTCTTTTATTTTCTCTTTTCCTACTTTTTCTAACTTTATTCCTTCTTCTGTAATTTCAATGTTGTTTAATCTTTTGTCAATTTTAGAAGGTATTCTTTTAATTAAATTTCTTTTTTCCATTAAATTTAATATTTCGGTTGCAGTTGAACGACGTATAGAAAATCTTTTTTCAATATCTTTTTGATAAATTTCTTTATTAGAATTAATATAACTTAATACTAAACTTTGAGTTTTTGTTAAGTTATAATTTTCATTCATTTCTTTATCCATTTTTCTTTTTAATTGATTAGCTATTTTATTAATTAAAACACCTAGATTTTTTGACATTTGACCATCTCCTTATGTTAGGACACTAACAATTTTATGACTATATTTTTTATTGTCAATATTTTTTATTTATTTGTTTTAATTAATTGTTTTTTACTATATAGATATTGTAAAATAATTATCTTGACATTTTTTTTTAAATTTTTTAAAATATGTAGAAAAGGAGTTTTCTTATGGATACTAATGAGTTGAATGAGTTAGATATTAAATTAAATTTATATGATGAAATATGTAGAGAGTTTGGAGAAAATAACTGGGGCAAAGATGATTTGAAAACCAAATTTGCGACTAGAGAAATAATAAAACACTTAGGAGATGAAATTGCTTTTTCATGTCGAATTGAAGATTTGCTTTCTTTCATTGCTGATGAATATGGTTTAGATAGCAATTGTATGGTTGTTTCCTTTAAATATAGTGATTTTGCCTTTAAAGATATTAGAGGAATCGGTTTTCGGAATCCTCGGTACTTTTCAAAATATGAGCTAGTCGAAAATGAAATGGGAAAAATACAAAAGAAAGTAATATCTATTAAAGGCTATTCTGAGATGCCACAACATCGAATGGTCAGCTATTATGATGGAACGATTGGAAGCATAAATTTATATGGTAATCCTATTCGACGTAAGGATGGTTTGTTTGGAAATTGTAAACCTTGTCTTGAGATTTCTATTAATTCCTTATTTGATTTTACTGAACCTCAAGCTGATGGAAAACCTTTATTAGAACACTGTAGGGTATCTTGCTCTTCTCGTGATGATAGTGTTGGTTTACATCCTGAGTACCGTCATACAAGCAGATTAATACTTGAAAGTGATCCTTATGATGTATTTTTACATATTCCAGTTTCTTTTCTTGCTGAAGAAAGAAGTAAAAATTCTACTACATATCAATTACTTAGTTCTTATTTTGAAAGTATTCAAGAAAAGGAAGCTACTATTGTAAAGAAAAAAGCCTAGTTTTAGGCTTTTATTTTTTTAGAGCAATTCCTCCATATGGAGTTAGAATACGTGGTGTTGATTTTTTTAATGTATAAACTTTACTTGGTGTTTCATATTCACTTGGTAATATTATTTCACTTGGTGTATTAGTTCTATTTATTGATATAAACATTTGGTCATCATCTGTTAGTCTTTCAAAAGAAAAGTGTTCTGGTGTTATTTCTTGTACTCTTAAATCTGCTTGTCTTAGAAAGGGTTCTTCTTTTCTAATTTGTCCCATTTCTCGGAAGAAACTTAATAAATTTTCATCTATGTTATCCCAGGGGAAGGTTTTCCTATTACATAAATTACCTATTCCTTCTACTCCTACTTCATCTCCTGCAAAAGTTGAGACTATACCTGGAAAAAATGTTAAGGTGTATAAAAGAGTTTTTAGTTTTTCAATTGCTTCTTGTCTTTCTTCTTCATTTAAGTGATAATTTTTACAAAAGTCTAGACTTTGATCTTTTAGGTCCCAGTACCACATTTTTTCTTGACTAAATGGTTCACTATGTAATAAGTTTATAGCTCTTGAAATATCATGAGTTGATGTATAATTCATAGCTGAAAACATTGTGGGATCAGGGTATTCATATAATATTTCTTTTATTTTGTTATCTAGAGCAGTAGTATCTCCATAACTAAAATATCTTAGAAGTGCATCCATAAAATTATAATTCATAATAGAATCCATTCCTTTAGCACTACTAATTGAAGATCTTCCTTTTTGCATTCCTTGTTCCCAGACTTCACCAATGATATATCCATCTTTTTTGTTTCTTTTTACAGCTTTTCTAATTAAAGCTACGAATTCATCACTTAATTCATCAGCAACATCTAATCTAAGACCATCTATACCTAGTTGCATCCATTGGTCGATAACACCGTTTTCACCAGTAATATATTCTTGCCATTCTTTTGAGGCACAGTCGCATTGCGGCATATTAGTTTGGTCCCACCAGAATTTGTGTTGTGGTCGTCCATTTTCATAGATAATATTACCAAAATTATCTCTTTTAAATAAATAAAATGGAGCATATGGAGAATCAGTGCTGTGATATGCTCCTAGAGTATCAAAAGTATTATACTCATTATAATATTTACTGTCACTTCCAGTGTGGTCAAAGACAGCATCTAAGATAACATGCATACCTCTTTTATGTGCTTCATCGCATAATTCTTTTAAATCTTTTTTTGTTCCAGCGTAAGGATCAATTTCTTCATAGTCAGAAACATCATAGCGATGTGTTGACTGACTATAACAAATTGGACATAAATAAATAATATCTATACCAAGAGATTCGATATAGTCTAATTTTTTTGTTATTCCTTTTATATCTCCACCATAGAAATCATTATTCCATATTCCTTCTTCATCAGGACCTAACATCATATCTTCATCCCAATTATTATGAATATGACGTCTTGCCATAGGTTTCATTTCTTCACTACTACCACGATTAAAACGATCAACAAAGATTTGATACATTGTTGCTCCCTGTGCCCAGTCTGGTACATCAAAATTTACACTTAGTTTAAAACTATCTGATAAGTCAAAATCATTTCTGATATGATATTTAGTTATATTATGTATTAAACCATTTGCTTTAAATGATAAAAAGTAATTATATAAAGCTCTTGTAGGAAGTGATACTTCGCCTTTAAATGTTACTTTACCATCCTCATCTTTTACATATTCTAGAGGAATCATTTTATTTTCATCATTTTCTCTTATAATAAAATATGCATCTTCTAACCAGCCATATGTTTCAGGGATAGTTAGTGTTATTTCATATTTTTCTCCATCTTCTAACTGTTCTTTTTCATTAATTTCAAAATCAATATCTTTTATTCTCTTTTTCATACCTTACACCCTATCCTCATTATAGCATAGAAAATAAAAAAGATAACATTATTTGTCATCTTTAGACATTAATTTTTTATTTAAAATACAAATATTTTCGACATGATAAGTTCTAGGAAACATATTATAAGGTCTTATATATTTAATATTAAATTTTTCTTTTAAAATAGATAAATCTCTAGCAAGAGTTATAGGGTCACATGATACATAAATAATGGTTTTAGGAAGAATTTCTAAGAGTTTATTTGTGACTTTTTTATCTAATCCATTGCGTGGTGGATCAACAATTACTGTATCATAATCTTTTGTTAGGTCTTTGGTTAAATCTTCTACTTTTCCTAATTTAAAAGTAATATTATTACAATTATTTAGTTTTTTATTGTAATTAGCATCTTCTATTGCTTCTTTACATGATTCTATTCCTAATACCTTATCGACATTATCACTAATATAAATTCCTATAGTTCCCGTACCACAGTATAAATCTAAGACGTTTTTAGAATTATTTTTTATTATTTCATCTTTAATATTATTATATAGTTTTTCTGTAATTACACTATTTACTTGAAAAAATGATTTTTCTGATAGACGGTACTTTTTAGAACCAATATAAGATATTATATTTTTTTTATTTTTAGTACTATCTAATATTTCATTAGTTTTATTACCTATTTTTAAAATTATTTCATTGTTTTTGCTTTTTATATTTTTTAAATATTTATTTAGTTCTTTATTTAATAATAAGCATTCTTTTATAGGTATAATATTATTA
Source organism: uncultured Bacilli bacterium (assembly GCA_944332475.1). Lineage (GTDB taxonomy): Bacteria > Bacillota_I > Bacilli_A > RF39 > UBA660 > Faecimonas. The sequence continues at coordinate 302,367 of CALVKA010000001.1, forward strand.
GTTTTTTTCTCATAAAAACCAAGTTTATTATTTATTTGATGAAGAGTTACCTTATTACGATAATGATATGGTTCATCATAGACTATATCTTTTACAATATTTTTATTTGTTTTAGCAAACTTTTCGATTATTTCTTTTACTTTTTCTTCTTTAAATTCATTTTCTTTTAGAAAAGATATATGTTCTAAATTACAACCTCCACATTTTTCATAATAAGGACAAGGTGGAGTTATTCTATCTTCACTTGGTTTTATAATTTTAGTAGTTTTTGCTTCAATATATTTTTTATGTTCTTTAATAATTTCTATTTCTACAACTTCATTTGGCAGAGCATTTTCTACAAAACAAATTTTATCAGCTACTCTTGTGATTCCTCTACCATAATGATCTAGTTTTTCAATCTCTACTTCCAAGTTTCTCACCTCTTTTTTATTATATCATATACATAGATTTTTTAGAAAGATTCATACTAATATTGGTGATACTATGTTTTTGATTTCTAGAATAAAACAAGCAATTTCTATTTCTAAAGATTATAAAATTAAAGAAATATTAGTAGATAAAAAGAAAGTATATTTGGTCTTTAATGAAGTGTTATGTAGTACGAGTATGATTAATGATTTTATTTTGGATAATTTACTTTCTTTATCTAGAAAAGAGTTAAAACATATTCCTAGTGCTTTACCAGATGCAAATATTATACCGATTGAAGAGAAAGATATTTTTCCTTTTGTTAACCAAGGGTTTGCTGTTGTTATTGCAGGAGGATTATATGCCATTGAGGTAAGGGCTATTTTAGATCGTGGTGTTACTAGTGTCCAAAGTGAATTGTCGATTACTGGTCCTAAGGATAGTTTTAGTGAAAATTTTAATACAAATTTAGGGCTTATTCGAAGAAGAATTAAAACGACTAAGTTGGAATCTTTGGATATGGAAGTTGGGCGTTATACTAGGACTAGGGTTGCGGTTTTAGGGGTTAAAGGTATTGTGAAGGATGGCTTGGTGGAAAAAGTTGTTTCTCAACTAAAGAGGATTTCTATTGATGGGATTATTGATTCTAGTTATTTAAAAAGTTATTTAGAAGGAGATCATAGTCTATTTCCTACGGTTATGATGACCGAACGTCCAGATCGTGCATCTATGGCATTATTAGAAGGAAAAGTCGTTGTTATTACGGATTTAAGTCCCTATGCTTTGATTTTGCCTAGTTTCTTTTTAGATTATTTTCATACAGTAGATGATTATTATCAGAAAAATTTAAATACTTCTTTTATTCGAGTTGTTAGAGTGATTGCCTTTTTTGTTGCTATTTTTTTACCAGCTATTTATATTGCGGTTACGACACGGAATTATGATTTGGTTCCGTACCGATTATTGCTTATCTTAAAAGCAGGGCGTACGTTTGTGCCGTTTGCCGCCTATATTGAAGCACTGTTTATGATTGTCGCTTTTGAAATATTAAAAGAGTCTGATATTCGTATGTCAGCAACCACTGGTAGTGCAGTTTCCATTTTGGGTGGTCTTATTTTGGGAGATGCTGCTGTTAGTGCGGGAATTGTTTCGCCTATTATGATTATTATCATTGCGATTTCTTCCATTGCTGCATTAATCTTTCCTTCTAATGAACTTGTCAATGCTATCCGTTTTTATAAGATAAGTATTTTATTATTATCAGCTTTTTTTGGTATTTATGGAGTTGTTATAGGTGCTATCTTCTTATTTTATAAGTTGTTGTCCATGAAGTGTTTTCAGTTTTCTTATTTATCTCCTCTGATACCCTTTGATCGGTATGAGTGGAAGGATTCTTTTTTGAGAAAGGAAGATAAAGTAAAGCATCGTAACTCTTATTTAACAGATAATGTTGTTAGAGGGAGGAATTTATGAAAATTATAAAGAGTTTGATTGTTATTTTTTTGTTATTATTACCGGTTGTTATTTTTGGTAATCCTGATTATGTGGAGTTAAATGATTTAGCTATTATTCGAGGAATTGGTGTTTCATGTCAAGAGGAGGTTTCTTTATATTTACAAGAAATTATTTCTATTAAAGGAGATAGTGGTATCAGTTATGATTATGAATATTATCAGGCAGATGGAAAAAAACTAGGAAATGCTTATCAAAAAATAGAAGAAAAAACTAAGAAAAAATTATATTTGTCTAAGATAGATTATTTGGTTACTGATTGTAAGAAAAGCTCTTTTATTTTAGATGAGTTTCATTTAAAAGATATTAAAATTTATCATGTAAAAGAAGCGGTTTTAGAGCAATTAAAAGAGACTAAGTCGTAGTCTCTTCGCATTCAAAACTTCGGTTGGTAAAATTTAGTCTTTGTGTGATTCTATCGTTATTAAAATAGGTTTGTTGTAACTCTTGGTTATCTGGATTTTGGTCAATTGTCTCTTGGTTGATAGTAATGATGGTTCTGTCTTCTACTTGACTGATATCTGCTCCTGGGATAGCTTGAAAGTATGCTAATTCTGCTGATGGTAATAGTTCATCCTCTTCTTGATTGAAGGCTTCTTCTGTTGTAGACAATGGAGAATATGTGATTCGTGTCTGATCGATTTTGGCATTAATATATCTTATTTGTACGGTTTCTAATAATGCTTCTGTTCTATATTCTCTAGTACATGTTAACGTAATAATTACATCGGTATCGCTTGGTACCGTTTCTTCTATTTTTGGAAAGAATGCCCTAAAAAATGGTGGTAAAACAATTAGTAGTAGTAAAACAAAAATGGCAATGTATGCTCTAATGGGATGAAATGTTTTCGTCATAGGAATCTCCTTTCTCTTTTATTTTGTCATATTTATTTTTTATTATGATTAGAATAACAGTTGGTATGATGGGAAGAATAATCCATCCTATGATTTCTATTTTACTGTTAGTAAGTATATTAAATTGTCGTAAGGCAAGTAATCGATTTATGGAAAGTGCAAGTGAAAATAGAACATAGATACTAAATAATAATCCTAATAATTTTAGAAGTAATAAACTTCTTTTATATATGGATTCTTTTTTCGTTAATACACATTTTATGAGTATTATAATCGCTATGATGATAGATATTGGCAGAATTCCAAACAGTAATATTGTTTTATATATCTCCATTCTGTTACTCTCCTTATTATAGGTATATCATATTTTCTTTTTTGAAACAATCATTCTATTGTAATCTGTAAAAATTTTGCTAAAGCTAGAGCTTGTTCTTCATTTACGATTAACCCTTTCATACTTGGAATATCAATTCTAATATGATTGATATTACAAGTTCTAATGTCCACGTTTACTAAGTTTGTTTCAAATACATCAACAGACTCTAAATTACAGTTGTTTAGCTGTAAATTTTTTTGGTTTATTTTATATAGTGATGCGTCTTTTAGATTACATTGGTCAAATATTACTTTTTCTAATTTTGCTTTTGAAAAGGTAGTATAAGATAGATTACAGTTGATAAAATTTACTTCTTTTAGGAAGGAAGAAGAAAAATTTGTTCCTACTAGGTTGCAGTTTTGAAATGTTACTTTATAGAAGGATTGTTCTGATAAGTTTAAATTAGAAAAGTTGGAATTGGTAATAATGGTACTTGTTATTTCTAAATACTGGAATTTTGAGCCTGTATAGTCTATTTTGTTTAGTTTAGCATTTTTTATTTCTAGTTCGTCAAATATTTCTGATATATTTTTTTCTTCTAATGTTTTGTTGTCTATTTTTTCTACTTTTTCCATAGTTACCTACTTTCTATTTCTATTCCTTTTTCTAGATGTCTTTTTTTATGATTATGGTAATAAGCATTTTTAAATGTAATTGGTACTCCTTTACTATAATCCGGATCTATTCCTAATTGTATTTGGAAGTGAATGTGGGGTCCCTGCGTATTGCCACTATTTCCTACTTTTCCAATCATGTCCCCTTCTTTTATTCTATCACCTATTTTCGCTTTAATTGTTCCTTTTTCTAAATGACAAATAGTGCTGTATTCGCCGTGTTCATGTTGGATTATAATGTGATTTCCTCTAGGATTATCACAATCACAGATGATTTCTCTATCTTTTGTAATATGTGTATTTTCATATTGATCTACTATTTCTATAATCCAGCCATCTGCAGGAGCATAAATGTTTTCTAAATAGGAATAATAGTTTTCGTTTTTAGTGGGGTCATCATGAAATGGTGAGTTATTTTTTCTTATTTCAAAATCATAGGCGTAGCGTTGTCCTGGGATACTCCATGAGTGAGAATTCTTCTTTTTTGTTCCACCGTATTCGATATACCATATCCCTTGAAATGGTAGTCTATATTTATTTTTACTCATATCGTTTTAATCGCTCCATTTTTTCTCTTAATGTTCTTCTTCTTTCTTGTTCAATGGTCTCTTCTTTTTGAATAGTCTGGTTATGAATAGAAAACATTGTTCCTTCTTTAATAGGAAACGGAAAGTCAGATTTTTTAAATTCTTTCTTTTCTTTTGTCTTTAAGTTTTCTGCTATTACGATATCATTTTCTATTTGGTCGATTGCATACATGTTATCACCTACCCGTTTGTATCTGTATTTAATGTATTAATTTCTATGTTTGTGCCATCTGTTATCATTTGGATTGTTCCATCTTCATCCGTACGATAGGTCGTAATATTATGAGCTGCTAATGTGTTTATTACTGTTGTATGTGGATGTTCGTATTGATTGTTTTTTCCTACTGAAATAACAGCATATGTTGGATTTACAATGTTTAAAAACTCTTCATCTGTTGCTGTAGAGGAACCATGGTGCCCTACTTTTAAGACTGTACTTTCTAATTCTTTTCTATCTAGGTCTCCTTCTACCTTAGTTGAGGCATCTCCTGTTAATAAAAAGCTAACATTTTGATAAGTTACTTTTAAGACAATAGATGTGTCATTTAAATCGCTTTCTTCTTCATTACCTACATAAAGTACTTTTACTGTAGCATCTCCTAATTCAAATTTATCATTTTTGTTTGGGATGCTAAGAGAGATGTTTTTTTCTTCTAAAGCGTCTAATACATCTTCAAATGTCTTTGTTGTCGTGATGACATCGGGCATATAAAATGTTTGGATGTCAAAATTATGAATGATGTCATCCAATCCGCCAATATGATCTTCATGTGGATGGGTTCCTATTACATAGTCAAAGGATGTAATATTTTGTTGCTGAAAGTAGGTTGTTAGTTTTGGCCCATCCTCGTTGTTGCCGGCATCTACTAACATATAGTGGCCAGCACTTTCTAATAAAATAGAATCAGCCTGCCCTACATCCAAAAATGTCACTTCCAATGTATTTTCACTGGTTACTGGAGCTTCTTCTACCCTTTGGTTTAGGTTGTTTCCTGTATCGGTTATTGGATAATTTTCAAATATATAAAAAATACCTATGATGATTAATGCTAATATTGCTGTTATTATTTTTCTCTTTTTTCTCATATTCTTACCTCTATTCTATTTTAATCATATCATATTTTTTTATGATTGAGGTATGAAAAAATAACCTTTCGGCTATTCTATTTTTTCTCTATTTTATTTTACATATACTTTATAACTAGAACTCCCTGGTGTTTCTTCTACTCTACTAATGGCTTTTTGTTTTATTTGGCGAATGTATTCATGTGAACAACCTTCCTTTTGGGCTATTTTTCTTAATGGTTGTGCTTCTTTTTCTTCTAGACCATAATACATTGTTAATATTCTTCTTTCTTCTGATGATAAATGTGCCTTGTTTAATAATCCTGTTACATCGTATGCTAGCAAATCACTTTCTATTTGGCTAGCTGTTTGTGTATCAATGAATGGTAGGTCTGTAGAGATTGATTTAGCTGTTTCTAAAAGTTTATCTTCTGCATTTTCTTCTAATTCTTCTATACTCACAACGGCATCTATTTTGGCAAGATGAGAAGTGATTTCTTGTTCTGTTAGGCTTGTTTTTTGTATTAGCCAAATTATGTCTTGTTCATCGATTTGGTCAGTGGTTACTGATAATTTGCGAAGGTAGCCACCTAAGCGTAACATTTTGTTATATGCCATTACGGATGGTATCATGATGTTTTCTATTCTTCCTAATCTAGACCATTGCCATCCAATATAGTTTCCTATGAAACTAGTAAAATTACATCCTATTTTTTGATTTCTTGATTTCTTTTCTATATAGTTATCAATTGCAAGTATTAATAATTGAAAAGATATAGAGATTCGTTCTTCTAAGGGTATGGCAGGGTCTATTTCTCTTATTGCAATTTGGTATGCTAATCTTGTATTATGAGCAATTAAATCTCGTCTTAGACTTTTGTATTTTTGAATGAGTGGAAGATATTCTCTGTTTTCTTGTAATTCTTCTATTGACTTTTGTTCTATACTTTCTATTTTTTGTATTATTTTTTTATATTTTGTTAGATTATTTATTACTTCTTTCTGCTTTAACTTACTGTAGGGATGTGGCAAGGAACATAATAAATTTCGAGAAGAACTGTTATCACTGCTAGATCTATGGTTTTTGGCTGTTGTTACAGTATAGCCTTGATTTTTCATGTAATGGAAAGCGTATTCTAATTCATTTTCTTTTAATCGTCTTAATATTATTGATAAAGGAATATATACTGTACTTACTCTAGTATCATCTTCTGAATCGTGACGATATTTTTGAGCTATACGTTCTATTTTCTCTCTAATAATGTTTTTTTCATATTCTGACAACAATAATACGTCGTTATTTGGATTCGATGTAATTTCTTCATAATCATAATCTTCTACTTTCATTTGTAGTCCCCCTTAATACGGGCTTATTATAACTCTAAATGATAAAAATTACAAATCTAATTGTTGTTGACACCCAAATTGCGAAAGTGTAGTTTCTGTCGTATAAATGGTTTTTCTTTTTGTTAATCAATGTTATACTTTAAATAGAGGTGCAGGGTTATGAACAAGGAAAAAATATTGGTTATCTGTGTTATTGGGATTGTGGTGGCGATGAGTCTTTATTTGCTTTTTCAAGTAAGCTATATGGCTAGAGTGGAATCTGCGTTTGGTGATATCCGTGAAGAAGCAAAAGATTCTTATGTATTGGAAAAAGAACTTGGTGAGATTCAGGATGTAAAATTTGATAATTATATGCAGTGGATTAGTCAAGACCAAGGAGAAGATTGTGTTAAGATGGTTGTAGTAACAGAAGATAATCGATATCCTATTTGCACTATGGTAGAAAAAAACAATCAAAAATACTATTCTACTGGTTATATTATTGGAAATCATATTATTTATCAGGAAACAACAAAAAGCTCCGATTAGAGCTTTTTTATATGCAATTATGATTCTAACTCACTACATTCATATGTTTTTTGCGAACATTTTATATTTTTATCTTTTCCTTCTATGTATATATATCCGTTTTTTATATCTATAATCGAAGCGTTATATATAGAACTATTTGTGAAGATAAATCCTTCTTTGTTGTTTCTTCACGATTTAATGTATACTCGTATACTGTTCCTCCAGAACATCTGATGATATATAATTTATTATTATAAAAATAGTTGTGTTTTTCCGATTTATGTCCGTTTGGATTATTGCATGAACTAAATGAATCTATTAATATATAATCGTTATCCCCTACTTTGTAAAAAAGCCCGTTAATAATTTCCTCACTATTCTCAGGTGTGATGTTAGTTACTATATATGTTTCTTTTTGATTGTTATCGTTATAGAAGGAGTAGTTTGTTGAGGTTGTATCTTTATCTAATAAACCATAATGTTCGAAACTATCATATTTGTCCTGTTTGGTACAACCGCAAAAACATAAAATGCATAATATTAATAATAAAGTAGTTTTTTTCACCTCAAATTTTGATATTAATATTATATCATTAATTATAGAATCAACAATTACTTGCCTTCCTTTTTTTGCTGATGATATAAACGTTTGCTCCTAAAATTATAAATAAAATAAACAATTTTATTAATATATCAATTAATAATCTTTTTTTTGCATAGATTCGTTCTAATGTTAAAAAATAATATCCTGCTATTGTAGATTTTTTTAAATCTTCACTAGTAGTTCCATATCTTCCCATGGAAGTACTTTGTTCAAAATTATAATCAGGTGGAAGTGAGGTGGATATATAGATACTAACTCTTCTTTCTTCTTGATTCACATACAAATCTATCCAATCATTTGGTCTTTCATGATCAGCTTCATATAATTTCGTTAGGTTATAGGATTCTTGAATATTGTTTGATGATATTCCTATTGAAGTCAAAAATTTTTCTAGATCATCTTTCTTTTTATAATATCCATTCATGGTAGCATGTCCATTAGAAAAACGCTCATTAGAAATCTTCTTTTCAGAAGATGTAATTTTAATGTGTATTTTAGAATCAAATTTAACGTATTTATTTTTATATTTTAGATTTTTTACTGGAGCCAAAAACACATCTTTTTCTGTTTTTGAAATAGGAAGATCTACATCCACTTCATTAATATTATTCATTTTAATTCCTGATAAGGGTATAGATAAAATAGAACGTACGGGAATTAAAACATATATCCAACAAAATATAAATAATATAATATTATTTAAAATAAACTTTTTCTTATTTCTTTTGATGATTTTGAAATATGATTTTAGACAGTAGGATATTTTAGGAACAGATGAGGCAATTAAAACAAAAATTATTAAAGTGATTATTACTATTGATATTACTATTGACAAGATTATTTTCCTTTCTTTTTCGCTTTGTAATTAATATGATAATACTCGCATTTTTTACTGATTATAGATTACTATATGAAGGAAAATTATACTAGGAATCATTTGGTGATTTAGGTCGCTGAAATGGAGAATATGTCTTTTTTCGATGTGTTTTTTTGACATTATTTTAAACATCTATATTATTTAAAACATCTTCAACTACAGCAGTTCCTATAAATAAATATTCGTTTATATTATCTTTTCTTTCACCATTCCAATATTTCCTTGCTTGTTCTTTCTTTTTATTTAAAGAAATATTTTGTCTTAATACAAAGGATGCATCTCCTTTAAAGATTGTTCCAGTCAAATTTAATTTTACTATTTGGATATCTTTTTTGTTTGTCCTTTGAAAAATATTAATCCAAGTTTCTAATTCTTTTTTTGTTTTGCAAACATATATACATTTTAATCTAGAAGGCAGGCTTGAATCCCTTTCTTTTCTTACCTCTTCAAACATTAATTCTCTTGTAATCATAGCATCATCGTGTATTGTTTGATACACTAATTTGGCAAGGGATTCTGTCAATACTAAATTATTCTTTCTTTTCATTTTCATTAAATATTCATTCGCATCTTTTCCATTTTCTAGGTGCTCCATATTATAAATTTCATAATAAAAAGGATTATAATCATCACCAATAGTTAAGGTATCCCCTACTTTTAATTTTTTACCTGTATTAATATGATAATAAATTTCATCTTTTGCTTCTTTCATACTGACTCCTCTTGACATCATTCTATCACAATTTATAGATTTAACATAATTTTTATTTCACTTTTTCTATATCTATCAGTTCATTATTGTCATTAAATATTAATTTAAAAGTTTCGCAATAATTCCATTTTCCGTCAAAGAACAACTTACCCTTAAAGGTGTAGCCATTCGTATCATCTATTTCACACCATTTATTAAATAGAGCAGCTAGTGCGGTTGCGTGGCCAACAATTAATATCTTTTTATCATTATAGTTATTTAGAATATTTGTTAAGGATGTATATTCTCTTTCAATTACTTCATTTATGGATTCTCCGTTAGGTAATTTATAATTAAAATCATAATATTGTCTTTTACAAAAATCTTTTGGTAATTCATCCCAACTATTTATGCCAAATTTTCTTTCAGCAAAATTTTCATCTATTAATACTTTATCTTTTGTGAAATATTTAGCTGTCGCAATTGCTCGTACATAGTTGGAAGAAATTACTATATTAAAATTGGTAAGTTCATGGTTTTGACTCTTTTTTTCTGCTAACTTTTCACCATTAATTGTTAGTCCCCATTTTTCATTTTGTATTTGTAGAGAATCACTATTATTTATATTGGTTGGTTTTATTGGTTCAGAATGCCTCATAAAATATATTTCTTTCATATTTGCTCCTCTCGGTATTATCATATCATACTTTATAGATAACTAGTTTTAGTATTGTTTATTAAATTAAAAAACCAATCCTTTTTATGGATTGATCTCTATTTAAAGTGCTTTCCTTTCGGAAAAGTTCCACTGGATTTTCTAATGGTGCGAGTAAAAACGTTATTTTGAACTATAGCCGTAAAAAAGAAGAACGATAAATAAGATTAATTCTTACATGCTTTTCTTATAATTTCAGGTGTTTCTTATTTTTATCATTTTTATATTTAAGTATACGACTTAAAAAATATTAAACTTAGAATGAACATAATAACAACTATTTATATTATTATCATATCTTTACTAAACGCCATATTAAAACACCTCTATACTAAAATAAAAAGTTTGAAATAGACTATTTTGATAAGAATAAATATAATTAAAACTATTAAAAACTCATTATTGTATTCTTTTTTCTTTGGTAATGCAGTTACACAAGTTATTGCAAATAAAATATTTATTATTATGTAAACTATATTAATGCTTCCAATTAGAATATAATCTGATATGAGATTTATAATAAAAAAGATTATTGATGGGAGTAAAAGTTGTTTTAGAATTAATAGGTTATATTTTTTTCTTCCTATTCTAGTAATAATATTATTTCTATTTAGGACAATATAATAGTAACTATCAAAGTATAGTTTAAGAAAAAGAAAAGTAAAAATAATGCTAATCATAATATCCATGGACTTATTGGTAGTAATATATTTAACAGTCATATAATTATTTGTGTCTTGATAGATTAAAAATAAAGCTAGATTAAATATAATGAGAAAAAAATAATTACTACTATTCTTTAATATCTTTTTGATCATATATATGGTAATCCTTAATTACTAATTTTCTATTAAAAGGTAATTTCAATGATTCATGTGATGCTATCATGATAATTTTGTCTTTTTCCTTATTATATTCTTTTATGAGTTTGTAAAACTCCTCTACTCCATCTTGATCTAATCCTCTAATTGGTTCATCCAATAAAATGATATCTTGATTTTCCATGATAGATTGAATAATAGCAACTTTCTGCCGCATTCCAACTGAATAGTTTTTCATTTTATCTTGATTATATAAATCTAATTGAAAACTTTGACATAAGGTTTCAATGTGCTTTTCTACTTTTTCATCATACTTATTTGATAAAGAATACAAATATTTTAAATTATATAAAATTGTTTCGTTTTCAATAAATCCTGGATTTTCAATTAGAGCTCCTATTCTTTTTCCTTTTTCTATTTTTATTTGCCCCTTATCTGGAGAAGTAATATCTGCAATTATTTTAAATAAAGTGGATTTCCCACTACCATTAGGACCATAAAGATGAATTAGTTCCCCTTCTTTTAGTGTTAATGAAACATCTTGAAAAATGATATGTTTACTAAATTTTTTACTTATATTTTTTATTTCTAACATAAAATTTCCCTCCTTTTGTTTCTAGCTTTTTTTTCTTGGCAAATTGCAACCAATAAAACATAAAACACAACTATAGATTAAAAACATAATACAGGTATATCCAAAATATAAATTTGTTTCTCTTATGGATGTAATAACAGTAGATGTTTCTAAACCAGGAAGAATTAAAGATAAAGTATTTATAGCCTCTAATAATGGATTAAATAGTTTTACATTTAATTGGTTGGCATACAATGCGTTCCCAATAAGAGCTAGAGAAACCGCTAATACAACCAAGATAATAATTCCGCTTACATTATAGATATATTTGTTTTTTATAAAATAAATTAGACTATAAAGAAATAGAGAAAATATTGCAAACCCTACTGTAGAATAGACTATATACAATAGTAAGGATATCGTGGAATTGGTATTTAATGCGACAAAAGCACTCGATTCAAGTCCTTGAAAATGAATCTCGGAAAAGAAAAAGTGAATGACTATTAAAGTAAAAATATGAATCATAAGTCTTACGATAATGGATGAAAATAATACCGTCTTAATTTCATATAACATTCTTTTTCTAAATCCTGTTCTGGGAATAATCATATTTTGAAATTTGCTATATTTATTTTGATAAAAGTTGCTAGTTACAAGATTATTCGATAAAAAAGCGAGTAATAAATAAAATGGTAAAAAAGAATTTAAAGTATAAAATATATAAGCACCACAATTTAAGTTGTTATGATATAGACCATCCGAATAATAAGTTCCAAGATAGTAAATCATTAGAACAATTAATAGAAAACTAACTATTAATACCTTTTTCTTACTTGCCAACTCTCTTATCATCTTACTCACCTACTCTTATATAATCATTATATAGGATGATGGGTTGCTATGCAATAATATGAGTGCTTTTATTTTTTGTTGTCTATCTGTATCTCTTTTTGTATAACGTATATCACTTCACCATTTCCTTTCATATCAACAAAAAATCGATCATTTTTACTGGTTGATCTCTATTTAAGGTGCTTTCCTTTCGGAAAAGTTCCACTGGATTTTCTAATGGTGCCATTGGGAAAGTTATCTACAACTTGTTGACAATTTAATATAAGAATCAATCACTATTCAAATTATAACAAACATTTTTGAAATTTTATCAAAAATATTTCTTGTTCGCTTGTTTTATAAAATCATTTATTATATAATTCTAACAGGAACATTTGATGTGAGTGTCGTCCTCCAATCTTGAGAAAGAAAGGAGGGATAGAAATGAAGAAAAGAACTTTTATAATAAAAGTTCTTCGTCTTATTGCTATCATTTTATTACTCCTTACCTTATTGGTAATAGCAATAAAAATATGACACTCTTTCATCTCTGATTGAGTGTCAGTCCTAATTTTATTAGAGGCGACATTCACTTTCGGAATCGAATGTTCCTCTTTTTTATTTTATGCAAGTTTCCTTGACATATTCATAATAACACAAAAAAGAACTTTTGGCAAGTTCTCTATATATAACTCGTAAGTTCGAGTAATTATCAATCTGGTGCGAACAAAAACGATATTTTGAACTATATCCGTAAAAAAGAAGAACGATAAATAAGATCAATTCTTGCATCAATTATTGCATGCTTTTCTTACAATTTCAAGTGCTTCTTATTTGTTAATTCTTCTTTTTTACAAATGTACTAGATTAATGATTTCAAATGCAATTCTATTAGACTTCTATTGTCTATATTATTAAATTCTAAATGATACTTTTTATTGTTGATTTTACCTTTTATTATACTTTTATTTTTGGTTTCTACTTTATCTTTTAGTGTGATTAATACATAAGTTCTCATGTTCAATTCTTTATATTCTATTTTTTCTATTTTATTGTTTAGTATATTTTTAATCATGTCTATTCCTTCTTGTAGTATTTGTTTTTCCATTTGTTGAAATTCAGAGAAATCATTGTTACTTGTTAACGAACTATTTTCCTTTTTGCTATTCATAGCATCAATTGTATAATAGGTAGAAGTTAGATTTTTTAGAGGTCTAATTTCTCGGATAACTTCACCTGGTTTATAGCAATTTATTTTATTAAAAATAACTGTATCCCTAAAAATGGGATGCCCTACGTTTGGAAATATGATTGTTTTATAATGTAAACTTTTTACTTCATCTGGAGTTAGTAAATCTCTAGCCATTAGTGAAGTGGATTGATTTCCATTATAACTTATCGTTTGCATTGATTGACTTATGGAGCTGGATTCTATTGTTTGTTTTCCTAATCTTTTTGAAACAGCCTCTGCAGTATCCATGGTGTTGGTTTTTAAATAAATAAGTCCACAATTATCTAAAATTATTTGTGAAACTTCCTTTCCGTATACATTATCAAGTTGTGCGAATGATTGAATAAAAAAGTGAAATCTCATTCCTCGTGATCTTGAAACGGATACAACCGATTCTATATTTGCAATTGGTGGACAATTTGCAAATTCATCTAATAACCAGTCTATTTCTATATCTAATTTTTTAACAGTGTTTTTATTTGCTAGTTTTACTAATTCTTTATAAATTAAACCAATAATAATTGTTACTAAAGTATAATAAACTTTGTCCTCATCAGGAACAATAATAAACAATGCTGTAGGCTTTCTTCCTAATATATCTAACTCAAAATCGGATTGTGCTGTTATATTAGCAACATTTATGTCATCAAAGATTGCCATTTTCTCATTAAAAACTCCTGTTACAGATTTATAGGTATTTTCATTCATTGATAAAAGAGGTGTGAGAGTATCTTTTGATTTTGTTCCATAAGGTTTTTGTTCCATTAATATTTTAAATTTTCTTTCGTTCTTATCGTTCATCATTGATGTTTGAAATTTTCTAATACTGGTCATAGTAATTTGTTCACGTTTGATTTTTCCTTCTTTATATTCTTCAAGAAAGAAACTAATTAATCCTTCTAATAGATTTCTAGCACTGTTATTCCAAAAGGGATCTTTACCTTCTACTTTTTCTTGCATAATAATTGTTGCTAAAGAGCTAATTAACCTATTACTCTCTGCATAATGAGAAAGAGATATATTGTTATATTCTTTTTGTTTTTCTTTATCATTTGTAGCTTTCAAGAGCTTTTCGTACTCAATATATTTTTCATATTCACATATAATAGGTTCCAAAATATTGATATGATTTGATAAGTCTGGATTCCTAAAATCGATTGTTAATATGTTATAGCCATTATCTTTTAGCATTTTTGAAGTGTTATGAAAAATTTCTCCTTTGGGGTCTGTTATAAAAATACTTCTCTTTTCTTTAGCATTTGCTAGAAATGTTACCATTGGAATTACTGCTGTTACACTTTTACCACTACCGCTTGATCCTAAATATATATAATGTGGTGTTTCTGTATCAAACCAAGCGTATTTTATATTTTTACTATAATAAATTGGTACTCCTACTCTTTTAATGTTTGATAAATTTTCTTTTTTAAAATTCCTTTTTATTTCATAAATTGTAGAAAACCTAGCTGATCCATATTCATTATCATTTTTCAATTTATATTTATTAATCATTGGTTCAATATACTTTAAAAATATAATTAATATACTAATAATAATTAAAACAAAAATAAGAGGGGAACTCATAAGCTCCCCTCCTCACATAATAAACTATAATTCATACTCTTCTTGTTTCCTCTCATATTCCAAGGCATCTTCCACCGCTAGCTTTAATCCGTTTTTTAAATTAGGATTATTTTTTATATCCGTTTCGCTTATATTAAGAACGTTTAATGTGTCAGATAAATCTCTAGTATATGTATATTCATGATTAGCAAGTTCATATGAAAACATATCATAAATAAAATCTGTACCATCTTTATCTTTCCTGATTTCATCTTTCAACTCTTTGTTTTGCTTTTTTAACAATTTATTCAATTTTTTTATATTTTCTATCGTAGTATAGCAACCTCCATTAAGTGGAATGAGTTTATCAACGTCCGTTTTCTTTAGTCCTAACTTTTTCAATCCATCGTTTAAATCTTTTCTGTTAAACACATAAATCAATTGAATCTGTTTTAGTTCGTTTTGATGTCTATTTTTTAATTCTACATATTTATTCAAATTCATGACTCCTTTCTTTTGAATGCTTTTTTATATTTTCTTCTTTTGTTTCTTTTATTCTTTTTATTGCTATATCATAATAATTTTTATTGATTTCAAAACCTATGTAATTCCTCTTTTCATATATACATGCTACCGCTGTTGTTCCACTTCCAATAAAACAGTCTAAAATAACATCATTTTCTTTACTACTATTTCTGATAATTTTCCTTATAAAATCCAATGGTTTAATTGTAGGATGTCCATATTTTCTTTTATCTTTAATATTAGTAGATGATAGAAAGACTGTTCTTGCATCCTCATAATTTTGTGGATTACAATATCCTTTCTTTTTAAAATATAAACAATACTCTTTATCAGATAAGTAAGTATTATGATAAGTCGGCAATGGATTGGTTTTGTTCCATACTAATATTTCAAAATTACATTCTAAATTCTTTACAAAATAGTCAAAATACATTTGTAATTGACTTTTGTTACACCAAATATAAATATTTATTTTTTTCATCACTCTAACTAATTCATCTAATAAATTATAGTTATACCCTTCCGTCAAATGAACACCTATTAATTCTTCGTGTATTTTGCATGTAGCACTTGTTAATTTATCCCTATCTTTATTTTTTCTTTTAGAAAAATTAAGTTGATATGGTGGATCAATGATTACTAAATCAACGGATGCTGTTGGAATTTTTTTAATGCCATTCATACAATCTTCATTATAGATACTATTTATTTTCAGCATCAGTCTTTCTCCCATAAGAAAAGATGGGAAACAATTCCCATCTTCTTCTCAATAAATTATTATAATCTAGATCTAATTCTTTGGACAATTTATATAAGTGTATGTTTTTGATATTTTTAATTTTATTATTTTCTATCCGACTTAAAGTAGAAAGAGATATCTTGGTATTTTTAGAAACCGTGGATAGACTGATATTTTTTAGATTTCTAGCTTTTTTAATATATAATCCTAAACTATCCATGATTTTACAATTCATAATTTTCTTTATTCTTCTCTATATTTAATATCATTCTATCAATCAAACAATTTATATCACGATTTGTTACATTTCTAAAATTGCCATATGTATCTCTATAATAATAATTAAAATCTGTTGTTTTTATATTCTTTAATAGATCAAATGTTTTTGTCCAGTAATCCCTTTCTAATCTTCTTTTAATATCTTCTTCAATGAAATCTGAATATATTATATTCTCTGTATAATCATCATATCCGGTATTGCTAATGTAATTCATAAATGAATCAATATCTTCATAAATCAAATCATTATCTTCTCTTTTATATTTTAATAAATCTTCTTTCAATTTTTTCTCCTTCCTTTATAATTCATAATTATTAAATAACTTGCTAAATTTCTTACTAGCTTCTTCTAATTCCTGATTAATGTTTTGTATTGATTGTTCTATTTCATATCTATTTTTAAATTTAGCTTTTGCATTATATCCAGATAAATAATTTTCTAAAATATGTTTTTTAGAGTTATTTTTTTTATTTTTCAAATATTGCTTTAGGATAATAGCTTGTATTATTTCATTCTCTTTTATATTTTTGAATTCTTTCTTTTGTTTTTTCCAATTGTACAGTGCGTGATTTACTATTGCGTTATATACATAATTATCAATATATTTTTCTTTGTTTTTCGCCAAAGTATTATCAATATGTATTTCTTTAATGTTATTGTCTTTATATAACTTATAAAAATAATTGTTTATTTTCTCTAAGGATTTTTTAAATAATCCATACTCATTTTTTAACTGAGCATTTTTTGAAGTAAATACCTCTCGTTTTATTTCTTTTGTCAATTGTTGAATCTCTTTATCTTTAATTGATCCATATTTGATTTTATTGCCAAAATGATTATTACTATCATCTAACATCTTTCCAAGAGTTAATATTTTTTCTTCTAATAACAAATCTTTCTTATCATATAATAAAAAATTCTTTTCTTTATAATTAAAATATTTTTTTAATTCTTCTATTTCTTTATTTGTTTCTTTTAATAATGGTGTGTATATTTTTTGTTTTTCGATTGTGTGTACTATCTGTGCTTTTAGAAAATCAATAGAACTTTGTTCTAATTTTCCAGTTCTTCTATAATCAATTTTGTTTTTGGAATATAGATAGTTGGGCTCTTTTTCCATAAACGAAAAATGAAAGTGCAAGTTATCGGTATCTGTATGTAATGCTAATTGATAAAACATCTTTTTTGTATCTTTAAAGCCACACTTTCGAAAAAACATTGGCAATATATTAGTAGCAAGTTCTTTTTCTAAAACATGCACGTCAATATTTTGTGTCAAATAATCGTTATTAAAAGATAGTACTCCTTGCCAAAGATTAGATTTTTCTAGATACTTTACTGCTTGCTTCTTTCTTTTTTCTACCTCTTTTTCTGTTGCAAACTCTCCGTTTTCAAGTATTAAATTAACCGTTTGTTCTTTTGTAAGTTTACCTGTGTAATAGTCATACATAGATATGGCTCTTTTTTCTTCATTGGTGTAATAGTCGTACATTTTAACAATTCTCTTGGTTGCTTTCTTATGATTTCCAAACTTATTATCTATATTATTATTACTTAATGTATAAACAGAGTTAAAAATAACTTTAGGACTTTTTGTTTTAATCACTTATCTTGTTACCTCTTATTTTATCATTAAATATTTTTAAAGGTTTACTTGATTTTGGATTAATTATATTTTCGAAATCTAAATCCGCGTAGACTTGTTCTAATAGGCAATGTGTTATGTTTAGCTTTTTACATATAAAATCTAATTTGTTTTTTATTTCCTCCATTTCTAGCATTGCTGTATTATTTTCTATTCCTTGAAGAATTAGATTCTTTACACCTTTAGAAAAAGATAGCTGATTCTCTTCACAATATATTTTTATTTTTGCATACTCTTCCAATGAAAAGTAAATATGTTTATCAATAGTCATTGTGTCTTTTTAGTCTTTCTATTACATAAGAGTATAATCCATTTTTAAAGTCAACTTCTCTGCTGTTATTGGTAGATAATGTAGAATATGAAGATTCTTCTGGAAGGAAATAACTTAAACCGTATTTTTTATAATTATCTAGCCATTCTTTAATTCTTCTTTGTGGTAATTTTGGATGAAGTATTTTAGTATTGATTCCTGCAATTTCAAATATTTCTTTAGCTGATAACCCTGGATATTCTAACCTCATCATTATAGTCCAAAGCTTAAATATTGGTTCATACTTAATTTGTCTTTGATATAAAATGTCTTTGATAAAAATGTTATTCTTTAGTTCTTTTATTTCGATTTCTGTATAAATTCTTATTTTCATTCTAAGCCTCGTATAAGTTCATGTTCTTGCATTTTATTTTTTAATTTATCATTAACATTTAAGATATTATTAACTTTATCCTTTTTCGCTATATCAGTTATCTTCCTTTTCATTTGAACCTCCCTTTAACATTTCTATATAACCTATTTCTAATAATCGTATAATTATTTTTGCTCTACTCATATGAAAAAAGTTTGCCATTATACTGATTCTATTATACAAATCAATCGGTATTAAAAATTCAAATCTTCTCATTTATTCCTCCTTTTATATCAGTTTTATTACAAAATAAAAAAGCAGGATAAGATGCTTACGGACTATATCCTTATTTTTATTGAAAAATAAAGAAATATTGTTCCGTAAGTCTTATTTTGCACTTGCAAAATTCCTCCTACTTTATAGGTTGTTTTAATTATAATGATATATATAACATTTGATATTTATTAATTTTCTCTAGGTGCTAAAGTCAACCAGACTCATCCCATCTAACAATTTATTATTTAATGATACTTGATAATGAAGGTGATTACCAGTAGAATTTCCTGTAGTCCCTACTCCCGCAATAGCTTGTCCTTTGCTAACAACATCTCCTTGTTTTATTTTGTTGCTATTAGGATAAAGATGTGCATAAGTAACAATATAATTTGAACTATCACATTTAATTACTATCTCATTACCATTACTTCCAATTTTTTGAGTATTAGCTTTAAATGGAAATGATACCTTTGTAGCAATGCCATCACAAGTAGCGTATACAGGAGTTAAAGCGGGTGCTGCAAAGTCCCATCCGTTATGATTTTCTTTTTCTCCAAAAGTTATACGTTCTTCCATAAAGAAACTTGATATACTTTTTATACTTGAGAAATTAATTGGTTTTGCAAAAGGCTTGTCTTGATATTCTTTTATTTGATTACTTTTATCTAATTCATCATTGCTACAAATATTTAATTCTTTATACTTATCCATTTTACATATTTTGCTAATTGGAATCATTTTTTTCGATTCTTTATCTAGATTATCCTCATAGATTTCTTTAAATGTTAATGAATTGTTGGATTGATAAAAATAAAGAATACGCTCTAACGAAACGTATCCTTCTTCTTTCTTTATATACTGATTGAGTGTTATCTTGTATTCGTCTGCATATTGGCTATTTTGCAAGATATAACCATCTGTAATTGATGACGAATTAAAAAAGCCTAATACCATTAATAATGGTGTTAATAATAGTATCAATATAAAAAATGTCAGTATAATCATTACTATGGAAATAGTTAGTGCGTTTTTCAACGTTTCCTTAATCTCCTTTTTATTGGTTGAAAATTGAATGAATTATACTAATAATTTCTTTTTCTTCTAATTTTGCTCTCTTTAAGATCAAACAATATACTAACATTTTTACTAATACATATCCAACAATTTCTATTGGTTCATACCGTTGTTCTAAGAATGTATGCATAAGAGAGTTCCTTTTGTTTTGAATAGCTGTTGTAATATCATTATTTGATTTATTTAGTATGTTGAATTCAACGAATAATCTTTGCTTATTTTTTTCTATGGCTCTATTAAAGACTTTTAAGCAATAATTTAATTGTTCTGATAAAGTTCCTTCCCATTTTTCTACCATATTCTCAAATGAAGATAAATATTTTTTACCAACAGCGTTTTCTTTTCCTTTTTGACTTTCAATATACGTAAGCAGTCCATTTTTCACCTCGGCAAATTTGGCTTTTTTTGTTTTATATTCCGGATAAACCAAATCAAATTGTCCCTCAAATGCTGAAACAGTGGACATGAATTGATAGTGATCAAACGCTATATCATCATATTTATTTTTAGAATAATATAATAGGGAAAACATATTCTCATCAATGATATTATAGACTTTTGGAAAAGCATTCAGAAATATTTTTGTATCAAATACTATATTTCCTATATCAAATGTATCCTTGTATTCATCATTTATTACTAAATCATAAATTTGTTTCTCCTTTATGGTTTCATATTCTACTTTATCACCTTTTTGTATTGCATGTTTGACATCAATTGTTCTTACAAGCTCAACTTCTTCATATTTTAAATACCTTCGGTTAAAAAAGAAAGAAAGTGTTCGAGTTATCTTTTTATAATAATCCTTTATTTCTTGCATATTTTTGTCAATAACAAATTTTATGCCTAATTCAGATTTAAGCAATATAGGATATGTTTTATCTTTACCAGAAGATATTGCTTTTACGGTTAAATAGATACTGTCATCATTTAATTTTGTGGTTTTTTTGACGTCTTTTTGAGAATTAAATTCTAATATAGGAACATGATTTTCAAAATCATAAGATGATTTTTTAATTAAATTG
The DNA here is from genome assembly GCA_944332475.1 of uncultured Bacilli bacterium. GTDB lineage: Bacteria > Bacillota_I > Bacilli_A > RF39 > UBA660 > Faecimonas. The sequence continues at coordinate 323,738 of CALVKA010000001.1, forward strand.
TGTGGAGAATATATCTTATCTATAACATCTCCCCTGAATATAATTTCCTCAAAGTTTTCTGCGTTTGGGGCATTAATAAGATTTGAATGTGATATTAGATATGCTGGCACAAATCCTTTTAAAATTTTTCTACCATAAGGTTTTAATTTAACATTTAAAAAAATAATTTCATTTCCAGCTCTTAATTTTCCGTATATAGTTTCAAAGCTTTTTTCTTTTTTTGATCGGTAAAATAATCCTTCTAAATCATTCCAAGAAGAAGTAGGATCTTTTGGGAATACTGTAATAAACTTATTATTATAGTAAAAATTATATTCTATTTCATTTATTGTAATTATTCCTTCAAACGTTTCTAAATTCATATTTATCACCTCGTGTAATATTATACCATGTTGTGAGCTAGTTCTCACCCATCATTTGACGTTCTAGTTCAGTAGCTCGTATCCATACTCTTAATCGTTCTTTGTTACTAATATTTAATAAAAATTCTCCTCTCTTTGCTGATAGTAAAAAGGATTTTTGTGTATCTGTTAAAGGATTATTTTTAAATAGTTCTAAATATGCTTGTAAATCATCTTCTTTTAACATTCCTACCAAAGTATACTGACAATTATTAAATATAGCTGTTGCATGTCTTAAGACACCAGCGTTACCAACAAAATCCTTGACACTTTGTGTGCTAACAATTAAGTTCGTAGAATATTTACGAACTCTTCTTGCAAGTTGTCCGAAGTTCTTTAATACTTCATTGTTTTTTTCATCAATAAATAAATGAAATTCATCAACTACAATACTAATATGTTTTTTTATTGCGTTTTTTTCATTTTGAATTTTATTAGATACAATACTATTATTTAAATATGTTAATAAGTTTAATGTTTGAGTATTAATTAATCTTTGATTACCACTGTATAGCAATTCTTGTAAATTAAATGCGATTAAATCATTTGATAAGTCAATATTAGTATGCCCATCGAAAAGAAATGCATCTGTTCCAGTTAAAAATCTTGACACTAGAATTTCAAGTTGATCAATTATTTTTTTCTTTTCTTCACTGTCCAACTTACTCTTATAGATTGGTAAGTAATTATAAAGTTCGCTAAATATTGGGTAGTCAGTAGATTCTAGACTTTGCAGCGTATTAATAGATGTGTTTTTATAAATTCCCTTCGTGTTATATAAAGATTCAACTACTGCCAATAACATAACTAATTCTTTTTCTGTAATGTCTTCAAACGCAGTTTTAAAAAAGGCTTCCAAAAATCCCAAATGTTTAGATAACGGACAATCTGTTTCTCTAATATCTTTACCCTCGTCGTCACTAGGAATATATCTAATCTGCAAAGGATTAATTATTCCTCCTTTTTTAGAATATAAATCTATGTATTCACCACCATTATTTTGAACTAACTTTTTATATTCGTTTTCTGCATCTAAAATAAATACTTTTGTACCTCTTGCAAATTCATTAATAATCATTTTTTTCATTGTGAAACTTTTTCCTCCACCAGTAGAAGATACAATAGCAATATTATGAGAGGTTCTTTGATTATTAATTACAAATGGATCATAAAACATGGGTAATGAAGTATGCAAATCTATTCCTAACATATAACCACTAGAATCATTAAAATATGTTTTAGTAAAAGGAAAACCTGCTGCTAAAGTTAAAGTTGGTAAATAGACAGAATAGTCCTTTAAGGAATTAGTTGTCAAATCGTATGACTGCCAACACTCCATTTGTCGTAGTTTAGGTATATCTAACTTTATTTGATATCTTTCAGCTAATCTTTTTAAATCTCTATATATAGTTTCTCTTTCATTTTTATCACCCATAATTATTAATGTTAATATCACCTCTTTTATTTTTTCATCACCATTTTTTATTTCATACATTAATTGTTGAAAATTTTCTTTTTTTGTATCTAGTTCTGTTGCGTCACTTAACTTTCTGGTAGTATTTCTATCTGATAAAAGAAATTGATATTGCGAATTTACCCATCTTATTAGTTCATCTTGACTAATTGCATCTTTAATACTTAAACAAGCTCTAACACCTGGAATATTAAAAATTTCTTCAAAGAAGAGTTCATCTACAAATGGTGGAATGTTTTTTACTGTTATTATTTGAGTTTCTATACCATCTATTCTTAACATGTTGGTTTTTTCTTTTAAATTAAGTGGAGATATTAAATCAGGTAAATAATTCCAAATCAAATCATCTAAAGAATGAGGATTCATATATACACTAGTTAGGAACTTATATATTTCCAATCTATTTGTAATAACTTCTATATCTAGCCTTGGTGTAATATTAGATATAATTTCTTCTATTTCATCTAATTGTTTTTCTAGCGTTGTTAAATCTTTAGAAATAATTACCCAATAATATACACTAGATACAGTATAATTATTACTTTCTAGTTCTTCTATTAGACGTTTACTTTCTTCAAGCAATCTACTTTTTTGCTTATTTTCTTTTAACTCTTCAACTAATTCTTTTAAGTGAACTTTGTTGTTATTCAAGTTGATTTTTTGATCAATCTTATAACACTTCATTGTTAAGTTTTTAATTTGATATAAAGCTTTTAAATTATGAAAAAACAATTCTTTTTCTTGCTTACTTGATAAAGATAAATCAACTGCTTTTACTTCGATTAAAGATGCTACCTCACCTGTTTTTAATTCGATTAAACCATCTTCTGTAACGTTTTTCACGTTCGAAAAATATTGTGAATTTTTAATTTTTCGTTTCATCATTGTTTTAGTTTTATATTGTTTTTCTTTTCTTTTCTTTTTTAATATGTTTTTCATCTTATCGCCCTTCTTTTTATTAATGAATAGAATAATATAATCACTTTGCTTTCTTCTAAAAAAAGAGATAACCATAATGATTATCTCTTAAAAAATGTTTATGTTTGATTATTAACAAGGCAAGCTATTTTAAATAAAATTTTTCTATTGTTTCTATTTCTTTTTTGCAAGTATTTTGAGAAAGTTTTAATAAACTTATTAAACTTGATCCATCATAATAGCATTTTATTTTATCAGGCACCATTTTTCTTTGCTTCTCAAAAAAATTTAATGCATCATTATCAAAATTAGCGGTGGTAATATAGCAGAATTTAACTTTTTTGTCAGTGTTTTTGTACATTTGCTGATAGCATTTTACGGTTCTATTTATAAACCAATTAACCGTGTCTTTTGGATATTCATAAGAAATATTATTATATTTTCCGAGATATATAATACTTTCTTTCTTATATCCTTTTAATTCTACACATATTATTTCTGTTGCATTTTCTATAAGGATATCACATTCATATGTTTTACCATCTATTTTAAATTCTTTAGAGTGTGTAACTTTGTCATCTTTTGTATTATAAATTTTTATAAATACTTCATACATTAAATATTCAAAAAGTTTACCTTTTAAGTTTCCTATATTTTCTTCATTTACTGTTTTCATTAATTCCAATGTTTGATTTAATTCTTCAATCTTGATGATATCGCTCTCTTTAAAAGATTTTTCAATGTTATGAAACTTATTAACGACATTCTCAAAATTTGATCCTAAAATAGAATTTATATCTAGAAACATAAAGTCACTATTTTTAATTATACTTATAGTATATGGTTGAATATGGTTGCATACAATTATTGGCAAGACTTTTCTTGTACTTTTTAGAGTACTATGAATAAGAATATCTACTCGTTTTTTAAATCCCTGAAAATCAATATCTTCATATGGTTGAGCAAATTTAAAATCTACAACTACAATTGTAGGGGTACTATTTTTTTGACAAACTCCTACTGTATTAGAAAAAGCAAAAATATCCCATGTTGTGCTGTTTTTTAAATATAAGTAGTTATTCTTTATACCACTGAATAGAACAGTATCTTCTTTTCTTACTAAATTTATTTTTTTTAACCACGAAACTATAGAATTTATAGCTATTGTTTTTCTTTCTAACTCAATTATTTTATTTTCAAAAGCTGATATTTCATTTTCTATATTTTTAAAATATATAAATTCAATATTTTTGTATGTTGCCTCATTAATCATACTAAGGGCGTTCAAATCTTTTATTATGTCTTTATATTCGTTGCTGTGACCACTTCCATTTATTGTGCATCCAGCTATATTTATTAACTCTTGTTTGGTTAACATCCCATTTGCACGTTTTAAGGCCTGTATTACTCTAAATAAACTTTGTTTATTATTTTTAATCAAATTTTTTAGTGTTGTATATCCAAAATCCTGGTCGTTAGAAAAATAAGCATACTGGTTGTTTCCAAAAGTAATTGGGAAACTAGATTTTATTTTTCCGTTTTTTTTCATTCTTGATATTATTTGCCTTGCATTTTCTTTGCTACATAAAGGACCTTTTTTGTTTATACATTTAATTAAGTCACTTGATAAACATGCACCTTTCTTTTTTAACTCTTTTTCTATAATTGTTTCGTGAATATTAGACATGTCACACTCCCCTTATCTAAATATGTTATATATTTAAGTACCTTTTAAGTTTTTTTATTATATTTATAAATTGGTATATCTACTATTATATTACAATGTCATTACAGCTTTTCTATATTTATTAAAGTTCTCAAACACTATAATAACGAATATATTCATATTATAACATTTTATTTAAAATATACATAGTTTTTAGACTTGAGCGCATAAATAAATAATATTCCTAAAACTTTATACATTCTGTTCTTTTTGGAAATATTAATGGGTATTAAGAGAAACAAACAAATCGATAAAAATATTAAAGATTCTATTTTTTTATCTGTAAACGAAAATAGAATTAAAAACAGAATAAACATGGGTAAACCTATGTACAAGTCGGTAAACTCTACAAATTTACCTAATGTTTTCTTTATTGAACTAATTGTAATATATATTTCTATCACCTTCTATTCTTATAATATCTACCATTTCCACTAGGCATAACACCTCTTGCAACACTTCCAATATTACCTTTTCCATAACTTCTTAAATTTCTGCCAATACTAGATGGAGTTGCTTTAGTGCCTATTCCTTGACCGAATCTTTCTATTACTCCACCAATTTTTCTGCTGGCAAAGTTTCCAGTTTCGCTTTTACTCATGTTTGATCCAAAACTTTGAACTACATTTCCAACTTTCGATACAACTTTATTTCCACCTAATTTTCCTACTGCTGATGCACCTACTCCTAATCCATAAGCACCTACACCAGTGGTTGTTAAAGCTGCTCCAGTTCCTACTGTGTTTGCAACATGACCATAACTCATCAAACTCATAAATTGTTCTCTTCCACTATTAGCACTTACATTTGTTCCTATGAAACGATTAATTGTTTGTGAACCTGTTAATAGAAAAATTGCACATCCTAAAAACATCAAAGATTTTAAGACCATATCTTTTACAGCTGAATTACTAAAAAAGGTTGTACTGTTAATTGCTTGCATTACGATTACGGTTAATCCAATAATTAACATTACTACTGCACTTTGCAATATTAAAGATACTAATTGTTCAAAGACCGCTGACCTTCTTTGCTTATTACCTACTGATGTAGCAAATATAATTGGACTTATTAAGAATAAAAATAGAAACTCTATTTGACGTTTAGCTAACATCATCCCACTAAAAAACAAGGTATATAGAAAGAAGCCTCCTACTAAAATTGCCATAATCCAATTAATATCATATTTATAGTCTTTCTTATCAGGTAATATCCATCTAGAAGATGTTACATATTTATCGTTATACATTTCTTTTTTGCTAAAAGTATCATTTTTTAAATTTTTTAATATATTTTCATTTTTAAATTCATCACTTTCTTTATAACCATCAGCATATGTTATATACATATTAAGCATTGTATCTGATAGACTAACATTTTTAGTTACCATATTTGAGGTGTACCCACTTAATTTAGTTGAAAAAGTATTTGCTTGTGTAAATAAGAAAACACTTAAAATAATTAATAAACCACATTTTAGTATTTCTAGTACAATTTGCTTTGTTTCTAATCCCTCATCAGGTTCTAATATCTTCATAATAAATCTCCATATGATAAATAATGCTAACAATGTTACTGCGATTGCTAGAATCCCTGTATGAAAGTTGGAAAAGGAAGTATTATCGGCTACACTACTTACAATATCATATAAGTTTAATTGCTTTAGGATTTCAAAGATAACATCAATTAATGAGTATATAAAATTAATGAAACCCCAACCTAGAGTTCTTAATAAATCTAATGCACCCAACATTGTTAAAATAATCCTATTAAAATATTTACCAATGAGATAGCGATAATAATACCACCTATTCCAAGTAAGGTTTGAATAATACCATGTTTTATTTGAGGTTTTTTCTCTACATCCACTACTGCATAAAGAGCAAATCCTACTACTAATGCTCCACCTGCTGCTGTTAATCCAATACGAATAGCCCAGTCTGTAATTGTTTCTATCGCACGTATAATGCTGTTAATATCGTAAGTTCCACCTTTTAATTTTGTTATACCGTCTGCTATTAAAAAAATCCTATACATTACATCCTCCCCTTCTTTTTGAAAAATTTTAGTTATGATATAATAAAAAAGAGTTAATTTTGCTGGGGTGCAATTTTTAACTCTTTTTTATTTGTTTTCATATACTTATTCCATTTCTTTATCTTTTGTTTTGGAAGAAGATAAGAATGTTACTTTTTCTGCTACTACTTCACTAATTTTTCTTTTTTCTCCATTTACTTCTATTTCTTTATTTTGAAGTCTTCCTTTAACGCCTATAATATCTCCTTTGTGACAATATTCCGCAGTATTTGCTGCAACACCAGACCATAATGTACAATTAATAAAATCTGTTTCATATTCTCCGTTTGTATTCTTATAACTTCTGGGAATTGCTAAAGTAATATTACTTACTTTTTTCCCGTCTTCTAACTCCTTCACTTCAACGTCTGAAGTTAATCTTCCTACTAAAACTGTTTGATTTAACATAAAATCACCTTTCCTTTCTCATATAGTTAATTCATTTAAATATTTTTTTAATTCTTCTTGTTCTTCCTTCGTTGTTGAATTAGTTTCAATTTTTTTAGAATGCCAATATTCTTCTCCATTTTTGTCAATATAATATGGTTTCTCACTTATTTTATCTTCATAATCTTCTACACTACATTGATACTTTTCTTTAAATTTTGATGAAGTTGGTAAAGAGCATAATTTTCTTTTGTAACAATTAATACAAGATTCTACCTTTTCTTTAAAGTGAAGATGACAATATATATTTTTATTATCTTTATGTTCTATACTCTTCTTCTCTTTCTCTATATCTTGTGTTACATTATTGTTACATTGTAACGCTTTTTGTCTTTCCCGATATTCTCTTACTCTTTTAGCACTCGAACTTTCGCTTCCTACTAATTCTTTGAAGTTTGCTATTTTCATAACATTTTCTTCTTTGTAGACTAGTCCTAATTTTTTAAACATCTCTAGAGCTACAGCAACGGTATCATAGTCAAAGTATTTAGTATCTCTAACAATTTTATTAATGTCATAAGGTATAAATACTTCTCCTAACTTATTACACAGTTCCCCATTAGTGTTCGCGGTAAATAAACATAGCATTTGATATAAAACAATGTACTTACAGCCATTCTTTTGTGATAACAAAAAATCTATTTCTTCACGATTAAAGAAATCTGTACGAAGTTTAATCCAATAGTATCTCTTATTATCCATCATTTAAAAGCTCCTCTTTTAGTAAATTCGCTATAATAATTTTTTGCTGATTATCTCCTTTACAAGTAATTAAAGTAACTGTCTTTACACCTTTATCTCTTATGATTTTTGCTGTTCCAGTTTTTTTAATATCATAGATACATTTAACTTCATAAGTATACTTTTTGCCATTAAAAAAAACATAAACTATATCATTATTTTTAAGTTTATGTATATTATTAAAATAAGCATTTCTACCTGTTCCAGAGTGACCTGCTAGAATAAAATTGCTGTTATCTATGTTAGGGTACTCTGATTCTTTTAAAATTTGGATATTCTTATCTACATTATTTAATTTTGATTCCAATCTGTATAACCCTTTTTTAAGTGATATTTTAGGAATTTCAATTACTGCCATATAGGTTTCTTGGTCTTGCTTTGTAGTTGACTTATTTATTTTCTTGAAATTATCATTTTGAACTTCTTCCTGGATTTCAAGAAAATGATTTATTTTTTTCTTTTCTTCTGTTTTAATACTGCTATTATCCAAAGCTAATAGCGTACAAATAACAACATAGGTAACTATAATACTTATTCCAAGTACCAATAAAATCTTATTTTTTCTTTTTGTTTTGATCTTTTGCATAAAGAATTAATCCTATCCCTGATAAGAATAAAACAAGTATAGTAATATCAATAACAACAGATTCAGCACTATTAGTATCTGGAACATTAATAATTTTAATATCTTTCATTACTTTCTTTATTATTTCACCATTTTTAGTGATTGAAAAATAAATCTTGTCTAAACTTATTTCATAACCGTCTGGAGCTTCTTTTTCTATGATATAGTAATCTCCGTATTCAAAATCTTTTAAGATGATTGTACCGTTATTATCTGTTGTTCCAGTATATACTAGCTTATCAGTTTTAGCATCATAAATTTCTATTACTGTATTTGGTAATCCTACATTAGTTTCAGCATCTACTTTTTCAAAAATCAAATCCGATTTAATCTTTTCATTTTGCAAATACACTTCGACTTTTGTAGTATTTTCGTCAATAGTAAATAGATAGTCTTCAACAAACTGATATCCTTCTTTTCCTTTAATTTGATGAAGTCTATAATTACCAAAGCCTAAATATATAAACATCTCTCCATTACTATCAGTAGTTAGCGTGGTTATTAAATCATTAGTGTCATTGTCATATAATTCAAATACTGCACCTTGTTCAGGAACGTAAGTTCCGCTATTACTTGAGCCCATTACTTTTTTTGAAGTAAATTCAGTAAGGATGTTTAATTTAATACTAGCGTTAATAAAAGTTGGATCTCCTCTGCTTAAGCACTTTTGATTTGCTCCGTCATAAATTAGTGGTACGTTGTTGTTTTCTTTAGCATTTAATGTAATTGTTCCTTCAAACCCTTTCTTAGCTGTAATTATTAAATCATTATTCTCAATTTTTAAATCTACATTATCGTTAGATTCCACTTCAAAATATTTTCCTAAAACTCCATTTGAATCTGTTAATGTTTTGACATCTCCTGCATTCATAGTAAGCTCTTGATTGTTAAAACTAACAGTATAACCATGACTATTGACAAGATTCATTATTTCATTCATTTTAGCATCGTACCTTGAACTTCTTGTTAAAGAGCTGTCGTGTGGTTCTATCGGATATGGTGTGCTTACTTTATCTGTTACTTGCCAGATTAAAAATTGTGTAGCAACATACCAATCTATATCTGTATGTCCTGTATACCCATAACCATAATAAGCAATCAATTCTATCTTTCTTACTTCTTCTCGGCTTAGATTAGATAGACTAATCTTATCATCAATACCTTCATAACCAGTGATAACTGATCCATCAGTAACTGGAATATGAGCTTGAATACAGTAAATTAGCTGATTATCGCTAGTTCTACGAATTCCATATTCTTCAACTCCCATCCATTGATTCAGGTCATCATATTTCGTTGTTGCCATCCAAAAGCTAACATTTTTATCAATATATAAACTATCGTTTATTGTTTGTGCATTTACTATAGGAATTGAGCATAAACCTATTACCAATATCAATAAATATTTTCTTAATTGTTTTAGTTTCTCTTTTATAATTATCATTCCTTTCCAACAAAAAAACATCACTTGTGTGATGCTTTTCTGATTATTTATAACCCATTGCTTTAAATTCACTCAGTGAATAGGGTTTTCCATCTATATACACTTCCACCCAGCAACCTACACTGTTTACATATTTTCCACTTACGTTTCCAACATTTGTAACAAAGTCATAGGTATTGTTAATGCGAATCGCCTCGTTTTTACAGTCAACTATATTTTTAAAAGCGACTTCTTCATCATCATATAATTTAGCATTATAATATTCATATTCGCTAATACCTAGTTTTTCCCACTCAGTTTGTGGCTTGCTTGGAGTTTGAGGGGGTTGTGTAGGCTGTGATGATGGTGTCTGAGTATTATTATTTGAACTTTTATTCGGAGTATCTGAATCTTGCCTTATATTACTATTATGATTGCTATTCCCTTTTTGAGTAGTTGCTTTTTTAAAGTTTTCTTTGGTTTCTTCTGTTGTAGTTTCTTGTTCTGATGTTTTTTCTTTATTCTTTGCTTCTTCTTTTTGAGTATCTTTTATTTTTTTGTTACTATCTTTTTGTTCTTCTTGTTGAACTTCTTCTTTTTTATTAAACTTAGTTTTATTTAAACTATGCACTATAAAAACTGTCACAAAACTTCCAATCACAACAAAAACTACCATACAAATTAAAATTATTTTTTTCTTTTTACCCATATATACCTCACAACAAACATTTCTTACTATATTTATTGCTCATTATTATGGTTTTGTCAACAAATTTGTTATGGTATTTTTAACCTCTTATATTTATACATAAATTCTCCTCCAAAATAAAAGATGTAAGGATTATTTCCTTACTGCTTTGTCAAATGCTAATGCTATTTTTAGAATACAACTAGCTTTTATTCGAGCTAATGAGCTAGATGACATATTTAATTTTTCACATATAATTGTTTCTGCTCTTTTTCTAAAATAAGAATCTAGAAAATATACTCTTTCCGAACAGGTCATTGTATTAATGATTGTACTTAATTTTTGATAAAATAGATCAATTTCTTTTAATCTATCTAATTTCTTCTCAACATAATTACCTACTTTATCAATAAAATTATTAGTAAACATTTCATATTTTATTTCATAGCTAGGTGTAATAGTAGGTTGTGGTAACTCGCTATATTTATATCTATCTTCTTCAAAATTGAGCATAATTTTATCAACTTCCAGTTTGGTCTTTGCATAATCATACTGCTCAACAATTCTTAGACTTAATAATGTGTTATCTTCCATACTTTCACACCTTTCGACAATATTCTACAAAAAAAGAGAATAACAGCTGTTGCTATTATCCTCTAAATTTAAGGGTTAAAAGGCTTAAATCAAAATATTTTGACTTCTTTCTTTTTGCGTATAATTTATAGAAAATACTAAATCTGTTATGATTCATATTTTATAATGTCCCCCATTAACAATTATTGGTTCTTATTCTAACAATTTGTAATAGAAAAGTCAATTATTAATTGAAATCTAGAGTTATTTCAATTTAACCATATTATAGCACTTGACAAATCATTATCAATTATAAATTTACACCAACTTTACTCCAGTTTTACTTCAAAAAAAAGAAAGTGTTTATACACTTCCTTTTGCTACACAAGATAATATTTTATATAAATCTTTTAAATTAACCAATTCTTCTAATTCATTAAAATATATATTTGCTTCTTCCCATTTATTTAATGGAAACTCTTTTAGAAGTAAATTAGAGGTAACTTCATTACTTCGTTCTACATATAGATAGACCTTATATGTTGAGTTTTTCTTACACATAACACAACCAAAAGTATTATTTTGATTCTCCTGTTGATAAATATCTAATATATTATCTTCTATCACAGATTTTTGATTATCAATATTCATTACTACTTCACCTCGAATATTAATATTATCATTATAACATTAGATTGTAACATAAGCAATTATCAATTTATTATAGGGCTTATTTATTTTCAAATTTATTTTTTTCGTTGGTTGTATATAATATTCGTTGTAATTATCATATCAATTTCTTCTTGTCTATGAGTAAAGAACAGGGATAACTTCTTTATCAACTGTTTTTTTGTAGAATACCCTTAATAAATGCAATCTCTTCATCTTTACATTTTCTTTTTTGGACAATGATAATTTCATGCTTGGTTTTTATATAAAAATTATTTTCAGTTTCAGTTATTTTTTGGATTTTTGCATATTCATTTTTTTTAATTATATGATCAGTTTCTTCTACTAAGTAATTATCATAAAAATTTATAGTAATTTTTTTATCTAAATAACCATCTTTAAAATTATCATCATACTGTTTTTTTATAGTTTTTCGGAAAGAAGCTCTATAATAGATACCATATCCAATGGTTACAGCAAATTCCCAAAAAGCTATTTCTGATAATGTACTTTGAAAAATAATACCAGTTAAGGTTCCTATTATTGATATAAAGCCACAAAAAATTATTGTTGAAGAAAACCAACTTTTATTAACTAATTGCAATGAAAAACGATAATACTCTTCAAAATCTAGTTCTGTAGTAGTAGAGAACATTTTATCCTTTTTAATATAATTCATACTATCACCTCAATATTCTTATAATTATAGTATATATCACTTTCAATTATATGTAAATTGCCAATTTGTTTATCGTTTATATATAATCTTTTTCATTTCAAAAAAATAAGAACTCAAAATTTTAATTTTGTTCTTATTTTTTATATTGCACTAACTTTTGTTAATTATTAAGTAGCGAGTGCGCCTCCCAATACAGGAGCCGTTTTAGAGACCACCCATTTAAACGCTTCTTTTATACCAACTGCACCTGCTGCGGGCAAAAGGTACTTTACTACTATTACACCGCCAACTATAACTACAACTGGTACTACATCTACCTTTAATTTTACAGTATCAGTTGATGTAATGCCGTTTTGTTCTACTTCGCTAGAATATCCCAGATAAAGTTCTCTATCTTCATATCCCCCAAGATTATTACTGCATACTCCTTCTCTCCATTTAATTCCTCGAGATATCTCTACAGAACCTCCTCCTACACTGAAAGTTGATTTGTAAAATTTACTATCAAATTCTAGTTCATGTTCAATATCGGAAGCTGTTTTTACATTGTATTTTATTGGAGCAGAAGAACTTCCTGCTGTGATTGGTGCACTAACTTCAGTTTGTACAGTAACTCTGACCGGGCCTAATTGAGCAACGGTATGTTCTTTTGATTCATATGGAGTATTAACACTAAAAGAGAATGAATGTGATGAGGTGTCTTTCTTTTTCTTTTTATTATTTTTATTATTTTTCTTATTGTTCTTCTTTTTGTTCAGACCAAAAAGTGACTTAATTGCATTAATTGCTGAATTATATAAATCGCCAAAGAACCCATGACCACTATTATCAAATAAGATAATAGGATTATTACTTGCATATGAATATAAATTTAAAGAAGTAAAGTCTTGATTTCCACATAGTAAGGTATCTGCATTAATAAATCTTCCCCATTCAGGATTATAATATCTTGAATTTAAATAATATAAACTGCTTTCTTCGTCGTAATAATAGCCTTTAAACCTAAACGGATTTATTAAGCCTACGTTTGTAGAATCTGTTATTTTATTTCCATTTTCGTCTGTTATGCTTACTATGTTTCCCCAATCATCATATTTGTATTTTACCACTTCTACTCCGCTGGAATTCAAGATACCAATGATATCTCCTTGTAAGTTTTTAACATAATAATATATTTCGTTATTATATTTTAAGCCTTGTAATCCTAGTGAACCATACAAATAATATATTTGAATTTCTCCTCTATCCTCATATATGATATTATTATTTTCTAGATAAAATTCAATTTCTTTTCCATTAACTGTTTTTTTGGTTCTTATATTGTTTGCATCATATTCATAATTTACAATTAATTGCTTTGCGTTATCTGTGTATTTTTTTAAATTTCTTCCGTTTACCCATTCTAAAAAAATACTATTATTTATGGACTTGGTATTACCGATTTCATCACAAACAATAACATTTCCATCATAATTAGTCAAGATGTCTCCCCAGTTACTATTATCATATAAATAATTTTTAGTCTCTGTAGTATTATTATTCAAAAAAGTGTGAGTCTTTGATAGTATATTTCCATAATTATCATAAGTATATGTGAATTCTTCATTCAAATCATAATCATATGATTTAATAAGCTGATTATATAAATCGTAGTCGTATTTGTTGATCATCTTATCATTTAAATATATTTCTTTAATGTTTCCTAATTCATCATATATATAACTATATTCATTTATACCATTTTTAACCTTTTTGATTATATTGGTTGTTCTTTTACCATTTTCCAAAAATTGGTATTCAATTTTGTAACTATTCGGGAATACTACATTAGTTATTCTACCTAGTGTATCATACTGATAACTAAATGTATTACCATCAAAGATATTTTTAACGACAAGTTCGTCTTCATTTAATACATTTTCTATAGATGAAGTTACATTATCAAGCTCATATTTTTCATGAATTACAGAATTATTTTCATCATATGTATATTTAATTTTAAAATTATTTCTAATATATTCATATAATCTGTTTGCAATATCATATTTGCTTTTTTCTGTATATTTGGTAGATATTATTTTCGAAAGATTACCATTATTATCATATTTATAGTAAACTGTGTCATCCATTAAATGAGTTTCTATAATCCTATCAAATTTATCATAAACATAGTTTAATTTTTGATTGTTTCCAAAAGTACTACTAATTAAATTTCCATTATTAGCTTCATATTCATACGTTATTAAATTGATATTATTACCAATCTTTGTTTTGATTGGTTTTAGAAAATCATTATATTCAAAATTATAAATTCTATTTCCATACGTTACGCTTGATAATAAATTTTGACTATTATAATTATAAAATACCTTTTTATCTCCGGATGCAATTGAAATTAGTTGGTTTTTATTATTATAATCATACGACGTTGTTTGGCCTTTATTATTCTTTATCGATGTAACTAACCCTGTATTATTATCGACGTTATACTCTATTCTACTAAAGTCTGATGCCGTTACACTGGAAATAAATCTTCCATCTTCTGTGTATTCTGAGGTGCTTTCTTCAAATTTACTTTCTACTAGTTCTATATAAAATTCAAAATCTGAATCTTTTTGTCCCATTGCTTCTAGTAAAATATTATCTTGTGTTGCTTTAACATGTTTTTTGCTATTAGTAGAAGTTACTCCTAAATAATACGCACCATTTTCTGCGCTTTCTAAAGAAAATAGATTATCTTTGTCTTTATCACTTATGTAAATCAATCCCAGATCATAGTCATATGATAATGAAAAACTTGGTATAACGGAATGAATTAACTTGTATTGATTATCTACTTTTTGAATATTCCAAATTGTATTGCTACAATCGTTTTCTTCTAACATGATTTGTCTGTATTTAGCTTTTATATATTTGTCTGTTCCTTTGTGACGAATTTTATATTTTCCTTCAGATAATTCCCCATTAGCAAGCTTTAATATTTTTGTTTTATTTGGATTACCATTATTATCATATTTGATTTGATTAGATATTCCATCGCAAGAAATTGCACTTAATAATCTGTTCGTTTTTATATTATCATATTCGAATTTATAATCCTTACCTTTAGGATTGGTTGCTTGAATCAATTGATTTTTAGAATCGTATTTATATGTTTGTTTTTCATTAGATTGATCAGTAATTTCGACAATATTTCCATAATCATCATAGTTGAAATCACCACTGGTAATTTCTTTATAAAAAGAAATGTTAGTTATATATAAATCATTTGCTTCTGTATTTTGAGTAAAAATTAACTCTATTTCTTTAAAATCTTCTAAAGCTCTGTTTCTATATGAAAAATACTGCCAACTATTATAATGTGTATTTAATTCTTTACCTACGATACAATATTCTGCTTCATTATCTTCTGGTATGAAGTTAATTGTTACATTGTTTCCTGCATAAGGGCGACAAGGCTTTACACCTTCATTTTTATACCAAAAGGCTATAGTATATAGATCACCCTCTTTTCCTTTTATATTAAATTTTTTACTCATTTTTGAAACATAATTAGGGTTCATTTTTATTTTTAGTGCAGTGTTTGCATTGTCGTTAAACTTTATTATTTCATAGATTTGAGAAGAATCTACAATATTGTTTTTACTATCAACCACTTCTGTATTCCAATCTAATATTCCATTTGAAAAGTCAGAATTTTCTATAATATTATAGTTATTGGCTACCTCCCCTTCTTCTAATTGAATACTGTCTATATAAATTGTATTTACCGAATCAAAATCAATTGACAATTTTAAATCAGTAGTAGCATTTTCACTATAAAAAATTGTTATATCCTTTTTTTCAAATTCACTTATGATTTCTAATTGTTCTGTTACTATCTCTACTTTTCCATCTTCATTGGTATATTTTAATTTCATAGTACAAGGTTCAGTTGTTTTAAATAAACCACTAAACGTATAAAATTTTCCTTTAGGAACATTAAAGGTTTGTTCTATTGAAGTTCCAGCTTGAACACTTGTAACCTTTAAAAATCTTCCTCCTGAATACGTATCATCAGTAGCATATTCTAGTTGTATTTTTTCTTCATCACTTGCTTCAAAATACATTTCATCATTTTCAAAATCTGTATTTTTTAAAAGGTTTTTAATATATTTTACTGGAATAGTAGATGAAATTATTTTATTTTTATCATGACTTACCGCACCTGTTCCATATTCTCTTACTACAGAATAAGCGTTACTAATATCTTCAGTTTTTCCGAGTGAATTAATTGAAAGTAAATTGCCTGCTGAATTAAAAATAAGAGTTTCATTTCTACCTTTATTATCACTAATTGTTGTTGAATCGAATCCATATTCAAATATATAGCTTGTCCCTTGGCTATTATTTAAACCATATTCTATAATTTCCTTTATTCTATATGGTTTTTGTGTATAATATATGTAATGGTATTTTGTCCCTGTAACGTCCTCAATTTCTTCAATTAATCCGTTATCGTTATAAGAAATAGTAGTAAATCCATTTTTTGTCTGTATTTGAGTTATTTCGTTATCTGTAAATATTAATTTTGTAATATCATTGGAGTTACTGATACTTATAACATTTGGTTGATATGTTAGTGAGATACTATTATTTAATGCATCTTGCACTTGAATAACTTTATTGTTTTCATCTAAGGTTATTGTAATACAATTTTCATCAGAGTCTGTGATTTTAGTAAGAAAATATTTGTCATCATTTTTAGTAAATGTTAACTTATCACCTAATTTATTGCTTAAAATACAATAATTAGCTGATTTTTCGATTTCTAATTCTAAACCATCTTCATCTACATAAAGAGTTTCAGAAGTAATCCATTGCCCCTCATCTGATAATGAGCTCTTTCTTTGGAAGTAATGAATAGTGCTATCTCCATCAATATACTCCAAGTACTCTTCATTATTTATTGTAACTGATTTTATTGTTTGCTCATAATTTAGTCTATAACCTTTTCCAAAAAAAGTTTCTTGATTCAATACTGCATCATTAGTATTATATATCAAGTGTATTGTTGCTGGTAATCTTCCTCCTACTGTATACCCAAGTGTAAATATACCAATCATATTCCCATTAAAGGTATTAATATGCGTAGTTCCATCTGTAAACTCTTGGCTTTGATAATCCCAATATTCTTCCAAGCCATTTTGGTTTCTATATGTAATTGAAAAATAAGGCTTCGGGTTTCCTTCTACTTTATTATCCTTCGAAAAAAAAGCAGGGAACTCATCATCTATATATTCTTCATTTGCTGATTTTAATAAAACTCCATAATTTGGTGTTTCACGATACCAATTTTTTACTAGATTTGTTATATCTGCTCCAGCTAACATAGAAATAATTGTAGAATCTTGAATTGAACTTCTTTTTGTTGGAAAAATGCTCTCAACTTTTGTATTGTATTTATCATGCATTTTATCCCAAGTAGCATTACTTTCAGTCCAATCTTCTGTAACTTGATGGACTGTTACCAATTTTTCCTCGTCTTTTGCTGTACCACTTGGTGTGTGATAAGGTATTAATGCAATTCCAGCATCAATTATTTCACTTCCAGTTCCAATTTCTGGTAAATCAAATTTAATTAAAGTCCTATTTATTCTATTAGAACCGTTTACTTTTTCTACACCGGCTTTTAAAATTCCTTCCTTATTTCTATCTACATTAGTATCACCAGGATAAATATATGTATCATATATACCACCTGACTGATTAATATTCGTTATCGTTGGATCAATATATACTGGATATTCAGTTTCTTTAGAATTTAACCAATCTTTATCTAAAATCAAATTTAAATCATATCCATCCCCGTTAAAAATCAATTTATAATTTATATTATTATTTCTTCTTTTATTTGAATCTTCCATATAGGGTGGTTCAATTCTAAATATTTCTTTAATTTCATTCTTTGCTATAATACATGATTCTTGTTGTTCTAATTTTAGGTTTGTAGCAATACTAAAATCAAGTATATTATACTTATTATTTTTTAAAATAATAGTTTCTTTTACTTTAGTAGGTAGTGTTTTATATTCAATATCAATATCTTCTAAAATATTAGGGTAAACTACATCTTCAACAAACTTTGATTTTTTTTGTTTTTTTATTAAATGACTTTTATATGAGTCTTTTAGTTTTATGTCAAGATAATAATCATCTTTTTCCATATATATCAAAGAATCTTTTCCTTGTTCTTGAAATCTAACATTAAAATCATTACTTGTATTATGAAAACAGTTATTTTCTCTAATAAGAGTATTATCTATTTCTTCATATCTATCCCCTTTTTTATAGTGAATATCTTCATTATAAACCTTTACAACAAACGTCCCATCTTCTCTTAAAAAATGTTTCTCTCTAGGTTTTCTTTTTTCTATTAATTCTATTTCTTTCACCGTATTCCCCCTTAACTAACTCTTTTCCATACATAAACTGCTAAATATGGTGGCATGTTGTTATGTGCTTGACCTTCTCCAGCATTATTGACAGTTACTGTATGTGAATGATCGCCTGCAGTTTCAAATGGACCGTATTCAGCTGCATCCGCTTGTTGTGATCTGGCTACGCAGGCATAAGTAGCTGAACCATCTCCTTTAGTAGTCCACCAACCTCTAAAAGCATGTCTATGTCCACCTGTGTTGTTTGTACTAGCTGTGTGACTATGAGTTGGCATTTCGCTTGTGGTTAAAACATGATTTGCTTCCCCACCAGTAGTTGCATTAGCATATGTATCTCCGCAGGCTAATAAAAATGTATCTTTAATCTGTTCCCATTGTCCTCCAAAAACTTGACTTGGATTTGTATCGTTTACAGACATATAAATTGATCCTACTGGATGAATCGCATCTAGCCAAACATAAATATTTGATGCAATTGAAATAGAACTTGCATTTACACTTTGAACCGTTAGATTTCCGTTACTGTCTAGTTCAAATTTATTGTCTTTTGAAGTAATACAATTTGCATTTAAATTGTTTACTTCCAAATTTGTATTATCACCAGTTTTGGTGAATGCGTCGATTATATATTGATGTTCATTCATTTCTTTTTCCTCACTTTTCTTCCTTTTATTTGCTTTTTTTATTTATTAAGTACAAAATGTTTTAATATTTCTTCTATTTATATCTCATCCACTCATAACAATCATCTCCTTTTCTGTTTCGATTTTCTCTTAAAATTAAAAAATATTACAGTACGCGAGACGTACTATTTTTGTTGCATTTTTTTCTTATAAATTAATTAAATTGTTACCTTTAGAGTAAATAAATAAAAGAAAAATGGTACATCACACGTACCATTTTTAAATATTTTTTATTATACTTCGTATAGAAATGTACTATAAACCCATATATCGTGATTGTTTATTTTTAATTTAGCAGAATTTGTTTTTACATCAATATCAATTACCTCATAAATATTTTTGTTTATTACGTAACTAGAACCACCAGTTAATTTTTGATCTTTAGTTGATGCACCATTTTTATCTACTTCTGTAAAATCATAAGTAGGTATCCAATGATAGTCTTGTACTTTTTCTTTTCTATAACTATCGATTGAGCAACCAGTTAATTCACAACAACCAAACATATTACTGGATACAGGACTTTTAATTATATCTACTTTAAATATACCATCAAATTTCACCTTGCTTCCTATATGTAAAATTTGATCTATAATTTCTTTTCCTGATAATTCTTTTATTGGAATCTCATTTGTCGTTTTCCAATTGCCTCCCATACCTTTTATAATGTTTGTATTATCAACGAAGTAACAACTATCTAAATCATACTCATTATTAAACATATAATTACCATATTTATTTAGCTTCCATGTAGTATCAGAAGATTGGCTAACTTCGATATGACAGTGAACTCCAGTCATATTTGAAAATCCTTTATTTCCCATATTTCCAAGTTGTTGTCCTTGTTTTACTACTTGCCCTACTTTTGCATCCATAGTATTATCATGAGCTATCATAAATGTAGCATAATCTATCCTTCCGTTGGAAAATCTAACTTTATTAACGGATTGCCACATAACTTGTCCGGTTTCTGGATATGTTTTTAAACACTTACACGTGCATGGTGCATAATAAGGATACTTTACACCTGCAGCTTTACCTCGAACATCGTTGGCCATAATTCCTCTATGACTATATTTTCCATTTGATCCTTGACTAATGTACATATCAGTAAATGGACATAAAAAGTCTTCTATATTATTTCTAAGCGATGTTTGACCTTTAATCATATAGAGTACCTTTTTTCTTAATATTCAACACTACAGATATTGCACTACCGATAGCACCTGCAATTAAGCCATATATTGCGGTTTTATTAGTTATATCCACTGTCATGATATTTACTGCGATATATGATGCAAAAACTTCTATAAAAGTTTTGATAGCTCGTTCCACTTTTGGTTTTTTTAAGAATTTTTTCAATTTGTATATAAATCTATTCATATTACCACTCCTTATTAATTTTTTCTTCTAATCTTTCAACTCTTTCAGTAACATTTTTAGTTTGCTCTTCGCATCTTGCAATTCTTTCTGTCATAATATCAAATTTATCATTAATACCTCTTACTTCATCTTTTAAATCATTATTACCTGACAGTACCATATCTAGTTTTGTAGAAATTGCTGTATCTCTTTTTACTCTGTCTGTAATTGAATCTTTTGCACGGCTTCCTAAATTTGCTTTATATGTCAAAAATGCAATTAAAGATGTAATAACAGTGCATATAATTGATATTAGTGATGAATAATTCATATCAATAACCACGTTTAATACTCCTTTCATATGTTTTAAAATGCAGAAGAATACTTATGTAAATGTCATAAAATACACCTCCAATCTATCATTACTTTCTCATTTCTAAGATTTTAATTACAGTACATCCGACGTACTATTTTTGCACAAAAAAACACATTTAATTTTAATGTGTTTTTGAAATTTATAATTTAACTTTGGTAAGCTCATTTACTTTATTGCTTTTTAAAAATTCGTTTATATCATCAATTGACATATTATACAGGTTTCTTAATATAAAGCAATATATACAGTTTTCTTTTGTTAAATTGTTTTCAATATTATATCCACTCATTTTTATTAATTCAAAACTAAATTCTGGTGGTAATTGCATTCCAATGCACAATGAAATTATAGTTTCTACTGAATATCCTCTTTTATTATTTGTTTCTATCTCTTTTATAGTTTGAGCACTTATATACGATTTTTCTTCTAATTGTTCTCTAGTTAATCCAATACATTCCCTATAATATCTTAATCTCTTTCTAAAGTTATATGGTACTGAATCTAAAAGCTGGTAAATTCTATTATAATATTTACTAAATTTTTCTGGTGTAATCTTTATTTCTTCTATTGTTTCGAACCCTTTTATTATCGATTTCTGCTTTTTTGAGGGTGATTTGCATAAAATATATCCATTATTGTAAACATAATTAAATTCTTTTTTTATTGTGTATAAAAACAGAATGCAACATTCATCAATATGATTTAAAGCATATCTTGTCAAGTGAAATTTATTATTTTTAATTTTTATATACTTCCGATTTTTAATACATATATGATTATCTACAAATACATATTTATTTGACAGTATTATTTTTTTAAATTTTTTATTATGTCGAAATAAGCAAAAAAAATCATTTAAAGAAATTGAATATGATTCTCCGGGGTTTAATTTTCTTTTAAAAATATATGAATTAATATATTTGTCATCTATATATTCATAAATACCATTTACTCTTAATCCAAGCTTTAGCAATCTTATCTTTACTGCTTCTATTGATACTTTTGCATTTTTTGAAATTCTTTTAATGCTATTTTCTATATAATAGACATTAGGATTATTACTATTATAATTATTGACGATATTAAGCACATCACCAATAATTATATTTTTGGGTAAAATAATTCTTGAGGCAATTTCATTTGCTTGATATTCCATCCAATTAATTTGAGTGGATAAATATTTATCTGTTGCAACAAAGGAACTATTTCCATTGGATACCTCCTTTTCAAATACAAAGAACTTTCTGTGTAAATACCAATGAACGCATTCATGAACAATAGAAAAATTATCTGTATATTCTCCAGAAAATTTCTCTGTACTTTCTGAATCTATGTATATTGTACCTGCTTTTGCTTCTTCTACTTTTTTAATATCTAAATCATAATAAACAATGTTTACATCATTAAAGCAAATCATACCAAAAAATGCCCCATCTAATGATAGTTTTCTGTATTTTAATCTTAAGTTCATGTTTTTTAACAACTTTTCAATTTTAATATATTTCCCATTATATACACTTGGATAATATTCTTTTATAAAGTTATCAGCAACTATTTCTAACTGACTTTTGTTTAAAACAGGAAGAAAATAATTATTTAAGTAATAATCTAATTGTATATATTTAAATTCTTCTATTTTTAATATTCGAATACGATTTTTTATGTTTTCTAAATTTCCCGTACATGTAATAGTGTATCTTTTTGAGTTATTATCAACTTCAACAATAATAAATGCTTTGAAATTTAAATTAACTAAGTCTTCTATATAAACATTTA
This sequence comes from uncultured Bacilli bacterium, assembly GCA_944332475.1. GTDB lineage: Bacteria > Bacillota_I > Bacilli_A > RF39 > UBA660 > Faecimonas. The sequence goes on from CALVKA010000001.1 coordinate 346,812, forward strand.
TTATATTAAATTTATCTTTTATAGGGATTTTTATTATTTTTTCCATTTCGGTAGCTATTTTATTTTTCCAGTGTTTATCTAAATATGTAATAAAATCCATAATCCATATCACATCCTATATATTTGCTTTTAGAAAATTTAAATAAAAAAGAAGAAAGCAAATTAACGAAATTAGCCCTCTTCTATTTTTTAATTTAGCTTTCTGTTTAAACACTAATATCGACACCATTCATAGCATCATAGATGTTTCTTGCTGAATTATAGAATAAAAATACTCTACCATAACCAGTTAGTGAAAAAGTGTAATTTTGACTAGTTGCTAAAGTTGTGTTACTTGTTGCGTGTTGATAACTAGCGTAAACCGTACCACCTTTTGACACATCATAGTCTTGGTTTAATATCAAATTAGATCCGCTTGGTAATAAAATTGATGTGCCGAATCCGTTGCTTGCACTTTTCGTATTATCAGAAAATCTTGTAGTATTACTTGATACTACTCTAGTAATTGGTGATGTTTTTAATGATACTCCATTTAAATAAGCTCCGATAACATCATAACTTCTAATGGTGGGATTATTAATCCAAGTTACTACTACAGAAATCTTACAATTTGTTGTACACGCTTTAGAAATCTTTATTCTTTTATTTGCAGTTGCATGAATCGTTCCACGCGTTTCAACGATGTTTGTGTCAACAACTTCTTTACTTTCAAATTCCCCATACATGATACCTGATTGATTAAATTTTTCATATTCTTCTTGTGTCATCATAGATTGATATCCATCCCAGTACATTTTAGTTAAGAATTCGTACTCTTCCTGTGTTAACTGAACCCCGTTATCATTTGTGTAGTACACTTCTTTTGCACTAACACTTTTACAATTAAATGCACATATTGCAGTTAATAGTAAAATTAAAAATCCTATTTTCTTCTTCATTTTCTCCTCCTTATATTTCGATTATATCGCATAACGGAAAAAATGGGGAGCAATTAACAATTGCTCCCTTCTAAAATATATGTATTAATATAGTTTTTAAATCTTTTAATTATTATTTTTTCTTTTTTATTTAATTTTTTATAATCTGAATATAATATATATTTTTTATCGGTTATTTTATCGTTTCTGTATTCACTGTAAATAATAATATTGGGATTATCAAGGTAATAATTCCATTTTTCTAAAATGTCATTTGTAACAACATCTACTACTATTTCATTACTATCCTCAAAATATATTATTGTTATTTTTGAATTGCCAGCAGAAAAATTTGCAATATAAGAATCTGTTTCTTTTTTAGATTTTTTTATTATATTTGAAATAAGACATTCTTGTTTTTCTAACTCACTATTAAAAGTTGGTAAAATATTGTTACTTTTGCTAACGCTTTCTGATGTTTTTGTATAAAATAATTTGTTATTTGAAAAATCACGAGTTGCTTTTAACTGAAGTATTTTTATTTTATTATTGTTATATTCTATTTCTAAAAATAGATTTTTAATAATATGTGTAATATCCTCATATGGAAAATATTCGTTGTAACCATAATAATCTGTTATTAAAATATCTTCATCACTATCTTCAAAAATCATTTTGTTTTCGTTATTATCTTTATAATATAGACGAACCTTTTCAATATTTATATTATCATTATAAATTAATTTTCCTAATCTAAGATATATTTTCTGTTTTGTAGAAATTAGAATTCCATCATGCATTGTAAAATCTTGATTTTTACCTTCTACTTTATATACTGTTATAGAATTATATGATGCAATAAAATAATAAATTAAAAAGAGAAAAACCAACAAAAGCAATATTAGAGATATATAGCATATAATTCTTTTGAGCTTTTTTGCTTCTACCTTACTATTATCTATTATTCCTAATGTTATTTTTTCTAAATTTTGTATTTCTTCTTTTTTTAATCTTTCACCTGATAACAATTCATTAACTGAAACATTAAAAATATCACTTAATAGTAATAATGTAGAGGAATCAGGTATTGACTTACCTTTTTCCCAACGACTTACTGCTTGTCTTGTAACAGGAATAAGTTCTGCTAATTCTTTTTGACTTAAATTATTCTCTTGTCTTAACTGTAAAATAAACTTTCCTATTTTTTCTAAATCCACTGGTTTTTCCTTACGTTAGCGTTTGAATAACTCCCCAATATCAATATTTAATGCTTCTGCTATTCTTCCTATTACTGCAACAGTTGGATGCTTATCTCTAGATGTATTTTCAATATCACAAATATATTCTCGCGATAATTCTGTCATGTCTGCCAAGTCTTGTTGTGTTAGATTCTTCACCTTTCTATATTTTCTAATATTTTCTCTAATTATATTGTAATAATATTCATCATTATGTTTAAATGCCTTTTTCATAATAGGCTTATTACTTCTTTTTCTCATAATATGTACCACCAGTCTATTTTTATTTTGGTACATATTTCTTTTTTATTATATAGGCTAATAGCCACTTAATAATGTTTTTTAAAAAAATCCTTTGTAACACCTGGTTTGTAATATAGTAATCTACATTTTTGTTTATATAGTAATAATTCCCATTTTAATATTTTCTTTTTTTGTATTTTCTATTGGAAATATTCTGATTATATTTTCATCTTTACTCTTTTTTAATTTTAGTTGATTTGATTCGGAATCAAACGTTCCTTCAATATAATTTACATCGTAATATTCTCTTAGCTTTTTTATATGGTTTTCTACTTGTTCTTTAGGTAAGTATTTAGAGTATCTAATTTTTCCAACCCCATTTTCATCAGCTTTTGTTATTTTCCAATCTAAATATCCTTCATCATACAACATTTTAAAATCATTATAAAACGAATTTCTAAAATTAACTGTATCTACACAATAATTCCCTTTTATATCTTTTCTTAATGTTATATCTTCTATATAATTCATTATAATTTTATTTTTTTGTTTTCTATTTAAGCTTTTCCATGAAATTACAATTTGATTATAAAGATTCGGTAATTTAATTTTGTTAATAAAATCAATATCTCTTTTTATAAGAATATCTTCTTTGGTTAATTTTAAAGTATCCATTTGATTTGATTCTAGAAGATCTTGATTTAATTTTTTGATATTTGCATCAATTATTTTTGCTTCTTTCTGATACTCTTCTAGTGTAAAAACATCATTAATATAAGCTTTCTTAATTCTTTCTTTTTTCTCTTTCTGTTTTTTTAATTCTTTTGTCAGTTTTTCTTTTGGATTATATAACTTATTTTTTAATACGGGTAAAAAGAATTCGTTTACTATAGAATCATATTCTAATATTTCTCCTAGCAAATGAATTATTGACTCTTCAATAATATTCTCTTTAATGCTATTTTTACATTTATTGCATCCGTAGTAATAATAAATTGTATTATTTTGTTTCTTATATGTGGCTTTACCTCCTAGTATTTCTCCACATATTGGACAATGAAGCTTTTGCAAAAACAAATATGTTTTATTGCGAATATAATTTCTTGTGTTCTTTTTCTTTTGAACTTGACAGTTATCCCATAATTCTCTCGGAACAATTCCTTCAACAACGTTTTCATAGTATACAGGATGAGGTGTATTTTTACCTTGAATATAATCTCCTTTGTATAATGGATTTTGAATTATTTTTAAAATTGTAGTATCCAACCATTTTCTACCTAGTACTTTTTCTTCATTATATATGTTTGCAATTCTTTGATAGCTGTTACCTTCAAAATATAATCGAAATATTCTTAATATGATTCCCTTCGTTAATGGATCGGGAACTAATTTTTTATTTTCTCTTTTAAATCCAAGCAGTGTAGGGCCTGGAATATGACCTTCTTTAATAGCTCCTGCTAAGCCTATTTTAGTTCTTTCACTTGTTCTTTCAATCTCGTTTTGACTGACACTCATTAAAAGTCTTGATACCATTTTACCATTTGCGGATGTAGTATTAATTTCATCGTTAGCACAATCTAGATAGGCATCATTTTCTTCTAAGAATTTCATAATGAATTCCCAATCATAAATAGTTCTAGTTACTCTATCAAGCTTTAAAGCTACAATTATATTTATTTTCTTCTTTTTAATATCTTCTAATAATTCGTTAAAAGCTGGTCTATCCTTTATATTTTTTGCACTGATTCCTGCGTCTTCATATACTTTATATATTTGGTATCCTTTATATTTACACATAGCTTCAAGTCTTTCTTTTTGTTCTGGTAAACTAAATCCCTCACGAGCTTGGTCTTCTGTAGATACTCTAATATATATACCACAAACTTTTCTTTTAAGCTCCATTGTTCAATCCTCCTACTCAATAAAAAAACAAGGGTATATGCCCTTGTCAGTAAATTTCAATTTAATGAATTAACTTTTATTGTAAAAAATTATAATACAGTATCATATTAGCATTTTATATTTTCAGATACGATACTAATCTTAATCTATATTTACATTATTTTTACTCTATTTTTAATTCATATTAACTTATACTAACAAGGAATTATAAATGAGTAAAAAGGATTGATACAAATGATTTATTATTGTTTTAAATATTCTTCTAATTTATTTATTGGTATACTTTTTGATAAATTATTAATATATATATTTTGATCATTGTCGAAAGCTAAAAATGTTGTTCCTTTTATAATAATTTTATGTGGTTCTATATAATTGATATTTGTGTGTTCTATTGTTCGTATACTTCCGTTAATTATTCTTGGGTGTGTATTACAAAACTCACAAATAAATTCTATTTTTCTCTTTAGTTCACTGCCTATCTGTATCTCTTTTTGTATAACGTTTATCATTTCACCATTTCCTTTCATATCAACAAAAAATCAATCCTTTTTACGGATTGATCTCTATCTAAAGTGCTTCCCTTCCGGAAAAGTTCAACTGGATTCCCTAATGGTGCCGAAAGACAGAATTGAACTGTCCGCTGATCCTTACCAAGGATCTGTTTTACCACTAAACTATATCGGCGTGCTATTACATTTTATCATATGCTATTTTCTTTTGCAATATAAAAATATGGTGTTCGAGACGGGAGTCGAACCCATATCATCTCCGTCGGAGGGAGAGATTCTATCCATTGAACTACTCGAACAACAATCTTATTATATAATTCTTATAAAAAAAAGACAAGTATATTTACTGTCCTTTTTGTTTTCTTTTTGGTTGTTCTAGTGTGTTATCTATTGCTAGTTCTATTTCTAATTGCGTTACAAGAGCTTCAGCAAAAGTATTTCCTCTTTCTTCATCGGTGATGTTTCCTTGCTTATGTTGTAATTTGGCATATATCATGTTTACTTCGGCACTTTGCCAAGATAATACTGCTGTTGATTCGTTATATTGTTGAATTAAGACAGGATCTATTTCTTGCGTCACTAAATAATTTTTCTTTATTTGTATTGTTATGATATTATGTTCGACACATATGTCTGCATAATCTTGGGCTTTATCAAAATATTCTTGTCTTACATCTTCTAGTTCTAATATTCTTGTTAGTTCTTCTTCTCTAATTCTACCATCTTCAAATGCTTTTTCTGCTTGTTTTTGAATTGCAATTGATTTTTCGGTTTGTTCTTCAAGCATCAAAACTTGTCTTGCAATTTCTAATCTTGCTTTTAATAACGTTAAGTCTAGTTGTTTTCTTTCGTTTTGACTTAATGTGTCTTTATAGCGTTGTTCGATTTCTTCAATAATAGCTAACTCTTCTCTAATTCCTATCATATTATTTTGTCTTAACAGTGGTATGATGTCTTGTTCTAGCTCTACAGAGTCAAAAGCATATTCTGCTTTTTCTAGGTTCGTATGTAGGCTTGGTGATAAGGCTATGAAATCTCTTTTTTCTATTCCTTCTTGTAATACGACCCTTAGGGGACTATTCATTCTAATATATTCTCTTGTATGGTCCGCTAACATTTCTTCTAATTCTTTTTTTACTCTTGGCGGACATCTAAGATATGATTGGTTTATGTTAATCAGTGTCTGTTGTACTAATTCTTCTATGGAAAGTGCTCTTTTTAATTGTTCAAATAGTTGTTTTTTTGTCATATCTATCCTTCTTTGCTTTTATTAGTTTTATAATATTCTATTTCAATACCTAGTTGTTTAACTAAGATATTTCCTCTTTGTTCCCTGGCTTCGCTTGATGATATTTCACCACTTGTTTCTTCTAAATTTACTTTTCTTAGTCTTGTCTCTTGTTCTTGCCAAGAAACAGAACTTTCTAGTCTCCTTAAGTTATCTTTTTCTTGATCTGTCAAAATAGTGTCTGGAGTTTCTAACTGTCTTAGGCCGTAACCTTCTAAGAAATTAGCTCTAGTCATACTTAAGTCATTTAGTTCGGCCATAGCCTCTAAATAAGCTTCTCTTACGACATTTAAGTTGCTTACTGTTGCGAGTTCTGTTGATGAAAGAGTTTGATATTGATAAGCTTCATATGCTTCTTGTAGTTCTATTGCATAGTCTTCTTGTTTTTGTTCTGTTAGCAACATGCTCCTTAGAATTTCTAGTCTTCCCAGTGCAGATATTAATTTAAAGTTTATGATACCTGTTAGTTCTTTTTTTCCCTGTTTTTGAAACTCTTCAATTAAGTTAATTTCTTCTTCTACACTATCCATGATAGACATTCGTAGTATGCTAATTAAATTGTATTCTAAGTCTTCATTTTCAATGTAGTCTGATGCCGCATTTAATAAATCTTGTAGTATTTCTGAGGTGGTAATTGAGGGCTCTGTATTCAAATTATAATTATTAGCCATATTAAAGATACTGGTTACACGAATATATTCTTTTATATATTTTGTTAATTCTTCTTGTATTTCTATTTTTTCTTTAGTAGTTAATGATAGAAAAGCTTCGTTTGTTAATTGTAACTCTTCTCCAACTATTTCTCTATCATTAATTAAATATTGTAATGTTTCTAAAACCTCTTTTTTCATTTACTTTCCCCCTGAGTTGTTATATGAATAGTATAACACATATAAGGCTTTACATAAAGATTTGAAGTTTAAAGTTTTATTTTTTAAAAGTGTAGGTTTTTGGTAATTGTTCGACCGGTTGGTTTGGTTTTATACTAAATATTGTATCCAATGTGCTTTCTATTGTTTGTTTTGTTTTCTCTTCTGGTAGTAAGCCTTGTAGTGCTTGTAATTGTGTTTGATATATTGCTGTTTGTTCTTCTTGATTGGCAATTGCAGTATTTAATTGAACTAATTCTTGTTCTGGCATTACAGGGGCTCTTGAAGAGATTGCGTGTTGTAGTCCATATTGCAATAGTGTTTTTTCTTTTTTTGCTTTTAGTTGTGATAGTTGATGTTTTTCTCCTAGATATTGTTGTTTTACATGTTCTATTTTAATGATGTTAATATATTCTTCTAGTGTAATCTTACCTTCACTATAATCATCAGCTGCTTTTGTTACTATTTGGGCTGATTTAGCGTTTGACGCCACTAGATCTAATGTTTCTTTTTGTTGTGTTAAATCTATTTTAATCATTTCGATTGTGATTTGGTCTACTTGTGATAAGCCAAATAATTCTACGTTTTCAGGTGATTGTACCATATCTATTTGTTTAATTTCTGCTTGTGTTGCTAATATTGTTGCGGTATGTAGTGTTGGGAAAAATTCTAATGTTGTGTGAGTACTTGTCGCCTTTTCTGTAATGATAGCGAGATTGGTTTCCATACTTTGGGCAATTGGGGTCATGGATGAATTAATTTTTCCTTCCTGATATGGACTCATATTTTTTACTATGTCATATGCGTAAAATAATGTCTGTTGTTGTAATTGCATTTTTTCTTCTTCTGATAATGCTTGATAGCTTTCGTTTATTTTCTTTAATTTTTCTTCTGTTGGTTCTTCTGTTGCTAATAATAAATTTATTAATGTTTCTTTTTTCATAAAAAATTCCTCCTTCTTCATTAAAAAAACCTATGCTTGTACTGCATAGGCCTCTTATTATCGAATATGATAACTATTTATGACTTTGCAGATACAAGCATGACAATAACACTTGCATCTGCGATTGTTTTTATCGCGTCCTCAAGTGTCTTCGCAATCTACGTCTACGAATTATTGTTGTCATAAATATTTTCATAGTAACCTTCCTTTCGTGGCACGAGACATCTCGTGTAAGCTAGATTATATCTTATTTTTTGGTATTTGTCAACTAGGGCCTTTTTGTTTATTAAAAAACTAGATAGATTAGTTATCACATTCTGTTCCGAATTGTTCTGCAAAATCTATCCAGTCATCTAGTTTTACTTTTCCATCTTTAATTACGTTATCTTCTTCTCCTTCTATTTCTAGGAGTTTATCGGTATCTATTTTTCCATAATTAATAACTGTGTCATTTGTCACACTGTTTTTTGTTCTAATTACAGAGGTATCATAATATTCTAGATCTTTGTAGTGTTCATAAATTCCTTTATAGGCGTTTTCATATTCATCTAAGATGTCTTGATCATCTGTAATAATTTCTTCCATAGAGTGAAGAATTTGAATATAATCTCCATCTACATATAGTTCATAATTTAATTCTACATCAGAGTCGTCTTCTCCTGTTGCTTCTCTTGAACAAGTAATTTTTTGTAATCCTTCTATATCCTCTGCTGGTATTTCTATTTTTTCTGTACCGGCACTGGATTCTATGATTGTATCTTCTTTCGCTGGTACGGATTGATTTATATTTTCTGTTTCTTTTTCGTTACAACCAGTCAACAATACAACTGTTAATAAAACAACGAATAGTTTACTTAAGTTCCTTTTCTTCATTTTTTGCTTCCTCCTGCTCTTTTATGTACTTTAATATTTGCTTTTGGTTTTTTAAAATAGAATTCATTTGATCGTGTAATGACTCTAATATTAATTCACTCTTTAAATCTGTTCTATAATCATTTTGGTTACGTAGACTGTCTTTTTCTGCTTGGCGGTTTTGGCTCATCATGATGATTGGTGCTTGTAGTGCAGCAATACAAGATAAAACTAAATTTAATAAGATGAATGGGTATGGATCAATTGCTTCTTCGGTAGACATAATTACTGTATTTAGAATAACCCAACCTAATAGAAATAGAATAAATAGAATAATAAAGGTCCAACTACCAGCAATTTCACTTAATCTGTCTGCAAATTTATCTCCTTTTGTCATTTTTGCTTCTTCTTGTTTATCTACGTCAATAGCAATAGGTTGATCAATTAATAGGTTTAATAATTCTTCTTCGTCTTGTTCTTCTAGTTCGTTATTTCTAAGTAACATTTTTACGATATCTTTTTTGGTTCTTCTTCTTTCCATTTCTTCACCCTTTTAGTATATCATACTACCTTTCTTTTTTTGAAATAAATTTTTTAATTTCTTTCATTGCTTCTTCAATGGATTCTTCATCTTTACTATTTAGAAATCCGTGAGAGGCAAATTTAATATTTATTATTTTAGATTTTCTGTTTTCTTTTCTAATGTTTTTCGCTAATGCCATTCCTTCGTCTCTTACGGGATCAAGATCTCCTGTAATGATTAATGTAGTAGGCCATGTTTCATAACTTTCTTCCGTTAAAGGAGAATGATAATATTTTTTATCTATATATTTTTTCTCATAAGTTTTTAAATGGTTTAGGGTCAATAAATCTAGTTTGTTATTTTGTTCTAGTGATGGGTAATTTTCTGGATTTTCAAATGTTAGATTTAAAGCGGGATATAGTAAAATTTGTTTTGAGAGAGGCTCTTTTTCTAGTTGGGTAATGCTTGCTAGAAGGCTAGCTCCGGTAGAATCTCCCATTAATGTAATCGCTTCTTTTTCTATTCCTACTCTATTTAATCCATGAATTAAGTATTCCACTGTATTTTTACATATTTCTACGGTTTTATGATACCAATCTTGTGTATAATCTAAGGCAATTACTAATATATCTAGTTCTTTTACTAAACCTTGGCATATATCCGTATAGTCTTTGATACCATTTACAATCCATGTTTTTCCTGGAAGATAAATGATTACTTTTTCTATTTTTGAGATCTTTTTTGGATAAAATATTCTTAATGGTACTAGGTCTTCTTGCATCATAATTTTGTAGTTTGATATATTTTTTTTAGATATGGTTGGATGTATGATTTCATATACAGTTCTATATAATTTATAAGTATCTTCTGTTCCGAAATCGTCTACTGTATTTTTTTTATTCATATTATCACCAGTTTCATGATAACACAAAAAGAAAGTCCCCTTAAAGAGAACTTTCTATATTTGACACTATTTACCACTGTTTTTTAAGTTTTCTTTCATTAAACTTCCTACTATTTCTTCTAGTTTTTTATTTTCTTCTTCTAAGTCGTTTTCTATTTTATATGGTTTTCCAAACCGGATGGTTAAGTTTTTACTTCTAAAGGTATAGTCGCCGGTAATTCCAAAGGGAACGATATAAGCATTTGTTTTTTTAGCCATAGAGACCGCTCCAAATTTGAATGGTAATAAAAATTCTTTTGTTTTATTTCTTGTTCCTTCTGGGAATAGTCCTAATGCCCAGCCATTTTCTAATACTTCTATGGCTTTTTTTGTTGCATTTGGATCTTTTTTACTTCTATCTACTGGTATACACCCTACCATTTTAAAGAACCAAGACATTTTGCCATCGAAGTATTCTTTTTTTGCCATATAATGAATTGGTCTTTTTGTAGAAATAATAGCAAGACATTGGTCGTATAAATGTTTGTGATTTCCAACGATTAAGATAGGTTCTTCTGTTGGGATGTTTTCTTTTCCAATAATAGTAGGACTATAATACCATTTGAAGATGGGTCCTAAAATTGGTTTTAATATCCTGTAGGCAATCATCTTATCTTTCTTTTTCATTTCTTACGTTCCTTCTATGTTCACTGTTTTCTTCTTGTAGTTTTTTGAAGTCTACTTTACCAATTAATGTTTTTGGAAGAGATTTTCTATATTCAAATTCATATGGTATTGCATAACTTGCTAAATTCTTTTTACAGTGATCTTTAATACTTTTTCTAACGGTCAATGGATTATAACCATTTTTTAATACAATATAGGCCTTTGGAACTTCTATCTTATATGGATGTGGTATACCAATGACTGTACATTTTAATACTGCAGGATGTTCTTCAATTATTTGTTCTACATAGGCCGGATATACATTGTAACCGCTTGAGATAATCATTCGTTTGATTCTTTGTTTATAGTAAATCACTCCATCTTCATCCATCATTCCCATATCTCCAGTATGCAACCAGATTAGCCCGTCTTTATGAATTTGTAGCATTTCGTTAGTTTCTTTTTCATTATCTAAGTACCCAAGCATTACGGTTGGTCCACTGATACATATTTCTCCATCTTCTCCATAAGGGACTTCGTCTTGTGTTTCTGGTTTTACAATTTTGATATAGTTTCCTGGAAATGGAATTCCAATACTTCCTGGCTTATTTGCTTTTCCGAATGCTAAAGCAACTGCAGCAAGGGATTCTGTCATACCATAGCCTTGTGAGATGGTGATGTTTGCTTTATGATTTTGTAAATAAACGTTAATTCTACGTTCTAAAGATGGAGAAAGGCTATCTCCTCCACTGATAATATATTTTAACATGCTTAAATCTAGGTGATCGTTTTTGGTATTGATTAGAGCTTCATATAACGTTGGTACTCCAAATAAAATATTAGGTTTATATTTTTCTAATAATTTATCAAATTTTTTGGCATTAAACTGAGGGATTAATATTACTTCACAGCCTAAATCTAGTGGTGCATTGATAGAGACGCCTAAACCAAAGCCGTGAAAAATTGGCATAATGGCTAATACTTTTTCCCCTGCTTCTAGGTGTTTAAAAATAATTTTTGCTTGTTCTGATAAGGCGTTAAAGTTGCCGTTTGTCAGTACAATTCCTTTAGGACTTCCTGTTGTTCCACCACTATGTAAAATTACAGCAGGTGTATCTTTTGTAGTAGCAGCATCTTCTTTTCCTTGATAATTTAGTCCTTTTCTAATAAAATCTTTCCAATATACATATTCTTCACTTTTCTTTGGTTTTTTAATTTTATATCCTTGTGTTACTTGATAGCCGAAGGCTAATAAGAAATTCATAGAATCACTAGCTGAAGTAACAATTGTCTTATATACATCCGTTTCTTTGATGATATTTTTTACTTTTTCATAACAAATATCAATCATGATTAGCATTACACTATTTGTCGATGTCAAATAGTCTTTGATTTCTTGTTCTCCTGATAAAGGATGAATCATGTTAGCAATTGCACCTATTTTGTTAATTGCGTAAAAAGCAATCAATGCTTCTGGGGTATTTGGCATACAGATGGTTACTACATCCCCTCTTCTAATTCCTTGACTGCGAAATGCTCTTGCAGCCTGGGTGATTTTATGTAAGAGGTCTTTGTATGTTATCTGTTTTCCATAATAATTAATTGCAATATTTTTTTCTCTTCCTATACTACTTTTTTCTAGTAATTGATAAATAGAAATGTCTTCTATTTTTATTTTTCTTTCGTCTTTTTGGTAGTATTTTAGCCAAGGTGTTTTTATCATCTTTTGTTTAATCAGATTGATTACGTTCATAATAGTCCTCCAATTTTTTATCTATTTTTTTTCTTAACTCGTTATTTTCTTCTTCTAAATGGTCGGTAATTTCCTTAGGAGGTAAAAATTCAATTGTTATACTAGAAGAAAATATTTTATATTTTCCTGTTATTATAAAAGGTACAATTGGTGTCTTTGATTCATTTGCCATTTTGACAGCCCCTATTTTAAATGGCAAAGTAGGCGTTTTCTTTTCTCTATTAATTGTTCCTTCTGGAAATATTCCTATAATGGCTTTCTTTTTTAACATTTTTATAGCACTTTCTAGGGCTTCATGATCATGGATTTTACGATTTACAGGAATGGCTCCTACCCCTATTAGTAATGGTTTTGTAATTCCTTTAAATAATGAATCTTTAGCTAAAAAATGAACCTGTTGTGGAATGATAGCAATTAACATAATGGGATCTAACCACTTTGTATGGTTACCAGCTAGTACATAATTTGTGTCTTTTGGTATGTTTTCTTTTCCTATTATCTTGGGATGAAATAAAACTTTAAATAGTACTGTTACAATAGGTTTTATGATTTTGTAGAAAACCGTGTTCATATTATCACCTTATTTTATTATATCGCAAAAAAGAAAAAGAGTAAAACAACTATTCTTTCGAATCTATATATTCTACGTTTCCATTTCCTTTTTTATTTAATAAGTTGTGTTTTTCTAATTGACGTCTTACTTCTTTTGCTACTCCTAGAGAACCATCTAGTAATGGAACATCAGGGAAGAAAGAGTTTATTTGTTCTTTTATTAATGGATAATGCGTGCAACCTAGTACAATGGAATCGATTGGTGTTTTACCTATTTTTTCTTTTACTTGTTGCAGAATACTATTTATTTTTTCTTGGTTATGGGTTTCTATGGCGTTGGCTAGTCCTTCACAAGAGATTAACATAATTTCTTGATTGTCTTTTTTGTTATCTCTTATTAATTCTTTTGTTCTCTCTGAATCAATTGTAGATGGTGTTGCGAGTACTAATGTATGTTTATAATTGTTGTCACAAGCTACTTTAATAGCTGGTACGGTTCCTACAAAATGGATTTCTGGATAGTGCTCTTTTAGTTTTTTCATGCATCTTGTTGTTGCGGTATTGCAAGCAATTACAATCAATTTACAGTTTCTTTCTTGTATTAGAAACTTTACGATTTCTTCTACAATTTTATAGATTTCTTCTGGTGTTTTTTCTCCATAGGGATTGTTTTTTCCATCAGCATAATATATGTAGTCTTCTGTTGGCAGTAACTTTTTTATTTCTTTTAAGATAGTTGTTCCACCAATACCAGAATCTAATATTCCTATTTTTTGATTCATGTTGTCATACTCCTTTTGAATCATTATATCATAAAAGTAGTTTCGTCTATAAACTTTATCTTGGTTTTATATTTTAATTGTCTTATTAAACGAAATAATGCTTCATCTTTCTTTTTTGCTTCTATCATAATATCTATATCTTGTTTTTCTTTTTTTAGGATGTTTAAAAATTTTAAAAATTCTTCTCTATCAATATAATCGTTATGGGCACGGAAGTCTTTTTTTGTTTTATTTTTTGGAGAGGAAAAATGCATTTTTGGAGTTTTATTCCAAGTTGCGAGTATTTGTGATAATAATTTTTCTAATGGAATTTTACTTGGATTACATTGATGGTGATGATAATCTAAAATAATAGGAACTTTGATTCGTTTTGATAATTGTAAACAATCTTCAATATTAAAAGATTTATCGTCGTTTTCAATGGCAATCATCTTTTGAATGTTTTTAGGAAGAGTGTGAAAAGTATTTGTAAATCTCGTTAGGGATTTTTGTTTGCCGAACTCTTTGCTTCCAATATGTAGTACTAAGAGTGGATTTTCTACTTTTAAGTACGTTAATAAATTAGCATGATATTTTAATATTTCTATGCTTTGTTTTCTTACTTCTTCTTTTGTACTATTTAATACACAATATTCATTAGGATGAAAATCTACTCTCATATTATTTTGTTTGATTTCTTTGGCCAGTTCTTTGTATTGTTTCTGATATGGTTTGTTGTAATCTATTTTTACTTCTTGTTTGGTTGCGAGGGGAATGATATTCGATGATATTCTAAAAAAATGAATATTATTTTTATTATTATAGATTAATAATTCTTTCAATTGAAAAAGATTAGAGAATATGATGTCCTCTAATTTTTTGTTGTTTTGTTCTTCTTTATATTTTGTATATGTATATGTTTGAAATGTAGTATTTAGTGTTTCACTAATACAGGTATACCCTAATCTGATTTTCATTCTATCACCAGTATTAGTATGTCTACTTTTTTATATTTTTCTCCCTCTGTTTTCGTAATATTTGTGATAAACTTTTTTATCTCCTCTTTGGTAATATTCGATTGCTAAATCAATATTTATATTGCAAGGAAATACATCTTTAATTTTTTTAATTTCTGTTTCCGTCAGTTTATAACCTCCTATGAATCTTTCTACGGCAAATGGAGGTCTTGTTAACATATGATTTATGATTTCTTCACGACTCATAAAATGATTAATCTTGATAGCGTTTGTGGCACTGATATCTTCAAACCCATAATAATTTTGTTCATCACTAAATGTTAATACGTCTCCTAGAGCTGTTACCCTGGCAATTTGAATTTGATTGATTAGTCCTTGTACATAATGAAGGGTATCTTCTAGATAGGGAGAATAATGAAATCCGGTTCCTCTATTACCTTTTGTCAGTGGTACTCCATCTGGTAATCGATACGTTTTGCCTTCTTCAAATCTCATTCCGTAACGATTTGTATAATCTTCATTAAATGCTTTAAAACCATTTCTTTTCATATTGTGCCTTTCGTTTTATGAGTTTTTTATCCTTTATATTTAAATAATGCTGATGGACGATGTCCTTCTCCTGTTTTCATTTTATCTGTCTTTTCTACTTTATTGGCGATGATTCTACGAAAAGCTGGATCTAGTAGTTTTTTGTTTAATATGACTTCATATACTTTTTGTAGTTCCCCTAAGGTAAAATATTCTGGCATCATGTTAAATACAATGTCTGTATAACTTAGTTTATTCCTTAGACGTTCTAGTCCTGATACAATGACCAAATCGTGATCAAAGGCTAGGTCTTTATTGTCTAAAGATGTCACGGTATATCGTCCGGTTGTTTTTTCTCTTAATTCTTTTTTTACGTTTACGTGAATGGTATCTACTCCATTGGTCAAAGTAATCGTTACTTCCTTTTCATTATCTTCTAATAAAACAACATCAAACCAGGATGCATTTTTATTTATCATCTGAGTTAATTTATTTTTATCTATTAAGGCCATGTAAGACGTAGATACAACTCTTGTTCTTGGGTCTCTTTTTGGATCATCAAATGTATATAGTTGCTCCAAATAGATGTTTTCTAGGTTGGTTTCTTGTTTTAGAACTCTCATGGCACATTCTTCAAGGGTTTCGTTTTTAGGGTTTAGAAAACCTCCTGGAAGACACCATTTGTCTTTATAAGGATATTCATTTCTTTTTACTAAGAGAATGCTCATTGTTTTTTTGTTTGTTTTGCGGTAGTTACTTGTTTCATGGTCTGAAACACTGATTAATAAAATATCTGCTGTCATCGATAATTGATCAAATTTGCTGATATCATAGTCTTTTAAAAACTCGTCTTCTGATTTATATTCTTTTGCCATATACCTCACCTCTTTTTTATAGCTTGATTATAACATGTTTTGAAGAACTTTTAAATTCCTTTTATGATGTTTAATAACATTTCCATAATTTTTCTAATGATATCTTGTTTATTTAGTTCTCTTGATTGTTTGGTTACTGTTATTTGTTGTTGATAATGTTTTTTTGTTTTTTTCTCGTAGATACTAATATAAACTAGGTTGTCAGCACCTGTCGGATTTGCAGGGTCTACACTGTTTAATTTTCCTGTGATTCCTACTCCGTAATCACTATTTGCAAAGTCTGAGATTTTTTTACTCATGGCATCTGCGGTTTCTTGACTATAGACTGTATACTTGTCTATGATTTCTTTTGGTACTCCCATTTTCATTTTATATTCATTAGAATAAGTGGTGGCACTAAATTTTAATACTTCACTTGCTCCATCAATATTGGTAATAGCATTGGCTACTCCACCTCCAGTACAAGACTCCATCGTAGCAAGTGTTTGTTTCTTTTTTGTTAATAGTTCTACTACTTCATTTGTTTTCATAATCATTCTCCTTTTTTATATGTTTTTTCATTGAAATAGTGACTCTTTAGTAAATCATAATCTTCTTTTGGTAGGGTTTCCTGGATATGTTTTTTTAATTTTTCTGGAACTTTATAGTATGCTTCTGCTAAAGCGCCTGTAATACTGGCAATGGTATCTGTATCTCCCCCTATAGAAATTGCTGTTCGAATGGCATTTTCAAAGTCTGTTGATTGAAAGAAACAAAATAAGGCCTGGGGAACAGAGTTTTTTGCTTTGCTTGTAAACGTATAGTTGTGTCTTAATTCTTCTAAATTAAAGTCTAATGAATAGTAGTGACTTTTTATATAGTTTTCTACTTCTTCTTTATCCATTCCTTCTTTTAATAAAAATATTCCTACAGCTATACTTTCTGCTGCTTTGATAGCATCTGGGTGGTTATGTGATGGAATGGTTGCAAGGTATGCGTCTTTTTTTACTTCTTCTAGGGTGGTTCCTAAAAAACCAATGGGACTTATTCTCATAGCTCCTCCATTACCAAAACTTTCTCCTTGAAAATTACCTTGTATCCATTTTACAGAACCTTTACTAAATCTTGATCTACCATAACAATCTGGTCCTTTACTTAGTTCTTTTTTTCCATAATTTTTTAAATAGGTTTCATAATCTTTATTTCCATTGATTATTGCATCATATATTGCACATGTCCAACACGTATCATCTGTATAAGATGAATTATCTGCAAATAATAAAGTCTTGGAATCCATAATTTTTATTCTTTCTTCATATGGTCTTGGTTCTTTATGTTTTATCCAGTAATTTACTTCTTCTACTTCATAATTAGACCCTGCTTTGTCTCCTATGATTGCTCCTAACATATTATCACCTCATTTTTACTTTATCATAAATTTTGGGTAGTGTGTTAAAGATTGTAGGCTCTATGTAATTAGATGTTCTTTTTTTAACGTTTTCAAAAAAATAGTCAGTAAATACTGACTTCATTTTTTAATCGATATTCAATCTGTTTATTTCTACTTTCCAACGATGTTTTTTAGGATTGTAACTATATAATTGTTCTAAATCTTGGTTGAAAGAGTTGTAATCATCTACTTTTTCTTTTGCCATTGATTTGGATTTTCTCCTACTACTTTTTCATTATCTTTTTTATGATTTCTAATTACAAATGGCAATCCATCTGGAAATGAAGCGTTCCACTCTGCTCTTGGTAAATCTAGAGGAATTTGTAATATTTCGGTAGCAAGGCCCAAAATCATTAGTTCGTCTATTACTTTATGATTTTCTGTCCATATATTTCCCTCTTCTGTAAAACATAGACTTGTAAAATGAGGTCCTTTGTTTATTTTAGCAAGTTGATCTATCATTGCTATCAATTCTTTTTTGTGTTCATTTAATTTATCTGTACGAAAGAAAGCCGTCGTCATCACTCCAGCGACAATAGTTGCTTCTTCAGGGGAATCACTTTTTAATAGACAGTCTTCGAAGATTTTTTCAACGTTTTGTTCTGTCAGTGTTGCCTCTTGTTGTATTTTTTCCTCTACTACGCTAGGTTCTTGTTGAATTCCTTCTTGTTTATCTCTATTAAAAGAGTTTACGGCACTATGGATAAAAAGTTGAGTTTCTTTATTGAATTTTATTTGACTTTTTGAAGATTGGGATAATATTTTGCTTCTGTCAAATAGTTCTTGTACTTTATCTTCTCTTATTGCTCTTAATAATAAAGAGACACCTAGTGTTCCACTCATGACGGCAATTTTAAATACTTGATTTGGATTCTTGGAGATTAGTTGTTGTAATTTACTGTCTTCCTCTTCTGTATATAATTCACATACATCGTGATGGAGCCAGTGAGTTAGTAAGGCTTCTAGTTCTTCTTCTGTATATTCCTCGTATTTTTTTATTTCCATTTTTTTCCTCCTGGCTTTATTATAACTTACTTTCTTCTTTTGTAAAGTTGTTGCTATAAATCTTGTAACCAGACTTCTAGATTCATATCACTTGGTATACGTAAATCTCCTCTTGGAGATAAACTAATGTTTCCTACTTTAATTCCATCTGGCATACAGTTCCTTTTAAATTGCTGAGTAAAGAATCGTTTCAGAAAAATTTGTAAGTACTTTTTAATTTCTGTTTCCGTAAAGGTGTTTTTAAATGTATGTTTTGCTAGAAAAAATATTTTTTTTGGAGTTGCGCCATAGCGTAAGAAATGATATAAGAAAAAGTCGTGTAGTACATAGGGTCCAATCGTTGATTCTGTTTTTTGTAATAAATTACCGTTTTTATCTGGAGGAAGTAATTCTGGAGATATTGGTGTGTTTAAAATATCCGTTAGAATTTCTTTTTTATGCCCTTTTTCTTGTCTTTCTACCCAACTAACTAGATACCTTACTAGTGTTTTGGGAATCGAACAATTTATGGCATACATACTCATATGATCACCATTATACGTGCACCAGCCTAAAGCAAGTTCTGATAAGTCTCCTGTGCCTATGACGATTCCTTTTTCTTTATTTGCCATATCCATTAAAATTTGCGTTCTTTCTCTTGCTTGTAGATTTTCAAAAGTAATACTTCTGTCCGTTTCCTTTAAACCAATATCTTTCATGTGTTGCTGGGAAGAAGAGGTTATATCTATTTCTTTTAACATAGCACCATATTCTATCACTAAATTTTTGGCGTTTTGATACGTTCTATCTGTTGTGCCAAAACCGGGCATCGTAATTCCAATGATATTGTTTGGACTTTTTCCTATTTTTTTGCAGGATTTTATAGCAACTAAAAATGCTAATGTAGAATCTAGACCTCCGGATATACCTATTATACATTTGGTTTTATTTAATTGAATTAGTCTCCTTGCAAGAGCCGTTGATTGAATTTCTATGATTTCTTCACAACGTTTATTTCTTTTTTCTTCTGAAGATGGAACAAAAGGATATTCTTTATAGGATCTATCTAGTGATGTTATTTTATCTTTTACTGTTACGATTACCTTTTGGTAGTTTTCTAATTGATTATTTTCCATATATGTTTTGTTTTTGATTCTGTCATTTGTTAACTTTAATACATCTATATCTGCAGTGATTAGGTTGCTTTCTATCAAGAAGCGTTTATTTTCGTTTAATTTAGAGCCATTTTCATAAATCATACTACTACCTCCAAATAGAAGATCGGATGATGATTCCATTACTCCACTTGATGCATAAACATAAGCAGAGATGGTTTTGGCTGATTGCATAGAAATTAAACTTTTTCGGTAATTGTGTTTTCCTATTGTTTCGTTGCTACTAGATAGATTAAAGAGTAGTGTTGCTCCTCGTTGGGCATGATGCGTACTTGGTGGTGTTGGAGCCCATAAATCTTCACATATTTCTATGGCGAAAGATATAGCTTGTTGTTCTTGATCTTGAAATGTAATATTTGTTGTTATCGGTACGGTTTGTCCCAACAGCTCTATTTTTTCTTCTCTTATGTCTTTGCTAGAAGAGAACCATCTTTTTTCATAAAATTCTTGATAATTTGGAAGATAAGTTTTTGGGATGATTCCTAATATTTTTCCTTCTTGTAGGACAACGGCACAGTTAAATAGTTGATTTTCATGTTTTATCGGAGCACCTACTATTGTAATGATAGATAAGTTTTTTGTTTCGATTAGGATTTTTTGTAAGGCGTTTTTGCTTTCTTCTATTAATTTATCTTGTAAAAATAAGTCCCCACAGGTATAACCAGTTATTGATAATTCTGGCGTGGTTAAGATACTTACTCCTTTTTCGTTGGCATCTTTTATTCCTTTTATTATTTCTTCTGCATTTTTTATGGGGTTTCCTAAAACTAATTGATTTACAAAGGCTCCTACTCTTATAAAGCCAAACTCTTTCATTTATACTCCCTTCTTTCTGTATGTTTTTGCTTTTATTTTAGAAGTACACCGGAATTCTTCTTTTGCTTGTTTTAGTTTTTCTATTGTTTCTTTTTGCATTTTACGTATTCCTTTTTTTGAGGATTGGATTGATGGTTACGGATTAATTCTTGTTTTAACTCTCTTAGTTTGTCTGATAAATCTACATAATATTCATGTGGTTTATCAATTCTTGTAATTTCTGGGTATAATGTTTGATATTCTTCTTCACAGTATGTTTGTTTTTCTTGAAGAGTTGGATCTTGGTAGACTAGTTCTCCCTTTTGAAAAATAGGAACTAATAAGGGACGTACTTGATAATCTGTTAGTGTTGTCTTTTTCCATGTCTCTACTGGATGAATCAAGGTATATCTTTCTTTGTTTATTTTTTCTTCTGCTAAAGTGATGACGTCTCCTAAGGCATAGCCTGTTTTATTATCATAAAAACGGTATACTTTTTTGTAGCCAGGGTTGATTGTCTTGATTGAGTCGTTGCTCACTTTTATTCTGGGAATGGGATTATTATCTTCTTCTATTGCGACTAATTTGTAAACTCCTCCTACTCTTTCCTTTGGAGCAGCAATATTATCTCCTACGCCAAGTGATGTGATTTGTGCTCCTTGGTTTAATAAATCGCGAATTGTATATTCGTCTAAGCCGTTTGATAAACAGATTCCGGCATCTTGGTATCCTGCCTCATCTAACATTTTTCTAGCTTCTTTTGATAAGTAGGCTAAATCACCACTGTCGATTCTAATTCCTTTTAATTGATAGCCATTCGGTTTCAAAAAGTCATTGGCTACTCTAATCGCATTGGGAATACCACTTCTTAAGGTATCATAAGTATCTACTAAGAAGATACAGTTATCAGGATTACTTTTTGCGTATTCCAAGAAGGCATCATACTCTTCTTTATTTTCTGTTATAAGGGAATGGGCCATTGTGCCTAGGACGGGAATATTATATTCCATTCCAGCATAAGTATTTGAAGTTCCTACACAACCTCCGATAAAAGCACATTTACTTGCTTCTACTGCAGATTCTATTCCTCTCGCACGACGGGCTCCAAATTCCATTACTGGAATCCCATCTGCCTCTTTCGTGATCCTTTTTGCAACAGTCGTTACTAGTGAGGCATGATTAAAGTTAGTCAATAGTGCTGTTTCTAATAGTTGGGCTGTAATAATATTTGATTTTACGGTTAAGACTGGTTCGTTTGGAAATACAACTGTACCATCAGGTACCGCATAGATATCACCTGTAAAGGTTAAATTGCTTAAATACTCTAAAAAATCATCATTAAACTTACCCAAACTTTTTAAGTAGGCTATTTCTTTCTTTCCGAAGTGAAAATTTTTGATATACTCTATTGTTTCTTGTAGGCCTCCACTGATAGTATACCCTCCTTCAAATGGATTCTTGCGAAAGAAAACATCAAAATATGCTTGTTCGTCTTGTTTTTTTTCATTGAAATATGTCTCGGCCATTGTTAGCTCATAAAAATCTGTCATTAATGTTTTATTTTTCATTTTATCTCTCCTCTTTTGAATGTTTTGTTAATATCATAGTTTAAAAAAATTGTCTTTTCTTTACTAATTGTATTCCTTGTTGAGCCATTAGGAGTTTGGCTGCCTCTACATAATTGCTGCGATTCTCTTCGTCATAGGTAGCAATAGCATCTTCATGAACTGTAATTGGAATGTCTTTATTCCATTGATCAAAGTAATTAGCCAGAGCGATTGCGCCATTTACGATGCAAATGTCGGTGCAGCAACCTACTATGTCGATTGCTTTTAATGAAGTTAATTGTTCAACTGTTTGTCTAAAGTCAGGGGATTCCATAAAGCTTGTAGAGTTTTTCATGATGGAAATGGTATCTGGAGCGCTTTCCCATTCTTTTAAATCATCTACTACCTTGCTTTCTTTACTACCTGTTAAACAATGTTTGGTATTATTAAATCTTTTAAATTCTGTTGATCTTTCTGTATGAGAATCTTTAATAAAAATGGTTAGCCCTTGTTGTTGATGATTCTTTTGTATTAGCTCTAATTGTCTTGGTATTATCCTCGAAATTTTTTTATCGTGTAGAACCCCTTCTTCTACAAAACCATTTACCATATCTACAATAATTAAAGCTTTTTCGTAGACTTCTAACTTTTTTACTTTTTCCATGCCTTTCACCTCTTATTAATGTTTTATTAATAACATATGCTATTAAAATTACAAGTAGTTATACTTGTTATTAACATTATATTAATAAGATGATATTTTGTCAACTGTTTTTTACAAAATAAAAATATCTAGATGGTTCTAGATATTTATTTTGATTGTAATTGATTCTTTCTAATAAAATATATACCGCCTGTGATAATAGTAAGTCCTAAAATGCTAAAGATAATAGGTTCTTCTGTTCCTGTATCTGGTACGGTTATATTATAATTATCTGTTTCTGGTGTTGTTTGTGTATCTGTAGATGGTGTTGTCGTATCGGTTGTTTGTGTGTCTTGGTCGGAAGTTGTTGTGGTATCTGTCTCTGGTGTTGTTTCTTCTACTTGACTTTCGTTAGAAGATTGGTCTTCTTCTGGAGCGGCTGGTTCTACATCTAATGTTGGGTCCGTTGTGTCTTTTGTTTCTTTTTCTTCTGTTTTGGCACTGTTATCTACTTTTGATGTATCTGGTTCTGTAAATCTATTTACAACAGAGATAATTAATAGACCGCCAGCTATGATTAACACTAAGATAACAATATAACGAATATAATTTCTCATACTTCCACCTCTTTTTAATTACTATATTATACCTTTTTTTTGAAAAAAAGCAAGTATGTTTATAGTTTTTTTATGATGTTACAAGGATTTCCTACGGCTAGAACGTTAGATGGAATATCTTTTGTTACAACGCTTCCTGCTCCTATCGTGGTATTATCTCCAATCGTTGTACCTGGTAATATGGTAACATTTCCTCCTATCCAAACGTTGTTTCCTATTTTTACTGGAATACGACTTTCTAAATTTTCATTTCGTCTTTTTATATCTAATGGATGACCTGCTGTATAAATATTGACATTAGGACCTATAAAAACATTATCTCCAATTTCTACTTTTTCGGTATCTAATATTGTTAAATTGTAGTTGGCATAAAAATTATCACCTATCGTGATAAAGTAGCCATAATCACAATGAAATGGTTGCTCAATCACAAAGTTTTCTCCTATTTTCTTTACTATTTTTTGAATCAACTGTTGTCGTTTCTCTATTTCTTTGGGATCTAATAGATTATATTCATGACATAGTCTCTGGGCTTGTAAATGTTCTTTTTGCATCTTTTTATCTGCTACTAAATTGTAGTATTGTTCCATTTTGTTAAAATTCCCTTCTATTTCCTTTTTTTAACATTTTTTTGCATTCATTGCGAAAGGACTTTCCTCTTTCTTGATAGACGGACTGCGGAAAAACAATTCGTCTTCTTATCGTCTGTACAAACTCTTCTTCATCGAATGGATATTGATATCTGAATACGTCATTTGCTTTAGTGTTTAATTCTACTAAAGCTTGCACGCTTCGATCCAGGGTAGATGAAATTCTTATTATATCATCTCCATTGATTTGTAAACCTTCAATATCATCCCAGGAATAATAGGTTGGCATTATATCGTACTCTTGCATTAATTTTTCTAACCGTGGATCCTTTTGCTTTTTGTTTGGATATGGATAATTTGAAGGATAATTACCAATATATTCTATTAAGTCACAGCAGTTTATACCCATTTCTTGACATTCTTGAAACATCTGTTTTACCACATTATATCTTTGAAGAACCGCTTGACGTGAACTTTCTGATGTTTTTTCTGGTAAGAAGTTTTCTATCGTCTCCCAGGATGGAACGGTAAAACTTTTGATTGCTGATTTGACAAAAGGGTAATAATCAATTGCCCTCAATATCTCATCATTATGATATATTACATTTTCACAATATTCTTTTTTCATTCATCTACACCTCTTATATTTTAGAGTACTTTATTTTTCTAGATTTGGCAACTATTTTCTTGTATGGAGTGAAGAATTTGGGAAAACGAGTTTTACTATGGTATATTCTTTTTCTTTACTTTCTATTTCTATATTTAGATTTAATTTCCTACATAATTTTTTACATAGATATAGTCCGAATCCTGTAGAGTGTTCTTTGGTACGGTTGCTGCCAGTAAAACCTTTGTCGAAGACTCTAGGCAAATCGCTTTCATTGATACCACAACCGTTATCTTTTATTTCTAATATTACTTTGTTTTTTTCTTCGTATCCTTTCATTTCTATTATTTTTTCTTGTTTATCTAAATATTTAATGGCATTATTGATGATTTGGTTGATGATAAAAATAATCCATTTTTCATCGGTTGCGACGAAAATATCTAAATTTTGGGTTTTTATTTTTATTTTATTTTTTAAAAAGAAATCTTTATTTTGCATCATCACTTGATGAATGATTTCTGATAATTTTATTTGTTTTACAAAATAATCTTTTTCTGGTTTCTCACTTCTTGCATAAAATAATATCTCCTCTACCAAGTTGTCCATTTTTTTAATTTCTTGTTTTAGCTCTTGATCGTTTTGGTTATCGCTATATAGCGAAAGGGCTGCTAGAGGGGTTTTGATTTCGTGAACAAAACTTTCGATAAATTCTTCGTAATCTTGATATTTCTGTTCTAGTTCTGATATTTTATCATTCATCGATTTACAGGCTTTTTTTAGAGCATAATAATAGCCTTGGTTTTTTATGTTTTTTGGCTTTTTTATTAATTCCGCTATTACATACTTTTCATCTAAGTTATCTACTAAATCTTCTATTTCTTTTTTCTTTTTTGCCTCCATATGATATCCTACTGCTAAATAGATTCCTAATAATAAAAGATACATGGTACCTGATAATAAAATTAGTGATGGATTCACATCTAATAGGAATAAAAAAATAGATTGAAATAGTGTGAATATTATTACGATTAGACATAGCCATATATTTTCTTCTATATATTTCATTCGATTTTATACCCCTGCTTTCTAATGGTTTTAATAAAGTCTGGTTGATTAATTTCTTCTAATTTTTTTCTAAGACGATTAATGTTTACTGTTAAAATATTGTCATCTAAATAGTATTTTTCATTCCATAAATAATCTAGGAGTTCTTCTTTTGTAATAATCTTTTTGGGATGTGTAAAAAAATAGTATAAAAGAAGAAATTCATTTCTCGTCAATTCTACTGACTTATCTTGATATTTTACTATAGATAAGTGCAGATCTAGCGTAACGTCTTTTACTTTAATTTCTTTATATTGAATAGGGTTTTTTTGTTTGATTGTTCTTTTTATTTTTTCTAATAAAATATCTTTATTGTATGGTTTCGTTATAAAGTCTTCTCCACCAGAGATGATACTTTTTAATTCGTCTTCTTCTTTTCTACTGCTGGTTACAAAAATAATGGGGACACTTTCTTGTTCTTTTATTTTTTTACAGATATCAAAACCATTTTGATTTGGCAGATTTATATCTAATAAAATTAAGTCTTTGTCTATGTTTTTGATTTGGTCTACTACAGCTTCTTTAAAGTCTTCTATTATGGTCACTTTATAATTATTATTTTCTAATAATATTTTTAGTTCTTGTCTTAATTTTTTATCATCTTCTATAATTACTATTGTCATGATTTTTCGCCTCTTTTTTATTATAGCATATCTTTTTATATGCTATATAGATTATGGTTGCTCCTAAAATATTTAATAGAATGTCGTCGATATTAAACATTCCTACATTGAAAAGTAATTGTAATAGTTCTTTTGTCAGTGATATTAGAAAAGTTATTAGAAGTAGTCTTTTTGTTTTCATAGTTGGAAAAAGATATGGTAAGAAGAAGCCTAATGGCATGAATAATAGTATATCTAGTAAAAAGTATTGAAAAAGATAAGATAGGCCCTGTGATTTTGTTGTTATTAATGATAGAGTTTCTATGATAGAGGAAAAAGGAATCAGGTTGGATTCTATTTTTAAAGAAGGATAGATTTTTCCAGTTGTTATTCTTGTATAAAATATTGTAGTTAGTATGAAAATACCATACATGATTAATAATAGCCACGTTACATTTCTTTTGTAACTTTTGCGGGGTTCTCTTTTTAAGAATAGGAAGTATGCTATCATGACGAATATGGCTCCTATTACTAGGTATTCTGTTCTAAATATGGATAACATAAGGGATAATGATAGTATTGAGATGGGAATTATCAGACAAAGGGTGATTATTATTTTATCGTTGGTTTTTAATTCTTTTTTTATCTGTTCTTCTCCTTGTAATACTTCTTGTATACTAATTCCTAATATTTTACTTAAGTCTTGTAATAATGAAATATCTGGTGCCCCTATTCCTCTTTCCCATTTCGATATGGCTCTATCTGTTACATGAAGTTTTTCTGCTAGGTCTTGTTGAGTCATGTCTTTTTCTACTCTCTTTTTTTTGATTAATTGTCCTATTTTTTTATAATCCATATTCTCACCTCTTATTTTGATTATATCTTATCTTCTCTATTCTTGCACCAAACGGTTCGTTTGGTATAAGAAAAAACTCCTAATGGAGTTAGTCTTCGATATTATTTTTAAATGTAAAATAGGTTGCAATGTAGTAAATTCCATAAATGATTGTGAATATTCCTATTGTTATCATAATAGATGTAAAATAGTTCATAGAGGCGCTTGTCACGGCATAGAATAGTCGATTGATTGAATAAGAAGTAACTATGGAAATGATGATAGGATATATGGTTGGAAATAGGAAGTTAGCAGTAATCTGTTTTCTTATTGTTTTATTTATCTCTTTTTCTTCTACTCCAAGTTTTTTCAAAAGCTTGTACTGATACTTGTTTTTGTTTGAATCGCTTAATGTTTGAATCGATAGAATCGTTCCAACGACAGTAATGAAAATAATACTTACATATAATAGAGAGAATGAAAATATAGTCATTGCTGTTTTGTTTGATGACTCATAATATCCTCTTACTGTTACTGGGAAATAAGCAAAATAGGAATCTCCGTCTTTAAATTCATAGTAACCTAATTCTTCTAACTTGGCATTATCTTTTTCTGTTGTTTCTTCTTTGGTATCAAAGGCATATACTTCCGTTACTACTTGCATATTTTTTGCTAGATTATCTGGAATAATGATCAAAAAGCTTGCTCCTGTTCCCCAGCCTAGTCGAAAGTTTTTTATTGTCGTTCCTTTTAATGATAGTGGTTTTCCGTTGATTGTAATGGTATCGTTTGCTTGGGAAATTTCTTTTAGATATCCTTGCACTGTTTTATCCCCTGTAACAAAGTATTCATCTTCTTCTAGTTCTATTGGATTTGCTCCTAACATTTCTAATAATGTATTATAGTCGGATGCTTTTAAATATACATCATAATCATATAATCCGTTATTACCAATATCTTTAACATGTTTTGCGACTTGGTTATCTTGTGTTGTTAGTAGTTGATATTGTAATTCATTTACAATATTATAATTTTGATGAATGTAATCAATATATTCTTGGGCTTTTTGTCTATTATCTTGTTTTCCTGTCCAGCTTTCTTCTACATCACTATAGATTCCTTCTACCATCATATCATATGGAGCTTGTTGTTCTATGTTGTTTTCAAAAGCATCTTTCATAACGAAAGACATATTCATACATATTAGAGTTAGTGTAATTAACAGTGATAATGTACCTAGAGTAAAACCTATGGTTCTTGATTTTGCTTCGAAGTTTTTTGCAACAAATAAATTATCTTTCCTATATTTAATTTTTCTTCTTTTATTAATAAATGCTAGAATAAAGTCTCCAAGAGTAAATGTAATTCCATAGATACTAATAATCAGTAGTAAAATAGATGTTCCTAAATATCCTAACATACTAGGATTATTCGAAATTACAAAGGCATGATCACATAAGTATAAACCTAATATTCCTAAGATAACAAAAAATATAAATAAGATATTTCTATTTTTTCTTTTCTTCCATATTTTTTCTTCGTTTTTCTTTTCTAAGTATAGTAAATCGTGAATTTTCATTTTTTTCATTCGTCTACTACTTCGAAATAATGTAAATAAATAGATTAATACAAAGTATAAAGTAGATAGTAAAACTGGAGCTAGGTTGATGGATAAGTTAATTTTATATGGCATATCAAATAATTGCATCACAATAGCTGAAATGACGTTGCCAAGTAAAATTCCTACGAAGAAAGAGATAATAAACGAAACCAATCCTATTATTATGTTTTCTAATAAAAACATTCGGTTAATATATTTTTTTTCTATTCCTAAAAGCATATAAGTTCCAAATTCTTTGCTTCTCTTGGAAAACATAAATTTCATTGTGTAATTAATTAGCCAGGCAATTACAAAAACAATAATACAGCTTACGAAAATAATGATATACTTTAAGTTCTCCATCATTTCTGATAGTTCTAAGATATCTTTTGAGAAGGATACAAAATTAAAAGCAAATATTAAAGAGAAAGCCATCATCACTGTTACCATGTAGATAACATAATCTTTTATACTTCTTCTTACGTTTCGTAGGGCCAATTTACTTAACATTTCCTACATCTCCTCCAAGAAGTGTTAATACATCTAAAATTTCATTAAAGAATTCTTTTCTAGTTTTCTCTCCTCGCCTTATTTCGTTAAATATTTTTCCATCTTTTAAAAATAATACTCGCTTGCAAAAACTAGCACTAAACGAATCGTGTGTAACCATTAAAATAGTTGCTGTTAACTTTTGGTTCCTTTCATCCATTGTCTCTAATAACATTCTACTACTTTTAGAATCTAAGGCTCCTGTTGGTTCATCTGCTAATATTAATTTGGGCTTATTAATTAAAGCTCTTGCACAAGCACATCTTTGTTTTTGACCTCCAGAAACTGCATATGGATATTTGTTTAATATTTCATTAATACCTAGTTTTTCGGCAATTCCTTTTACTTTATGGTCTACTTTGTTTACATCTTCCTTGTTGATGATGGAAGCAAGGGCGATGTTTTCTGAAATCGTTAAGGTATCCAACAAGTTGAAGTCTTGGAAAATAAAACCAAGATTTTGTCTTCTAAAACTTGCTAGCTTCTGTTCTTTTAGTTCCGTAATATCTTTGCCATCAATATAAATATGGCCACTAGTTACTTCATCAATTGTTGATATACAATTTAAAAGTGTTGTTTTACCACTACCACTGGCTCCCATGATAGCAACAAATTCCCCTTCTTCTATTTCTAATGATAGGTCATTTACTGCTTTGGTTATATTATTTTTTGTTCCATAATATTTTTTTAGATTTTTTATCTCTAGTGTTTTTGGCATAACGCATTCCGTCCTTTATTTCACTAATTTTTTCTTTTAGAAAAGAACATAAGGAAATCATACCTCCTATTATAATACATGGTACTAATACTATTAATAATAAGATTGTCAATTTTAGACCTAAAACATGAAATGTTGACATTGTACTCCTCCTAATTGTTCTTTCTTGATATCAGTATAGCAAAGAACAGTTTCTTTTAATCTTACAGTTTTGTTATATTTCTATTGAAACGGAGTTTTTTCTTTTTTTCTACCAATTTTGAGTTGAATTTCCGCAAATTTTAGTTGCAAAAAAATAAGTCTATTTGTGACTTATTTTCTGTTTCATTAAAAGGATCATAAAACTAATCAATCCTATTATAGATAATATACTTCCTGCTTTTTTCCATGGAGCTTGATAAGTAATTACAATCGTATGATTTCCTTTTTTAATTGGGAAGGTAATCGTATTTTGAATGCTTTCTGTATATGTTGTTTGCTTTCCATCTACTTCTACTGTAAATCCTTTATCGTATGGTACAGCTAATACGATATTACTACTTGAATCTAGGTTGATTGTTCCTACAATTTTATCACCTTTCGTCTCATCTTTATCTAGATTTACTTCTTTATAGTCATCTTTTGCCTCTAAAAATATCTCTTTTGGCACAGTTATAGTATTGATATCAGTCAATTTATATTTACCACTATCCAACCTAATTTCTAGTTTTTCTGGTGAAATTAAGACATAATGGAAAACTTTATTTCTATTATGGTATTTCCATTCTTTACAAGTTAGTTTATTCTTTATTCCGTTTATCGTCATGGATTGATCATTTTTACTATGTCTACAACTTTTGTTATAAGCATTTTTTACCGTTAGAAAGACGACTTTGTCTGATAAATCTTCTGTCGGTGTTAATGTTAAATGGTTTTTCTTTTTTGCTTTAATCGTATAGACATCATTTTCTTTGGTAATCTCTATGTGCTTTTTATTTTCTACTTCAAAAGATGTCGTGGAAGTTTCTATTTCTTCTATTTCGTTGGTGTAGGATGCAATGACATTATATGGATAAGATAAGTCTTTGTATTCTTTTTGTTCTACTTTGGTTTCTGTTGCGTAAAAGATTGGTAATACATATTCATTTTCATATAGTTTTAATTTTCCCTGTTCTTGTATTAGATGGTATCCTGCACCTTGTGTAGATGTCGTAATCTTATATTTTTCTCCCATCATACTTTCTGATAAAATGTCTCCAGATAATGTTAACATCATGCTGTTTCTATAAAATTGATTGTTCTTTTGTTCTTTTTTTATCCAGCCTTGATATTCTTTGTTTTGTGTAGAAGAATATACAGAGGATTTATATTCGTTCATATTGTATACTCTATTTAATGCTGCTGAAGTATTGGTAGAGTTGTTGATTCGATAGAAGCTTGAATCTTTTTTTGTAATTTGTTCTATTAAGCTTCTATACTCTTGATCTGTACTATTTTTTATTTTCTCTTTGGGAATTAGAGGATCTGTAAAGTTTGCCGTAATGGTAATGATGCATGTCGTAACTAAAAGAATTGCCTCTATTTTCTTCTTATGCCTTGTTAGTGATTCTAGGCTTATTGTTACTAAGAGTAAGGCTAATGGTAAAAATGGAATTAATGATTTGGCATTGATGTATAGTGTTCCATTTAATATATAATTAAATATCGGGATAAGAAAGATGATAATAATAGAAAGTGCTAGGATTCTAGTTCTTTTTTTGTTATCTTTATCGATCATTAGGATACCGATTAAAATAAATTCTAGTAATGTAATTCCTGGAGAAAAGGCAGTATATAAGGATTTAAAACTTGGTATTAATAGTTCCCAAAATTTTAATTCTTTAATTCCTTCTCCCCTTCCTGTTAAAAGTGTGTATGCTGTTGGTAACCAAAGAATTGCGGTTGTTAAGACAGCTATCAAAAATGGAACGGAAAATGCACATAGAAATTTTAGATATTCTTTTTTTGTGTGCTTTTCTTTTGCATATTGATAAATGCCATAGATAATTAAGACAAAAATTCCTGATACACTATAGTAAAAACTAGTTAAAATCATTAAAATAATGGAGGTTGTTAATAGTCCTATTTTTTTCTTTTGTAACCATCTATCTACTCCAAATAGTCCTAATATTATAAATGGAAAATAGTTGATAAACATGATGTGACGCTTAGCATGAAACATTATTGGAGTGGCAAACAAAAATAATAAAGCCCCTACTAAACTTGTTTTCTTGTTGATGTTATGTGATAGTAAGAATTTATAAAATAGGAATGCTGATGCTACTACTACAATAAAACTTATTCCTATCAAATAGTAAAACATTGGAACCATTGGTAATAGATAAGAAAGCAAAATATAAGGATTTAATAATCCGTAATATGCAAAGTTATATATATTTTGACCTCCACCAATATTCAAGGCAAAATCTGGAAGTAGGTCTTTGGTCTCATAGAAAAGATTTCTAAAATATTCAGGAAAAACATAGTGTTGCATTGGGAAGTCTGTTACTGCTGCAAAAACATATTTACCATGTGTTAAAATAAGAGCAATTCCTATGTATATTACACTAAATAATAATATGATTAATATATCATTTTTATATTTTTTTAACTTCTTCATATTCATACTGCTTTCTTGGTTATATTTTGGCTGTTTAACCGATATTAGTATACCTTGTTTTCTTGTTTTTATCTACCTAATTTGAGTTGATTTTTGTCAAGTTCTAGTTGCGTCTTCTTGTTTCGTTGATTGTGCTTTCATATTTTGTTGCAAAAAGCTTGTCATAAAACCTTGTTTTCTTTCGAAATGTCTTCCAAAGATTTATTATATAGAATACAAATGTTCCTATCATAATAAGTATTTCATATATAATGATAACATTTGTGTTTTTTATATTTTTTATGAATATTGTTGTAATTTTCATTATAAAATATGGAGTAAAAATATAGTAAGCATATAAGAAGTATGGTCGTAGATAATAAAGTGGTGTCTTTTTTATTTTGGTTAATCTGATGTTTAAGAAAGCACTACCTAGTGTTTTTTGGTGATAACAGATTGGGATGATTGTAAAATATATAATAAACAGGATATATGGGTGTTCTCCTTTTGTAAAG
This sequence comes from uncultured Bacilli bacterium, assembly GCA_944332475.1. Classification (GTDB taxonomy): domain Bacteria; phylum Bacillota_I; class Bacilli_A; order RF39; family UBA660; genus Faecimonas. Next base: position 380,021 of record CALVKA010000001.1, read on the forward strand.
GAAAGTAAGGTAAGATATAAGAAAAAGTCTAAGAAAAATAAAGTGATCCTTTTTAGTGGAGAAATGGATGTTCCTTTTTGATATGATTTTTCTTCTAGTTCTTTTTTGCTTGGTACTTTATTTTCTATTTTTTTCATTAGATTGTTGCCTATTACTCCTCCTAGAGTATTTAATATTAAATCATCTATATCACATAACCGATATGGTTTGGGATAAATACCGTATAGTCTTGTTAGTTGTGTGAATTCAAAAAATAAACTTAATAGAAAACTATATTTTATTACTTTTTTTAGAGAGTATCCTTTATAGTACGTTAAGAACATTCCAAAGGGAATCAATAAGATAATATTAAAGATAACTATATAAAATGATGGATGTATTATTGCTTTTATATAAGTGGATGGGGCTGTTATTTGAAATGGGGTTTCCTTAATCAAGTCTATGATAAAGTGAAAAGGAATTGGTTGAATCATCCAATCAGGGTTACTTTGTATTGTATCCATTGGAGGAAGTGGTAAAATTACTAAAAAGTAAGCACATAAGAGGTAGAAAATAAAGCTATATAGAATGATTGTTTTTAAGGGATTGATGGAGGCAAATTTATGGTATTGTTGTAATATAAAGGGGCCAGTTATGAGAAATGCTAAAATAGGAAATAGTATTACTGCAGTTTTTATGGCAATAATATAATTCATAAGAAAAGGATTAGTTCCCTAATCCTTCTTTCTCCCCTTTACTATGGCAAGTATTATAAATAAAAGGGCTAATCCAATGAGTGGAGAAATCATTACGATAGGATTACTCATAAATTCTTGCCAATTTATTTCTAATATCATATTCTTTTTTCCTTTATAATTTGTTTACTACAGTAATATGTTATTAAGAAATAACCTCCATAAATAATGATTAGAAAAATCATTGTCATAAAGACACTTGCTAGCATTTGCTCTCTTCCAAATGTTTCTAATATAAACATACAGAACTTAATTCCAAATATAGAATGAATAATAGCTAATAGTAATGGAAATAGGAAAAATATTGCTATTTGTCTAAATAATGCTCTATTCAATTGTTTCTCTGTTGCTCCAATTCTTCTTAACATATTAAATCTAATTTTATTATCTACACTTTCTGATAATTCTTTCAAAGCAAGAATTGCTGCACTGGAAAGTAAGAAGATAATTCCTATATATAGTCCAATGAATGTAATCATTGCACCTAATCCGACACTAGCATCATAGATAGCAATTTTTGTTGTTCCATCTAATGTAACATCTGGATATAAGTCGTTTAACTCTGGATTGATAAAGACTTCTTCTATTTCTTCTTTTGTTTTACTATCGTTTGCTTTATAGTTTGCAACCATATATTCTTCTTCCATTTGAGGAGAATCGTCGGATACCGTTACGACGTCATCAGGGACTATGATAACTCCGTCTGTAATGTGATTGCTAGACATTTCAATAAAGCCATCTTTTACTTCTTTATATTTGGGGGTTAATGTTGTACCAAAAATCGTTAACGGTGTATTTAACGTTAACGCTTCATTCCTTAGCTCTGTCATACTATCATAATCACCAATTATCATATATTCATCATCTTCTAGGGTATATGTTTCATTATGGAACATCTTAGCGATAGCGTTATATTCACTTAGTTTGACAATGAGTTCTGGTGATGTATAGTCTAGGTATGGATAGCGTTCTTTCATTGAATGGATATTGTCTCCCATTGTTGTCTCATAGGTGACGGCTCTATCTGTATAAATATGAAGTGTGGCTTGATCTTTTAAGTATTTTTCTTCATCGATTCCTAACTCTTTTAGGGTTTCAGAGATTGTTTTATAACTAGATTCTAGTTGTCCATCTGTGTACCCATAATCTTCCTGTAATTCCTTAGGAATATTTCTTTTTTTCATTAATTCAATATCTGCTGGTGCTAATTCTGTCAAGTTTGCTGTCATTGAGTTTTTTATAGATAACGAACTTGATAATAAACAGATTGTAATAAATAGCATCAAGCAGATGATAGTCATAGAAAAGACTGTTGTATTAATTTTGCTACTAATTTGTCTTAGGGTAAAGCTATTTAACCCTTTGTAATATATTTTATGAATTGACTGGACTATTTTTAGCATTAATCCAGATAATGACCAAAAGATTAAGAAAGTAGAGATTGTACCTAAAATAAATATTAAGCCAAACTCTCCCATATCGTTTATTGTATCTACACCGGCTGTTACTTTATAGTAGCTATATCCTAACATAATAATTGCTAAGATAAATGCTAGAACAGAGATTATTGGTTTTTTAATTTTTACTTTCTCAGACTTCTTTGAAGAATTGATTAAATCAATTAATTTACAACGACTTACTTGAATGGTATTAAAAATCATGACCAAAAGATACATAATACCAAAATAGATAATTGTTTTGATTAAGGCAGCTTTTGAAAACGTAAAAGCAAAGTTCGTCATATCTGCTTCAAACATATTGGCAACAAGTAAGCTCATTAATTGGGAAAGTAATACACCAACACCTAGCCCTACTCCTAGAGAAAGAAGTCCAATTGCTATGGTCTCTATAAACAGGATGGTTGATATTTTTCGTTTGCCCATTCCTAGTGTCATGTAAATAGCAAACTCTTTATTTCTTCTTTTAATTAAAAAACGAGAGGCATATATTATCAAAAATCCTAAAATGAAAGAAACAAATACACTGACTGCTGATAATGTTTGAGTCATCAGATCGATGATTTCGTAGGTTGACTGTTTTGTTTGTAGTAGTACTGTCTGGCTGTCTATGGCATTAAACACATAGAAAATCGCAACTCCTAAGATAAGCGTAAAAAAATATATGGTATAGTCTTTGAAACTTTTTTTGATGTTTTTTAGGGATAATTTACAAAGCATCATTTAGATCCCCTCCAAGTAGTGTTACCACATCAATAATTTTGTCGAAGAATTCTTTTCTTGATTGCTCTCCTTTTCTTAATTCGTTAAATATCTTACCATCCTTAATGAAGATTACTCGTGATGCATAACTTGCAGTAAAGGCATCATGGGTTACCATTAAAATGGTCGTTTTAAATTCTTGGTTTAACTGATTAAAACTTTCTAGTAACATTTTTGAAGATTTAGAGTCTAGGGCTCCTGTTGGCTCATCTGCTAAAACGAGTTTAGGATTAGTAATAATGGCACGTGCGGATGCCACTCTTTGTTTTTGTCCTCCACTCATTTGATAAGGATACTTCTGTAAGACATCCTGAATATCCAGTTTCCTTGCAATTTCATTTACTCTTTTTCCAATATCTGCTACCTTCGTATTTTGAATGGATAATGCTAAAGCAATATTTTCATAAGCTGTTAATGTGTCTAGAAGGTTAAAGTCTTGGAAGATAAATCCAAGTTCATGACTCCTATATGTATTTAGTTTATTTCCTTTTAGTTTTGTAATATCCACTCCATCTACATAAATATGGCCTGATGTTACTCTATCGATTGTTGAAATACAATTTAGAAGTGTTGTTTTTCCAGATCCACTGGCTCCCATGATAGCAACAAACTCTTTCTCATCTACTTCTAGAGAAATGCCATCAATGGCTTTGGTTAAGTTTGATCTGTTTCCATAATATTTTTCAATATTATCAATTTTTAAAATCTGAGACATACTCTCTCTCCTTTCTTGACTTCATTATAGAGTAACTTATGTTTATTGTCGTTTTTTTAATCTTACAGTATCTTACAATTTTGTAAGGTCTCTTTTATCATACCAGTAATATATTTTCTTTTCAAATTTTCTATTTTTAAATTTCACCTATTTCCCATATTTCATTCACTATTATTTCACAATTGATTTGATACATGGTAAGATTGCAACATAAAGGAGACTAGAAATTATGTAGTCTCCTTTTTTGCCACTTCATAATAATCGTTTTTTAAGAAGGATATTCTTACGCATGTAAACTCCTGTTCTTGTGATTTAATACTTACTTTATGTCCTAGTTTTTCACAAAGCTGTTTTACAATATAAAGCCCCATTCCTGTTGATTTCTTTCCAGTTCTACCATTTGTACCTGTATATGTTTTTTCAAATACTCTCGGTTGCTCCTCTTTTTTTATTCCTATTCCATTATCATAGATGGCTAAGTCTACCCTATCTTTTTCTTCTTTGGCTACGATTTTAATATAAGCGTTTTGTTTTTTACTATACTTAATACTGTTGTCAATGATTTGATTTAGAATGAATTCTAACCACTTAGAATCTGTTAACACTTCTAAGTTTACATCACTTACAATAAAATCAATGCCTTTTTCTAATAATATATCTTTGTTTTTTAAGGCGATATTACTAATCACTTTAGAAAGATTTACTTTTTTAATTAAGTAATCTTTTTCTGCGTTTTCACTTCTGACATAATAAAGAATTTGTTCTAGATAATTATCTAGTCGAGATAGTTGCTCTAATAGTTTTTTATTTTCTTCTCCTTTGTGATTATGAATCATTAGAGTAAGGGAAGATACTGGTAATTTTACTTCATGAATCCATAATTCTACGTATTCTTTAAAGTCTTGTGTTTGACTTTTATATGTGTTAATTCTTTCTATCATAGATTTATTAATGTCATATAGTGAATCTATTAAAACTTTTCCTTCTAAAAAAGATGGTTCATTTAACATTTCTACAATTAAATATTTTTTATCAAGACTATCTAATTTTTCTTTTAGCTCTTGGTAAAATTTTTTCTTTCTCATATACGCCATTACTAAAATAGATATTATTCCTATTAGGTATACGAGAGAGATGGCAATGGTTGCTTGATAGTTTACTTTAAATGCTAATAATATTAGTAGAATAATGAAATAGATTACAATAGCAATGCTAATCGTTAGCCATTTGTCTTTGATATAATTTTTTTTATTCATGTAAAATATACCCCTGATTCTTTCTTGTTTCAATTGCCTCTTCATAACCTATTTCTTTTAATTTTGCTCGTAATCTAGAAATATTTACTGTCAATGCGTTGTCATTGATATATTCATCATTATTCCATAAGTCCGTCATTAATTCATCTCTTGTAACAATCTTTTCTTGATTTTGTAATAAGTACAAAAAAATAATCATCTCGTTTTTTGTTAAAACAACTTCTTCGTCATTTGTTTTTAAAATACCCTTTTGTGGAATTACTTCTAGACTACGGTAGAAAAACTTATCTATTGGTCGTTCACTTCTTTTTAAAACAGCTCCTATTCTTAATAATAAGATAGTTGGATTATATGGTTTTGTAATATAGTCATCAGCGCCATATGACATAGATAGTACTTCATCTACTTCATTATTTTTACTAGTTACCATAATAATAGGTACGTTATTTTCTTTTCTAATTTGTTGCAGAAGTACTTCTCCATTCATTTTTGGTAAATTAATATCTAGTAGGATTAAGTCTGGTTGTTCTTGTTTTATCTGTTCTATGATTGTATTAAAGTCCGTTGTTACTATAGTATCATAGCCGGCATTTTCTAATGTTTGTTTTAATTCTTCTGCGATGGATAAATCGTCTTCTACAATTTTTATTTTTGGCATTTTATCACCTTCTTTACTATTATTTTAACATAAAAGGAAGAAAACTTAATATGGTTTTCCTCCTTTTGCTAATTCTTTTGTATAAGGTGTATCTTTTTTTGTATTCTACCATAGATTCATAATGATATTGTTAATTATTTCTGTAAGTATGCTAACTGTCTGAGTCAATCATATTGATGCTTTATTTTTTATTTTATCAGTATATTGATGGTATTTTTCTTCTTTCTTTTGTATACTTATTATTAGGTGATACTATGAAATTAGATGGTCTCATGATTGCGCATAGAGGAATTTTTGATAATAAACAAATCCCCGAAAATAGTTTGTTGTCCTTTTCTAAAGCTATTCAATTGAACTATCCTATCGAGTTGGATGTTCAACTTACTAAGGATAAGCAGTTGGTTGTTTTTCATGATCTTTCATTGGAGAGAATGTGTGGGACCGAAAAATTTATTTCAGATTTAACTTTGCAAGAATTACGGAATTATTCTTTACTTTCTACGGATGAAAAAATTCCTAGTTTACAAGAAGTACTAGATTTAGTTTGTGGTAGAGTATTATTAGATATTGAGGTCAAACATAGTTCTTCTATTGATGTTGTTGCCTCTATTTTGTTAGAGGTTTTAAAAGATTATTCTGGAGATGTTTTACTGAAATCTTTTCAACCAAATATGGTTCGTTATTTAAAGAAGCATTGTTCTTATCCCATTGGTCTTTTAATGACTTATTTTCCTACCTCTAAATTATATAGTTATTTTATGAGTAGTGAGTTGTTAGTTCAATATACAAAGGCGGATTTTATTGCGGTTAATAAAAAGATTATTGAAAAAAAGAGAATTCAAAAATTTAGAAAAAAGAGGCCTGTTTTTGTTTGGACTTTGAAGGAAAAAAAGGAATTTTTAATATATAAAAACTGGGCTGATTCTTTTTTGTTTGATTCATCAAAAAGACGATTCTAATGAGAATCGTTATTTCTTTTTTTGATATAATTTGCCTGTTTCTTGCTTGAGCCCATAATTTGTTTTTTATTGAATTGCAATTTCTTCTTGAACTGTCGCTTTTATGTATATTGTTAAAACTTAGCTATGGTTTTTTATATTAAATTTATATAACGCAATGATAGCGCCGACCATTTCGATGATTGTTGCGATTAAACCTGTGTAGGCTCTTACTTCGATATTATAAAGGATATATAGTGTGCAAGAAATTACTTCTACAATTCTAATCATGGTTAAATTCCCAATCCATACAGCAACACTATATAATATCACTGCCAACATAGGTAATAGGCTAATAAACCCGTTAAAGGAAAGAGCTGAAAATGTTATCATAAGTATTAAAACAAGTATTAGGTAGTATATTGGTGGACGTTTGGTATTGTATTTTTCAAAAATATAATTTCTAGCCATACAGGAAAGATTCATTAGGCATCCAGTTAAGGCTCCTAGAAAAATATATTGTATTGCATATAGTAAACTAGAATAGGTTTGATATTTCAATAATTTATTCTTGTTGTTTTGTTGAAAACTAATGATTAGAACGGCTAGAGCAGTAAGACCAAACATTTGAGCAATTATAAAATTTATACTCATGATAGATTGTTATATTCCTCGTCTGTTACTGGTTCACACCATTCATTAGAAGTTTCTTCTCCCGGTACTTCGATTGCAATGTGAGAAAACCAACTGCCTTTTTTAGCTCCATGCCAATGTTTTACGTTTGCGGGAATTGTAATTACTGTTCCAGGCTCTAGAGAAACAGCCTCTTTTCCTTCTTCTTGATACCAACCACTTCCAGCTGTACAGATTAGAAGTTGCCCTCCTCCACTCTTGGCATGATGAATATGCCAGTTATTTCTGCAACCTGGTTCAAATGTAACATTTGCTAGAAATAGATTACATTCTTTAGGGTCTGTTAATGGATTTAAATAACTTTGCCCTATAAAGTATTTAGCAAAAGCATCATTTGGATTTCCTAACCCGAATACATTTATTTTATCAAATTCATTTTTATCTTTCATTCTTATCTCTCCTTTTTATAATTTTTCAATCCATCGATCAATTTCTTCTTGTAAAGTTATTATTTGATCTCTTTTTCCATCTTCCGCTGAGAATACTAAATCTAATTCTCCTTTGATATTTGCATTTGGTAATAATGTCTTATAATCTCTAAAACAATGTCCTATCCATCCTGCATTGGAACTTGCAACAAGAACATCTTTTCCAGATAAATCATATTCTTTTAAGAATTTTTTCATAACTGGACTAATGCCATACCACCATGTACATGTAATTAATACAACCTTTTTGTATTGGGATAAATCTTTATCAATACTTTTAATTTCTACATCTTTTTTCATGTCGTTGTTTTGCCACTCTGCTACTACTTCATCATAGTCTGTAGAAAAAGGAATTTTTGGTTCTAGTTCTAGAATATCGGCATTTAGTTTTTCTTTTACATAATTAGCTACTTTTTTGCTGTTGCCTGTAAAACTATAATAAACTACTAAGGTATTTGTCATACTTTCTACTTTTATTCTTCTGTTTCATATACTTCTTTTGCCATACGGAAAACTGCCCAAGCATTTGGCCATCCTGCATAAAAAGCAGCGTGCGTAATAATTTCTGCCATTTCATCTTTTGTAATTCCGTTTCTTTTAGCGTTTATTAAGTGGCTTTTTAAACTGGAATCTAAAATTCCTTTGCTCATAAGAGCGACAACTGTAATCAAAGAACGATCTCGTAAAGATAATTTGTCTTCTCTTGACCAAACCTCTCCAAATAATACATCATCATTTAATTCTGCAAATTTAGGAGCGAAATCTCCTAATTGATCTCTTCCTGCAGTTTGTTTTACCATATTCATCATCCTTTCTTTTTTCATTTATATTATACTTCTTAAAGTTGGGTTTAAGTCAATAGACATTTTTCTTTTGAAAAAAATTCTTTCTTTTTTCTAGTTATTAGCTCATTACCTTTTTTTGCTTCTTCATATGATATACTGAAAGGAGGGAAAAATGAATCAAGATAATTTAGAAGACATCACAAGAGATTACTGCAAAGACAAAAAAGATGATTGTTTATGTAGAGTCTTAGACTGTGTCTGTAAAAAATGGGTAACTGGACCTACTGGCCCTACTGGACCACAAGGTGCTACAGGTGCAAGCGGTGCGATCGGATTACAAGGCCCAACAGGTCCTACAGGAGTAACTGGTCCAACGGGTGCGACTGGATTACAAGGTCCTACTGGCCCTACTGGTGCAACTGGTCCTCAAGGCATTACTGGTCCTACTGGAGCAACAGGTGCGACTGGTCCTGCTGGAGATCCTGCTACTAACTTAGATAGTTATGCTATGGTACATGATGAGACAAACTCTACTATTTCTCACAATCAACCAGTTTTACTCCAAACTACTAATATTTCTAATAAAATCACTTACAATCCTGCTACTGGTGACTTTACTATTCCTGAGGAAGGAATTTATATCATTCACTGGTGGATTAATGTAAGACATAGTGATAGTGAACATTCTACTTGCGAACCTACGACTTTAGGAATTGAATTTCACCAATTCTGGCCAAGTGATATTTTAATTGCCCACTCTTCTACTCATAATAAATTGACTTGCTGTGACACCGGAACCATTAGTGGTAACGCTATCTTTGCTGCACAAGCTGGTGCTAGTTATCGTCTTATTAACACTTCTGGAATCGATATTAGTTTAGTTCCAAATGACTTATATTCAGCAGCAGTATCTATTACTAGAATAGTGTAATCTTTTAAAGGAGCCCTTCTAGAGCTCCTTTTTGTTTTGCTTTTCTACTTTTTCCGTATATAAATCAATTTTATAATTTAAAAAATTAAGCGTTTCTTCTTTTTCTTTCATTTCTTGTAATAAAATATCTTTTTGTTTTAATAATATTTCTAGTCTACGTTTTTCTCCTTGTTTTTTATCTTTTGCTAAATTGACAAATTGTACAATAGAATCTAATGAAAAACCTGCTTTTTTCATACAAATAATAAAATTTATTTTTTCAATGTCTTGTTGTTGATAATTTCTAATTCCGTGTTCCTTTTTTATGTTATCTAATAGACCAATTTGTTCATAATATCGAAGCGTGGCACTAGGAATATTTACTAATTTGCTTACTTCACTTATTTTCATAGTAATCCTCCTTGTATATTTGTATTGTACTCTCTCAAGTCAGCTTTAAGTCAAGACTATTTTTCTTCTTTATTGTTACTCTCATAAATGATTGCTTCATATAAAAGATCTACTAGATGATTACTTGGCTCAAGATTATATTTTTTCATGATTTGATTAAATACATCATAGGAATGTTCCATATTTAAGTATGGATAGATTAATTCTTTTTTGTTATCTAATTCTTTTAAATAGTCTAGGGTATAAGAATCTTCTATGATTAATAGTGGTAGGTCTTTTGCCCAGGTTTTAAATTTTTCTAATATAAAGTATGGATTATCTACATAGGTAAAACTTTGTTTGTCATATTGTATCATGTCACGTAAGTCTTTATTTTCAACTAATTCATCATTTAGTCGGTAGTCAAATCTATCTAGTAATTTTAAGCCTTCTAACTTTAATGCAGATATTTGAGCGATTGTTCCTTTTTCTGCTTTTGAATGTGTGGGGATAATCTCTACAATGATGTAGCCTTCTTTTTCTAAGTTCATGTTTTCACCTCGATTGTTATTATATCATATTTTTACTGGACCTATTCATTTGGAGAATAATTTCTTTTTTCAAATCAACGATTATGATATACTTATAGTAGTAAAGGAAGATGATATTATGAATTTAGATCAAGTACTTGGTATTGTATTAACTCCAGAGGGAGAGTTGTATCCTTTTGGGAAACAAAACTCGGATGAGGCTGGGAAAACTTCTGTGAAAGATAGTCACGGGGGATCTTTTATGAGAGATGTTGTTCCTACGGCTTGGTTTCAATCTTTAAATTATAAATTTACACCAATGGATGCTTTTTCTCATTTTAATCGATTAACAGATATGGGTTATGGATTCTTTATAAATGGGTCTGTCATTTCTTATCCTAATATTTGCTATCATGCCTATACGGTACAAATGCCATATTCCATGACGGATGCTCAAAAAGAAGTTTTGAGTCAACAGTATGATTATCTTTCTCAATTAGTGGAAGAAGAACAAGCGGATTTTTATGGTCAGGTCTTTGATTCGCCTACTTATGTTCCTGTTACTCGGGAGGTAGACGATTTCTATCAGACTCTTGGCATATTACCAAAAGAAAAGAGTGCTCGATAGTGGTCTTTATTTTTTTCTTTTTTGTATAAATTCTTCTGTTTTCGCAATAGCGTCTTCTACTGGAGTTGTTATGCTTGCTACAATAGCAAGATTTTTTTCAAAGCGAGATTTTGCGATTTTTTGCTCAGTTTCTAGTCTTTCTGTATAACCTTCTATGTCTGCTAATGTTGTTTTGGCATAAGCACATTTAAAAGCATCATCTACTTGCCATAGTTCATCTTGCACAATTACTAGTGGGGTATCTTTTAAGTCGTCTAATTTTTTTTCGTATTGAGATTTAAAAAGGTCATTATAATTTACTGTTCCTTTTGTTACATATGGAGATAGTGTTTTCTCAGGAGGTACAAAAGAAAGTTTGGTACCTGTTAATAAGTCAACAAAGAAACCATCTTCTGTTAGTTCAATTAACATAGGATATTTCTTTGAATGTTCATCATAATCTCTTACTATCGCAAAATGATAGTAAAAATAGTTTTGTGAATCATTCGGAGTTATTTTGACTCTTGGTTCTAATACTCCTAATTGGTCTGTATAATATCCAAAAAGTTCTCCTTCTTTTAATTTACTATATGCGTGTAGTTTTGCTTTTTGCATGTTTGTTTCTCCTTTTCTATTTTTTTAGATATTCTGCAAATGCTAGGTATCCACTGTTATCCCAGAATTTCCATTTTTCCTCGTCCGAAAATTCTGCAAATGTTTTTGTTTGACCTTCTGGAATAAAAATAAAATCCCAACTCCATTCTTTTGAATGCATTATAGCATAATTTTATGTGAAAGTATATTTAGTAATAGAAATGGATAAATAAAAAACTGATTTAAAATCAGTTAAAATCTTAATGGTGTCCCCGGGCAGAGTCGAACTGCCGACCTATCGCTTAGGAGGCGATTGCTCTATCCTGCTGAGCTACGGAGACAGGAAAGCTTTAACCTAAGTTAAAACTTATATTATGCTTCTTTTTTGCAATTGCAACCATTTTGACGATACATATCTTGTAAGTCGTCAATATTTACTTTTCCATCTTTTATTAATTTAGCGTTTCCACTGTCAATTTCTATTAATTTGTCTGTATCTACTTTACTATAGTCAATGGTTGTTGTGCTTGTTAATGTGTTATCTTCAATTGTTGTCTTATTTTCATAATGGTCTAATCCTTGGTAACCATTATATAATTCGTCAATTCTATCTTTGTAAGTTTCTAGATTATCTTCGTCTTCGGCAATTACTTGTTCTACTGTTTCTAATTCCGTTACAATATTATTTTTATATTGTGCTGTATAAGTAGAACGAAGAGTAATTCCTTCTGTTGGGTAGGAACTCATTGTACAAGTCATGGTTCCGGTTTCTGGATTACATCCTGTACATCCCAATACTATTATTGATAAAACTAGAGATAGTATTATTTTCTTTTTCATATTACACTTCCTGAATGACTGTGATAATCATTGGTTTTGATTCTGTTTCTTGATAGAAAAATTTTCCAAGACGTTCTCTTACTTCGTTTTTTATCTTCGCATAGTCTACTCTCTTGGTATTCGTTTCAATATTTGCTTCAATTGCATCTTTTGCAAGAGCTTTCGTATGCTCTAATAAGTCTTGGCTTTCCTTTACATAGACAAATCCTCTTGTTAGGATTTCTGGACCACCTAAAATTTCTTTTGTTTGTTTATCTAATGTACAACTGATAATTACAATTCCGTTTTCACCTAACATTTCTCTATCTTTTAATACTAAGTCACCAATGTCATTTTGGCTTTTTCCATCAATTAAAATTTGATCTACTTCTACATGTTCTTTACTATCTGTTAATTTTCCTTTGATGAATTCTGCAACATCACCATTTTCTTTTAAGATGATATTTTCCTTTGAAATTCCTAATTGCTCTGCTACTTCTGCATTCGCATATTGATTTCTATATTCTCCTTTTACTGGAAAATAGTACTTTGGATTCATCAGGTTAATCATTAGCATTAAATCTTCACGAGAAGCGTGATGTAATAGGTGTTTCTTGCTAGAAAGATTTACGGCATTTGCACCCAGCATAGCAATCTCGTCCATAATTAAAGCCGAACGTTTTTCAATTCCTGGATAAGCTGGCTCCGTAATAAAAATTGTGTCTGTTTCTTTTATCTTAATGTATTTATCATAGCCTTTAATAATTCTTTCCAAATTATTAAATGGTTTTTCTTTTTCATCTGAAATTAAGATAACCGTGTCTTTGTTCTCTAAATCTGATAAAGAACCGATTTTATTTTTATCAACTGTTAAATACCCTTCATTAATAGCTTTATTAATCATATCTTGCAAACCTTTGCCCATAATGACCATTTTTCTATGTGTTTTTGAAACTTCATTAAAGATTTCTTGTATACGATAAAAATGAGCTGGGAAAATGGTTGCGATAATACGATTAGGGTTTTTGGCTAGCACTTCTCTTACAAAGCTTGCCACTCTATTGTTTGGTGATGTATGACCTTCTTTTTCTGCATAAAAAGATTCTGCCATTAAGCATAGCACGCCTTGTTTTCCGACATATGCTAATTTACCAATGTCTGTTTTATATGCTCCTTGCATAGTAGCGTCAAAAACAAAATCTCCTGTATAAACAATTGCACCATCTGGTGTATATAGCACATAACATACTGCTTCTGGTATCGAATGGGTTACACTAATTGGAAATACAGAGTTTTTTCCAAAATTTAATTTAGTATGAGGAGTAATTTCTTTTAAATTTGCTTTTTTTAATTGCCCTGGCTCTAAATCGTTTTTTACCATTTCTAACGTTAATTTGGTTCCATAGACTGGAACATTTGGTATTTGTTCTAGAATATCTGGAACTGCTCCCATATTACTTTCGTGTCCATGGGTTAAAAATATACCTTTAATATTTTTCTTGTTTTTTATTAGATAGTCAAAATTTGGAATAATATAATCTATTCCTAAGTTAATATCATTATCATATTTTAATCCGGCATCAAAAACAAAAATATCTTTGTCGACATTGACAATGTACATGTTTTTGCCGTTTTCGTTTAGTCCACCTAAACTAAAAATTTTAATTTTACTCATACATTTCTCCCTTCTGTTTTTTATTTTCACGTTCTTTAAAAAATATTTGGTAATTTGTTATAAGATTTAAAAGGTTTTTTACTCCCCTTTTCGATAGCATAGCTATTATATCATAATATTTGATTTTTTCCAAATGTTTTAAATTGCTAATTTCCCTAATGCGACTTTTGCAGCTTCTTGTTCTGCTTCTTTTTTAGATCCTGATACTCCGGTTCCATAGACAATATCATCAATAATAACTTGTACTGTAAAACTACGGTTATGAGCAGGTCCTTCTTCTTTGATTAATTCATAATGTAGACTCTTTTGGGTCGTCTGGACATATTCTTGTAAAGCACTTTTATAATCACTGAAGAAAGTAATATTAGGATCTTCAATGTAGGGTACAATAATACTTAGTACAGTTTTTCTAGCAGTTGCATATCCTAAATCTACATAGATTGCTCCTACTAAGGCTTCAAAAATATCTGCAACGATGGCTTTTTTGAATTTCCCGCCTTCTTTTTCTTCTCCATGGCCTACTTTAATATAATTATTTAACCCTAAAGACATCGAATATTCATATAATGCATTTTCACATACATAACTTGCTCTTACCTTGGTCATTTCCCCTTCGTTTTCTTTTTTATTTGAATATAGATAGTCTGCTACTACTAAATCCACAACAGCATCTCCTAAAAACTCTAAGCGTTCGTAGTCTTGTTTTGCTTTATGTTCATTCGCATAAGAACTATGTGAAAAAGCAGTTTTATATAATCCTATATTCTTAGGTTTAATCTTAAGTCTTTCAAATAATTCGTCCATATAATCACCACACCCATTATAACAAAAATCCGGAAATTAGTATACTTATAATTGCTATTTTGTGTGGTTTATAGTAAAATGAAATATGTAATATCAGGACTGGGGGCCATCATGAAGAAGTTAATTATTGGGCTTATTCATTTATACCAAAAAATACCAGGAAGAATCCATCAAAGTTGTCGATTTATTCCAACTTGTTCTAATTATATGATAGAGGCTATTGAAATTCACGGTGTCTGTTATGGTATGTATTTAGGCTTTCGAAGAATCCTTCGGTGTCATCCTTTTGGTAAGTATGGTTATGATCCGGTTCCTAAAGTGAGGAGAAAAAGAATGAAAAGAAAAAAATTAGTATTGTTATTCCTATTATTTATCACAGCTATTTTTACGACGACAGGATGCAAACAAGATGATATGGATGATATTAGAGTATTAGTTACAAACTACCCTAATGAATATATTACGGAAGAGTTATATGGTGATCATTCTAGTATTACTTCTGTTTATCCTGATGGTGTCGATATTGATAAATATGAATTTAATAATAAACAAAAACAAGATTTTAGTAAATATGATTTATTTATCTATAATGGATTGATTGAAAAAGAAAGCAATTTGGCGTTTGATTTATTAGATTTAAATCCTGATATGAGAATCATTGATACCGCTTATGTTTTAGAAACGGATTACTCTCCTGAAGAGTTATGGTTGAATCCTTCTTCTTTATTGATGATGGCTCAAAATATTCGATTAGGACTTGATGAGTACATTACTAGTAATTATATTAAACGTGATGTAGACAATCATTATGAGGATTTAAAAGTAGAACTTTCTGAGTTAGATGCTGATTATCGATTGGCTGTTGAAAATACAGATGATAAAACTATTGTAGTTGCTAACTCTACTTTGAATTATTTAGAAAAATTTGGATTAACTGTTATTTGTATTGATAATGATGCTGATGCTAAAACTATTAATCAGGCGGAAGAGTTAATTCAGTCAGGGGAAATCAGTTACCTTTATGCTTTTGCTGGGGATGAATTAAATGATACAGCTCAAGAGTTATTAGATAACTATTCTGATTTAAAGCGGCAGGATTTACATAAGTTGGATAATTTATCTGATGATGATCGAGCAAATAAACTTACTTATATTAATATTATGAATAATAATTTGGATTGGATTAGACAGGAATTATATCAATAAATTATCTTTCTATTTGATATTTTGAAATTATTCATGAGCTACCTTATTATCAGGGTAGCTCTTTTTTTGTATAAGAAAACCACACCAAGTGGTGCGGTTCAAATTTTAATTTGGTTTATACATTGTTTAAAACATTGATATCTTCGTTTATTAACTGTACCAACACTTCAATATTATAGCTTTCGAAGCGTTCTTTTATTCTTTCTACTGGTAGTAAAAATAATTCTAGACGATTTACTAATAAGGTGTCTATTACTTCTACTTTGATAGATTTTAAATAATTTATTACTTCTTTTACATTCTCTTTTAATGTTAGGAAATAAAAGACGGTACTCGGTTCATTATTTTCTTTTATTTTCTGAATGGTATTTTTATCTACTCCATAATCTAATAAAAAGTTCATATTACACCTCTTTCATTCCTGTTACTTTTTGAATTGTAATTTTTAAATTTTGATATTCTTCTTTCGTTATAATTTTGTTGTAGCAGATGGCATATAATAATGCTTCTGTTGTATTTCCTAAGTTGTTTTGACATAGAGCATCATAAATTCTAAGAACTTTTAATTTGGATATTTTTAGGCCATTGATATCATATAGTAATGTGTCTTTTGATGAGCTAAAGCGGTTTAGACTTGCTATTTCTGGCTTTTCAAAGATATTATCATGAATACTATTATTCGTAGAATCTTTAGCAATTTTTTCTAGTGATGGTTCTTTCATAAAAAATGGTGCACGGTAGTCTGTTGTAGTAATTGCAGATTCTATGTTATATATGCCATGATATTCCAAATTGTCCTTGGTCATCTCTTTTCTTAAACTAAGTTTTTTTACTCCATTTGATAATGTCATACGAAAAGCATCGTTTAAATGGTCTTTCTCTGCTTTATATAGTTTAAAAAATAATAAAGAATTTTTTGTAATATAGGAAGATAGAGCACTTAAATTATTTTTAATATATAATAATCCTAAGGAATGATTTTCTATCCATAGATCGATGATTTCTGGTATGTTTTGAGATTTTAAGGCAGATAAGAAATCATCTAATAAAGCTTCTTCTTGCATACTACTATATAGTCCATATCGTTCTAGCCACTCTAAATTATTTTGTAATTTGCTACTTGATAAAACCAATAGTTCTTTTTCTTTCTCTGCTACTAGAGGAATACTAATTCCGTGCTCTCCTAATAACGTTAAATTCTTTTTAAAGTCCTCTTTTCTACTGATGTCATATCCATCATATAAGTATTTTTTAGGAATAAATGCACTAACTAATTGAGAAAGAGTCGTAATATTAATTCCTCTATTTTGGCCTATCGACACGACTTCTTCTAAAGATTGTTTGGTTGTTGCTAGAAGATAAGTTGCGAGTAATAATCCTTGACGTTGTTCGTCTATTTTTGGAAATTGCAACTTTTGCATCGTGGATAATACTTCTTCCACTTGTTTTCTATTAGCTTGTTTTTGTAATTGTTCTTGTAGTGGTGGATCTAATCGTTGAAAGTTGTAGCCATATCGTTCTAATATTGAACTTATTTCCTTTTTGGTAAGCTTTCTAGAAGATATTTTCTTTTCTTTTTCTTGAGCTTTTACTACTTCTTGATTATATTTGATGATTGCTAATAAGATAGCTTGTTTGTCTTCTTCTGATAGTTTATTTTCTTGAAATAGTTGCGTTATCGTATCTATGTCTGTTATCAGTTCTTTACTATTAGGGTTTTTTATTTTTGAAAGTAAATTTTTATAATGTTTTGTAATTGTTATAATATGGTTGTATTCTGGATCTAAAACTTGTTTTTCTTGGTTTGCTTCTTCGATATATGATTCTAAGTTATCTAGAAAAACAGTAATAGCGGCTAACTGACTTGGCATTAGTGTATAGGTTGTCTTTTCTGTTTGGTTTAATGTTAGCAATGCTTTTACGGTATCTAGTTCTCGTTTTAAACTTATCTTTTCTTCTTCTGGTATTTTGAAGGATGCAATAATGTCATTTATTTGACTCATATCTGCCTTACTAATTTCGTTGACGTCGTTTTTAAGATTATCTAATAACTCTATTTTTTGTGCTAGATTTTGATCCAAATGTTTACTGTATTCTTTTACATCTTGTTTTTTTTGATTAATTGTTTTTTTAAGTAACGTAATTAACGCTTTATCTTCTGCCATAGTTATCACCCACTTCTAATTTTCTCCTGTTATTATAAATCGGTCCACTTTTAGACTAGATTGAATGGCTGTTTTTGCTTCTGTTGCTTTTCTTTCCAACTCTTCTTCTAGTGATGTTTTTGGATATGTAATTCTTATTGGAAACTTATATTCTAAATTTTTAGCTACATTTTGAACTTTTGTAATGTTGTCTTGTTTTATTCTACCAATTTTTCTTTCTATTATCTTTTCACTTTCTATTTTGATTAGTGATTCTAATTTTTCTTGTTGGATTTTAAGATTTTTTTCAAATACCGAAAGAAGAATAGCAGTTTTTTCGCTTTCTGATAGATGAGCGTATTGTAGACCTTCATAAAAACTGTCTATATTTTCAATTTCTTCTTGTGGTTCTTCTAGGTGATCTTTTACATTGTCTAGTTTCTTTAGAATATTTTCTTTTTTAGCGGTTGCGTTTTTAAGGGTTTCGTTTGTAATTAATTCTTTATAAGATTCTTCTATTGTCTTACGATATTCAGCTATTTTTTTCTTGATTTCTTGATATTGTTCTGCTTGTTGATAGCCTATTTTTTCTAAATAATATAAGTTTTTTATTTCTGCTTTGAAGGATGCTATAATGTTGTCTTCTTTTAATGTGTATTTTAACATTAGATTAAAGTTATCTCTTGCTTCTTCATCTTCGCTAGCATCATCTTCCTCATAATATGGAAAATTACTCACATCGTTTTTGGTAATATCTAGCATACCCTTGATATAGTTTAGTAGGTTGTCTTCTTTTCTTATTTTTTGTAATTCCTTTTGATAGGAACGTTCTTTCTCTTCAATATCTAATTTTAGTTTTTCCACAATTTGATTTTCTTGCATCGCTAGCACCCCTATTCTACATTCTATAATAGAGTATAACATATTTTCTTTTTGTTGAAAATAGGTTTTAAAAAAATAGTCATTTGTTTTTTTCATAAAAAAATAGCCTAAGCTACTGTATTGGCAAAGGCTAATTCATTTTCTATTTGAGAATAAAGATTGTTTATATTGGCATTTTGGTTTTTTTCATAAGTAACGGCTAAAACATATAGTTTTCCGCTATCAATGGTCACATAACTTCTGACGTTTATTTGGCGATCAAAGCAGTCTAATATTTCCCAATTATATCCATTGATTGGATTTGTAGAGACATTTCCGCAAGAATAAGAACTAGCTAGAGATTCTCTATAAATATTAGCATAATCGTTAGCAGTAACACTATAACCAATGTCATAGGTTATTAGACCAATTATAATATCTTGGGCTGATGAAGTATATGCTTCGTCGTAGCCACTGGCATCAATTTTATTATAATCATCTGGGATATAGATTTCTAAACCTGAAACATTTACTGTTTCTCCCTTGGTATAGTCGTGATGATTGTCATAATCATAATCATAATCATAGTCATAGTCATAATCATAGTCATAGTCATAATAATCATCGTTAGTGATTGAGTCCCATCCTTCTGTAATAATTTGTGTTCCTCCGATTGCTAATGCGCCTAAAAAGATCATTATTGTAATCACTAAGATAAAGACGATATAACCACCAATTGTCAAACCGATAATTAATCCATTGCTTATTCCTTGTTGTGCTCCTGTATATTCTTTTTCTTTCGTTATATATAGATAGAAATTAGAGATTGCTACATTTAGATATGGAGCTATCCATATAAGTAATAGGCCTATTGTGAAAATGCTTAAAATAAACCATCCTATATAACTAAAAACTAATCCATAATACTCTACTCTATGTCCCTTGGTAAGATTTAATGCTTTCGTGATAGCATCTTTTACTGTTATATTTTCATCTTCTATTACAATATATGTTAACATTGCTAATGGTGGAGTAAAATAAACAATTAATATCAAATATGCTATTGCTCCAAGAAATGGAATACGAGATATTGCTGTCAATATTATATATGCTATTATGTTGATACCTAATATTTTTAAAAATGTTTTTATATTTTTGATTGGATAGCTGAAAATATTTCCAACTGTTGTTTGCTCATCTCTACTGATATCTAGGCTTGATTTTGCCATACCTGTAGATAGGAATGTCGTAACCAATAGTAGAATAACTCCTGATATGATAGATACAGGCAATGATGCCGTTGTTAAATCTAGGTTGTAGCTATATGATGTGGCTCCTGTTTGGGTTTTGGTACCTAGGGTAAATGCCAGTATCATTAGAACAATAAATACCAAAACAAAGGATAGAATATAACCTGCATATAATGGTCCTTTGTTTTTTGACATGGCATCTTTTTTTATGCTTTTTCTCACGATAGAATTATGAAGAGGCTCTCCAGTTTCTTTTGGCTTCTCTTCTTTTTGAGTTGGTAGTAATTCTTTTCCGCAAGAAGAACAGAATTTGCTTCCTTCTTCGTTTTTACTACCACAATAACTACAATACATATATACAACTCCTACTCTTTTAACTTTGATTTTATTATAACATACTTTCTTTTATAAAAGAAGAATATTTTTATGGGTTGCTGATGGCTTTTGACAATTCATTAAATAGGCCATTCATTGCCTTATTAAATCCCTTTTCTATCCAAGAAGATACTTTTAATCCTAGAGAAGAAATGGCGTTGTTGTAGTCTGTTTGTTCTTGTAAATAATTGGTTGTATCTATTTCTTTTCCTTCTGCAATATCTTGTTCAAAACGCTCGATTGCATCCTCTGTCAAAGTTGTTTTCTTGCTTTCCGTATATTCATAGTATCCAGTCATTTGACTAATATATAATCCCAAAAATAATATCACTAATAGAATAAAACTAAACTCTGCCATTTTTTTATAGTTCATTTTCCGAAATCACCTCCAAAAAACATTCTGCAAAGGCTAGTGACGTATTTAATACTTCATCTATCGTGTTATCTGGTCCGCCCATTTCTACTAAGATGGTATATGGAGAAAAATCTTGATTATATACTCCATTTACACCCTCTCCTTCTTTTTTGTAAATTCCTTTAGAAAGAGATGGATATTTTTCATTTAATTTTTCATTAATCTTTTCCGTAAATGATAAGTTTTCTTGGTAGGATGGATTTTCTAGTCCAATTAAAAATAGAATGGATGCATAGTTTTTATTGTCAATCGTTACCGTGGTTCTTTCTTTTGGTAGACTATCACGATGTACATCAATAAAGTATTTTAATGATGGGTAATTGTTCTTTGCTTGCTCTAATAACAATCTACTTGCATCATAACTTCCAGCATAATTCCATCCGTGTTCATTTAATATTTGCTTGATACTTTGTTCTTCTACCATTGTTTGATAGTTTTTTTCTTCGAATTTTTCTTCTAATATATAATTATTCATTTGAACGGTTGGCATGACGCTATATTCTACAAAACTGCTTGGCGTATATTCTTCTGTTTGATGGGAGTTATAAATATAAATTAATGGAGAGGATTCTTTGTTGAGTCTAACTGTGGGATTCGTTTTTTCTTGATTTATTACTAAGCCTCGATAATTTGCCTTTATTAATGTTTTTACGGCTTCTTTCTTAGTGGGGAATAGGATATTCGCGACTTCTTTTAGGATGGATGTTTCTTCATTAGGAGATAATAATATTTCTACTAACTCTTTTTGATCTATTTTGATTTTACTTTGTTCTAGATATTGAAATGTGATATAGATACTCAAAACAAAAAGAAGGAACAAAAATACACATTTTCCTTTTTTCTTTTTCTTGGTATGAAAATAAAATTTCTTTCTCATTCTATCACCAAGACTAATATAGTCTTTTTTTAGATCTTAATTTGTCGGATTAAAGTTTTTATGCAAACTTTTATTAATCATATTACCTAATAATAAACTAAGCTTATCGATTAAAAAGTCAATTTCTTTGGGGGTAACCATCATGTTGTAGTCTACTGGTAATAATACTTCTAATATTAATTGCTTTAATTCTTGTTCATCTAATAGGCCTACCATTCCTAAAATATCTTCTTTTTGTTCGTTACTTAAGTCTGATGGATGATCTTTATAATTTTGGTTTTGTATTGGTACTAGTTTTAACTTGTCATTTTGTTGATTATCTAATTGATAACTTATTTGCTTTAAAAGTAGTTGCAGAGTATTTTGTACAATCGTGGTAGCATCTACTACTGTTGGTATTCCTATTGCGATAACAGGGATTTTTAATGTATCTTTGCTGATTTCTATGCGGTTATTTCCAATTCCACTACCTGGAGAGATACCGGCTGTTGTAATTTGGATGGTCTTGTTTAATCTTTCGATAGAGGAAGATGCTAAAGCATCAATTACGATTAATAAATCTGGTTTTGTTTTCTCTACAATTCCTTCAATTAAGTCTTTCGTTTCTATCCCTGTTGATCCAGTTACGCTTGGTTTAAAGCTTGCTACATTTCTGTATCCATCCTCTACTTCTCCTAATAAGAATAAATGCCTTGTTACTAATACTTGATCAATTGTCTTTGGGCCTAGGGCATCTGGTGTTGAGAAGGCATTACCAAGACCTACTACTAATACTTTGTCTTCTTCTTTTATGTTTAATTCTTTTAATACTCTTTTTAGTCCTTCGATACTTACCTTCTCTACTTGTTTAAAATTATTTTTGTCTGTAATGTCAGTAAAGGAGATCGTTTCATAAACACCTTCTTTTTTGTGCCAAATACTTGCTGTATTTTTATCTATTTTACTTTCTTCTAATGTGACATTCTTTTCTTGTATTATTATTTCGGATATAATTTTTTCTTCTTTTTGACTGTTAATCTCATCAATAATTAAGTCTGTTCGTAGGCCTTTATTTTTTAAATCTATTGTATGCATTTTATCACCCTATTCTTAATCTTTACAAAAGAAGAAAAAATATTTGCTTTTTCTTTTTTTTTTTGGTAAAATTAATGTGTTTATAAAAGTGAGGTGAAAAAATGCCAAATATAGCAAGTGCTAAGAAAAGAGTACGTTCTAATGAAAAAAAAGCAACTGTAAATACTTTAGTAGTTTCTAGTATGAGAACTGCCGTTAAAAAATTCGAAAAAGAAGTTAACGCAGGTAACAAAGAAGCAGCTAGCACTAACTACAATATTGCTATTCAAAGAGTTGATAAAGCAATGTCAAGTGGTAAGATTCATAAAAATAAAGCTGCACGTTTAAAATCAAGATTAACTAAAATGAAAAATGCTATGTAAATCAATCAATTCGTTGATTGGTTTTTTATTTACTTTTTCTTATACTTACGATAAAATGAAAATAACATAGTATGATGATGCTGGAGGGATTATGAAACAAGCTTTAATTATATTGGGAATCACTCTTATTTTTGTTGGAGTTCTTTATTTTTATCAAGATGAATTACAAGATGCTTATTATTCTTTTTTAAGAGATATGACAGAAGAAGATGTTCAACTCGAAAAAAATGAATATTACCGAGATTATGATTTTGATTTTGTACAGAATACGGATGATTTTGAACCTGATAATACACAAGATATTTTAAATATTTTTTATACCGTTATTAATTCTGGAATGGAGAATTTTACTTTTTATTGTCCAGATAGTTATAGTGAGTGTTTGAACGAAGTGCAAAGTTTGGCAAACAATCAAGATTTACTTTCTCATATTAATAATTTTGTTCATCCATTTAACGGATTCAATCATATTGAAACCAAATATGATTCCTTAGGAAAAGTAGATATTCATATTCAAAAAAGCTATACAGAAGAAGAAATTGATGAAATTACAAATGAAGTAGATTCTTTATCTAATATGTTGATTAATTCTAGTGATAGTGATGAGAATAATATTCGAAGAGTTCATGATTATATCATTAACAATACCGTTTATGATTCTGGTAGAAGTGACTATAATATCACTACTTATGCTTCTGATATTGCTTATGGCCCTCTTTTTGAAGGTTATGGTATTTGTGGTGGTTATACGGATGCGATGGAGTTGTTTTTAGAGAAAATGGGAATTGAAAGTTATAAAATTTCCAGTGATCAACATGTTTGGAATGCTGTTTATTTGAATCATCGTTGGTATCATTTGGATCTTACTTGGGATGATCCTGTTACGGATACTGGTGAAAATGTATTAGAGCATAAATTCTTCTTAGTGGATACCCCTACTCTTTTATCGTTAGAACAGACAGAACACAGATTTGATCAGAATATTTATTCAGAATTAAAAGAGGCTTAGTAGGCCTCTTTTTTTATGTTTTGATAAATTGTATTTATGGTTTCTTGAAAATTGGAAAAATTTACTTCATACCAATTTGTTTGAAATTGATGATTGAAAAAGGTATATTGTCTTTTTGCATAATGTCTAGAATGTAATTTGATTTCTTCTATTACTTTTTCTAGTTGTTTGTCATTAAATAAATAGTCATAGAATTCTTTATAACCAATAGCGCTATTTAAAACTTTTGAGTGTTGATACTCCTCTTTTAAGGAGTTAATCTCTTCTAATAGACCTTCTTTTATCATTTTGTCTACACGTTTATTAATTCTATCATATACGATTTCTCTGGATGCTGTTAATCCTATTATATAAATTGGGTAGAGACAATGATCTTTTTCTTTGGTCATTGGTTCTTGATTTTCTAATTTGTTGAGTGTTCGCACTAATCTTTTTCTGTTGTTTGGATGAATGGTAATTGTATTATCATATTGTTTAATTTTTTCTAGCAGTTCTTCATTGGTAAGGTTTTCATATGTGTTCTGTGTTGTGCCTTGGGTAAAAATATAATTATAAAGAGCGGCTTTGATATAAAGGCCGGTTCCTCCTACGATAATGACTCGTTTTCCTCTTTTCGTTATCTCTTCTATTTTTTTTCGTGCGTCTTGTTGATACTGGTAAACGCTGTAATCTTCTGTTGGTTCTTTGATATCAATCAAATGGTGAGGGACTTCTTTTCTTTCTTCTCTCGTTGGCTTGGCACTGCCAATATCTAACTTTTTATAGATAGATACGGAGTCTCCGTTTATTATTTCTGCATCTAATTTTTTTGAAAGTTCAATACTTAATTTGGTCTTCCCTACCCCCGTTGGTCCTATGATGACGATGATGGGTTTCATATTTCTCACCTCTAGTCTTGTGCACGTTTGAATAATTTTTCTAGTTCATATCTAGTATAAGTAATAATAGTGGGTCTTCCGTGAGGACAAGTAAATGGGTTATCACAATATCTTAGATTATCTAGCAACCACACTTGATCTTCATAAGAAAGATAATCGTTTGCTTTTATTGACATTCTGCAGGCAATGGTTGCGGCCATTCTCCATACAAACTGATCAAAGTCAAAGTTTTCTTTGCTTACTACAATATCAATAACCTTTCGAATGCATTCTTCTGCAATGTTTTCTGGTATCCAATTTGGATGACTTCTAACAATAATTGTATTATCCCCAAACCCTTCTATTACAAAAGCACATTCTTTTAACATATCTAAATGATTTCTGATAATTAAAAATTCATTGCTTGTTAATTCTATTTTGATGGGGATTAATAAGTCTACTGGTTGTTCTTTTTCTTTTAATGATTTTAATACTTTTTCGTAGTTTATTCTCTCGGCTGCAGCATGTTGATCTATGATATACATTCCATCTTCATTTTCAGCAATAATATAAGTTAAGTAAACAACTCCTCTTGGAATCATTGGCTTGATTCTTGCTTTTCTTGGTTCTTCTTCTGTTTTAGTTTCTATTTTTTCTTCTATAGAATCTTGTTGAGGTATATCTTCTTCTGGCAGAGTATCTGCAACCGAAAAATCTAAGACGGTCTCTTCATATTTTGGTTCTTCCTTTGTATCATTATGAAAAGCTTGATATAAGGGAATCGTTGTTTCTCTTACGGCCTCTTCTGTTCTAGTACTAATATTGGGTATTAAGGTTAGTTTTTCTAATTGTCTTGTTATCTCATCATAGACTAACTCTTTTAATGTATCCATTTTAGAAAATTTAATATCCATCTTTGTTGGATGAATGTTAATATCTATTAATATAGGATCTACGTCAATGTTTAATACAATAATTGGAAATTTATCCTTTGGAATATATGTATGATAGGCATCGGTGATAATTTTGTTTAATTCATTGTTCTTAATTACTCTACCGTTTACTAACGTTGTAATGGCATTTCTATTACTTTTTTGCATCTCAGGATAAGAAATATATCCATGAATATAATAGTCATCGTTTTCTCCAGATATTTCTATCATTTTTTTGGTGACATCTGCTCCGTATATCTGGTAAATTACTTTTCGTAAATCGCCTTTTCCATCGGTATCTAATAGTATCTTCCCATTGTTGATTAAAGTAAATTTAATATTTGGATATGATAGAGCCATTTTATTGACATAGTCTGTAATATTAGCTAATTCTACATATAGATTTTTTAAATATTTTAATCTTACCGGTGTGTTATAGAATAAGTCTTTTACGGTAATCGTTGTTCCTTTTTGTAGATCACTATCTTCTATGTGCATGTCTTTTCCACCAGAAAGTGTTAAGTAGGTTCCCCGTTCTCCGTTTGATGTTTTTAGTTCGATGTTTGAAACGGAAGCAATCGAAGGAAGTGCTTCTCCTCTAAAACCAAGGGACTCAATATTAAAGAGATCATCTAGATTTTTTAATTTGGAAGTTGCATGTCTAGAAAAGGCAAGCTTTGCATCTTCTTGGTCCATTCCAATTCCGTTATCTGTTACTTTTACTTCTTTTACTCCAGAATCAATTAATTCAATTTTTATTTCATCACTTTGTGCATCAATTGCATTTTCTACTAATTCTTTTACGACGTTCATCGTTTTTTCTACGACTTCTCCTGCCGCAATCTTATTGGCTAGGATTTCGTCCATTATTTGGATTTTGCTCATGTTTCACTTCCTAATCTTCTGGGTATTTGTGAGTGACCCCTTTTGCTCCTGAACATGTTACTGTTACTTCAAATTGATAGTCATCCAAACCGATGGTTGAACTATTTGTTTTATTTGTAACTTTTACCGTTCCATCACACGTTTTACTATTATCATAGGGGTCTGTTGGTCTATCTATCAATCCTTCTGCTTCATATAAAGTATCAAGAATTTCTATCTCGACTGATTCCCCTTGATTTAAAACAATATTATTTTCCATCATGTAATTAACCGCTCCGTCATATGATGTTGATGCTATGGTGTCCATGGCTTGTTCTCTTGATTTTCCTATGTAGACTGTAACAGCAGCTGTACCTACTGTCATAAGAATACCTAAAATTGCAATTACAGCTAATAATTCAACCAATGTAAATCCCCTATTACTTAACTTTTTCATTTTATCACCCTTTCTTCTTCATTATACTACAACTCTTTTAAGTATGCAGCTAAAGTTTCTGCTACATCTTTGGATACTACTTTTGCTAATTCCTCCGTGCTTGCTTCTTTTAGTTTTTTTAATGATCCAAAGTGTTTTAATAATTCTTTTTTTCTTACCTCTCCAATTCCTGGAACAGCATCTAAAACGGAAGATAGCATTCCTTTTGCTTTCATGTTTCTATGGTACGTAATTGCGTATCGATGTACTTCGTCTTGAATTCTTGTAAAAAATAAGAATAGATTCGAATCTTTTGGCACATCTAATATTTGATATTGATCATTCATAATATAACTCGTTCTATGGTTTTCATCTTTTACAAGTCCAATAATTGGTATATGTAGTCCTAACGAGTCAATGATTTCTTTTGCAACGCTGATTTGTAATTTTCCTCCGTCCATGACAATTAAATCTGGTTTTTGTAAGTTTTCCATTAAGACTTTAAAATATCTTCTGTATAACACTTCTTTCATAGCACTTAAATCATCTTTTACTTCTGTTGATATTTTATATTTTCGATATTCATTTTTTAATGGCAGAAAGTCTTCAAAAACAACCATTCCTCCTACGTAGAAAGTACCAAACAAATGAGAGTTATCGAATGATTCCATTCTAGATACTTTATCTAAATGTAGCAATTCTTTTAATTCTTCGATTGCTTCTTGTCTTAGTGTATCATCTTTTTTCAAGGTTTCTTCTTGTAAGTCTAGCTGCTCTTTGGCATTTTCTTTGGCTAAATCTAGGAGTTTTTTTAGTTTTCCTTTTTGTGGAGTGTATGTTTTTAAATGAAAGTATTCACTTATGAGCTCGCTATTCAATTCTTTTGGTAAATATAACTCTTTTGGTAACATTCCTTGTTTATCATAAAACTTAATCAAATATTCTAATACTTCTTCTTCTGGTTCGATTATTGTTTGAATGATTTCGTTATGCCTTCCAAATAGTAGGCCGTCTCGGATAAAAAAGATTTCTATTGATAAATAATTTTCATCTTTATAGTAATTGACTAAATCAAACTGATATCCTTTGTTTAAATCTATCTTTTGCTTTCTTAATGTGATATCGATATCTTCTAACATTGTTTTTAGTTCTAATGCTTTTTCATAATTCATTGCATCACTTGCTTGTTGCATTTCTTCTTTTATTTTTTCAACGATTTCTTTCGAGTCTCCTTTTAAAAAGGAAATAACTTCTTTTTTCATTTGATTCATTTTGTCTTCTGGTATTTCTTTTACGCAGTAGCCAAGGCATTCATGAATATGATAGTATAAGCATAGCTCTTTTTTTAATTTATCACATTTTCTTAATGGGTAAATGCGATTAATCATCTCTACTGTTTTTCTTGCTGCACTGACATTTGGGTATGGACCATATAGATGGTCTTTGGTCTTTTTTCTTTTGGTATTTCTAACAATTTTTAATCTAGGATATTTTTCATTGGTAAGTTCAATATAGGGATATGTTTTGTCATCTTTTAATAAAATATTATACTTAGGATCATATTTTTTAATTAAGGTAATTTCTAATATTAAACTTTCTAATTCACTAGAAGTTACTATATATTCAAAATCATCTATATCTTTTACTAGTGCTCTCGTTTTTCCTGTTACTGTACCAGTAAAATAGCTTTTTAATCTATTTTTTAGATTTTTTGCTTTTCCAACATAAATAATAACACCATCTTTATTCTTCATTTGATAACTACCTGGCTTCGTTGGAACTAACGCTAATTTTTCTTTAAAGTTTTTCATGTTATCACCAACAATTCTAATTTATTATATCGTATTTTTAGAAAAATAAAAAGAAGATTTCTCTTCTTCTATTGATATTTTTGCATGGCTTTCATCATCTGATTAATTTGTTTTTGATTTGGTTTTCTACCCATTTGCATCATTAAGCCTTTTAACATTTCCTCTGTAATAGGAGGATTTTCTTTTAAGTATTTTTTCATTAATTTTCTAGCAACAACGACTCCAATAATTAAGCCGATAATTAGTCCTATTAATATCATTAATATATCATGCCACATAATTTCATCTCCTTACTACTTTTATTTTACTAGATATTTTATTATTCTACAAGTTATATTGATTCTTTTTCTTCAAATTCTTGTAAAAAGAAGTAATCTTGATATTTAAATTCACAAACAAATAATCTTGGATTTAATAAATTTAAATAATGGAAGAATGAGGACGATAATTGTTCTGCCTCTATTTTAATATATGATTTTTTGACTATTAATCTGCTAATTTCATCTCGGTAGAGATTATTATAGTAATGAGTATTTCCTCGTTTTGAATATGGAATATCTTGATGTAGTTTTAAAAATAAATATCGATCTATTTTATTTTTATTAATTGGATTGATTAATTGTTGAAATAGATGATAACCATATTCCACTTCTTCTTTGTCTAGATAATATATTTGTTTTAATATATTAAATAAAATACGTTCGTTTCCTTTGTATAGATTGATAAATTCTTCTTTAATATCAAAAATAAAATAGACTCTCATTTTATCACCTAATATTACTATAAGATAATGGGGAGTCTATTTTTGTCGATTATTTTAGTAAGTTTTCTACTTTTTCTTCTAAACTGTCTATGTCAAATCCATATTTTTTGTAAACGTCTTCTTTTCCACCACTCGTACCATATTCGTCTAATGTAATTAAGTATTTTTTGTTAAAGACAATGCTGTTCCATGACATAGAAGATGCTGCTTCTATGACGATTTTTCTTACTTCTACTGGTAGGACGCTATCTATATACTCTTGATCTTGTTCTTCAAAGCGTTTAATACATGGCATAGATACTACTCGAATGTCCATTCCTTTTGTCATCAATCTTTTGGCTACTTCTATGGCTAAATGAACTTCTTCGCCGGTGGCGATTAGGATGCCGGATAATTTTCGTTCGGAATCAAAAACTACATATCCACCTTTAGCAACATCGTTAATTTTCGTCGTTTCTAATATTGGTAATGTATTTCTTGATAAAGCAATAACAGATGGGCCGCTTTCTTTTTCGAAAATTGTTCGGTAGACACCGATTACTTCATTAGCATCCGCTGGTCTAAATACTTCTAGATTTGGTGTTGCACGAAGAGATGCTAATTGTTCTACTGGCTGGTGTGTTGCACCATCGGGACCTACGCTGATAGAGTCATGAGTGAAGATATAAGTTACTGGTAAATCCATCATAGCTGACATTCTGATACTTGGTTTTAGATAATCACTAAAGCTTAAGAATGTAGAACCATACGGATGATATCCACATAAGGCAAAACCGTTTAGAATTGCTCCTAAGGCATGTTCTCTTACTCCAAAGAATATATTTTTTCCTTCTGGCGTTTCAGAAGTGAAGTTTCCTACTTCTTCTATATATGTTTTTGTTGGCTTAAATAAGTCTGCACTGCCACCAATTATCGTTGGGTAGCTTGGGACAATGGAAGATAAGATTTTTCCTGATGTTACTCTAGGAGATTCTTCTTTTTCTTCTGGAGGTTCATAAATAACATCTTTGATATCAAACGATTTGTTACTGTTCATAAAGTCGGATAATACTTGTTTGTCATCTTCTTCTAATCCCTCTACTACTTTATTAAATTTATCACTGATATTTTTGCAGCGATTATGAATTAGTGTTTGAAAATCATCCATTGTAATTTGGGAAATAGTAAATGGTATGTCTCTAATTTGCATTTTTTCTTTGATAGCTGTTACATCTTCTTTACCTAATGCTCCTCCATGGACTGCGTTTGTTCCTTCTAGTTTAGAATATTTTCCGATTGTCGTCTTTATTTCAATTAAAGTAGGTTTATCTATTGATGCTTTCGCATCTTCTACGGCTTTGGTAATAGATGCAATATCTTCTCCATCCGATACTGTAATTACGTTCCAATTCTGAGCAATAAAACGCATAGCCACATTTTCTGTGAAGCACTGAGAAGTTGGTCCGTCTAAACAAATATTATTTGAATCATATAAGACGATTAATTTATTTAGCTTTAATGTTCCTGCAAGAGAAGCTGCCTCATAAGTAATTCCTTCCATTAAATCTCCATCTCCACATAGGACGTAAGTATGAAAGTTAATTACTTCTTTTTTTCCTTTATTAAATCTAGCACTTAAATTTTTTTCTGCCATGGCGATGCCGACTGCAGTTGCAAAACCTTGGCCTAATGGACCTGTTGTTGTCTCTACTCCTGGGGTGGTTTTATACTCAGGATGTCCCGGGGTTTTAGAGTCAATTTTTCTGAAATCTTTTAAATCTTCTAATGTTAAAGGATAGCCTGCCATATAAAGAGTTGCATATAGCAAAGCTGAGCCATGTCCGGATGACATAATAAATCGATCTCGATTAAAGAAGTCTGGGTTTTCTGGATCGATTTTCATATGATGAGCAAACAAACTATACATTATTGGTGCTGCTCCTAATACAATTCCTGGATGACCACTTCCGGCTTCTTCTATCATGTCGATTCCTAATGAACGAATCTGGTCAACAATCTTTTCTTCATTTATTTCACTCTCATCTCTTTTGGGGTTTACCACACAAATCACTCCTTATGTGTTCATTATAACAAAGATTGTCTCTTTTGTAAAAAAGAACCACTTTTTTATGATAAAGAAAAAGCTCTTGCTACCAAGAGCCTCCTCCTCCACCGCCAGAGCCTCCACCAGCACTACCACCACCTGATCCTCCACTAGAACCACTGGACATAAAACTAGATGAAGCTGATGTCATAGTTCTTGTAGCAGAGAACATAAAATGATCAAAGTCTGAAATATGAAAGTCTGTACTTCCCTCATACCAATTTGGTGGTTGATAGGACATAGATTCAAACTTTTTCATCCAAGTATTCGATACTCCTAAGACATAAGCATAAGGTAAGATATCATAATAATATGTTGGATTATCTTGAACTAATGTTTCTAGTTTATCTTCTTCTGCGGTCTCTATAAATTCTTTAAAGCCTTTAATTTTTCCTAATATTTCTATTCCATATGGTGTTCTTTTGGGAATAATCCGGTAGAATATCGTCATTATTATAATACAGATTAATCCAATTAGATATCCTGTCAATGTAATGGAATCAAAAGCAAGTAAAACATTCGGAAAAGCAAAGAATGAAATACATAAAACAATGATAATTACTAAAGTCATAAGTAAAATTGATGGTAGTTTTTTGGTTTTTTCTTCTAAGGCTTTTGCTGTGTAATATGTATAGATAGAAATAGCAAGGGCTGCAATAAACAAAGGAAAAAAGGTTCCTATAAAATCATAGGTTGTAAGAAATGGTGGAATGATAATCATTAAGAATGTGATAACTATAGCTGCCATAATACTTCCTTTTTTACGGACTGATTTAGAATCAAAAATTTTATCTTGATTTTCTTTGCTTTTTTTATCATTTAAAATATGCCTTATCGTAATATAAAAATTATCTTTTAAATCCTCCTCTGTTACTTTATTGGATGGAATAGTTTGGATACCTATTAAATATGGGGATTGATCCTTACGTCTTTTTCTAAATAATCCTTCTAAAAATGTTTTTTCACACCAGTCATTACCATCATATTCTTTTAGTTTCGTTATGGTAAAACTTTCTCTTGTTCCAAATAATTTTGGTACTTGTGTTTTACTTATTTTTAAATATCCTTTGTTTGCAAAATAAAGTAGTAATGAGATTACGTCTTTGTCGGTTGCGATACCTTTATAGTAAAAGCCTACATCTAGACTATTCATACCTTCTGGAGGATTAAATTCTATTGTTTTTACTACTTTATCGTCTTTTCCATATTTCTTCCATAGGTTATAACAAAGAATGGGAAAGAGAATGGGAAAGATATAAATTAGGCTTTCTTTCCAGTCAACTTGTAATTTGGCATTTTTAAAATACCCTTCTTCTAACTCTAAACGTATGGTTAGTCCTTCTCCTGGTTCTAACGTTTTTAGGGTATATCCAGATATAGTATTGCCATTTACTTGATAGTAAACATCATTGCTTGAGGTAGACCCAAATTTACCGGTAGAAAAACCTAAGTTATCAGAATCAAATTCTTTTGGCAAATTAATCGTAAAGTTGACTTTATTGATATTGGTATCCCATTCATTTCCAATTAAGTTAAAGTATAATTCATCATAATCTTTGGATGTGTCTTTTCCTAGGTTATAGTCATAGTGAATGGAATAAGTTTTTGGTCCTGTGATGGTTCTATCAGGATCTCCTATCTGTAGATTTAATTTCCCATTTTGAATGGATTTTGTATAGGGTTCATTTACTTTAATATTCGTTATTTGTACTTTGTTTTTTGATGTCGTTCCATCTAATCTAGTAATAGTATTAAAGAGTGGAATTGTTCTATAAATTCCATGTCTTGATTCGTTAAAATTGACATTTATGTTTTCGGTTATATCTAAAACATTATTTTCTTTTACTTTTATGATAATATCATAGTTATTTATGGTGTAGCCATCATCTCTTGTGATTGCATCTACTCTGTTTGGTAGAAGGCAAATACTTAGTAGAAAAGAAAAAACAAGAGTTCCTATATATTTTATTTTTTTTGACATCATTACTCTCCCCTTTACCTATTCTATAGTTATTATAACATAGTTACTTTCAAAGAAAAAGATTCTTGTTACCAAGAACCTCCTCCACCACCGCCAGAGCCTCCACCAGCACTACCACCACCTGATCCTCCACTACTAGGACTAGATGACATAGATTGTGTTGCTGATGTCATGGTGGAATTCATAAAAGTGTGGAATGTTACTACATTAAAGGCTGTAC
The DNA here is from genome assembly GCA_944332475.1 of uncultured Bacilli bacterium. Lineage (GTDB taxonomy): Bacteria > Bacillota_I > Bacilli_A > RF39 > UBA660 > Faecimonas. The sequence continues at coordinate 414,296 of CALVKA010000001.1, forward strand.
TTCCCGCATACCAATCGGGTGCTTCTAACGCAATGCTTTCAAATTTACTCATCCATGTATCTGATACATCTAATACATAAGCGTATGGTAAAATATCATAAAAATATGTTGGATTTTCGTGTACTAATGCTTCTAGTTTATCTTTTTCTGCTGTTTCTAGGAATGTTTTAAAGCCTTTTATTTTTCCTAACATTTCATTTCCATATGGTGTTCTTTTCGTCAGTATTCTTGAGAAAAACATCATAGCTGCGATACAGATAATACCAATGATATAGACAATTAAATATATTGGTTCTATTAACAAAGATGGTAATACCATCGTTGCCCAGGGAATTCCAGCAAACATAATGCCCCATATTAGAATAAAAATAGTACTTGCTATTCTAGTGGATTTGTGTTGTGTTGTTGAACCAAATAGGACAGAAAACATAACGGCGACTCCTATTCCTGGGAATAATAATCCAGCTAGAATGGTTTCTGCCTCGTTACCATAAGTATACATTGGTGGTATTGTAATGAGACAAAAAGAAATAATAACCATTACTACAATCATCCATTTTTTGTTGGATGCATTTTTTTCTAAAATTTTATTAATTCGTTCTTTTGTATTTATATTTTGTAAAATTTTATTAATAGTACGATAAAAATTATCATATAAATCGTCCGGGGTCACTTCTGTTGTTTCTTCGTTTTTATTGTCTTGTTCTTCGTTTAAAACGTCTTGTAATCTTGTTTTTTTCTGAAATAACCCTGTCAAGAATAATCTTTCATTTTTATCTTTTCCATCATAGTCCTTTACTTTTGTAATCTTAAAACTAGATTTTGTAGAAAATATGGATTTTTCTTCTGTTTCTGTAATTTTTATATATCCTTTATTAGCTAAATATATTAATAATGAAATAACATCTGAATTTGTTGCTTTCCCTGAATAGATAAACCCTACTTCTAAACTATTCATTCCTTCTGGTGGATTAAATTCTACGGTTTCTATTACTGGATCATCACGACCATATTTATACCATAAGAAAGCTGCTAAGGCTGTAAAAATAATGGGTAGCAATACGGCTATAATATATGAGAATATATTGCTTTCGATACCTGCATTTACAAAATAACCTTCTTCTAGTTCTAACCTTACGGTTAATGCCTCTTTAGGCCCTAGGGTACCAATATATCTTCCTCGAATGGTATTTCCCTCTATTTCATAATCTATATTACTATAATCGGTAGAGCCCTCATTTCCAGCTGAGAATCCTAGTTTATCTTTATCAAAATCTTTTGGCATTGTAATTGTAAATGTAATATTATCAATTACTGTTTCCCAGTCTGTACCAATTATATTGTAATATAATTCATCATACTCTTTTATTCGGTCTTTTCCTAGATTATAGGTATAACTGATTACATAATCTTTATCCCCTATAATTGTTTTATCTGGATCTCCTATTTGAATTCTATAGTTTCCTGATTGTCTTGAGGTTGTATAAGTATCACTTACTTTTAAATTAGATACTTGTGTTCTGTTTCTTGTGGTCGTTCCGTCTACTCTTCTAACAGTATTGGTTAGTGGAATCGTTCGGTATAGACCATGTCTTGATTCATTAAAATATGTATGAATATTTTCTGTAATATCTAATGTGTTGTTTTCATTTACATCAATACGAATGTCATATCCTGTGATGATATAGTCATAATTTTGATATGTACTATAGTTTGTTGTTGGTCTTGTCGTTACGGTAGAACCTGTCAGCTCTTCAGCTATTGTGTTGATTGGAATAACAAAGATAATTCCAATGATAAAGAATAGACTTAAGCTGAATAGACAATATTTTATTTTATGCATATTAAAACTTAACTTGTACGTTTTCTCTTTCTTTTTCGTCTACTTCAAACATTTCTTTTGTTGTATATCCAAACTTTTTAGCAATTATATTGGATGGAAACATCTCTACCGTATCATTATATGTTCTTACTGTACCATTATAATATTTTCTTGCATTAGCAATATCTTCTTCTACTTTTGTTAGATTACTACTTAGTTGTTGGAAGTTGGTGTTTGCTTTTAAATCTGGATAGTTTTCAGCAACTGCCATCAATTTTTCTAATCCTGTTGACATTTTTTCGTTCGTTTGAATCTTTTCTTCGTTTGATAACTTATCATATCCTTTTTTTCTTAAATCTGTAAGTTCTGTTAACACTTCTTTTTCGTGTTTCATATAACCTTTGGTTGTTTCTAATAAATTAGGAATTAAATCCCATCTTTTCTTTAGATAAACATCCATTGTAGAAAAAGCTTCCTCAATTTTGTTTGTTAATCTTACTAGTTTGTTGTATAGACTTAAAATATAAAGCCCAATTATTACGATAATTACAACTACAACGATTATAATTATTGTTCCTGTACTCATAATACACTCTCCTTCTTTCTTATGTTTTCATTATATCATAGTTTCTTTTAAAAAATATTTTTTGCTAGTAGTTTTGTGTTAATTGACAACAACAATATTTTTAGGTTCCTTTTTACACCTTGTTTTTTTGTTATAGCATTTATCTACTTTTTTGATTGTTTTTTCATAAAAAATGTAGATACATTTTATGTATCTACATTTGTCTTGTTACCTTTTTTAGATTCTTCTCAATTTCTTTGCGTAAGCTTTCTTTTCTTCTTGTAGTGTTTCAGGAGTAATGGTTGTATCTTCTCTCATGATTCTTCCTTCATAGCGACTTGTTGCTGTTTGTAAATCTAAAATACTTTCCTGTATTGCTGATAGTGCATTGTTCATGGAAATTCTTTCTCCTCTTGTAGGAGATGATTCCATATTACTATTTACTAATTCTATTAGGGTTTGTGTAGAGGCTAAAAGTTCATCTGCTCCTACATTCAAACCGATAGCTGTCGTCACTTGTTGACAGGCCTTTTCTTTCGCATCTTTTTTAGATAGTATTTCTTTGTGCATCTGACATTCATCTATATTTGGTGGTAATGTAGTTGGATTAAATAACAGGCTCTTTACTGTGATGGTAGTATCTTGCAGTGGGAGAATACCTAAGTTGAAATCTCTTGAAACAATCTTATAATCCGAATTAGGACTATGGTATTTTATGATTTCTGGATTGTAATTTGGTGTTATTTCTATATTGGCTAAATAGGTAATACTTTTATTCGAACTTAAAGAGCGATTTAGAGTGTATTGCTCTTCTTCAAACTGGGCCGCTGAATCCATTACAATAAAGTCAATGCCTAGTCTTTCTATCTCACTTATTAGTTCCTTAATTCTATCCATTTTATCTTTGCGCATGTTCATATACATTGCATATTTTTTTATAGGAGAAAAACGTCTTATTGTGCCATCATTTTCAAAATGAGTTGATAAAAAGGGAGTAATTCCTCCATGACCATTCATGATATCTAATTCTTTTTTATATTTGTTGTAAAAGCTAGTTACATCCGTTGGGACAAAGACTGGTTGTTGTCCATGAGATAGTCTATCTAATAAGCCTATTATGTCTCTTTTTGGATGGTTTCTGTAAAGAATTGTTAATGAAGATGAAAAATCCGGAAGTACTTCATATAGCTCACCTAATATGACTAAGTCTTTTACTTTCGTTGGTCCAATGTATTAACTTGTATGATTCATATACTATCCTCTCCTATTTGGTCTATATTCTTTTTTACGAACTAGGCGTTTTATTTCATCTTTTCCTTTTTCAACTTCATCTCTTGATATTCCTGGATACGTATCTTCCAAATCTTCTATGCATGCTGAACGAGTTTGTTTTAAAACAATAGCTTTACTTCTCATTTCTGATAATGTATTTAAGAAGCGTCTTCTATCCGGGATGTTTTCTGAAACTTCAGCTAATTTTATTAAATTAGAAACCGCAGTTGAGACTTCTGTTATGTTTTTATATAATGCCAACGCAATACTTAATTCTTCTTGTTCATGTTCTTTTTGTTTTTTTTGAATCTCAGCAAACGCATTTGTTACAGAAATAGTTTCTGGCAATTGATTTTTAGGAAATGTTAGACTTGTTACTATTAATCTAGGAGGTTGTTCGAAATCTTTACCAGGTTTGGGATATAGTATAGCAACATATGGTGAGTCGATTTGATAGCATATACTATTTTCTTCTGTTGGTCGAAGTGCTTCTATATTTCTAGCATAGGCAATAAATTTATTTCCATATAGGTTCGGAGAGACGCTATATTCTTGTAATAAACTTTGCTCTAGGTCCATTTCGATGGTTGGGAAACCCAACTCTTTGATTTTCTCTAGTGTATCTGTAATTTGAGCTTGTTGGTTTTGATGCCTTTTTAAATATTGAAAGAATGTAGTACCCTCTGAGGCTTCTTTGTGTTTTCCTGTCTCGTCATAATAGGCATCTAAGAAACTTTCTATATCTGTTGTTTGTAGAATAGTATTTATGGTTTTTTTATTTCTATTGTAGAAATTACCAATTGCATTACCTATTGGTCTATATGGTGTATCACCACTTGTTAATTCCTTTAATTCTTTTGGTACATTTCTGCCTGGTAGAGATTCTATAAGTCGTTGATAGTCTTGATCAAAGTAGTCTGTTTTATCGATTACTCTAGCCATAGCAAGCACATTATTCGTATCTAATTTTTGAATATTCTGCATTTTTTCCTTCTTTCTAACGTGGGAGTACATATCCCTTGTGCTTTTTATTATAGCATACTCTGATATAAAAGCAAAAAAACTTAGAAATCTAAGTTTTTATTTTCTACGCGAAGTTTGTCTTAATACTTTGATAGCGGGATTGTCCATGGGGTTAAATCCAACAGATTCTAAATAGTCTGCCCATTCTCTTTTTAAGTTATCATCGGATATATTTTTTAGGGAAGAATTGATTCCTGCTACTAAAATATGTAGTTCCAATTGTTTGATTGGGGTGGTTTCAATATCTCTTTTTGTAGTTGTTGTCATTTGTTGGTATAATGTGGTGTTTTGGGGAGATTGTGCAATATAGTCATCTTTCGTATATCGTCTGATATTATTTGCACCATGAATTTTATAATATAATTCTCTGGTAAATTCATAGCCTAATGTTGGATCATATACTCTATTATTCATCTCGACCCAGCCGTGACCTCCACTACTTCCGTTATTAGCATACGAGATTGATTTTAAATCTCCTCTAACAAGGAAGGAATCGGGAAAACATAAGAACATATATAGACTTTCAGCATAGCATTTCCCTACTACATTGGTCGCTAGAGCAATTTTTAATAGTAGGGATATGGGAACTCCTCCCAGATAGACATTATTCATTTGGTTGTATATAGCTTCTGAAAATGGTTTTATTTCTCCTTTATCTATACCTTTTTTATATAATAGTTCACTTCTTAAAAAAAATAATCTTTGTGTTATTTGTGATGCCATAATTAGCCTCCTTTTCTCTTGTCATTTTATTAAAAAAATCCCCGTAGGGATTTCTATGTTGTGATTATCTTTTTTTTACTACTGGTTCTGATGATTCTATCGTTACTTTTCCATTTACTATGTCTTTTAATGGAATTCTTAGTCCGTTTTCATCATTTGCGTTTAAAACTCTAGCACCTTTAACTGTGTTTTTTCTTGTTGTATATACTAAATATACTGGCCTATCAACTCTTGCTCCATTCATATCTCCTAATTCTGTATATCCATCATGAAAGTAAGCTACTGTGGTTGCATATTTTAAATTTTCAATATTTGCCTCAGCAGAAAAAAATCGGTTTTGTAATGGTGATAATAAACCTATTTGAATTTCATCACTATTTGGTAGTTGGTATAACGCTACTATATGCTCTACCCCATATGGAGTGGATTCTGCATGGTCTTTTTCTTCTTGACTAATTGGTGTTAAAACCATAAAATCGTTTCTTATGGCAGCTGCTTCTGTATCCCAAAAATCTAGTTTTGACATATTCTATCCCCTTTCCGGTGAAGCCTATTATACTACATTTTCGAGTTGGTGTCAAAATCATTTGTTTCTTCTATATCTATATTTTATTTTTAACTTTTTATGCAAAAAGTCTAGGTGTCTAGGCTTCTAGAATTTTGCTGGTATGTTTTCATATAAACGTGTTTTTCTTCTTTTAATTTATCCGATGTAGAAGGAAATAACTCTAATACTTGTTGTTCATAAATTTCTCCATTTTGTTGTAATACGGTAATGCCACTTTTTATTTGCTGTATCGCTTGTATTAATTGAGGGGTGGTAGTTTCTTGATTTAAATTCTCTATCAAACCTTCTATAGTACTTAGATTCGTCTTTAGCCCATAGATGCTTTTATTCCAGTCAACAGCAATTCTTAAAGCATTTTCTGATTCTAAATTGGTGTTGCTTTTTCTTTTTATTAAATCGTCAAATGTATCTTCTTTACTCGTACCGTTAGGGAGAATAGATGGTGAAAATAATAAAGTGTTTACTAAAATTCTCTTTGTTTTATACGTTCCATTTTCATCTGGTATGACAATAATAATATACGGAGACGATGATATTTCATAGTTTATTTGTTCATCACTATAGCTAGGTAGAAATTCTACTACTTTGCTATATACTATAAATAAGTTTTTAGAAAATTCCGTATCCATTTGATATGTTCCTGAAAAGTCCCATCCTTCTTGCATCTCTATTGTGGTGAAACCTAAATCTTTTATTTTAGATGCAGTGGATAATAATTGTTCTTGATTTTCTCTATGACTTTTTATGTAATGATAAAAATATGGTAAGTTACTACGTGAGCCCATCTTACCTTCTGTATCATAATAGGTTCTTAAAAAACGGTCAATTCTGGTGTGTTCGTTTATTGAATTAATGGTGTCTCTATGTTTATCAAAAAATTCGCTTACTACTGTGTGTATGCATTTTGGATTTTTCTTACTTAATTCTCTTAATTCTCGTAGAACTTCTTTTTTTGAAAGCTTTTCTATTAGGACTTCTAAATCTTGATTAAACGCTTCTAAATCATCTGCAATATGGCACAATAAAATTAAGTCTTTTATATGTAAAACATAAGGTTGCTTCATAGATGGTTCTCCTCTCATAATAAAGTCAAGTAATTCTTATACAAAACTTTATAAAATTTTTGGTTTTTTGTTTTTTCAGTGTTTTATATTTTTATTATTATATTTAAGCATAATGAAAATTGTTAACATAGGCATTTTTTTATTTTGTTAGCTTAATTATTAAATATATAATTAAGTGGACTGTTAGCCAATGCGTTTTTCATATATGCTTATCCTTTCTAAGTTTTTATAGTTATTATTTTTTATTTATTCATTCCTGATTGAAAACTTTCTTGTTCTCTTAATATTATTTCTGCTCCATTTATGAGATTTTGTTTTAGTTTTGGTGTTGTTAAGCAGTTTTCTACTAAATGATATTTCTTTTCGATATAGTCATTATCATTAAAGCTTATAAAAGCAGCTGATAGGTTTTGTTCTGCTTTGGTAATTAACTCATCTTGTTTTGATAGACTACCATAAAAGCGTTGACCATTTGTTCCTTGCATGGATACAGGACGTTCCGCTAATAATTTTGCATGGCCTGCTAATATTGCTTTATCTATATCATATACCATTTCTAAATCGTCCATTAGTTCATCAAAAGACGGATAAAGAGAGCCTGCTAGCATGTTTTCTGTATCATACTTATTTTCTAGTTTTTCTCTTCCTTTTCTATCAAATCCTAAATCTAAAATATCTGCTAGACTCATTCCAATAGTCGTTGCGAAAAGCTCTAAAATATTTCCATTTAATTGATATTCTGAAAGAAAACTATAAGTGGTATGACCTGGTTGTCCTCTTACTGTTCTTTCCGTTTTTGGAGGTAGGGCTGTTCCATTTGAAATGTGATATAAAATCTCTGCTGTATATTGTGCGGATGCTTCTGCAAAAAACAATCCATTATGACCATTGGAAAAACCGCAATGCTCTATTCCTTTTTCTTCCCAAGTTTGAAGAGCATGCGTTAATTCATGGAAGAAATATAGCTTGTTAGCGTCTTCTCCTAGCAAATTACTCATTGTTATTTTTTTGCGTTCTGTTACACCGTAAATACCACCAAGGTCTTTCTCACTTATCTCCTCTACTGTTGCTGGTAATCGTCTCGCTATTTCTAAGGCATCTAAATTGGTGCCACCAACGTCATGTAACATGGCAATAGAATCAATGTAATCTGCCATTAATATATAATATTTTTCAGGTATATTTCCAGTTTTGATTTGAAACAAACTTTTTATCGAGTCTACTAAACCAGATTCTAGTAATTCTTGTTTCCTTTCACTATTATTCATATTTTTCCCTCTCACTTTACTATCATAAAAAATAGTTTCTATTTTTTATTCATTGTATCATATTTTTTAGACTATAAAAAGGAACTATGGTTCCTTTCCTTCATGAACTATTTTATGATTTTTTCTTTTGTGGAAGATCTGCTAAATTTTTTTCGATGCGACTATATCCTTTACTTAATTCTAGCTGGCCATTTAATTTTTTTATTTCTAAATCTCGTCTAATCATGTCTTTGTTGTGCTTATTAAATCCAAGGATAAATTCTTTGTCTTCTTCTCCATCTAATGAAACTATGTCGTTTAAAGAGACTGTCAACGGATCTTGCATTATTTCATCGATGGTTGTTTTTACATATTCTGAATCTACATTTTCATATAATCTATATACTCTCCAGGATGATTTTAATGCTTCTCGTGTTCTATTGTTAGACACTAATATCTCTCCTGGAAGTGTTGGATAGTCTCTTCTATCTCCATAGAAATAGTCTTCTGTTGAAATCTGTATTCTTGTTGTTCCATTTAGCTGGGTAAAATAATATCCCGATTCATCTACTTGTACTTTTAAAATGACTGGATAAGAATCATCTAAATAAGGTTGATAGTTAAATGGATCTTTTCTTTTTGGATATAAGGTTTCATAAGAATAATGATTATCAATTCCTCCAATTATTAATGATCCGATTCTATTGGAATTTACAACGAAAAGGGTTTTGTTTTGACACATGATGTCTCTAGCGTTTTCATCTTCTCTACCTGACCATGCTGGCATTGGTATCCCTCCTTTTTGCCTTATATTGTAGCACTTATAATGAGGCTTTGCAAATTAGATTATATGGGTTGGGATAGTGTTTTGGGAGAAAACTATTGTATTAGGCTTAATACTATATTGAGTTTTCATTGAATATGAACCGTAAATTTTAGAAATTTCTTTTAGTTAGTATACATTTGCGTTCTTTTTTACTTATTTTTTTCTTTTTAGCTTGCATGACCGCCCGTTTTGTGTTATGATTAAAAGGCAATGGACCCTTAGCTCAGTTGGTTAGAGCATCCGGCTCATAACCGGGCGGTCACTGGTTCGAGTCCAGTAGGGTCCACCATTATCAATATGCGGGTATGGCGGAATTGGCAGACGCGCTAGACTTAGGATCTAGTGTCTTAGACGTGCAGGTTCAACTCCTGTTACCCGCACCAAAGAATAATTTGTTCGAAAACTATTCGAACTTTTAGATAAAAATCAATCAGAGATGATTGATTTTTTCTTTTTATCAGAAAACTATAGGAAATAAAGAAAAAAACAAGCAAACTTCATACTCAAACAAAAAATTTTAATACTAAGTCAAAAGAAATAAAAGCTATTATTAATAAATTAACCAACCTTTATCAAACAAGAACTTACTTTTATCTATTTTAAAAACTAAAATAAAAGGTTTAAAAGACACATTAGATTATTGGAAAGATAAATATTTAAAAATGTTGATTTTCTACTACAATTATATGATGAAACTTAAAATTTCTGTATAACAAAAAAAAGCTCATTCAAATAATGAATGAGCATTATATTAGGCGTTTCTTAATCTTTTTCTTATAATAAGATAACCAAACATCATTGTATTTAATATTCCTGTTAGTAAAATTATGCTAATGTCGTCAGAAGTTTCTGGATTTTCAAATACTTCGTCTGTTGGTGGTACCTCTACTTTAGTAATTACCTCGTTAGAAGGTACTTCTTCTCCATCATTACCTAAAACTAAAGCTATATTTCCAATAGAAATGTCTTCTGTTACATTTTCACTTACTTTTACCGTAAGAATAAATGTCTTCTTATCTCCAGCAATTAAAGAATTAATATCATAAGTTACTGTATGAGTACTTGGATCATAAACTCCTCCAGCGCTAGAAATAAATTCTAAGTTTTCATTTAACTTATCAACTACAACAATATTTTCTGCATCTACATCACCGTCATTAGATACTGTGATTGTATAAGTTAAGATTTCTCCTGGCCTTACTTGTTTTTTATCTACTGTTTTGGTTACAGATATAATTTCATGATTATTAACGATTGTAAATGTATCACTACTATATGTTGTCTCGTAACCTGCAATTTTTGATATTTCTGAAAGCGTATATTTAATTAACTCTCCATTAAAATATTTATCTAATCCGTTAATTTGCTCCCTCCAGTTATTATCATTGCTTAAATAGATTGTTCTTATTACTTCTCCATTTGCAAGTAAATTAACCGCAATATAATCAGAACGAAGATTGTCTTTGTTGTTCATATCATTCCATACTTTTTCTGCTGTTACAGAAGTTTGTTCTGGTGTATGAACATTAGTAACAGTAAAGGTACCATCTTGATCTTCTCCATATATGACACTATATCCAGTTGGTACATCTTTTTCTCTAACTGTATATGTAATCTTTTCTCCATTTTGATATACTGGAACATTTTCAAAGCTTCCAGACCAATTATCTTTTGTTAATGGAATTTCATCCACTACTTCACCATTAGCTAGTAAAAGTATTACTACTTCATTTGGTCTAATACCATCTTGATTATTATAATCATCCCAGATTTTTTCTACTTGAATAGTAGTAGTTTCTGGAGTATGTGTATTAGTAATTGTAAATGTATCATCACTATAGGTTGTATGGTATCCTGCTACCTCACTAACTTCTTCTACTGTATATCTAGCTAGTTCTCCATCTTTATATTTTGGTAAGTGAGTAAAGTGGTATGTCCAAGCATTAGAATCAGATAATGTAATCTCACTACCATAAGCTACACCATTTTGATATAGTTGAACTCTAATATTATTTGGTCTAATACCATCTTGGTTACCATTGTCATCCCATACTTTAGTTACAGTTTTTTCTATTCTTTCAATATTTCTTTCGTTCGTAATGATAAAGGTATCTCCATCTTTACTATAAGAAACATTATAGGTGTCTGGTACATCTACTTCTTTTACTTCATACTCAACCTTTTGACCATTTTTATTTACGGCTACATCATGGAAAGTACCTTTCCAATTATTTCTTGCATCTAAGGTTATAGTATCTACTACTTCTTGTGAACCTTTTTCATGTAATTCTACAGTAATAGAATTTGGTCTAAATCCCTCTAAATTATTTTCATCTAACCAAACTTTTTGTACTGGAATATCCATAGTATCCGCATAGTGAGTATTAATGATTTTAAATGAATCATCCTCATACTTTACAGTATATCCATTAGGAACATTTACTTCTTCTACCGTATATTTTATCTCTTCTCCTGCTTGATTTTTATCAAGATTTTCAAAAGTATATGTCCATTGATTACTTTCACTTAACTGTACTGGAGAACCTGTTTTCGTACCATTTGCATAAAGCTGTACTTCAATATATTCAGGTCTAATACCATCTTGATTGTTACTATCATTCCATTCTTTAACAACTGTTTTAGAAGTTAATTCTGGAGTGTAAGAGTTTGTTAATGTAATGGTATTATCACTTGTAACATTAGAAGAAAGTGTATAACCTTCAATTGGATTTTCAGTAACTGTATACTCTATTTCTTTTCCAGAATCATATTTTGGAAGATTTGTAAATGAAGTTTTCCAGTTGTCTTCTGCCGTAATCACTCTTGTGCTCTCGGATTCACCATTTGCATATAACGTAATAGTAATTTGATCTGGACGAACTCCATCTTGGTTATTTTTATCATCCCATTTTTTCTCTACATTTATTTCTGTAGTCTCTGGAGTATGGGTATTTACAATTGTCATCAAATCTGTTCCATCTTCTCCATAAGAAGAAGTATAACCTGGAACATCAGTTGTTTCAACGATTGAATAATCAATTGCTTCTCCATTCTCGTTTCTTTCTAGATCTGAGAAGGTATGTCTCCAGTTATTTTCAGCATTTAGCGTTGCTTTCTTACCTGTTGCTTTACCATTGGCATATAATTCAACTTCAATGCTAGTTGGACGAATTCCATCTTGATTATTATTATCATCCCACTCTTTAACTGCTGTCTTAGCAATCTTTTCTGTTGTGTGAGTATTTATAATTCTGAAGTTTCCTGACGAAGTAGTAGTAACTTCACTAGTATATCCTTCAATATTACTTACTTCTTCTACCGTATAATCAATTGGTTTTCCATTAGCATTTTTATCAAGATTTTCAAAAGTATATCTCCAATTATTACTTTCACTTAAAGTAACTGGTGTTCCTTCTGGAGTCCCATTAGCGTATAATTGAACGCTTACAGATGTAGGACGAATTCCATCTTGATCATTGTTATCATGCCATATTTTTTCTACAGTTTTATTAATAGTTTCTACTTCATGTGTATTGATAATAGTAAGTTGATCCTCACTATATGTTGTTTCATAACCATCTATTTGAGTTAATTCTCTTACTGTATAAGAAATTTCTTGATTGTTTGTATACTTTTGTAAATTTTCAAAAGTATATTGCCAACCATTTTCTTCTGTTAACGTTGCCTTCTTACCAGTTGCAGTTCCATTTGAGTATAATTCAACCTCAACAGGAGTTCTCAAACCATCTTGGTTATCGCCATCTTGCCAATCTTTATAAACTGTTTTTTCTGTAGTTTCTTGTGGGTCAATTAATACCATTTTTCCATTATTTCCAAGTTTTGTTGTTACAACACCAGTTTCATGATTGAAATTAGTACTGTAATAAGTATTACTTGTTCCCGTTAAGTTTTCACTTTTTTCTAGTGATTTATTATCATATTTTGGAGTTGAACTTGCTACTGTTCCATCCTCATTATAAACAATATTCTCATAATAATATGGATTATCTCTTACAGGGGAGAACGTAACACGTGCTTCATCCGTTAAATCATTTGTATAGAATACATCACCCGTTCTAGCAGCTTTTACTGCTTCATCACTTAATCCCACTCTAGTGATTAAACGAATTGGATTAACACTAGTCTCTGGATTATTCTTATCCCTATTTAAGAATGGGAATAATGTTTTAGGTATTTGGAATTGAATAGTTTGTTTTCCATTATAGTTATGTACTCTTACACGTAAATCACTTAAATTAGCAGCCTCATTACTACTGTTTGTTACTGCATAATTATAAACATATTCTGTATAATTTGCAGTTTTGTTTGTAGATGTTGGAACATATTCATGTCCATCAAACAATACTTTAGGTTCATCTTTTACTTCTACCCCTTCTCCAAGAGTATCAGTAAATAACATTGTTCTACTATCGACATTTCCTGAACCTTCTAATGGAGATGAGGTACCTGAAATAATATCAGAAGTAATTTCTTCTAAAATAGAATTTAATCTATCTCCCGAGATGTTATCAGCATAACCTCTATCTACATAATTATAATCATATGGAGAAAACATTAAATTGTCTTTTAAATCGCCTTCTTTTCCGTTATTACCTAATTGATTAATATTTTCTCTAGTTGGATTTAACACAACTTTTCCAAAAATATCAGTTACATCCATACCGATAGTATAATACTTACTTTCAGTATTATAATGTGCTTCAATTTTTTCTTTACTATCCATACCAGTTAAAATTGTATAATAACCAGTATCTCCAGTATAAGAATCTGTATACCCATTTCCTAAATTATACTCTGAATTACCTACATTATCATATTTAGAAGTTCCATAAGTTGGTATTCCGTCTGATAAAAGAATCACAACAGGAACTCTATCTTCTGTATCACTTGTTGCTTCAAGCATATCTTTAGCTGTATCCATACCTTTTTGTGTATAGGTACCACCTGACACATCCACACTACCATTTTCTCGCTGATTATTACTATCTCTGATAACACTTGTTGCGGAAATGTATGGTGTTGGCCATAAAAATCCATCTAAGCCATACTCTAGATATCTTGTACTATTATCAGTCGTATGATAAGAATCTAATGGTAATAACGTAGAGCTATTATCACTAAAAGTTACAATCCCTATTCTATTCTCTGAGTTAGCTTTCATGATTGTACCAATCGCTTGATTAACTGCACTAGTCATACTGATATAACGACCGTTATCTTCCATACTTCCAGAAACGTCTAAAATGAAAACTACATCTACTTTTTTAGCATTGCTAACAACAGATTTTGTTTCAAAAGACTGTCCAACTGCAGATAAAGTTATGTCAAATAAGTCTTCATCAATATGAGTTACCGTTTTATCAGTCCATATTTTACCATCATCCTGAGGATCACCAGTATAATCATTTTCGATGTGTTGCGTATCAGGGTCTGCTACACTACTAATATCATAATGAACATCTGATGACAAAGCACTAATAAAAAGAGGTAAATTAAACTGAGTAAAAAACGTAACCGTAGCTAATACCAGATAACTTGCTTTTTTGGTAAAACCTTTAAGCCTTCTTTTTAGCTTACCTACTTTCATAAACTCTTCCTTTCCTTAAGAATACTTAATATCCTAGTGGATATGCTATAAAAAGTCAATAAAATTTTAAGTTTCTGTTATTTTTTCATCTAACTTTAATCAAATTGGAGGTTTTCTCTTGTCAAAATTGATTTTTTCAATATAATAAATGTGGGAGTTTATATTATGAAAAGGAAAAAGATGAAACATAAATTTTTTTATATTATTATCATTTTAATCATAGGACTCAATATTTATACACTATTTTTTTTAAGATCCCGTTATAATAATGAAAAACATAATAAAGAACTAATGCATGACATAGAACAATATATTAAGCCTAATGATATTTATGATGATAAGTATCAATTTATGAATATTGAATTTTCAAAGTTAAAACAGAAAAATGAAGATACCGTTTCTTATCTTGTTGTTGATGGTAGTGAAATCTCTTATCCAGTTGTTCAAACAAAAGATAATAAATACTATTTAAACCATTCTTTTGACAAAAAAGAAAATAATGCTGGATGGGTATTTATGGATTATCGAAATAATGCTAACTCTCTTGATAAAAATACAATTATTTATGGACATAATCGATTAACTGGAACTATGTTTGGTACTTTAAAAGAATTATTAGAAGACAGTTATTATCAGAAAGATACTCACTACATCTATTTATATACAGAAAACAACAACTATGTTTTTGAAGTATTTAGTGTTTATACCATTCAAAAAGAAACTTACTATTTAAAAACAGGTTTTACAAGCGACAAAGAATACGAAAAATTCCTTACTATTTTACAAAATCGAAGTACATATTCTTTCCCTACTACTGTTACGAATCAAGATAAAATAATCACTTTATCCACTTGTTCAGGAAACAATGATAGGACAGTTGTTCATGCAAAACTTATTTATGAAGAAAAAAGAACTGAGTAAACAGTTCTTTTTCTTAAATTGAAGTTTCAACCGCACCACTTGGTGCAGCTTTTTTGATACAACAAAGAGAAGTGAACTGTATGTTCACTTTTTCTTGCGTTAATTTATCTACTTTCCTAATTTTGTTTTTGTTATCCCTCTATATTCTTGATGGTATTTCTTTTGTTTCCTCTTGTTTTCTTTCTAATTTATAGAATGGTATTAATTTTGTCCTTGCTGGATACATTCTTGGAAGAATAATAATAGCTTCGAATTGGTTCATCATTTTCAATTCTTCTATGGTAATTAAAGGAATATCTTTTGATACTTCTCCACACGTCTTAGATATTTCTTCTAGAGTATAAATATCATTAGAATATAAGTAAAGAATATTGGAAAAACATAGTTTTAATATTTCTGTATCTTCTTTACCATAAACATTTACTAATTGCATAAAATTTTGGACTGCTGCGGTTATTTGAATATTTATACTTCTTGCTTGACCAATTACTGTTGCAAAGTTCTTTAATTTTGCCATTAAACCAAATTCATCTAACACCATATTAAATTGCTTTTTCTCTACGTCATACAATTCTTTACTTTTTATAAGTTGGCCAATATACATAGGTATTAATTTTGTTGCTAGTTCATTAGACCCGGTTATCATAAATATTGCTGAATTTTCATGTACTATCTCTTTAAAAGTTCTATCACTTTTTGATAATAAACTCGATAGGTTTTCTTTTGAAATATATGGAAATATCTTTTGTTGAAATACACTTAAGATGCTCCCTCTTGTTTCTGGTGGAGCAAGTAGTGTTGTTGATAGTGCTAGATAAATTGGTGAATATGGATCTAATTTATTTAAAAGTTCATCTGATTGTCCCTTTCTATTTAAACTAGTGGATAAATCTACTATATCTTTTATATTTATCTCTTCTTTTTTATGTTCAAATAAATATAATACCAAGCCTGTAAAATAACTTATTGTTGTATTAGACCAAAATGGATCTATATTGGCTGATGGCTTGTCAGAAAATAAATAATATCCTACTTCTTCTATCATTTCTTGGGCTTTGTCTTTTTGGCCATCTTTATATACTTGATATGGTAAAGATAATGGATTCCAATTATTGCCAAGAGTGGAATCATCAAAATCAATAATTGTTGTTTGATATCCTTGTTGTTCTAATTTGGTTCCTAAGAGTTTGTATAATTCTCCCTTCGGATCAATTGTTAAGAAAGATTCTTTTGCTCGAATCGATAAATCAAGCATTGGAAGAATTGTAGATTGTGTTTTCCCGGATCCTGTTGAGCCGATTAATAATGTATGGTTTCTATTTTTATCTATGTATACGGTATTTTCTTCATACATTAACGGTATACCAACTTGATTTGGCCTCTCTCCTTTCTTTATTGGTATTAAGTTTTCTTTTAGTTCTTCTTTGGTTGTCCATCTTGCATACTGCATATATTTTCTCTCCTTTCACCAATAGTAAAACATAATTTTATCTTTTTCGTTTAAACAATAACGACTTTATGTTATAATTAGAGCCAAGGAGTTTTTTATGTTTTCTAATGATTTGGTATGTGAAATAATACAGTTTTTAAATTTAAACATTAATCGTAAGGTCACTATGCAGGAATTGTCTAATACTTTTTTCTTTCATAAGGATTATCTTATGCGATTATTTAAAAGGGAACTTCATTGCACCATTATTATGTATATGAATAAAGTTCGTATTTACGAATCTTTAAAGGATTTGCAATTTAGTGACGAATCTCTATTAAGAATTGGCCTTCATCACGGTTTTTATTCTTTAGAATATTATTCGGAAACGTTTCACAGTATTATGGGAGTTAGCCCTACTATTTATCGAGTCTTTTCTAGACGTTTACGGCATGTTAGTGATAAAGATATGTTAATTATTCAACAAAATTTGGCAAAACTATCTAGTTTTTTTGAATTTGTTACTTTTTATCTTGGAAATCGTAAGAAAATATTATCTAAAAATTTATCTATTTTTAAATAAAAGCTTTTTCTTCTCTTTGTTTTAGAAAATGGTGCCATATAAACCAGCTCTACTATTGCAAAATCATATTTTATATTCAAAAAAAGAAGTATAAATTTATACTTCTTAACGTCTTCTATAATTCTCATATAAATTAATTCTCTCATTAATTCTATTTTTTCCTAGAATTTTCATAATGGAGAATAGGTCTGGGGATTTTGTTCTTCCTGTAATCATAACACGTAATGCTTCACAGATATCACCGACATGTCCCTTATATTGATCAGGATTTTTCTTATAGTCTTTTGGACTAGCAGCATAACCATGTGCACTTGCGAATTCTCTTGTATGATTAAACCATTCTTCATTAGTAACTTCTAAGTCTACTGATTCTACATATTCTTTCATTAACTCTACATCATATGTTTTATCGCCTTCATATTTAGAGTAATTTTCTTGTTTAAATACAGAGTCGATTGCATAGGAGAATTCTTCTTTTACATCAGAATATTTAGCAATATCTTTTCTAGGCCTTGGACCATCTTTTTCTATATCAAAAAATTTGATCATATCTTCTCTATTATTTTCTAATAGTTTAGCATATTCCTCATCATGCTTTAAAGACCATTGATATGTTTCGTTGTATACTTCTTCTCCACGTTTACGTGAAAAATAAGTTTTACATAAATTCATTAACTTAGCTTCATCAAAAGATGTTCCGCCGATTGCTTGTTTATCAAATGAAAATTCAAATTCAGAAATATCCTTATCTGTATTATCTAAATACCATTCTTCAAAATTAGTATTTGTTATTGTTGCTAGATAAAGATGTAATGCTTCGATTGGAATTCCATTTTCTTCATAGTACTTAGCACCGAACCAAGGATCTTTTCTTTTACTAATTTTTCTGATATTACCAGTTTCTTGGTCTTTGATAGTAATTGGTGCGATATGAGCATATTTTACTGGCTCGAATCCTAAAATTTCAAATAATTGAATATGTAATGGTATACTAGATACCCATTCATCGCCACGAATAACATGTGTTGTATGCATTAGATGATCATCAATTGCATGAGCAAAATGATAAGTAGGAGTACCATCTTTCTTTAATAAAACTGTATCCATATCATGTTCTGGGAATTTCATTTTTCCTTTGATACAATCTATTACTTCTATTTGATTATTGGCATTTCCTGGAGATTTTAATCTGATAACATATTCTTCATTATTTGCTAATTTTTCTTTTACTTCTTCTAGAGATAAATCTCTATCTACTGCATACATTCCATAGATACCAATTTTAGTTTTATTAATAGCTTGTTCTTCCTTAATATTATTTTGTTCTTCTTCTGTCATGAAGCATGGATAAGCAAGACCTTTTACAATTAAATCTTTTATATAAGTTTGATAGATTTCTGTTCTTTCACTTTGAATATAAGGTCCATAATTACCACCAAAAGAATATCCCTCAGTAGGTAAAATATCAAAATCGTGTAAAATACTAGTGATATTTTCAATTCCGCCATCAATTTTTCTTTTTTGATCTGTATCTTCAATTCTTAAAAAGAAACTTCCTTTTGTTTGTTTCGCATATACCATATCTGCAAAAGCACTAAGTAAATTACCTAAATGCACACTACCTGTTGGACTTGGCCCATATCTTGTCACCATTGCTCCCTCTGGTAGATCTCTTTCTGGATACATTTCTTCGTAATATTCTCTTGTCTTTGTTATATTTGGAAAAAGTAATTCTGCCAATTCATTACGTTCTTCTTGTGTCATTTTCTCACCTCATTTGTTTTCTATTTAATGATAAACTAAAAAAGGCAAAAAAGCAAGGAAAAGCCTATACTGATTATTGTTCTTTTACTTTTAAAAAACAAAACTCTTGCTGCTGCAAGAGTTGTTTTTATTTGGTTGCCCTGGTTAGATTCGAACTAACGCATCGTGCGGTCAGAGCGCACTGCCTTACCACTTGGCTACAGGGCAATATTTATTTGACAATATATATTTTACAACACAATTAAAAAAAAAGGAAGAGTTATCTTCCCTTTTTCGTAGAATTTGTTTTTGTGTCTTGTTTTTCTAGTAGGCAACCATCAAAAAACTCTTTTAGTTCATTACTATCTCCTGTTATTGCACTAACGATAGAGGCATGCATAAATTGTTGGCTTGTTCGTTCTGTTACATTGGAAAAATCTAAGTCATAGTTAAAGCCTAAATATTCGTTCATACATTCTACGCATTCTCTCAAGTATTCTCTAGCAATTCTTCCGTTTCCTTCTCTGAATGGGTGTATAATATTTAACTCTCCATATAAATCCGCCAACCAAGTTGTAATATCCTCTTTTGTAGTAATGCTTGGAAATTTTTTCTTAAACATATTTAGAGTATCCGTCAAATAACTATAAATATATTCTGGTCTACAGAATGGTGTATTTCCTTTTGAAATATTTTCATTTCTAGTTTTCCCTGCAAAACTATAAATTCTACCAAATACTTCTTTATGTAAATCAAAATAATACTGGGCAGTAAAAAGTTTTTGTGGTTTGGGATTTTTTCGCAATTGTATTGTAGCTAAAGCAAAGGTTGTAATTCTTCTTTCTGCAATATCTAGTTCTTCTTGAGTCCTAATATCTAATTTGTTTATTAAAACATTTGTTTCTGGATAACAATATTTAGATTGTCTATCTAGTGCTTCGTCCAAGCGCCCTTTGATCTCCATTTTCTATTTCTCCTTCGTCTTTATTGGGTTCTTGCGTTATAACGTCCTCTAATAATTCATCGATTGCTTCTTCAGTTGGTCTTCCGTGATACTGTTCTATGATTCTTGATATTAAATCTTTTTCGTATAATGTAATTGCGTGGCCTTCTATCTCGGTATTTCCAGCTGCTTTTTCTACTTCTTGACGTATCAATTCTTCCGACATTCTATCACCTTCCTTAACTCTTTCTTAGTTTAATTATATCATCTTTTTCTATATTTCCTATTAGTAAAGAGGAATTTTTATCATGCTGTTGTTGATGGAATTTTACTTTTTTTTCATCATAATTTGCATAACAATATTTACAGAAGTGGCTGCAAGTGTTATAAGCTCCAATATCCACCATTTCAACACAGTTACATTTTCCTCCCAATCTTGCTTTCCATTTTTTAAACTTGTCTTTTCCTGTTAATTGTTTGGCTAACTCTTTACTAAGGCAGTCGGCTTTTACGAAGCCATATTCTACCAGATTTTCGTCTTCAAAGCAAGTTTGTACTGTCATATGATGTTTTTTTGCGATGGTTGAGAAGTTTTCTCCAATCGTTTTGTAGTCGTCTTTTGTTAGGGATTTGGGTTTTATTTCTTTTATATGATCTCTTACATTTTTATAGTTATCTAAAAAGGAGATGATGATGTGTTCTATATATCCGTCTAGTTGATTACATAATCTTTCAAACATTTTTATATGGTATTGTAGACTATATTTGTTATTTATAAAAATTGGGTCATAACGTACATAAGTATATTCTTTTCCTATCATTTTTGATATTTTTTTGATACCTTCTAATATTTCTTTCTTGGGTGGTAAATTGGGTTCTATTTCTTTTAGATATGGTGTTAGGGTTATATGAAATATCTTGGGCTTATCTATTTTTTCTAAATATGGAAGAATTGGTAATGGATTCTTAGTACAAAACATAATAGCGTCTACATTTTGAAAATGAATTCTACTGACTAATTTTGGATTAAAAGGATTCCTGACATCTACATATCCTTCCTCATATCGTTTTACAAACCACGGAGTATAAAACGCTATAATATCTGTTCTGCCACTGACCATGAGAATCATATTACCACCTCTTCTTTTATTGTATCATGTTATATTCTTTCTAGAGCATCTTTTTTATACCATCCCATTGGGACAGTCGTGGATACTAAATATGGATATTTTGCTTCTGGTATGATTCTTGTAATGGTTCCTTCGATACCGCTTCTTGCTGTGTTACTGTTGCCATCTGATGAGCCATTCCCTTTTTTTATTGTTCTTACTTTTGTGCCGATAGTAAATTTATCTCCTGTTGCAGATAAGATTAGGTCGTTGGAAAGCCATCCCGTTCCACGATTAATCAAATATGGTGCTGGTCTTCCGGTAATCACTCTCGTAATGGTTCCACTATGAATTTTGGATGTTACTTTTCCTTCTGCATAACTGTTTTTATATAGATAATTAAAAGATACTACATCACCTACTTCATATTCTGCTACCTCTGGTGTTGGCG
Source organism: uncultured Bacilli bacterium (assembly GCA_944332475.1). Taxonomy (GTDB): domain Bacteria; phylum Bacillota_I; class Bacilli_A; order RF39; family UBA660; genus Faecimonas. The sequence goes on from CALVKA010000001.1 coordinate 436,193, forward strand.
TTGGTGTTATTTCCGTACCTTCAGGGTTTGCATATTTATCCCAGGTATCTCTTGTACCATAAAAATAATCTAAATCTAAGTTTTTCGAATATCCATTTATATAACCTTTTGAGGTATATTGCCATAAGATATAAAAAGGCCAGTAGCGATTGGTTGGAGGAGTTCCTGGTGCGCCAGTGTTAGCCCCATAACTCGCTACCCATAATCCGAAATTTCCATTTACTACTCTTGACCAATCATAGCTGTTTGCTGGAGATGCACTCATATATATAATTGGTCTTACTCCTGTTTTTTCATATACTGTTTTCAAAAAATTATAAGCCCAGGTGGTATTATTAATGCTACTTGCCACTTCCCAATCTAGTACTAATATTGCTTTTTTAATATAATCTTTGGCTTTTGATATGAACCAAGTTGCTTCGTCTTCTGGTGTATTATTTAAATCTGGTCTTGCGTAATGATAAAGCCCTATTTTTTTATTATTGTTGATTGCCTGAGTTAAGTATTCTTTATAATTAGGATCTGTATAACCGACTCCTTCTGTAGCTTTGACAATTACAAAATCTATATCTAATGATGCAATATTAATTCCTGCTTGATATCTAGAAATATCAATTCCTTTTAACACTTTTTCACCTCCTATCATATTATATAAACAAGTAAAAAAGTAAATCATATTATGTACCTATGATTTCTTTTGTTTTTTTAGAAAACTGATTTCACGTATGTTATTTTACTAATTTATGATAAAATATTATTGGTGATTTGATGAAAAAATTGACAAAATTTATAAAAGAGTATCGACTAGTTATAGCAATTTTCTTAATTACTTCTTTATTGATACATCTACCTTTGTTTATAGAGAATATTTTGACAGCTGATGTGTTATTAAATACAAGATATTATTCTGGCTACGCTTGGGAGCTTTCTCTTGGCAGATTTGGGCTTTATTTTATCGGGCTGTTGAAAGGATTTATAGTATTTCCTCAAATAGAGATTACACTTGGAATATTATTGTTATTAGCCAGTATTATTTTCATCTTTGATTTGTTTCATATTCAAAATAAAGCTTTACAAGTAATTTCTAGTATTGTCGTTGCGTGTTGTCCGATTGTATCTGCTACTTTATTGTTTCATTATTGTGCATTACCATATTGTTTGGCTTTCTTTGGAGGGGTTCTTGCGGTTTATCTTTTTTTCAAAGTGAAGAAAAGAATTTGGAAATATGGTATTTCTATCCTTCTCATTACGATGTTACTTAGTATGTATCAAGCTTATTTAGCAATTCCTATCACTTTACTTCTCTTTTACTGGATGATACAAGTATTGCAGAAAAAATTTTCTTGGAAGGAGTTTTTCTTATCTTTTGGGGTTGTTGTTCTAGGAGGAATTTTCTATTATATTTTGATGAGGTTGTCTTTGGCTTTCTTCCATATTGATTTAAATAGTTATCGCGGTGCTAATTCCATTGGTTTAGAATCCATTTTTGATATTCCTAGTCGTATATTATTGGCTTATCAAAGCTTTTACCAGTTTTATTTTACAGATTCTATCGTTACCAATTCTAATATTGGTATGCAATACGTCAATGTTTTCTTCTTTGTTCTTTTGGCTATTGGTATTGTTGTTTACTTTATACAAGAAAAGCTTCCTTGGAAATCTATTCTGCTATTTCTTTTCCTTGGTTTATTAATTCCTCTTGGCATAAATGTTGTTGTGGTTTTGCTTCCTAATACTAGCATACAACTTCTTATGAGTTCTGGATATATACTAGTGTTTTTGTTTCTATGTTACATTGTGCAAGATATTAAAATACTAAAAATTTTTAGTATTTTCCTACTTTTCATTATGATTCGTGGATATGTTATCCAAGATAGTGCAACCTATCAAACTCTTTCTATTACTTATCAAAAAACTTATGAAGTGGCAAGTGATATTCGAAGTGAAATTATTAATTATCCTGATATGTCAGTTATGATTGTTGGCAACTTAGAAGATAACCCGATTTATGCAAACTCTTATGCTACACAATTGGAACCCGTTTCTCATCTTACTTATGGTTTTGTCTCTAACTACCCTCTTTTTTGGGAAGAATATTCTAATGTAAAAAATGGATGGAGTCGTTTTATGAACTTCTACCTGGGTTATCCTATTCATTTCGTCGATGAAGATACCTATCATTCTATTTTAGATAGTTCTACTTATCAAAAAATGTCTTGTTATCCTGAAGATGGTGTTAAAATTATTGATGGTGTTGTAGTAGTAAAAATTGCAAAAGAAAACTGAGAAAACTCAGTTTTTTTATTTTGATGAGGTTATTTCTTTACACTCTTCTGTTGTATATACTTTACTATCACCGGCTAATGTTACGAATAGACATTATTTTTTTGCAATTTGAAAGATATCTTTTATATAAACAACTATACTTTCCCCGGTCTTGTTAACATCACAATCACTAATCTTCCCCATGATTTTGTAATATTGGTTGTGTTTATATATTTATATCTACAATCCTTTTTACCATTATCTAGTTTGTATAGGTAGGTTGAATGAGTTATTTCACTACTTCCTCCTTGAAATACCGCTATATAATATTTGATGCTTGGCTAGTTTTCTTTTTCTAAAGTCAATAGGTAGGCTTTTTTTGAAATTCCACCTGCATAACCAACTAGATTCCCTGTAGTTCCAATGACTCTATGGCATGGAATAATAATAGAAATAGGATTATGTCCTACTGCTTGACCAATTGCTTGGGCAGAAGTGGTTTTTCTTCCTAGTATCTTGGCTACTTTATGACTTAGTTCTTTATATGTGATTGTTGTTCCATAAGGAATGTTGAGTAATTCTTTCCATACAATTTTTCTAAAATCAGTTCCAGCTGGCTTTAATTTCAAATCATTGGGATTTGGATTTTTTCCTGCAAAATACTGTACTAGCCAAGACTTTGTTTGCTTGAAGATTTCTAAATCGTCTTTTCTTTCCAAATTATTGGAGACACCTTCTAAAAAATGTTTTTGCTGTTCTAAATATAATCCCGTCAAATATATACCATCACTTATTAAAATTAGAGGGCCTAGAGGAGATGTTTGCGTTGTTATATACATATTTTCACCTATCCATTTATGATTAACATATCATATTTATACTTTATCGTAAAGAATATTTCCTTTTTTTACTACGAAAATGAAAAGCCCCTCTTATTTTAGATATTCTTTATAGAATTTCTCTATTTTATCAAAGGGAATGACTTCTTTCCTATCGTATAAGTCTGTATGTACTGCGTTTTGTATTATCATTAATTCCTTGTTATCAGTGTGTTTGTTGTTTTCTATCATGTGTTGATAAGTATCTTTACTCATGTAATAAGAATGAGCTTTTTCTCTATGAATGATTAAAACTGCATTTCTAATTTCATTAGCATAAGCGAGGATTGGTTGATTCATAAATGACATTGTTCCAATCACATTCCATCTTTCGTTAGAGTTTAGACTACGTTTGTGATAACCACGTTTTGTTTTGTAATAGTCATGATAATCTTTTACGAAGAATGGAGCATTGTTTGATACTAGGTCTACAACTTCACCCAACCTTTTGTAAGTTTCTGATTTCTAATCTTTTATTCTTTGTACATTTAGAATAATTCTTTGGCTGTGTCTTGTTTCTTCGTTGTCGGCAGAGTCAAAATAACCATTTGCACTGATTCTTGACATATCATACATCGTTGATGCAACTGTTGCTTTATTCATTTATTTCCTAAAATGAAGATTGATATGTATATGATGTGGAAGAAATTTCAATTTTTCTCCAAAACTAGGGCTGCTTTTTTAGAAAAAATAGAAAAACAGCTGCAAAAAGAAAACGATTAAAATTATCTAATCGTTTTTATTTTAACCAAACACTAAAATCCAAGCCATTTATTGTTAGTATTCCAAATATCACTCCACAGATAGCACCTGTTATATGGCCAAGATGAGAAATGCCGTCTTTTTTTCTTCTAAATAGTTTAATGATTTCATCTACTACAAAGAATAATATAATTAAAGTTAAAGTAATTGGAATTTTTCCGTTTTCTATGTTAACAAATGAACTTAAAATAATTAACATGTAAGCTATTCCACTAGCTCCTAAAATGCCATTTTTTCCAAGTAATCGATTAACAATTCCTATAATTAGGGATGTTAATACCATGGCAATTAATAAATTAATTGAGCCATATTTTTCTTCTATTAAAGGACCAATCAATAATATTTTAATAAAGTTACTGTATAAATGATCCCAGTCTGTATGACCTAAGGAGTGAGTGACTAACTTAAAATATGTTAGCGGATTTAGTAAAGTATCATTTTTATACGTTGTGAAAAAAGTTGCACTAAATTTTCCTTTACATAATTTATCTATGATCAAAATAATTAAACAGATAAAAAAGTACGTTAAAATGATGGGAGCATTATAATCAAATTTTGAAATAATTTCTTCTGTCATATACTACCTTCTATAGTCCATCTGTAAAGTTGGTGAATGCTCTTCTTTCATTTTCAGGAAGACCATATTTTTCTTTTCCTAGCTTGATTGATTTCATTAAAAAAGACATATTATGAGCTAGGTTTCTTATGGTTTGTAATCCTTCTTTATCCTTTTCTACATCTTCTTTTTTAGAACCGTGTACTTCATTCCAATAAGTACTTGTTGCGATTGGCATACTACAAATTCCAAAGTATTTATTAATTTCATCATAGGCAGATGTTGATCCTGCTCTTCTAGAGGAAATAACACAAGCTCCTACTTTCATAGATTTGTCAAAATGGGTACTAAAAAATAGCCTATCTAATAATGATAATATTGTACCATTGGCTCCTGCATAATAGACTGGTGTTCCAATTACGATTCCATCTGCTTCTTCAAACTTTGGAGCAATCTCATTAACAATATCATCAAAGACACATTTTCCAGTACCTGCACAACTTCTACAAGAGATGCACCCTCTTATCTCTTTGTTACCAACTAAAAGGGTTTCTGTTTCTATATTTTCTTCATGAAATGTATTTTCCAATTCTTTTAGTGCTCTTGCGGTACAGCCGTTTGCTTTAGCACTTCCATTTAATATTAAAACTTTCATAATTACACCTACTTTCCTATTCATTATAATATTACTATATAAAAAAACAAATTACAAATCGAAAAAACTAGTTTGTTTTTCCTTTTATATCAAACTTATAGATAGCAAAAACTGCTCCTAAAAGTTCAATTATCGTTGCGATTAGGCCAGTAATTGCTAAAACCTTAATATTATAAATAATATATAAAGTACAGGAGATGACTTCTGTTATACGGATCTTTGTTAAATTTCCATTCCATAAGGCTATACTATATATCACAACTGCTATCATTGGTAAAGTACTAATGATTCCTGTATAAGATAAACTAGAGGTATAAACCATGATTATAATTGTTATTATCAGCCAATAAATAGGTGGTCTTGTTTTGGGATATCGATTAAATATCCAATTTCGAATCATGCAAATTAAGTTCATAAAACAGCCTGTATTGGCTTTTAAAAAGAAATATTGAAGAGCGTATAATAAACTTGATATCATTTGATATGTTAATAGTCTTTTTTTGCTATTATTCTGTAAGCTAATTATTAAAATTATCAATGCTATGGCACCAATAATTTGAGCAATTATAAAATTCGTCATATGACACCTTCTTTTATTCTATGTATTTATTATATCATAAGAAAAGATATCTTTTTTGATATCTTTATTCATTTACTTCTAATTTATTTAATAATTTATCAATGGTTTCTTCTTTTTCTTTTGTTGTTTCCTTTAATTCTTCTAATAAGTCATGGGTATTTTTACTTTCTGGTAACATATACCCAGCTTCTCTCATCAAGTCCTCAATTATTACTTTGTTGGCATGAATCAAGGATTTATAAAATTTCTTTTCCTCTTCGTTAGAGGCTGCAATCATCATTCCTCTTAATTTGTTTATAGTATCTATTTTTATGTTAGCAACTTTAAATAGGACTTTTACGACTTCTTCTTGTTTTTCTTGTTGTTTTGGCATCTTGTTTGGGATTAATGTGATGGCATGAGATGGACAGGCATTGGCACAGGCTCCACAGCCGATACATTTAGAAAAATCGATTTGACCAGTCTCTGTATCGCTTGCTCCTGTTGGACAGACAAATAAACATAGACAATCTTTGGAACATAGTTTTAGATCACGATATGCATGAAATTTAGCCATTTATTTCACCTCCAATATTTTAAAACTTGGTACTTTACAAACAGGACAGACTTTAGGTGGTTCTTCTCCAATGTAGATAAACCCACAGATATCACATACCCAAATTTTTGTATTTTTGATATAATCTAGTCCTTTTGTTTCGTAATTTTCTAAAATTATTTTCATCATATTAGAGGTTTTTGTGGCCCAGGTTAATACTCTTTTTGCTCCACGATCTGAGTTTTTATCAGCTGTTTTCATAGCAGATGCGATTTCTTTTCGTTCTTGTTTATTTGCTTGTTTGATGTCTTCTAGGTCTCCTGATTCTGCTTTTACTTTTTTCTCAAAATAAGTAGCTAGTTCTGTAAATAGATTTTGTTCTTCTTCCTTATATTCTTTTTCGCAGGCTTTGGCTAGATTGGAACAAATATAAGTGATTTCTTCGTTTGTTAGAGAACGTAACTCATCTGTTTCCTCTTCTGTAATCTCTTCTTGTTTTTGGGGCTTTTCTTCTATTATTTCTTCAAAAGCACTTTTTGGTGAACCACATAAAGGGCAAGTCCAATCATCTGGTAAGTCTTCAAACTTTACTTTTTCTTTAGCTTCATCATAGATATAGCCACAGATTATACAACGGTACTTCTTCATATTTTTCTCCTTTACTATAGATTTAGTATAACAAATTTACAAAAGAAAAGGAAGAAAAGTTTCTTCCCTTATTATTTAGTAAATAATACTTTTTCAGATTTATATTGTTTGATAATGTAATATAGCACAATACTAATATAGATAATTGTTGATATTATCATTAATAAGACATGTAACATATTAATGTTTCCTGCTGTAATATCTGTGAATATGGTTGTGAAATTTAAAAATGGTATGATTGCTATTAATGGCGTTGTTGTTATTCCTATCATGAATGCTATCATTCCTGGGAATAAAGATATAAATGTTAATGGTGTCAGAGCACTTTGTGCTTCTTTAAATGTTTTTGATGTGGAAGCAATCGCAATACATAGTCCACTGATAAAGAAAGAGTATGTAATAATTACTATAATGGCATAGATAATACTACTTAATGAGTACATGGTATTTACTCCTTCATAAATCGTAAACATATCTTTTGTTAAAAATAGTGATATCACTGCTAAAACTAGACTTAATAGTCCTGTGATGATAGATGATACAGTTACTCCTAAGAATTTACCAATAATAATATCTTTACTTTTCATTGGAAATGTAAGTAGAGTTTCTAGGGTTCCTCTTTCTCTTTCTCCGGCCGTTGTATCAGTTGCTGGATAGGTTGCTGAAACTGTTATTGCCATTATAATAAATAGAAAAGCATAATTTTTAATATAGCTTGCAAAGAAGTTTTCTTCTTCTACTACCTTTTCTTTTACTGTAATAATATTTAAGATTCGATTTGCATCAATATTATTTTCTTGTAGAGCTTGTTGCTGCAAAAATTCTTTATAGGTATTAAAGTAGGTTTCCACTAAAGTAGAAGCATAGATACTGGCATCTGACCCATCACTATGAATTGTATATTGATTTTCTTTTTTAGTTATATATAAATCAATATCTCCTTTTTTATATTTTTCTTTTAACTTTTTCGTTGTATTCTCTACTACATCAATATTCATTTCTTTGGCGATACTTTTTTCTGTTTTAGAAAGTTCATAATTAAAACCTATTTTGTTATATTCCTTCGTATCTACGTTCATTTGAGATTCAAATAAAGCTGACATTCCTATTACTAATAAGGGAATAAAAATAGGAATAACTAGCATCATGGCAAGTGATTTTTTATCACGAAATAGTTCTCTTAGTTCTTTTTTTAAGATATTCCATAAATTATTCTTCATTGTAAGCACCTCCTATTAAAGTAAAGAAAGCATCTCGTAAATTCGTCGTTTTGGTATCTTTTTTAATTTCCTCTGGAGTTCCAGTTTTTATTACTGTTCCTTTGTTAATCATAATAACTCTATCACAGATGTTTTCTGCTTCTTCCATATAGTGCGTTGAATAAAGAATCGTCTTTTTCTTTTTTCTTTCGCCTTTGATAAAATCTAAAATAATTTGGCTAGAGATAATATCTAGTCCTGTTGTTGCTTCATCTAAGATATAATATTTCGGATCGTGTATTAGACATCTTGCAATGTTTACTTTTTGAGTTTGACCGGTTGAGAGGTTTTCTATTTTGTTGTGTAGGAAAGAATCCATCTTTAACACTTTTGTCACTTCTTTGATTCTTGCTTCTTGGTCTTCTTTTTTTACACTATAGATACCACAACACATCTTTAATAATTCATAACATGTTAATGTGTCATATAGTTTCGTATTACCTGATAAATAGGCAATTTGCTTTTTGATTTCAATTTCATTTTTTTGATACGTCATCTTATCAAATGTAATTGTTCCATTGGTTGGTTCTAAAAGACCGGCTATCATTCTAAGTAAGGTTGTTTTCCCGGCACCATTTGGTCCTAGTATTCCAATAATTTCACCATCTTTTGCTTCAAATGATATATCGTTGTCTGCAAAAAATTCTTCTTTTTGACGTTTGTTAATAAAATGCTCAAACTTTTTTGTTACATGGTCTACTACTATCATTTTCTTCTCCTATATCTATAATTATTTTGTATTTGACATACATTTTAATCATACTAGATATTTTAGTTTTACACAACTTTTTTTAAAAATAAAAACAAACACCTTGGTTTGTTTTAACTATTGCATTCGTAACAAATTCCTGATTTATCAAGATAAGAATTTAATCTGTCTTTTAAATCATTTACTTCTTTTTTTGTCCAGTACTTACTTGGTTCATCATACCCTTTTGTATCATAAGCAGTTTCATCGTCAAACCCTAAAATTTTCCCATTACTCATGAATATCACCGCTGGTACATAAACTCTAGGATTTCCTTCTTCATCTTCTTTTAAATAGTCTTTTAAAAGATTTACAATGGTTTTATAATTTTCTGTATTATTTTGTCTATCTTCTCTAATATTATAATACATGATTTCTGGTATATTTCTATTTTTCGCCAACTCATCTAGATAAACTGTATATTGTTGACACCATTTACATTCTGGGAAACCTAAATATACAACTCCAGTTCCATCTTTTAAAGTGTCAATAACTTCATCGATATTTGCATATCTAAATCTATTGTTTTTATCTACTAGTGTATATTCTTCTGCAAATCTTGATGCATCAGTTTCTAGGCTATTTTCATTTTCTGTATTATTATTTATTAGTAAAAAGATAATTACTCCTACTAAAATGATGATCATTATTCCCATTAATATAATTATTTTATTCTTCTTCATTTTACTTCACCTCATCTTGCATATTACCATATATTTTTTATAAATAAAATAAAACGGAACTAAACTTTGCGTTTACTTCCTATTTTTCTTTGTGTTTCTTTTTCCAGTCTTTAATTTGTTCTAATCTTTGTTTAAATTTTATTTCGTTTCCTAGCACTCCTGGATGATAATATGTTTTTCCAAGTAAGGATTCTGGTAAACAATCCATGGTTGTTAATTTATCTTTTGTATCATGAGCAAACTGATACCCTTCTCCATAATGCAAATTTTTCATTAATGTTGTTGGAGCATTTCTAATTACTAGTGGAACTGGTTCGGCTAACATTTTCTTTGCATCAGCACTTGCCGATTGATAAGCAACATCACAAGAGTTTGATTTAGGAGCAAGTGACATATAGATTACTGCTTCTGATAAGTGGACATTACATTCTGGCATACCAATAAAATGACAGGCGTGATAAACGTTAATTGCAACATTTAGAGCATTCGTATCAGCAAGGCCTATATCTTCCGCAGCAAATCTTGTGATACGTCTTGCAATATAAATTGGATCTTCTCCTGCTTCTAACATTCTAGCAAGCCAATAAACGGCAGCATCTGGATCACTATTTCTCATCGATTTATGTAGAGCTGAAATGATATTATAGTGCTCTTCTCCATTTTTATCATATAAAAGAGTTTTTTTAGTTAAACAATCTTCTATGGTATCTTTCGTTACTTTTCTTGTACCATCTTTTTCTTCTTCAGCATTGGTAATAATCATATCTAATGTTGTTAGAGCACTTCTGGCATCTCCATTTGAAAAGTTGGCAATAGTTTTTAAATCATCTTCTGTAATATCTATTTTTTCGTTACCAAAACCATTTTCAGATGTGATTGCTCGTTTTAATAGTGTTAAGATGTCTTCACTAGATAATTCTTTTAATACAAATACTCTACAACGTGATAAAAGAGCGTTATTGATTTCAAAAGAAGGGTTTTCAGTTGTTGCGCCTATTAAGATGATAGATCCTTTTTCGACAAATGGTAAGAAGGCATCTTGTTGTGCTTTATTAAAGCGATGAATTTCATCTACAAAAACAATGGTTCTAATCCCTAGACTTTTATTTTTATCGGCATCTTCCATAACTTTTTTTATTTCTTTAATACCTGATGTTACTGCAGAAAAAGTAATAAATGCTGATTTTGTTTCATTTGCTATAATTCTTGCAAGGGTTGTTTTTCCTACTCCTGGTGGTCCCCAGAAAATCATAGAAGAAATATTATCTGACTCAATCATGCGTCTTAATAATTTATTTTCCCCTATTAAATGAGTTTGTCCTACTACTTCAATTAGTTTGGTTGGTCTCATACGTGATGCCAAGGGTTCATTTTTTGCTTTTTCAAAAAGAGATGTTTGTTCCATAATATTTCCTCCCTGTTATTATTTTAACGCAAAATATTTATAATTTAAATGATTATTTGTGATGTTTGATTGTATTTTTTATATTATCATGTTACTATTTAGGTGTAAGCAAACTTACAAAAAAAAGAAGTACTTAACTTGCACTTGTTAAGTACTTGCCTTAATTGGTTTGCACTCAACAAACTATGTTGAGTGTCTTTTTTAATACTTTGCCATAAAAATGATAGGAAGGCTAGTAATAAAAATACGATTATAAAAAGTATACAAATTATTGTATCCTTTTTCATATTATCGGCCTCCTTTCTTTTTGAAGGCAGATACTCAACAGTTAAATATTTCCAAGGTGTAACTTATCATATTATGTATTTTAAGACTAATCACTGTTTTTTTAATTTTGTCTTATTATTTTTTTCTAAAGAAAAAAGTTTCTAGTCAAAGACTTAGAAACCTTTACTTTTCATCTTTAAAGTTTTTGTATGCATTATGTAGATAATAGTATGGTATTAGTAACAATAATACATTTACAATAATTAACAAAATATTTCCATCTAAGTGGATGAAAGATAATAGTTGTGGAATAAATAGGATAATACCAAATATTACAGTAATAATTGATTTCTTCTTAGATAACAATAGACCAAAGATTCCAGCTATTACTTGGAAAGCAGCTCCTGCGTAGGTTGCAACCAATATACCTAATGCTTCTTTTCCTGTAATTCCTGCTACTACTAAATCTTTACTTGTTAATGATCCTACTAGAAAGTAAGTTAATGCAATTGATGCTATCCCTAAAATTATTTGGATAACACTTGCTATTCTTAAATGTTTTGTACCACTTCTCATACTTTTCCTTCTTCTATTTATACATATATTATAACGTATTTTTACTATTATCAAAATATATTATTTCTTTTTTATTTTCTTTGGCAAAAATTATTTCTTTTTGTGTTTGTTTTCCAATATACCCTTCTACATTTACAACATATATTGCATTACTTAATTTTATTTTTGCAAAATGTAATTCGTTAAATTTTTTTATTTCTTCTTTTGTATAATTTTCCTTTGTAGGATAAATTGGTGTTAATACACAGTTACCTAAAAGTTCTAGTCTTTCTGCTTCTTCCATCATAGTTTTTTTAAATTTTAAACTGCCACAAATTGTTATAATTTTCATTCTACTCCCTTACTTCTTTTTGATAGGTTACTAAGATTGTATACTTTTTACCCCGGCTTTTGTCCGGTTAATTTTTTTTCTTTTTTTCTCATCATTTTTTTTAATTACTTCTTCTATCTCATTTTGATCTAGATTAAAGTCTATTAGTTCATCTTATCACCCTCCAAAACTAGTTTACTATTTTTTCTATATTTTTTCTATCTATATTTTTTTACAATTATGCTACTAAAGATAACATTGTTTTATTTTATTACTAAAAAAGATACATATTTATTAAAAAATGTATCTATTATATTTAAATAAATTCTACAGTTTCTTTTAGTTCTTTTCTATTATTATGTAGGGGATTACCTTTGAAAGTTTGATCTTTGTAGCCTAAAGGTATTAAACAAATTGGTTCTATATTTTCAGGAATATTAAACTCTTTTTTTAACTTGTTTTTATCAAACATTTCTATCCAAATGTTATCAAGATCTTGATTTGTTGCTTCTAGCATCATGTGTGTAGCAACTATACATGCGTCCATTTCAAAAGTTGAATAATTATCTTTGGTCCAAGCTATATTTTTGTTGCTACAAACAATTAGAACAATTGGTGCATTATATCTACATGGAGTAATAGTATCAAGTTTTTCCAATGACTCTTTTGTTGTGGCCACAAATATTTTTTGTGGTTGCATATTTTTAGCTGTTGGAGCTAGTCTTCCTGCTTCTAATATTTTTTGAAGTTTATCCTCTTCTACTTTTTTATCTGTAAATTTTCTAGTTGCTGTTCTTCTTTTTATTATTTCGTCATAATCATGAGATAAATCAGTGAATTGTTCTACTCTCATTTTTAAATGATATTTTTCTCTTAAGTTAGCAATTTCTCCCATCATAGCTGATTTATGATGAATATCTAGGGCTGTTTTATCTTTCCAACTATCTATCAATAATACAGTTTCTGCATCTTCTTTTGAATAAAAATAATTATATCTTATATTACCTTCTTCGTTCCTAATTCTATCTACTATGCCAGAATTTATCATCTCTTCAGCAAATTTTTTTGCATTACCATTTTCTCCTGTATAATAAATGTTAATTGTTAAACTCATCTAATCACCTCTATTTTAATTTATTATAATCTTCATTTGAAATCGCATTTAGCCATTCATTACTTGTTTCTTCTCCAGGTATTTCTATAGCTAAGTGTGAAAACCAAGAATCTTTTTTAGCACCATGCCAATGCTTTACATTAGCTGGTATAGTAATGACATCTCCAGGGTGTAGGCTTTGAGGTTTTTCACCTTCTCTTTGATACCAGCCTTCTCCTTCAACACAAATAAGAATTTGGCCTCCACCGGTTTTAGCATGATGTATATGCCAATTATTTCTACATCCTGGCTCAAATGTTACATTTGCAACAGAGATTGTTTTTGTAGAATCTGTTAACGGTTTTAGATAACTTTTACCAGTAAAATATTTTTGATAAGCAACGTTTTCTTCTCCTTGACCAAATAATCCTCCATGAATTGTTGTATCTTTTTCATCTTGGTATATTTCTTTTGTCATATTAAAGGCTGCCCAGGCGTTTGGCCAACCTGCATAAAAAGCAATATGTGTTAATATTTCGGCCATTTCTTCTTTTGTTATACCATTGTTTTTAGCTGTTATTAAATGGTATTTTAATGATTGATCCACTATTCCTTTAGAAATAAGTGATGATATGGTTACGGTTGATCTCATCTTTAGAGATAGCTTATCTTCTCTTGACCATACTTCACTAAATAAAATATCATCATTAAGTTCAGCAAATTTAGGAGCAAATTCTCCTAATTGTTTTCTTCCAGCAGTTTGTTTTTCCATATTTCCTCCTATTCATATATCCAATCATTATAAGCGTTTGTAGGTTCATTTCCAGTAAAACGTTTACAAGATATAAATTCTAAGTCTTTATATTCTTCTTTTAAAGCATTAAAACTTCCTTCAGAAGATGTTCCTCCACTTGTTACGAAGATATAAATCTTTTTACCTCTTAAATCATTTTCTTCTATAAAAGTATTAATAATTCTTGGAGGAAGGTACCACCACACAGGAAAACCTATAATAACTTTATCGTAATTATCTAAGTTTTCTATTTTATTTAAGATTTTAGGGCGTGTTGTTTTATCTTCCATTTCTTTCGATGATCTACTTAATTTATCATTCCAATTTAGGTCTTCTTCTGTATATTTTTGTTGGGGAATTATTTCAAATAAATCTCCTTTTATTTCTGCTGCTATTTTTTCAGCAACACTTTTTGTTGTATTGGTAGCAGAAAAATAAGTAATTAATGTTTTCATTTTTTACTCCTTTCTAAACTCATTATAATTGTTGAAGTTAACTTTAAGTCAATAAAAAAACAGAAAAAATTCTGTTTTTATTCATCTCTAAATTTTTTTACTAAGTATGGTTTTAGTAATTCAATAATAATTAAGGAAATAATATTTACAACAAAGACATATATAAATTGTGAAATTGTTATTGTTGTTAGTCCAAATATTTTACCTAATGGTGTAAAGAATACTGCTACTTGAACTAGTATTAGTACTAAAATACCAATGTTTAATGGCTTATTACTGAATAATCCTCGTTTATGGATTTGTTCTTTTAGAGAACGACAGTTATAGGCAAAGATAAATTCATTTAAGACAACACTTAATAAAGCAAGAGTTGAAGCAATTTCATGTCCTAATGGTAGGAAGTGATAAAAAACAAATAAACTTAGTAAAGTTTCTAAAATAACGGATAGTATTAGAAAAGCCATAAAGAAATTAGTAAAGATTCTTTTATTTAGTCCATTTGGTTTTTCTTTCATAATATTTTTAGATGAACCTTCATAAGCTAAAGCAATAGATGGAACAGTATCTGCTACTAGGTCTATATATAAAACATGAATAGCTGAAATAATTGTATTTCCTGTAAACATACCAAAGATAATAATTAATATTTCCGTAAAGTTACTAGATAAGTTATATAAAATATTACTAATGACATTATTATAAATTCTTCTTCCTTCGGATACTGCTGTTGTGATAGTTTCAAAACTATCATTTAATAAAATAATATCTGAAACATCTTTAGTGACATCAGTACCACTTTTTCCCATACCTACTCCAACGTTTGCTAGTTTTATGGCAGGAGCATCGTTTACTCCATCACCTGTCATGGCAACAACTTTTCGTTTCTTTTGAAAAGCTTTTACAATTTGAAGTTTGGTATCAGGACTTACTCTGGCGTAAACATTATATTTATTTATATTTTCTTTAATATCGACTGCAGTTAAAGTTGAAGCATTTACACATTCTTTTTCACTTTTACAAATACCTGCTTCTTTGGCAATTGCCATAGCAGTTTCAAGGTTGTCTCCTGTTAGCATAACAACGCGTATCCCCGCTTCTTGACAACGTCTAATAGATTCTTTTATATTTTCTCTAATTGGATCTTTAAAGCCAGCTATTCCTACTAAAGTTAAGTCTTTTTCTTCTTTAAAATAGTCTTCTTCTTTAGTTATTGTTTTCTTTATTTCTTTATAGGCAAAAGCAAGAACTTTTAAAGATTCTTCTGACATCATTTTTTCTTCTCTTTTTAAAGAGTTAATATCTTGTGTTGTTATTTCAACTGTTTTGCCATTTTTTTCTATTTTTTTACTTCTTTTAGCAAGAGATTCTAAACTACCTTTAATATATAAATAAGTTTTACCATTTTCTTCATAGACAGTACTCATCATTTTACGATCAGAATCAAATGGTAATTCTATTATCTTTTTAGCTTTGGTTGATTTTATTTTGTTTTCTTGTAAATAGTTTTTAATAGCAACATCCATGGCATCGCCTGAATATTTATTATCTTCATTTAAAGTGGCAGCATTAGCATTATCCATAATATTAATTAAAATTTGATTGTCTTTTAGTGATTCTAATGGTTTTTCATTACCTCCAACCACTATTTTTATTAACTGCATTTTGTTTTCAGTTAAAGTTCCTGTTTTATCTGTACAGATAACTTCAGTTGCTCCAAGGGTTTCAATGGCAGCAAGATTTTTAACGATTGATTTTTTCTTAGCCATTTGACTTACACCAATAGATAATGTTGCGGTTATAGCAATAGTTAGACTTTCAGGTACACTAGCAACAATCATGGAAATACATAACATAATTAAACTTAATATGGTATAGTCATTAAAGTAACCATATACTAAGACAAATATAACTAAGAAGAATGCTACTCCTGTAATAAATTTAGTAACTTTAGCAACTTTAGTTTGTAATGGCGTTGTGGGTTCTTCTTTGGTATCAAGAGATGCTGCTATATGTCCTAATTCAGTATTCATACCAGTGTCTGTAACAATAGCTTCTACTTTTCCAGAAGTTAGAACAGTTCCAGAATAAAGCATATTATAAGTTTCTGCTAAGATTGCGTCTTTTTCTATGACTTCATCTATTTTATCTACGTTTTGACTTTCACCGGTTAAGATTGATTCATCTGTTTTTCCAAAATAATTTTTTATAATTCTGGCATCAGCTGGTATTTTATCTCCTGCTTCTAAGATAATATAATCACCGGGTACTAAGTATTTAGCATTAATTTCTTTAGTCTTACCACCACGTTTTACGGTAATATAGTTAGCTGAATATTTTTTTAATTTATTGGTAGCATCTTCTGCTTTAGCTTCTTGAAGGTATCCCATGATACAGTTTACTAAAGTTGTACCTAGTATTACTAAAGGTTCTAGGAAATCTTCTTCTGTTACAAGAGAATATATTAAAGATAAGAAGCCTACAATTAATAATAAGATTATCATCATATTTTTAAATTGACTTAAAAATATTTCTAATTTTGTTCTTTTGTTTTTATCTACTAAAGTGTTTAATCCAAATTTATGTCTTCGTGCTTTTGCTTCTTGTTCAGTTAAACCTTTCATTGTTGTTTCTAACTCTTTTAGTAGTTCTTCATTTGTCTTTTGATATGCTTTTTCCATACTTTAACCTCTTTCTATTTTATAAAACTATTATACTCCATAGAATTTGTTTTTACAACAGAGGAAAAACATATGGAAAATCTATTCCTACTATATTTATAATATCCTCTATTTTTATTTGTTTTTTATCCATTAAATAGATTATTTTTTCTAATTCATCTATTTTTTTTATTTGTCCCGTTATTGTTTGATATTTACCACCACTTTTTTTCTGGTCTCTAAGAAAGTATGTAATACTAACTTGTGGATATAATTGTATATGTTTTTTTAACCATAGTAATTTTTCGTTTATCACTACTTTGCCTTCTTCGTCCAACTCTATTTTCTTATCTGTTATTCTAGCAGTTTCTCTAATTTTTTCATCATATCCTATTAAAGCGGAGAATGGTGCAAATTGGGCGGAACGATTATTTAGTGACATGGGTTGATGTGCTTTCGAGATAGGTCTTGGTAATTCTATCATATCTTCATAATTATTCATGATGACCTCCTATTTGTACATTTCTTTCTCTTGTTGTTGCACCCTCTTTTAGGTTCATTCCTTTTAAAATAGAATTCTTACCATACTTTTCTTTAATTTCTAATATTGTAGTCTGAAGATTTCTCTCTTCTTTTTCTTGTTTCTCTTCTTTTTTTCTGCTTTTTGTTTGGTCTCCGGTAGAAAATAAATCAAGTTGTAGATACTTGGTTTTTTCTTCTTCTGATTGACTTTTTACTTTGATTGCACTCATATTGATTCTTTTGATTAGTAGTTTGGAATTTACAATTCTTTCATATAATTTTACTATTTTATTTCTTATGACGTTGGAGGAGGAAGTTTTGTGGTCAATGTGAATTGTTCCGTGAGCATGTTTTGGTATTTTTCTACCATAGTGGTCGATGGTTACTTCTCCATTATAATTGATTTTAGGATTTGTAATATTTTCAATATCATATCCTATGGTCAATACTAGTTGATCAGTTACTAGATGTTTGGATACTAAGTCTAAGGCTAGTAAGTCGGCCATTTCTCGAACGATTAATTTTGCTTTTTGATACTCATAGGGACAAGATAGGACTTGCCCAGTACTAATACTTTTTTCTATCGGTTTATATTCTTTTATAGATTGTATTGTACATGGTTCATAGCCCCAGGCATGGTCAATTAAAAGTTCGGCATTGATACCGAATAGTTTATATAGTAATTCTTCATTTTCCATGGAACATCTAGCAATATCTCCAAGGGTTTTCATACCATATTTTTCTAGTCGTTTAGCTATTCCTGTTCCTATTCTCCAAATATCTGTTATTGGTTGATGATGCCAAAGAATTTCTCTAAAACTCTTCTCATTCAACTCTGCTATTCTTACACCATATTCGTTTGCTGCGGTATGCTTAGCTACTACATCCATCGCTACTTTTGCTAAAAACAAATTTGTGCCAATGCCAGCTGTAGCCGTAATTCCAGTTTGTTCATAAACATCCTTTATTATCTTGGTTATCAATTCTTTAGGAGATGACTTATCATATTTTAAATAATTAGTAATGTCACAAAAGACTTCATCAATGGAATATACAAAAATATCTTCTGGTGCTATATATTTTAAATAAATATTATAAATTCTCGCTGAATATTCCATATAATGAGACATTCTAGGTGGTGCGATTATAAAATCTAGAGCTTTGGTATTATCTTTTTTTAATTCCTGATTGTTTATGGAACTTTTTGTTAATTTCTTTCCTTTGTTTTTGCTTTTCCTTTCTTGATTGATTTCTTTTACTTTTTGAATTACTTCAAACAGTCTTGCTCTTCCACTAATCCCATATTGTTTTAGAGATGGACTTACTGCAAGACAAATTGTTTTTTCCGTTCTCGTGACATCTGCTACTACTAGATTTGTTGTTAATGGATCTAGATGTCTTTCTACACATTCTACTGATGCATAAAAACTTTTTAAATCAATACATATATAAACCTTACCCATTTTATCACCAATATCATTTTATCACGAACATTTGTTCTTGTTAAGTGGAAAATTTTAGAAAAAAAACAAGTTTATCAAAAAACTTGTTCTATTTTATTTTATAAATATAATGTTCTTTTCCTTCTTTTGTTTCAAAAGCTTCTTTGGTTCTATGTATCCAACCGGTTTCTAGTCCAAATGAATGTGCTGCTATCATCATGTTTTCCATTACTAAACTTCCATCATAAATATAAGTTGGAGAAGATTTATCTGTTAATATCACTAACACAAAACGGGAGCACCATAAAACGGATCTGTGTCGGTACCCATAAGTTTTGCATCATTTCTGATTTATGGTGAATATATAGTGCTTCCTTATTTTCCCATCTATCGATTAATAGAACTGTTTCAGGATTATCCAATGGAAAGAAATATTCGTATTTTAAAATTTCTTTTTTTTAACACTTGTATTTTCTCCTTTATTTTAACTATTGCAGCTAATACAAATGCCGGAATCATCTATATATGAATTCAATCTTTCTTTTAAGGCTGCTACTTTATCTTTTGTCCAGTATTCACTTGGGGTATCAACTCCTGCTGTATCATAGGATGTTTCATCATCAAAACCAATAATATCTCCATTTCTTACCAAAATTACTGCTGGTACATAAATTCTTGGGTTTCCTTCTTCATCTTCTTCTAAATAGTCTTTTAATAAATTTACAATTGTTTGATATTCTTCAGTGTTATCACTACGATCTTGTCTGATATTATAATAATATATAGTAGAAATTTCTCTATCTTTAGCTACCTCATTTAAATAAACTACATATTGTTGACACCATTGACATTCTGGAAAACCTAAATATACTATTCCAGTACCACTTTCTAATGTTTTAATAATTTGGTCTATTGTACGATATTCAAATACATTATCTTTACCAACTAATGTATATTCTTCTGCAAATTTATTAGCATCGCTACTTGTAGTAGTTTTTGGAGATTCTTTTTGATTATTTACTAGTAACACAATAATTACACCAATTAAAATTATAATCATGATTCCCATTGTAATAATAATTCCTTTATTTTTCATCTTATCACCTCAATACTGAAATACTATCATAATTTTTTTTAAAAGAAAATATTATGTAACTAAACTTTACGTTTAGTTGTCTTTTATGATACCTTGACACAAATTTTTATACACTTGGTTTGTTAAGATACAGTCGTTTAATGCTGTATGTTTTTTTTAGATAGTAATAGCTAATTATATTATCTAATTTATAATGCTTTAATTTTGGTAAGATTCGTCTAGAAAGTTTAAGTATGTCAATATCATTCACTAAATAATCTTCTAATTGTTCTCTCATACTTTCCCATACATTTTTCCTTCGTTATGAGAAGTGTTTAAAATGATTACAGGTACCTTGTTTTCTTTTGTGATGGGATAATAGATTTCTATTTCTTTTCTATTTATTATTATCATATTTTCTTCTCTTTATTTTTTATTTAGTTCTTTTTTTAATTTTTCTGGTATTCCTCTTGGACCACGGATAGACTTTATGCCATACTCTTTTAATTTTTCGAGCGAAAAAATATTCTGATTATATTTTTTTAATAATTTTAATTTCATTACATAAGACATGGACACATTTTTACTTTGATAGGAATCCGGTATATTTACTTCTATTGCTTCACATTGAAATAGTATAGCAGAATACGGTTTGGCAACATAAATATAGATGATGTCACCTATTCTTACTTTGCTGGATTGTTTCCAGGTTAATATATCCGTATTCTTAAATGCACCCACTATATTAAAGTATTCTGGATTAGCAGGAATTAGCCACTCTTTTCTTTGGAATGCTAGCTGGTAGCTTATTTCTACAAGTTTCATAATTTTTTGATCTGATAGTGTCTTATCTAGCATAATTGTTACCCAACTTTTTTTATTTAAGTGATAGGCCGGATAGATTCCAGGCTGGGTTAGATAGTATTGTGTCTGATCATCCAATTTTACATTTAGTATTTCTATTTCTCCTGTTTTGTTTGGAATTAGTTTACTTTTATCAATATTCATTATTACTCCAAACCACTTATCACTTTTTTTATTTCGAAAAACTGCATATTTAGGATATCTCTTCCATAAAAACTCTGGTTCTATATGATATTCTTCTTTTATTTTGCTCGTAATACTATTAGCCTGCGAAGTTGAAAAAAATTCTTTTGTAAAACATGATTTTTCGATATCTTTTAATATTTTTTCATATTCTTCTTTTACTGTATTTGCAAAATCGCCTATTATATTTTCTACTCTAAAATTGGTGTACTCTTCCTGAGTATCTAAATCGTATACTTTTCCTTGTACGTTTCCGTTTTCGTTTATTTTTATTTCCGCTTTCATGGTATTATTCATCAATTTTTGAGTATAGATATAATTTTCTTTTTCTTTATGGAATCCATATAAAAGAAGGCTTTTGGTGTTTGATTTTGTATTTTTAAATATTTCTTCTTCAATATTCATAATTAATTCCTTTCCGATAATGAAAATAAAAAGGATACTTCTATCCTTTATTGTTTTCCTTTTTTATCATAAGTTGCGATACATATCAATAATAAGATAATTCCTATTATTTCCATACCTATAGATAAACCTAATAATATCCCGGATGTAAAAGATGATAAGCTGCTAGTTCCTTCTGTAAAATATGTTCTTGATAAAGATATAACTTCTGCTAAAACGATTAAAATTGTTGCGGAAATTAACTTCTTAGCCATTGTTCCTCCTACTACATTTTTTCTTCTATTTTTTTACATACATCTATCCATTTTTGATAATTGGATGCGTCTTCTAATTCTTTGATTGTTAATTTTACTGCACTATTAGAACTACCACATGCTGGATAGACTATTTCATATTTTTGAAGAGATTTATCTAGATAGACTTTTACTCCGTCTTTAATCCCAAAGGGGCAGACACCACCTACTCTATGTCCAATTAATTTTTCCACTTCATCAAATGGTATCATTTTTGCTTTTTCATGGAACTCTTCTTTATATTTACTATTATCTACCTTGGCATCACCAGCAACGACAATTAAAATTGGTTCTTCTTCTACTAAAAATGATAACGTTTTGGCAATTTCACCTTCTTGGCATCCAATTGCTTTTGCAGCATCTTCTACCGTTGCGGAAGAAACCGTAAACTCCATAATATTCTTTTCTAAGTTTTTTGTTTTTAAATATTCTTTTGCTTTTTTTATTGACATGTTTTTACCTCCTATTTTACTAAATTAAATTGTTCTAAAATGTCATGTAAGTCTTTACTATTTTCTGGATTTCTTAAATCTTCTTTTATTGTATATATTTTTTGTTTCCAATAGAAATCATTGGAGTTACTTTTTATGCATTCTCTCATTATATTAATATTATTATATATTGTATAACCAATACTATTATTTGTATAATCTTTGCCCGTGGAACTGATAAGGAAATTATATTTATTTAAAGGTATCTTTTTATGAATTGTTCCCATTTGGAAATGAATCATATCTTTATCTTCTTTTTTTCTTCCTCTTCCATAGTGAATTGGATAGTCTATTTTTTTAGGAAGTGCTTTATGACCTATAATTTCATATTCTCCATATAAAACTACATTATTTAAAATTATTTGCGAGGGAAAGGTTTTTAAGGTTTCTAATTCTGTTATTGGAACGTTTTTCTTTGGTGTTATAATGTGAAATAATTCTATTATAATCGGTTGTCCCATAAAAATATCCCAATAATCTTCTTTTTGACGCTTTTCTATATCCATAATGATTCTTCCATATCCATATAGGCCTTTATCTAGTTTTAATCTAAAATAATCACCCTCTTGATATTTGTATCTTTTTAATTTTTTATTTTTAAAAATTGTGATTTCTTTTAATTCTTCTTCCGTGGTATTTTTTATCCAATTCTTAATCCAATCTTTAAAATCATCTAAAGTAGAAATCTTTAATCCTGCGATATCTGATTCATAATAGGATTGTTCGCATTTTCCACTAGCTAATATTACTTTATTATTCCACCAAAATAAATACACTCCATTTTTTAAATTTCTTACAGAAGATTCTGTTAGTTTTTTTGCTTTTTGATGTTTTGTTTTTGGTAATATTAATTTATAATCCTCACTTAGATTATATAAAACATCACTTTCATAATAACATTCTTTTTGTGATTGGATTCTTTTTACCAATTTATTTTCTTCTATATAAATTATATAATCTTTCGCTAATTCTTTTCTTATCCAGTTTTCTTTTACTTCATTTAAACCAAAGTACTTTCTTTCTTCATTTGATAATTCAAATATCATAACTTTTCTCCTATTATTTTTTATAATTTTTCCTTTGCTTTGGGATATATTCTTTTAAATTTTTCTGCGATTTTTTCTTTTCCAATTATTTGTACAAATGTAGAATCATAGGCAATAATTTCTATTTCTGCTAAAGGATGTTGTGGTTTTATTTCTTTTTTCTCGATATTATCTACTCCTGGTAACTTGTATTTTAAAATTTCTGCTTCCGTATAATTTTTGGGAATTGCAGAAAAAGTGCCCCAGATCCATTGAATTTTTTTCTTTTCTAATTTATCTAATAACTCATCATTTGATACTATTACATATTCATCATTAAAATAATCTCCAGTACTTGTTTCGATTTCTGTAATTAGCCAATTATAATCTAAGTTTCTACCACCTATGGCATTTATTACTTTAAGCATATCTGTATAGTAGATATCTTCTTCTTTTGATATATATCGTTTCATACTCATACCTCTTTTTCTTATTATACCTAAAATTTTATTAAAGATAATCTGGATACTTCTACTCATTTTTTACTTTTCGTCTATAATTACTGCTTCTTGAATATCATCTTTTTTCTTTTTGGCTTTTTTCTTCCACTTTTTAAATTGCTTTTTTGTATTTTTAAAAAGAGAGGATTCTTTGATTAGGAAATATACGAAAGCGATTAACCCTAATACTAATAAAATTGGTAAGGCTATCGTAAAGAAGAACCATAAAAGAAGAAATGTTATGGCTGCTCCTAAAATCATAAAAATAATATTTTTTATTTTATCCATTGTTACCTCCTGTTAGATCTGTATTTAAATAATAATAGTAATGAAGAAGTTCTCTTTGGTATTCTACGATTTTTCCTTCTGGCAATACTAACATCCTGGTTACTCCCACTTGTTCTACAAATGCTGGGTTATGACTAACCATGATTAAAGTGCCGGTATAGTTTTTAAAGTTTTCTCCAATGATAGCTTGTGTTTCTGGATCAAAGTGATTGGTTGGTTCGTCTAGAATAATAATATTTGTTCTTTGAATTAATATTTTACATAAGGCAACTCTTGCCTTTTCTCCAGGAGATAGAACACTTACTTTTTTAAACACATCATTGTTTGAAAATAAGAAGTTTCCTAGAAACGTTCTTAATTCTTGATCATTATAGTTTGGATTATCAATGTTTTCTAAAATTGTTTTGTTTTCATCTAAAATTTCTAATTCTTGTGCATAATAAGCTATACTTGCATGATAGCCATAGGTAATTTCTCCTTGGATGGGAGTTAACTCTTTCATAATCAGTTTTAGTAGTGTTGATTTTCCTACTCCATTTTCTCCAACAATTAGGAATTTTTCTCCTCTTGCCATTTGGAAAGATAGGTTACGATATAAATCCTTTTTATTTGGATAATGAAAAGTTAGATGATTTACTTCTAGTGGGATTTTTCCACTGCGTTCTAATGGATCCACTTTCATAGTCACTGTTTTATAGGTTTGTTCTCTGGTTTCTAATTCGCCTAATTTTTTCTCTAGCATTTTTCTTCTAGACTCACCCATTTTCTTTAATTTGTGATTGGTTGCGGATGCTTGCTCTGCCTTTTTTACAACTTCTTGTAGATGTTTTATTTCACGTTCTTGTTCTTTGATTCTTAATTCTTTTTGTATCATCTCACTCGCATATAACCTTTTAAATTCAGTATAGTTTCCTTTATAGATTTTTATTTTGTGGGTGACTTTATTAATAAACATCGTTTTTGTAATTACTTCATTTAAGAAATCAATATCATGGCTAATTACTAGGACCATACCATGATAATTTTTTAAATAATTTGTAATAAAGTCTTTGGCCTTCATGTCTAGATGGTTTGTAGGCTCGTCTAGTAGTAAGATATCTGCATTCTCATATAGTAATCTAGCAAAGGCTATTTTTGATTTTTGTCCACCTGATAGGTTTCCTACTTTCATTTCTAGTAAGTCTGATTCTATCTTCATATTATCGATAATTGATAATAATTCATCTTCTGCGGAATATTGATGAAGACTGTCTAATTCGTTTTGAATGGTTTCTGCCTGATGTAATAATTTTGTTTGTTCTTTTTCGCTTGCATTTGGTAATTTTTCATAAATGGTGTTTAACTTGTTTTCTAGCTTTTCAATTGGTCTAGCGCTCGATAAATAGTCTAGTACTATTGTATCTTGATCTTGAAAACTAATTTCTTGAGGAAGATAGCCTATTTTTTTCTTATTGGTGGTAACTTTTCCTCCATCTAGGCGTTCTTCTTTTAATATAATTTTAAATAGTGTTGTCTTTCCAGCTCCATTTACTCCCACAACACCAACTTTATCTTTTTCTTCTATTCGAAAGTTGGCATCATCGTAGATTACTTCACTGCCGAAAGACAAAAACATGTCTTCACCTTTCATAAGTACCTCCTTCTAGATGGATTTTTTATCTTGATAAGATGCATATTGGTTAATAAATTGAATTAAGGAGTTGCATATTTTTTCCATGTTATCGATATTTTCTATATCTCTATATTTTCCGTTAATTTCTATTTGAATAATATCAATATCTGTCATACCATAAATATATTTTGTAATTCCTCCGCCTTTAAAAGGATGATTCATCTTAATATTTATAACACCATTTTCTCTAAATGCTTCTTTTAGTTCCATAATTGTAGAAAAGTCTGCTGATAAATTATTTAGGGTCCCCAGTTCTACATCAAAATCTCTTTCTCTGCTTGCACCGTGAAGATCGATTACTAGTTTTATATTGTTCTTTTTTATTTTTTCTTCCAGTAATATTTTAAAAGCATCTATTTCTTCCCAATTGGAATCTATTAAAGTATCTTTTTCTTTTATTAAATAACTACAGTTCATTTTTTCACTTACATATTTAGCAATTGCTCTTGTAAATGGCTCTCTTACTTTAACGCTTCCATCTAAACGTTCTTGTTTCATAGTATGAGGAGCCGTTAAAATGATGGGAATTGTTCCTTCTTTTGTTATATAAGTTTGTGTGCTTGGTTTTTCTAATTGTACCATTTTTTGTTTGAATGTCATATTCCTCTTCCTTTTTCCTTCTGATATGATTTCGTATTTAATTTTTCTATTGTATTTTCATCTAAAGTGCCATCATAATATTTATCTAATACTTGTTTAAATACTTCTTCCTCTGGATTAGTTATATGAAATAAGGTCATAGATGATTGTACTTTTATAGCGTCTAGTGTTCCAAATATTTCAAAGGAATTTTTTCCTTCTACTTCTAATAGAGCACTTGAAATTTCTAATAGTCTTTGTTTTAATATGGGTTGTTGTAGGTAGGCTTTTGCTTCTTCTATATCTTCTATTCCATAATAATGGGATGCATAGCTTTGCCCTAATCCTTCTATTTGAGGAAAGATATACCAAATCCAATGACTTGTCTTTCTTCCACTTTTTACTTCTTGTAGAGCCTGTTGATACGTAGTTTCTTGGGCCTCTAAAAATCTATTGATATCTTTCATTTTTCCCTCCTAAAAAACAGTCTTTTTCATGGGAGTTAATCATACCTATTGCTTGTAAGTAGGAATAAATAATTGTTGAACCTACAAAACTCATTCCTCTTTTTTTTAAATCTTTTGAAATAGTGTCTGATAATGGTGATGTTGTTTTGTTTGTTTCATAGATTATTTTATTATCTGTAAAGTGCCACAAATAATTAGAAAATGACTGATACTCTTTTTGAATTTCTATAAATACTTGGGCATTTTTTATGGTTGCTAAAATCTTTCTTCTATTTCTTATGATTCCTTTATTCTGCATTAACTCTTCTACTTTGGATTCTGTATAGTTACTTATTTTTTTATAGTCGTAGTTATCGAAGGATTTTTGAAATGACTCTCTTTTATTTAAAATGCATTCCCAGGAAAGTCCTGCTTGAAAAGATTCTAGTAATAACATTTCAAATAGTTTATGATCATCTCGTACTGGTCTTCCCCATTCTTCATCATGATATTTTACATATATTGGATTGTTTAAGTTTAGCCAGGAACATCTTTTCATCATTCTACCTCTTTATATAATAAGTCTCCATAGCCACCTTCATTTTTTTCAACTTTTTGTTGGTAAGTGTAGCCTATTTTTTTATAAAATTCAGGGGCTTGGTCTGTCCATAAATAAACTTTATGATAACCTAACTCTTTGGCTTTGTTGGCTATTTCTTGTAGCATCTGGGTGCCATAACCTTTTCTACGATATTCATCAAAGATCATAACACTAGAAATCCATGGATAGATTTCTGGATATTTTTTTAGATTGTGTTCTTGTAGGGTACAAAAGCCTACTAGTGTATCTTTGTCGTAGCAAGCATATCCAATTGGTAGCCCTTCTTCTTTTGTAAATTGATTTTTAAATTTGTCTACTGTTTCATTCCAATCTAATGTTGGATTAAATTGTTTCCAATGCGTGTAATGCTTATTAATAATTCTTTCTAGTTCTTCTTTTGTAATATCCTTAAACTTTACTAATTTTACCATATTATTCACCTTTAAACTTATCTATAACACTTTCTATTTCTTGTAATTCAAAACGATACTTTTGCTTTACTTTTGGATATTTATTATGATCTACTTCTCCTAGAAAATCTTTTAATGGTCTTACCCAGCAACTTCCATCTTCATATAATTTTCTATATACTACCATATCCTCTAATGTTTCACTGTTTTTGGCTATATCTTCTACTAGATAATAGTTTCCTTTAAAATGTCTATAAATTCCATGTATTTTTATTTCTCTCATTTCCTTCTCCTTAGTGTTTATAGTATCTTTTTCCAATGGTACTTTTGTTAAAAGTGGTTGGAGCGATGACTACTGGCATATTAAATGTATCCTCTTTCCAACTTCTTGATAATTCTTGTTCTTGGTCTAGTAGGGATTGTTTGGCTAGTACAAAATCAGCTGCATGACTTTCTGCAAAATCATACCATAAACTGTAATCATTCTGGGTTAAGTCCATAATTGGTGGCAATAGACCTCTTGATAACACCATTTTATTAAATAGACATTTCGCTGTTCTTTTGTTTCCTTGTCTTAATATTTGAGCCATCATCAGTTCTCCTGCTATTTCAATACACCCTTCTAAAAATTCATAATCGCTCGCGGTTTGATATAGATGATCATACTTGTTTTGAAGCTGTTGTAGAAAGATAGGTACTTCTTTTTTTGGTATTGGATAAATGGTATGATATGGGGCTAGATCAATCCTTTGAGATTCTGTTGCGGTAGCTGGGACTATTCTGTTTTCTCTTTGTGTTTCTACGATTGTTTTCTTAATGTTTATTGGTTCTTTTCCTTCTAAAAGGGAACAGAGTACTCCATTTACTAGTGGAGTAATTATCTCTTGTTTTTGTCTGTTGTTCTTCCAAATAATTCTTTTAGAGATTTCAGACATTGTTAAATTGTCATTTAAATCTTCTTCTACTTGTTCCATAGCTGGTTTTAAAAAACTTCTACTATTTTTTATTACTAATTTTGGAATATCTAGTTGACTTATTATCATCCTTCTAACATAGGCTTCTTCTTTTGTTTGAGGTGGCATTGTAAATAGTGTTTCGATATCATGGCCTCTTAAATAGGCAACTGTTTTCGCTGCCTGTTCTTGCATTGATAATGGATTGGGAATTGGTTCTATATAATCGGGATAAATCTTCTTTAAATGTGGGAAAAAAGCTTTTATAATTTCATCGACGTTATGAGGAAATTTTATGTTTTTGTCATAGTTTAATTTTTTTACTTCTTTTAGAACCTTTTCTTTTTCTTCCCAGGAATAGTCCGTCATTAACATCTTTTGATAAGCATGCCATAAGGTATGTAATTCCTGTTCTGTTGGTGGCGTTTGATTCATGTGAAACAGTGAATATTGTTCTACCATATATTGAATATGATCTTTTATCTTTTGGGCTTGTTGATACACTTCATAATTTTCTTTTGTAATTGGATGCATTGGCATATGATATGTTTGCCTATATAGTCTTTCTTTATGCCAATTCATTATCGTTCTAATAGAATAGTGGATAGGTTCTTCAAACAATTTATCATAACTTCCTCTTTTTACATCTTTTAAGAAGTTTTTCAATTCTTCTAATGTACATCCATTAATATCTTTAGAATAAATATTCCAAGTGGAAATTTCTCTTTTTATTTCCGATAAAAATTTTTCTTTTTCTTTACGCATGTTTCAACTTCCTTTTATTTATTATATTATACCAAATAAAAAATAGGAAGCAAAATCCCTATTTCTTTTCGTATCTTTCGAGAAAGTTTTTTCTATATTCTAGAATATTATCGTTTTTAATAGCTTCCCTTAACTCTTCTGTTAATTTGATTAGAAAACGGATGTTGTGAATGGATAATAGTCTTCCTCCTAACATTTCTCCTGTTGTTATTAAATGTCTAATGTATGCTTTGGAATAATTCCTGCAAGTATAACAGTCGCAACCTTCTTCTACTGGTGATAAGTCTTCTTTATATTTTGCATTATTTAGATTAATTTTTCCATCTCTTGTGAAAGCTTGACCGTGCCTTGCGATTCTGGTTGGTAAAACACAGTCAAAAATATCTACTCCTCTGATGACTCCTTCAATGATATCTACTGGTTCTCCTACTCCCATTAGATATCTTACTTTGTTCTCTGGTAAATATGGAATAGAATAGTCGATTGCTTTATACATATCTTCTTTGGATTCTCCGTCGTTTGCGACTCCCCCAATACTATAACCATCAAAATCTAATTTTACTGTCTCTTCTGCAGAATACTTTCTTAAATCTTCATGGGCTCCACCTTGGACAATTCCAAATAATGCTTGGTTTGGATTATTATGTACGGCTTTCCCTCTTTTTGCCCATCTAATCGTTCGTTCAATACTGTTTTTCAAATATTCGTAAGATGCACTTGCTGGTGGACATTCATCGAAACTCATAGCAATATCACTGTCTAGTTTGTTTTGAATTTCTATGGATTTTTCTGGAGTTAAAAATAGGTTTTGTCCATCAATATGACTTTTAAAATGCACTCCTTCTTCGGTAATGTCTTTTTTCTTGTTTTTGGCTAGAGAGAACACTTGAAATCCTCCGCTATCCGTTAGAATTGGTCCATCCCAACTCATAAACTTATGAAGGCCTCCACAGTGGGCAATGACATCTGGACCTGGTCTTAACCATAAGTGATAAGTGTTAGATAAAATGATTCCTGCATGAGCTGCTTTTAATTCTTCTTTTGATAAAGATTTTACTGTTGCCTTGGTACCAACTGGCATAAACATTGGAGTTTCATATGTTCCATAATTTGTTTTTATTGTACCAAATCTTGCTTTTGTATTTTTTTCTGTTTTTAATAAATTATATTTTATTTTCATACTATCCCTTCCTTGCGACTTATTCATTATATCGAAAAAACAAAAAAAAGACAAGTTTCCTTGTCCTCTTTATCTTGCTTTTGCCACTTCTTGTTCTTTAGACGTTGTAGAAGTTTTTCTTAGACCAATAATTTCTCCAACAACTGTATTTCCGTTAGGAGCTTTATAACTGATTGTATCACCAGCTTTATGTTGGTAAAGTGCTTGTCCAAGACTACTATCTAGTGTGTAGTAGCGAAGTGGTTTTTCCACCCCTGTTCTTTCAGCAATCAAAACTCCTGTTAACATTTTTTCTTTGCCATTTCTGGTTGTTACTAACAAATCAAATTCTGTTCCGATATCTACTTGTTCATCTGTCGTTTCTAATTGTAGTTGAGCAGTTTGCAAATAATAGGTTAATGCTGCGATATCCTTATTGTTTCTAGCAATTGTTTCTTGTATTTCTGTCTCTATATCATTTGTTCCATTTGGAAAACAGAATCCGACTTGACTACTTCTTCCTTGAATAAAATCTGCGGTTTCTTGCTGTAATCTATTTATTCTTTCCTTTATTGTTTCTACTTGTTCACCAATTAAAATCATAATGATAATCCCCCTTTTTTATTTATAATTTTTATTTTATATGTCCTTTACTACTAATATTTTCTTTTCTTATTGCAGTAACAGTTCCAAACATTGTTTTACCATTCGGTATGGTATAAGAAAATTCTTCTCCTGCTTGTAGGCCTAGAATTGCTTTCCCTAAATCAGTTTCTAAGGTTAGATATTGTGACATATCCTCTAGTGTTACTTTTGTTTCAATTAACGTTCTAGTTTCTTCTTTTACCCTTCCTCTAGGTGTTGTTAAAAGCATATCAAATTTTGTTCCAATACCGATTTTTCCATCCGTTCTAGGTTCTACTACTTCGGCGTTATCTAAAATTCTTTGTATCTTATTCATTCTTACATTTAATGTAGCAATACTATCAATTAACTCACGATCGTTATCTCCAGTTTGATTTTCGTGACAGATTGCATAAGTATTACTTTTCGAATCAATTAATTCTTGCTTTCTCTGCCTTAGCTTCGAAAGTTCAGCTTTCAATATTTCAACTTGTTGTGGTATTAATTTCATTTTTTTCCTCTTTTCTGTTCCCTTTTATAAAGTGTTCCTATTATACCACAAATTGTATCATTAAGCAAGTAAAGATTTATTTTATATAAACTTGTTATAAAAAATGATTTCTGTACCAATGATTTTTTTACATTGAAAAAGTGCTACTGTATTGTAACACTTTTTAGTCCATAATTTCCTAATTCATCTTTTTCAAATGTAAACGTTGTTATAGGTAGAGTTGCTTGAACAGAATTATACTCCTCTTGCGTTATAATATGTTGTTCTTCATATGGTCCTAGTATGGAGTTTGTACCATTTCTACTATCATTTACTGTTGTATAATAACTGGTTGTTGGTCCACAGGTACTGTTACAGTAGTCACCATATAGAATATTTACATTTACGGTATATGTTTGTTCATCTGTATTGCCATTTAAATAATAAACTTCATTGGGATAGATTCCTTGTCCTCCATGGCCATGATAATCCTGAAAACGATATTCTCTTTTGGCACTATCATAAATATATAATGTACCATCTCCTAGAAAACATTCTATATTCTCATGCTGATAAGGATGATTTTCTCCAAAATATTGTTGTAAAACTTTTTCTAAATCACTTTCCATAAAGTCTTGCCCTGTTGATTCAAGTTGTATTAAACCAAATAATAGAACCTGTTGATTTTCTAATGGTGTTTCTTCATCAAATGGATATTGCCCGGCTAATGTGCTTGTATATGCTTCTATTTGTGACAATAGGGTTGCTTGTTCTTCTTCTATTAACTCTCTTTGGGATGTTTCTTCCTCTTTTTCTTTTGGTGTTTCTTTCTTTTCTTCTTGAGATGGCTCTTTTTTTACTACTTTATCGTAGATAATATACCCTGTTGTCCCTAATAATGCTATTAATAAGAGAATTATAATTATGATTGATCCTTTATTCTTTTTTTCTTTTTCTATTTGCATATATTACTCCTTTTCTTTTATTATACGGTATCTTTTCACATTTATAGCGTAAATAAAAAAAGAACTGTCATAATTAACAGTTCTTTGACACTATTTTCCTTTTCCTTGTTGAAGTGTATTTTCATATAAAGAGTTTTGTAATTCAATAAAGCGTATATTCGCTTCTTGTTTAAATACTTGTAATTGTTTTCCCATTTCTTCTAGTTCCTTCTTTTTTAAAAAGTGGCGGTATTTATTTTTTATCTCTTGACGAAATTTTTCTATTCTATTTAGTGCTTCTCTAAATGTTTCTCCTGTATCATCGTCGCTTGTTAATAATTCCATTAAAGTTGCAACTAGTTTTTTGTACTCTTTGGCTACTTTTTTTGATATTAGCGGATGAGCTAATTTCGTATTAATAATTACAATATTTTTTATTGGTTCTTCTTGAATCCTAAATATTTTTCTTTCACTTGCCATAGGGAACCCATAAATTTCGTCACTAAATTTTACTTTTTTTATTTTTTTCTTTTTTCTTACTACTTGATACATAATTACCACCTACTTTTCTAATAAATCCGGTCTCCTTTGTTTTGTTTTTTTCAGACTTTCTTGATATCTATACTCTTCTATTTTTTTATGATCTCCGGATACTAATACTTCTGGAACTTCCATTTCCCGAAATACTCTTGGTTTTGTATATGTCGGATAATCTAAAAGATTATTATTGAAAGAATCATTCTGATGTGATCCTTCTTCAATTACACCTGGCAGTAATCGTACAATAGAGTCCGCTACAACCATACTGGCTAATTCTCCTCCTGTTAATACATAGTCTCCAATGCTTAATTCCATGTCACAAATAGTACGAATTCTTTCATCAAAACCTTCATAGTGACCACAGATTAAGATGATATGTTCTTCTTTTGCTAGTTGATAAGCGATACCTTGCTGATAAGGTGTTCCATCTGGGGTTAATAAAATTACCTTGGTATTTTCTTTTTTTAGTGCTTCTACACAGTCAAAAATAGGTTGGCACGTTAATACCATTCCATTTCCTCCTCCATATGGAGTATCATCGACTTTATGGTGGGGATCTTTGGAATAATCTCTGAAGTTATGGAGACTGACTTCTACTTTTTTTTCTTCTATGGCACGTTTCATGATAGATGAAGAAAAGACTCCTTCAAACATCTCGGGAAAGAGTGTTAAAATGTCTATTTTCATATTATCACCTAGTTTCTAATATTTGATCAATCATAACTTCTTTTTTGTCTATGTCTATTTTTATAAGTGGAGAATTTAGAGGTACTAAAATTTCTTTATCAGTTTCAACTCTCATAATTTTATTGGTTGGACTCGCATAAAATATTTCTTTTATTATTCCTTTTTTTCCTGAAGTTGTCAACACTTTGTATGTTATTAACTCTTCGTCTAAAACTTCTTCTTTGGATAATTGCAATTCTTCTTTAGCAATATATACTTTCTTTTTTAACAAGAATAGTACTTCATTAATGTCATGATAATCATCTAACGTTACCATATCGAATCCTTTGTGAACACGATAGGTTTTTATTTCGTATTTTTCTTTATCTATGATTAGATGATTTCCTATTTTAAATGCTTTTTCTTTATAAGGAAAGGTACTTTTTATTCTTAACTCGCCTTTAATCCCATGTGTTGTAATCACTCTTCCTAAATAGATATCTTCCATTATTTATCTAACTCATATAATAGAATGCTTGTAGCGACTGCAACATTTAAGCTTTCTACTCTTTCATTCATTTTGATATATAGTCTTTTGTCACATTTTTCTAAAGTGGTTGAACGAATACCATTTCCTTCATTTCCTACGATTAAAGCATATTTTTCTCTATCTTTTTTTTCTAGCTCACAAACATCGATTCCATAATCTACTGAACTTCCATAAATTGGAATCTCTTTATTTTTTAGTATCTCTAAAATAGGAGCTATTTTTCTACTGATTACATTTAAATGAAACAACATGCCTTGTGTTGCTCGGACAACCTTGGGATTATATAAATCTACAGTATTTTCTGATAAAATTACAGTGTCAATATCAAATGCTTTTGCACTTCTTAATATTGTACCTAGGTTTCCAGGGTCTTGTACTTCATCTAGTATTAGGAATTTATTTCCAATTAAATCTCTATCTGGTAGTTTTTTACATAGTGCCATAATATCCGTTGGGGTATCTAAATCTGATACTTTTTCGATGATTTCTCTTGTGACATAAACATAGGGACAAGGTAATGGAATTGCACTATTTTCTTCCATAATTAATTCTACAATAATACCACTTTTAAATGCTTCTAATACTAAATGCATTCCTTCTACAATAAATTCCCCATATTCTTCTCTATACTTTCTTTTTTTCAATTTACGATATTTTTTTACTTTTTCGTTATCTAAACTTGTAATTACCATTAAAAGTCTTTCATCTCCTTCCGATATTTTTTATAATCTGGCATATTTTCTGCTACTAAATCCCAAAATTTAGAGGAATGATTGGCATGGATTAAATGGGACAATTCATGAACAATGACATAGTCTAAATATTTGACATCCCTTTTGATTAATTCTAGATTTAAGGTTATTGTTTTACTTTTCACATTACAAACACCCCATCTTGTTGTCATCTTTCTTATTTTTAAATCTGGATAGGGAATTTTCCGTGAAAAGCGATGATAAATTTGGTCTAGATGGTCTTTAAAGATTATTTTAGCTTGTTTTTTATACCATTTATCAATATCTATTTTTTTATTTAAAAATACTTTGTTTTCTCCTAGGGAAATATCACAATATTCTACATATACAATATCATATTTTTTTCCTAAGTAAAAGAAACCAGTATTATTTTCATTTTTTACTTCTTGATGCTCTAACATCTTTTTTATTTTATCTGCATTTTCTTCTATTAATTTAGTAATTGCCTTCTCACTTGTAAAAAAGTTAGTGGTCACTTGTATTGTCATATCCTTTTTGACTCTAATATAGGTGTTTTTATTTGTCTTTTTTCTTTCTATTTCTATGGGATATACTTTATCTTCTATTTGCAGTTTCATGTTATCACCAAGATTATTGTACTATAAAATGAAAAGAAAAGAAAGTTTCCTTTTCTTTTAGTAGTTTTGGTATCTTTTTTAAAACGTGTATATTTTTGTTGCTTTTATTCATACTACAATTAGGAGGGAAAACTATGAATTTAAGTATTAGAGAACATATTATTAATAATTTTAAAGGAGATAATTATGATACTCTTCGTAGAGCTATCGACGAATCTGTTGCTTCACAAGATGAAGTTACTTTACCAGGCTTAGGTGTGTTTTTAGAAATTATTTGGGAAAATGCAGATCAGGAATTAAAAAATCAATTAATTGATATTATTAAACATAGAGTAGAAAAAGGATTAGAAGAACAAAAAAAGGAAAATTAGTTTTTTCCTTTTTTTTATTCCATTTCTTTAAAATATATTGTCTTTTCTACTACTCTTTTAATATCCATATCATTAAATGGTTTTTTTATCATGTCAACGATTGGATACGTGAAGGCTCTATCAATCGTTTCTTTTGTTGAATCTCCTGAGATGATGGATACGGGCATTTCTTGTAATAAGTTATTTTCTTGCATATAGTCTAATACTGCAAAGCCATCTACTTGTGGCATATTCAAATCTAGAAGAATGGCTTTGATGTTGTCGTTTCCTTTATTAGATTCTATAATTTCTAATACTTCTTTTCCATCTTTTGCTACTCCGACATTGTAAGTGTCACTAAAAATTCTGCTAACAAAGTTTCTTACTATATTAGAATCATCTGCTACTAAAATTGTTGGCTGAGAATAAACTTCTCGATTTGCTTCAATACTAGGTTTTGCTTCTTGTTGTGTTGGTTGAGAACTTGGTTCTTCTTCTCCTAAGTATTGTTTAACTACATGAATTAAGCGATTTACTTCGTTTACTAATTCGTCATATGTATCATATATGTAATAGACATCTCCTGCTTTGCTTTTCATTTCCTGATTTTCTGCAAGTTCTGCCAATTTTGTAAAGCCAAAATATTTAGCATCACTTTTTAAAGAATGTGCATAGATTGCATAATTATTCATGTCTTTTGCATTTTTATACTCTTCTAATCTTGGCAATTTAGAAGAGGCACCTAAAATAAACTCTCCAATCGTATCATTGTATGTTTCCATATCTCCGAATAACTCTAGACTTTGATCTACATTTACTCCATTTTCTTTTAAAAATTCAACATTCATCATAATACCTCATCCTTTATTTTTATCTTACTTTGATTATATCGCAAAAATTGTTCTTCTTCAATGGCCTTTTACAATAATTGAATTACTATTATGACAATTGATAAAGCTGTCATCACTAAAGAAATAATCCCTTTTTTTCTTTTCTTGGTCGATAATCCTTGATAAGCTAAAAATATATCTATCAAATAAACAATTGCTCCATAGGAAACTCCTAATAATGAAATAATAAGGCCAAAGATGGATAGATAAAATCCAACTTCACACATTTTTTCTTTTCTCTCATTATTTTGTGCTTCGAATGTTTGGGCTACTTGATTGGTTGTATTATTCTGAGTTGAAGTTGGTTGATTTACTTGATTTGTCATATTGTTTTGTTGTAACGGTTGACCTGTATTAGGGTCAAAATTCATAGGTGTAGTGTCCTGTTGCGTTGTTCCTTTATTTACTTTCTCTATTTCTTGAAATAAGGTGTTTAATTTTTCTCTATAGGCCATGATTGGAATACTAATTCCAGCTGGTTCCAACTTGAATTCTCCTGTTATTCCTTTTAACCATGCATAAATAGTCAATGTTTGGTTTGCAATATTATAATTGAAATATTGATATCCTTGCATGCTGTTTCCTGCACGATAATATTGTTCTTTCTCATCTTGTATTAACTCATAGTTGTTTCCTGTAATAAATCCTTGTACTACATTATTGGCTACCTCTGGGTTGCATGATAATTGGAAAGTATACTCACTTCTTCCTTTTTCCATTATTTTCACCTCTTTTTTTTATCTTATTTTGATTATATCGCAAAAATTATTCTTCTTCAATATTTTCTTAGTTTACGTTTACGTGAATGTAGTTTCATTATATAAATCTAGCTTCAGATTTCCATTTAAAAAAACAGTCTAATTATTAGACTGTTTTGTTGTGATATTTTCTCTTGGTATTTATAATTTCTTTCAATATCGTGAAATAAAGCTTTTATCTGTGGCACAAATTACATATTTTCTTCTGCTTCTACATTGCATTGCATAATTTCGTAAACATTGTATTGAGTTCATTTATTCTGGTTGCAGGAGTTCTAACTTGTTGTTCTTCTTTTCTCTTTGTCAATTATTTTCTATAATCAAAATAGAAATCTAATATTCTTACTTGATCTCCTTCTTCTGCACCTAATTGTTCTAGTTTTTGATCAATTCCCATTCTTGATAATTTTTTAGCGAATTTATAGGCTGCCTCATCAGATGAAAACTTTGTCATTTTGAATATTCTTTCTACTTCTTTTCCTTGAATAGCCCAGGTACCATCATCATCTCTAGTAATAGTAAATGGTTCTTCTTTTTTGAATTTATATAGGACATGGCTTTCGATTTGTGAATCATCATATAGTGGATTGTTTGGCACTTCATCTACTAAATCAGCTAGACGATCCACTACTTTTTGTAGACCTTGATGAGTGGCGGCAGATACTTCGTATATTTCTATATCCTTTCCTATTTTTTGTTTGAATTTTTCTAATTGTTCTTTAGCGTTTGGAAGATCCATTTTATTGGCTATGATAATCTGAGGCTTTTTCATTAGTTTTTCATTAAATGCCTCTAACTCTTTATTGATTAAGATATAGTCTTCATATGGATCTCTCATTTCACTAGCACTCATATCAATGACATGAGCAATTACTTTTGTTCTTTCTATGTGTTTTAGGAATTTATCTCCAAGGCCTTCGCCTTCACTGGCTCCTTCAATCAACCCTGGAAGGTCTGCCATAACAAAGCTTCTTCCGTCACTTGCTTTTACAACGCCTAAATTAGGAGATAGTGTCGTAAAGTGATAAGCGGCAATTTTTGGTTTAGATCTTGATACCATAGAAATAATTGTACTTTTTCCAACGCTTGGAAGACCAACTAGACCAACATCTGCTAGCATTTTTACTTCTACTTTTAAATTTTTCTTTTCTCCTTCTTCTCCATTTTCTGAATAATCTGGAGCTGTATTCGTCTGGGTTTTAAAGGCTGTATTTCCTCTTCCACCACGACCTCCTTTGGCAATGATTTCTTGGTCATCTTTTTTTGATAAGTCGGCAATAATTAGGCCTGTATCCATATCTGTTACTACTGTTCCTTGAGGCACTTTAATGATAACAGGTTCTGCTCCTTTGCCATGTTGATTTTTTCCACGGCCATTCTCTCCTTTTTTTCCTTTGATTAACTTTTGATAACGTAAATCTAGGAGAGTATGAAGTCCTTCATCTACCTTAAAAATAATATCAGAACCATGTCCTCCATTTCCTCCATATGGACCTCCCATAGGAACATATTTTTCTCTTCGAAAAGCAGTACAACCATCTCCTCCGTTTCCTGCTTCTACTCTAATTTCTACTTCATCTACGAACATATACTCTCCTCCTTTTCGGCTATATTATATCATTAAAAAAAAAGAAAGAAAAGAGAATTTTCCCTCCTCTTATGCGGCTTTTTTAAACTCTTGTGCTTGTTGTTGCTGCATTGCTTGTTGATTTTGTTGCTTTATTTGTACTGCTTCTTCAGCAAGAGATGCTGCTGTTATTGTTTTATCTTCTGGTGGTAAGATGATATGAGCATCAGGGTTTGGTTGTGGTCCAGGTAAGATGATTGGAGGTGGTTGTTCAACTGGTTCTTGTTGTGTTGTTTGTGGTGCACTGCTCATATTTTGTCTCTTAGCTTCTACTACTTTCTTTGGCAATACTGTAACATTAGCTCCTTGGAGATGGATATTACCATGTTTTTCTTTCACTCTTTCCAACACATCTTGTGCATGACTTAATTTCTTTTGATAATACTGACCTCTAATATCATAGAATGCTCCTTTTATATTATCGATGATGCTATTAGGATTTAGTGTTTGTTTTAATAATTCATTATCTTTGATATTAGCTTCTACAACATTTACTTTTCCTTGTTTTCTAGATAATAATTTTAATTTCCTCATTGTACGATAATATTTTGGATACATAATGACTCTTTGTGCCATATTTAAACGTCCATGCTTTTTTTGAAGCCTTTGGATGATTTGTTGTTGATGTTTGATTTGTTTATCTATTTTTCTTTGATATCTTTTGGTTGTTACTTGTTGTTTTAGGCTCTCTAGTTGTCTAATTTTATCTACAGAATCTTGTTGTCTTTCTATAATTTTATCTACTTTATCGTCAATAAAATCTAAGCCGGTTTCCCCTGCTTTTGACACTTCTATTCTTTGGTTATAACTTTGTAGTTCTTGAGCGATTCTTTGGTACTCTGTCTTATACCCTTCAATTTCTACGGCTGTTTGATCGGTTATTGCTCGTAGACCTCTATTTTTTCTTTCTAAGGAAGTTATTTGTTGTTGTAGTTGTTTTAGTGTTCTTTGTAATAGTTCCTGATAAACTCTATCTGAATTATTCATCTGTATCTTCCTCTTCTAGGGCTATTCCTTCCTCGATTGCTTTTTGGACATTTTTCCATTCTTCCGTATCTTTGATTTCTGTTAAGGAAAAATTATCTCCATCCTCTTCTAAAATAGAAACATAAGCTCTTTCATGCTCATCGTCCACTTCTTCTCCTAAAGTATACAAAATATAGTCTTTTCCTTCATATCCTACTACATTAAAAATATCTAACACTTCTACTTCTAGTTGCCTATTATCTGGTGTTGTTACTGTTATTTTGTTATCATCCATATTATCACCTCTATTATATAGTTAAGTTTATCATAAAAAAGCAAAAAGGGAAATTAATTCATTCCCTTTTTGTATTATTTGACAAAAAAAGAGCCTATTAAGGCTCTTTCTTATTCTCCTACTGGATAAACTGAAGCTTGTTTTTTATCTCTTCCTAAACGTTCAAATTTAACAATTCCGTCAACTGTTGCGAATAAACTATCATCATTTCCACGACGAACGTTCGTTCCTGGGAAAACTTTTGTTCCACGTTGACGATATATAATAGAACCTGCTGTTATAAATTCGCCATCAGCAGCTTTTGCTCCTAGTCTACGTCCTGCAGAATCACGTCCATTAGATGTTGATCCTTGCCCTTTATGGTGAGCAAATAATTGGATATCTAATTTTAAAAATTCCATAATTCTCCTCCTTACTTTACTTCGATATTTGCTGGATAATTTTTTTCCAACTCTTTTAAAAGACTAACCATATTTGCGATTAGTATTTGTGTGGTACTGTCTTCATCTTTGATATTTACAGTGATTCCCTTTTTACTAATCATATAACTTAGACTCCCTTTATCTAATGCTAAAACTCCATTTACTGTTGTTGTAACGATGCTACTGGCTGCTGCACAGACAATGTCTTTTCCATAATCATCATATAGTGCATGACCTAAAATCGTTACTTTTTTGTATTTGGAATGCTCTTTTTCAACTTTTACTTGAATCATAATTAACCATTGATTTTTGTAATTTGAATTTTTGTATAAGGTTGTCTATGTCCTTGTTTCTTACGGTTAGATTTGTCTTTACATTTGTATTTGAAGACAGTAATTTTCTTTTGTTTACCGTTTTTGATTACTTTACCTTCTACAGTAACATTAGTAAGATAAGGACTTCCTATTTTACTATCAAGCATTAATACTTGGTCGAATTTAACAACATCACCAGCGTTAGCGTTTAATTTTTCTACAAAAATTTCTGAACCTTCTGTTACGTAATATTGTTTTCCTCCAACTTTAATTACAGCGTTCATTCATATACCTCCTTTTTTATAACTTAAGACTCGCTCTTAAGGTACCAAATGGTTTTTTTACCTTTTCAATGCGGTTTGAGCATGAGGCGTCAAACAGTTAGAGTATATCATAACTAAATAAAGCTGTCAACTTTTGCAGATGGTATTTTTCCTTATACTTTTTCTCTCTTATGATTATAGTTTTATCTTGTAATATTCCTTATGGGATATTCTTTTATGTTAAGTCATTTAACTTTTCCTTACTTTTTTATATTTTTTTAATTGTTTGTGGTACACTATATGGTAAAGGAGTGTTTTATGAAGTATAGACGAGTTTTATTGAAATTTAGTGGAGAAGCATTAGCTGGGGATAAGAAGTTGGGAATTACGTTTGATGATGTGTTGAGTTTTGCTAGAGAAATTAAGGAATGTGCAGAAATGGGGGTTGAAATTGCGATTGTTGTTGGTGGAGGAAATTTCTGGCGAGGAAAAGCAAATCCTTATATGGACCGTGCTACTAGTGATTATATTGGTATGTTAGCAACCACTATGAACGCTTTGGCTTTAGGAGATGCTTTTAAGCAGGTGGGACAAGAAGTTAGAGTTCAAACTGGTATTGAAATGAGACAGGTAGCGGAATTTTATATTAAGGATCGGGCGATTCGACACTTGGAAAAAGGAAGAATTACTATTTTTGGGTGTGGAACTGGTAGTCCTTTCTTTTCTACGGATACCGCTGCTGCGTTAAGAGCTGCTGAAATCAAGGCTGATGCTTTAATTAAGGCAACTAATGTAGATGGTATTTATGATAAGGATCCAAACCAATTTGATGATGCAAAATTTATTCCTCATACTACCTATTTAAATGTTTTAAATCAGAAATTAAAAGTGATGGACTCTACCGCAATCAGTTTATGCATGGAAGAAGATATTCCTATTTTGGTCTTTAATATCCATACTCCTGGTAATCTTCAAAAACTATTAAAAGGAGAAAAAATTGGTTCTATTGTAGCTTAGGAATAAAAAAGAACAGTGACTATTTACTGTTCTTTTACTTTGCGATAATTTTCATCCATAATAGAATACAGATAGCAATCTACTTCCTTTTTGGTTTTCTTTTTTAGAAAGCTTCGATACCCATTTAACTGTTTATCATAATTTTCATCATCAATATTTTTTAGTTTATAATCTATAATAATCATTTTTTCTGCCTGTTCTATTACTAAATCCATAATCCCATGAGTATGTTCGATTGGATCGATAAACTCGTATTCTGGATAAAATGTTGCTTCTTTACTTTCTTTTATTAATGGTGTATCTAAGAATGCTTCTATTTTTTGCTTGATTATATCCGTAAAACCTTCTAGATTTGGATTTTTAAAATCTAGTTGTTCTAATACTTCGTGTACTTTGGTACCAAATTGCATTTTTTCTTGCTCCTCTTTTGTCGATACATGAAGAATGTCTTTTGAGTATCTAGCGTGTTCAATTGGTATTTTTTCTAAATTTAATTCTTCTACTATTAATTCATCTTTTGGTAACATTAAATTTTCTTTTTGTATTTGGTTCTTGGTTAATAAGTAGTCCTTGGAAGCTGTTACTTCTGTTTTTCTTTCATATGGTAGTAAGGATGTATAGATGCTTTTTATCATCGATAGAAAAGAATTGTAGTTACTACGAATTGCACTACTTACCAATCCTCTACTTTCAATTTTTTCATCTTGTTCTTCTGTTACCATGATGATTTTTTCTTTTGCTCTAGTTAACGCTACATAGAATAATCTTATTTTTTCTGATACTTCTTCTTGTTTTGTCTTTTCTTTTACTAATGTTTTTAAAATAGTATCTTTATAAAATTCTGTTACTTTTGGTAGGATGATGCCATATGTATTATCAAATAAAATTCTTTCTTTTAAATCTCTTAGATTGAACTTAGAGGCTAAACCTGCAAAATAGCAGATAGGAAATTCTAATCCTTTTGATTTATGAATGGTCATAATTTTACAAGAGTTGCTACTGTTGGTATTTACATTGAATTTTAAATCTTGTCCACTATCAAAAATAGCATCTAAGTGGTTGATAACATCTTCCATTGTATATCCATTTTTTTCTAAGTTACCAATTAAATTATAGGTATATTCTAGACGTATTTGAAAAGAGGTAACATTTCCAATCGTCAGTAGTTTTTTCTCATACTCTACTCTTTTCATTACTAGCAAGAAAAATTCACTAGCAGAGGTTTCTGTTATATGTGTAGATAAGTCTTCACATAATTGGTATAGTTTAGTTTCTTTTATTTTATTATGAATGATTGCCTCATATATCTCTTCATCTGAGATAGAAAACAAATAACTTCTAGCAGTTGCGACAAAACTATATTTTAGGCTTTCGTAATCATCTTTTTTATGAATTCGAATAATTAAATTTAATAAATTTTTAATTACTAAAATATCATTATCTTTACTAAGAGATTCTTCTTTTAGAATGGATAATGGGATTCCTAAATATTCAAATATCTTTTTATATAACTCAAAATTTTTACTTTTATCTAATAAAATTACAAAATCTTTATATTCAATCGGTCTTAACTTTCCAGTTTCTTTATCTAGTACTTGGTAGTGATTTTTCACTTTATCTTGAATATCTTCTCCTATGATAAAGGCTTCTTGTTCATCTTTGGTAATCGGGTTTGTTTTATCTAAGTTGTAAGTTAAAAGTTCCATATGATGATTATCTTCCGTTTTTCCATTTGTTTCATAGGTCATATTACCAAATACCATTTGGTGAGATGCTTCGTAGTCTGCTCCGCCAATTGCATCATCCATCCATTGATTAAATAACAAATTAATGTCTTCTAGTACTTCTCTTCTAGAACGGAAGTTTTTTACTAAATCAATTTTAATTCCTTGATTGGTATCACGATATGTATCATATTTTTGTTTAAATAAATAAGGATTAGCATTTCTAAAACGATAGATAGATTGTTTGATATCTCCTACCATATACACATTATGATTGGCAATTAAATTGATAAAAGCTTCTTGGGTGTCTGAAGTATCCTG
Organism: uncultured Bacilli bacterium; assembly: GCA_944332475.1. Classification (GTDB taxonomy): domain Bacteria; phylum Bacillota_I; class Bacilli_A; order RF39; family UBA660; genus Faecimonas. The sequence continues at coordinate 481,082 of CALVKA010000001.1, forward strand.
ATATTCGTCTACCATAATTTCATGAAAACTAGAGGTTAATTCTTTTCTGATTTCTTCATTTTCAGATACAATTTTAATGGCTAATCTGGAAATGTCCGTAAAGTTATAAATTTCTTCTTGTTCTTTGTAGAGAGAAAGTCTTTTATCCAACTCTTTTAAAATGTCTATGATTTCTTCTTGATTAGAAACTGTGCTATCTAACTCTTCTTTGATTTCATCTATTGTTGTATAAGCCATCTCTTCTTTGATTTCATCTAGTAGTTTTTTCACTTGGTCTTTTAACTGCTTTCCTTCTTCTTGTGAGTTTTTTGGTAAAGTCGGAAATCTACTTTCTAGATGGTCTAGAGCTTTCTTTTGCTCTTCATATGTTGGTTGATTTAGAAAATTAGATAGATAATCTTCCACTTTTGTCATGTATTTTCCGTCAAAATAAGATGACATTTCAGCTATCAATTTTTTTATTTCTTGTCTTTTATTATTTAGACTTTGCTGAAAATCTTCTATAGCTTTATCCCAAGATTTTGTATAATTTTCTAAATAAGTTGCTAGAAATTTTTCTTTGTCATATTTTAATTCTATTTTTTGATAGATATCTAGTAGAGCTTTTTTCAACTCTTTATCGTCTTTATAACAAAAGTCGTGAATTAGTTTTGTAAAACGTTTATCTTGTAATAAATATTTCTCATCTAATATTTGATCTAGCAGTTCTTGTTTTTTGATGTTGATTACCACATCATCTGTTATTTGAATGTTATTGGTACAATTTATTACTGTATGATATTTTTTTACAATTGATAGAGCAAAGGAGTCAAAGGTTGTAATATAGGCTCCATCAATTCTATTCATTTCGTCTTCTAGACCTGGTGTTTTTCTGATGGCTTTTCGTATTCTTTCTTTCATCTCGGCTGCTGCGGCATTGGTGAATGTTAAGACTAGAAGTTCATTGATGTGAATACCGCTTTTTAATTTACGTATTACTCTTTCTGTTAATACTGCTGTCTTTCCACTTCCCGCTCCTGCCGATACGATAATGTTAGTGCCCTCTTCATCGATTGCTTGTTGTTGTTCTTTCGTCCAAGTTGGCATTATTCTCCCTCCTCTAAAAACGATAAGTCTGCTACTTTATCTAGATATATCATATCTTTTTGACTATGATAACAAATATCTTTAAAATTACAATATTCACAAGATAAGTTTTTACCATCATATATTTTAGGGTTGATAGCAAAATCTCCTTCTAGTATTTGATTCATCACTTTTGTGATTTGTTTTTTCGTATAAGAAATCATGTTATATACTTCTTGATCTGTTAATACTTTTGTATAATGAGCAAATCCTTTATCCGTATATTTCATACTTTTGATTACTTCACTATTTTCATAAGTTGGATCAAAACGTTCTAATATTTCTAAGTTATCAGTAGAATATCCTTGTAGTTTGATTCTATCTTTTTTAATCCAGTCTATGCCTTTTTTATCAAAGGTTGGATAATTAAATAAAATATTTTGATAATATATTCCTGTAAAAATAGGATTATCAAACAGTTTGGAAGTACTCATTAAATATAAATAGATTGGTAGTTGCATCGATAAACCGTATTTCATTTTTTCAATTCTAGTATCAATAGTTCCTGATTTATAATCGACGATGGCAAAATAAGTATCTTCTATTTTTTTATAATACATAATTTTATCAATTGTTCCTGTAAAGATTACTTCAATTTCTTTTTTTAGAGAAATTTCTATTTTTCGTTCATTATATTCTTCTTGATAGCCTAAAACTATATCTTGTTTTTTTTCTTGTTCTAACAAGTCTAGTAATTCTTTTTTTAATCTTACCAATAGTACTTTTTCTTTTAAAGAAAGTTCTCTTTTTTCTAGGTATTTTTGATATTCTTCTTCAAAATTAAAATTTGGTTTTTTATAAAGTTGTAGAATTCTATGATATAGTGAACCAATAAAAGCTGCAAATGTATCTTCATAAGAATTTATTTTTAAAACATAGTTTAAATAATATTTAAATTTACATTCATTATAAGAATTTATACTTGTGTAAGATAGTTTTAAAGGATATGGTAGGTTTTCTAAATAGGTATCATGATTGATTCCTGTAAAACTATTATCGTATGTTTGATAGGCAATCTTATAGTGTGTATATAATTCTTTTAACATTGGTGTTATTTCTTGATATCTGTTATATGTATCTAGTTTGCTTCCTAGCCGGAGTTCGTTATATAAATTACTAGCCGTATAGGTATCTTTCTTTTTCTCTATTACTTGCATTTTATATTCTTCTATTATACTAGATGGATACATACTTTGAAATGGTGTTTGAAGTTTATAAGATAAATATAGGTTTTTTATCGAATAAAATATATTCATTAAGGAAGATTTGGCTATTTTATTTTTTTCATCGGTTGTATATAAGTCTACCTCTTCTTTTTCCTTATCTGCAATATAGTCTGTATCTTTTGCTAATTTTGGTAGATTATCTTGATTTAATCCTAATACGAAAACATATTCATCTTCCATAAACTGTTCTTTTTCTAAGTCTTTTACTTGGATTGCGTCTTGATATTCTTCGTTTGTGATAGATGCTTCCTTTATTTTAGATAATAATAATTCTTGATATTCTTTACTGTCGTCTTCTATCTCTACTAATGTATTTAAAATGGAAACTAATTTTTTTGTTATTTTATTACTGTGTTCTAAATCTATGTTTTTATTTTGTAAATACTCTTTTACAATCTCAGTACCAAAAATAGGATATTGAAATGGTAGATTGATTGGAATTTTATAATAGGAAAAGATTCTATCAATCGTATAAAAATAATCTTTAGAAATATTGGTTAAATAGATTTTATTTATATCTACGTTCTTTTTTAACAACTCTAAAATTTGTAGTGCAACACCATTTACCTCTTCTTCCATTGTTTGATATTCAGTTACTGTTAATTCTTTTGGTATTAGATTGCGTTGTTGTTGGACACCTAGAGCTTTTTGTTCAAACAAATCTAATTTTGGATAGTTTAGGACTAATCTCTTTTTTGTTTGAAGATATTTTTTAAAAGCATTATTATATTCTAATAGATTATTCTCTTGTAGTTCTTTTTTTAGTTCTTGTAAAAACTTTAATTTTTGGTTGTGATATTTTTTCTTTTCATCTATTACATATAAATATTTTAAATATACTTTACAAACATCTACTTTATAATGATATTTTTTCATTAGGTACAAAATTGCTTTGTCTTGGTAAGAGAAAAAATAATTTTTTAAATATTCTTCTTTGGTCATGAACTTTATATTATATAGTTTGGATTCTTGTTGTAATTGGTTTAATATTTTTAGTTTTTGCTCATTTGGGCAGATTACTAATATATTATTTTCTAGTTTTTCCATGTTGTTCACCTACTTTTTTTGGTTTGTTATCTAATATATAGCCTAGTGTAATACAGGCTAGAATGGCTTCTAATGTCTGCATAGCATACGCATATCTTGGCATTACTTCTATTAATAAGTAGACTCCAAAATATACAAGCAATATTAGCGTAATTAGTATTTGTGGTTTTTTATATATTTTTTTGAATATCGTAATTGCACTTAATAGTGCCATAATAAAGAAGAAATAGATAAAACATTGATTAATTGCTTCTAATATTTTTACTTGGTCCTGATTTTTGATATGTCCTAGCGACCATGATAAGTCTGAATTTAACCATGTAATTTTTATTTTCTTTAAAAATAATTTAGGGAATTGTAAATAGTTGTTTTCTATTCTCTCTTGTAAGGCTTTCTGTGTTTTTTCTTTATCATATGCATATTTTTCAGCATCTTCTGCACTATAACGTCCACTGGTACTTACGTTGAGTCCTTCTAAGAATTTCCAAGATGAATTATTATTATCTAGGCCACTTGGACTAATATTTGTTGTTTTTAATAAGAAAGAGGTTCCTTGAAAAATTACCATATAACTGATTAGGATACATAGAAAGCTTATGATTACTTTCTTTTTGTTTTCCTTGGTAACAAGCAAGAAGATGCTATATAAGAATAAAGCTACAATGATGACGATTGTTTCACTTCGAAAGATATTACTAAATCCTAATAATATACCAATTATAATTGGTAAATGAATAGATTCTTTTTTCTTTTTTATTAGAATATAGATTGCAATTAAAATGAGTAGCATAGGAAGGAATTGGTTAGTTAAGACCGTATTTAATAATAGTGGGAATAAAAATATGGAATAGATTACACTAATAATTCTGGCTGCTTTTTCATTGGATAGTTCTTTTCCAATTAAATAAATGAATACTACTGTTAATGATGTAATGATTGCGTTCATTATTTTTAGAAACGTCACACTATTGATAATAGCCAGTAGTATAGCTTGATAGATGACATGTCCCATTTGGTAGCCCCAACATATAAAGTATGGCATACTTTTATAGCTATCTGTTCCATTTATTAACTCTAGGGATGCTTCATACATGGTTTTAAAATCTGAAATAATTGGTGTTTTTATCCATAGCACAACCCCTAATCTTATAATAAGGGAAAATAAAAGCAAAAATATTATCCACTTATGATTACCTATCCATTTTTTTACTTTACTCATTTTTATCACCACTTCTATTATAGCAAGTTTTTTTACAAGAAAAAAGAAGCTTATTCAGCTTCTTTTGGTGCAACAACTGTTTTTCCTTTATAAGTTCCACATTTTGGACAAACTCTATGAGCTTTGATCATTTCTCCGCAATTAGGACATTTTACCATACCAGGAATTTCCAATGCGTTATGACTTCTTCTCATTCTTTTTCTTGTCTTTGAAACTCTATGATCAGGAACAGCAAACATTTGGATGTCTAGTTTCATCATATTTATCACTCCTCTTTCATCTTTTCTAATAACTCACTAAATGGGTTGTTATTGTCTGTAAGTTCATTTTCACTCACTAATTTCCATCCATCTCCACGAAATTTTGAAAAGTCTTTTACTTTTGTAAACTGTAGAGGGACCTCTAGTACAATATTTTCCCATAAAAACGAAAATATATCAAGTGTATTTTCACTTTTTTTACAATTTTCTTCTATTATATCGTCATATTCAATAGAAAATGGGTACTCTACTGGCTCTAACGAAATAGAATCTTCAATTATCATATTTCCTTTTACTTGGCATTTGATGCTATCTACTTCTTCTGCTACATCATCTTCAGATGGCGTTAAATAGATATACCCTTCTACTTGAACATGATCTAATTTTTTTACACCTGTTGTACCAAAATATTCTTCTGGAATGGAATAAGTATTGGTAATATCTATTTGGTCTACGATATGACTATGAAGAGGTGTTAAATCTATGTTCATTTATTTTCTCTCCTTTATGTCTAAAATTGCTACTTGACTATCATCTTCTACAATTTGAATTTTTCCATGGTAGTGTCTTGTACTTCCCGCTTGAATAGTTGTGTCTTGCGTTGTCCAAACTCTAATCGTATATTCTTTTTGTCCTAATGGATCAATTTTTGTTTGGTTAATCACTCCATCTGGTAGCTCTGTTAAATTAGAAATTTTATTTTCTTTGTTATCTTCTCTTATCGATATACGAATAATTTCTTTTGGCATTTGATACTCACTACAGTTATCTTCAAATATGGTCTCTAGATCATCTACTAATTTAATTGTATAGTTTACAGGTATTGTCATATTGTTTTTGATGGTAAACGTATAAGCTTGAGAGGCTAACCCTACAGAATCTGTTACGGGCGTTACTCTTGTTAACGTTACTTTATCTCCTGTTTCTTCATGAAACGTAATATCTAATGACTCTGAACTATAATCGATATTTCTTTCGTCTTGAAAACTGTAATATATATGATGTGTGGCAAAAATCGCTAATGCTAGAATGAAGCAAATGATTAGCGCACTTTTGATTCTTTGTTTTTTATATTTGTTATACATAATACACCTCTGTTAGTATGATAATATTTATTTTGCATTTCGTCAACTTTTTTAAATTTCTAAATCAATTACATTTAAAAAATCTGTTGCGACTTTTTCAGGGGATGTGCCTAATTCATCTACTTGATAGTTCAAATCTTGCATTACTTCATCTGTCAAATATGGTCCTAAGGCATTTAATACATCTTCTATTTCTGGATATTCTTCTAGTATGTTACTTCTTACTAGAGGAATTGCATTGTATGGTGGGAAGAAACTCTTATCATCTTCTAAAACCACTAAGTTAAATTTCTTTAATAAGCCATCCGTTGTAAAAGCATCGATTACTTGAGCGTTATTATTTTCTAAAGCGGTATACCTTGGACTTCCATCTATTCCAATCGTGTCTTTGAATGTTAAACCGTATTCTCTTTCTAATCCTGGAAGTCCATCTTCTCTATTAATAAACTCTAGTGTTGGTGCTATTACTAAATTTTGTGATACTTTTGTTAAGTCACTAATTGTTGTTAGATTATAACGTTGGGCAGTTTCTTTTGTCACTGCTAAAGCGTAGGTATTATTAAAAGCCATTTGATTCAATACTTCAATATCATATTTTTCTTTCATTTCTTTTTTTACGGTATTGTAAACTTTTTCTACGTCTGAAATCGGTTCGTGATCTAGGATATCTGTATAGTCTGTACCTGCATAGTCAATATATAAATCAATATTGTCATTGGTTAATGCGGAAAATACAACTTGTGCTCCCCCTAGATTACATTCTTCTTCTACTTCGATATCTGTATAATTTTCAATGGCATGTGAAGTTAGATAACATAATATTTCTTGTTCTGTAAAATCTTTGCTTCCTACTCTTACTACATTTTCACTTCTTTTCGATAAATCAATTTCACTTAAAAATAATAATAAAACTAAAATGATTGTTATGATTACGATTATTTTATCTTTCGTGCGTTCTTTTCTTATTTTTTCTTTTGATTTGTTTTCACTTTGGAGGCTGATAGGTGTTACTAATTTTTCGATTGCTCCAAAGAAGTAGTCTACTAGTAATGCTAAAATACAGGCTGGTATGGCTCCGGCTAAAATTTGATAATTATTTACCGTACGAATACCTGAAAAAATTAAGTATCCTAAACCTCCACCGCCGATAAACGCTGCCATGGTCATTAGTCCGACTGCACTGACAGATGAGATTCTTACTCCTGCCATGATAATTGGCAAAGCTTGGGGAATTTGTATTTTGGTTAATATTTGTGCTTTTGTTAAACCGATTCCTTGTGCTGCTTCTATGGTGGCAGGAGAAATGTTAGAAATTCCTGTATATGTATTTTTTATGATAGGTAGTAGTGAGTATAGTACTACAACAACAATTGCAGGAGCAGTTCCTATTCCTAAAAACGGAATCATAAATCCAAGGAGTGCCATACTTGGTATTGCTTGGGTAACACTGGTAATTCCTAGTACTGGCTTGTTTAATTTTCTTTTATAGCTGATTAAAATACCAATGGGAACACCAATGATAATTGCAATGATTAAGGCTAAGGAAGTTAACTCGATGTGTTCTATACATAAAGATATAATTTGGTCTTTATTCTCTATCATGTAATCTATAAATTCCATTAGTCATCCTCCTCTACAAATTGTTGACTCAAGGCTGTTATTAAGCTACTTCTCGTAATTAGTCCCGTCAGATGATTTTTTCTATCTATAACAGGAATAGTTGCAGATTTGGTATCTTTAATTATTTTGGCCAAATCGACGATGGAATCATTTTCTTTTACTGATACAATATCTTTTTCAATATAGTCTTTGATTCCGTTGGCTTTTTTATTTTTTAATCTTAGACTTTCTGCATATAAAATTCCTAATAACTCTTTTTCATCGTTTACTACCATTAAACTATCTACTTTACTCATACGCATTTTGTTAATGCAATAAAATTTAGAATCCTCTTCTTTGCAAGTAATTGGTCTTGTAATCATAATATCTTTTACTTTAATAAACTCCGGTGAATTCCAAATCCTTTTATGACCAACAAAGTCTTCTACAAAGTCATTGGCAGGATGTTTTAAAATGTTTTCAGGAGTATCATATTGAATTAGTTCTCCTTGGTCCATAATTGCAATTTTATCTGCTAGTTTGATTGCTTCATCCATATCATGAGTAACAAAGACAATTGTTTTATGAAATTTTCTTTGTAATTTTAATAATTCATCTTGTAGAGATGTTCTACTCATAGGATCTAGGGCACTAAATGGTTCGTCCATTAGGATAATTTTAGGGTCTGTCATGAAGGCTCTTGCGATTCCTATTCTTTGTAGTTGCCCTCCCGATAGTTCATTAGGATAACGATCTAGTAAGTTTTCATTTAAATCTACCATTTCCATCATTTCTCGAACTCTTTTTTTTCGTTTTTCTTCTGGCATATGCTCTATTTTAGCTATAATTTCTATATTTTCACGTATCGTCATATGGGAAAAAAGTCCTGTTTGTTGAATGACATATCCCATTTTTCTACGTAATTTAATGTCATTTATATTTTTTATATTTTGTCTATTAATGGTTATTTCTCCAGAAGTTGGTAATAATAATTTATTAATCATTTTTAGTGTTGTTGTCTTTCCGCAACCAGATTCCCCAATTAAACAAACCAAATCTCCATCCTCTATCGTAAAGGAGATGTTTTTTAAAACGGTTACATTTTTATAGTTTTTGCTTACATCTTTAAATACGATCAAGTTTACTCCTCCTATTCTCTTTTTTATTATAGCATGGAGCAATCTTTTTTTCTTTTCTTTTTTTGTTTTTGTTCATAAAAAAAGAGTTTTAGAAAACTCTTTTACACATCTTTACTTTTCAGTGCCTTGGCAAAGCGTGACCAAATTTTTTCGTTGGAATAATTTAGTATTCCTATTTTATATACTTTTAGACCATATTTTATCATAACTAGTATTGTAACTATTAATACTATGATTGAAATAATTACATCTATCATACTGATCTGTCCAATGATATATAAAGATGGTGATACTAAACAGGAAATAAATGGTACATATGATAATATTCTTATCAATATAGAGCCATCAAACATACCTGCCATAATTGCTAGATAATATCCAGCTAATAATACTAACATAATCGGTGTTTGAATTTGGTTGAAGTCTTCCATATTAGTAGTCATCGCAGCTAATATTCCAGCAATCAATGAGTAGGCTAAGAACGATAATAGCATCATAATTAGTATTGCAGGAAGCAAGGTAATTATTTTATCTAAAAATCCTGATTCTACCGTTGCAGTTAATAGACTGTCTACATTTGGATCTATTGATAGTTGTCCTTTCGTACTGATTAATATTCCAACTGCAGAATATAATACTAATAATAGCCCTTGAATAATTATGAATAGATTACTGGCTATTACTTTTGATAGAAGATGAACTTTAGGACTGACATTAGAAATGATGATTTCCATACTTTTAGTTGTTTTTTCTTCACAAATTTCTCCACCTATCATTTGTACTAAAAAGATAATTAGCATAAAGAATGGGAGAATTAATGTCGGAAAAAGACTCCCCATGACCATTTCCATGTTTTCATCTACTGATTTTTTGTCATTTAATACTATTCTTTCAGTAGTCATAGGTGAAGATATTTTAGCAAGCAATGCAGGGTCTGTATTTGTTTTTACTAAAGCTACACTTGTTTTTGTACTATTTAATCCTTGAGAAATATATTGGTAAGTACTACTATCTATTTTTTCTTTACTGATAACTTTTGCTGTAACGAAGTTTTCTTCATCGTTTTCAAACACAATAGCTACCTGATTATCTTTTAAATCTTTTTTTAGTTGTTTTTCCGTTTTATTACTTGCTTTTACAACAACCTTTTCCTCCTCTTCTTCTTTGGTTATCTCTTTCATACTCTGTTTAAATACTTCAAAAGAAATATCTGTTTTATCTACTACTAGAATTTTAGTCTTTTCATTAAAATCCCCACCAAAGAAGGCAATAATTGAATTAATGTTGATTAAGGCGATAATTACTAGTGCTAGCATAATGTTAACGCCGATAAACCATTTTGACTTTATTTTTTTTCTTAAACTTTGTTTTGTCAAATACCAAAACTTATTACTCATGTACTTCACCTACTTTCGCAATGAAAATTTCATTTAAGGTTGGTTCTGTTACATCATATTTTGTAATATTGCAATTTTTAATTTTGGTAAATACTTTAGATGCAATATTTTCATTTTCTATTTTTACTTCATATTCATCTTTTTGTTTGGTAACAGATATTACCCCTTTGATTTTTTCTATTTCTTTTAGTGGTAAATCTTCTCCTCGAATTAAAATATTTTTCTTTTTATATTCTTTCTTTATATCTTTTACATAACCATCTACGATAGCTTTTCCTTTTACTAAAATAATTAATTTTTCACAGAAGTTTTCAATGTGTTCCATTTGATGAGACGAGAAAATAATTGAGCAACCTTCTTTTTGAAGTTTGAAGATAGCTTTTTTCATCAGTTCCACATTAATGGGATCTAGGCCTGTGAATGGTTCGTCTAGTATTAATAGTTTGGGATGATGAATGATGGCAGATATAAATTGAATCTTTTGTTGATTACCTTTTGACAATTCTTTTATCTTTCTGTTTTCATAACTTTCTATTTGGAACTCTTTTAACCATTTTTTTAGTTCTTCTTCAATTTTGCTTTCTTTCATTCCCTTTAAAATTCCATAAAAAACAATTTGTTCTTTGACTGTCATCTTGGTTAATAAACTTCTTTCTTCTGTTACAAAACCGATTTTGTCCGTAATAGAATAGTTGATGTGTTTGCCATCTAATAGTACTTCTCCTTCTGTTGCTTCTAGTAATCCCATGATGATTCTAAAGGTTGTGGTTTTACCGGCTCCATTTTCTCCTAATAGACCAAAAATTTCTCCATCTTTTACTTCAAAAGATAGATTGTCTACTGCTTTATTATTTCCATAGTATTTTACAATGTTCTTTACTTGTAGCATAGTTTACTCCTTTCTATCAATATTGTAGCAAATAACTTTTATTTTTCCTATTATTTTCTTTCATAATTATCCTTTCTTGGCAAAAAGAAAACACTAGCAATCATTCTAGTGTTTATGATATGTATTTATGCATTTTGAAGGAATGCAATATAGCCACGATAGGCTTCATAGATATCTGATTTAGAAGTGACTTCCCATGGAGCATGCATGCTTAGTACACCTACTCCACAATCAATTACTTCGACATTGTAGTTTGCTAGAATATAGGCAATCGTTCCTCCACCACCAATATCTACTTTTCCTAGTTCTGAGATTTGGAAAGCTACATTGGCATCATCCATAATTTTTCTTAGTTCTGCGATATATTCTGCGTTGGCATCATTGCTGCCACTTTTTCCACGAGAACCAGTGAATTTACAGAATACAACACCGAAACCAAATTGTGATGCGTTCCTTTTATCCATTACAGATTTGTATAGTGGGTCGTAAGCTGCATTTACATCGCTTGATAACATTTTTGAATGATTTAGTACTCTTCTTACAGCAAGTGGAGAGTCATTTCCCATTAGGGTGCAGATTTCCGCAATGGCATTATCAAAGAAATGAGATTCCATACCTGTTGCTCCTACGCTACCAATTTCTTCTTTGTCTACTAAGATACAACTTAATGTTTTTTCGGTGCCTTCTATCTCTAAGAATGCTTCTAAGGAAGTATAAGCACATACTCTATCATCTTGGCCATAAGCCATTATCATACTTTTATCTAGTCCAAAATCTCTAGCATGTCCTGCTGGAACCGCTTCGATTTCTGCTGATAGAAAGTCTTCTTCTTCTATATCATATTTATCTTTTAATAACGTTAAAATATTCTGTTTTACTTCTTCTTTTTCTTGCTTTTTTTCTATTTTTACTGGTTTACTTCCGATTAATATATCTAAATCTTCTCCTTCAATTAGTTTAGATGCTTCTTTTTTCATTTGTTCTTGTGCTAGATGTGGAAGTAAATCTGTAATACCTACGACAGGATCACTTTCTTCTTCACCCAATGCAATTTCTACTTTTGTGCCATCTTTCTTTACAATTACCCCATGTAGAGCAAGTGGTATGGTTACCCATTGATATTTTTTGATTCCTCCATAGTAGTGAGTATCAAAATAAGCAAAACCATCGCTTTCGTAAACTGGATTTGCTTTTAAATCAATTCTTGGTGAGTCAATGTGTGCTCCTAAAATATTCATTCCTTCTGTGATTGGTTTTGTTCCTATGTTAAATAAAGCCACTGCTTTTCCTTTGTTGTTGACATAAATCTTATCTCCAGGAAGAATTCTTTTATTGTTTTTTATATACTCTTCTAAATCTTGATAGCCTTTTTGTTCTGCTCTTCTTATAATTTCTTTTGTTGCTTCTCGTTCCGTTTTTGCAACATTTAAAAAGTTTTTATAGTCATCACAAATATTATTTAATTTTACTACATCTTCTTCTGTATACTTTAACCAAGCATTTTCTCTTTCCATTTTATCATCCTCCAATAATAGTATATCAAATTTTTGAGTGTTCATAAACCTTTTCTTTATGATATACTATTTTATAAGATTTAATAATGGGAGATTTCTTATGAAAATTAAAAAGCCACGAACTATAGATTCTTATATTACTGAGGCGAAGATTGATATTTTTATTTATTTTTTTGTCTATGGTTTTCTTCTTAGCATTCTTTTTTATCTTTCTTATAAAGTTCTTTTTTATCCTTTTTTTGTTATTTTTTTATTATGGTTTCTTTTTGCCTGGATGAAAAGAATACAGATATATTATCATATTATTATTGTAAAACGATATTTAGCTAGTCATCATTTATTAGATAAACTAGGAGATATTCTCTTTTGGAACAATGATTGTTATTTTTTAACAGAAAATTATTTTATTATCGTTGTGAAAGGTCAGATTGAAGTTTTTTCTTATCAGGATATTTCTTCTATTCGAAAAGAGACACATTCTTTTCTTGGACGGAATAGTCATATGGATGAAAACTTATTTATTACTTTAAAAAATGAAAAACAATATCAGATATTACTCTCTTCTACTCTTCTTACGATAGAAATACAAAAAGATATTACTGAATTTTTATTAGAGAAGAATCCACATATCAAAGTAGAACAAAAATAGGAAGCATTCACTTCCTATTTTTCATTTATCATATAGTTTATTATTTCTTTTATTTCTTTGATTAAAATGTCTTCTTGTAAATTTTCATGGTGATGATAGATTACTTCATGTGCTAGATTATCAATTAATCCTAACATAATGTGTGTCTTTTCTAATGGACTCGTTAGTGTTATGTTGTTTTTTTCTAGATAAGAAACTACTTCTTTAGTAATTTTCCATTCACTTTCTTGATATAGTTTGGATAGTTCTTTATCTTGATGTACTAGGGCGATTAGTTCTTCATGTTGAAGTTTATATTTTTTATGATTTTTTATTGTAGAGTCTATTAAGTCTTGGATTAATTCATCTGTTGTTTTATAACTTTTTTCAGTATTAATTACGGGAAACATAATTTTTGTTAAATATTCATTGATTCCGGCGGTTAAGATATCTTTTTTATTTGAGAAGTATTGATAGATACTTCCTGTTGATACTCCGGCGTATTTTGCAATATTGGCACAATTAATATGATGATATCCTTCTTTACAAATTAATTCAAAACCTTTTTCTACTATTTTTTGTTTTGTTGCGATAGATGTTTTTTTGATTGGTTCTCTTATTTGTGTCATGTTATCTTTCCTCTACATAGTAGTGTCTAATTGGTTTTAAATCGTCATTTAATTCATAACAAATAGGATTTCCTGTTTCTATTTCTAAGTTCATAACTTCGTCGTCTGATAGATTATCTAAATATTTCATTAATCCTCTTAGGCTATTACCGTGGGCAACAATTATAACATTTTTTCCAGCTTCTACATCTTGTTTGATAGTTTCTTCCCAGTACTCTACTACACGCTTGATAGTATCCATTAAATTTTCTGTAGTTGGTAATTTACTTTCTGGTAAATCTTTATATTTTGGATCATTTCCTGGGTATCTAGAATCTTCTTTTGAAAGTTCCGGAGGACGTACTTCGGCACTTCTTCTCCATAATCTTACTTGTTCTTCTCCGTATTTTTTCTTAGTTTCCTCTTTATTCAGTCCTTGTAGGGCCCCATAGTGTCGTTCATTTAATTTATAACTGTAGTGAATTGGAATATTTTGCTTTCCTAATTCTTGAAGGATATATTTTAATGTGTCGTTTGCTCTTTTTAGAACAGATGTATAGGCAACATCGAAGGTATATCCTTCTCTTTTTAAGGCAATACCTGCTTCTTTGGCTTCTTTAATTCCTTTTTCTGATAATGGAACATCTGTCCAACCAGTGAATTTATTTTCTAAATTCCACATACTTTCTCCATGACGAACAATTACTAACTTTTTCATATTCCCTCCTTATTTTAAGAATCCATTTATAATAACGTCTTCCGCTTCTTTTTCTGATAATCCTAAGGACATTAATTTCATTAGCTGTTCTCCAGCAATTTTTCCGATTGCTGCTTCATGAATTAAATTGGCATCTACATTTTTGGCATAAATTTCTGGAACTGCTTTTACTTTTCCATTTCCTTTGATAATGGCGTCACATTCCACATGTGCATAGCATTTTGTATTTCCAGTAATATTAGATATAAACTCTTGATAGGAATCGTCTGTTGCGACAGAACGGGAAGTCACATGAGTAGACGCATTTTCTCCTTTTAACTCTACTTCAAATTCTGTTTTTGCTTGTTGATCGTTACTAGTTAAGATTTTTTCTGTAATGACTAAGGTAGTATCTTCTTCTAGTTTTGCTTTCGTGGTACGGATGGTGTCGTCAACACCTTTAATCTGCGTGGTATCCATTACCATATAAGATCCTTTTTTCATATAGATTTCTGTTACTGGATTTAGAACTCTTTTGCCATCTCCTACTCCTAGTCCACAGTGACGTTCGATATATTTTACTTTTGCACCTTCTTCTAGGTAAAACCTATGGATTCCATCATGTCTTGCATCCCAGTGTCCATTGTTAGATATACCACAACCAGCGACAATAATGATATTGGCATTTTTTCCAATATGAAAATCATTATAAACAACGTCTGTTAGCCCACTTTCAGTAATGATAACTGGAATGTTTACGGTACCAAATAGTGTATCATCTTTCACATAGACGTCGATTCCACTATTATTTTCTTTTGGTGCAATATTAATATTAGGATTTACTTTTCTATCAATTCCCTTTCCATTTTTTCTAATGTTGTAACTATCGGCTTTTGTTGGGTCTTCTCCTACTACTTCTTCTAGTAATTCTTTATCTTCTTTATTCACAAGGTGCCACCTCCTTACCACATTTCTTTGGTTTAAAGATATGATCAAACACTTCTTCTTTGGCTCCTACTTTTTGGATGGTTCCTTGACCTAGGAGTATAATTTCGTCAGCAACATTTAAAATTCTTTCTTGATGAGATATGACTAATGTCGTTCCTTGAGAAGTGGCTCCTATTTCTTTAAACACTTCTGTTAGGTTTTGAAAACTCCATAAATCAATTCCTGCTTCTGGTTCATCAAATATAGCTATATATGGTTTTCTTGCCATAACTGTTGCGATTTCAATTCGTTTTAATTCTCCACCTGATAGAGAGCGATCGACTTCTCTATCTACGTATTCAATGGCACAAAGTCCTACCTTGGACAAAATATCACATGCTTCTTTTTTAGACAATTCTTTGTTGGTGGCAAGTTTTAGTAAATCGTATACTGTAATTCCTTTAAATTGAACGGGTTGCTGGAAAGCAAAGCCAATTCCCATTTTAGCGCGTTCATCTATTGCTTTATTTGTTATATCTTCTCCATTTAACAGTATGGTTCCAGAGTCTGGTTTTTCTATTCCCATGATGATTTTTGCTAAAGTAGATTTTCCTGATCCATTTGGTCCTGTAATGACATAAAATTTCCCTGTATCTAATTTTAAATTAATATGATTTAGTATTTTTCTATCGTTTCTTTCAAAACATATATCTTTTAATTCTAACATAAATCTCCTTTCTATCTTAATTATCATCATTAAGATAAATTCACATGTTATTTCATTTGCAAATACATTAGCATGTTTTTTCATAGGTATTACGCTAATATTTTGCTTGTTTCTTAATTACCAAGTATAACATGAAATATATTTCATATTAATTATATCTTTTTCTATTCATTTGTCAATGTTTGATAAAAATAAAAAGAAGTAAATACTTCTTTTGGTTATGATATTAATTAAAATTTACAAGACTATGAGCAAACCGATAACCTATCTTCATCATGAATCTACCAATTTTTCCTGGAACAGAAACAAAGGCTGCTATACTGAAATAGCGCATACGATGATATAATTTCGGATTTTTTTCTTTTACACTTTTCCATAAATCTTTATATTGTTTTTCACCTTCTTTGGTAAAAGAAAGTCTTGAGAATACTACTCCTAAGCACATTAGAAAGATACATTCTCTTGTCATTAGTCTACGCAATTTTTTGTTTTTTATTTCTGTTAAGTCATATGCTGTGCATACTTTTTCTGATACTAATACTTGGTGAGAGCTTCTTTTAATTAGTTGTGTCTCCTGTACAGATTGATCAGCTCTTCCTATATAGTAACGATAAAGGTCTAAATTTAAGTAATATATGGTATTGGTATTTACTAATGGCAAATAGATAAATAGGTTATCTTCATAAAATACATGTTTTGGTAAATCGATATTACTTTTATCTAACACACTTTTTTTGTACATCATCGAATGAAGAGATGGGTATTGTGTTAATTTGAAACGATGAATATCATTCCATGTTAATACTTTTCCTTCTTCATATACATTAACAAAAGAAATGGTCTGTTCTTTTCTTCCGTCGGTGTATGTATATACATAATTACATACTACTAAATCTGTATCGATGTGTTTTATTTCTTTTAATAATTTTTTGTATGCTTTTTCATCTAGCCAATCATCGCTATCTACTACTTTAAAGTATTTTCCTGTTGCATGTTTTAAACCTGTATTGATTCCTGCCCCGTGGCCTCCATTTTCTTGATGAATGGCTTTTACGATTGTAGGATATTTCTTTTGATATCTATCAGCAATCTTTCCTGTTTTGTCTTTACTACCATCATCAATGATAATAATTTCTACATCTTCTTTTCCAATTAATAAGGAGTCAATGCATTTTTCCATATACTCCTCAGAGTTGTAACAAGGTACAACAAAAGATATATATTTCATATTTCACCTACCTACTAATCTTTTCCATTATATCATTATTTTTAGAAATAAACTAGTAGCAATAATTTTTATCTATTTTCTTGAAGTTTAATTTTCGGCAATATTACTCAAGTACAAAATTACTTTTTCTTTTCAACTTTTTTAATTTTATATAGCAAAAAAACTTTTAGATATTTTTCTTTTATCTATAAGGTGTTTCTTTTTAAGTTTAATAAACTTATTCTGTACTATTATCTATTTTTTTATCTTTTTGAATAACTTCTCATACTCAGATATTAAATCAATAAATTCATTCCAATTACTAGGAAAATCTCCGTTTCCAGAAATCAATCTTTTATTATCTTCAATATCAATTTTAATGCTCCATTTAATATTACCTTTACCCCAATAATCATCTTTCCAATCATTTATAATACTATATAATCTACTAATAAACGTGTTATAGTATTTTTCGGATATATTAGTTGATAAATCTAAAATAGACTTTCCTTCTAGGATATTTACATCAGCAAACGATAAACTATATGTTTCTGGATGACTTACATGGCTTAATAATAATACATAATCTTTGTTATCATTTTTAATACTAATTTTTATTCGTTCTTCACTAGTCTTTTGCGTAATATTAAATATACCATATACTTTCTGAGGAATATTTTCCTCTGGATTTATATCATATTTACTATCTCTCATACTATCAGGTGTACCATATACTTGCAGAGGAATATTTTCCTCTGGATTTATATCATATTTACTATCTCTCATACTATCAGGTGTACCATATACTTCCAGAGGAATATTTTCCTCTGGATTTATATCATATTTATTTTTTTTACTAAATAACCACATATTTTCTCTCCTTTTTTAATCTTGCTCATAAATATTTTTTATACAAAAATTAGGTTTTCTATCATCAAAATTAAATGTATGAAATGAATCACCTAAACAATATTTCCATTTTTTACACTTATTACATTTATCACATTTTAACCTATCATCACTTCTAAATTGTTCAAATTTATTTTCCCATACATCGACAAAATTGTCTATTTTTATATTTCCTTGTATAAACTCTGACCTTCTTTCCACATTAGGACATACAAATATATCTCCATTACTCAATATACTCGCCACATATAAACCAGTAATGCAGAAAAAATATGTATCTCTTATTTCTTTTTCCATCGGGATGTCTAAATAATGACTACATCCGTATTCTACATTCATTATATTTTCTTCTCTTTTTTCTTTAATAAAATTAAATAGCCACTTATATTCTTCTTTATCTAATAAAATATCTTTATTCTCTTTAGCTCTACCAATTGGATCAACATTTATAACTCGCCAAGAAACAACATTTAATTTTTTCATAAGTTCATACAAAGCTTCTAATTCATTGAGATTTTTCTTATTAGCAACAGTTGTTACTTGAACGATTTTTATTGAAGGTACTTTTTGTAATTTTTTGATATTTTCTATAATTCTATCAAATGAGCCTGGTACTTTTCTAAAACTTTCATGTGTTTCTTTTAATCCATCAAGACTTATTGAAATAGTCTCCATATTTGTATCATTCATTTTCTTTAAAATATCATCAGTTACTAACATTCCATTTGATGTCATGCCCCATCTAAAACCTAATTTATTGGCATAATCCATTATTTCAAACAAATCTTTTCTAACTAATGGCTCGCCACCTGTTACATTTAATAAAATATCATTAGCATTATAATGTTGTGAAATATCTAATAATGCTTTTTTTAAATCTTCTGCACTTATTTCATCTTTTGGAATAAAATCTCCACAACTACTTCCACAATGCTCGCATCTTGCATTACATCTTGAAGTAACCTCTAAAAACAAATCCTTTAATATTGGATTTTTATACAATTTTTGTCTATACTCATATAGTTTATCAAGATTTTTAATTTTTATTTGTTTTATTTCCTCGTTCATTAACAACACCTACGATTCATTATTTATTATCACTTTTTAATTGGTCAAATTCTGCTTTTTCTTCATCATTTTTCTTTAATTTATCCGGTTTTCTTCTGTTTCTAATTGCTCTATTTTATCATCTGTATTTTTAATTGAATTAACTATTTGTATTACCAATAGATAATAAATCACATAATTGGGACATATAACTGCCATATATATTTGTTAGTTCAGATACTTAATGAGTAGCAATATATGTTTTTATGTTTCTTGAAATGCATGCCCCTAAAATATCTACTAAATCATAACATTTTTCAATAATATCAAAGTTATCTAAAATTAAATTTATTTTTTAATTTTAAATCAACTAATATTGCATATAATTGTTCAATAGTTAAATTTTTATGTGCATTAAATACCTTTTCCAACATTTTTTCATATTACATACTTTCTTCTGCTTCTTATTGCTACTTTTTTATAATAATAACACATTTTTCTTTATTTTTAAATAAGAATAGAATAATTTGAGTTGTGGTTTACTTGTTTGTCTTTTATCTATTTTCTTCTTGTCTTGATACGTTTAGAAGAATTCCCATACTGATCATACTGATTAATAGAGAAGAGCCTCCATAGGATAAAAATGGCAAAGTTACTCCTGTTACAGGAATCATACCAATTACTACCATTAAATTCATAATTGCTTGGAAAATAATTTGAAACGTCATACCTAGACATAAGTATTTAGCGAAGGGGTCTTTGGATGTTAAAGCAATTTTTATTCCCCTCCATAAAATAATAGCAAATAGACCTACTACAATAAAGGCTCCAACTACCCCAAACTCTTCGGCAATGATGGAAAAAATAAAATCAGTCTGGGGTTCTGGTAGATAAAAATGTTTTTGTATGGAATTTAAAAATCCTGTTCCTAGTAATCCTCCGGGCCCAATAGCATATAAACTTTGAATGATTTGAAAACCTGTTCCTAGGGCGTCACTCCATGGGTCTAAAAAGGAAGTAATTCTATCCATACGATAAGGGGCAATTACAATTAAAAATACTACTCCAATTACTCCTATAATTCCCATACCTATAAAAAATTTCATATTGACACCAGCAATGAATAGTAAGGCAATAATAGAAACTACCAAAATTGCCCCTGTTCCCATATCAGGTTGCAGCATGATTAGTCCAAATAGAAAAAATAAGATTGCTAAAATAGGAAATACTCCTTGTTTATAACTTTTTAAAAACTTATTACTATTGGTTAAGTATTTACTTGTAAAGATAATCATACCGAGTTTTGCAAATTCACTTGGTTGAATTCCTAGAGAACCAATTCCAAACCAGCTACGGCTTCCGTTTCTTACACTACCTATTCCTGGTATTAGGACTAATATTAATAAGATAATACAAATGAGTAATATGAGGTTTGCTTTTTGATAATAAATTTTATAGTCTATTTTTGATACCAACATCATAACAATTACACTAATGATAAAAAAGATTGCTTGATATTCTAGATAATGAAAACTATCTCCAAATTTATATTCTGCCCAAATACTAGAGGCAGAATAAATCATGATAATACCAAATATCGATAGTGTTATGATAGCAATTAGTAGAATGTAGTCTATTTTATGTTTCATGGTATCACCCTATTTTATTATATTTTTTTCTTAAAAAAAAAGAACTATTGCTAGCTCTTTATCATGTTTTCATATCTTGTAGTACCCAATCATAGTCTTCTGTATTGTAGATAGTTCCACAGTATTGACATATTCCTGTACTATTGGCATTGATAGATGCTCCACATCCAGGACATTTTCTGCTGATTCCTTCCCTATTGGCATTTTTCTTTTTTCTAAAGGTTAATATATGGCTTTTTTCTATTCTACTTTGGTTATTTCCGGATTTATATTCTCTTGTTGTCTTATCTATTTTGTAGTCCATATATCGAGAGATTAAGTTTACTTTAATCTCATAGTAGGGGTCTTTATCTTCTATGGATATAATTGAGGAATCTTTTACATTTAATTCATCATACATTTGAATTTCGTTTTGACTTTGTAGTTTATTTAATTTTTCTGTTAGTTGTTGATATAATTCATTTCCTACTTTATGATCTACTCTTTTTAAGTTTTCTGTCATGATGGATGTTAGAATCATAATGTAAGTGTTATCTACTTTTGCTAGAAAACCACTTTCAGAAAATGTATTGTCCTTTTGAATTAACTCTTGTATTGTCATCTTTGTTTTTTGGCCTCCTTTTTACTTAATACCCAATTTTCTGATACAGCTGCAATGGTACTTCCACAATATGGACATGTCTGAGAAGCTGTTTTTTCTAGTGGGGCTCCACAGTTTGGACAGATATTTTGTTGGGTGTTATTACATACATAGATTAATTCATAATGCATTTGAATCTTTCTTGTTTTTGTTCCCCTTACTATGTTTTTATTTTTTACAATATAATCATAGAAGCTTACTTTTAACTCCATTGTTACTGTTATTTGATTATTTTCTTTGGTTACGTTTGTTACCATGGCATCGTGATAAACGAAGTCAGACATAATATTCTGTTCACCTTTTACACTTAGTGTTTGTAATTGCATCTCATACTGATTATATAATTCATCTGTTACCTTCGTTCTTAATTTATCATAGTCGAAATTCATCCATGCTTCTTGGATGTCTTTGTAATCTTGATATCTAGATTGTAAGAATTCTTGTGCATTAAAGTTTGGTAAGATTTCTTTTATCTTATCTATATTCATTTCTCTTGTGTGATTTAGGCTTCTTGCGGTCTTATTTCTGGAATTTTTAATCCAGATAATGATAATAGCATAGATTATGATATTTAGAATAATGCTTCCTCCAGAGCCACCTCCTGAACTACTATAACTACTGGATCCTCCCCCACTCCAACTGGAACCACCACTACTACCTCCTCCATCATAACTAGAGTCAAAACCTGAGTCTGCATTTACGGAAGGAAATATACAAAAGATACTGATGATTGCGGTTGCAATGATTCCTAATGTTATTATTTTTTTCTTGTATTTCATATTATTACCTCTTTGTTTGACTGGATGAAAAGAATGTTTTTGGTTTCTCATATAGACTTTCTATCATCTGATTTAATTCTACTACATCGTTTACTTCTTGTGTTAAGTTAGATGTAGAATAACCTTCTTTTTCTCTGACTGTTGTTAAAATTTGAGTAAAGGTTTCTAGGGATGGTTTTTGTGTTGCTAAAACGGAGGAAGATATTTCTTCCCAGGAAGCGTTTGGAAATAAAGAAGTGCATTCTTGTTCTACCATATAATCATTTGGGCAGTCTATGTCATCTTTATTTGTTGTTTGCTCATAATCTACTTGTCTAAAAATATATGGTTTCGTATCTTTTGGATATACTTTCTCATAATCTTCGTAGGGGACTAAGAAGTTTCGGTATAGGGCCAGTGTATCATATTCTTTTGTGATAGTGTCTCCTTGTTCTCTCATATATCTTATTTGAGGAAGATTTTCTTTATCCGTTACGGATGACAATTCTTTTCTACTGCTGTCCCAGGTAGCATCTAGCGTAAATAAACCATGAATGTTATATTTGTCATCATCTAAATGTAATAGGGTTCTAGAATGTCCAACTCCGTTTCCTTTCTCATCTTGTGTCATTACACTAAATGGAGTGGCTCGAATTCCTTGTTCTGTTAATATTTCAGATAATAAATTAGAATACCCTACACATACGATATTTCCTGTTTTGATAATTCTATCTAGATATCTAGAATCTTCTGTGTTTTCGGGGCTTGCTTGATATGGAAACGATTTTACTAGGTCATACGCATATAGCACTTTTTCGATGGGGCTTAGTCCTCTTCCGCTCATAATATCTTTATACCAGTCTATTGATGATCTCATAGCTGCAAAATCTTCTAGTGGTGCTGTTACATAAGATCCATAGTCAACGTCAATTGGTAATTTTTCTGTATATTTTTCTAAGTTTTCTAAGTCTTTATCTGTTCTGTTTTGTAGATGAAGCATTACTTTTTTAATTGGATACCCTCTTTTTATTACTTCTTGTAGAATTTGTTCTATGGCTTGATAGTTTTCTATATTGATTTCTAACTCTTCTATTTGTTTTTCTTCATTTAATTTGGCTTTTAAAAAAGGACTATTCCACCTACTCTTTTTTTGCTTATTTATATTTTCACTGTCTTCTATTTGAATTGTATTAATATCTGCCCAGAAAATATCTGTATCCTTTATTAGTTTTTCTAACTCACTTAAATCATGATAATCATGAATAACTGCACTTAAGGTGGTGCTTGTTCTTGCAGTTGGATTTTTTTCAGATATTGTAATGTCTTGATATCGATATTTTTCTATCGGAGCTTTTATACCAATTACATGAGGTTTTCCATCTAGGTCGATGCTAACTCCTAACATATTAGTGGTATAGTAGTTTTTTATGTTCGTGTGAGTTGCCAGATAAGAAAAACCTTCTGCTGTTAATTGGTCATATAGAATTTCTAATGCTGTTAGATTAGGATATTCTTGTAAAGCCTCTAAATTAGGTAAAAAGTCTCGTGGTACTTGTAATGAAGTTATACTCTTGGGAATGTAGTCTTTTATTTTATTATATACTTCATAAGAAGAAAATAAGAATTCTATTCCTTCTTCGGTTACTTTATATGGGGAAGGTAAATATCTATTATTTTGTACTCTTGTTATTAGTTCTTTGGGAGAAATGGATGATTTGGTTATTACTAGAGATTGGGGATGTTGATTCAGTCCCAAAGTAATTTGGTCTATATATTTATCTAATTCTTGTAAAAAACTTTGGTACATTTCTTGTAATATTTGTTCTGTTGGGGTTGGCATACTCTCTCACCTCTTTACCTATCTTCTTTTTCATTATATCAGGTTTTTATCGCATGAAAAAAAAGATGTGTTTCTTTTTACATCTTTTTACAACCATACTCCAAATATAATTCCTGCCATGGCTAGAAGAAGACCTCCTACCCAGAACAATTTTACAATATCATTTTCTTCCCAACCAAGCTTTTCAAAGTGATGGTGAATAGGGGTCATTAAGAATAATTTTTTATGAAATACTTGTACCCAAAATGTTTGTAAAATTACACTTAATGTTTCTATCACGAAGATTCCTGCTACTACTAAAAGTGTTAGTTCTCTGTGTGTTAGAATAGCAATCGCTCCCATGGTAGCTCCTAAAGCTAGAGAACCAGTATCTCCCATGATTACTTTAGCAGGATGTGTATTATATATTAAATATCCCATTAGGCTTCCTACTAAAATCAAACTAAATATTCCAATATCTTCAAAACCAACCATTAATGATATTAAACTAAAAGCTATAAAAGCGATAGCCGAAAGACCTCCTGCTAGTCCGTCTAATCCATCTGTTAAGTTTACAGCATTGCTTGCTCCTACTAATACGAACAAAATGAATAAACCATAGAGCCAACCCATTTCTAAGTCAATATGTAGTGTTCCAACTACCCAGGACGTCTGTCCTCCATTTCGCATATAAATATAGAAAAAGCCAATGGCAATTAATACTTGCATGATTAATTTTTGATATGTTGTTAGGCCTTCATTTTGACCTCTTCTAATGGATAAAAAATCATCTAAAAAACCAATACAAGCATATCCTAGAAATACTAACAAAACAATTCCTAAATTGGCAGTGTATGGAATTTTATCTGTCAATGTTAATGCGATTGTTGCGACTACTGTTGGAATAATAAAGATTAGTCCTCCAATCGTTGGTGTTCCTTCTTTTTTTCGATGTGCTTCTCCAACAAATATACTAACCCTTTGACCTAATTTTAGTTTCTTTAATATTGGGATTAGAATTAACCCTAATACTGCGGAAGATAAAAAACCAATCATTATCGCAAAGATAGCTTTGGTTAATAATAACATCTCGTTCACTCCGTTTCTCTTGCAATATTATATCATACTTCCTAAATTATTATGCAATTTTTACTGTTTTAGACAAAACTTTACACATCCTCTGTTGTTGGTAATGTTTTTACTTTTTCTTTATTTTGTTCTAATAGTTCTTGTTGTTTTTCTCGTTGTCGTTGTAATTGTCTTTCTTTTTCTTTTATTTCTTTTAATAAAGTTTGTAAGTTGTCTAATAACTCTTGTTGTCCATCATATCCCTTAAATTCTTTTTCGATTTTTTCTATCATTTCTTCTAGTTTTGTTGAAGTCTTGTTTAACATCATTTCTGCGTCTTCTATTTTAGAGAGATTTCCTTCGATTTCTTTACTATAGTCTTTTACTTCAATAATTCGATAACGTCTTCTTTTTATATTTGGACGTAATAGATTATGCATGAAATAAAGATAGGCAATCGTTGCGGTAGCCATTGCTTTGGCACTTCTATTACCAGGAATCATCATTGGAATTGCTAATAATCCAAGTAACTTTTTACTTTGTCTTGTCATTAAGTGAAGACGGGTTTCTATTTTTTCCGTTTCCGTTGTAGAAGACGATACTTTTTGTTCTAATTCTTGTAAGATTTTATCTTGCTCATTCTGAAAATTTAACAAATCAATATTAAATCGATTGTAATTATAATACTCTTCTTTCAAATTCGTAAATTCTTCTTCTCCTAAGGATAGATTTTCTTTTTCTTCATTCACCTTTATACTTAGTGTCTGAGCTTTTTTCTTGGCTTCTTCTACTTTGCTAGATAACATAATATATAAACTGGAATCCTTTACTGCATCTACTTCTTTTTTATTTTTAAAATCTTCGATGTATTCCTCTACTAATTCTTCTATATATGGATCTTCTGCTAGACTTTGTTCTACTTTGATTTTTTCTTTTAGCTCTTCTAATTTTTCTATAATGGTATCTAATTGTTCTATGATTTCTTCTGCTTCCTCTGGCTTTTGTAGTTCTTCTACGTTTGTTTCTAATACTTGATATTCATAAACTATGTCTTTTAAGTCTTGCTTGATGTCTTTTAAATTTCCTTCATAGGTAGTTACAATTTTTTTATCTGTTACTTTTTGTATCGTTGGTGATGTGAAAAGTTCTGTTTCTTCTTGCTTTTTTTCTTCTACTATAGGTTTTTCTTGTTGTTCTATTGGAATGGGAATTTCTTGTTGTAGAACTTCTTTTACTTCTACCTTTTTCTTTGGTTGTTCTTCTATAATAACAATATCTGGTTGTTTTGTTAGGGTAATATCTTCTAAAGGACTATCTTCTTTTCTATTTTCTTCTATATGTGGTTGTTTTTGTTCTTTTTTCTTGACTGTTGCGGTGATGGTTTCTAAGATGTTTCCGGCAATAGAAATTGGAACTGCTATGAAAAAAGAAGTTAGTTGAAGTCTTCTTACTTCTTGTTCTAACTTTTTTAGACGTTGCTTTTTCTTTTGTTTATATCGAGAAAGAAGTGCCTTTTTTTTCCTTTTTGTAATGATTATGGTTCTTTTTCTATCTCTTTTGCCACCTTTTGTACCGATTGCTTCATTCATATTCTTCACCAACTTTAGTGTATCACAAATTTAATCTCTTTTATAAATAAACTCTAACTTCCTTTCCTTATTTATGTCAAGTTATTCTAATAATAAACGAATCGTTCCTCCTTCTTCTAAGTTTTCTCCTGCTTCTGGAGATTGTGCGACTACGGTGTTGCCTTTGCCGGAGTATTTAATCGTAAATTGATCTAGTTTTTTCTTGGCATCTTCTACAGATTTTCCAACTACATTTGGTACTTTATGGGTAGGAATGTCTGTCCATTCTAGATCTTTTTCCATTTCTCCTTCTTGTTTTTCGATATCTAGAGCATCAATAATATCTAACAATATTCTTCGGGCGATTGGTGTTGTGGTATAACTAGAAAGCAAAGCTGTATTTTTGGGATTATCAATGGCTAAATAAAGAACGGCTTCTGGATTGTTTGATGGTACGATAGCCATGAATGACATGATATAGTTTCCTACTAGATATACTCCGTTTTCTACTTTTTGGGCGGTTCCTGTCTTACCTCCAATTCTATACCCTTCTATATAAGCACTTTTTCCTCCTCCCTTGGCTACTACACTTTCTAAGGCATGTCTCATAATCCTGGATGTTTTTTTGCTGATAACTTGTCTTATTTTTTTCTTTTTCGTCTTTTGAATGATACTGCCCGTTTCTTTTTCTGAAATACTTTTTACAATATATGGTTGATATAGTGTTCCTCCATTTACTACGGCCGATACTGCTGTTGCTTGTTGAATTGGTGTTACACTTACTCCTTGTCCGAAAGCAGTGGTTGCTAGTTCTACGCTTCCAACTTGATTTAAATCAAAAATAATTCCTTGTCCTTCTCCGTTTAAATCTACTCCTGTTTTCGTTCCAAAACCAAATTGATTTATATAGTCAAATAGGGTGTCTTTTCCTAATAGTTGACCTAGTTTTACAAATCCGGGGTTGCTTTGTGTCAACACAGCAACACTTTAGAGCCGAAGTTTGCCTTGCACAAGCAAGGTTTTTGGCTGTCAAAC
>CALVKA010000002.1 GCA_944332475.1 uncultured Bacilli bacterium
AATTAGAAGCATTGACTTCTACTTGAATATTTCCAATATCTGTTTTTAAGAATAAATCAAAGTGTTTTCTTTTAATACAGACATTTCCTACATTCTGTTCTAAATTTAGATACTCTACTTTCTTTATGTTCAGTTTTAAAATTCCTTCCAACAGATAAATCAACAAATCTTTATTTGCTTCATTCATAAATACTTCTTTAAATGCCCTATCATAACGACATGTATAAAATTTGTGAATACTATCACCTCCTACTATATCTTTCGAAAAAAGTAAAAGGGTTCCACCAAAAAAAGACTATTCATCAACGAATAGTCTTTCATCTAACCTGCAATATAGTGAACAACGACAGTGTGTTCTTTTTGGTCATTGACAAGGAATATAGTACCATCAGCACATTTCTTGCCATCCAAAGTAACACTTTCTTTCTTAGACTTGATAATCTCAACATGATAGATTGTATCCATATAAGTATAATCTAGACTAAAACTATCCCAGGCAATCGGTATATTAGGTTTAAATGTTAAAGTATCACCTTTCTTTCTAAGACCAACAATTTCTTGGATACCAACATAATAATACCAACCAGCTGTACCAGTATACCAAGTCCATCCACCTCTACCAGGATAACGTTCTGCAGAATAAATATCAGCAGCAACAACATAAGGCTCTACTACATATTTATTAACAGCCTCACTATCCAAACTTCGATTAACAGGATTAATCATCTGATAATAACGGAAAGCTCTATCATAATAACCCGTTTGAATAAGTGCCATAATATACCAAGAAGTAGCATGTGTATACTGTCCACCATTTTCACGTAATCCTTTAGGATAATTCATAATATATCCTGGATTATTTAAAGATTTTTCAAAAGGTGGTGTAAGCAATTTAATAATTTTATTTTTATCATCTACTAAGTTCTCTTCTACAGCCGTAATTACTTTTTGAATTCTATCTTTTAATGCAACACCACTTAAAATAGAATAACTTTGAGAAATCAAATCAATCTTACATTCTTTATTTTCATGACTTCCTAACTTATCTCCATTATCGAAATAAGCTCTTAAGTAATAAGCACCATCCCAAGCCTTTTTATTTAGATTATCTTTTAATTTTTCATTAAAATCTTTAAACTCTTTTAATTTAAATCTCTTATTAT
The DNA here is from genome assembly GCA_944332475.1 of uncultured Bacilli bacterium. Lineage (GTDB taxonomy): Bacteria > Bacillota_I > Bacilli_A > RF39 > UBA660 > Faecimonas. Next base: position 1,164 of record CALVKA010000002.1, read on the forward strand.
AAACCTTCATAAAAGACACGAATTGATCAATAACTTGATATAAGAAGAAACCTAACCAAACACTTTCACCATTTCCTTTACTACCAACCTTATTCATTCCATCATTCCAATCACCACCACCCATAAGTGGTAATCCATGACTACCCAAAGAATCCATTGCCAAGTGTAAAGATGTTAAACAATGATCAAGTAAACTAACTTTCTCATCTGTATAACTGAAAGAAATACCTTTTTCTTGTTCATAATTACTAAGCTCTGGTCCAACGACATAAGGAACTTTTTCATCCAAAATAGAATAATCATTGGTAATCTCAATATATCTACTAGTAGCATAAACAAGCCATAAATAATCATCTTTATAACGACTTCTAAGTCCAAAATGATTCTTTTCATGCCACCAATGTAGAACATCACCCTGTTCAAACTGATGAGCAGCATTAATTAAAATCTGACGTCTTGCCTGATCCGGACGAACCAAAGCAACATTCATAGAATCTTGTAACTGATCACGATATCCGAACGCTCCACTAACTTGATAGAATCCAGCTCTTGCAAAAATACGAGAAGCAAGTGCTTGATACAAATACCAACCATTTACCATATAGTTAAAACTCTTATCTGGACTTTTAACATGAACAACATTTAATGTCTTTTTCCAATAATCTTTTACACGTTTTAACTCACTCTTAGCTTTTTTAACATCCGCAAATTTAGTAAGCATATCAGGAATAGTATCACTATCCATACTACTTCCAAGAACAAATACACAAGTACTCTCTTCTTTTGAATCTAAATGTAACCTTGTATGAATATCCTTAACCAAAATTTTATCGTTAATCGTAGAATCAATCTTTAAATCGGTAGACATAAAGACACATACATCACCATAAGTAACACTATAAACATTACGAAGTTTTAAGTAATTATCATCACCCATAAACTCTGTCAAAATATGTCTTGCAGTCTTTTCTTCAAAATTTCCAAAGACTGGATTAATCCAAAAATCAATATCAACATCAACTGCTTTATCTAATTTATTAGTTAACTTAACCAAATAAAATTTAACGGTATCTTCAAAAGCTACAAACTCAGTAATTTCTTTCTTTAATTCATCATTTTCACTCTCTAAAATACTATAACCAAATCCATGTGTACATTTCATTGGATCAAAAATTTTACCATTAAACTTAAACCCTTCTGATTTATCATTAGCAACCATATCATTGGTCCAAGAGGTAATCTTAAACTCACCTGAATTATAAGCATAAGTATATCCACAACCATTATTTGTAACAATGGTACCAAAATTTTTATTAGCAATAACATTACTCCAAGGAGCTGGTGTATTTGGATTATAAATGACATATTCACTACCATGGTTTTTAAATCCACCATATCCATTATCAAATGTCAATCTCTCATGAGAAGTAGACTCTGTATGTGTTTCTGTTTCTACCTTTTGATAATCACTAACTTTATTATGTTGTTGTAACTCCTCTACTTCTTCCTGTAGAGAATGATGATCATGAATTGGAAAAGCAAGTCTTGCCACCATATAAAGTAGACTCTTCTCTTCACGAGTTAATTCATTACCATCAATAACAGTAACAGAACCTGGAATATGATAAAAACTATTTAATGTATACATACGATAAAGTTCATCATCGATTTCTTTCTTAATAATCTTTGCATATTGGCTAGATTCACTATTGATAATTACAACATCTACAAAGATAGAATTATTCTTATAATATTCAAATGCTTTCAATACATCATAAACAAAAGTCAAATCTGCAATATCAGAAATTTCTACCAAAACAATTGGACGGTCTCCACTGACACCGAATTTCCAAAGACCAGATTGTCCTAACGCATTTCTTCGTAATAAATCCATTCTCTCTTCTGTAACGGAAAGGCGCGTAGTTTGATATAAATAATCCAACATGATATTAAAGATTCTCATCTCTTTACCAGTAAGATTCATATTCTTAGTATTAATAACATTCATCAAAGTAGAAACTTTAAATGCCTTTTCAATAGAATAATCATCGTTATAAAATGAAATAATATCATGAATTTGCTCCATACTACGACCAAAACCGGTAATTACATAAACAGTAGTAGAACTATTTGGCAACACTTCTATCGTATTACGAATACTTAAAACTGGATCCAAATTTGTACCTGCAGTATTACTAAGTTTAACATGCATTCCTCTAGGATCTTGCATCGTTTGATTACGTCCTAAGAAATTCTTACGTTCTGTCTCATAACTATACTCATCCATAGGTTCCTCAATCAACAAACGATGTAACATATAACTAGTAATATTAGTATCATTTCTACTCTTTCGACGAACAATCAAAGAATTACTATCACTTTCATATTTACTAGTCAAAAACATACTGTTAAATACTCTATGAGAAACATCATCCATATTTTCAGACAGAATTGGTTCTGTATAAGTAGTAAGTTCCAATCTTTTAATATCTTCACTTTCATTCTTAAAAGTTATTTTTCGAATTTCAGCATGATGATTCTTTGTAACAACAATCTCTGTCTTTGTTGTAATCTTACCATCCGTACGTAAAAACTTGATCTTATCAGCTGCAAAAACAACTTCATACTTATCTGGTTTCTTATTCATAGGGGCATAAGTATTAGACCAAATATAATTGGTATCTAAATCTTTAACATACAAGAAAATACCATAATCTTGTTCTGTAACTTTACGATAACGATTTAATTGCAATGTACGATATCTAGAGAAACTGTCTCCCCTATCATTCATAAGCAAACAATATTTTTTATTAGATAATACACTAACTTCTGGTAAATAAGAAATATAATTAAAGGTTCTTATATCATTTTCAATTGCTTCCTTATCATAATCATATTTTTTATACTTAGCCATCTTCATATCAATACTAGTACGAACTTGAACTTTTTCTTTTAATAAAATATCAAATGTCTTAATATTAACATTCTGATGAAAATAATTTTGAATAAGACCAGGTTTTAAATAATTTGCAAGTCCTACCAAACTCATTCCTTGATGATGAGCAAAGAATGCTTTAACTACTCCTCTATTATCATAATCATAAGATTCATAGAATCCATAATCTCCTAACATATCTAATTTCTTAAATTTATCAAAATTTTCATAAACATCCTTAGGAAACATTGCCATTGCCATCAAAGATGCATATGGAGCAATAACAATTCTATTTTCTGTATCTTCTTTCGCTTTTAAATAAGGAGTAGAAAATGCACGATACTTATAATTTAGAGAATTATCTAACTCATTATAAGCAGACTCACTAATACCCCATGGTAAAGATCTAGAAACACTTTCCATATAATCTTGTTGACAGAACTTTGCAAAATGATAACTCTCATCTAATAAAGTATTAGGATAATTCTTCATAAATAGATATGGCATAAAATATTCAAAAGAAGTACCTGACCAAGAAATAAGTCCCTTTCTTCCTTTATAAGTAGTAAGAGATTTATCCAAACAGAACCAATGTTTACTTGGGGCATCCCCAAAACAAATCGTCAAATAACTAGTTAAACGAGACTCACTAGCAAATTTATTATAGTTATAAATAGAAAGTTTACCCTCTAATTCATCATAACCAATACTAAAGACATCACGTTTTGTATATAGTTTCTTAAAGTTTGCATTACGGATTAATTTATCACAAAGCTTGCGACTTTCTTGTTCACCATGACTCTTTAAAAACTCACGAACCACAACTAAGCTAGCAACAAAGTTACCAGAATCAATGGTAGATACAAAACTTGGATGCATAACTTTTAAACTATTAATATCATACCAGTTATATAAATGACCATGCCACTTTTCTAAAGAATCTACTGTACCTAAAATATGAGAAATCAAATCTTTTCCTTCTTCATAAGAAATAAACTCTAAGTCTACTGCACAAACAACACTAAGTAAAGAAAAGCCAATTCCTGTAGGAGAAGCACGTAAATCTAATTTAGGCTCCCTATTTTCTTGATAATTATCTGGAATCAAATAATGATACTCTTCTTTTAAACTATCTTTAAAATAACACCAGGTACGATAAGCGATATCTTGAACTTCTTCTACTTCTTTTTCTTTTAATTCTTTTCTCTGAGGATCTATATCACGACTGACATAATATAACAAGAATGGTGCCGTAATAAATACAATAGCAAGTAAACAAGCATAAACATTAAAGAAAGCAAGACCAATAATTAATAAGACAAAACTAAATACCAAATGGAAAGTAAAATGTCTTAAATAACTAATAAAATCTTTATCCGCATGTTTAGCCGCATCCTCAGCAGTTACCCAGTTAAGTAAATTATTATGACTAATTAATAGACGATAACAAGTTCTAAAGAAAGCATCTAAATATAATTTTGTATAAAAAGGTAAGGTTGCTAAAACGATATAAGCTCGTAAAAACAAACTCTTTCCGCCAAACAATAAATGTTTATAATAAACTGTTGCTTTTTCCTTTTTAGATTCTCTTTGATAAACCTTACTCTGTAAGAAGAACAAAATTGGAACCGCAATTTCTAATAAGACAAGACCAATCCACCATAAAGGACTCGTTTTACTTGCAAAAATAGCAAACAACAATACAAGTAACAAAGTAGGATATAAAAACATACGAACAATATTATCAAAAATTTTCCACTTACCTAATAGATTAATTGGATTTCTAACTTTCTTACCCTGTTTATTCCTAACAAATGGTAAAAGCCAGCCAATAATCTGAACATCTCCACGTGCCCATCTATGATGTCTAGTTGTATCTGTTAAAAACTTAGATGGAAAATCATCAATTAATTCAATATCACAAACATATCCACAACGTAAATAATTACCCTCTAGTAAATCATGACTCAAAATCAAATTATCAGGAAAAACATTAGATAAAACTTGATCAAACACTTTTAAATCATAGATACCCTTACCAATAAAACTACCTTCACCAAAAGTATCTTGATAAACATTCGGAACAATAGCACTATAGGTATCAAAACCACCAATACCAGCAAAAATTTGACTATACAAACTCTTATTAGTAGCTTCAATATCTAAACTAACTCTAGGTTGCATCAACCCGTAACCTCTAACAACTTTCGTTCCTTCTTTATTCAAAACAGGACGATTCATAGGGTGTGCCATAGCTCCAACTAAATTTAAAGCCGTATTTAATACCAAACGATTATCCTGATCCAACGTAATAACATAACGAATCTCTTCAGAAAAATCTCCTAATGTATTAGCAAAGTACCAATAATCCTGTTCTTTCTTATTCATCTTTTTTAATAAAAGCTGATTAAACTGAAGCAATGCTCCACGCTTTCTTTCATGACCCAAATAACTATTTTCATGTTCATTCCAAAAACGTTTACGATATAAAAAATAAAATAAATCTTTCTTATATTTTTTATTTAATTTTTCTGCATAAGAAACACCATATTCTGATAATTCTTGATCAATATCTAACACTTCTTGATTACTAGCAGTAACATCACCAAGTAATGTAAAATACAAATTATCCGTTTTATTCATCAAATAAAAGGTCTCTAAGGTATCAAACATATTCTTAATTTTTTCTTTACTACCAATAATAGTCGGAATAACAACCATCGTTTTAGCCTCATCAGGAATTCCCTTAGAATAATCCAACTTTGGTAACGGATAAGTTGGTACAAACTTCATTAATATCTGATTAAAAATCTGCACAAATAACTGACTAATTGGAATTAATAACAAAAGAAAACCTAACCATCTCCAAGTAATAAAATAACTGGATAAAAAGAAACTAATACCAACAGTCGCAAAAACAACAACTAAAATATAAAGCAAAACACGAAACATATAATTTTTCTTAGGAAACAACTGAAATCCGATATGATACTCATTGCCATCGGCCTTATCTAATAACTCTTGTAAATAAGTAAGCTCATCCTTATGATACTTATTAGCTAATTTCAAAAGTTGACGACGATACAATACTTTAGATTCTGCTGTCATTTTAGAATAGACTTCATCTTCTAACAACAACTTTTCTGTTTTACTAACCTTTTTAAATAAATCCTCTTCTGTAAATTCAAAAAATTCTTTTAAATCACCAAAAATATTAGAAATTAAAATATCATTATCAATATTCTTCTGATATTCATTATTAATAATCTCTTTTAAACTAATTCTTTTTTCCTCTAATAATTCATTTAACTCCTTAAATAATCGATTACTTTTTGCTCCTACTGCCTTCAACTGATTATTAATCTCGAATATATAATTAGCTTCTTCTTGAATAGAGATATGATCGCTTAAAAAATTAGACAATTCAATATCTTTTTCTTCTCTGCTTTCAATAATTCTTGCTACTTTTTCCTTATTAACTAAATTCCGATATTCTTCATGACACAAATCAGCAAGTCGTTTTGTATATAAAAATAACAAACAATTTTTTACTCCAACAAGTTCCGGATAAGAAAAGGTAATTTTAGTCTTTTTTTGGTACTCCTTTAACTCAGAAACTAAAAGCCTAAAACTAATATTATAATTATTACGTACAACAATTTCTTTTAAACAATAGAAAATACGATCATATTTCTTTAATTTTTTCATGATTTCTTTCTTATCATGAATAATATTAGTTTTATGCTCTACCAACAAATAAAAATTGTCAATTAACCATTCATTTGTAATTCCTACATATTCTTTTTTCTTTGTCTTATCAACTAAAAAAGTATAATACTCATTAATATCCTCAAAATCCGTTAAAAAGTTCTTTACTAAGTTTGCCATAATCTTATCACTCCTAAAAGTGATTATATCATAAAAAGACCAACTCGCCTAGTAAAAGCACACAAAAAAAGAGCAATAAAGCTCTTGATTTCTAAATGGCGGAGTAGGAGAGATTTGAACTCTCGCGCCAGTTGCCCGACCTACACCCTTAGCAGGGGCGCCTCTTCAGCCTCTTGAGTACTACTCCACATCTCAAATTGCATCCGCACATATAATATTACATGACAACCAAGGAAAAGTCAATATAAAATAAAGATTTTGAAAATAAAAAAACTCCATCGGAGTGAACTTCTAATTGGTGACGGGTACGGAATTCGAATCCGTGAATGCTGCCGTGAAAGGGCAGTGTGTTAAGCCGCTTCACCAACCCGCCATATGGCGCCCCAACTAGGACTTGAACCTAGGACCCCTTGATTAACAGTCAAGTGCTCTAACCAACTGAGCTATTGAGGCACTACTAATGGTGGACCTGACAGGACTTGAACCTGTGACCCCACGCTTATCAAGCGTGTGCTCTAACCAACTGAGCTACAGGTCCATAACTAATAGTACTTATTAAATATACACTATTTTTATAAAAATTGCAAGAAAAATTTTTTCTAAATGAACTGCTTTTTCCAGTCGCAATATTAGAATACTATAAAGAATAGAGGAAAGTCAAGTATTAATTGATAAATTTTATGACTTTCCTCTTTTTATGACACTCTACTCTTCTTTTTCTTACGACGTTCTAAATAATCAATAACATTATTTTCTGTATCCTCGATTAATGCATACAAATGATGTGACATAATAATACAGATAATAATAACCAAAACCATTACAACATTAAAATGAGCAAAAGAGAATAGGTTTCGGAAAGAAAAACCTGCAATAAAAGCAATAAACATAGTAACAAATAATACTGTTCGAAGTGGATTCAATGGCAGACAAGTCTTATATAATAAAATAAAAGATGTATAACCAGTAACCGCAACAGACAACGTAGAAGTCTCAGCATAACTAAATCCTAAAATATTACTAGCCGTAAAGACAACTACAATATTTAATACAATCGTAATTGCCGGTGGAAAAGCCCTCCGCAATACACTCGTTAAAAAGTCTCCTTTGACTCGATCATGATTCGGTTGTAATGCCAAAACAAAAGATGGAATTCCAATCGTAACGACACTTGCTAAAGTAAGTTGAATAGGAATAAAAGGATATGGCATTTCTACAAAAATAAAGCCAATTGCTAAAATAGTAGCATAAATCGTTTTAACTAAAAATAAAGAAGCACTTCTTTCAATATTATTAATCGTTCTCCTTCCCTCAGCAACAACATGAGGCATAGAAGAAAAATTAGAATCCAACAATACCAATTGACTGACATTTTTACTAGCATCACTACCATTCGCCATAGCAATAGAACAATCTGCTTCTTTCAAAGCTAATACATCATTAACACCATCCCCCGTCATTGCAACCGTATGACCAAGACTTTGTAAAGCCAAAATAAACTTCTTTTTCTGTTCCGGACTTACTCTACCAAAAATATCATACTTCTCTACTGCATCAATAATTTCTTGATCACTCTTTAATGTACTAGCATCTATTTTTTTACAAGACCTTGGTAACCCTGCCCTAACAGCAATACCATAAACAGTATCAGGATTATCACCAGAAATAATCTTAATACGAACGCCTTGTTCTTTAAAATATCGAAGAGTATCAAAAGCTTCCTTACGAATCTTATCTTGTAATAATAAATAACCCAATACTTTAATACCAGAAAGCTTTTTATCTTTTGCTTGAATAAGTACTAAAACACGATAATCCTTAGCATACATATCAATTTCATCTTTATATTTTTTTATCTTACTCTTTAGCAAAAATTCTGGTGCTCCAAAAAAATAAGCACCCTCTTCATAAATAGCCCCTGAATATTTTTTCTTAGAAGAAAAAGGAATCACTTCTTTTAAACGAAAAGTCTCCTTCTTACCAAACTTTTCTTTCAAAGCTTTTGCTGTAGGATTAGACTCATCCAAAGAAGAATTCAAATTTGCAAGAATCTCCTCGAGAGAAACGTTAGAATCTTTAAGAATAGTATCAACAACTTCCATACAACCTTCCGTAATCGTTCCTGTTTTATCTAAACAAATCGTATCTACTCTAGCCAAAGTTTCAATACAATATAAATCTTGTACTAATACTTTTCTTCGAGACAAACGGATAACACTGACAGCTAATACCGTACTAGTAAGCAACACCAATCCCTCCGGAATCATCCCAATCAAAGCAGCAACCGTATTGACAACAGCTTGTGATACAGTATTTCCTTCCAAATACATTTGCCTAGAAAAAAGTAAAATTCCAACTGGAACAATCAAACAAGAAATCGTAGATACAATCTTATTTAAACTACGCATAATCTCAGAAGAAATAGGTTTAATATATTTCGTATCACTAGCAATCTTAGCTGTATAATTATCAAGACCGATATGCACAACCTGACAAGTCGCTTTTCCACTGACAATAAAACTACCAGAAACAAGCATATCGCCCTTATTTTTAAAGACCGTTTCTGCTTCTCCAGTAATAAAAGATTCATCAACCTCTACTTCACCCTCGCGAATCACACTATCTACAACAACTTGATTACCAATTTCAAAACACAAAACATCATCTAAAACAATTTCATTAATATCTAATTTTACTTTTTCTCCATCACGAATAGAAGTAACTTTAGAACTTGCCAACACTTGAAGCTTATCTAACGTCTTTTTACTACGCAACTCTTGTACAATACTAATTAACGTATTTAAGATAATAATCATCATAAACGTTAAATTTTTAAAAGAACCAACGCAGATAACCGCAATAGCCAAAACAATATTAATCATATTAAACAACGTACATACATTTTCTCTTACAATCTGTTTGACTGACTTAGTACTTGCTTCTGTATTAAAATTAACAAGTCCCTGAGCTTTTCGTTCTTCTACTTGCTCTGTAGTAAGCCCTGTATTAATATCTGCAACAATTCTAGTTTTATTCATACTAACACCTTACTTCTCTATAACTATATCATAGAATAACAATTTAGAAAATTACAGTTTCGTAATATTAATGTCAATATAGATATATAATATACATCAATATAATTATTTTAATCCCACACTTTTCATCAAACGAACAAGTTAGTAATACCAACTATATTTCTTCTTAACCTTCTAATTCATACATGATTACACTCAATACATTTAACGCTACAGTCTCAGTTCTTAGTATTCTTTTCCCAAGTGTAACAGTCACCACATTTTTATTTTCTTGTATCATTTCAACTTCCCGAGAAGATAATCCTCCTTCTGGCCCTATTATTACTGCTATTTTTATTTCATTTTCCCCATATTTTTCTTTCATTACTTTTAGAACTTCACTTAATTTTATTTTTTCCTCTTTTTCATATGTTAATATTACCACATCATATTTAAAAAGCATTTTACATATATCTTTTAACGATTTTATACCTGCTACTTTAGGTATAAAATTTCTATCACATTGTTTTGCCGAAACTTCAGCAATTTTTTGCCATTTCTCCTGCTTTTTGTATTTATCTTTTTCTTCATATTTTACATTACATCTTTCCATTTCTACCGGTTGTATTTTATAAGCACCTAACTCTACCGATTTTTGAATTACTAAATCCATTTTGTCTTTTTCAGGTAATCCTTGCATGATTGTTACCTTTATATTTGACTTAAAATCTTCTAACTCTCTTACTATTTTACATTCAATCATTTCATTCTCTATTTTTTTAATATCACACAAATAGGTTTTTTCATTATTACTATTACAAACAATTATCTCATCTTCAACTTTTTGTTTTAAAACTTTTTTTATATAATCTACATCTGCTCCCCGAATTTTTACTATATTGTTTTCTATTTGTTCATCTCTTACAAAAAACTTCGACATATCATTCTCCTTTATACTAAAATATTATAACACATTATTTTTAAATACGAACTTTCAACTGTTATATTATGAACTTTAAAATTTTTTATAACACCCTTCACTTTCATACATTACACCAGTTAAAAAATATTAACAATAACTATTTATGTTCTAACAACATTTCAAACATATAGTTTATTTACTTCTATATTATTTTAAATCAAAAAGATAAAAAAGTTCGAAGCCTCTTATATCCACATCCATAAACCAGAACAAAAAAAACTATGTATGTTAATAGAATAAATATAAATTCAGATTTTAATTTTCTTTTTTCTATAAAAATCAACAAAAAATTAATTTTAATATTCCTTTTTCTATATTTTTATGTTATACTTATTAAGTAACTTGACTTGGACTGTTAGCTCAGTTGGTAGAGCAACTGACTCTTAATCAGTGGGTCTAGGGTTCGAATCCCTAACAGTCCACCATAAAGAAATATAATCTAACTACATAGTTAGATTTTTTTATAAGAAACAAAAAAGTTCTATTGTCAAATAGAGCTTTTATTTTGCTAAAAAGACGCGAAATAACTTTTCGCTATATAAATCTTGATCTAGTTCCAACATTCTCTCTGGATGCCATTGTACACCGATTTGAAAATAATGATCAGGGTTTTCCACGGCTTCAATCAAACCGTCATCAGACTGAGCCACAACATCAAAATTCCCACCATCTAAAACAGTAAAGTTATGGAAAGAATTCACTCGAACATAATCCTCCCCTAAAATTTGATATAACCTACTATCTTTTTTAATCGCAACAAAATGATGATAACCATCATGTTCTAAATTATGTTCAACATCTCCAATTCCAACCAAATCTCTTCCCGTTTTCCATAAAACCATAGACTGCATTCCCTGACAAATACCAAGTAATCGTAACTGATGTTTAACAGCATAATCGATTAAGAAAAAATCCCAGGGACCTACAACATCTCCACCTGGTAATAAAATACCATCTACATCTTTTAACTTTTCTAAAAACACATCTTTTGAATCTTCATCACGAACAGTAACTACCTCACCACCAAAACGCGTAATCGCATTTTGATAAAAGTGATTCCTAACTTCATCATTTTCAGGACGAAGCAATAATAAAACCTTCATAATAGAAAAGAAGTTTATCTCAACTTCCCTTTCATACCTTTTAAACCATTTACTCCTCCATGAGCAGCAAAACCTTGAAGAATATTAGTTTCAAAAGAATGAGTTTTACTAACTCGTTTTTTATAATCCTTAACACCAATATTAATCATCTCATCCAATACAGAAGAAAAATCAATACCTTTTGCTTCCCATAAATAGAATGCTAAACTACCAGGAATAGAATTAATCTCATTAACATAAACTTTATTTTTTTCACTATCAATCAAAAAGTCAATTCTACTATTTCCAGAAGAACCAAGTGCCCTAAATGCTTTAACAGCAATATCTTCTACTTCTTTTCTAACTTTTGCAGGTAAATCAGCTGGTAACTTTCTATTAGCAGAAGCCATACCTTTAGAAGTTCCCTTCATAGGTACTTTTCCACCTTTTAATTTACCACCTTTGCCACCACCAATATATTTATCTGCATATGTTAAAAATTTATGTCCAGAAAGAACTTCTTCAATCTCACTAACTTTTTGACGTTCATAATTACCCATAACCGCAATATTAACTTCTTTTAAATTTTGAACAACTTCTTCCACTAAAATCTTCTTATCATATTGAATAGCATCATCAATCGCATCAATTAACTCCTCACGATTACTACAAACCGCAATACCTACACTAGAACCAGTAGTAGCAGGTTTAACAATCACAGGATAATCTAGTTTTTCTACCTTTTCAACAACTGCATCGCTATCTTGTTTATAATCAATATCATAAAACCAAACATAATCTGTCATAGGAAGTTTGGAATTCTTCCAAATATCTTTCATAAACACCTTATCCTGTCCTACAACAGATGCATATACATCACTACCAACAAAAGGAATACCGATAGTTTGTAAATAGCCCTGTAAACCACCATCTTCTACATTTGTTCCATGAACAACTGGTAAAACAATATCCACTTCTGTAACAATAGTTCTAGGGAACGTTTTCTTTTGTAATACAAATGCTCCCTTTCTATAATATAAAACAACATTCTTACCATACTTTTGAATTAAAGATAAATCTTGATACACTTCGATATCTTTTAACATTTCCCCAGTATACCATTCTCTATCCTTTGTAATATAAATTGGAATAATATCATATTTTTCTTGATCCAATTTATTCATTGCTTGCATAGCAGAAATAATACTAACTTCATGTTCAACAGTTTCTCCACCAAAAATAACACCAACTTTAATTTTCATATTCTCAACTCCTATTCATTATATGTATCTGGCAAATCATTTTCAAAAAGTGCATAAACTTCTCCATCAGCAGCCAACCTTCCAATAAAAGGATATGCATCTCGAACATCATTCAATACAATAATTCGATTCTTTTCAAACCCTTGAGAAAGTAATCCTTCTCGAATCGGTTTTGTTTTATGTTTTCCTATTAAAATAGCATAATCGGCAACATGAGCAATCTGCTCCCCAAACTTTTTATTATATTGATCTTCTTTTTCTCCAAGTTCAATCATTCCTGGAGTAACAACAACTTTAACACCTGGCATCATACCAAGAACTTTACAAGCATTTTCTGCTCCAACTGGATTAGAATTATAAGCATCATCTATTTGATAAAAATTACCAAGCCTCTTTAACTCTAAACGATGTTCCACCGGTCTAACCCCTTTTACAGCCTGCTGTAAATCAGAAATAGGAATATCAAATTCATATCCAAAAGCAAGACCAGCTAAAATATTATAAACATTATGATCTCCTAATAATCTAGTTTCAAAATGATATTCCTTATCATCACCAGGAAACTTCACATCAAACTCCGTTCCCCTATTAGAACATCTAATATGCATCGCTCGTACATCTACATCAGGATTATCAATTCCAATCCAAATAACTTTTACTTTATTTTTCAACTGATAAGAAACTTGCTTAGGATCATCTCCATTTAATACCGCAAATCCATCACTAGGAAGAGATTCAATAAGTTCAAACTTTCCATCGATAATATTCTGTTCGCTTCCAAACGTCTCCAAATGAGCAGTACCAATACGAGTTAAAATTCCATATTTAGGTCGAACCAACTTACAAAGTCCACGAATTTCCCCTTTTACATAAGCTCCCATTTCAGCAATAAAGATATCATTAAACTTCGTTAAATCATTATTAATAGTCATAATAAGTCCATTATAAGTATTCAAATTTCTAGGTGATGGTAAAGCATTATATTTAATATTTAAAATATCACTTAAAATATTTTTACTACTTGTTTTACCATAACTACCAGTAATACCAATAATCTTTAAACTAGGCATACTTTTTAATTTACTTTGAGCTTTATGTTTATAAAAATGATAAACCCCTCTTTCAATTGGATAATTAATAATATTAGCAACAAAAACAATAAATGGATTCAACACTATCATAATAGTTAATATAGTAAACATTCCCCAGACAAATTGAGGATTACCATTTTGCCATAGTAATAGACAAGTAGGAATCAAATACAAAATAGAAATCGTAACAATTAACCGACTCACCCTCTTAGTAACCACAAGAGGCTTTTTATTTTGGTCTTCTGCCAAACGATTTCGCCAAGCATAAGTTAAGAATAAAAACAAACCACTTAATACTAAAACTAAAATAATAGCAAACTTTTCTATATCATAAACAACTAATAACCCTATTAAAGAAAGAAAACAAGCTGCCAAATCCAAATCCCAAAACAATTTAGCATTACGAAATACCCACTTTAAATAGCGATTATTTTCATTATATAAATTTTGTTGTAACATATGTAAATATCTTCTAGTTTTACATACCAAACAAACAAATATGCAAAGTAATAAAAACAAATAAACAATTATCATAAAAACCTCCTAAATAAAATTGTTAAGAATAGAAACTACTTGAGGTAAATTTTCTATATATGCATAATGCGTACCAGGAAGAACAATCAATGCCGCATCATACATCATATCTTCTAACATTTTTGCTTCTTCTACTGGTGCTTCTTCGTCTTGATCTCCCCATATTAACAACGTGGGCTCTTCAATCTGTTTAGCAAAACTCGACAAATCTTCATTCACAACTTCGACCAAAGTTTGTCTCATAATAGGACTAGCCGCTTTATAATCACGAGAACCAATATATTTTTTCATTTCTTCACCAATTTTATCCAATCCAGGCAAAGTTTTTAATTTCTTCAAAATTCTTGTAGATAATGGCAACTTCTTCTGCAACCGAATACAAGGACTACCAAACAAAACCAATTTTTCAATAGGATGGTTAGAAGAATATTTAATTGCAACTCTACCACCAAAAGAATGTCCCATAACAATAGGCTTTTTTATTTTTAATTGTTTAACCAAATCTTCAATTAATAATACGTAATCGGTAATCGTCCAAGGTTTTGACGGTTCTTCACTTTCTCCAAAACCAGGAAAATCCAAAATTGTAATACGAAAACGATCAGAAAAATAATCACCTAAAAACTTCATCATCTGAATATTTTGTCCCCATCCATGAAGAAGCAAAATATCTTTTCCCTCACCATATTGTATGTAATTAACAGAAACTCCTCTAATATTTGTTTTCATATTATCACCTACTAGAAACATTATAGCATAAAACCATTAAACTTACCAAAAATAAGAACGAAAACAATAAAAACAAAGTAAAGAAGACAAAAAAAAGAGGCTACTTATCCTCTTTCTCATCTTCATGAATTTGATCAATGATTTTTTCTATATGTTCTCCATAAGCAATAGAAGTATCATAAATAAATTTAAGTTCTGGAGTATGCCTTATATCGATACGTTCTGCAAGTTTACTACGAATAAAAGAACTTGCTCCTTCTAAGGCTTCTAAAACAACATCCTTCTTATCTTCTTCTAATACAGTAAAATATACTTTACAATAACTGTAATCACTACTAGTGTCACAATCCGTAATCGTTACAAACTTCAAATCTTCATCTCTTACTTCTTCCATCAAAATAACACTAATTTCTTGTTGAATCAAATGATTAAGTCTTTCTATTTTAATACTTGCCATAATAGTTTCCTCCTATCTGGTATCTATCTTTTTACTTCTACTAAATCGTATATTTCTATGATATCTCCTTCTTTATAATCTTGGCAATTTTCTAAAGTAATACCACAGTCCATTCCTTTCGTAACTTCTTTTACTTGATCTTTCTCATGTTGCAAAGTATTAACAGCTCCATTATAAACAACAACATCATCACGAATAATACGAGCCTTTTCATTATTACGAACAGCACCATTAACAACATGACACCCAGCAATCAAACCAACTTTAGAAAATTTAAAGATTTGACGAACTTCAAGTTTACCAGTAACCTGTTCTTCATATTCAGGATCAAGCATTCCTTTCATAGCATCTTCCATATCTTCAACAACTTTATAAATAATATCATAAGTTCTAATTTCAACACCATATTCTTTTGCATCATCCTGAGCTTGACTATTCGCACGAACATTAAATCCAATAATAATAGCATCACTTGCTCTAGCTAAAACAATATCACTTTCCGTAATACCACCAACAGCACCACGAATGACATTAATTTTAACACCTTCCACATCAATTTTTTCTAATGCCCCACGAACAGCTTCTAAACTTCCATTAACATCAGCCTTTAAAACAACATTAATTTCTTTTACCCCTTCTTGAATACGTCCAAATAAATCTTCTAAAGATAGTCCACTTAAATTTGTATCTTTCTCTCTAACTCTTAAACGCCTTTCTTCTGCGATATGTTTCGCCTGTTTTTCTGATTCGAAAGCCATAAACTTATCACCGGCATTTGGAACATCACTAAGCCCTGTAACCTCTACAGGTGTAGATGGAGTAGCTTCTACCACGTTTTGACCCAAATCATTTCTTAAAGTACGAACTTTACCATAAATTGTACCAACAACAATAGGATCTCCTAAACGAAGTGTACCATTTTGAATAAGTAAAGTAGCAACAGATCCAACCTTACTATTCTTCTTAGATTCAACAACAACACCACTAGCATAACGTGATGGATTAGCCTTATACTCTTGCATCTCAGCAATTAATAAAATATTTTCAAGTAATTCATCGACACCTTCTCCAGTAACAGCAGAAATCTTATTAACAATAACATCTCCACCCCACTCCTCTGGAGTAAGTCCATGCTCAACCAACCCAGTCATAACACGATCAACATTAGCATCTGGTTTATCAATCTTATTAATCGCAACAATAATAGGAACTCCTGCAGCCTTTGCATGATCGATAGCTTCCACCGTTTGAGGCATAACACCATCATCCGCTGCAACAATAATAATAACAATATCAGTAATAGAGGCCCCACGTGCTCTCATCTCAGTAAAAGCAGCATGTCCTGGAGTATCAATAAAAGTAATCTTCTTACCATTACAAGTAACAGAATAAGCACCAATTGCTTGTGTAATACCACCAGCTTCACCTGATGCTACATTACTTTTACGAATCATATCTAATAAAGTTGTTTTTCCATGATCAACATGACCCATAATGGTAACAACAGGAGGTCTTTCTACCAAATCTTCTTCCTTATCTTCAATTTCAAAATTTTCAAAATTAGAAATATCAGCCGTCTCTTCTTTTTTCAATGTTTTGTTATAGTCAGCAACAACAACTTCAGCCGTTTCAAAATCAATAGACTGATTAATATTAGCCATAACACCAAGTCCCATTAACTTCTTAACCAATTCAACTGGTGCCACCTCTAACAATCCAGCAAGCTCTGATACAGTCATACCATCCTTATATAAAACAACATGCTCATCAGGAGTTGCTTCATTCTTCTGTAATTTTTCACGATGTTTGTAAATCTTTTTTCTCTCTTTAAAGAAATCAGATTTTTTTGTATCATTTTTCTTTTGTGATTTTGGTTTTACCTTTTCAAAAGAAGTGGAATTATCTAAATCAAATTTTGTGTTCATAGCCAACTCTTCAGCTTTATCATAAACCTTTTCTTCGTATAACCTAGATTCTAAATCCTCAATATCTCCCTCAACATAATCTTCCTGATCCTGTAATTCATTATCCAGTAAAATAATGTCTGTTTCATCTAAAGGTGTCGTCTCATCTTTATATTCGATTCCAATCTTATCACATAAAGCCTTGATTTCCTCAACTGTCTTGCCAACATCCAATGCATAATCTTCGATATTCATCATTTTACTTCACCTCCATTATTTTTCTAATTTTTCTTTTATATCATCATATACACTCTCTTCTATCGTACACTCTAAATGTCGTTCTAAGATTTTTTTCTTTTTTGCTTGTTCTAAAACTTGCACATCTTTTTTAATATATGCACCTCGACCATTCAACTTTCCACTTTCATCAACAACAACCTCACCGCTTGGAGTACGAACGATACGAAGCAATTCTTTTTTAGGTAATTTCTCTTTTGTAACAACACAAGTCCTTAAAGGTATCTTCTTTACTTTCATAAACCCTCCTTACCAACAATTATCTAAAGTTAATGCCAGCCTCTCTCGCTTGCTCTGTTGTCTTAATATCAATCTTATAATGCGTAAGCTTGCTAGCAAGACGAGCATTTTGACCTTTCTTACCGATAGCCAATGAGAAATTATCACCATCAGCAATAACCATAGCTTCTTGTTTCTTAGGATCTGTAATGCAAACTGTTAAATCCTTAGCAGGACTTAAAGCATTCTCGATAAAGACCGCTGGATCCTTATCATACTTAACAACATCTAATTTTTCTCCATGTAACTCTTCGATAATACGAGCAATTCTACTACCCTTTTCACCAATACAAGCACCAATTGGATCAACATTAGAATATTCAGAATAAACAGCAACTTTACTTCTGTTTCCTGGATCTCTTGCTACACTATAAATCATAATAGTTCCATCAGAAAGTTCAGGAATTTCAAGTTCAAATAGTCTCTTAACAAAACCATAATGACTTCTACTTAATAAAATAAGTAAATTTTTACCATTATTATCAACTTTAGTAACATAAACTTTTATCTGAGAACCCATTTCAATTTTTTCACCAGGAATAATATCTTTCTTAGGTAAAATTCCATTCGTACGACCTAAATCAATAAAATAATTATCCGTATCTTCCAAAGCAACAGTACCTACTAACAATTCATCTTGTTTATCACCAAATTCTTCCATAATACTATTTCTTTCCGCTTCACGAATCTTTTGAATAACAACTTGTTTAGCCGTAGAAGTAGCAACTCTACCAAAATCTTTTGGAGTAACTTCTTTATCAATAGTATCTCCAACCTCAAGAGTCTTATCCATCTTTTTAGCATCGCTCAATTTTATTTCTACATCAGGATTAAAGTAGCTATATTCCTCTTTCTCGGAATCATCTTCTTCAACTTCTTCCTCATCATCGTCATCCGTATAATGTTCAAATAAATAATCTTCATATTCCTCTTTTGTCATCTTATCATCAGGTACAACTGTTAAATAAGAATAAACTTTAATATCTCCCGTATTACGATCAAATAATACTTTTACATTAGTCTTAGAATTAAAATTCTTTTTATAAGCAGATGTAAGTGCTAATTCCATAGCATCATAAACTACTTCTGGATCAATATTTTTCTCTTTTACAATATTATTCAATGCTGTCAAAAATTCTTTTCCATTCATTTTAATCGTCTCCCTTCTCTTTAGAATAAATATCTACTTCATAAATATTATCATCTAATACTTGATTATCATCAATAAGTTTGTTGATTACTCTAGAAGCTTCCGTAATTAATTTTAAATCAATAGTATTAGGACTATCTAATACAATATTTAAAATATCCTTTCCCTCTTCCGTAGACACATAAACATCATCCACAAAAACATGAAATTGAGAAATTTCGTCTCTCACCAAATTAATAATTTTTTCTTTCATACTTCACCTCCTAGAAATAATAAGAGTGGGATTTTTTCTTTCCCACTCCTTTCTGTACATAGTATAGCATACTTTTTGTAAAATACCAATAAATATCTTTAATTTTAACATTTTTTATGCTATTCTTTAATAAGGTGATAGTATGAAAGAAAAAGAAAAATGGATTAGTATAAAAGGACTAATAATAGGCATAGTCGCTTTTTTAATATTTTATTTTAGTGCCTACTTCCAACTGATACCAATTTTATTATTTAACATGGATCTAAATAATATAACAGGAGCCCAAAATGTTATGTTATCCACATTTTCAAACTGCGTATTATTAATTCTTCTATTTTTAATCTTTAGAAAAGATTTAATAGAAGAATGGAAACGTTTCAGAAAAAACTTTTTAGAAAACATTGATATAGGAATTAAATATTGGTTAGTAGGACTTGGTATAATGATGATTTCAAATATTATCATTACATTCGTTATAAACCTAGGACAAGCAGCAAACGAACAAGCAGTGCAATCAATGATTTCTTCTCTACCTTGGCTCATGTTAATTAATGCAGGATTAATTGCTCCCTGTACAGAAGAAATTATATTTAGAAAAGGATTTAAAAAAGCCTTTCCAAACAAATGGTTATTTATTATTTTATCTGCCCTAGTATTTGGTGCATTACATGTAGTAACAAGTATGACATCTCCAATAGAATTACTATATATCATCCCATATGGAGCATTAGGTGCAGCATTCGCATACATGTATCAAAAAACAGATACCATATTTACCTCCATTGCCATGCACATGTTTCATAATACAGCACTAATTTTATTATCTATATTATTATAAAATCTTCATTCGAAGATTTTTTTGTTGCAAAGAAAAAGATCTTCCATTCGAAGATCTTTTAATCTACCTCAATTCCTCTTTTCATATTAACATCAAAGAATACTAATAAGAAACACATAATTCCTTGTAAAATAAGAGTCGCAAAATAAGATATCCAGTAATTATCAAATACTAATAAATTCATATAAATTAATGTATAGAACAAATAATTTACAACAAAAGCAAATAGATAAGTTAAATAAATCAAAATAAATGAACCTGTTGTATTTAATAAAATATACTGATAAATGGTAAGGTTAACAAACTGACTGATAACATATCCACAAAATCCACCACAGATATCATAGAAGTTAAAATCTTCACCAATTACAAAGCTCATAAGGAAGCTAAAAACAACCAAGGCAACTCCAGAAACTGAAATACCAATAATAGACTTACTATACCCATATTTCTTTGTAATAAAATTAGTTACAAAATAAATAATTGGTATTATAAAGATGGAATATGTTAAAGTAACATTATCAAAAGAAAATGTATAGTCTTTTAAAGATTGAGCAAGAATAACGATGGTTGATAACAATAAAACATATACCCACCAACCTTCTCTTTCAACTTCTAAAACTTGCTCCTCATCCATTTTTTTAGATTCGTATTTGCGTGTAACATTTTTTACACTTGATTTTGCTTTTCGAACGATTTTACTTGTCATACTATCCTACCCTTTCTATTATAAAAATATTGTAACATAAAAACAAAAATAAGAGAAGTAGTTAATTAAGAAAATTTATAGATAGGAATTTAAAAGAAAACATATTATAATTTTGTTATAGGAAGTGACAAAATGGAAATAAAAAATATAAAAGAAGAATTAAAAAAGAATCTTTCACCATATCGATATGACCATAGTTTGCGAGTAGCCGACACAGCAAAAAAACTTGCCAAACACTACCACATCGATGAACCAAAAGCCTATATAACTGGATTATTACATGATATCGCAAAAGAATTATCAGAAGAAGAAAATCAATACTGGATTAAAAAATATCACTTAAATAAAAATTTAAACGAAGAAAAAAATAGGAAAATAAAACACGCCGATATTGGAGCCGTCATCGCAAAAGAAAAATATCATTTAGATGAGAACTGTTGTAATGCCATAAAATATCACACCATCGGAAATAAAGATATGGATACATTAGCAAAAATCATATATATTGCCGATAAAATTGGAAGAGAAAAAATACCAGAAGAATTAAAACCAGTAGAACAACTAGCCTATAAAAACATAAATGAAGCATTATTATACTGTATAGAACAACAAGAAAAAAAGCTAAAAGAAAAAGGCATCAAAACACATAAAGATACTCAAGAACTATTAGAAAAACTAAAAAGAAAAAAGAACTCAATTAATAGAAAAGGGAATTAATATGAATAATGAATTAAGAAAAGACCTTACACCAAAAGAAACAATAAAAAAAATAAAAAAAATACTTAAAGAAAATAAAATCAATATTAAAGAAAATAAAACTAAATGTCTATACAAAAATTTTTACTCTACAAGAATCGAAATAAAGGGATTTTATCATTTAGGAACAAATGGAAAAGGAATAACTAAAGATTTAGCACTAGCTTCAGCATATGCCGAACTCATGGAACGGTTACAATCAAAAATGTTAATTAATACTTATTATTTAGGAAAAGTAAAAAACTTAATTAGTTATAATGATGAAACAATCAAAAAAAATTATATCGTTAAAAATTTAAAGATTTTAACCAGTTTTTTTGAAAGCGATGTTAATTTACAAGATTTTTTTAAAAAGAACAATAAATTTAGCATCGTTAGTAAATATAAAAATTTAATAACTGAAAAAGAAGAATATCTTCCATCAAAACTAATAAATGCTACTTCCTTTTCAAATGGATTATGTGCAGGGAATAGCTTCTATGAAGCAATTAATCAAGGAATATGTGAAATTTTGGAAAGAAATTCATATCAAGAAATATTAAACAAAGAAATAATCCTTGATAATATCATAATTGAAAAAGATTTACCTATCTACAATAAAATTAAAGCAATAAAAGAAAATGGATTCAACATCCAAATAAAAGATTGTTCTTTAAAAAAATATCCTGTAGTTGGCGTATATATAACAAATAAAGACAAAACAAAATATATATTCACAATTGGCAGTGATCCTAACATAAACATTGCAGTTCAAAGATGCTTAACAGAAGCATTCCAAGGATTAAAAAACAAAAAAGATTTAATTTTTAAAATGAAGAAAACAAATAATACCTTTTATGAATTAAACAACGAAGAAAGAAAAATGAACTGGTTTAAAAACTATTCATCAAATAATGGAATTCATCCCACAAAAATATTTCAATCAAATAAATTTATCAATTATAAAAATCTAAAATATTTTAGTAATATAAAAACAAATAAAGAAATATTTAATTTTTTGCTTAATATTATCAAAAGCAATAATCTTTCCATATATATAAAGGACTTTTCGTATTTAGGTTTTAACACTTATAAAATATATATTCCCATTCTATCAAATATAGATACCATTAATAATAATGAAAAAGACTTAATTAAAAATTATGATTTTTTAAAATCTATCTATTTTAATTTAAATAATTATAACAATAAAAAAGATTTAAAGAAAGCAAGTAACATAATTGAAAGAAGTCTAAAAAGCGACAAAAGTTTATTTATAAATTTAGGTAACTACTTTCACGCATCAAACTATATAAAAACAAATTATAATAATATAACTTTTGAATTTTTATATATATTGATAAAATGTAAAATTCATGAAAATATCAATTATAAACTAATAAAAAACAAAAATTTAATAAATTATATTAAATCAATTAATTCCAACAATAAATATGAATATATAATCAATGATTTAAATTTATTATTACCAACTTGTCCAAATTGTACTACATGTCCCATAAAAAAGAAATGTTGTTACAAGACTTGGAAACATATTAACAATGTTTTAATTTTCAAAGAAGAAGAATATTTTCACAAAAATAAATAAACAAATCATAAAAAAATTATAACTATTTAATAAATAAAAAAGATTGCTCCCTGTAATTACAAGTCACAATCCTCTAATACAAAACTAACCTAAACCTATGCAATAAATCATTAATATAATTTAATTTTCATATTCCTACCTTGTTTTCTTTTTTACTAATCCTGGCTTAACAATTCCCTGATTACCATCAACAGT
Source organism: uncultured Bacilli bacterium (assembly GCA_944332475.1). GTDB lineage: Bacteria > Bacillota_I > Bacilli_A > RF39 > UBA660 > Faecimonas. The sequence continues at coordinate 25,110 of CALVKA010000002.1, forward strand.
CAAATTTTTTTCATCCCATATTTTCTTCATAGCATTTCCACCAATACCAATAACACACGGAATTCCCAATTCCCTTGCTATAATGGCAGCATGACATAAAAAACCACCAACCGCAGTCACAATACCAGATGAATGTGAAAGAATATTCATCCACTCAGGATCCGTATACCAAGCCATCAAAATATCTCCATCATTCCAATCTGTTAATTGATCAATATATCGTGCATTAACAAATCTAGCAGGACCAGATACCACTCCTGGAGATGAAGGAATCCCCCTATATACACCTTCTTCAATATCGTGATTAAGAGATTGAGATATATCTAATTTTGAAGTAACAGGGCGATATTGCAACATTACTAAATTATTATTTAATATCATCCACTCAAAATCAGCAACATCGTTATCATCCCGGGCAACTCTTTGCTGATATTCTAACAATTCTTTACCAACATCTCCAACATTACAAACAAGTTTCGTTTCTGGCCCCTGGCCATTTTCCCAAATTTCCCTATTAGGAGAAACTTTACCAGAAACCAACTTTTCCCCATTACCAGACACATACTCCATATAGCCACTATTATTATTTTTACCAATCCATACACCAGCATACTCGGGCTCAACAAAATCTTGGATAATTACAGCCATATTAGGTTGACCCAAATTGTTAGTAGCAATATATCGCTGTAATCTAGAATTATTTTTTGAATTAATAACTTTATCAATATTATCACTTAAAGAATCGAAATCAACATCTAAATAAGAATCAAACATCCCTGCAAAAGAATTATTTTTACCATCTTCAATATCAGCAGAGCTTCTTACTGAATAATGTCCATTTTTCATTAATTCAGAGTGCTCATTTACATCAAAATTAGAAGCAGTAACAGGAATGACAAAAGTTCTAGGGATTTCCACACCGCAAGCCCTTAATACAGTAAGTCCATAAGCTTTACCACCAACTAATTTTACAAGTTCATAATCCATACCACACAAATAACATTCAGCCAATTCATCGATAGAAATTAAATCTTTAGAACACAACTCTGCAAATTTCTTATACATAAATGGACTTTCAAATTCTACATCAAGAGGTATCAAATATCTTTTTATATAATCATCATGCAATGCTTCCAAACTAGGTTCTATAATTGTTTGATAATAGCCATGTTGCTTATCTTGCCATTCTTTTAAAACCCTATATTTTTGTAATAAATCATCATATAAATATGAATCATCTAAGCTTGCTTCTTTTAATACCTTTTCTCCATCTACAGATAAATTTCCTTTATCAAATCTAGATATTACTTCAAGATATCTATCACCATATTTATTTTTTATAGCTTCAATTAAATCTGTTGAAAAGGAAGCTAATTCATCTAAAGATTCTAATATACCATAATATACTAAACCTCTCGTAAACGTACGGTAATAATCTTCTCCTTTTTCTAAATTATTAGCACTTTTAATATATAAGTTTGTTTTATTTCTAAGTTCTTGCATAATAGTATCGAGTTCTTTTGCAGACACAGTATCATTTCTAATAGAAATATACTGCTTTATTTCATCCATTAAATCATGATCCTTTGCACATTCTAAAAGAACAATTGTAGACCATGTGGATAAGTTCTTAGGAAAAAAATTATCACAATAATTAAACTTAAAATCCCTTAATTCTTCTAATGATACAGCATTACTCATATTTACACCTCTTTATAATTAATACTAAAATCCTTTCTTTTCAAATAAAAATAATCACATCTATTTAATAAGTCAGACTTAATTCTATTAACTTGACAAACTTTTTTATTTTGATTAAATTTTTTTATAATTGCTTCCATTTTTTCTCTTTTATCACCATAAAATCTATACGTAATATTAATATTACTACAATCACAATCTATTTCGTCACAAATTTGAGAATTTCTAGATAGCACAAAAACATTTAAACCAAACAAATCAATGTATTTAAAATGACTTATAAAATATAAAGTCTTATATATATTTATATAATATTCATTAGGATAACCAATCATAAAAGTAGAAGCAACAACTATGCCACTAATATAGAAATTTTTTAACACACCTTTTATACTTTTTATATCAATTCCCTTATTCATATGTTTTAATATTCTTTTATTATAACTCTCTATTCCAAAAGATACAAATGTACAACCACTTTTAGCTAATTGTTTAACATTATCTATATCTAAATATACCTCGCTAATTCTTGTTTCCATCATCCAACATATATTTATTTTATTACTTATTAAATAATTAGCAAAATCCAAAATAATGTTAGGAGGTATACACTCATCAACAAACACAATTTTATCAAATCTATTATTATTATACATTTCTTTTACCATTTTAAAAATTTTCTTCACATTCATTGGCATATAATTTCCATAATGATAATAATGAGAACAAAACTTACATCTATGATAATAACATCCATAATTTAATAACAAAGGCATTATTCTATCTCTTGATAAATATTTTTCTAAAGAAACACTTGAATAATCTAAAAAATAATTTTCCACATTATCCAAAATATTTTTTTCTATAAACCGAGTTTTATTCCTTACAATAATATTTATTAAATCAGCATTCTTACCTAAGCAATATAAAATTGCATTTTGAAAAGTCTTAAGATGATTAAAAATTATAATTGCATTTACAAAATCGACCTTATTAATTAATTCATCACAATTCCGATTTATTTGAGTTAAATAATTTCCACCCCAAATAATTTTCACACTTTTATTAACACATTTTATTCTATTAGATAAAGCAATAGCCATAGGAACTTGAAAACCATATGACACATTAACAAAGATAATATCTTTATCATGAAAATCATCCAAAGGAAATAATTCAATAAAGTTTTTTATTTTATTACTGACAATTATAAAATCATCTATATTTTTTATAGGATATTGAAAATTAAAGCCACGATTATTCTGATAAATTATACCAAATTGTGACAAATATTTATTAACTGCTTCAATAAACTTATGATTTGCACTTAACAAGTCTTTGGAGCTATCTTTGATATCATATTTAATTTTTTCGATATCTTCACCAAATTTTTCAAAATTTGCATTAACAAGAAGATTGTTTAAAAAATAGTCAGTGTAATCATACATTTTGTAGTTAACTTTATTATTTTTTAAATATGTGCTATAAAGTATATTTTTTATATCTGGATAACTAAAAGTAATTCCTGGCAATGTATATAAATAAATCATTCCAATTTACTAATTCTTTCTATTACTATCTTAGAAAATTTTTCATCACTAATCCAAACTTTTATGAACATAATATCATTCATTTTAAATTTTTGAATACCAGGAAGGTTACTAAGTAAATCATAACATTTATTGAAGTCTTTTTCTTTTTTAAAAATTAAACTTATAAAATTACTTTCTGATTTAATAATCATAAACTTTTTATTATGCTTTAATGTTTTATAAATTAAATCTCTATTACTTTTAATATATTCGATAGTATTATTAAAAATATTCAACATTTTTTTATCATTTAACAATTTTATCATAAATCTAGCCGAATAGGTTGAAATCGAATGTGGAGCTATAAACGTATTTCGTAATCCGCTTATTTCTTTTTTAGTAATTAAATAGCCAATTCTAAAACCAGATGCAAAATAAGTTTTAGACATACTTCTAATTATCAATATTCTATCATTTTTTAAAGCCAAATCGACTAAACCACTTTTCTTATTTGAAAAGGCAATATAGGCTTCATCAATCAATAAAGAACCATTAAAGATTAATAAAATATCTTCTATTTGCTTATCAGTAAATCTTTCACCAGAAAACCATCTAGGAGAAGATATACATAACAAATCATCTTTTGTACTTTTAATTTTTCTTAATTGATTTATAAAATCATTAGCAGTTAAACAACTAATCATCTCAGAATTTACATTATTTAATCCTATATTTCGAGTATATAGACCAAACTCCGGCAAAGAAATAAATATTTTATTCCAAATTTTCAAATTTAAAATTACCGTAATTAGCTGACTACTACCCGCCCCTAAATAAATATATTCTTTATTAATATTTAACTTTTCTGCAATTGTTGTTAATAAAGGATCAGATAATTGATTATTCATATCGTAATTAAAATTACCATCAACAAAATCCATCTGATACTTTTTTAACCATTTTTTTAAAACTTTATTATCTTTCCATATTGAAGCTGAAGCCATATTTACCTCCTTTTGTCATTAGCAAGTGTCAGAACAGTAATTACCGCCCAACTCTGCTAAAGTTGTATCATTATTTGTTGCAAATAAATTTATTACTTTTTTTCTTGAAAAAATTTTTTTCACAGCAGCAACAATTTTTTTCACTCTATCACCTCCTTTATTATAAGTTATAACCCTACAAATGATTTTCGACTCTTTGCTTTGCCGCAATACATACTCTGCTATTATTATTTTCTTTAGCAATTAATTTAAGAAACTCATATCGTTTTTTACTTAACCAAATAGTATTAAAATCTTGTTTTAACACATTACCCAAACAATAACTTTTTATAAATGGGCAACAATATACATCCCCATTATAATCAATAGTACATTTACCTATACCCGCCGAACACTTCCAATGTTCAGTTTGCAAAAATTCTTTTTCACCATTATCCAATAAATACACCTTGCTATTACAATTCTCATCTGGCATATCTGCGTATAAAAGTCTTTGACCTTTATCTATTTTTTTTACTTCCTTTTTTAAATTATCCATAAAATAATCATGCTGTTTTTGTGTAAGTTTCATACTAGATGTAGCATTTCCAGAATCGATTAAATTAGATATTTGTATTTTATATACACCTATCCTACATAATAAGCCATATAATTGAGGAAGTTCCTGATAATTAAGAACTGAAAGCACCGAATTAGTAGTAACTCTATATCCCTTAGAAACTATTAATTTTATATTTTGAATCGTTTTTTTAAAACTACCATTTCCTCTTATGATATCGTGATCTTTTTCCATACCATCAATACTTATAAAGAAATCTAATTTTTCGACTGGCAAGTATCCTAAAATCTTAACTAGTTTTTTTTCAAAAGTGTCCAATAATAAAGCATTAGTGAAAATATTAACCTTAATATCATTTTGTATTAACAAGGCAACTATCTTAGGAAGCGAAGATACTAGTAATGCTTCTCCCCCAGTAACAGTAACTTCCATAACGTTACTATTTATTAAACTACTGGTAATTTTTTTTAATTCTTTTTCACTAAGCTCTTTATTATCTAGTCTTCCTAAATAACAATGCTTACATTTCAAATTACATTTATTTGTAATTTTCCACTGTACTTTTAAAGGAAAATCCAAATTTACATTATTATCATAATATTCTATTTCTTCGATTTCTTTTTTTAATTTTTTTAGTTCTCTATTTAAGTTAAATCTGCTCATATGTAGTTCTTTAGCAGCTTTTGAAAAATCAGTAGTAGTATAATATGAATTAATTATATCAAAAGTATACTCATTAACTACATAATATTTATTATTAATATTAATAATAAAGCGATCATCATCAATTTTCCTTTTTTTCATACACAGCTTCTCCTATAATTCCATCTATATACAATGTACAAAGAAAATCCCTAATATTTTCAATTCTATCAAATTTTGCTTCCAACTCGCCGCCAGTTTTATTTCCATCACAATCTAACAAAATTTTATAACCATTTTTATCCACCTTCCTAAGTGGAACTTTAATAATCAAAAAATCCTGCTTTTCTCTACGAATTTTCCCACATTTTAAAATCAGCTTTTTATGTTTTATATTCTGCCAAGTTTTTTTTAATATACTAATTAGCAAAGCATCACACGAATTATCAAAAAACAAAAAATTCCCTTCAGCATGACACCCACCCTTACAACGTTCAAAATCTTTACATAATCTACAAAGATTAGGTAACCAGTCAAATTTCTTATATGTTTTTAAATATTGAGAACTGGAAATCTGACTAAAATTTTTTTTAAAAGCATTACCTAATACATAATTTGATGAAGGGCATATTTTGACATCTCCATTAGGTTCAATACTAAAAAGTGATATACCAGCCCCACAACTATGGCATAAGTATCTATATCTAGCATTACATGAACATGCAGAAATACAATTACTTATTGAAATATATTGATATTTTTTGCTTAATTCATCAATACTTTTTAAATATAAATCAGGATCTATAATCTGATCATTTGATGCAGCTCCTAAATAATTTAATCTACCAAAAGATAACTTAATATTTCTTTTCTTTGCAAACTTTACAATAAAAGCTAAATTATCAAAATCAATATTATCTTTAGTTAAAGTACAATTAATATTAAGATTAATTTGAGGATATTTTAGTATTATTTTATCAATATTATCTTTTAACACTTTAAACACACCAGGCACGCCACAAAGTTTATCATGTATTTCAGGATTACCATGTAACGATATACCAACCGTATTAACATAATTCAAAATTGCTTCGTTTTTAAATAAATCTATACCGTTTGTTATTAAGGTTTGTTCAAAACCTAGAGAATATCCATATTTCAACAATTCCAAAATGTATGGATAAGTCAAAGGCTCTCCACCTGTATAATTAATAGAAATAACTCCCATTTTTTTAAACTCACGTAATAATTTTTTTGCTTCTTCAAAATCCATATTAATTCTTTTAGAGTCTGATTGTGAACAAAACGAACAATTTAAATTACAACAACCAGTAACTTTAAAATAAACTATAATAGGCGTTTCAAGGGTATCTAAATTATATTTAACATTAAGATTAACAGATTTCAAAAAAGTTTTCATTCTTCTATTTTTCCTTTTTATCAATTAAAATAATTCTACATTGTGTCATATCAGGACGTAACTCTTTAATATAAAGTTTATTTTTTGTCTTTCGAAAAAAAATTTTAAACATTCAAACCACCTCAAAAATAAAATAATATCTCTTTATTTATGTAGTATAATATTTTTAAGTATTTGTCAACCAAAAATCAATAATATAAATGAAAAGAACCCAAAATTTGAGTTCTTTTATTTTCTTATGGAGCGGATGAGGGAAATCGAATCCCCGTCACAGCCTTGGCAAGGCCGTATTCTAACCACTAAACTACATCCGCAAATGGAGGGGCCTACCGGATTTGAACCGGTGATCAGGGTGTTGCAGACCCACGCCTTACCACTTGGCTAAAGCCCCACTCGCACTTATGATTATACCAAAGGTGTTTTAAAATTTCAACAATATTTTATCTTTTTTCTAACATATGAAAAAAGAACGGAATTTATTCCGCTCTTATAAAATGATAAATATTTTGAGAATTATAAATAAATTCAGGATTACTTAAAATAGGTTTTAACCCATAAACATCCGTATAAAGATACAATGTATCACCAACAATGAAACTAACTCCATCATCATGAACTTGCCACTCTTTAATATCATCAAATTGACATAACAAAATAGAATGTTCATAATCTTCTTCAATGACACGATAAATACTTCCATCATCTGTCATAAAGTAATAATCATCACGATTTTTCTTAATATCTGTCGTATCATATAGTTTGGTAATTTCTTTATTAGAAGTAAGCAAAGAATCAACTTTAGGAGAACGGAAGAAATCAGTACCAGCCTCTTTTAATTTAGAATCAGAAACCTCATAAACCGTATCACTCTCTGTAAACTCCTTGCGAGCAGGATCTAAAACATATTGTTTTTCTTCTTTGGGATCCGCAACATATAACAAGCCATCATGAACACCATTAAAATAAGAATCCTGAGAAATATTAATATCTACAACCGTTTTTCCCCCATCTGCTAAATTATAAACAATAAGTTGATAATAATTCAATTGATCTTGTTCATCATCGGTATTAACTGTAACATAGTATTTATCAACAACAGTAGACAAATTATTTTCATAATGATCAAAATTCAAAAATTGTTTTTCCTCAATACCATCTGAATTTACAATATAAATTCCTTTATAATTCCAAATTGCAAAAATATAATTTTTTGGAAGAAAGTCATAATAAATAGAAAGATTGTTTTCCTTATCAGGAGTCGCACTTAAATCATAATAAATATCTTTATATCCTTCTTCAGAAAACTTTTTCGAAATATAAGAAAAATCCTCATTACTTTGCGATGCTAAATAAAAACTACTAACTTGTTCTCCGTCTAGTAAACAAGAAACATCATAAGCATGATCTCGTTTATAAATAGGAAAAATACATTCCAAATTATTTCTTTTATAATATTTAATGTCAGTAATCACTCGATCCTGTTTATCAAAATCTTCTTCGACTTCAAATAAATATCTTTTTTTCTTATTCTGATTTAAAACGGAGAAAGTATAATAATGACGATCTCCTTCTTTTTTATAGTTCTCAGAAATTGTATAATGCTTCTGATCATTAGCAATCAAAGAATATGTAATTTCATGTTCCGTAATAAAAAATATAACAATAAATTGATAACAAAAAGCAACAAAAGCAAGTAACACTAATATTGGCAAAATTTTCTTCATCTTATCACCTACTATTACAGTATATCAAAAAAAAAGAAGGAAAAAAAGTTATTTTTGACCTTCCCTAGTAACACCATACTTCTTTTTCTCTTCCATCATATAACCAGAAATAGCATTTTCTATCTCATCCAAAGAATCTTTAGCAAGATGAGATATAATAACAAATTCTTTAATAGTATCAATATATATTTTACCCCAGATAACACCACTAGTTATCTTTAAATCATTAAACATATCAGGAGTAATAGAATTTAAAAAATATCCAATAACAACTCTTTTACGCCCAATTAAAATTCTCTTATTCGTAATAGCTACAACAGCACTACTCCATAAATTAAATGGATTATTATTTTTTTGTCCAATAAAAGCATATAGTACCTGTTCATCTGAATTAATATGATGATCAACAACAGAAGCATTCTGTTTGATTCTCCACCCGATAGTCATTGGATGTTTCCTCTTATATTCTAAAGCAAATTCATAAGCACTTTTCATAACACTCTCACCTATCCCTCAATAAATCCATTATCAGTAAAGAAATCGACGTAAGTAGCGGTATCAACTAAACCATTAATCATATCAACAACTTCACCATCAGAAACCACAATCAATAGTGGCGTACCATAGCCATTACTAAAGAAATCATCAGACTCTAATAATTTACTATTATCATCATCATCCATTTCATCAACATTCACATTATAGATAGTAAAATCATATTGATAAGAAATATGACGTAAAATTGGTTCTGCAATTTGACAAAATCCACAAGTAGGTCTTGAGAATAATACAACAGCATTCTCACTCCCATTATATAAATCTAAATATTGGTCTGTATCAATTTCTTCAAAAGCTTTTTGTTCATCTTCTGAAACACTATCACTTTCTTCTTGAGCTCTAGCAATTAGCTGATCAGCCTCACTATCAGAATCATCAGTTGTCTCTGTCGTACTATCTGTAGTAGAATTCTTTCCCGCACCAGAAGTAACAGCAGAGGAAGCAAAATAACATAATGCACAAAGTAAAAGAATAACAATAGTAATACATAGACCAATCAAAATCTTCTTCGTTCTTTCGCTCATATGATAACTCCTTCCATCACTAATAACAATTATAACATACTTTAATCACAATTCTATGAATTTTCACAAATAAATTGTCGAAAGAAAAAAATATTTTTTATAATTCATATACATAAATTGAAATAAGGAAGTGATATCATCAAAACAAAAATAGGAATACCAAGAGCTTTACTTTATTATTATGACAAAGATCTATGGATTGAATTTTTCAAAAAACTAAATTTACAAATAATAATCAGCAATCCTACTACAAAGAAAACAATAGAAGAAGGAACAAAAATTGCCCCCACTGAAGCTTGTCTAGCATTAAAAATATACTTAGGACACATCATAGAACTAAAAGGAAAATGTGACTACATTCTAATACCAAGAATCTTTTCCTTAGAAAAACACAATCAAGTCTGTACTAATTTTAATGCCTTATTCGATTTAGTAAACAATCTTTTTGAAATGGACATTCTAAACTACAACGTCGATGTATCAGCCAAAAACTATCAAGTACTGGCCTTTTTAAAAATGGGAGAACAACTAGGATTTTCTTACATAAAAACATATACAGCGTATAAATATGCAGAAAAAATAAAGAACATGAAAAGGAAAAAACAAGAACAAGAGCAACAGTCTCTATTAAAAAAACAAAATATTAAAATACTATTAGCTGGACATCCATATAACTTATATGACAATTTAATTGGTAAAGTGGTAACTGACTTCCTAAAAGAAAATAATATTACTATCTTTTACAGTAACAAAATAGACCACACAAAAGTAAAAGAAGAATATCAAAAAATTGCTCCTGATATGCATTGGACCCATAATAAAGAAATTGTAGCCAGTACAAAATATTATGAAGATTATGTAGATGGAATTATACTAATATCATCCTTTCCCTGTGGACCAGATTCCCTAATGAATGAACAAATTGCTCATAAAATTAAAAAGATACCATTAATAACACTAATCTTCGAAGACTTGAATAATGAAACAGGAATCATTACTAGACTAGAAAGCTTTATCGATATCCTAACCAATTTAAAGGAGGAAAAAAATGGACAAAATAATTAGTTTTCCTCATGTAGGGAATTACTACTACCCTATTTCTAAATTACTAAAGTTATTGACAGATGCCAAAGTACAGATAGCCCCACCCATCACAAAAAAAACATTAGAAATAGGTACAAAATATGCACCAGATATGGTATGCATTCCCTTCAAATATAACCTAGGAAATTTTATAGAAAGCCTAGATAACGGAGCTAATGTCTTATTCACCGCAGGTGGTGGCTGTCGTTACAGATATTATGCTGAAGTAACAGAAACAATATTAAAAGATTTAGGATACGATTTTGAATTTTATAAAATAATGAAAACAGATACTCTCAAAATAAATGAAGTATACACAATTTTCAAAAATATAAATCAAACTTTAACATACAAAAAATTCATTCACAGCTTTTTATATACAATCATTTTTATTTTCTATATGGATGAAATAGATAAAATAATAAGAAAAAATGTAGGTTTTGAAACAATAGAAGGAAGCCATCAAAAACTTCAAAAGAAAATGTTACAAGAATTCCATAATACAAACTCTATTTTAAAACTTCATCATTTGTACAAAAAATATAAAAAGAAATTTAAAAAAATAGAAATAAATAAACCAAAAAATTGCTTAAAAGTAGGAATTATAGGAGAATTATACACCAATATGGAACCTTTCGCTAATTATGACTTAGAAAAAACACTAGCCAAAGAAAAAGTAGAAATCAAGCGATTTACTAATTTTTCATACTTAATATGGCAAAAAAAATTATGGATACGACATATGAGAAAAGTAGTCAAACCCTACTGTAAATATAAATTAGGTGCAGATGGACTAGATAATATTTATCGAACTCTTTATTTATCAAAAAGAAAATGTGATGGAATCATTCATATCAAACCATTCGGATGTACTCCAGAAATAACAGCAATACCTATTATTCAAAAAATTTGTGAACAAAAACAAATGCCAATTATATTTTTTTCATATGATGAAGAATCTGGTACAGAAGGCATTAAAACAAGATTAGAAGCCTTTCAAGATTTAATAACAATTAGGAGGGAAAATGAAGAAAAAAGCATATCTAGGAATTGATATTGGTTCTATTTCTACAAAAGGAGTCATTATTGATCAAGAAAACCAAATTCTAGCAAGTATCTACCTTTGGACAAAAGGAAATCCTCTGCAAGCAGTCAAAGAAGTGTTAAAGGAACTACAAAGCCAAATGCCCAAAGAATATCAAATTGTTGGTGTAGGAACAACCGGCTCAGCCAGAAAACTAATTGGAACTATTTTAGGAGCAAACATTATAAAAAATGAAATAACCGCTCATGCCATTGGCACATTATCCAAATATCCAGATATAAGAACAATTATAGAAATTGGAGGACAAGACTCTAAAATTATCCTCATCAAAGATAAAATTGTTATCGACTATGCTATGAACACATTATGTGCCGCTGGAACAGGAGCCTTTTTATCCAGTCAAGCCGAACGACTAGATATTCCTGTAGAAGAATTCGGAAGCATTGCTTTAAAAAGTAAAAACCCTACTCCTATTGCAGCAAGATGCACTGTATTTGCTGAAAGTGATTTAGTTCACAAGGCACAAATGGGGCATAAAAAAGAAGACATCGTAGCTGGTCTCTGTAAAAGTGTAGCGATGAACTACTTAAACAACGTAGGAAAAGGGAAAAAAATACAAGCCCCCATTATTTTTCAAGGAGGAGTTTCAAAAAATATCGGCGTAGTAAAAGCATTTGAAAATATTTTAGGAGAAAAAATTATAACAGATGAAAATGGTCATCTAATGGGTGCCTTAGGAGTTGCTATCTTATCTAAAAAAGAACCCGAAATAAATTTTACGTTTCATATCATAGAAGATCATTTTAAAACAACTAGTACCAATTGTTCAGGATGTCCAAACAATTGTGAAATCATCTGTGTAAAAAAAGATAATAAATTATTAGATTCCTGGGGTAACCGCTGTGAAATAGGAAAAAACTTAGTAACAAAAAAAAGATAAGATAACTTATCTTTTATTTTTTTCCAAATACTCTTCATAAGGAACTGCTCGATCAATAATTTTACCATTATCTAAAATCTCAATTACTCGATTACTAACTGTACTATTTAGCTCATAATCACGAGAAGTAAATAAAACCTCACCTTTAAAGTTAACCAATCCTTTATTTAAAGAAGTAATACTTTCCAAATCTAAATGGTTAGTAGGTTCATCTAAAATCAAAAAATTAGGTTCTTCTAACATCATCTTAGACAACATACAACGAGCTTTCTCTCCACCTGATAACACAGAAACCTTTTTAAAAACATCATCCCCAGAAAACAACATTCTTCCTAAAAAGCCACGAAGAACTGTCTCATCCTTTACATCATAATATTGTCCAATCCATTCCATAATATTTTTATCAGTATGAAAATAATTCGTATTATCCTGTGGTAAATAACCAAATTTTATTGTTTTTCCCCATTCAACCGTTCCTTCATCATAATCTTCTTCACCAGATAAAATATTGAATAGCGTCGTTTTAGCCAAATCATCTTGTGCTAAAACAGTAATCTTATCACCTTTTAAAACAGTAAAAGAAATATGATCTAAAATAGTTTTTCCATCTACTACTTTCGTCAAATTCTCTACCTTTAAAATTTCTTTACCAGCCTCTTTTTCAATCTTAAAATCGATATATGGATATTTACGAGAAGAAGGAACAATCTCATCCAATTGAATTTTATCAAGTAACTTCTTACGAGAAGTAGCTTGTCTAGACTTAGATGCATTGGCACTAAATCTAGCAATAAATGCCTGCAACTCTTTTATTTTCTCCTCTTTTTTCTTATTAGACTCTCTCATCTGTTTTTGTAATAATTCACTAGATTCATACCAAAAGTCATAATTACCAACATATAATTTTATTTTTCCATAATCAATATCTGCAATATGGGTACAAACTTTATTTAAAAAATGACGATCATGAGAAACGATAATAACCGTATTATTAAAATTAATTAAAAATTCTTCTAACCATTGAATTGCCTCTAAATCCAAACTATTAGTAGGCTCATCCAAAAGCAAAATATCTGGATTTCCAAACAAAGCTTGTGCAAGCAAAACTTTTACTCTCAACTTAACAGGAATCTCTTTCATCTTCATAGAATGAAATAAAACATCAACTCCCAAACTATTCAACAAGGTAGCAGCATCACTTTCAGCATTCCAACCATCCAATTCCATAAACTCAGCTTCCAAATTAGCAAGCTTCATACCATCTTCTTCACTAAATTCTGTCTGCATATACATTTTATTTTTTTCCGTCATAATTTGATACAACTTTTCATTACCCATAATAACCACATCTAAAACAGAATCTTCTTCATATTGATAATGATCCTGTCTTAAAAATGAAATTCTTTCTCCTTTAGAAATAAGAATTTCTCCTGTCGTTGGCTCAATTTCACCAGATAACACTTTTAAAAATGTACTTTTTCCAGAACCATTTGCTCCAATAAGACCATAACAGTTTCCACTTGTAAATTTAATATTAACTTCTTCAAATAAAGTTCTTTTCCCAAACTTTAAACTAACATTATTTACCTGTATCATTCTATCACCTCAAAACTTCTTAAATTTTACTATAAATATGAAAAAAAGACAAGTTATAAAACTTTTCTTTTAACATAACTTGCCAAATTACTTTCACAAATATCTTCTGTAATAAACTCCATCAAAGAAATACCCCTATTCTGTGCTTGTTTTTATATACCATATAATTTAGAAAAACAATAACCATACTTTTCAAACTCATGAATAGCATATCGATTTAAAACCCTAAAAAACAAAAAATTATCAACAGCATTCTTATTTTTTGAATGATTTCCTCTACTGAATATTGATAGTTTCTAAAATACCTCCCTGAATCAATAAAATAAAGACCATCACGAAAAGAATGATTACATATTCTATAATCTTTCGCCATAAAATCAGCAACTAAAACATGATGACTACCTAAAGTAGAACAGTCTGTCTGTAATAATTTAAAATTAGAAAGAACAAGACTAGTTGGTAACAACATAAAATGCAATAATCCTAAGTTTTCTATATAACAAGTAGTATACCCCTTAAATTGTCCCCAAATAGAATATAACGTTGTTTGCGGTAACAAAATACGACTAGTAGAAAGAATTTCCAAAAATTGAACATCATCAAAACTTAAACAATCACAAAAAGAAAAAATGATAACACTTATAAGCAACATCACCTTTTCAATAAACCGTTGCCTCTTGTCCCTTCCCAGTATAATCTTTTAAAAATAATAGATGAGCCCCTTGTTCATTAACAACAACTTTCAAAGAAATCACATCTTTCACATTTTAACTATTTTTTTAATACTTTTCTTTTTATATATTCACCCAAATTTTTTTCATGAATATCAGATTCTATATAATCCATAAGTCCAACTGAAGTATAGGTGGTATCACAAGACCACTCCTTCATAGCTTCAGCCACTTGAGGAGAAGATCCTAAAAAATTACCATACTTCATAATAATACCATGATAAATAACATCATCTACCATAGAAGAATTATAAGCAATAATTTCACTAGAAGAAAAACTAGTATCATAGCGAAACTTACCCGGATCAAAAAAATAAACACCATCATGAAAAGAATAATTATGGACATCAGAATTTCCAGGTAAAAAGTCAGCCACCAAAACAGATTGTTCTCCCAGAATAGTACAATCTTGCTTTAATCGATGAAATTCGTCAATTAAAAAATCCGTAGGTAACTGCAAAATATTTTCAATGCCATAATCTTCCACATACTTTGTTGTATATCCCTTAAATTTCCCAGTAAGACTCCATAAAATTTCTTGAGGTAACAAAATACGACTAGTAGAAAGCTTGCGTAATTTTTGCACTTCTTCTAAACTCAAACGATCTGTATAAAAGAAAGGATGATAACATTTATATGCTGTATTCCCTTTTCGATAAACCGTAGCCTCAGTACCTTTACCAATAAAATCATAAGAATATAAATGAATAATACCCCTTTCCGTTCTAATTGTTCTCACAACACCACATACTTCCAATCCTAATATTAAGTATTATAATTCTATAAATTCCTTTAACACATGATAAACTTTCTCTATTTCTAAACATTCCTCTTTCTTTTTACCTAATGATTTTAAGAGAGCTAAAACATCAATAGTATTCTTTTTTGTCTGTTTCTTACTTTGTAAATTTTCTAACTTTTTCTCAACAAATTCAATACTTTCAACATCGCTAAGAATCCTTTTGGTATCTACTTGCATAATTCCCTGCTTCTTTGGTACATGATCAAACTGATAACGAAAATAATCAATTTGTCTAAAAAAAGTAGGACGTTTATAATTTTCAAAAATCATTAACGCATAAATTAGAAGTCTCATATCACCCTTTACTCGAATATCAGAACCATATTTCTGTTTCATCTTAGTATATTGATGAATAATATATTGTTTGCGATCTCCCAAATCAAGTGATTTTCTATCACGATCTTTAATAAAAGATAACTTCTCTTTTTGATGAAAAAAATGATAAAAAAATAAAATAATAAATACCCATAATAAAAATTTTAATTGTTCTGGATTTAAAAAAACCATTTCAACTTGACGAATAATAAATTGATTTAACAAATAAGCAACAACAACATTACCTAAATATAAAGGCAACACTCCATCTTCTTTAGCAAAAAAATCTTTATCTAATAAATAACTAGTATAAAGCATTCGAATTAAAAATTCAAAAACTACAATAATAAAAATATCATCACAAAATGTTAAAAAATGAAAATAACTTGCTATAGCGGCTAAAAAGACCAAGAAAATATTAGTAAACAAAATATATTCCACTTTGGTCAACGAAAACTTTTTCATCATATAATTAAGAAATAAAAATAACAAAAAGGCAAACAAAAAATAACTAAGAAATACTAAAAACTCCATATCAAATGCCCCCTTAAAATTTATGCTTATTATACAACCAAAAAGAAAAAAAGGCAATATTACATCACCCTTCTTAATAAATTTTTATCAATATATTATAACCAAGTAATAATAAAATCTTTTAACCCATAAATGAAACTATAACTAAGATAAACACAACAACATATAAGTAAGTATTCTAATGACCAATCCAAGCTATCAAGAACAATTCTTGTATTTATCCATCTCTTTTAATCTTCTCTTTATCATAAACACTAATTCCATAGAAGCATCAATTTTATACAAGACAAGTAAACTATCTTGCAATTTTGTTCGCAAAGACATCGTATCCTTAATATGTTCAGCTTCTTTTTTATAATCAAAGTCAGATATCGGATTTTCTTTCAAAAAAGAACGAATATAATTTTCTATATCTTTTAGCACATAAACTTTCAAATCATATTCATCCATTTCAGCAACACCATAGTATCCGCCAACCAAATATTTAAATTCATCTTGTAATATCATAATCTCACCTCTTTTTTAATCCATCTCATAATAACTTGAACCACATAATCTATTTCTTCTTTTGTTAAATCTCGATCTTTTGAAATGTGATGCCATTTAAATAAACACCCTCTACAACAAGTGGCAGTCGCATGTTGGGCAAGAAAGACAGGATGTCCTTTCATAGGTGTTTGTTTTCCATCATTTTCTAAATGACAAGGAGCTAAACGTTTAATAATAAAATCATAAGCATGTTGTTGAATCGTCTCCACACCTTTTTCTAAAACATACTCCTTATCCTTCTTAGATAAATGAAATCGACTACGAAACTTAGATTTAGCTAAACGATAAAACAATTGATTGATTTCAAAATCTTGATATTCAGAAATGGTCATACTATCTCTCCTCTACAAGAAAGGCAAATTGACAATCAAGACTCTCCTCTAAATCTGAAACAGAAACTTCTACTTGATATCCAACTTTACCAGCACTAAAAATAATACTCGAAAAATTTTTAGCGCTTTCATGAACAACAACAGGAAATTTTTTCTTCATTCCAAAAGGAGAACAACCACCATGAACATAACCGGTAAGCGGTAACAATTCCTTCGCTGGTAACATAGAAACAGATTTTTCACCAACACTTTTTGCCGCCTTTTTCAAGTCTAACTCTTCCGCAACAGGAATCATAAAAACATAGTATTTTTTAGAAGAAGAAACCGTAACTAAAGTCTTAAAAACTTGACAAACATCTTGCTGTAACACAGTCGCAACATCAACACCACTAATAGCGTCCGTATCTCCATAATAATAAGAGTGATAAGAAATTCTCTTCTGATCCAATAATCGCATTACATTAGTCTTTTCCATGCTAACACCTTCCTACAACATTATATCATAGAAAAAGTAGATTAAAAAATCTACTAACTTAGCTTAAAAGTGCCTTCACACTATCAATCACATATTGCCTCGTTTCATCAAATGTTAAATCTAAGCTAACCGACAACTCATTATATAATCTTTTTTCAGCTAATTGAAAATAATTATCATCTTTCT
The DNA here is from genome assembly GCA_944332475.1 of uncultured Bacilli bacterium. Taxonomy (GTDB): domain Bacteria; phylum Bacillota_I; class Bacilli_A; order RF39; family UBA660; genus Faecimonas. The sequence goes on from CALVKA010000002.1 coordinate 43,362, forward strand.
CTCCAATTTTTTTCTTCTGATTCAACCGTTCCCGATTCCGTAAATAAGCAGTTTTTATAATTTTTACTAAATTCTCTAATGTTCCTTCATCCAAAAGCCGTTTATATTCATATTCTAAGTCTTTATCATCTGCATCAATCATATCAATAGACGGTATTTGAGAAATCAAATCATTCGCTTCCTTTTTAGAAACAACTTCCCGAAGATAACAAGAAGCCTCTACTGGAACCTTAATAATTAAAGAATCATCATCGATAGGACTCATAATATAATAATCCTTATCAAAGAATAATTTCCCTTTAATTTCTTTAATCTGACAAACATCTCTTCTATAAATAACAAAATCACCGACTTTAAACATAATTCCCCTCCCAAAAAAATAGCTATCAGCTGGATTTACACCAATAAATAGCTACACGTTGTACTTAAATTATATCATTTTTTTTATTTTTTCATAAGTAAAAATTTTGACTTTTATCACAAGAAAATGAAAAAATTGGGCGTTTGTTATCAAATGTCACCAACCAATTGCTTATATTATAATGAAAGGAATGAAGTAATATGTACGGAATGTATCCTTATTATCCATATAATTATGGAAACAATGATGGATTTGGTTCTGGATGGATTTGGGCTATCATCATTGTTATCATCATTATTTTCTTCATATGGGGAGGAAATAATAATTGCTGCAACAATGGAAACGGTTGCAGATAAAAAGCACATTAATTGTGCTTTTTTATTGGCCAAAAATCCATTGATATAAAATTGTAAATCTACTAGATAATCTATAAAAGGAAAGAAAGGAAAAGGCAGGTAAAGGGCAGGTAAAAAAATAAAAACCGTTGATAAACAACGGTAATCATCAATATGGTGGAGCATAGCGGGATCGAACCGCTGACCTCCACGGTGCAAACGTGGCGCTCTCCCAGCTGAGCTAATGCCCCATATTTGTCATCCCTTTTTCAAGTCGACAAATAGATTATAGCAAGCACAAAGTTAATTGTCAACAACTTTTGTACTTTTTTTCTAAATATTCTCTTTCCAAATAATAGTTATCACCATCCTTAATCAAGTGACGATAACTCCTTTGAAACTGATCAAAAGATGAAATCACCTTACTCTTTTGAAAACAAAAATGATTTAAATATCGCTCCAACAAAAAACGCTCATAATAATAAGGTACTTTTCTAAATTCCATCATAAGTTTTATAAACAAAAAAGCAGTAAAAAAAAACACATTAATAGAAAAAGAAACAAAACAAAAATAAAAAAAACAAAACAATAACAAATACCCTAAAAGAAAAGTAGAATAAAAAGCCTTCTTATACGGTAAAAAATGATGAAACAATAAACAAACCAATTTCCCACCATCCAAAGGATAAATAGGAAGTAAATTAAAAAATAAAATCCCCCAATGATAAGTAAAAATCAAATTTTGTTTTTCTGGAAAAAGAAAAACTAAAAAACAGCAGGCAAGAATTTGAAAGATTGGACCAAAAATCAAAATTAAGAACTCTTTAACCAGTGATAAATTAAAGGATGTTGAAAACTTAGAAATGCCTCCCAATGGATAAATCAAAATTTTAAGCACTTTCCCACCACAAAGATAAGCCATCAAAAGATGTCCTATCTCATGAATGACAATTAAAAAAGTAATAACAAAAAACGAGAAAAAAGATGCTGTCAAAACAGCAAAAAAAGCAACTAAATAAAACAATGGATGAAATTCAAAATACTTAAATATAATCTTTATAATTTAAATATTCTCCATCTTTTTGAAAAATTAAATACAAATTTTTATCTTGTGCTTCTCCTAATAAACTCCCTTTTTCAACATAATCATATAATTGTATCCCCTCTGTTGAAATATTAGAATAATACACATCCACCCCATCAATTTGCTCTATCACAACGGTATCTCCATAATCTTCTTTTTCACCCATAAAAATAACAATGCCACTTTCTAAAACAGGCACCATATAATGATCACTAACTTTAAGTTTAACACCATCTAAATAAGTATCCGCTTTCTCATAAGAAAGTTTTTCTTTAAATACAGGTTGCTCTTCAACCATTAACTGATCAATAGACAAAATATTACCAAAATATTTTTGATAAAAATCTTTAATTTTAGTAAATTTAAAATTATTATCATATACCTCATCTAAAATAATATTTTTAAAATCAGAGTTACTTTTCACTAAAATCATCCCTACTAAAAATATAATAACAGTAATTAAAACTCTAGTAATAAAATTACGAACGCTTTTCTTTAATACCAACTTTTTCTTTACAGTTTTCCTTGTATCCATATCTCAGTCTCCTCTATAAAGGATATGAAAAAAAGAAAGTAAATATTCTACTTTCTTTAAGAATTAATAGCGATTTTTTTATATTTCTTTGGCAACAACCAAATAATAAAATAAAGAAACTCGCCATAAAATAAATTGAGTAACAGACTATGAGAAACCTTATAAATCAAACGAGAAAATGTCATTGGTACCAATTGAAATATCAAAATAATAATAGCATTCATACATTCATATCCCACAATAGCAACCACAAGAAATAATAAAGTACTAAGCCATGTACGACGAATATAGCGATTCATAAACATCGTAATGCAACCAACAGCTAAAAACAAAATAGCATTATAAAACAATAAATTGGTATACATAAAATCATATAGAAGCCCTATAACAAAACAACTAAAAAAATAATACTTTAATCTCTTCGTAAACAAAGGATAAACAATAACCAAAGAAACTATAGTAATCATAGGAGTAAAAAGTGATAAATCGCCTACCATATAAGGTAAAAAGTTAGAAAGAATACCATCTAAAAAGAAAGACACAACAAGTATAACAATAGCAACAACCATATTATTCTTTCTCCTTCAAAACAGTAACATAATGAATATTATTAAAATCCTGTGACGTTTTAATATATAATGTCTTACTTAAATCATACTTATCACTTTGAACATCTTGTACAACTCCTACATAAATACCCGCTGGAAACATTCCACCAAGTCCACTTGTAACAATCGTATCTCCCTTAGCAACATTACTCATTTTGTCAACACCAGTAACAGTAACACACTCCGTATCCGCATCATATCCATTTAATATAGCATAACTATCACCATTACCAGTTTGAATAGCAACACTAACTTTAAAATTAACATCATCTGATGTAATCAACTTAATTTCACTAGAATTACGATATACCCTAGAAATTTTTCCTACTAATCCATTTTTTGTAATAACAGCCATATCCTTTTCGATACCATCTTTAGAACCCTTATCAATCATAATTTGATTAAACCAATAATTCTTATTTCTAGATAAAATAGTAGCATTAACAGCTGTATACTCTGTCAAAGTACTATTTAAATCTAGCATATCCTTCAATTCTTGAATTTCTTGTTCCAAAGAAGCATTTACATTCTTTTGAATCAAATAACTTTCCGTCTGGTCAACATCTTTTTCAGTATTTAAAGCCGTAAAAGGATACATAACTACTTTATCAATAGCCATTACAACATTTTTAATAAGTCCCTCTCCTAAAAAATTAGAACGACTCAAATAAACAGATAAACTTAATCCAAGAAGCACCATAACAATAGAAATTGCTACAATAATTTTTATGTTTAATTGTTTTCTCTTTTTATTCTTATACATAACATCATCCCATTCCAACTTATTATAATATAAATCAAATTTAGTCGCAACTATAGATTTAAAATATTATGATGTTCATAAAAACTATAATAACTATCCTCCCCAACAATGATATGATCGCGTATTGGTATTCCCTGAATATAACCAGTTTTTACCAAATGATCCGTTAAAAGTACATCTTCTTTACTAGGAGTAACACAATTAGAAGGATGATTATGAATACACACGATACTAGATGCACTAAGTCGATAAGCTTCCTTAAAAACTTCTCTTGGATGTACAATACTACGATTAATAGTTCCCATAAATAACAACTTCCTCTCTAACAATTCTTGTCTCTGATTAAAATAATAGCAATAAAAATATTCTTGCTTAGCATTTGTAATAAAATAACGAACATCTTTCCAAATATCTGCAGCACTACTCAATTGCACTAACTTTTTCTGCTTTCTAAGAAAAATTCTTTTTCCAAATTCAATTGCTGCTAAAATCTCAATAGCTTTTACTTTCCCTACTCCTTTAACAGAAATAAGATCATAAAAACTACAATTTTGAATATCTGATAATGGAAATCGTTTTAAAATATCCAAAGCTAAATCATAAACATTTTTATCCTGATAACCATTTCTAAGTAATATAGCTAATAATTGAGAATCAGATAAAGCATCTGCACCATAATAAATAAATCTTTCTCTTGGCCGTTCTTCATCTGGCAATTCTTTTATTTTATAACTAATATAAATCACCTCTACTATATTATTAGAAAAAAGGCCCAAGTTTACACATTAAAAATTTGTTCATAATTAGCCAAAACCACTTCTTCTACTGTCAATACATCTTCATCAGTATCAGACTCTTGTACCAATAAATCAAACTGACTAACATTACTTGCAAATTCCTCATTATCTAATGTCATTTTTTTAATATAAATTTGATATCCCATATTCTCATAAATTTTCTTTATCTTATTCGCGTTATCCTGATCCATAGTAATACCAACATATACATAATATTTATTATCTTCTAAAACTGCCAACTTATTCATCAAATCCCCAACATTCTCTTGCATAATATCTTTAGAAGAATAAATTCCTTCTTGTAAGAAATAAAATGTTTGATTAGTTTGAAACACAGAAACGGTATCAGGTGCTTTCTTATACAAATAATTACCACAAACTGCTCCTAAAACCACAAAAATTACAGCTAATAACATTGTCTTTTTCATCAAATCACCATCTATAAGATAACAAAACATCTATTAGAATTTTGTCGAAAAAAAAAGACATTTTCCTTTTTATTAAAAATGTCAACACTTTTTTACAAATTGATACACATACGCTTCCTCCTGATAAGGTTCCAATGAAGAAGTAAAAGAATAACGAGAAAACTTTAAATCAAATGTTGTAAGATCAGAAATAGTATCCATCACAATAAATCCTGGAACACCAGCTGGAAAATCTTTATAATGATGATCATGACTCAACGTTGGAAGTTTAATAAAATCATCACCAAATCTGCTTTTATGAGCATGACCAGTAATTGTAAACGGCAAAGCAATCAATCGATATTGAGGTCGTATAGTACAATGATGTTCAAAAGAAAAAGGATAACCAAAAATTGTAAAATAAGATTGAGCATACCCTAAAGGATATACATTCTTTTTCTCACTTGCTAACACTTTTAATAAATCAATGCCATATTTATGATATTTAGAATCATGATTACCACCGAGAATAAACTGACGCACTTTCTTATCTTCAAGGTAAACATCTAAAATATGTTCTACTTGTTTGATTGGTGTATGATAATTCTTTCCTGGTTGAATCATACCATCACCAATATCTCCTCCATGAAATAAATAATGAATACCATTAGTATGACAAAAATCTAACACAATCGGAAAATAATCTGGATATTCAAATTTACTAGCAAAATGCGTATCTGAAACAAACATAACACGTTCTCCTTGAAAATCAATCATACTATAACTATCCATATAAATAGATTTTAACTGTTCTTTTTGCTCATGCTGAAAATATTTTTTATGAGATATTACCTCATCACGTAAAGATTCCAACAACTCATACTTATTCAACTGATACTCCTCTAAAACAGTATCAAAATCCTCCCCTGCAATCAAATGTTCCAAAGCCTCTCTCACATCTACCCTCCTACTATCAGAATACTAAAACAATCAAAAAAAAGCAATAGAAATATTCTATTGCTACAAATTTATAATTGTGCTTTCAAAGATTGTAATTTTTCTTTTTCCTCTTGTAATTTTTGACGATCTAAATCAACAATATTCTTTGGAGCCTTATTTACATAATTTTCATTAGAAAGAAGCTTCTCACGTCTTTCAATAGAAGATTGTAATTTTTTAATTTCCTCCTCTAATTGTTCTTTATTAACTTCATTTTCAAAATAATAAGTAATTTGAACAAAAGTAGATTGATAAGAAATAGATTGATATTGAGAAACATCCTCATCAGTCATTAATAAATTATCATCATTAATTTTAAGCTGTGAGCGATAAATATAAATCAAATCATCCTGAGTCTCAAGACTAACTTTCGCATCCTTTTTAACTCCATTAGATACTTTCAAATTACGAATTTCAGTTAAATCAGAAATAACTTTTACAACTTCCTCAAAATCCTGTTCAAATATCTCATCTTTATTATAAACTGGATAAGAACTGATCATAATAGATTCACTATCTTTAATTGGTAATTTAGAATAAATCTCCTCCGTAACATAAGGCATAAATGGATGCAATAATTTTAATATTGTAGTAAGAACATCTAATAAAACACTCTTAGTAGTATCATTCATAAAAGCCTTACTAAGTTCAATATAATTATCACAAAAATCTTCCCATATAAACTGATATAATGCACTTCCTACATGATGGAATTCATAATGGTCCATATTTTTAATAACCTCTTGTATTAAACGATTCTTAGCAGTTAAAATCCACTTATCCGCTTTACTTAAATTTTCTAAAGTAAAGTTTTCTTTTGTCAAATCATCAATATTCATCAAAACATAACGAGAAGCATTCCATAATTTATTAATAAAATTCCAAGTAGATTTTACTTTTTCTTCGTCATAACGTAAATCTGTACCAGGAGCAGTATTCGTTGTTAAATAAAAACGTAAACTATCTGCCCCATATTGATCAATAACATCCATTGGATCTACACCATTACCTAAAGACTTACTCATTTTTACACCATGTTTATCTCTAATAAGTCCGTGAATAAGACAATCTTTAAATGGTCGTTTACCTGTAAACTCTAGTCCTTGGAAAGTCATACGATTTACCCAAAAAGGAATAATATCATATGCCGTAACTAATACATTGTTTGGATAATATCTTTTAAAATCCCCAGTCTCTTCCGGCCATCCCAAAGTTGAAAATGGCCATAGAGCTGATGAAAACCAAGTATCAAGAACATCTTCATCCTGTACCCAACCATCATCCTCTGGAGGAACAAGTCCAACATAAACTTCATCTCCACGATACCAGGCAGGAATTCTATGGCCCCACCATAACTGTCTCGAAATACACCAATCATAAGTAATCTCCATCCAATGATTCATTGTCTTTTCATAACGTTCCGGTACAAAATTAACTTTTGTATCTTTATTTTTTTGATTTTCCAAAACCCTATCAGCAAGAGGCCTCATCTTAACAAACCATTGTTTAGAAAGGGTTGGCTCAACTACCGCATCACTTCTCTCACTATGACCAACATTATGAATCATTTCTTCAATACGAATTAACAAATCTTGATTTTTTAAATCTTCTACTAATTTTTCACGGCACTCTTCACGGGTCATTCCTTCATATCCAGGTGCATTCTCATTCATCGTAGCATCCAAATTCATAACAACTACCCTAGGCAAATTATGACGCATTCCTACTTCATAATCATTAGGATCATGAGCAGGTGTAATTTTAACAACACCAGTACCAAACTCAGGGTCTGCATGTATATCTCCAACAATAGGAATCTCTTTATTAACAATTGGTAAAATTACCGTTTTCCCAATTAAATGTTTATAACGTTCATCCTTAGGATTAACAGCAACCGCCGTATCACCAAATAAAGTTTCAGGACGAGTCGTCGCTACATCCAAATAATCATCTGTTCCAGCAATAAAATACTTAATATGATAAAAAGCACCTTTATCTTCTTTATAAATAACTTCTTCATTAGAAAGAGCTGTCATTTGTACAGGATCCCAATTGATAATTCTTTCACCACGATAAATTAATCCTTTTTCATATAATTTTACAAAAACATAATTAACCGCATCATTAAGACCTTTATCTAAAGTAAATCTTTCCTTGGAATAATCCAAACTAAGTCCTAACTTAGCCCATTGCTCATGAATAGTATTAGCATACTCATCTTTCCAACTCCACGCATGTTTTAACCACTCTTCACGAGAAATACTCCGAGGATCAATTCCCATATCACGAAGACGCCTATCAACTTTAGCTTGAGTAGCAATACCAGCATGATCCATCCCAGGAAGCCATAACGCATCATAGCCTTGCATTCTTTTATATCGAATAAGAATATCTTGAAGAGTCGTATCCCAGGCATGTCCTAAATGTAATTTTCCTGTTACATTTGGAGGAGGTATTACAATACAATATGGAGTTTTATCACTTTTACTATCAGATTTAAAATAACCCTTACTCTTCCATTCTTCATATTTATTTTTTTCAACATCTATATGATTATATTTTTTATCTAACATAATATCACCTTTCTCCTTACAAATTTAATTTAAAATACGATTTATAAATAGAAATTGACTCGTACATAATCACTTCGATATATAGCTTTCATATAATAATCACCTCTAATAAAAAAGAGCCTCATCCAAAGGACGAAAGCTCGTGGTACCACCTTATTTTATAGAATTAAAATTCTACCTTAACATCTTAACGCGATGAACGGAACAACTTACTATTAGTTCAGAAATTCTGCTCCACTGCTACCTTCAAAATAGTCCACTAGTTATTTTCACCATCCATAACCTCTCTAAAAGTTTTCTATTTTTACTCCTCAGTTTCCCTGCATATATAACATAGTATAAACTATTTAATAAAAATTTACAAGAAAAAATACTGAAAACAAAAAGATTAGCTTTCACTAATCTTTTCAACTTCAGGATATTCTTTCCCTTTTAAATCTATAATAGCCTTTTTAATAGTCAAATTATGAGTAAGTTTTCCTGTATCAGGATCAGAAACACCTTCATTTCTAACAATACGATTAACAATTTCCTTTCCATCAATTACCCTTCCAAAAGCAGCATATTGACCATCCAATGATTCAGCATCACCTAACATGATAAAGAATTGACTACCAGCAGAATCATAATCTTGACTTCTAGCCATAGAAACAACCCACTTCTCATGTTTTAAATCATTTTCAAAACCATTCTCGCTAAATTCCCCCTCAATCGTATAACCAGGACCGCCAGTACCAGTACCATTAGGGTCCCCTCCCTGCAAAACAAAATTAGGAACTAAACGATGAAATGAATTATTATCATAAAAACCTGATGTTACTAACGAAATAAAATTATTTACTGTATTAGGGGCTACATCAGGATATAACTCCATTACAATAGAACCGTAATCTTCAATATACATCGCTACAACAGGATTTTCCGTATCATATTGATCTAGTTGCTCCACATTTCCATCCTGATCATAAGAAATTCCTAGCAAATCTTCTTCAGCACCACAACCAGTCAAACAAAATGCAGAGACAAAAATCATACAAATAAATAAAATTTTTTTCATACTATTTCTCCTTTTCTAAAATATCCCTAGCAGCAACAAGACCTGTAGCTGCTGCAACAACAATATTACCAGCCTTCCCAGCACCATCACCAATAAAATAAATATCTTCATTTTTTAATTTGAAATGATTATCAGTTTCTATTTCATTACTAAAAAATTTAATCTCTGGCCCATAAAGTAAAGTTTCATCATTATTAACACCAGGAATGATTTTATCAAATTTTTCTAATCCTTCTAAAATATTAGTAATAATACGATGTGGCAATACCAATGCCAAGTCTCCCGCGACACAATCTTTCAATGTGGGTTCAACAAAACCTTGATTAATACGATGCCAAGTAGATCTTCTTCCACGTCTCAAATCTTTTAATGACTGAATAATAGGTTTCGAATCACCTAATACATTTGCAATTCTAGCAATCGATTCTCCATAAAGACGTGTGTTCGTAACTGGTTCTGTAAGATGCACACGACTAATAAAAGCAAAATTACTATTATTAGATTTAACATCTTTCAAAGCATGCCCATTAACGCAAATGTATCCATAATAATTTTCTTTGGCAACAAATCCACCAGGATTCGTACAAAAAGTACGAATTTGATCACCATAAGTATCGGTACGAATAAAAATAGTTGGATCATAAATTATATTAGTAATCGCTTCTAAAATTTCTTTTCGAACTTCCACTCTAACTCCAATTTCAATACTTTGGGACAAATATGGAATATGATATTTATCTGCCAATTCCTGTATCCATTTAGCCCCTGTTCTACCTGGTGCAACAATCACTTTATGAGCATGTATTTTTTGATTCTCATTATATAAAACATCATAACCATTTTCAACAGAAACAATATCCTGAACATTTGTATTCTCAAACAAAGTAACACCATGTTTTTCTAAAAACTCGCTAAACGCATCAATATATTCAGGAAGATGATCGCTCCCTAAATGTTTTTGTCTAATCAATAGCAGTTTAGCACCTTGAATAGCAACCTTTCTTTTAATCTCCATAGCCTCATCAAGATTGCTAGGAAAAACATCACTATCCATCCCGAATTGAGTAAATATTTTCTCCGTATCATCTATTAATTGCTCTGCCTGACTTTGACTCATATACTTAAACAAATCACTTTTACCAAGTTTAGGAATAAAATTTAACTTTCCATCAGAAAAAGTACCTGCACCACCATATCCAGATAAAATACGACAAGGATTACAATTGACACAATTTGTTTTATTTTTATTCATTGGACAAAATCGAGTTTTCACCTTTGGACCTTTATCCATTAATGCAATTTTTAATTTTTTGTTTTTTATAATTAATTCATAGGCTGAAAACAAACCAGCAGGGCCAGCCCCTACAATTACAACATCATATTTCATTTCTATCACCATTATTATTGTATCATAAAACAAAATGGAAGAAAACAGATGAGAAAATGTAAATTTCCAATATTTTAATACTCTACCCTCCTACTTTTACACAAATTATGGTACAATAATAATGGTGGTACAATGATAACACGAACAGAAAAAAATGAAGAAAAGCAAAAAGAAATTATAAAAGAAGAAAATCGTGAACTTCGTAAAAAAATTGTTTTAACAAGTTTAAAAGTTATCTTTATTATAATTATCATAAGTATGCTTTTCTATTTATATACAACCTATATATCATCCAAAATAATTACAGTAAAAGAAGAAAGAATTATTAGTGAAAAACTTCCTTCAAATTTTGATGGTTTAAAAATAATTCAAATATCAGACATTCACTATGGATCAACAATATTTATGGATGATATAAAAAAACTAGTATCATTGGTAAATAGGAGAAACCCAGATTTAGTAGTTTTTACTGGGGATTTAATAAACAAGGGTTATAAAATTAACTCAAAAGAACAAGAAAATTTAATTAAGCAACTAAAAAAAATAAAATCTACAATTGGAAAATATGCTATTATGGGGGAAGAAGATACAGACCAATTCACTACTATTATGAATCAAAGTGAATTTACAATATTAAATAACGATTATGACTTGATTTATAAAGATAGTAATACCCCTATTTTATTAATCGGACTAAGTAGTAGTATCAGTAATAATATAAATATTAATCAAGGATATGAATACTTTACACAACCAACTCATAATTCTAATATTTACACAATAACCCTATTACATGAACCAGATAATGTAGATGAAATTACTGCAAGTTATCAAACAGACCTATTTTTAGCTGGACATTCTCACAACGGACAAGTATATATACCATATATTGGAGGATTATTCAGAAAAGAAGGAGCCGAACACTATATAAACGGTTTTTATCAATTAGAAAATTCGAAATTATATATATCAAGCGGAATTGGAACAACAGGTAATGGATTTAGACTATTTTGTAGGCCAAGCATTAACTTTTTTAGACTTTCATCTAAATAAATCTTTTAACCAATCAAAGAAAGAATGAGTTTCTTTCTTTTTTTCCTGCACAAAAACAGGGACTTCACCTATTTTTTCTTTTTTCAAATATATATCAATTTTACCAATTTTATCAGACGATGATTGATCAAAAAAATGTACTATCGTTTTAATATCATCAACCTCTTTTTCTGTCAGTGGATAATAAAAAGACTCCTTTAAATAAACATCTTTATCAACAAATTGGGAATCAACAGAAAAATGATTTTTATCAATAATTTTATATCGATGATATTTAGAAAAAATATTTTCATATAAATTTTGATGATTATTATAACTATCTCCATCAGATAAACTCACAATTGTTAAATTTAGTCCATCTTTTGACGCAGTAGTGACTAGTGTTTTACCAGCTTTTGGAGTATAACCATTTTTGCCACCAGTACAATATTCATAATCTGTCAACAACTGATTACGATTATACCAAAGATATGTCTTCTTCCCAGTAGATACCTCATACTTATTAGTAGAAACAATATTACGATAGGTTTTATTCTGATAAGCATACTGAGAAAGCAAAGCCATATCATAAGCAGTAGAATAATTTTCAGTTACCTCATCTAATCCATGAGGATTTTGAAAAGAAGTATGTTCCATACCTATTTCTTTCGCTTTAGTATTCATCATTTTAACAAATTTTTTTTCATTCCCCCCTACTTCTTTTGCAATAACAACAGAAGCATCATTTCCACTTCGAAGAAGTAAACCATAAAGCAAATCACGTAAGCGCATTTGTTCTCCTACTTCAAGATATATATTAGTACCATACATAGTCAAAACTTCTTCGTCAACGATAACTTTTTTATTAAGATTGCCATTTTCGATAGCCAAAATAGCAGTCATAATTTTTGTAGTAGAAGCAATTAATCTCTCCTCATAAGCATTATTTTCGTACAAAACTCTCCCACTATCCAAATCCATAACAATACTTGATCTAGAAGAATCCGCAAAAACACGAACTGGTATAAAAAAAATAAAAATAAATAAACTGACAATTATTTTTTTCAAGATAATCACCTATTACACTATATGTAAATTTAAAAAAATTTATTTGATGAAATCATCATAAATCAAAAATTCATTTTATTGCGAAGAAAAAAAGATTATGATAAAATGAACTACATATAAAAGGAGGAGCTAAAATGCCAAAAGAAAAAAAACTTGTTGAATCTATTACATCTAGAGATGAAGATTTTGCACAATGGTACACAGATGTGGTAAGAGAAGCAAAACTTTGTGATTACTCAAGTGTAAAAGGATGCTTAAATTATTTACCGAATGGTTATGCAATTTGGGAAAACATTCAATCTATTCTTGACAAAAGATTTAAAGAAACCGGAGTCGAAAATGTATATCTACCAATTCTAATTCCCGAAAGCTTACTTCAAAAAGAAAGTGACCATATAGAAGGATTTGCACCTGAAGTTGCATGGGTAACACACGGTGGACTTGAAAAACTAGAAGAAAAACTTTGTATTAGACCAACTTCAGAGACGTTATTTTGTGACTACTGGCAAAAAAATATAAAATCATATCGTGATTTACCAAAAATATGGAATCAATGGAATTCTGTTCTACGCTGGGAAAAAACAACAAGACCATTTCTTCGATCAAGAGAGTTTTTATGGCAAGAAGGACATACACTTCATGCAACTGCGAAAGAAGCAAAAGAAAGAACACAACAAATGTTAAATATTTACTATGACTTCATAACAAAAGATTTAGCAATTCCATTAATAAAAGGTAGAAAAACTGAAAGTGAAAAATTTGCTGGAGCTGAAGCAACCTACACAATTGAAGCTATGATGCATGACGGAAAAGCACTTCAATCAGGAACGAGCCACTACTTCGGTAATGAATTCCCAGATGCATTTAATATTAAGTATTTAGATAAAGACAATAAATTACACAGCGCATATGAAACATCGTGGGGACTTTCAACAAGAATCATTGGCGCAATAATCATGGTCCATGGAGACAACTCCGGATTAATTTTACCACCCAAAATAGCACCTACACAAACTATGATTATTCCAATAGCTCAACACAAAGAAGGAATATTAGAAAAAGCAAATGATTTACTAACAAAATTAAAAAAAGAAGAGATTAGAGTAAAATTAGATGATTCTGATAAAACACCAGGGTACAAATTCGCTGAGCAAGAAATGTTAGGAATTCCAACTAGAATTGAATTAGGACCGAAAGATATTGAAAAAAATCAAGCAGTCATAGTAAGAAGAGATACCAATGAAAAAATAATTGTATCTCTAAATGAAATTAATAAAAAATTAACAGAAATTCTAGAAACAATACAACATGATATGTATCAAAAAGCCGAAAAATTCTTAAACTCACATATTCAAACCGCAACAACAATTCAAGAAATGATTGAAAAATGTAATAACGAAAAGGGATTCATAAAAGCTATGTGGTGCGGAAACGAAGAATGTGAAGATAAAATAAAAGCATTAACCGGTGGAGCGGGATCCAGGTGCATTCCTTTTGAAAAAGAAAAGCTTTCAGAAAAATGTATTTGCTGTGGAAAAGATGCTAAACATATGGTAATTTGGGGAAAATCATATTAATGATTTTCTTTTTTTTATAAAACAAAACAAAAAGCCTTAATTTTTTCTAATAATATAAATATAAGGAGGAATGATATTATAATAAAAAAAGTAATTGATGAACTAAATTTAGAATTTTTAAAAATTAAAGAGAAAGGATGGATTGAAGCAAATTCACACGGAAACGGAAATGTAGGAATTACTTTTGAATATTCATTGGGAAAAGAAAGAGAAAACTTTCCCATTGCAGATTACAAAGGAATAGAAATAAAAACAAATACAGAGTTACATGGAAGACCGTTCATTACCTTGTTTAGTGCAACGCCTGATGGAAAACATATATTTCAAACACAAATATTACTAAAAAAATATGGAACAAAATATGATGACTTTCCAATGTTTAACAAATTTTACGTTAGGTTATCAGCAACAACCTTTACAAAAACAAATAATTTCTATATGAAAATAAAAATAAACTATAAGGAAAAAAGAATCATACTAGAAGTATATGATAAATACTTAAATTTAATTGATAATGACTGTTTTTGGGATTTTGACACAATAGAAAAAAGGTTATCAAATAAAATAAAATATTTAGCATATGTTACAGCAAAACGAAAATATGAAAATCATAAAGTATATTTTTTCTATAAAGATATAAAATTCTATGAATTAAAAGGATTAGATGAATTTTTAAACCTAATAGAAAAAGGAGTTATCAAAATATGCTTTAAAGTTGGTGTATATAAAAAAGGAAGAAAGTTAGGAAATATATATGATCATGGAACAGGATTTGAAATAAGCAAAAAAGATTTATCAAAACTATATAAAAGAATAAATTATTAGTACAATAATGATATAAGATGCCAAGGGGTTGCACAAAAAAAACGTTGAAAATCAACGTTTAAATTCAAAATGGTCGGGAAGACAGGATTTGAACCTGCAACCCCTTGGTCCCAAACCAAGTGCTCTACCAAGTTGAGCCACTTCCCGAAGTGGTGCGCTCGAAGGGATTCGAACCCCTGACCTTTTGGTTCGTAGCCAAACACTCTATCCAACTGAGCTACGAGCGCATGTCACGTAACCAAATTTATATAAATGTAAATTGATTAACAAAATGGTGGCTCCAGCGGGAATCGAACCAGCGACACAGGGATTTTCAGTCCCTTGCTCTACCGACTGAGCTATGAAGCCAAACTGGCGGTCTCAACGGGACTCGAACCCGCGATCTTCTGCGTGACAGGCAGACGTGTTAACCAGCTGCACCATGAGACCATTGGTTGCGGGAGAAGGATTTGAACCTCCGACCTTTGGGTTATGAGCCCAACGAGCTACCGAACTGCTCCATCCCGCGATATAAAATATTCTTGATGATAACAATTAATGGCGGAGGAAAAGGGATTCGAACCCCTGCGCCGCTCGCACGACCTCCCGGTTTTCAAGACCGGTCCCTTCAACCAGACTTGGGTATTCCTCCAACTGTCTTTTTTCAGACGACAAAATGATTATAACACAACAAATGAAATTGTGTCAACAATTATTTCATATAATATATCTTTTTATAAAAAAACTCATCAACAAGTAATGAGTAATTAACAAAGTGGTGCCTAAGGCCGGACTTGAACCGGCACGAGGGTTGAATCTCGCAGGATTTTAAGTCCTGTGCGTCTACCAATTCCGCCACTCAGGCAATGGTGATCTGTATGAGATTCGAACTCATGACCCTTTGATTAAAAGTCAAATGCTCTACCGACTGAGCTAACAGATCAAAATAATGGCTGCCTCGGTTAGATTCGAACTAACGCATGTCAGAGTCAAAGTCTGATGCCTTACCACTTGGCTACGAGGCAATACAGTGGTGGAGAGGAATGGATTCGAACCATTGAACCCGAAGGAACAGATTTACAGTCTGTCGCGTTTAGCCACTTCGCTACCTCTCCAAAAAAAATGGTGCCGAAACCAGGACTTGAACCCGGAACCTACTGATTACAAATCAGTTGCTCTACCAATTGAGCTATTTCGGCATGGTGGGCGATATAGGACTCGAACCTGTGACCCCCTGCTTGTAAGGCAGGTGCTCTAACCAACTGAGCTAATCGCCCAAAATGTCAGTTGACAGTACTAAATATATCAACATTTCAAATATTTGTCAATACCATCAACTTATTTTTTTAATTTTTTTGCATCTTTATTTGTATTTCTTGTTTCTTTTGAGAAATCCATTGTGGTAAATACTGTGATAACGTATTAAATCCATTAGGTGTTTCTATAATTTTCTTTTTTCTTTTTCTCGAAAATTTATAGTCAATATTTTTAATACTTAATTTTACATGATAAGAATCAACATCACTATCATCTATTACAAGAGCCTTAATAGTTTCTCCTACATGAACATAGTCAGAAGGATCCTTAACAAAAAACTCTGAAATTTCTGAAATGTGAATCAAACCACTGTAATATTCATCTAAACTTACAAAAATACCATACTTTTCTATTCCAGTAACACACCCAGTGACCATTTCTCCTTTTTTATATCGATTCATTAAAACACTTCCTATTACATAGTATATCATTAAAAAAAAATATTCTCAAGAATAAGTAATATTGCTTTACTCTAATACAAAAAATTTATATAATAAAAATGGTGATAAAATGAAAGAAAACGAAATTGAAATCAAAATTAAAAATTTAATAGAAAAAATAAGACCATATTTAATAAACGATGGTGGTAATATAGAATTTATTAAATATGAAGATAATATTGTTTATGTAAAATTAACAGGAGCTTGTGATGGTTGCCCTATGTTAGACATAACACTAAAAGACGGAATAGAAGATTTATTAATTAATGAAATTCCAGAAATAAAAGAAGTAAGAAATGTTTCATAACATTTCTTTTTTTAACCAAGAAACTTCAGGAATTGGATAAAAACAACAAATAATTTGATAAATATTATGAAGAAAAACTTCATACTCGGGCTGACGAGAAATGATAACTTTTAACTTTGTATTATCCGTTTTTTTATTTAAAAATTCATCATATACATCAAAATAGTATGATGGAAAAAGAAGTCTAGCATAAACCAAAATAAAATCATAATAAGTAAAACTTAACGTAGAAAAAAAATCATAAAAAGAAAAGGTTTGATACAGTTCAGAAAAAAACAAAAATTTAATATATTCAGCAATATCTCTCGCATAATAATCAATAGTTAAATTTAACGGATTAAAAAAATTTTTTTCACTAATTCTATTGTGACATAAATATAATTTTCTTTCAGGGACATCATAAGAAAAATTATAATTAATATAAGAAATAGCATTTTCTGCTAAACCTTCATAATAATTAAAACTTTCTGACAAAATGGGATATATATTGTGAACATGAAGCATTTGATATTCATAATAATTCATTTTTTGAATCCATAAGTAATCCCAACGTAAATTAAAAGTAAAATCTAAATGATGATAAATAAAAATAGGATGCAAAATCTCATATAACAAATTAACCTTTTCATTTTTATGGCGTAATAAAACAAACCACTCTTCACCAATATTAGTAAATTCCAAGTGATATATATTATAAACAATTTCAAACCCCTTATTATAATGAATTTGTTTTAAAACAGAAAAAACAGCCTTTGTTTTAGAAAGATTATAAACCGGATTAAAAGAATATAAATTATTTTGAAACCAAAAAAAATAAATATCATCTTGTTTAGACAATTCTACTTCATCAAAATTATAGTAAAACATAATATGACTTTTCATAATACATTATATGTCATTTATCATAAATTATATAATAAAAAAAGAATAGTAAAAACTATTCTTCTTATTTTATCCCATTTGATAATTATGCTACTTTTTGTTTTCGATACTGTTTATGTTCAGATACGCTAGCCCTCAACTCATTTAACTCAAGAATGTCAGCCTCAATTTTTTGCCTAGCTGCGTTATTTTGAGCTGTTCTAGCTTTCAAATCGTTAGCCTCTTGGTCGAAAGCCTTCGTTGACGCTTTTAAACTTTCTGCTTGTAAACGAAGATTATTAGCCTCTTCCTTACGCTTTTCACTAGATTTTTTGAATTCAACAACAGAAGTTTCATATTCCTCTTGTGCAGATTCAACTCTTTTTTGAGCCTCAGCATTATCTCGTTGTAATTTAACAATTTCATTACGAAGTAGATCAATATCTTCAACTTCGTCATCAAAAACTGCAGGTCCAGAAGCACTAGTTTCATTCTTCATTGTTGCAACGTCCTCAGCAGGTATTTCAAATAAAAATTTCGTATCCGTATCGGTAACAGTATCACTCTTTTCATTCACTTTAGTAGTAATAGAATCTGGTCGTTCAGCCACTACAATAGGAACATCTCTATTAGAAACTGGCTCTACTGCAACCTCTTTAGGTTTTTCTTCCTCTACTCTAGGCTCTTGCTCAGTAACCTTAGACTGACTCTGGTTAAAAATATCATTTCCAGTAAATCTTGGTAACTCAATAACAGTTTTTTCTGGAACATTATATTTCTCAACATTTGCTTTCGTATAAGATGCTTTCTTTACTTTTTTAGTAGGAGCATCCATTTCACCCATACTATTATCAACAACAGGAGCAACTTCTGGAACAGAAGTAAAAGCATCATTAACTGCCTCTTGCATTTCTGTTACATCAACTTTTGCAGTATCAACATCCTCAGTAGAAGGTTGAACCTCAGAAACAGCTTCTTCTTTCTGATCAACAGTAGTCACTTCTTCAGGAGTACTAATATCTCCTAATTCAACTGTAGGCTCAACATTGGCTGGAGCAGTATTAACACCAACTTTGATATACATATCATCTGTTAAACGAATCATTCTTGCCCTTAAGCTATTAACAGTATGAGAAACAAAATCTGAAAGACCTCTCAATGTAACATTGTCCAATACACTTCCCCTAGCGTTTTTTTCAACAGTTGCAACTGATGGTGTTACGGGAATCTCCTGTGGTGTAGTTTGTACTGGAGTACTAGTAACTTCATTAGAAACTACGCTAGGTGTACTCTCTTGCGTAGAAGGAGTAGAAACAAAATCATTCACTGTTGTAGAAATTGAATTTCTAATTTTAGTAAAAAGTCCCTTTTGTGATCTTTCACTTATTTTAATTCTTCTTGGTTGTTGTATTTGTTGAACTGGATCTGAAAGTTCAGTTCCTAATCTTAAATCAACATTATCCACTTAAATCCCTCCTTAACTATTCACCTTTAGCAAGCTCGCGTAAAACATCCTTAATGCGATTCCACTCTTCTTCACTCTCAACACCTAAAAGCTTAGTTTCTCCATTTGAACGATCAACATTAGAAACATAAACTGTAATATTATTGTCTTCATCACGTTCATTTTTAGTGTATATTACGTACTCTTTTTTTGTATCTTTAAATTCAAATGCGAAAACAACTTCTACATCTTCACTAGAACCGTCATTTGAAACAATTTTCATCATTTTCTTTTCTTCCATATCCATAATAAATCCTCCCTTTATTATCCATATAATACAATTATATCGTATTTTGAAGAAATTACAACTATTTTTTATGAACTTTTTTTAATAAAAAAGTTTTAGCTCCAATATTACAATAATCTTTTTTATAGCTTTCTAAATATTTGATATCATTATATCTTTTTGCTTTTTTATTTTTTGTATCAAAAAAGCCTTTTAATCGAACTTTATCTCCAGAAAAATCCCCAAATACATAATCAAAATCATAAAAATAATCCGTAAGATATTCTTTTACTATATCGATAGAAAAACAATTATCATCAGAAACCAAATCATATAAAATACCATTAATCTCATATTGTTTCATACTAATACTATCACCTCTATATCATTATAACACAAGATATTAATCATCAAGTAGAAAAAAAGTAGTCTGAGAATTCTTACCAATTACCCCTCCATAATACTCTGGCACAACACCAGAAATAACTTGCACACTAATTGGAGCATCCACTTTAATAACCACTTCATCAGATGATTTAGGTAAAGATATCCGCTCCTTAATTTCTACATGCACAAATAACTCTAATAATAAATTATTAATACCATAACTCGTAACTTTTGTTTCCAAACTACTACTAACCTGCCCCATAAATGATATATTAATAGGAATAATAGGACCAAGATTAGACAAAAAACCATTACCAGTTAAAGAACCAAAAGGAATCTCACACACAACACCCGAGTCAAGAAATCGATACTTAGTTCCAGATAAAGAAGAAGATAAATCAAAGTCATCAATCTTCCCCTCTTCTAACTGCAATAATTTAGAATAGACAACCTGATTCACTTTTTTCAACAACAAATTTACCTCTTTAGAATTATAGTCAATCATCTCTACTTCATTATCATTATTGCGTGAAATAGAAATTAAATTGTCATCAATTTCTTTCGCTAATAAATCATTAATACTTACATCAATAACATTTGAAGTAACACGCTCTACTTCTGTATTCAAATAATTTATCAAAATAGGATTTACTTTTGAACCTAAAAAAGACACCATAATAAAAGAACAAAAAAAAGAAGACGATAGCAAAATTACCAATTTTTTCCAAAAAATCATTTGTTACCCAAATTTACTAAAATAACATCTTCTCCTATTTTAGTAATATCTTTCCACATGATTTTTGTGCCATCATCTCGGTTAAAATTCAAAAACGATCTACCAGATTCAATAATCAAAGATTCTATATGACCATCCATCATAATATTAACATCAATGATATTACCAACATTTTTTCCGTCTGTCACAGAAACTATAGTTTTACTTTGAAGCTCTGATAATCGCATACTATACCACCTAATAAACTATATGCAAATTATTTTAAAACTTTCTTCAATTGTTTGATTGCCCCTTTCTCTATTCTTGAAACCTGTGCCTGACTAATTTGTAGTTCTTGGGCAATTTCCATTTGAGTCTTCCCTATCACAAAACGCTCATCCAAAATATACTGTTCCCTATCCTCCAAGTTTTGAATAGCATCATCTAATGCAACTCGCATAGAAATTTCATTACTATTCGTGTTTTTATCTTCGATTTGATCCACCAAATAAATAGTATCTCCACCATCAGAATAAATTGGTTCAAACATACTGACTGGCTCACGTAAAGAATCCAATGCTTGAACCACATCAAACAAACTAACATTCAAATGACTAGCAACTTCTTCTAAACTTGCTTCTTTTCCTGTTTTATTATAAACTTGTTCACGGTATTTCAATGCTTTATAAGCAGTATCTCTTAAAGACCGACTGACACGTATACTATTATTATCCCTCAAATACCTTCTAACTTCACCTAAAATCATTGGAACAGCATATGTAGAAAATTTAACTTCATGAGATAGATCAAAATTATCAATTGCCTTAAGTAATCCAACACAACCTATCTGAAATAAATCGTCCATATTTTCAACACGATGATGAAAACGTTTTAAAATGGATAAAACCAATTTTAAATTTCCCTCCACTAACAAATTTCTAGCACTTGAATCACCCTGATTCATTCTTTGAAACAATTCATACATTTCTTCATTACTTAATACAGGAATTTGACTTGTATCAATTCCACTGATTTCAACTTTATATTTAGCCATAAAAGCTCCTTTCAATTTTCTTATGAGAAAAAAATTTCTTTTTTATTCAAAATGGCTAATTTTTTTTACTATTACTTCTACCCATCAAAACGAACATAATATCATAACTTAATAAATAATCCAATTGTTAATTATAAAAAAAAGATAATTACTTATCATAATTATCTAAAAAGCTTGTTTTCTTTCCATCTTTTTTAATTGCTAGAACCGTCTCTATATTTACATTTTCCGATGATTTAAAAATATTAGCACCAATATTAGGATTATTTTCTTCGAGTTGACGAATCAACTGTTTGATTTCTAGTCTTTTAGAACTATTGTCAGAAGAATCTGTAACCTTACATGCACAATTAATAAAAGTTAGGTCATTATAGCGTGCCCAACGAACGATAGCATCTTCTCTAACTAAATAAAGTGGTCTTATCAATTCCATCCCAGCAAAGTTTGTACTTTTCAATTTAGGGGGCATGCTTTTATATTCCCCGCCATAAAGAATAGAAAGTAAAATAGTCTCAATTACATCATCAAAATGATGCCCCAACGCAATCTTATTACATCCCAATTCTTTCGCTCTAGCATAAAGAAAACCTCGACGCATTCTAGCACATAAATAACAAGGAGAAGAATCTTGTTTATCGACAATATCAAAAATATCAGAAGAAAAAACTTGGATATCAATTCCCAATATACGAGCATTTTCTAAAATTTGTTCACAAATTTCCGGACGATATCCCGGATTCATTACAATATATCGAATCTCAAACTTGACTTTGCCATGTTTTTGCAACTCCTCCATACATTTCGCTAGCAACATAGAATCTTTACCACCCGAAATACAAACAGCAATAACATCCCCTTCTTGAACTAGCTGATATTGACGAACTGCTTTCGTAAATGGTCTCCAAATTTCTTTACGAAATTTTGTAATAATACTACGTTCAATCTCCTCTTTCCTAGTTAACATAACAATCACACTTCCTATAAACATCAAGATTATATCTTACCACACAAAAAAAAGCAAATATATATTTGCTTGATACTATCGTTCTAAATAATCTGCACCCTTATGTTCAGCATCAAATGGTTCAGTAAATAATAAACCGTCATAATTTTGTTGACGTAACACTTCATAAATAACAATCGCTACACTATTAGAAACATTCAAAGCTCTAACATTTGCTGTCATAGGAATTCGCATACAATGATCTAAATCTTTCTGTAAAATCTCCTTAGGAATACCAGTTGATTCCTTTCCAAAAATAAAATATAAATTATCACCATTAGGGTTACGATAATCAAAGCTAGAATGAGGCTTTTTACCATATCTAGTAAAATAATAATAGGTACCAGGATTCTTTGATACAAAGTCATCAAAATTTTCATATACTTCATAATCCAATTTATCAATATAATTAACACCAGAGCGTCTCAAATGAGCATCATCTAAAAGAAAGCCTAATGGTTTTATTAGATGTAGTTTTGTTCCCGTAGCAACACAAGTACGCATAATATTTCCAGTATTTTGAGGAATTTCTGGCTCGAACAATACAATATGATTCA
The DNA here is from genome assembly GCA_944332475.1 of uncultured Bacilli bacterium. Taxonomy (GTDB): domain Bacteria; phylum Bacillota_I; class Bacilli_A; order RF39; family UBA660; genus Faecimonas. The sequence continues at coordinate 67,120 of CALVKA010000002.1, forward strand.
TATATTTCACTCCTAACGAAAAGGAGATTACTCTCCTTCTTCTATTTGATTTAATTCTATAAACTGTTCCGTTTCTGAAATAGTAAGTTCATCATTCTTATCTGCTTGCAAAATGGAACGTATTTCCCCATCTTCAAAAGCTACAAAAGCAGGATAATTTTGTTTCAATGAAACACGATAAGGATATCTCGCATTAAATTTATCGACAAATTCAAAAGAATCTACATCACTTAAATTTACATAAATAATACGTTCTTGTAATTCTTTTTTTTCTACTAATCTTTTTAAATCTCTTTCATAATCCCTACAAGACTCATCCGAAGCAGTACACATATAAATAACAGATGTTGGATTTTCCATCAAATAATGTTCCAACTCATCTGGTTGAATTTCAGATAATGTACCTCGAATAACAGGTATTTCTCTTTGATGTTCATCATAAACATGATATAAATTACATAAATACAAAACTAGTGCAACAATAGCAACGAATAAAACAACCAAAAGAATGTAATTTTTAGTAGGAATAATTCTTTCCTCTTCAGTTTTTTTATCCACTATTTATCACTTCCTATCTAAAACTATTTTATCATAAAAAGAACATTTTTAACACTAGAAAATCAATTATTCATACTTTTTTACAATATTCTTAATATCCTCTTTTGATTCCAAATAGAATTGATAACGGATAGAAGCCACGTCTTTTAAAGAAAGCATTTCCTCTATTGGTTGTGAACGATAATTTAAAATAATTGTATGCCCATCACTATAATAGACAGGAAACTTACGCTCATGTAAATCCGCTAAAAAATATTGATAAACATTTCCTTTTAAATTTAAAATATTATCCTTAATAACCATATCTTCAACCAATCCATAGCCAACCACTTCGATATTTGGCTTACACCCAAAAGCTTGTTCAAAACGATGAACAAAATTTAATATTTCCGAACTAGAAAGTTCACAAGACAAAGTAATTTTTGAAAGGCCTAAACAATATAAATAATAAGCCGTATAGATATTGCAAACATTAAAAGTATAATCACCAACTAAAAAATCAAAAGCAGAAAAATTACAAAAATCCCTAACCAAAGACTTATGTTTTACTTCATTTTCAACGTCTAACAAACAACGCGGAACCGCATAATACACAACATCATGAACTTGATTTTGGCGAAATACCTGAACATTTGGTGTATAGATTCGTTGAAAGCCTCCCTTAAGACATGCCTCCATTTGTTCTTCCGTATATACCAAAGCCGTTTTAGAAACGTCAAAAGGAAGTTGCAATTTAGAAAATGTAACATTTTCAATAACAGGCTGATACCTTGGAGACATTCTAGCAACTAATAGTTGCTGAACCAAATTTCGTCGTAATTCGTTGATTTCTTTCAAAGGAAGAAAAACATTAGAATCCATTTCTACAACCGTTGCCTGACTAACAAAAGGAGTACCTCCTAATTTTTCTAATTGTGTACGAATACGAATATCACTAACAGGTGCAGTAATAGACTCTTGAATAATACTACCAGAAGCTTGAAACTTTCGAACCCCATCACTAATTTCTACTGTAAAAGGCTGTCCGACATGTGCCTTTGCTAAAAAGGTAATAGAAATACTGCGAGCAGGTAACTGCTTCATTTCCTGCATCAACAAATAATCTTGCGTTTTTGACACGCTCTCACATTCTAATAATCCTATTTTATTATCAATATAACAAACATTACCAGCAGAAACATTAGATACCAATAAGCCGTTTTGATCATATAAATAATTAATAATAAAGCCTTTGCCACTTTCTAAAAAGCGAATACCATCTCCCTGATGTAAATCTCTATCTAATTGAATTTCTATCTTTTCAGAATTAAGACTAACAACCTTACCAATCGGTAAACCAATATGATTAGGACTTGCGATATTCATTAAATCTTCAACACCACAATGAAATAAATGGCCAACTGTAAACTCACGATTAAAAATAGTCTTTAGCTGTTCCGTTCGTTTTTCTAAATCACTCATATTAGCATTAGAATCTATCAAATGACGATATAAACGCGTAATAAAGCCAACATATTCAGGACTTTTCATTCTACCCTCAATTTTAAAACTATCAATATCGCTATCCAACAATTCCCGAAAACGAGAACTAGTATTTAATTCCTTAGTACTCAATAAATAAGCAGGATCTTTTAATAATTGTTGATTATAATATAAACGATAAGGTAATCGGCAAGAACCAGCACACTCTCCTCGATTACCACTACGACCACCAATCATGGAACTCATAAGGCAACACCCAGAATAAGAAATACACAAAGCTCCATGAATAAATACTTCTTTTTCGATAGGAACCGTAATATTTTCAATTTCATCTAAAGATAATTCTCTAGAAAAAACAACTCTTTTTACACCCATATCATAAAGAATCTTTACAACATCATGAGAAGAATTATTAAATTGAGTAGAAGCATGCACTTCTAGATTTGGATATTTTTTTAAAACATAAGCAATCATCCCAAAGTCTTGCATAATAACAGCGTCTACTCCTTGCTTATACAAAAACTCTATTTGACCCAGAAAGTACGGCACTTCATCATCTTTAACCAACGTATTCATGGTAGCATAAAATTTAACATCATATAAATGACATAACCGAATCGCTTCGATTATTTCCTCATTAGTAAAATTCTTAGCAAATTTTCTCGCCCCAAAATTTTGACAACCTCCATAAACCGCATCACATCCATTTGCAATAGCCTGTTTTAGACAATCCATATCTCCAACAGGCACTAAAAGTTCATGTTTTTTCATTCCAAATCACCATCATTATTATAACATAATAAACCAATATTTCGACATATACTATAGTATGAAAAAATACTCATTAATCAACAACCAAGTCTTCATAACCTGGACAATCATAAGTATAGTCTTAGCAATGATATTTATTAATTATGGAAATAAAATCTTACAAGAACTTCCTTATAACCAAAGAAAAAATTTACAAAAATTAGGTTGGACTATCACAATCATCACTTTATTATGTATATACATCACAGAACAAACTATCCCTAACACCCAAGAAAGAAGGTTAATTAATAGCGTTATTATTTTCGCAAGTACTTTCTCATATTTATACTATTTAGCACAACAAGATAAACTTGTATAAAAAAATTAAAAACATATCCTAATACGAACTAAAAAATCCACACCATACGGTGTAGATTTCATAATCAAATAATCGAACTATTCATAATTGTCAGCTTTAACTTCCATAAAGCTTTGTGGATGTGCACAAACAGGGCAAACAGCAAGTGCTTCCTTACCAGTATAAACATACCCACAATTACGGCAAACCCAAATTTTGTCTCCATCTTTCTTAAATACTCTATCATCTTCAATATTATGAAGTAAAGTTAAATATCTTTTTTCATGTTCTCTTTCAATCTCACCAACTTTTTCAAAAAGATTAGCAAGTCTTGTGAATCCCTCTTCTCTTGCAGTCTCTGCAAAACTCTTATACATATCAGTCCATTCATAATTTTCACCAGCTGCAGCATCTTCTAAGTTAACAGTAGTTTCAGGAATTTCTCCACCATGTAATTCTTTAAACCAAAGTTTAGCATGTTCTTTTTCATTATTAGCAGTTTCCTCAAAAATAGCAGCTAATTGTTCATAACCATCTTTACGTGCTTTACTAGCATAAAAAGTATATTTATTTCTAGCTTGACTTTCTCCTGCAAAAGCAGTCATTAAATTTTGTTCAGTTTTACTTCCTTTTAATTCCATTCCAAATACCTTCTTTCTTCTATATTATATATTAAAGATTGTCTTTAATACATATCACTTGTAGCATACCACAAATAACATTGTATATCAACAATTCTTCCATAATTATTAATCAAAGAGATTGCTTACAATGATCACAAGTTCCTTCAAAAAGAATATGAATTTTTTCAACATCAAATTCATGATAACCTTTCATCTGCTTCGCCAAACTACTAGTTGAAATATCATATAAATCAAATAGTCGATGACATTTTCTACAAACGAAATGAACATGTTGACTACAATCCGCATCATAATGATCCACTCCATCATTAGTCAATACTCTACGAACCTTTCCCTCTTCTACCAATTTAGATACATTACGATAAACCGTAGCCTGCCCAACAGAAGAATCTTTATATCGTACAGCCTCACAAAGTTCCAAAATGGTAGGATGTGTATGCATTTCATTTAATGTTTGAAAAATAATTTCTTTTTGTCTTGTATTCCTTGTGTTCATAAGCCTTCCTTAATGATAACAATTATCAATAATATTATAGTAAACAAAAACAAAATTGTCAATTGAAAAATAACAAAAAACCCAAAACTTCATAAACTATAATAGGTGATATTATGAAAAACAGACATAATCTTTTCTGCAGATGCAATTATTGCAAACAAAAAAGAAGAAACAGCATTTTCTATCTCTTAGGAATTATCGCAACATTAATCATCATCTTTTACCAAATCATTCTTCTAATTTTTATTACTACTCGCTTAAATGCTATTATATTACTAATTGAATTTGCTTTGATCTGTTTCCTCATCTTTTTGATTTTGTTCTAAAATAAATTGGGATACTTTTTTAGCATAAGAGACATGTCTTTGCACCACAATTGTACTTTCATAATGATTAGAAGAAATGAATTCAACTTTTTCATCCAATAACAACAAACAAAAAAATAAAAGCATTTCATCCTCAGTAAATTTATATTTACTCTGATAAATTTGAAATAATGGATTCATTTCAACTATCATATAATCTTTCTTATAGAAATACAAAAAATCATAAATTACATATCCCTTATCTGACAAATCCCAATGAGTAAAATATGGGGTTTTTTGATCTACAAAATGTAAAAGACAGGGCTGTTTATGTAAAAATACGACTCTTTCCTCTTTCTGACTTTTTTTCATCTCATACCATAACTCCAAATACTCTCTACTTTTCTGAAAGTTTTGATAAAATAAGCTAACATTTTTCATAAATAATGCTTCATCCGGAGCCATATAGATATGATTTTCAATATCGTCTTGCAACTTTTGATAATAATCAATTTTATCCTGTATTTGCCTAGACACACTTTCATATACCTCTTTCACATTATCCATAACAACCGTTTGATAAGTTGTAGTCTTTATATGTAATAAGCTTAAAATATGAATCAAATCTAATGCTTTATCCGCTGGCAAAATATCATCTTCTACATAGGGATATACCTCATAAGAATCTCGAAATAAATTTTTCATAGGCAAAAAGAAAGGAAAATCTTTTTGCTCCAAATAACGAAACACTTGTTTTTTATCATTACATTTAGGAGTAATAAAAAATTTCCCTTCTTCCGTTTCTACGACTTTATCTCCATCAATATAAGAATATTTATAAATATCCAAATCACTCGTGCTTTTGTGTAGGAATAATAATTTTCATTCCAATAGACAAATTACTTAAATCATTATAGTTATCGAGATCCTCTCTACTAACTTGATATTTTTCCATAATACTTTCAATCGTATCATTTTGTCTAACAATATAAACAGAATATGTAGCAAAAGTTTCATCACTATCTTTAAAAGAAGAAAACAAAGAACCTACATCTTGATTAGAAGAACCTATATCATCTTCCACAGATGAAACAGATTGTTTTTCCTCAGTTACTTCTACTACAGAATCAATCACAGATTCTTTCTCTTTACGAGATACTTTATCCTCGTGAGAAGTTTCCCTCTCCTGAAATACTCCTTCTTCATAAGATACCCTCTCTGGCACAATGGAATCTACAAGTAAATCCTCACTCTGACGATTATCTGTTACCTCCTCCTCATCAACCTCAATCTTTTCTACCCCTTCGACTAACAAGTCAATATGGCAAGACAAAGAATCATCCTCTTGAACTTCATAACGAAAATCATCTATGGTAACGTTTCTAGTTTCCTCATCTAAACTCTCTGTTAATACAATTTCAACCGGTAAATGAAAAATAAAATCATCCTCCAAACGAGAAGCAGCTGTTAACTTATATTTACCAGAAATCACCAATTCACCAGAAATAGTACTATCATCTGAAAACGCTAATTTTGGATCCAAAGAAATAGAAGTAACTTCTCCAACCATTGTTTTAAAATCTAATGTCTTATCAAAAGAAATAACTTTTTGCATCTAATCCCTCCTATCAGATTATATGAAAAAAGAAAAAGAATATGAAAAAAAAGAACTATCTTAAGTTCTTTTTTACTTTTTGCAAAACACGACGAGTATCTAAAGCCATATGATACTGTTTTCCAACTCTTCGAAAAATAGGAACATTACAACAAGAGTCCATAAAACTTTGTGTATGTTGCATAAACTCCTCATCTTGAAAAACATCTGGATAAGCATAAGCAAAATAACGTAATCCTGACAAAATTTCCATATCTGTTAAATATGGCTCTTCCTCTTGAACACTATGGTATACCCATAAATCTCTTGCATTTACGCGAATCAAAGCACTAGAAGATAAGTACTGTTGCCCACGACAATCCTCTTGAAAAGCTTGATAATGTAGTATTCTAGACTTCTTTTTAAAATCCGATAAGTATCGTAATTCATTGACCTGTGTAATCAAATCATTAGAAAGAGAATAGATTGGCGTACCATGATAATGAAACCGGTGCACACTAGCAACCTTAGACATTTTTTCTAGAAAAGTATCATCTAATAACAAAAAGGCAGGTTCCTCTTTTAACAATTGTAACGAACTTGTTAAAAAGAAATCATAGTAATCTTCATCCTCACCAACATCACATAATTGATCAGAAGAAACTTCTGCTAAATGATTTTTTAAAGTCATCAAATCTACTGGATGAACAAACTCTTCACTACTTCTTATTTCTATTAGAACCACCACCAAATAACTTTTTATAAATATCACTATAATTTTCTACAAAGGTAAAATGAATGTCTCTAGTAACTTCATCAGGAATTTCCTCTAAATCATTTTTGTTCTCAATAGGCAAGAAAATGTTTCGAATACCAGCCCTATGAGATCCAATCACTTTTTCCCGAAGTCCACCAATTGGAAGTACTCTTCCACGCAAAGTAATTTCTCCCGTCATAGAAATATCGCTAGCAATAGCATGATTTTTAAACAAACTAACAAGAGCAGTAGTAATAGCAATACCTGCAGATGGTCCATCTTTTGTAACAGCACCTTCCGGAAAATGAATATGAATATCATTCCGAGAAAGCATAGAAAATGGAATAGAAAACTTCTGAGCATTAGCCTTAATGTAACTAAAAGCAATCTGACAAGATTCCTGCATAACATCGCCTAAAGAACCAGTTAAAATCAACTCACCTTTACCAGAAAACATCGTCACTTCGATAGGTAAAATGTCTCCACCAAAAACAGTATAAGCCATACCATTAACAACACCAACTTCTGCTTTCTTAGCAGTTTTTTCATAACTATATTTCTTCTTTCCAAGAAACTTTTCTAAATCTGTTTCTTGAATATGATAAAAAACTTGTTCTTTTTCCAGCAAAACTTTCTTTACTATCTTTCTAAATAAAGAAGCAATAACACGATCAAGTTCACGAACACCAGCCTCTTTTGTATAGTAACGAATCATTGCCATAATAGCATCATCATCTAATTGAATTTGTAAAGAAGTTAAACCATGCTCTTCCAAAGCACGTGGAACCAAATGGTTTTTAGAAATATCTAATTTTTCATATTCTGTATAACTACTAAGCTCAATAATTTCTAAACGATCTCGTAATTCGTAAGGAATTTGATCAATGTAATTAGCAGTTGCAATAAACAACACTTTGGACAAATCAAACTCTTCTTCAATATAGTGGTCAGAGAACTTACTATTTTGTTCAGGATCTAACACTTCAAGTAAACTACTAGCAGGATCTCCCTTAATATCTTTCGTCATCTTATCAATCTCATCAATAATAAACACAGGATTTGCCGTACCTGCTTTACGAATACCTTGAATAATACGGCCAGGATTAGCACCAACATAGGTTCTACGATGTCCTACAATCTCAGCTTCATCATTAATACCACCAACACTAATTTTAGCCACTTTTCTCCCCAGACTATCAGCAATACTCAAAGCAAGAGACGTTTTACCAACACCAGGAGGACCAACCAAACACAAAATCGGACTACGTAAATTATTTGTATTCTGCTTAACAGCAAGATACTCTAAAATACGAGATTTAACCTCGGTTAATGCATGATGACTAGCATTTAAAATAGATTCTACCTTAGATAAATCCGTCGTATCCTTTGTATAGACATTCCAAGGTAAATGAAGCATCCAATCCAAATAATCACGAACCATCCCCACTTCTGGAGAATGACTACTAATAGCCTCATAACGCGAAATTTCACTACTAATTTTTTCTTTAATCTTATGACTACACTTCAATTTTGAAAGTCTCTTTTTTAATTTTTCTACTTCATCTTCTTTACTATCGATATCCCCTAACTCACGTTTAATAGCTTTAAGTTTTTCACGTAAAAAATATTCCTTCTGACTTTCTTCAATCTCTTGTTCTACTTCACTTTCAATCTTACGCTCCAACTCCAAAAACTTTAACTCTTCATGAATATCCTCAATAATCATACGAGCCCTTTCCACTGGAGAAACAGTAAGCACATACTGTTTTTTCTTAGCATAATCAACCGGTAAAAAAGACCCTATTAAATCACAAAGCTCATCTAATGTTTCTACAGTATCCAACTGACTAATAATAGCATTACTCATATAAGGAGCTTTTTCAATATATTTATCTAAAGATTTCATCAAAAGAGTAAAATAATTTTTATCTTCTCCTGTAGAAACAACAGTAACCTCTTTCACATCTGCTTGATAAAATTCACCTTGATAAAAATAATTGGAAACTTCAACTCTACGGATTCCTTGAATAACCACCCTAGTCTTTCCATTGGGAACGGTTAATTTTAATTTTAGCTGTCCTAAAATACCATAACTAGGTAAAGAGGTCACATCTTCCACATAATTCAAATCTAATGGATTGACAATAACTAAATATTTATCACTAGTAGAATCAGTATAATCAATACTAGCCTTTTCAAATGAATCGTCATATTCAATTCTTACCTCGTTATTCGGAAAGACTACCACATCATTTAAAACTAAAACAGCAAGTTTCTGTTTATCCATAGATAGTCCACCTCCAAATTTTAAATACTGCTTACTATTATATAATAAAAGGTTTTCTACATCAAGAAATTAACAACATTTTTCAAATTTTTCCAATAAAAAAGTAGTACCCTGTACTACTTCTATATTACTTATTAGCATCTTTTAATAATTCAATTGTCTTTCTCATTTCTAAATCATATTGAACCATATCGATACCACCAAATTGTTGTAAGAATTCTTCTTTTTCCATTTGGTATTTCTTAGCTAAATCTTCAGCTTCTTTCTCAGCTTCTTCTACAGATACTTCAATCTTTTCTAAGTTCATAATCTCTTCTAACATCAAACGATATAAAACATTAGAATAAGCTTCTTTCTCTAATTGATTTCTCAAATCTTTTTCACTAGATTGTGTAAATTGATAATATAAATCTAATGAAATTCCTTGCATCTTCATTTGTTGTTCAAAGCGATTCATCAAACGAGTAACTTCTTCTTCAACCATTTCTTCAGGAATATCTACTTCTACATTTTTAGAAACAGCCTCTAAAATAGCATCGATATATTTATTTTCGGCATCCATCTCTTTTTGTGCAGAAATACTCTTTTTAATTTCTTCTTTTAAAGTCTCTTCAGAATTAACGCCTTCCATTCCTAAATCTTCAAAGAATTCTTCGTCTAATTCTCTATTTTGTTTTTCTTTAATTTCATGAACCACTACTTTGAAAGTAGCCTTTGCTCCAGCTAAATCTTTAGCACCATAATCTTCTGGGAAAGTGACTTCGATTTCTTTTTCTTCCCCTGCCTTCATACCAATTACTTGTTCTTCAAATCCTGGAATAAAAGTATGAGAACCAATCTCTAAAGAATAGTTTTCTCCCTTTCCACCGTCGAAAGCAACACCATCTTTAAATCCTTCAAAGTCGATAACAGCAACATTACCATCTTCAACTTCTCCATCTTCTTTTGTAACAAGCTCAGTATATCTTTCTAATAAATGTCCAAGTTCATGATTAACCTCATCATCTGTAACTTCTACTGTTTCAGGTTGAATATTTAATCCTTTATATTTCTTTACTTTTACTTCTGGTTTCGTAATAATTTTAAAAGTAAATTCAACACCATCTTCACTTAAACTTTTTAAATCAACAGAAGGTTGAACAACAGGAACTAATTTAGATTCTTCCATAGCCTTGGTATAAGCATCTTGTAATACACTATCAGCTGCATCAATAAATAAAGACTCTTTACCAAAATGCTTTTCATAAATATCTCTTGGTACTTTTCCCTTTCTAAAACCATCCACTTTAGCAGTTTTTTGTTTCTTCTTAAAAACTTGATCAAGAGCTTTGCTCCAAGCTTCACCATCTATTTTAATAACTACTTCATGAACATTTTTCTTAGTATCTTTTTTAACTTCTTTTTTTGTTTCATTATTTTCTTCTTTTTTTGCCATAATATCCCTCCAACGCCTTATATTATATCGTACAATTTAATTTTACACAACACTTTAAAAAGAAATACTTCTTTTTTTCATATAAAAAATATGCTAAAATAAAGAAAAGAAACAGAAAGAATGTGAGAATATGAAAAAGACAATTTTGACAGGGCTAAGACCAACCGGAAACCTTCATTTAGGACATCTATTTGGAGCTGGACAAAACTATATCAAAATGCAAGATGATTATGAATTCTATTTAGAAATTGCAGATGTACAAGCACTTACAGATAATTTTAATAACCCTGAAAAAGTAAGAAAAAATGTAACAGAAATTACAATAGATTTATTATCTATTGGACTAGATCCTAAAAAAGTAAACTTCTTTATCCAATCCAAAATATCAGAAATTGCAGAACTTACAGTTTTTTATTCTAACTTAGTCACAGTCGCAAGACTAGAAAGAAATCCAACAGTAAAAACAGAAATTGCCCAAAAAAAAGAATTATTTGGAAATCAAGGAGAATCCATTACTTATGGTTTCTTAGGATATCCCGTATCACAGGCCGCAGATATTACAGCCTTTGGCGGAGAAGTAGTTCCCGTTGGAGAAGATCAACTTCCATTGATAGAGCAATGCCGAGAAATTGTTAGAAAATTTAATTCTATTTACGGAGAAACATTAAAAGAACCACAAGCCATTCTAAGTGAAACAAAAAGAGTAAAAGGTCTAGATGGAAATGACAAAATGGGAAAAAGTCTAGGAAACGCTATTTTCTTAAATGATAACGAAGAAACCATAAAGAAAAAAATCATGGGTGCTATTACAGATTCAGAAAAAATAAAAAAAGATGATCCTGCTAACCCTGATATATGTATGGTATATTACTACCATAATTTAGTAAACTCAGAAGAAAACAAAAAGAAAGTTTGCAGAGAATGTAAAAAAGGAGAACGTGGATGTGTTCAATGTAAAAAAGAATTAATTGAAGCTATGAATGAATTTTTACATCCAATTAAAGAAAAAAGAAAATACTATGAACAACATCCAGAAAAAGTAAAACAAATCCTAGAAGAAGGAACAAAAAAAGCCAAAGAAAAAGCAGAAAAACAGATGAAGCAAGTAAAACAAGCAATGAAAATAGATTATTAAAAGCATCCAACGGATGCTTTTATTTTTTAGAATAACTAAGTTGTACAATATCAAACAATTTATGATATCTCTGATCAAAACCAACTTCTAAATCTTGAATGATTCTTTGATACTTATGAGAAAAATCTAAGTTATCCACTCCAAATATTTCTTCATATAAATAAGTTAGTTTATCAACATTCTTCTCCTCAAATAAAGAAACAAATTCACGATACAAATAATGCCTCTCAAATTCCTCTTCCCTCGTAAGAAAAGAACAACCGCCCTCTCGTTTTAATACTTTATAAGAGATAGAACTAACCTCTAAATCCTTAGCACTTTCAATCACTTCATCCTCTTCATCCAATAGTAAACAACTTCTAGCAATAATTTCTCCAGAGGAAGAAAACTCCACTGCAACAACACGATTTAAATCACAAAACAAACATCCATAAAATGTTGTTTTTTTTCTTTTATATAATAAAACTTTACCCTTAATTCTATTTAAAAATTCCTTATCCACTTTAACATCAGAAAAACAAAAATGATCCATATCAACACTAGGAATACGAAACAAAGAAATTCGCTTCACATGTTCTAACATATCATTATCTTCCCACTCAAAAAATTCTACCAACCGATTTTTGTCTTGAAAATTAAGTAATACATCATAAATAAAAGTCATCTTTTTTTCTCCTTTCGAACCATTGCTACAACAATTAAAAAAATACCAATAACAAAAGAATAACATTCCCAGCGACCAATCAAAAAGAGAATATATTCTATAAAACTATAACCAAATATAAATAAGTTAAAATATAAAATAAAAAAAGTAAAACCAATCGTCAAAAATATAAATCCTAAAACATAGAGAATAAAACGATTCATATTATACTCTATGACTGAACTATTTTTAGTATACGAAAAAAGAAAAAAAGTATGTAAAAAAGATTATGACTCATCACTAGAATCATAATCTTCTAATTGCTGTACTTCTACTCGATTAATACTATCAAACTTTTTAGATATTTTTTCTGTTGTAATAGAAACATTCTCAACATCTTTATTAACTGTCTGAATACTACGTGCAAGCTTATCCCATCTTTCACGATAACGAGCAAATTCTAACCCTAATTTATTTAGCTCTTCATGAATAATAGAAGTATATTTATCACGTTCCATATTTTTAATAATCATTTCTATAACAGTAAGAGTAGAAATTAACGTCGTAGGGCTAGTAATCCATACTCTCTTCTTATAAGCATATTCGATAATATCAGGATGATAAGCATTGACTTCTGCAAAAATAGCCTCCGCTGGTAAGAACAAGATAGCTTGATCAGCCGTTTCTCCAGGTATAATATATTTGCTACTAATAGCATCAATATGTTTTTTCATATCTTGTTTAAACATCTTTTCATAATTTTCTCTCATATCAGGAGACAACTTCTTATCAACCATCATCTGATAATGTTCCAATGGAAATTTAGAATCTATCGCAATCGTACCAAGTGGTTCTGGAGCAAACAACACACTATCCGCAATAACCCCCGTACTTAACGTATACTGCATACGATAAATAGAGTCATTTCTTTCTCCAAATACACTAGATAAAATATGTTTTAAATTTACTTCTCCAAAAATACCCCGAGTTTTCTTATCAGTTAAAATACTTTCTAATCCAACAATATCAGTAGATAAAGTCTCAATCTTTTTTTGAGCCTCATCTATTTTGGATAAACGCTCAATCACATTCATAAATGTTTTATTTGTCTTTTCAAAATTTTGATCTAATCGTTCATTTACTTTCTCATTAACCGCTAATAATCTTCTTTCGACCTGCTCATTCAACTTAGTAAAATCATCATTTAAACTATGAGATAAATCGTTCTTAAAATCCCCCATCTCTTTCATCATATTAACTTCCAATCGACCAAGTCTTTCTGTAATATTACTTTCATTAATATTTTTAAATAATGAAATAACAACCAAAATTAAAATAACGATTAATAGACCTAAAATAATATAATCCACACTACAACCTCCTAATCCAAATTAGCCTTTTTACTGACAATTTTAGATACAACATAAGCAATTACCAATAGTAAAGCAACTATTATAATTGCATTGATATCCGTCATACTTTCTATAAAACTTTTACCAACATATCCCCAAAAAATCAACATAAATATTTTACCAATAAAGATAGAAAATAAAAATTTTCGGCGACTAACACCTACGATTCCACAAATAATATTTACCAAAAAAGCGGGTGTAAAAGGTAATGCTATAACCAAAACCAAATTAGAAAAAGAAATATTTTGAAAAGTTTTAGTAGCTTTTTCTATTTGTGTGACAGATTTTTTTGGTAAAAGTTTATGTAAAACAGTTTCAGATAAAAAAGAAAAAAAAGTATAAGAAACAAAACAGCCTAAACAAGTCGCTATCCAAGACAAACTAAGACCAACAACACCACCAAAAGCATTGACATTTAACGCAACAAATACTCCTAAAGGTAAAACTGGTAAAAAGGATTCTAAAAATACAAGTAAAAAGCCAAAGAATAGTCCTCCTTGACTAATAAAATTTGTACAAAAATCCACGAATGACTGAATTGCTTCCATTGTGCATCACCTATTGTTATTATAGTACAAAATTATCTGCTTAACAAGTAATTCCGATAACCACCAAGAAGAGAAAAAACCTGATAACCTTGGACCCTCAAACGACGACAAACATCCTCACTAATATAACCAACATCACAATATAGACAATACTTTACATTTCGTTGCAAATAAAGAGAAGGACGATAAATTAATTCAGAACTAACAACATGTTTCGCACCTGGAATATGACTTTTTTGATAACTTTCTAAATCTCGAATATCAATCACAGTAATAGAGCCAAAAGAAAGTAATTCTTGCACTGTCATTTTCATTTTTATCACCTAATATAAAATATGAAAAAAAAGAATCTACTATCATAATAGATTCCTATTTAATATGATATGGTTTATTTTCAGTTCCCTTACCCTCACTAAATAAAACATTGCTATCTAACATCACTACTGGCCTAGGATACATATAACTAGCTGTAGTTGTATTTTCTACAACTCCACTAGAACTAACACCGTATGCCTCATCCGTTACACCATTAACAGCAGTTACTAACCACCATTTATATGGAGCTGCTAAATAATTATAATTTTGACAAGAAAAATCAACAACAGTAGTACAATTAGGATCAATACTTCCCATCATATAATCTGTAGCGGTAAGCAAACCAATCATTTGATCTTCTAATACTTCAGTACATTCTACAGAATTATCTTTAGTAGTATCATTCGTATTTCTCTTACCAGTACATAAATCAAAAGAAACTAATTTACTACGATCATCATCACTCAAAATTATTCTATCTTCATCATCTGTATCATAAAGATCTTCTAAGGTGTCACGAATGCGACTTGCAGAAAATGTATTAATTCCCATATTATAACCAATATCAGAATTATATCGATTATCCCATGGAACAGATTCATACATATCCCCATTTAAAATTAACATAAAATTTCCATCTTCTGTAATCTTAACGATTCTCCATAAAGAAGTTTCTAACTGTACATAGTTATTTACCTCTTCACCACGATAAACATAAGTATCTCCAACTTGGTATAATCCATAACCTTCTGTAACAATATCACTAGTAACAACCTCAGATAAAGACTGAGTTACATAATCATCACCACAATCAAGCCTTGGAACATACATATATCCATCCCCATTCGTTTGAACCGTAACTTGACCATCACAAGAAGTATCTTCACCCATATATTCCGTCATTGGATCCATATATTCAGAAGCAGCCAAAGTTGCAACATCAATTTCAACTCTTTGACTTTCTGATTGTGGTAAACGTTTAGGATTATCTTCAAAATAAGCCTCAGCAGCATTTACCATAATATTCTCAATATCATCATACGTATAAGTTGGCGTCATAAAAACAGAAAGAAGAAATAAAACTAACGCTATTACAACGACAATTCCCAGTATAATTCCACCAAACAAAATTAATTTTTTTCTCAACTCATTATTGGAACCTCCAGATTTACTAGACTTACTAGATTTACTTTTTTTAGTTTCACTAGTATCAATTGCATTAAAACTACCAACATTAAAACTTGCAGCCATACTTTACCTCCTAATTGTCAAAGAAGTCATCGAAGAATTCATCGTCATCTTCTTCATCATCTAACACTAAATTATTAGCAACAGATGAAACTTCTTTCTTATCATCCTTTATATCTATATCTTTTTCTTGATTAGAAGCAACTGCTTCATTCACTTCTAGAACAGAAGACTTCTTCTCAACAGTTGATTTTAGGTTAATATCTTCTTTCTCCTTATCATCTGCTGGCTTAGCCACAGAAGTTGTTGATTTTTCCTTTAATTCATTTTGTTTCTCTTCCTCTTCTAACTCAGCAATCTTAGCGTCAATTTTACGAACCAACTCATCAACATCAAATCCAAGTCCACTATCATTAGTAGGTTGATTTATTTGAGGATGAGACTGAGGCATACGAGGAGTACCTGTAGAAATAGGATTTCTAGCATCCGTCATTGGTATTCCCACTTGCCTATCGTTTTTCTCGACAAAAGAATTATCTTGACTAGGTGCAAATGGATTAACAGGTGCCATAGTATTCATATTTGGCATACCATTCATTCCAGACATTCCCATATCAACTTGAGTATTAGGACGTGGTCTTGCTCCTCCCATCGTAGAATTAGGCATAAATGGATTTCTAACATTACTATTTCCACTCATTTGAGGAAAAGCACCAAACATATCCGGATTAGCACCACCATTATTATCAGTAGAATTCATCATTTCCAATAACTTCTTTTTCTTCTGAGCCTTGACAAATTCTTTAATATCAAAAGTATGAACAGAGATTTTCTCACGCGTTGGATAAGTAGCCTTTGGATAAGTACGTCCCCAATCTAACTTAAAATATGGAGTAAACTTAGTTTTAAAAGGCTGTTTTCTCATTCTCAAAATAATAACTTCAAACTGTTTCATACGTTGTAAATCAGAAACAGTAACCAAAGGTGTAGAAGCAGTTTTATCATCTTTTTTAGATTTAACCTCTCCACACATCTTAGAAATTTCTTCTAAAGCTTTTAATTCCGTTGTAATCAAATAAATAATATTACCACAGTTACCACGAATAGTTTCTGCATTTTCTTTACCATATACTTGATCAAGCTGAGCAAAGTTCTGAATAATCATTGTAAAACGAATGTGTCTAGAACGAGCCGCTGTAATCATAGTAGTTACATCCTTTAAAGGCGGCATATTAGCAAACTCATCAAGTAAAAAGTTCGTACGAACAGGAAGCTTTCCACCATGTTCCTGCGCAACACCAATTAAAGTTTCATAAATCTGTTTCAACAAAATAGTAACTAAAGAATGATACGTCTTCTTTTCATCCTGAATAACGATAAATACTGCAGTAGGTCTTTGACCAATACTAGATAAATCAATATCACTATGAGAAAGCATCTCACTCAAGTTTTCACGAGAAGCAAATAATTTTACTTTCTGTTTAAATACAGATAAAATAGAACCCTTGGTCTCCGTAGGAGCCATAATCGTACTAGAAGCATTAATTGCCGCTGGACTTGCTGGATCTTTAGCAGCAAAGTACTCCTTAATATAAGTACTACCACCAAACTTTTCTTCACCTACAGTTGTTGCCAAAGAAATACTATTAATATTAATTTCATCTTCCTTCGCGTCTTCAAATAGACCTAACGCAACACCTGAAAAATAATCAGCAGATGTTTTTTCCCAGAACGGATCTGCATTCTGATTAGATTCATCGTACAAAATATTTAAAGCTAAATCATCTAATAACTCGATTGCTTTATCTTGGTTACCAGACTTATACATTTGATAAGGCAATGTCATAGGATTCCATGCATTACCATTTTGAGGATCACGGAAATTCAAAAGTAAAATTTGATAACCACGAGAACGCAACATATTACTAGTCTTTTCATAAATCTCACCCTTAGGATCTGTAATAATCATAGACTCACGAGCCTTAGCTAAACTGTGTACAAGAGGCAAAATAACAGTCTGTGTTTTACCAGAACCAGTAGCACCAATAACTAAAGAATGATATTCACTATTATCTACCCACATCTCATTCTCATTCAAAATAAGAGGAACCCCGGCAGATTTTGAATTTGCCTGTTTAATTTCAACTCGATCTAACTCTTCTTTAATCTCTTTTTCTTTGGCCCATCTTGAATAACCCTTATCTTTTTTATCTGTAGTAATACCAAAACCTTTTTCACGTTCGAAAAAGTAAGAACTAACGCTAACCATTAAACCACCCAAAGCAAGGAAATAAAATACTAAGGTAGCCATAATGTATTTAGGTCCAAAAGCTGGGAAAGGATTAAGACCAACCAAATAACCTTCGGTAGCAAAAGAAGATATGTTTAAAACACCTATACAAACAATATATAGTAAAAACAAAGAAAAAAGGACAAACATCCATATATCTTCTGGATCTGCTCTAAATTTAAATTTCATACGATTACTTCCTTTCGCCAATTATTATAACATCAAAAAATCATATCGTCATTAATTATTGATTAGAAATTTTAATTTCAAACGCATTATCACGAAATTCGTATAACATAGCAACAGGAGTTTGATTACTATATTTTGCACAAGTAAGAATAAGTTCATTATCTTGATCATTATCTAAATCTGCAACTGTATACAAATTCGGCATACAACCATTAACACCTTCATTGACATCAACATCTTCATAAAGCATATAAATAGTATCATCATCTACCATAAACACAAAAGAGAAATATTTATCGGGGAAAAAGTCCATAGCAAAGACATTACTAATAACATAAAAATTTTCGTCTACCCCATCTTTATCAAAATCCAAACTAGAAACAGTTGCTAAAGTATACTGTGAGTCAGGCGATAATCCATGTTCTTCTAAAACTTGCCTAGCATAAGTATAATCAGTAATATCCGTAGTCTCATAAGAAAGAATATTCATATCAAAATCAGCTTGATAAGCAAATAATTCTCCTTGATAAGAGACAGATTGACGATTTTCATCGAATATATACCACTCATCATCATTCCATACAAGATAATCACCTAAATATTCATGATCAATATAAACATGAAAACTTTGCCAATTAAGTTTAGATAGCAAACTCGGAGTGGTAACATTCATCCAGTTTCTAGAAGAATAATCCCAAACAGCAGCATCACCTACCAAAATAGTAGTACTAGCTTCTCTTTCTCTAGTCTCAGAAACACCGAATGCTAGATACATACAAACAGCATAAATTACCAAAATCAGAATAATTACAATATATTTAAACTTACCCTTTTTCATATCGCATCTCCTATCACGCTACACGAAAATATGCATACTGACTAGTATTTCGCCAATCATATTGACTCCACATACTAGTTGACTGACTGGCTGGATCCATCATAAGAACATTATTACCATTAATACCATCAACGGCAACCCAGTGTTGACCTGTACTACCTTTTACTTCCGCAACAACATAGTATCCTTGATTTAATAAATTCTGCAAAGAAGATAATTTTTGAGCTTGTGATTGACCAGAAACACTAACCTTACCAACATATTGAAAGTCAGGAGCAACATCACTAACCTTCCACCATCTAAAATTAGCGCCTTCAAAACCACCCACACGATTTAATGCCTGAACAAAAGTTCCTGGATTAAAATCACCATCCACATTAACTGCTACACCACTCTTAGCAATCAACATAGAAACCGAAGTAACCAAGCAACCAACCTCTGCTATCGTACGTCTAGTATTACCGATTGTAATACTACCCCAGGCAGAATCTGCTTGTTTCCAACCAGCATAAGGACCCGTACTTCCTGTACTATTACATCCACTTCCAGATCCTGTATTACAATTCATTTCATCAATATCAGTAGCAGCACCATATACTTGCATTAAGATTTGCTTATAATTTAACCCCTGATTAGCCAAAGAAATAAATCGATTTTGGGTACCAGAAGCATAATTAGCGGAAACGATATTTCCCTGTTCATTTACCAATACTTCCCCCATCGTATCATTAGCAAGAGTACGCATTTTATGATCAGCTGCAAGAGGTTGCTTTAAAACGACAGCTTGATCCGTACCACTACGAACGGTACCATATTGTTCTCCATCATTCATAGCAGAACACCCTAAATCAGGATTACAATAAACTTGATCAGCAACACAAGAAGAAAGCTGTAAAATCCATTGTCCATTCTCTTCTTCTAACTTTTTACCATTACCATTGTTCATAGCGGTAGGTCTAGCCAAAGAAAAGCTTCTAGCAGCAACCATCTGTGCTTTAATAGCTTCATCAGGTGCACTAGGACCAATTTCCTGATAAGCAACTCCAAGAATATAAGTTTCAAAAGGAACTAACTCTTCCCCTTCTAAAGGCTCATTCCAACTTCCACTACCATAAGGACTAGCACATTGCATCAAACGAACCTTTAAATCCGTAATCGTCATAGAAGCACTAACATTACCCAAACTAGAAATATAAAATCCTTTAATTTCATAAACACAAGAACCTAAACTTGCACAATCTGAACTAGTTTCACCAATTAAACTATAATAAGAATCATAATATTCCATAACTTCATCCGCCATAGCCTCATAAGTACTTTGACTTCGATCAGGAAGATAAGTTGGAAATATATTATTAATTAAATTTTGTTTAAATGTATCCTCACTAAAACTATTACCAGAAAACATAGCATTGGCTATATTAGTAATAACATCAGTAGTCATATCATTATAGGAAAGTGTTGCACCATGTTGTTTCAAAATACTATATACAGCAGAAATATATACAACATCTACAGATTTTCCTTGAGATTGTAATGTCCCTTTAACAGCAGCAACACGCTCAAAAAATTCGCTAGCTTCTGGATCTGAACTCGAATAATCAATACCACCTGTAGCTCCACCTGATGCCTCACTAACACCAAAAGCATCGTCATAACTGGAAATAACACCACTACCTTGAGCAATAACAAGAAAAAGTATAATAAGGAAAAAACCACCCGCAACAAAAGCTCCAATAGCAAGTTTTGCCGGAGTGATAGTCCCAATCCCTTCAAACATAGTGTCCAAAGGACTCTTCTCTTGTTTTTGGTTATCATCATCTAAAAAATTAGGTTTAGATGGTCTTCTTCTCCCTACACTCTCTTCTCCATCAGAAACAGATTGAGTACCAGATGGAAGAGTATTCCCCGCTCTATTAGGAATAGAAAGTTCAGAACCACCCATATTCTTAGGATCTTGTGTCGCAAGATCAGTTGCTTTATTCGCAGCATCTAAAGCACCACTATCATTTGCTTTAGATAAAGCCTTACGAGCAAAAGGATTTTTGGCAAGATTTTTTCCAAGTTGTTGACCAATCTTAGATTTACCAATCGCATCTCCAACTTTAGCCCCTACTTTAGCTCCAGCCGATCCACCAAAATAAGCACCAACGACTGCTCCAGCTGTTTTTCCAGCTTTTTGAACCCCTTCTTGAGCAGATTGTTTTTCATGCTCTTTTTTTTGTTCTCGTGCAGCTTGATATGTTTGAGGTTGCTCCGTGCCAGCAGCCTGGTTTGCACTATCATCGCTACGTACTACACGATTACCATTTAAATCATTACCTTTCATCACTGGCACAAAACATCACCACCTCAATTAACTAAAAACCACCACCAGAGCCAAATGAGTCTAGCTCATCTCTTGTAACGGCTACATTAATACGCATACGTCTATTTCCACAGACAAATAACGCTTCACCTTGAGAATATCTCTTAATACTTTCTTTTTCATTATCATTTAAATCAATTAATTTACTCAAATCTTCAACAGCCTGTTTTCTAAGACCCATGACCAAATAATAAGAAGCATTATCAAAAATTGCCTTACCATGCACAATAACAGCTGGATCAGCAAAATCACTTGGTTGTTGTGTAATAATAATAGTTCCAGTATTATATTTACGAGCACGTCTTTGAACTTGAGCCAAGAACTCTGCACCAAGTCTATTATTAGAGCCTAATAAAACATGCGCTTCATCAACCATTAAAATCGTATCAACATTAAAGTCCAAACAAAGTCCCCATGCATACTTCAAAACATTAAAGAACAAAGCATCACGAATATTAGAATCCGTATTCATTAACTCTTTAATATTAAATACCATAAAATCACTATCACGACGAATTGTAGTATGTCCATCAAAATAGAAACGCAACTCTTTCGTAATAGGACGAATTTTTAACTCCAAACGCTCCATAACATCACGTTCTTTTGTTTGCTCTGTCATGGACATCAAACGACCCTTAATCGTCGCATAAACATCTGAAAACGTTGGATAATCCTTAGAACTAAAGCCAGAAAAATCTGTATTAAAATCAATACCAAAACGTTTATACGTATCCTGAGCAACATCACTAAACATAGTCAAAACGTCTTCTTCAATCGTAGGATCATAATAAGTTAAAAACGCTTTTAAAAATTGCAAAGTACGAGTTAAAACTGTATAACCCAAACCTTGCTTAATCTCCTCTTCATCCGCATCAATAACAATTTCAAGTGGATTTATCATACCAAATTCTCCACCCTTACCAATATCAATTGTATCTCCGCCATAAGTTTGAGTAATTTCTCTCAACTCATCTTCAGGGTCAATCGCAACAATTTGACAACCGTTACGAATATGAGTACGAAGTAATACTTTCGCAGCAGTAGATTTACCAGATCCAGAGGTACCAAGAATAATCATATTAGCATTATTACGGTTATTTTCTTTACGAATCTTATACAAGAACTGATTAAACAAAATAACACCACCAGAGAAATCTACACCAAGTAAAGTAGAAAGTCCCGGATCTTTAATACTATCAAAAATAAATGGATACATAGCAGCAATTGTAACAGACGGAATTGGTGTACCAATTCTTTGTTCTACATCTTGAGGAGGAAAGATTGGTAAAATACTTTTTAATACTTTTTCCTGTTCAAAACGTAAAGAAATCGCCTTTAATTCCATTGCATCCAAATAGTTTTTAACATTAACTTTCTTCATTTCTAATTCTTCTTTAGTATCAGCCGTAATCATAATGTGCATTTGAAAATCAAAAATACGAGCCTGACTACCAGCCAACATAGAAGTAAAATATTCCAAACTCTCAGCATCCTGACGATATCTTTCACGCATCGTCTGATCACGTTCATGTTGATACTTTTCTTTTAAATCTGCAACTTGTCTATTTAACATTTTAGACATAGTTTGAAAAGGAACCGGAATGTGTTTAACAACAACCTTAATACCAGGCATATTGGTTAACGATGATAAATACCCAGGTGTAATATATTTAGGATAAGAAACAACTGTCATAATAGTTGCATACTTATCACTAATAAAGAAATCACTAGGATTAAAACTAAGCCCTTTAGGAGCCAACTGACTTCTTAAGCTTGTACTCATACTGGCATCACCGTCCCAAATTCCGTTGTTTTACCCCCGTTTAAGAAATTATCAAGAATAACTCTCAAATCATCATTTGTAGTCTGTGATGCATTCAAACCACAACTAGCAAGTCCCTGAATTAACATACGAACTTTCTTCTGAACCACATCAGAATCTTTTTCTTTAAATAAGAAATAATACTCAGTATCAACAATATTATTATTAATAAACGTATTACCTTTATCAATATCTTGCATAATCAACTTACGAATTGCTGGAGATTGTGTTTCATTATATAAAAGTTGCAACTGAGACATATAAACAGAAATATCAACAGGTCTATCCGCAACTACTAACCAAAACTCAAAATCAATCATATTATAAAAATTCTTCAAACTAATTAAAACATTATCCTGAGCTTGAGGATCTAAAATAAAGATATTACGAGGTGCAATTTTTACTCCAGACACTTTCAAATTATTATAAGTAACAATCATACCGTTCTGAATAGATTTTACAGGCAACCAATTTTCAGTATAATTATTTCCTGCTATTTTCTTTGCCATCCATGAAACACCAACCTTTCCAATGATACGTTTGTGGAGCCGTAAAATACTCATACATCTCCACAATAATATTCAAAATATTATGATAATAAGGTACAGGCATAACTAAGAACCCACAAATAACAGCTGGACTAATAATAGCAATAGTAACCCAGGTATTCGTAAGCGGCATAAATGCCAACAATATTACCGTAACCAAAACACCCGATAAAAATAATACTAGATCGAAAGGACGAAATAATCCTAAAATTAATTGTCCCCTCTTCGTATTAGCAGGTATCAAATAATTCACTATCTATCACACTCTCTTTCATTCTAATGAGGAGGTGGGCCTCCAGGACCATGGCCTCCACCAGCACCAGCCCCATCAGGGAAATCATCATCAACTCTACCAACACCAGAAGCACCCTTCATTGGATCAAATGGTTTGGCAGAAGAAGTAAATGATACACCATCGCTCGTTTCTAATTCGGAACGATAAGTAGATGTCGTTGTATCATATGCTCTAGGTGCAACACCATAAACATCAGCCCTATATTTTTCAATCTTAGAAGCACCACTGCTTGCTTTAGCAAATGCAACTTTCTTACTAGCTTCATCTCTAATAGCGTTATTGTATCTATCATTTGCTGCAGAAAATTCTTCCTCCCAAGACTTTTGAGCATTATAACGACGACTTATATCCTCATCCAATACTTTCTTCTTAATTGGTTTACCATCAGCGCCTAAAATACTAGAATCCTCTTCACGATACATATTATTTTTAAGCCATTCCAAATTTTCTCCAGGATTTGCTGCTTTCAAACGATCCAAATTAGCCTGTGCAAGCTTTGTCTCTAGTTCAGCATCATTTAATGCAGCCTGTGCATTATCTTTATTCCAATCAGCAAGTGCCTTGTTACGTTTTCCATAACCAGCCGCTCCAGCAACCCGCTCACGTGTTGCATAATTTAACCGATCCAAAGCACTTCCCCAAAGACCACCGTGTGCGTCTTTATCTCCAGTACGAATCTTAGCCATCAAATCTCTATTTTGACTCCATGCAGCACCTAATGGCATAGGTTTACCCTCAGCTTGTCCTTTAGCGGCAGCTTCACTTCCCTGCATAGCTCCCATCGCAAATCCAGCAAGGCCTCCGCCACCAACAGCCATCGCAGCTCCACCTAAAATTCCACTAAGTCCAATATTAGACATACCAGCACCTTTAAGACCTAATGCATCTTTAATAAACTTAGGAGCCATCTTAGCAAAGAAGAATAGTCCTAACATAATGAAGATAAAGGAAATAATACCTACCATTCCACCAGCTTCATTAATAACAAATCCATTTACTATCATATCTTGAATTAAGAAAATAACGAAATAAACAATCGCAAGTCTTAAGAACAAATCCAAATACGTAGAAGTTAAAGCTTTTACCCAGGAAGAAAACATTCCTCCATCCTTCGACGACTTCGGTTCAATATAACTAATAACAGGAATTGGAGCAATTAACCTCAAAATTGCAAGTTTAATAGAACGAATCGCAATATCTACTGTAAACCCTACTAAAATAACTAAGAATACAATTCCAACGATTAAAGCAAAAAAACCATCAAACCAAAATACATACCTTGAATTACCACCAAAATTTTCAAATAATGCTCCAATAATAGGAATATTACTAGCACCATTAGCCAAAGAAGTTAAAATATTATCATTAATTTCACAATCAGCATGTAAAACTTCATCACTAAGTAATGTACTAGGATCAATATCTAACTGCATATAAGCTTGTAGTGCCTCACTGGCTGTTCCGCTTAAATTTGCTCCACAATACCAATTTTGACTATCAGTTTCCGAATCACTTTCTCTTATTTCTACCGGCAACAGGTTAATTCTCAAAAATCCTTTCAAAATAGTAGAAGCAAAAATTCTTGAGGATCGCTCTAACATCGCTGTTTGCCGATCAGCTTCAGACATACCACTATCATCCGCAGAGCTAGTAGAGGTTGCTTCATCCGTCGTTCCCAGAATCAACCGTCCTAACGTATTATTAGATAAAATACGTTCTTGCAAAGAATACAAAGTACCAAATAGCAAACCATTATTATTAATATACTTTTCAAAAGAGTTTGCATTTTCTACATCAGGCACATTGATAGGAACCAAAACAGTAAGTAAAGCAAGCGCAACCACTACTCTCGTAATAAAATTACCAAAACCTTCTTTAGGATTTGAAAACTGATCAGGGCTCATAATTCCTTGCAAAATAGAAACTGCAAGTTTAAATACCATGAAGACTCCAATAATAAGTTGAATACGACCATAAAAATTCTTAATAGTCTCTGACTCAAATAGCTGAGCACTCGCAACATTAAAGAAAATTTGATACATAATCCCTAATAAAAAATAAATCCCTCTATTTAGAAAACCAAACAAACTTCTGATTAAATCTCCTATAGTATCAGCATTACCATTATCCGTCATAAAGTATCACCTACCTTTATTGTAAACCACAAATCTCATCTGTCGTTATACCAAAAATATTTAACAATACACTAACAAGTGTAGGAATTAAAAATAAAGCAACCGCCAAAACTAAGCGAATTACAAGCTTTTTTTCGGCTTTTTTCATACTATCATCATCACTAGTAATAATAGCTTTTGCAAAATCTAAACTACTAAGTATAACAACCAATATAGGTCCTAAAATTTTAACATAATTTAATATCTGTTGTAATAACCAAGCAACCGATTCTTCATCTTCCGTACTCCCCAAAAGAGAATTACAGTCACTATTTTGATTATAAGACTCCAAGTCCTCTCTTAATGTATCTATCGTAACAGATCCCGGTTTACTATAACTATCACTACTATGATCATTTTCTTCACTGCTTTCATCACCAGGTTCTCCAAAAGCGCCACCAAAATAACCAGAACCAAACTGTTGACCATCGCTAGTACTTAATTCATCATTTTTACAATAATTTGCCCCTGCCGACAACTCATAAGAATAACCATCATCAGTTTGTGTAACACAACGATAAATTTGAGATGGACAAGTTGTCTTAGAAGAAGAATAAATAGAATCAATTAAAGAATCATTAACAGTAATAGTAAATTTTTCTCCTGAGACAGTACCAGTAATAGCATTAGTAACTGGAACATAAGTCTCACCATCTACACTCCACTCTTTTGTACCATCCGAATATAATCTAAAAAAAGACATTAAATAACTTTGGCGATTATAAAAACCAACACTTGGTCCAGCACAAGTAGATAAAACTTTTTTAGATTGAATACCATTTCTTTTAGCCCAATCTGTTAATTTTGGAGTAGCTGCTGTAATATTATAACAACGTCCTGTACAACTATCACTATAATTAGGTCCTGGATAAACCGTAACCCCTAAATTGTTTTCCTGCACATAAATAGAAGGACATGTAATAGTAGAATTATCTATCTTCGCAACATTATAATAAATAGAAGAAAATCGATCACTATGATACCAAGAAACACCATCTCTCGCATACAAAGTACCATTACTAAAAGGTAGTTCTACACTACCATCAGAATATATATCATAAGTTAATTCTACTTCCTCACCGTTTTGATTTGTAAATTGATAATTACAACTAACAACTTGATTACCAGCGGCATTTGTATTATATGGAATACAAAATAATAAGCCAAATACTAAAAGAAAGAAAGAAAACTTTAATTGTTTCATTGCCACCACTCCATATATACAATCATACAGAATAAGTATAACAGAATAAAAAAAAAATAGCAATTACTTTGCTATTTAATTTATAAACTTTACTGAATACTATTCCAACATTCAGCCCATCCAGCAGTATCACCAGAGTTATTATCAGCACCAGTAGCTACTAAAGACATAACTAGCGTAACCAAAGTAACAATGAAGAATATAGCAGCTGCATAAATACATCTCTTAATTAATCGACTTTGAGCTTGTTTAACTTCTTTTTCATCACTAGAAATAACTGCTTTTCCTAAATCAATAGTACCAAAAACAATCAATAAAATTGGAATACCAATCTGAACAATAGGAAATACACCTTTTTTAATAATTCTTACAATGGGATCCAATCCACCGCATGGCTGATCTAAAACGTTATTCATATAAACCACTCCTCCAATATAAATAATCTTATCTTAAAACTAAAAGATTGTCAATATTACCTACGAAATAAACCGAAAATTTTACCAGATTCTTTCTTCTGTTCTTTTTTCACAGCAAGTAAACCTAATCTAGATAAAAAGTCATCAAAAATAGGGTTTCTTTTTCTTTCATCCAGTGGTGGCATATTATAAAACACCCTCGTTTTTGCTTCATACTCAAAATCAGCAATGTCTTTATTCGTCAACAAACTTTTATTTAAAATAATCTTTTCGTTCTGAAGTTTTGAAAAAATATTACGATTTCTTCGCATTAACTTATTAAGTTTTATAATAGACGGTTCTAACAAATACAAAACATCTGTACAAAAAGAATCATCAGGAGTATCATTTAAATCAATCAAAATAACAGAAGCTCCAGCATACTTAGTCAAAGCTCCATGTAACTGATCAATAGTCAATGATATCATATTTTTATCTCCAAAATATTGAAAATCGCCTTTATTTAATTCAATAGCAATAATCGTATCACCAAAATGAGTTTTCAACTCTTTCTTTAACATATAAACAAAAGTAGTAGCTCCCGCATGTTCTGTAACATTACGAACACCAATAATTCTAGAGCCACTTTCAACCTTCTGCACAACACTGTTCACAACATCATTATTCAACTGTTGAATATGAGCAACTTGTTTATAAGTGTTGGGATGTTCTAACAAATATTTTACACCCTCTATATTAGTCGTAAAATTATAAATTCCCATAGAAACTAATTTAGACAAAAAACTAGAGGTACATACATCCGTACCCTCAGGTAAAAAGAATACAATTTTTTCAACATCTAGTCCCATCGCAATAGTTTGGAAACTTTTAATATTATGAAAATCTTTAATAGCAGTAACATCTAGAATCATTTTATTATAAAAGAAATTCTTAAACATTTCCACTAATTCAGTTGCGTCATACTCTCCAGAAATACTCTTGATAACATCAATGTCCAATCCTGACAAAACATTACGTTGCACATTACTAACAATAACATTCATAAGAGTTCACCTCTTCTATTCAAAACGAGTTATCGCTTTCGTATTACCAGATATCTGAAAAATTCTAAGACCAGGCATAATCTTATTTATAATAGGAATATCAATATTAATTTGAGTAACAACACGATAATAATACTGTTTATTATGTTCATTATAAGCACCAGAAGAATTTTGTACTTCGAACTCTTTATAACAATAGCCAAATGTTCTATCACATACATAATCCTCATCTGTCAAATCCAAATTACTAGCATTATATCCAACTTGATTAATATATTGTTGAATTTTGGAACGACAAGGAGTACCTACGTCACAATTTCCCTCATACTGTTCTATTGTTGTAATTATGTGGTTTTTAACACGGAATGCTTTTGTATAATTAACGTTAAACGCTAAATAGCCACATACCAAAACTAGGAATACAACAATCATAGATAAGTTGACAACACCACCAAAAGCGTCCCGCATCTTCTACACCTACCCTTTTTTATCTATCATAATCAACGATAACATAACCAGAAACACCAGTTGTACCATCAGCAGAAATATTACCCCACTGTTTATTAATAGCATCTTGAATATTTGGCCACATCAACCAAAAGAAACCAATTACTGCTGCAATAGCAATAAGAGTAATAACTGTTAAGTTTAATTCACCTGTAGCTGCTTTCACTGAAACATGCACATCCTTTCTTATCTTATCTTCATTATCTATTATACCAACATAATTTTCATTTTACAATAAATTTTCTATCACTTTACATGTTAAACATCATCATCATAGAAATCAAAATAACAACCATAGTACCAGCACCAGTTACTACTAACATAACCATAGTTTGACTTTCCATATGATTAAGACGTTCTTTATATTTCGTTTCACGGGCTTTGTTTTGCAAATTAGATACCGTCCTAGAAAACATCATCAAACGTTCTTGTTTTCTCTCCTGTGAACCAAGACCAAGACGATATAACAAACGCATCATACGCATAGAATCTCTTACAGGATAAGTATTAGCAAACTCCATATAAGGATCAATACTAGAGTCACCTGAATTAATTCTTTCAATCAAACGACGAAGTCCAGGTTTAAAAATATCAGGAGCATCATCAATAGACTTACCTAAAGCAACGGGAACCGTATAATGTTGTATCAAAATTTCCAAACTCTTTAAATAGTATGGCAACATAACATCAATATCATGCAAATGTGCTTTATAAAATGACTTTAACTGTGTATATGGCATTTTAAATACTAATACTGCAACCACTACACAAAATACAATATTCAAAAACGACAATTGATTTAAGAAAATAAATAAAAATATAATCGCTACAAGGATAGCATAAAAAATTCTTTTTCTAAATAATTGATTGGGATCTACATCTTCTCCATAACGAGCATAAACTAAAAAGTTATAATCATCTTCTCTTAAAATTTCAAAGTACTTTTCATTATCAGCAATAAACTTATTTTTATCGATTGTATTATTATAAATCAAAATAAATATGATTATTGCCCCTACTACAACAATCTCTACCATTACTCAGCACCTACATTCTCGTTATAATATTTTTCTCCCTTTAATAAGAAGAAAGTATTAATAATTAAGACCCCGTGTAGTAATACCTTTACATACCAGCGTTCTAACATAACTAAGTAGGTCTCTCGTCCTAACAAATATTGAGTTAACATAACTAATAAGTAAAGCATAATACCAAATTGTAAAAATGACTTATGGAAAGTTGCTCTTTCGATACGGTCACGATAAACACTTTCAACCAACATATCGATATCAAGTTGCATATTATCCAAAGAATCCATCGAGTTTCTAGCACCCTCTTTTGTAATTTGCAAGAACAACTGATGCATGTTTTTAACAATATAATATGGATATAGCTGACTCATATAATTTAAAGCCTCATCAATACTACCATCTTGATAAGCAAGTTCAATCATATGATCAACATCACTTTTAACAGGGTCTTCCAAAATACCAGAATTACGAACTCCCTCTAATGCCTTAACAAAAGATTGAGTAGTTGCAAATTCCATAATGGTATTAGAAGTATATACTTGAATTTGCTCAAAGATAAATTCACTATAGACTCTTTTACAACGTAAATACGACAAATACGGAATAAACATAATAACTGCAATAATATAAATCAATGATACAAATAAATTATAGAAATACAAATAACTTACTACTCCAGCAAAAGCACCCATCACAACAACTTGAATCATATATTGTCTAGGAGTATATTCTTGACCCAACTCTTTAGTTTTCTCACGAACAATTTTAAAAGAATAAGGAGCAAATTTATCATACATGCTACGAACCTGGGTAGTAATAAATTTTCCAACATTTTCTCCTTTATAATTACGATAAAGAGTAATAACTACCACTATTACAATTAGAAAAATCAATTCTTCTATATACATATAAATTCACTCCCTTCTATTCTAAATTACCTAAAGAATTAAAATCGACTGGCGTTGTAACACCACTACCCTCTGATGATGTAGGAACAATACCAACCGACGATGATGTTTCAGCTGCAACACTAGGTGTAGGAGCATTATCCACAGACGGTGTAGAAGCTGCTACAACCGAAGCACTAGGTGTAACTGTAACCGTTGAAACACCAGCAGTAGACTGAGCACTGACATCATTAGAAGGAACAGTCTGAGCTACAGGTTGTTGCACAGTAGATTGGACAACTGGAGTGATATTAGCTACCTGAGGAACAGAAGAATTAGTAGTAACTTGGGAATTCTCATCCGAAGTAGCTGGATGCTCCTCCATATACTCTTCCCTTTCTTCATCATCATGAAAAGGCAAATCATCACTTAAATGCTCTGTAATAGCATTAATATCAATATTTTGGTTTTCCAAATATTCAATTAAATGTGGACTTGGTTTTCTCATTACAGGCTCTTGATTAAATAGTTTTTGATAAATAATTCTAGTCTGAGGTTTATTATTTTCATCTACATAAAATTCACAAACCTCATCCACTTCACGATGGAATTTACCTAATTTTTTACTATAATAAGCTTTAATATGAACACCAATCTGAATATAACGATAAATCGTATTCAAAAACTGATTAACATCCAAATCCGTTTCCATCAAACTATACATACGATAAGGAATAGCAGTTGCTTTATCGGCATGAATAGTAGACAAAATATTATGTCCAGATGAAATAGAGTTACGAACAGCAGAAACAGCTTCTGCACTACGAACTTCGGATAACAATATCCACTTTGGATTCTGACGCATACAGGTAACTAATACATCCGTATAACTAGCAACATTATTTGTCTTCATCGCAACAATATCACGTTGAGGAAAGATTTTATCCAAATGAAGCTCCAAAGTATCCTCAATTGTAATAATCTTTTCCTCTGTACGTGTATGACTCGCTAAATATTTAACAAACTCTGTTTTACCAGAACCAGTTTCACCACAGACAATAATATTACAATGACCTTCAACACATTTAATCAAAATATCATGTATATCCTGAGTAAAATACTCATCTTTTAACAATTTATCTTTTTCCAATCGAATCTTAGCAGGAGTCTTACGAATAACCATAGCAATTCCATTCGTCGCAATCGAAGGATGTACAAAGTTTAAACGTAACTCTGCAGATTCAGCATCCAAAAAAGGCTTAGCATTATTAAATGTTGTTCCCATAACATTAGAACATTGAAAAGCCAATTTTTCAATAAATTCCGGGGTCAATCCCTGAACCTCTACTCTAAGAGATCCTTGAGTTAGAGAACGTACCCAAGTTTGCCCATTATTATCAAAGGAAATATCTGTAATATCATCATTATCCAATAATGGCCGTAATGGTCCGAAATCTAACTTATCAAAAATATTCTCGTTCATCTAACCCATCTCCTCTTTATTCTTCAAAATCTATCCAATACTTTCATCCCAATAAGTATGAGTATTAATCCAATCACGTAGATATTCACTACTCAACTCTAAATCATCAGGTTCATCTTGTAAGCTCTCATTCGTTGGAACTGGAACAAGTTCAGTATCATATAAATTCAAATAACTAGCCTTCTTAAGCAAGACATAATAATCTTCAGGCAAAGCAAATATAAGCATAGCTGGAGTTCTCTGTTCATCTAAATTAGAAAATACTGCTTGACCAGAAGAATCTCTAACAGCTAGCACTTGAACGTTAGAGATAAATTTACTATATCCTAACAATTCACTTTCATCAGATGATGTTGCTACTTGATTCTCAACACCTTTTAATGTAATTCTTAAGTAAATATCAATATAGTTTCCTGGATAAATAGAGTTACCATAAGTAGACTCAATATCAACAGGCATATTATATAGAACATAACCTTTTGGATAATCCAAAATAATATTAGCAGGTAATTGTTCCTTCTCAACAACTTGTCTACTATAAAATAAACTACCCTCAGGAATCAAAGTATCTGCATTTGAATATTTATCAATAATATCTGCAGAATTTGTTAAAACGTCCCCTTCAAGCATAGAAGGAGGAACCTCCATTGTCCCTACCATATCTTCAGTAATCTGAGTTCCAGGACTTATTTGCTGTGTAGCATAAGGAACTGCAATCGGATTAACTGCTGCTTGAACTCTCATATTATAGGCAATATATAATACCAAAACAGCAACCACTACACCAACAACAGTTACGGTATTTTTATTAGATAAAAACTTTTTTATTCCGACACTGATATTTCCCATTTTATCCTCTCCTTTCTTTATATGCTCTATCTAGCATCAATAGATTTACCAAAGTCACTATCTGTATTTTCTAGTTCGTTGGAAACCAAAGGATCATAATCATATGTATTTTCCAAAATAGCATCGACTTGAGTACTCATTTCCAAATTATCGCCTTCAAAACTTAATACGGTAGAAGAGTCGACTTTAACACTTACTTTAGGTGGAACTTCATTCAAATCATAAAAAGACAAATGATAATTTCTTGTAGTATCAACAGAATCAGCAAATCTTCTAATAAAACTTTCCACAAACTTTTCTTTGTCCATACGAAGCAATCCATTTTCACGATAATATTTAACATCAATTGCATCAACCATAGCTGCTTCACTAGTTTCCTTCACCAGGTAGTAATCTAACTCACTACCTGATGAATAATTGGAAATAATATTTATCATCAACAAAGTTGCCAAACTTAGAATAATAATACCAACAGTTAACATCGCTTTATTCATAAGTTATTATGCCCCCTCTCCTTCATTATTAACACCAGGTGTACCACGTTCTAATACAACACTACTACCAAGATCTGTTAATAAATCACTAACATAAGAAGTTACACCATTTTTATTTGTAGTATCCCCACCATAATCTGTATAACCATCCATCTCAGCATTATACTCTCTAATATTCCTTAAAATCTCTGTACTCAATTCAATTTCATAATCCAAATATTTATCATTGCCATAAATTGAATTACCACGTTCTTGAATCGTATTAATCAAAGCCAATGGATTAATTATATAACCACTATTTTTATTATCCTTAAGGAAATCACTAAGATTATTAGATTCATCTATAGTAGTTGTACCTAGTGTCCAGTTATAACCAGGTTGACGACCAGTAGTTGTACCACCAATTACAATATTACTCTTATTAGAATCAGTAGTCGTAGAACCCTCAGGGAATAAATTATTCAAATCAACAATTCTAAATGTATAATCCCGAACTGAAGTAGTATCACAATCAGGATCTCCTGGAGTACAAGAATCTCCACCACCATCTGTCGTTGGGCATCCATTTTCATCTAAACTTGTCGTCTCATTCTTTAAGCCATAGAAACATTTAATATTAAATTCCCATCCGAAATAACCAAAATCAGAAGTAGAAGCATGAATATTATAGTTGATGGAATCTTCTATCTCGTTTCTCGTATAACAAGTATCATTTACTTCTTTCCATTCCCACCATTTAACATTCGTACTTTGAGCATCTAATGGCATACAGAACTTATCCTTTTGATAATGCCATGCACCAGAATTTTGTGGTGTACTAAATTGAATTTCACCAGTTTTATTATTGATATATGTTCCTGGAAAACTCCAAGCCGCTTCATACCAATTTTGAGCATCACTACTGTTATAACATCCAGAATAACCATCTTCATTATCTGTATCAATAGTCAACTCTGGAATAAAGATTTCAGTACCAGAGGTAGAACCACTAGAACCATCACCATGACTCTCTAGCGTTGCATTATCAACACCAGAACTTGTCAATGGAAAGTCAACCGTAACTGTATTTCCTTCACCATTGATATAATCAACACCAATAGTGAAAGTACCAGTCTTCGTTGTACAACTTACTCCTGCCTCACAAGTTTTTTTAGCTGCATAATATCTATCTAAATTATCAATATAATCTTGAGCTGCCTTAGTATCGTTCATATAACTTTGCCCTTTAGGACATCCTGTCCAATAACAAGGGTCAGCACATAACTGATTACCACGGAAATTCTGACGTTTAAATCCTTTATAATCTGGTAAATATTTTCCAATACCTCCTACATGATAATAATCATGTTCTCTACTGGTTCTACCAGCTTCATTTTCTTGATACCAACGACCATAAGTAGCATAGCTTCGACTACTTTTCCAATAAATTGAATTACCACTCCAATAATAATAACCATCATAGCCAGGGAAACTAGAGGCCATTTCTTCCACTGCAGCATCACCATAACGAATCGCTAATGGGTCATAGCTAGCATCATCATCACCATAAACTTCATCATAACATTTTTGACTACATGCATCACTATATTCTCCACCATCACAGTTCATAATACAAGTATCAAAAGTATCATTAGGACCGCCTTGATGCGTCCTACCTGGAATATAGTTACAGAACGGTGTTGGCGTACAAATAGATTTTTTCTCTGGCATAGGAACATCAAATTTTGATGAACATACAACCCTACTAGTAACTCGAACTTTATATTCGAAACATAGTCCTGCTTTAGATGCAACCGGAGCACCATACTCAACAACAACAGCCTCTTCACAAATTCTATTACAAGAACCAGCATACTCATTTTCAGGATCTTCAGCACCATCATAATTATATGTATAATAAACTTCCTCTTTCACCTCTTCAGATGCATAATAATAGTCTTTATTTACATAGTAATCGCCGTCTTCTTCTGGCTGTAAATCCCAATCACATGCCAAATCAAAAGAACGATTAACACGACCATCTGTTGCTGTATATACATGGCCAAGAGCCTCAGCTTTAGACTTTGCATCATTAAACGCCGCACTAAACTCAGGAGTAACTGGTGTAGATTCAGAAGAAGGGCCGGTCTTAACAATTCGAATTGCAGAAGCAATCAAAGAAACGACTTGCTCATCAGTATAATCAAAATCAACCCATTTATTAAGACAATATGACATAATATTATTATAAGTCACTTTCTGAGTCTCACTTACTGCATTATAATTATATTTTTGAATTAATTCTTCACTAACTTTGTTACCAAAGATATCAGCATAATTAGAATATCCTTGTCCTGTTCTAAAAACAGCACAAATACCATCATAATTTGTATTTTCTACCTGCTCACGTTGATCTTTAATAGGATTTAGGGTTAACTCAACACTCATCTCATAGGTTCCGACTTTTTCACCATCAGAATTTGTAGTTGCTGCATCATAAGACAAACATTTTTCATCAGATTCTGCCAATACAAAATTAATCGTAACAGTACCATCAGCCCCATCAGTAATTGGAATTGTAAAAGAATTATCTGAAGTCAAATTACCAAGCTCTGTTGGTTCAACTGTAATCATATTATGATAATCAACACTATTTCCATCATCATCTACAGCACTAACACCAACAACTCTAAAACTACCATGATTTGTACTAATAACCTGAGAATTATTAGCATCAGGAGCAACAGAAACACCATAATAAGAAG
Organism: uncultured Bacilli bacterium; assembly: GCA_944332475.1. Taxonomy (GTDB): domain Bacteria; phylum Bacillota_I; class Bacilli_A; order RF39; family UBA660; genus Faecimonas. Next base: position 104,209 of record CALVKA010000002.1, read on the forward strand.
ACATTGCATCAGTATTGGTACATTCTTCTCCGGTTGTCGTTGGAGCAATGGTTTCTGTTCTATTTACTTCTGCCGTCTCAGAGGAATGAAATGCATTATAAGCACTACGAACACCAATGAAAGCAGCAAAAACAAAAGCTATAAATAATACCCCTAAAATTATTCTCTTACGCTTTTTCATTGTTTTCTCCACCTTTCATAAGTTTATCAATTTCATCATAATTACTTGTCTTCTCTACTCCATAATTTACTTTTGTCTCACCTTCACGAACCATTCTAGCATCAACCCGAATCTCCCGAGTCGAAAAAGCACCAAATAATCTTGTACAAGTAATTAATGAAATCAACTTATCATTTTCATTTACATCTATATTAAACTTAAAGATACTATCTTCAAGGGATTGCTCAATATACTCTTTCATTTCTTCTTTAGTAAAATTCTCTTCTACAAACACATCTGTATCACCATACTCTGGAAAACTAACTGCATATACTTCATATACATAATCTTTACCATTGTAAGTATATTGAATAAATTTATTATCTTTGACAAAATCCAAATATATAAAACTCATCAACGATTCAAAGCGAACAGAATCATCACTTGCCATTTTAGGATTAGCAGACAAATTGGTAATATTATGACCAGTAATATTAACTTTATTTAGAACCTCATCTGTTTTTACTTCATTCCAAGCAAAATTATTAGTCATACCATCGAAATCATATCCAGGTGCATAAATAACTGGATAATCAATATTCGTACCCTGTACTCGAACCCATCCAATAGTTTCATAATTTTTTGTATCATTTTTCGCTTCCTCTTCTACTTGTTCCGCCCTTGGTTCTACAGGATAATAATCATAAAAGACAACAAATAGAATAGCACTTAATAAACATAAAAAAGATAGAATTCCTATAATGAGGAAAACTTCCTTTTTTTTCATTATTAGCTTCTCACTTCTTATTCTTCTCATGTCATCACCCACTACTTCTCTATAATATATGGATCTTCAATAGTTCCTTTACCACGAACAATAACACATTGCTTGTTAAAGAACGCTACTGGTCGAATACCAAAAGCATCATAATCATAAATTTCTCCATATAGTACTGTTCCTATATCTGACATAATTGCTTTCGTATATGCTCTTCTAGAAGAATTGATATACCAATAAGAAAGCATTGTAGAAGAATTAAAATCATGTGCACTAAACATCTCATACATATCAGGAGCAGCAAAACGAACTTTATAAGTCTTAGTTGTTGCCTCTTCTCCATATTTAATATTTCTCTTATAAATAGGAACTTCTATCTCTTTATTCACAAAATAATCAGAATCGATATATTCGGGAACTGTATTGTTAATAAAGTATCCTACATTACCTCTTTGTTCAGGATTATAAACTTTTGATTCATTATCTGTCTCATAGTAAGTTTCAACCGGATTATTTTCACTATCATAAAGCGTCGTATCTGCAATAACTTTTGTTGTTCCATCATCTTGCGAATCAACGACTCTCCATAACATACCAGAATAAGAAACATATTCACCACTTTGTCTAGTATTCAATTTATCTCCAGCTTTACCAGTTTCGAAATCTCCAATAGAATAAGGATTATCTTCACTACCATCACCATCAACTACTAAGGCATCACCATTAATTGTCAACGCTGGTCGAACTCCAAAGTTATAATTTCTATCAAATCCCATAAAATATGTAGTTGCAACATAATAGAAGAACGATCTAGTACCATAAGCATTCGTATCATCTTTTCCATTACTTACCCAAGAAATACTTTCAGGATATAAATAATTATAACCATCAGCATCTGTTGCTTTATTATAATCTTGAGCAGATAAGATAGATACCGGAACTTTATCCGTATAAGAACTACAATCCATAGCAGTAGAAATATTTTGATCTGTTAATGTATCATTACAATACTTACTATATACAACATAATCTTTTGATTCATCTGCTATATGATCATAATAATATTCCAACCACTCATCAATTGCATCATAATTAACATTACTAACATCTTGTTCAGCAACAATTCTTACATTATCACCATCAAGGCCAACAATTCTAAATACCATACCAGAAAAATACATATAGTTATTTGAAACATTTCCCTGATAAACTTTTGCGTCTCCAGTATCCTCTTTTACAACACTAGATAAAGTAGATACTACATTAACTTTTCTAACAACTTCTGTTTTATTTCTTAAGCTATCATAAGCCGTATAAGTAACATCATAAGTACCAGTAACATTCGTATTAACATCACTAGAATCAATTTCTACATCTTCAACATCCATTCTACCATCAGAGTTATCAACAACGCTTTTAACACCTAATTCTTCATACTTAGATCCACGATCAATGGTAATCTCATCATCACCATTCAAAGTAATTTCAGGGCCCTTATGATCAACAATAGAAGAAATAATACCGCATTTTAAATAAACATAATATTTATATTCCCCATCTTCTCTTCTTACTTTTACCCAACTTTCCGTAATAGAACAAGGACTATCAGTAAGTGGAACATAAAAATCTTCTTTCAAATAAGCCTGATCAAATAACTCCTGAACACTTAAAGTTTTTACCCTAGTTCCAGTAGGCAATTGCCTTTCATTTAATTCATAATATCTCTTTGCCGCATTCTCAACTTCCCTTTCATACCCCTTAAATGTTATCAAAGGATGAATCACTAAAAACCATAAAAACAAAGCTACAATAATGACAACACAAGCAATTTTTAAATATTTTACCAATTTCTTGTGATCAGAAACAAACTTTTTCAAATCCATAATTTCTCTCCTTATTTAACCCTATAAACATACTTTCGATTTCTCACCGTATACACCAACCGAATCTCATTAGCATTTTGTAAGGCATCAGGAACCTCAATATACATATAATTTCCATTATAGCTATGATTAACAGCATCTATTATTTCTACATCCTGACTTTTACCTTTACTATCTATATAAACAATTTTACCATATTCCGTCGAAAAGTCAACGAAATCTTCACCAGTAAATGTATCAGAAGTAAAGAACAATTGTAAGATTAATTTACCACTCTTAGCATCCAAATCATTAGAAACAGCCGCACAATTATTAAATGCAATACAAGACCTTGTAGTATAAGTCGTATGCTCTAACAAATTAGCTTCCTCAATAGAAAAATTAATCTCATCATCACCAACTTGCATCGTTTCATTTTCTAATAGAACTTTAGTTTTTTGTTTTTCAATCTCAGAAAGATCTTCTACATTTAATTTAATTTTTCTTAAATATGGTTGATTATTTTCAATTTCTTGATAATAAAGAACAAATCGATTCGGATCCAAATCTTTATCTACTTTAAAAATCATAATAAACCTTTGAGACTGACCGTTACTTAATGTAAGTTTTTCTAAAGACCTTCCCATATCTTGAAAAGCAGTAGCATAAGTTCGATAAGTCTGAGTATAATTCCCTCTTCCGTTCATAATATGGAAGCGATTAAAATTAACATCCCTTTGTGTAGCATTATTCGTAATAGTTAAATCTAAAACAACAAAATCACTATCTTTAGAAATAATTTCTCCGCGATAATCTTTATCCGTGAAATAAGAACGATTAATTTGAATCGTATAACCATTAGTAGAAATACTATCTCCCTGATTATAAGAACGATGTACGATAAACACCAATCGATAAATAGATACAACACAAACAATCAACAACAAAGAAACAACCGTATTGACCAATAATCGATGTTCCTGATAAAAATAACCGAGATTACGTTTCAAACGTTTGAATGTTCTACGAAAACTCTCTTTATCAATATTGACACTAATCTCAATTTCTTCTCTATCTTCATTACTTAACTCTAAAAATTCTTTATCAGACTTAAAATCAAACTTATTTAAATCCAGACCAAAAATACGCATCAACAAAATGATAATAATAACATATTGAGGAAGTGTACCTATAAATAGTAAATCCCCAATGGCTCGAATCCCAGTCGTACCAGATGTATCATTATATCCAGAAAAAAGAGAAATCGTTAATACAAAAGCAATAAATAAAAAGGCATAAGAAACAAGTGGAATAACATATAACTTCCATGGCTTCTTTTTATGTCGCAATAATACCACCAACGTAAAAGACAATACCACAAGACCAATTAATACCAATAATGACAATACGCTAGCATAACGAGTAATAGGTTCATAATAAGGATCATAAGACCGTAACTCCAAAAACTCAGAAACAAAAGAACGTGTCTGCATACATTTATAATATATATAGACACTTAAAACAAGCATAAAAATATGAATTCGTCTAAAATGCTTAATTAAAAATGCATACGGTTTTCTAATAATCATAATAGGCACCCTCTATCTTATTCTTTATCAGTATAACGTATTTTTTTTTATTTTGAAATACTTTTTCACAAAAAAAATAAATGAAGAGTAAAATCTTCATTTATTGTATTGCTGTAATCTCTACTTGATATGCCCCATTAGGACTATCTACTGTCACAATATCTCCAACTTTATGATTAAATAAAGCTTGAGCAATTGGACTTTCATTAGAAATTCTACTTTCAAATGGATCAGCTTCCTGACTACCAACGATTTTATATTCATCTTCTTCGTCATCATCTACGTACTTAATAGTAACAGTATTTCCAATACTAACAGAATCTGTAGAAACATCGGAAATAATAGAAACATTCTCAAGCATCTTTTCTAATTGTTTAATTCTTGCTTCAATAACAGCTTGTTCATTACGTGCTGCATCATATTCAGCGTTTTCTGATAAATCTCCTAACGCACGAGCCTCTTTGATAGCTTGAACATTTTCAGGACGACGAACATTGATTAAATCATCCAACTCTTTCTTTAAATTATCCAAACCCTCTTGTGTCAAATAAACTGTTTCTTTATTTTTCATAACAATATCACCTCATTATGTTTATTTTATTTTTAAACTCAACTTGCGATAGTATATCACATTTAAAAAATATATGCAAGAGCTTAATTACTTAGAATTAGTCTTTACATAAGTAAGTCCCAATTTTCTTTCACGTTCCATTCCATAACTCAAATTTTCGATTTCTTCACCAGTAATACCACCATTTTCGATTTCAATAAGACCAAACGGATTTCTTCCTTCTTCCTTCATACCTTGAACATAATCCATACGATCTGTCTTGTCATCTAAAGTACCACCATCTAAATAACGATAAGCATTTGGTGAAGAATCTAAATATTCATCCATTTCAGTATGTTTTGAAAGACGTTGTTCAAAATTTTCTATCTCTTTTATCTTAGCATCCACCACTTGTTTATGTCGGAAAATCCAAGCACCACCACCTAAAACAATAACTCCAGAAGCAGCTGCTACAATAACAGGGTCTCCCGTATACACAAAAGTAGCCAAACCTGCAGTAGCACCAGTAACAACAGTAAAAAAAGTTCTAGCAATAGTACCTATTTTTTGATCATGAACTAATTTCATCTTCTGACCAATTGCACCATTTGCCTGCGCTATTAAACGATCTTCAATTTTTTGCGTATTATCTTCTGTAACAGGAACATTATCATAAACTTCACCATCTGCAAAAGTTATAACATAATTTTCCCCATCTTCATCTCGTACAACAGAAGTAATATAAGTATCTAAATCTTCTTTAGAATAAACCTTCATAAAATCCCCCTCTTTCATAAAGTAGCCAAATTATAACACAAATCATAAAAAAAAGCAAGTACTTATTGTACTCGCTTAACCTCACGAACAAACAGATCATCTGTCATGCCAGCAATAAAATCTATTACTTTTCTTTCATCACTAGTAGTATCTATATAACGAGAGCATTGAGAATTCAAAAAGATAGTATAAATAATACTAGATGTGTTTTTTTCTCGGATATCTTGTAAATAGATATGATATAACTGATTCATTCCCAGGCGATAATATTCCTTATCCTCTCGACTCATACTTTTATTATAAATATGTTCTCCGTTAAATTTCTTTAATTGAAACAAAGCATGATAAACATCTTCACTCATCGCAATATATGGTTGATCTAAACTATTTTCAATAATATCCATAATAACCGTATTCATAATATCACTGTTTGTATTTCCTAATACATCTGTAATTTCCTTAGGCAATTCTTCCCTTTTAAAAAGTCCCAATTGAATAGCATCTTCAATATCACGGCCAATATAACCAATAATATCACTAATACGTACCACACACCCCTCTAAAGTCATAGGATGATTATGATTAGAAGTTTTTAAATCATGATAAGCATCTTGATATTCACGTAAAAACTCTTCCTTCGTCTTTTTAACTGGAATATAAATATTAGATAACATCTCTCCATTATGGCACATAATACCATCTAAAACCTGAATCGTAAGATTTAGACCTTCACCACCATTTTCAACTTCCATATAATAACGAACTCCTTGAATATTATGTGCAAAATATTTCCCTATCTCTCGCAAAGAAATCTCATTTAACAAAGCTTCTCCCGTATGACCTAAAGGAGTATGACCAACATCATGACCTAAAGCAATAGCCTCTATCAAATCACAATTTAAATTAAGAGCTCTCCCTATTGTTCTAGCAACCTTACTAACTAACTGAACATGCAACATTCTTTCACTAATATGATCATTTTCTTTAAAAGAATACACCTGCGTCTTATCCGCATATCTAGTATAACTAAGTGCATGAATAATTCGATCAACATCTCTAAAAAAAGGAGCTCGTATGTCATCATCAATCGAATGAAAACGAACTGCCTCACTACTTTTAGTAGCATACTTAGAATAAGTGTCTTCTATTTTCAAAAAGTTTTTCTTTATGACCATCAACTGATTCATATTATCAACTCTCCATATAATCTATAATCTTTTCTACAACCTCTTCTATATCCTTCTTAAACTTTTCCTCATCATCTGTCCGATGAATAACAAAATCAAACCAACTGTCATCTAATGTAATTTCTTTTCTCTTTTTCAACTGCCAATAATCCTCTTCACTAAAATTACCAACATAAAAACTATTATCACCAATTACAGATTTATCTTTACGATCAAAATCCATCGTTCTATTACGAATGGCTTTTATATTATAATTATCATCAGAATGAATACGAATTTTAAACTTCTTAAAAGAATTATTATGAAGTTTTTTCTGAATTTTTTCATAACACTCCATACCATGAATATTATGATCATAGACAAATGAAATTCTATGAGAAATCAAAAAATCTAGACGTTCACTATTTACTTCGTCAACTTTATCATGGACTTTATGCATATCCTCTTCACCAGCATCTTTAGCTAATTGATAAAAATAATTACGAACATAATCTTTACTAAGTAAATAAATAGATAACCCCTTAGACAATTTACGAGCAAGTTCAAACTTTCCAGCTCCTGCATCCGCCGTAATTAAAACAGCAATTGGCGGAATATACTCTTTTACTCTACCTACTTCCCTTTCCATTTCTTCTACGAAATTCTTCATATTATCCCTCCTATCAATGATGAAGCAATCGTATCATAGAATATGCAACAATCTCGATGTCAGTATCTAAATATATATAATAGATATTATCTGGATGTCTTGCAACATCTAACAGATTCATATCTTCATCATACAACTTACTAACAACAAAAGAAACTCTTTCTCCCTTAGGAGTAAATAACTCTACAGTATCTCCTACTTCAAAATAATTTCTTTCATAAAACTTAACCAGCTTTTTCTCTTTATCATAAGAGATAACTTGTCCCAGATAATCTTGATTACTAGCCTCGTTTCGACCTGTATAATACTGATCTTTCTCATCTGCTTCCTTTAATAAATAATGAGTAGAAACAGCTCTATTCGCAACGCGAGAAAGTCGCTCTTCCAAAGTCTCTAAAATATCCTCTGTCAAACTACCATCATAATATCTATCAATAATCTCACGATAAGTACCAATCACCGTTGCTAGATAATATAACGATCGCATCCTTCCTTCTACTTTTAAACTAGTAACACCAATATCAATCAAACTACCAATATACCGAGCTAAATTATTATCTTTAGTTGCCAGAGTAAAATCCTTTTTTCCATCAACACCAAAAGAAAATCTACAAACTTGAGCACAACCTCCACGATTGGCATCACGATTCGTAACATAATTAGATAATGCACATCTTCCACTATAACAAGTACACATAGCACCATGAATAAATACTTCTATATCAATTCCAGTTTTTTCAATAATATCAGCTATTTCACTCAATGATAGTTCGCGTGCTAAGACAACTCGATCAACACCTTGTTTTTGAAAAAACTCAACACTCTTATAATTCGTAGTAGAATTCTGAGTAGATAGATGGACTTCTACATCTGAAAAATTCTTCTTTATATAAGAAATGATAAAAGGATCACTAACAATAAAAGCATCAATTCCAGCATCAACAACAGAAGCAATATACTCTTCAACACCATCCATATCTTCATTATGAAAAACAATATTCAAAGTTAAATAAACTTTTTTCCCCAATTTATGTGCAAAACTACAGCCTTCTTTAATCTGTTCAATCGTAAAATTAGTAGCATTCGCTCTAAGTCCATATTGTTCTCCACCAATATAAACAGCATCAGCTCCATATAATAAAGTAACTTTTAAACGCTCAATATCCCCCGCAGGAGAAAGTAATTCTATTCTTTTCATTTCTTCACCCTATAGATAGTTTTCTTAAAAAAGAATCCAGTACTATCCCCTAACTTTTTATATTTAGAAACATAATCAGTATCGACACATCCACCATCAATATAGTTTTTGGTATCATTAATTAACTCCATAAAAGAAGAAATTCCTTCTTCACGAAATAAAATATAAGAAACACCTGCTTCATATAAAGGTTTAATAACAGAAGTCCCATTTAAAACTTCATCCAAAAAAATACCAGTACCCTCATCTTCTTCTTTTACCAAATACTTTTTATCTGTAATTTTTTCTAATATTGATAATGTAGAGTGACTATCTTCCTCTAAATCTTTATAATAGTTAGATAGTAATTTCCTGCGGCTATATCCAACACTAGGTAAACTAACAACTTCTACAATAGATAAAATAGAAGACTTTTTGACAATCGCTAATATTTCATCTAACGTAATTTCTTTAGAAAGTAAAGCATAATGAACACCCTGTTGATAATAATAATCACAAGTACGATAATTAGTAACCATATGGGTCTGACTCCAAACCAAATCCAATGATAAAGATAACTCTTGTTTTAATTCTAAAATAGCCAAATCATAAAAGAAAACACCACGAATAGACATCTGTTCTAATTCTTGTAACACATGTCTAACATCATTAATCTCATCATTAAATAAATTCTTATCCATCTTAACAAAAACATCTATATCAGGATAATCCTTTGTTATCTTGCGAATCTCATCAACAGAGAAAGTAACAGAGTTCAAAACAGAAAAATTCTCTAATCCTAATAATAAAGCATCACAACAATCCACATAATTAGAAATTTTTTTGTTAGCGACTTCTACTAATACTTTCATATGTCACCTCTGCCTTTATTATATAGCAAGATAAAAAAAAAGAAAAGAAAAAAAGTTGAGAAACCTCAACCTTTAACTATAATCTGCTGTTAATATAACATAATATTGTACAACATAGATATTTCTATCTTTGACATATTGTATATTGATTCGTTCCGTATAATCCCCGATTTGATATTCTTCTGCCGCAACAGGTGTCTCATCAGACATTACAGCATTTAGGCCATTCATAACCTCTGTAACATTACCAGAATCAACTGGCGTACCAAAGAAATTATTTAAAATGGAATTACTAATAGAAACAATTTTATCAGCTGTAAAATCAGACTCAGTAAAATAGAATGTTCCACTAAAAGTATCTAACAAATTATTCTCATATGTTATAGCAATAATATCTTGTAAATCCAAATTCGTATATCCATTATGGAAAGCACTACAATATTGTTGTGTTTCATTTCCTTCCACCGCTTCACATCTTGGACTTTCAAGTCCGATTGCTGTAGCAGTAGTAGCAAAGTTTTCTGGTGTACTAACCGAATTCATCGTATCAGCAGCCACTTCCTCTACTACCGTATAATTTCTATTTTCTTTCATATTTTTTGTCTTATCATTTGAAACAGTATCATCATCAGAAGAGTTAAGAAAAATATATCCAACCCCTCCAACAATTAACAAAAAAGCAAATACAACTAGAACTATTCCAATTTTTTTCATATATTTCCTCCTTAACAACGCTTAAAGTAGAAGTAGGTTCCGCCCAGCAATCCACAAGCATAATTAGTAGCCGCTACACATCCAGTATCATATCCTCTACATACCCAAGTATTAGCACAACCGTTTCCATAACAATGAGCACCAAAATAATTATAGCAATATCTTCCACCATACCATTCTATAGTACAACACGAACCAGCCCAACATGATTGAGTACTCCATTCTGTAGAACAATACTGATTTGTATAATTAGAATAACGATATCGATAAATAGATTGAGATCCATTACCACAACTTACATTACAACCCCCAGAAGTAGCCCAAGTACCAGCCCAAGTAGAACTACAACAATCAAAGGTTTTACATGATCGAGATTTACCAGTAGTAATCAACGCACATGTATTTGTACGTGTTTGAGTTCCCCCACCACATTTTTTACTACAAGTTCCCCAATCACTATATTTGTTAGCACCATCTTTAGTATTTCCTAATGACTTAACATTAGAACGATTTCCTACTTTATCAACAGCAACAACCCAAGCGTAATAACTTCTTCCACAAGCTCTAGTAAAATTACGAGAGGTAGTAAATCCAGAATCTGTTTTACTTGGAGCGGAATTAGTATTAGTTACTTTATATAAATAATGACTAAATCCAGAATGAGCATCTGTAGAGCCACCTGCGGCTGTTTTAATAGTACCAGTTGTACTACTTCCAGAAACAGCGCCAATAGCACCAGATGTTGGCGTAGTTGGAGGTGTTTTATCTACATAAGCATTAACAGTACAATTTGTCTTATTTCCAACATTATCTTCAATTGTAATTGTTGTTGTTTTAGCAGTGGAAGAAACAGTCTTAGAAAATGTAGTTTTTTTACAACCGCTACCACTATCCTTACATCCAACACTAACAGTACGGTTACTACTAGTCCAAGTAGTAGAAGAGTATCCTACACTATAATCACAAGTTGGTGCTTTATTGTCAACATACACGTCAACATCACACTGTCTGGAATTACCAGCAACATCTTTAATCGTAATAGTAGACGTTTTTACTTCTTTATTACTTTCTTTAAACGTAGTTGTAAATTTATTTTTTGTACATCCACTAGTAGCATCATTACATTCAACAGAAACTTCTCTTCCTCCACTAGTCCATACGGTACTATCATCAGTATCTCCGCAATTAGGCTTTGTCTTATCAATCATAACTGGAACAGCACAATCACGTTCTTTACCAGTAGTACTAGAAACCGTAATAATACCCTCAGCCATATCAGTTGTAAAAGTCTTAGAGAAATTTCTTCTCAAACAAGTAGATGATCCATCAGAACAACGTACTGTAATTTTACGACTAGCATTAGAATCATTTGTCCAATCACTATCATCATCTAAATCATAAAGTGGACTAATCTTACCACATTCTGGATATTCATTATTATAAATACTATCTGTAGCACTTTCTGTCTTAACATTACCATAAATATCATATGCCGTAACAACTACTCGGATAAGTCCTGGAACATATTGTTTTAATTTTATACTTTCATCCACCTTATCAGCACCAACAGCAATACTATCTGAAGTATATACAACTTGATTACTCTTGAAAATAGTATATTGATAACTACTGATTCTACTAATAGAAGAATCTACAGTAATATCAATATCAGCAGTAGCAGCACTAACATTTTTACTCTCCCAATTAAGTTTAACCTTAACATCCAAACTATTCTCAGCACTCTTTTCATGATCAATAGTAGTAGCCGGACATTCCAAATATAAAGTATACAAATAATCATCTTGAGAATATTTAATAACACTTACATAACTATCTGTAACATTACACTCAGTCTTACCATAATCAACAACATCACCACGTTTAAGGTAATTATACTCAATCAAAGTTTCTATGGTAACTCTTCTTTTTTGACCAACATCTCTAGGCAAAGAGCCCCTATGATCTCCATAATAATTTTGAGCAGCCAAAATAATTGTCTTTTCAATCGTATCATAATAATCTTCTTTGGCAGTCTGCAACATGCTAGATACAGAAACAACAGCAAGTCCTGATAATATTCCTAATATTAAAATAGCAACTAAAATTTCCACCAAAGAAAAACCCTTTTTATTAAGCTTCAAAGTAATCACATCCTACTATATTATACAATAATATCTTATAGTAAATCGAAAAGAAAAACAAGATAAAAAAGAAAAAAACAAGTAAAACTTGTCTATCCTGCAATATAAAAAGCATAATCCTCTTCTGTAAAAAATTCTTCTTCTCCATAAACAGAGTAAATTGTAAAAGGTCGATAGGCCATTAATTTACCATTTTCAATATAATAATAAACAGAATCCATGTAATCTTCAACACCACGCCACTCTAAAAAGCACTCATAATCACACTCTTCTTCTACAAGATAACCTTTATACACTTCTTCCTCATAAAAATCACGAAATTGTATTTCAATTTTTTCTGCAACATCATCCTCTGTTACATCAAACAAAGATAAAACCAGCTCATCACTCATCAAAGATTGTGTATTTAAATTAAAATTATAAGTATGAAAAGTAACATCAGGAAAAGAATAACCGGAACTATAATCAGACATACGAAGCAATAAAGATAAGACTTCTCCATTAACCTGAGAATCATATACCATCAAATTATTACGATTCTCCAAAAAAGAATCTGCATAATTTTGAATTGTTTGATTCACTGTATTAGCATCTTCACTATCAATATTAACGAAAGGAATTTCGCTATGCATATTCTGACCATTAACAGAAGTATCTATCGTATAAACCAAATATTGAGAAGTATCCTGCTTAATATAATTATAATTACTATAATAATTTTTATACAAATAATAACCAATCAATAATACAATAAAAACAACAACAACTATCCAAACAAGAACTTTTTTCCGACTAAAAGAAGGAAAAGAATGCATTGTCTTTTTCGGTTTAGGTTTTTTTTGAACATTTACATTTCTTTCTTGTACAACACCAAACATAATACCTCCTAATTAACTCCGTTAATACGCATAATACCTAAAACACTTCGATATTTATATGACGATGTAAGTTTAATTCCATCTGTTGGATTAGATGCGTGAATAATTTCTTCTCCGTTTCCTGTCAATATAGCCACATGCCCATTATACATAACAAGATCTCCTGCCTTAATATTACCATCACTAACCAATGTATAACTACTGGTATCTGCCCATTGAGAAGAAGTTGAACGTGTTAACTGAATACCGAAATGAGAAAATACACCTTGAACAAACCCACTACAATCTGTAGCAGTATAGGGAACCTCTCCATTCCAAGATCCCCCATAAAGATAGGGCTGACCTAAAAATTGTCTAGCATAAGCAACAATAGCTTTCCCAGTAGCACTCCCTTCTCCTACACTGCCACCATCATCTGTAACTTCTGGAGAATCATACTCTTCAGGGTTAATAACAAAACTCTGCGGAGTACGATTTGTCGTAGAAACATAAGTACTATTTTCTTGTTTCAAAACTTCTCTAGAAATACTCGCGGTATCCCAACAAGCACCAAGTTGAAAAGTTTCAATATCATCTGGAACCAAACCAATCGCTAAATTAACTAAAAATGGAACAAAGAAACATAACAAGGCAGCAACAAATTTATTCAACAAACTTTTTTTCTTCTTATCATCATCCGGATTAACCAATAATTGTGTAAACTGAATCGCTAAAGCAACCATCAAAATAATGGGGACAACTAACTGTATCAAATCTAAAATTTGCTTTAAAACATCAAGAATAGTCAATAACCCATAATCAGTACAACAAGTACCTAGTGCTTGACTACAAGATAAAATTTGAAAATATTGATTCATAATCCCACCCCACTATTTTTTTGTGCTAACGGAAATCCCATCTCCAATATCGTAAAATTCTGTATCATAATCATGATTGTTTTTCAAAAATTGAATATAATCTTTAATCTTACGAACTAGTCCCTTTAAATTCTTACTTTTAATATCCTCTTCCTTTTTATCCACCAAACCATGAAACTTTAAATTATCTGTAATAATAAATCCACCTGACATTAAATTACGACTAAACAATTCAAAAAAATGAATATTTTGTGCCTTTGCAGCATCAATAAAAATCAAATCAAACGTTTCTTCTAACTTAACATTCAAAGCATCCTGATAAATCAAAGTAATTCTATCTTCTAAACCAAAAACTTTAATATTTTTTACCGCTTCCAAATAACGATCTTTATCTCGCTCAATCGTAGTTACTTTTACATTAGGGTCAACTAATGCCATCCTAATAGCAGAATACCCAATCGCTGTCCCAATTTCTAATATATTAGTGACATGATGTTTTAAAATAAAGGTGGTCAAAAAATCAATACCATCATCCATCATAATTGGTACATTATTCTTCTCTGCATATTCCTTCATTTGTCTAATGAAAGCATGTTGATCTACCATATCCAATCACCTGCATCTTTAATTTCTTGTACTCTAGCTTCGTGTTCTGCCAACGTATTCGAATAATATATATTACCATTCTTATCAGCTACAAAATATAAATAGGTACTATCCGTCGGCTCAATACTAGCTTCCAAACTTGATAACGTTGGATTACAAATTGGTCCTATTGGCATTTGCCCAGCCATATTTGATGCTCTAGTATTATAAGGATTAACCGTGGCAAATTGATCAGTCGTTAAATCACTAGTCATCGGATATTGTAAAGCATAATAAGTTGTTACATCACTACCCAAATTCATATTAGTAGCAAGTCGATTCTCAAAAATACCAGCAATCATTTTTCTATTTTCTGTATTTGTTCCTTCTAATTCTAACATAGATGCCATTGTCATATAGTAATGAACATTATCTTGAATCTTGCTTCGATAAGGTTCCAATTCTTTCTCCATCTCATCTAACATAGCCTCTACAATAGTAGAAATACTAACATCTTTATTTTCAAATTGATAAGTATCTGGTGCTAAATATCCCTCTAACGGATAATAAATTCCATCTTGCAATATAGAATCTGTTAAAAACCAATACTTATCCATTAAGTTACTCAAAAAAGTAGCATCATTAATTGCATTTAAAAACTCTGTTTCGGAATGATTCGTTGCCGCAGCAACATCTTCTGCAAAATCCGTAATTCTTTCTCCCTCTTTAAAAGTAATAGAAATAGCATCAGGATTATAATTACTACCAGAAGATAAAGCTTCAATAATATCTTCCATAGACATATCTCTACTAAATTGATAAGTAGAAGCCTGTAAATATAAATTCCCTTTACTCTTAACAGTAATCATAAATACAAACTCATTTCGAATCAAGTCATTATCTTTTAATATTTTCGCAATTCCAGAAACACCAGTACCACTTGGAACATCAACTTCTATTTTTTCATGGTCATCCTTATTTACAGGACTCGCTAAAAATAGATAAACTGCCGATAATAATATCAAAAGAGAACCAGTCACAACTAAAAAAATTAGTAATGGTTTTGGTCTTCTTCGTACTACCATAAATACCCCTCCAGAAAAATAAAGAGCTATTGCTCATTATCATGATTATTATTTTGTTGTTTTTTAACTTCCTCTTGTAAAGTTTCAAGGATAGTTTCAATAACTTTCCACTCTTTCTCTGTCTCAATAGCTTCTAATTTACTATGAGGATCATTTGGATTATAAATAGAAGCATAAACCTCTACATTTCCAGCCTCGTCCTTTGTATTATCTGTATAAACAATATAGTTTTTATGAGTTTCTTCACTTTCAAATGTAAACAAAACATCGTAAACAATTTCGTTACCATTCTCATCAATCATCGTAAAACTATTTTTCTTCATCTATTCTTCTCCTTATCTAAAAATGTCTGTAATATTATAGTTGCTGCTACACTATCGACAACTTTCTTTCTACCTTTTCTAGACACATCAGCAGAAATCAGCATATCAGTAGCACTCTTAGTAGATAATCTTTCATCTTGTAAATAAACAGGAATTGATAACACTTTTTCTAATTCTTTTTGAAATTTTAAACTAAGTTCTCCCTTAGGACCAATCGAATTATTCATATTCTTAGGAAATCCCAACACAATAGCATCAATTTTTAATTCATTTACTAAATCCGAAACTTCCTTTACCAACCTAGCATATTCTTCACGATGACGAATAACACCATAATTTGATGCAATCAATCCCATAGAATCACTAGTTGCAATTCCTAAAGTACGGCTTCCTAAATCTAACCCTAAATATTTCATTTACGAATACGATAAAAGTCTTGTAATAAAACCTCAATAATCTTCGCACGATCAATTTGCTGAATCTTATTTCGTGCATCTTGATAACTAGAAATATAACCAGGATCACCACTAATCAAATATCCAACAATTTGATTACTAGGATTATATCCTCTCTCCTCTAAAGAATCCCATACTTCACTAAGAATATTCCGCACTAAATTACTATCAATATCCTTAACATTAAATAGACTAGTTTTATCCTGTGACATCAAATCACCTCACTATAATATAATTCTATTCTAACATTGATTCCCATCAATTACAACCAAAAAAGGAATATTACACACGTAATATTCCTAAACAACATAGACAAAAGCCATATAAATAGCAAAGGCTAAAAAGATAGCTGTAATAATCCATCCATTAACTTGTTCAAACCAACTGCTCTTATCTTTAACCCCTAAAGCAATAGACATTAAAGTACCACCAATAAGTCCACCAATATGAGCAAAATTATCAACACCAGATAAGCAGAATCCTAATATTAAGTTCAAAACGATAAGTGGAATAATTTGACTTTTTACAACATTTCCTAAATAAACTCGATAATGATATCCAAAATATACCAAGGCACCCATTAAACCAAAGATAGCACCGCTGGCACCAATAGAAGCATAATTACCACCAAAAATCATAGAGAAAAGTGCTCCACTAATACCAGCAACTAGATAAATAATCAAAAATTTCACTCTACCCAAATAATTTTCTACTTGTGCTCCTATGACATACAAAGCATAACAATTAAATAATAAGTGGAAAATACCACCATGTAAGAAAATACCTGTTAGTAAACGATAATACTGTCCTTCACGAATAGCAGGTCCCCAAATAGAATATCCATTAATCAAATCATTATATTGTCCAAACAAAATAGGAACTACATACAAAATAACATTAACAGCAATCAACCAATAAGTAATCATTGGAAAACGATTCTTAAAAACTGCATTAATCTTTTTAGCATCCTTCTTATTATGCTCATTAATATCACTCGTAATCTTAGCAAATAATGCTATTCCCTTTTCATTAAACTTAAGTTTTTTAGTTAAATCAGGAAAGAACTTTTTAATAACTGGACTCTTCTTAAAATCAGCTTCCGTATTAATTTTAATACACTCAACATGAGGAATAGCATGAATATCTTGACTAACATTATCACCCATATCCAAAAAAATACTTAATGTATTCATCTTAAAAGACAACGTCTTCTTCTTTATCTTTTTTACAATTCTCTTCGTTTTAAACATATCAAAATTAAACTGTTCATCATTATGAATATATCCAGAAACAATTCGAACGACTTCATAATCTTCATCCAAATTTTCTAACCAAATTTCATTTTCAACCCCTTGTAAAATAATAGGATTATAATTTTTATCTATAATAAAATAATGAAGTAACTTCATGACAAGAACATTCTTATCATCCATTAAAATTTCATTTTCCATCTAATCCCTCCAAAATACTAATAATATTATATACTAAAACATCGATTAAGTAAATCCGTTTTTATTTTAACCAATGGAAATCAACATAAAAAAAATAAAATAACATAAAATAAAAAAAGAGGTGTTTTATGAAATCTATTTTTAAATTTATTATAATTTTACTTCCTTGGTTTCTCTCTTCCCTAACTCCAATCAATAAAACATATTATGATTCTCTAAATCTACCATTCTTCGCTCCACCACAAATAGTATATGGTATTATTTGGACCATTATTTACATCCTAATAGCTATCAGTATATATCAACTAATCAAGTTTCACAATAAAAAGGATATACCTAATTCTTATAAGTATACCCTACTAATAAATTATATTGCTAATCAATCTTTTCAACCCATCTTTTTCTTATTAAAAAGTAACTTCCTAGCCTTCCTATCTTGTATTACAACCTTCATCTCATCATTATTCCTATATAAAGAAACAAAAGACTTACAAGAAAGAAGTGCCAAATTTCTGATTCCATATATCCTATTTAGTCTCTTTGCAACTATTCTTTCTCTAACTATTTACTTATTAAATCTTACTTAGCAATATGCTTACTATATTCACGAGCTACAGACAAATATTTTTGTAGCTCTTTTTCTAATTCAGAAAAGTGTTCCTCACAAAAGGAAAGATTATTCTCTTTACTCTTAAGTTCATGTTGATAAGCAATATCTGCAAATGACATAAATCCTAAATATTTAGCATCGCTTTTCATAGAATGAACTAAAATCGCATAATTAGCCATATCCTTATCCGCCAAATATTTCTTTAAATCCGAAAGCTTACCATCAATCTCTTCCAAATAATCATGAAGAGTCATATGGTACATTTCCATATCACCCAAAAGGTCTAATGCATGATCAATATCAACACCATGATCTCTTAAATAAGACTCATCATAAGTATTACTTTTAGAAGAAGTATCTTCTACTTCCAACAATTCAGGAAATTCCAACTGTTGTGTAACACTATCCTCTAAATGTAATAAAGTTGCAAAAACACGTATCAACTCGTCTTTTTCAATAGGTTTTGCTAAATATTCATCAAAACCATCATTTAAATATTTTTCTCTCATACCAGTAATAGCATTAGCTGTTAAAGCAACAACAGGAGTAGAAAAATTAGGTAACTTCTTTAACTCATGTAAGGTTTGAACACCACTCATTTTAGGCATCATATCATCTAGCAAAATAATATCATAAACTTCCCCAGACATAACTTTTTCTAAACAATGATATCCACTATCAACACACTCTACTGTAGCATGATATCTACTTAACAATTGATTCGAAACCTTTAAATTCAAAGTATTATCATCAACAACCAACACACGATAACCATCCAAGTTCAAATTGGTAATAGTCGTCTTTTTAGTATGTTGTAGTGCACTTTCCTTTTCAATTGGTTGATCCAAAATAATCGTAAATTTAGACCCTTCTCCATAAACAGTATGAACAATAACTTTACCACCCATTAACTCAACCAACTGTTTCGTAATTGCAAGACCCAAACCAGTACCTTCTATTGTCGTATTACGATCCTCTTCCAATCTTTGAAACTTAGTAAACAACTTATCAATATTTTCCTTCTTAATACCACGACCAGAATCCTCAACAGAAATAATCAAACGACAGCGATTCTGATTATTAACACAATTTACTTCATAACGAACAAACCCATGATCCGTATATTTAGAAGCATTACTTAAAATATTAGTAACAACCTTTTTGACATTTGTATGATCTCCATATAAAACCTTAGGTAAATCAGGAGCAATATACACCTGAAAATCAAGCCCTTTCTCATCCATCCTAGGTTTAATTAACTTAGCAAGATTACTAAATAATTCTCTCGCATCATAAGGAGAATTTATAATCTCTAACTTGCCAGCTTCTATCTTAGAAATATCCAAAATACCATTAACAATCTCTAACAAAGTATTAGAAGCACTAACAATATCTTTTGCATTATCCTTAGCTTCTTCCAACGTATTAGCATGACAAACAGAATCACTAAAACCAACAATAGCATTTAATGGAGTACGAATCTCATGTGACATACTAGACAAAAAATCAGTCTTAGCTTGATTAGCCTTATCAGCTTGCTCTTTCGCAAGTTCCAATTGATTAATCATCTTGATATCAGGATTTTCTATTGTATTATACATTAAAAATATTAAAAATGTTTCCATTGAAGTAGCAATCGTAAGCGCTGGATTAAGTTTTTGAACTATCGTTGTAAAAATTATTCCAACTACAAAAACAAATAATGGCAAATACTTCTTTTTCTTAATATTACGTATATTGCAAACCATTGAAACAATACAAATAAGCCCACAAACACCAGAAACTAAATACACCAAATTAGCAGCCAAACCATACGAATAAGTAAAACCATTGCCAGAATATAATTCAATCGGTAAACAAAATAATAAAACTGCACAAAAAGCAAAAATACCAAAAATAATTTTTCTTAATTTTAAATATTTGCCGGGAGTAGTACTTTCATCAATTTTAATAAATGTGACAAAAATAACATACATACTGAATAAGAAAGCAAAACTCATTAAATAAAGTAAAAATAATTTATTAATAATAGTAGTCCAAATTGTAATTGGAAAATATAACAAAGAATATGTACATATAAATTCTAATAATAATCCAACTAAATTACTAGCTACCAAAACACTAAAAATACGATTTTCATAAGTATTAATATGTTTTTTTGTAAAATACATTAAATTTAATGTTAAAGAATAAAATAAACTTACACAAATCAATACTAGACTAACATTAATTTCCATCAACAACACCTTCTCTAGTATAAATTATAGTAAAAATAAAAAAATAAGTAAAGAAAAAGGACGAAATCTCGCCCTATTTACTTAATTTTTTATGTGCATCAGTTGAAGAATATTGACTTGGTGTCGTAATGACAAATTCACCATCACGATAAACTGGTTTAATACACTTTTCTGTAATACCTTCATCTTCTAATGCAGTAAAATCTCTTTTACCACTACTGGTTAAAGGAAATGATTCTTGATTACTATGAACTCTAAAGAAAACTTTATCTGCTATTTCTTCACCCAACATTTCTGTACAACGAATATCAGCTGAAACAATTGTATCTAAAATAGAAGATATTGTTTTTGCTTTTCCTGGTTGCATTTCAACATGGGCAATAAATAACGGTTCATCACTACCTTCACACTCTGCTTTTACTACTTCACAAGATAAAATGTTTTTAGTATCACGTAAAATGCTATCAGCCACAACAAAGTTAGGTATTTCTTCTTCACCTTTTTCAGGAATTCTACCTTTCATATAAATAGCTCCATTTTTATCTAGATATCCGTAAACATTACAATCTCCCCAGACTTTTCCATCTGCATCTTTAATAAAGAATTCTTCTGTTGCTTCAGGATTATTTTTATATTTTTTCATATTACATGGAGAATTTGCCACAAGTCTACCCAATTCATTAGGTAAACAATGATTACCATCACTATCTAAAACTGCAACTTCTACCATCTGAAATGGATTTAATCCACGTGGTTCATCTTTAAAGGCATAACCAGGAGTCTTACTTTGTAAAGAACGGAAAAGCAACCAAAAGATACCACCATGTTCACAATCTCCACCTGCAACAGACATTGTAACTGGTGAAACAGGTAACGGTATCATATTCTTACCAGCTTTAGCTTTACGTAATGCCTTATTAAGAAACTTTTCTTCATTTTTTTCTAACGGTTCACCAACCGCAAAAGCTAACAACAAATTAGGCAACTTTACATTTCTTCCACCCAAAATTTCTTTTGCAGCTTGAATCCAAAAACTACGTGTTGCTACTACATAAGTTGGTTGATTAATAATTAAGGAATTTAAAAAGAAATCTTTATCATAAATAGGTTCTAAAGCTAATTTAGAGCCTTGCATTAAAGCATCTGAAATACTTGAAATAATATCCGTATTAGAATGTGTTGGAATATGAGCTTGAATTGTAAAATCTTTCATTGATGTTGTTTTTTGCACCTCAGGATCATGACATCTTCCAATTGTAATTAAACTTCTAATCGCATGAACAATTGCTTTTGGACGACTAGAATGCGTAGAACCGCTTGTATAAGTAATTAAAAACTCATCATCAAGTCCACAATCAGAAAAAATCTCTCCTTTATAATTTTTACCTAAATCATAAAAATCCGTAATTGACATACATTTAGAATTGTCTCTACACACTTCATCTATTGTATCAACCATACGACCATGAATATCATCAAAACCTTGATATGGATCAATATCATTTAAAAGCGAACTTCTAAGAGAAGAAACAACAATATTTTCTACTTTTGAATTACGAATTGCCTCTGCAATTTTTGGATACTTTCCATCTTCCACAAACATAACATTTGTATCACAATCATTTATTATTTCTGTTATATATTGTGGATCAAAATCATTAGCAAAAATATTAGCTTTCGCACCAATAATACTTATTGCACCTAATAAATAAACTAATTCTGGTGTATTAGACATACAAATAGGAATTTCCATACCCTTTTCTATACCTAATTTTTTCAATGACTTAGCATAATCTCTCATAGTAGAAAACATTTCATCATAAGTAATTTCCCTACCACGATACTTTAACGCAATATCACTCAAATTATCTTTATTTCTTGTATAAAGCTCTTGATACCAAGAATGATTATGATTTTTTTCTAAATCATCAAGCACTCTTGCAATAAACTCTTCATTACTTTCTTCTAATATTCCTGATTTACCTAAAAGTTTAACCTTTTTTCCAACTAATTCTTGTATTTTTTCTAAGTTAATCATATTATGCCCCCTCTTAACAAAAAAGCAGCATCAAAAAGAGTTTAAAACTCTAAAGATACTGCTTAATAGTTAAATTAAATTTGTCTGTTAGTACATTATACATAGTACCACATCCCCCAAACACCATTATTTTACTAAAAAACTTCAACTTTTGCAAGTATTATTCACTTTTTAACAAATCCAAAGTATCTAAGAACTCTTTAGGAGGTTCAACTTCAAAATACATCTCTTTACCAGTTTTAGGATGAACAAAACGAATACTTTTAGAATGTAACATCTGTCCAAACTCTGTACTTTTACCTCTTCCATACATAGGGTCATTACTAACAGGATGTCCAATATATGCCATATGAACACGAATCTGATGTGTTCTACCAGTCTCTAAAATACATTCAACTAAAGAATGATTAGAAAAGGTCTCCAACACTCGAAAATGAGTAATTGCTTCTTTTCCATGTACATCAGTAACAGCCATTTTTTGACGATTATTAGCATCTCTTCCGATTGGAGCATCAATCGTACCAGTATCATGCTTAATCACACCATCAACAATAGCTAAATAATGACGTTCTACTTCTTTATTGGCAATCATCCGAGACAAAGCATCATGCACCTCATCGTTTTTCGCAACCAACATCAACCCACTCGTATCTTTATCCAAACGATGAACAATACCTGGCCTCATTTTATCTTTTTGAGATAATTGAAAACGATATAATAAAGCATTGACCAAAGTACCAGTATAATGTCCAGGAGCAGGATGTACCACCATACCACTAGCCTTATTAATAACCAATAAATAGTCGTCTTCATAAACAACATCAATAGGAATATCTTCAGCCTCAACTGAAATATCATAATTTAAATCATCATTTACTACAATAGAATCTCCTAATTTCACAACATAATTATTAGATACAACCTTTTCATTAACCAAAATAAGTCCTTGTTTGACTAACTTTTGTATTTTACTACGAGAAACATTTAACTCTTCTGCCAAATAAGAATCAATTCTCTTCTCGTTTTCTGTTTCCACCTTTATCCAAAAATTCATTACTATCCCTCCTAAGAATATTAACAACTAAAATAAGAAATCCTATAGTAATACCAATATCCGCTAAATTAAAGACTGGAAAACCATATCCAAAGAAATCAAAAGACAAATAATCAATCACCACTCCATATAAAATACGATCAATTAAATTTCCAACAATTCCACCAATCACAATACCAAGACCAAAAGTTCTCCACTTAGTCATCTTCTCATCTGTTACAACATAATAATGAATAAAAGCAAGCACTAATACACTAAGTAAAATCAAAACAATTGTTGCTCCACTAAACAAACTAAATGCTCCCCCACTATTTTCAATATAATAAATAGAGAAAAAATTGGGAATCACTTCTATTTCTTCCATCAATGACATACGAGAGCGAACAAGTAACTTAATCAGTTGATCAAACATTAATAATACACACGCAACACTATACACTTGTTCCCTATTTTTCAACAACATCTTATTCTTTTTCGTCTTTCTCATCTAGCTCCTCCTTCTCTTTTAAATACTTAATTCTCTGAACAATGACTTGATATTGATCAAGTCTTTTTTCAACCGTACCACGAATTTTTAATAAATCCCCTTTTTCAATACCTTCATACAACCGATACACCTTAGGAAACAAAGTAAAATCCATCGTACCAGTTTCATCACTACCAGTAATAAAAGCCATCTTATCTCCCTTTTTTGTAGTAATTACTTTTATTTTATCAACTAAAATTAAAGTATCAACCCTTTTAGAGAAAAAATTTGGAATTTCTAACAAGGAAACAACATAAGGATTATCCTTTTTATACATATTAGTAGGATGACTAGATAAATAAAAACCAAAGACATTCTTTTCCATCTCTAATAAATAACTATCCTCATATTCACTTCGTTCCTCAATATCAGGTTGCATGACCAAACTAGGATCAATATCTTTCGTAAGCTCTGCATAATTAAATAAACTATCTAAATTATAAATTAAGGTTGCTCGATTATAAGAAAACTCTTTAAAAACATCAGCATAAATTAAAGTTTCTAAGTTTTTCTTTCCAACACCAGCAATATACAATCTACTAAAAGCATCATAAATACTGACAAACTCTCCCTCTTCACGAGCTTTCATAATACTCTTCGCAACAACAATACCAATAGACTTAATATTAGAAAAAGGATATATAATTTTATCATCTTTTACAATATAACGAATATCACTTAGATTAATAGAAGGTTTTACAATTTCCAAACCATTTGCCCTAGCTTCCATAATATATTCATGCGTCTTAGACTCACTTCCAATAACATTAGTTAAAAGGTTGGCAAAGAAAATCGTCTGATAATGACTCTTTAAATAAGCCATCTTATAAGCAATGATAGAATACGCAACAGAATGAGATCGATTAAATCCATAACCAGCAAAGTTTAAAATCAAATCAAATAATTTTTTAGACACTTCATAACTATGACCCTTCTCTAAACTTTTACGAATGAATTTCTCTTCCTCATTTTTTAATAAATCAACTTTTTTCTTACTCATTGCCCTACGTAAAATATCAGCTTCACCCAAACTATATCCAGCAAACACATTCGCAACTTGCATAATCTGTTCCTGATAAATAATAATTCCATAGGTATTTTTTAAAATAGGTTCCAAACAAGGATCTAAATAAGTAATTTCTTCTTCCCCATGTTTTCTTCTAACATAAGAATCAATATTAACAGCAGGACCAGGTCTAAATAACGCAATCGCTGCAAAAATATCTTCAAAACAATTAGGTTTTAAATTACGTAAAAAGTTTCTCATACCAGTACTCTCAAATTGAAAAATACCAGTCGTATTTGCAACTTCAAAAATATGTATGGCATCTTTATCATCCAAAGGAATCTGATTAAAATGAACTTTTTCTCCTAACGTAGACTCAATATCCGTCAAAATATTATGAATAATAGTCAAATTCTTAAGACCAAGAAAATCCATCTTTAAAAGACCTAACTCTTCTAAGTATTCCATAGAATAACTAGTCAAATACAGTCCTTCACTAACAGTCAATGGAACAACTTCATCTAAGTCTACCTGACACATAACAATACCAGCAGCATGAGAAGAAGTATGCCTTGGAAATCCTTCTAGGCGACAAGCAATTTTAAACATCTTACGAAGTAACAAATCACTATCAACACGAGCTTTAAAAGTAGAATTATCCCTATATATATCTTTTAACTTATCTTTCGTAAAAGCAGGAATAAATTTATTTAAGCCATCTACTTTATAAGTAGGAACATTTAATACTCTACTGACATCACGTATCACTTGTTTTGCTCCAAGTGTACCAAACGTAACAATACCAGCAACTCTCTTCTTACCATATTTAGAAACAACATATTGAATGACTTCATCACGTTTATCGTCAGGAAAATCCGTATCAATATCAGGCATTGTCTTACGTTCAGGATTTAAAAAACGTTCAAACAACAAATCATATTTTAAAGGATCAATTTCCGTAATACCCAAACAATAAGATACCAAAGAACCAGCGGCACTACCTCTTCCAGGACCAACTAAAATATCATGTTGTTTTGCATATTTAATAAAATCATAAACAACTAAAAAATAATTAGAAAAACCCATCTCATCAATAATCTTTAATTCATAACTAAGTCGATTACGATACTCCGCTGTAACTTTACCTCCTAATCTACGATTTAACCCTGCTTTACTAAGTTCAAATAAATATTGACTAGGATTATCACACTCATAAATAGGTAATAATAATTTAGCTTTAGGAAACTCTAAATGACACATATCACTAATCTTCATTGTATTAAGTAGCCCAATATTATCACTATAATCTAAAACATTAGAAATTTCTAATTCATGACCAACTAAATCATATTCTACTTCATCACTAACCGTCTTACCATCACGAATACGATATAAATAACCTAAAAATTCATGATCATCAAAAGACAAATATAAAGAATGAGGAAAAAAGACTACATTACGATTCTCTAACAACACTTCCCTCTCTTCACTCTTATTACGATATCCCAAATATAAATCAGAATAAATATCAACAAAACTAGAATAATAACTTCTACTTTCATAAGGAACAACACAAATAACATCAGAAGAATATAATGTTAAATCATCTAAAACAACACCACGTTCATTCTGAATCGTAGATAACTTCATTAAATTCTGATAACCAGAATAATTCTTACAATATAAAACAATATCATAATCTAAATGAACAATAAGTCCAATAATAGGTTTGATATTTTCTTTTTCACACTTATGAATAAACTCCATAACTCCATACATAGTATCATCACTAAGTGCCATACTAGAGATTTTATGATGTACTGCAAAAGATACTAAATCATCAATAGATAACATACTAGAAAGCAAAGAGTAATAACTCTGATTATACAACGGTATATACATATAAAACCTCCTCTCTTATATTCTATCATAAATAAAAAAATATAAAAGAAAAAGAGTCCCTAAATTCAGGAACCCTATCAAATCGATAACTAGTCTGTGTACCAGAGCTAGCTATCGTAACAGTTGCATTAGTCCTATTAGCTTCATCAAGTCTAGCACGTACAAAACTCTGAGCCACACTATCTTTAACAATAACATTAATAGTACTATTAACAGAACTAAACATATAATTATATGAAGTAACAGAACTAAAATCAGCATTTCGCATATCTAAACTGATCAACTTGCTACAATTATAAAACATATAACTCATATTTGTTACTTTTGAGGTATCAAAATTACTTACATCTAAACTCACACTTTTTACATTCCAAAACATATTACTCATATCCATTACATTTGATGTATCAAATTTACTTACATCTAAATTAGACATTCTATTTTGACTGAAACCTACATAATTATTAGCCGCAAACATATAACTCATATCAGTTACTTTAGATGTATTAAAACTAGTTACATCAATTGTATCTAATCGAATTGTCTCATAAAACATACGTCTCATACTAGTAACATTTGTTGTATCAAAATTACTTACATCTAAACTGGTTAAACTTCTACAATTATAGAACATATCACTCATATTAGTAACATTAGAAGTATCAAAATTACTTACATCTAAACTGGTTAAACTTTGACAATTTCTAAACATATAACTCATATTCGTTACCTTAGATGTATCAAAATTACTTACATTTAAACTGGTTAAACTACCACAACTGCCAAACATATAACTCATATTCGTTACCTTAGATGTATCAAAATTACTAACATCTAAACTAGTTAAATTACTACAACCAAACATATAACTCATATCCGTTACATTTGACGTATCAAAATTACTTACATCTAAACTGGTTAAACTATTACAACCCCAAAACATATCACTCATACTTGTGACATTTGTTGTATCAAAATTACCAATATCCAAACTAGTTAAATTACTACAATTATAAAACATATAACTCATATTTGTTACTTTTGAGGTATCAAAATTACTTACATCTAAACTGGTTAAATTACTACAACTATAAAACATAGAACTCATATTTGTTACTTTTGAGGTATCAAAATTACTTACATCTAAACTGGTTAAACTTCTACATCCATCAAACATAGAACCCATACTTGTTACCTTAGATGTATCAAAATGACTAACGTCTAAACTAGTTAAACTGCTACAACCATCAAACATATAGCTCATATCTATAACATTAGATGTATCAAAATTACTAACAGCTAAACTGGTTAAACCTCTACAACCATCAAACATATAGCTCATATCTATAACATTAGATGTATCAAAATTACTAACATCTAAACTGGTTAAACTGGTACAACCATAAAACATATCACGCATGTTTATCACTTTAGAGGTGTCAAAATGGCTAACATCTAAACTCACACTTTTTACATTCCAAAACATATTACTCATATTTGTTACATTCGACGTGTCAAAATGACTCACATCTAAATTAGACATTCTATTTTGACTGGAGCTTCCATAGTTATTAGCTGCAAACATATAACTCATATTAGTGACTTTAGAAGTATTAAAGCTAGTTACATCAATTATATCTAATCGAATTGTATCATCAAACATATAACTCATATTCGTTACATTAGAGGTATCAAAATTACTTAAATCCAAACTGGTTAAACTTCGACAATTGCTAAACATATAACTCATGTTAGTTACCCGACTCGTATCTAAATAAGTTAAGTCTATAGTCTCCAAAGAAGAAAATCCATTGCTAGAAGAACTTCCACCAAACAAGTAACTTGAATTAGGATTGGCTATAATCCCACCTTGTCCTCCTATTGTGACTTTATAAGTTCCATTACCACTTCCGTCATCTTCAACATAAGCAATTACACTTCCATCTCCTTCTGCAGATACATCCCAATATTCTATGGCTGATGTCGGAATATCTAAGTTATCTTTTGTCACAACGGATGTAATCTTACTCTTATAAGTACTACTATGATAATCAGTAGAGGTACCGGAAGTATATCGTTTCATAATAGGATCGCCCATCGTGTTGACAGTTCCATCCATAGACTTGGCTATCGTTACCTTGGACCATTCTGCACGGATAGTGACATTCTCTTCTGGCATGATAAAGTAGTCTTCTCCTACTCTGGTAATATCTTTATTCACGATTTCCCATCCTTTAAATTGATATCCTGCACAACTAGGTTGTTCTTCTGTAATCGATACCGTATCAAACACAGAATAATTTAAACTATCTGGTACATTATTCACAGTACAACCATCCGGTGCATTTCCATCATAAATGACTTGATAGCTATCAGAAAGCACTGGAGTTAATGTACTAGTAACATCTTCCTCTTGTCCTTGAATAGAAGATAATATCTCTTCACTTTCGTTCGTCGGATAAATACCACCTTGACCGATTAAGTCTTCGTGTAAATTTAAATCCATCGTTAGTTTGGCATCTCTTCCACTATTAAAATTAGATATCGTCCAAGTTATTTTTTGTTTTCCATTTTCTTCTTCTAACTTGACTTTCCCTTGTGATACTGTAATATCATCTTCACTTTCTAAGGTAAAATACCGATTATCAATATAATCCACTATCTGAAACTCTTCATAGGGTATCGGTGCGACACTTGCATCAAACAACACATTATTCAACGTTTCCATATCGGCAAAAAATTGATTATCACTAATCTCTTTAATAGGGTTTAATATCGTATCTCCCATTTCATATTGAATACCATTGACAGTTATATAAGGATATTGATCTTTTAAATAGTTGTATTGGGCAATCTGATTGGGTGTATCCACATTTGGATAGCCATCCGTTAAGAATAAGACAATAACTTCTTTATCATTCGTTTTCTGATAATCCTGTAATATAGTATCTACATTTACTAAGGCTTGATAATAATTTGTACTTCCTGTATCTTGTAACTCATTAATTTGATTTATTAATGCGACTTTATCATTCGTAAAATCTGATACAATGGTAGATGCTGTATCAAACGTAATTAAGGCAACACTATTGTTTCTATTAGAAAGTAAACTTTCGATTAGTTCTATAGAATCACTTTTTACTCTATCTAGTTTATCTCCTGACATAGAACCTGAAATATCTAATACCATAATGATATCTGTATCTTTATCTTCTGTCATTAATGAAGTATCTACATCAAAGGTAACTCTAGCTTTCCCTTGTGATACCCATTTGCCACTCTTTTCTACTTGCCAGGATCCTGGTTCGTTATCTTCAAAGCTCGTGTTTCTTGATGTAATAATCACACTTTTGGTAGGTGTTAAAGCCGCGAAAGCATTTCCAACAAAAAAGATAGATAATGCTACTACAAAGATACTAAAGACTACGACTTCTTTTGTATGTTCTTGTATAAACATCTTTATCTTATTCATGTTATCAATACTCCTTCTTTTCATACATGGACTCACTTTATATTTTCTATTCTATTAGTATAAATATACAATATTTTTTTGATTTTGACAACGGACTCTAAACATAATTCTATGATTCAAAAAACTACATATTTTATTGTTTTATCAACATTTCATAAGATTTTGTTTGACTTATACACCTTTTTATGATAAAGTTATTAAGCAGAAAGAAAAAGAGCAAAGGAGGTATACTATGGCAACTAACGTATCAAATAGAAAAGGAAATGTTAAAAACTTAAGATCTCACTCTTTAAGAGCTACAAAAAAGAGACAAAAATTAAATTTACAAGTTGTAAGACTTGAAGACGGAACAAGAATTAGAATCTCAACTAAAGAAAAAAGAGAATTATTGAAAAACGCTAAAGCTGCTTAATGCAGTTTTTTATTGACCAAAAGAAAAGAACATCGCTTGATGTTCTTTTTATTATTGACAAGTATATCCGTTAGCAAGTAATGCTTGTTGGATGGTATCTTTCGTATCTGCTGAAGTAAACTCTACATTAGCTAAAGTATTTGTTCTATGAAGATCTGTCAAAGTGGTTGGATCAAACATTGTTAAATCAACTGCCATTTTAGCATTATATCCATCTACAACGTTTGGTGTTGTACTAGCAGTTGGAGTCTTCTCTAATAAATAACCATTAATCTGTGTCTGCATCAAATTAGATAAAGAAGTATCTAAGCTAACAATACTAGCTGGTGTGGAAATAACTTCAGTAGTTGCTTTAATATCTTCTACTTTTTCATAATATCTTAATGTCCCTGTATCTAAAAACTGAAACGTATAAGTTGTAGTTGTTGATGTAAGTTCTACATCATTATTTTGTGTTAATGTACAAGTCATTGTAGTTGGATTAGCTTCCGTTGTCGTAGTCTCCTCTGTCTCTTCTTGTCTTTGCTCAGAAACCGTTGGGGTCTCTGGCACATCACGACTACTTAACATATTATTAATACTAGGATAACATAATCCTAAAGAAATAGAAAAAACACCTAGTATAGCAAAGATAGCAGCTGGTTTTCTATTCGTTCTTTTTTCATCTTTTGCAGCCTTCTCCAACTCTTGTAAATTAAGCACTTGTGTTCTTGTTAACTCTTCTAATTCTTCTTTAGATTTTTTTCTACGTCCCATGTCATCACCCTCTACTATTATCATTATAGTAAAATTCAAAAAAAATAGCAATTAAAAAATAGCTATTTCTAGCTATTTTTAATTACTTTTTTTATTTCTAGCATCAAACTTCTTACGTTCTTCTGTATTTAGTATTCTTTTACGTAAACGAATAAAGTTTGGAGTAACTTCTACTAACTCATCAGAGTTAATATAATCAAGTGCATATTCTAAAGTAATTGGACGAGGTCTCTTTAATACTACTGTATGATCACTTCCAGCTGCACGAGTATTCGTTAATTGTTTACCTTTAACAACATTAACAGCTAAATCATTATCACGATTACATTCTCCAACAATCATACCTTCATAAACTTCTGTACCAGGTTCAATAAACATTGTACCACGATCTTCTAAGTTACCAATAGAATAAGCTGTTGCAGAACCATGTTCCATAGAAACAAGTACGCCAAGTTTTCTCTCTCCAACATCGACATTTTCATATGGCATATACTCTTTAAAACTATGAGACATAATACCATAACCTTTTGTAAGAGTCATGAAATCAGTTGAAAAACCAATCAATCCACGAGATGGAATCGTATATAATAAACGAGTTTGTCCATTAATATTTGTCATATTCTCCATATGAGCACCACGTAAACCTAATTGTTCAATAACAGGTCCTACAGAATCATCTGGTACATCAATTTGTAACTCTTCATATGGTTCATATTTCACACCATCTTTTTCCTTAATAATAACCTTAGGCTTAGATACTTCTAACTCAAAACCTTCACGTCTCATATTTTCAATTAAAATACTTAGATGTAATTCTCCACGTCCACTGACCATGAAAGAATCATTCGTATATGGTTCCACTTTCAAACTAACATCACGTTGTGTTTCACGCATCAATCTCTCTTCAATCTTACGAGCCGTAACAACCTTACCATCTCTACCAACAAATGGAGAAGTATTTGCTCCAAAAGTCATCTGTAACGTTGGCTCATCAATATGTAATAATGGCAAAGGTAAAATATTGTTATTATCACATAAAGTTTCCCCTACGGAAATATCGCTAAGACCAGCAACTGCTACAATATCTCCAGCTTCCGCTTGTTCAATTTCAATACGTTTATAACCATAAAAACCAAATAACTTTTGAATTCTAAATTGTTTTGTAGAACCATCCAAACGACAACAAGTAACCATTTCCCCTGTCTTAATCGTACCATTATGAACACGACCAATACCAATTCTTCCTACAAATTCATTATAATCTAAAAGTGCTGGTTGGAATTGTAATGGCTTACTACTATCTCCTTTAGGAGATGGAATTTCTTCAATAATAGTATCCAAAACTTCACCAAATCCTTCTGTTTGAGTACTTAAATCATCACTATAAGAACAAGTACCATTTAAAGCAGAAGCATAAATAACTTTAAAATCAAGTTGTTCTTCATTAGCCCCTAACTCAATAAATAAATCTAATACTTCATCCACTACCTGCTTACATCTAGCACTAGGTTTATCTACTTTATTAACAACAACAATTGGTTTTACATGAGCTTCAAACGCTTTCTTTAATACAAAACGAGTTTGTGGCATAGCTCCCTCATAAGCATCTACAACCAAAATAACCCCATCTACCATATTCATAATACGTTCAACTTCTCCACCAAAGTCAGCATGTCCTGGTGTATCCAAAATATTAATTCTTACTCCTTTATAATCCAAAGCAGTTGTTTTTGCTAAAATAGTAATTCCACGTTCTTTTTCAAGGGCATTAGAATCCATAGAAACATTAGAAACATCTTCATTATCACGAAACATACCAGAATGTTTCAAAATACCATCTACTAATGTTGTTTTACCATGGTCTACATGCGCAATAATTGCTACATTTCTTTTATTCATATACATCACACCTCTTTACGTCGCTCCCAATTATAACACACAATAAAAAAAAATACTAGACTTTTCTAGTATTTTTAAGTGATTATTTACTTCTTGCAATCACAGTACCAGTCTTACCCTCTAATGCTTGTTTAGCCTTATCCAAAGAAGTGATCATAGCACGTCCACCACGTCTATTATGCTCTACAAATTGTAAACAAGCTTGAATTTTAGGCAACATACTGCCTGCTTTAAATTCACCAGTACTCATATAGTGTCTTGCCATACTTGGTGTTAAAAAATCAAGTTGTACTTCTTTATCCGTATTATAATTAAGACAGACTTTTTCTACTGCCGTCAAAATCAAAAAGATATCTGCTTTAATATCCAACGCTATTTTAGCACTCGTTTTATCCTTATCAATAACCGCATCGACACCTTTTAATTTTCTATAATATGGAACAACAGGAATACCTCCTCCTCCACCAGCAATAACAATATTTTTATTTTGTAAAAGTAATTTAATTGTCTTCGTCTCTACTATCTTTTTAGGCTCAGGAGATGCCACTACTCTACGATATCCCCTACCAGCATCTTCTTTAAAAATATATCCTCTTTCTTTTGCCATTTGATCTGCTTCTTCTTTGGAATAGAAATTACCAATTGGCTTTGTAGGATTAGAAAAAGCAGGATCATTTTTATCAACAACAACTTGAGTCAAAACAGTAGCACAACTTTTTCTCATTCCTCGTTTATATAATTCTTCTAAAATAGATTGTTGTAAATGATACCCAATATATCCCTGACTCATTGCTCCACACTCAGCAAAAGGAACATCTGGACTATTTACTTCATCATGAGCTACTTCCATTGCCATATTAATCATTCCAACTTGAGGACCATTTCCATGTGTCACCACAATATCATAATCATCAGCAAGATCCACAATTGTTTTTGCTGTACTTTGAACAAGCCTTAATTGCTCCTCCGGACTATTACCCAACGCATTACCACCTAAAGCAATTACAATTTTCTTTCTCATTTTTCATACCTCACTTCAACACTACTTATTATCTTTATTCTATTTTATCATAGGCTCCTCATAGACCACAGAAAAAAAAGACAGAAATGACAACATTTGACAAAAAAAAGAAGAGATAATCTCTTCTTATTTAGCATCCCCTCTAGGAACTTGTTGTGTAATACAATGAATATTACCACCACCAAGTAAAATTTCTCTAGCATAAATTGGTTCAATAACACGATCTGGATATAAAGACTGTAATAAATCAATCGCTTTTTGATCATTAGGATCATTAAACACTGGTAAAGCAACAAAACCATTTCCAGTATAATAATTGACATAAGAAGCAGCC
The DNA here is from genome assembly GCA_944332475.1 of uncultured Bacilli bacterium. GTDB lineage: Bacteria > Bacillota_I > Bacilli_A > RF39 > UBA660 > Faecimonas. The sequence continues at coordinate 139,566 of CALVKA010000002.1, forward strand.
AAACGATCTCCCTCTTGACGTGGTAGTGTTCCTTCTACTGCATCTACTCCTAAACTTTCTTCTTTTGTAATTAAAATTGGTTTTGGAGTATATAACTTATGAACAGTAATCTTCCTACCCTTAGCATCCGTTTCACTCTCTAAATATTCTAATGCTTTTTTACTAATTTCATATTGAGGATCACTCTCATCATCTGTCCAAGCAAGAACAACTTCTCCAGGACGAACAAAGTTACAAATATTATCAATATGACCATTAGTCTCATCATTATAAATTCCTTCTGGAATCCATAATACTTTAGTACACCCTAAATAATCACATAACGTTTTTTCAATTTCCTCTTTTGTCATATTAGGCACATTTCTACCAGATTCAGGACGAAGCAATGTTTCTGCACAAGCCATAACAGTACCTTCACCATCCACATGAATAGAACCACCTTCTAAGATAAAGTTAGGTAAACGATAACTATCGCATCCTTCTAACTCACACATTTTTTGAGCAATTGCATCATCTTTATCCCATGGGAAATATAGTCCATCAACTAAACCTCCCCAAGCATTAAAGTACCAATCTACTCCACGAATATCACCTTTATCATTAACAACAAATGTAGCTCCACAGTCACGCATCCAAGAATCATCACTACTCATCTCAACAACACGCACTTTTGGATCCAACATATTTCTAGCATTAGCATATTGACCATAAGAAACTACCATAGTGATAGGTTCATATTTCGCAATTGTATTAGCAACTTGAGCAAACACATGTTGTGCAGGTTTTGCTCCAAGTCTCCAATTATCAGGTCTTTCAGGCCAAATCATATAAGTACCACGATGTGGTTCGAACTCCCCTGGCATTCTAAACCCATCTATTTTAGGATTCGTAACTAATCTTTTCAATTTTACCCTTCTTTCTTTACTCTACTAACTAAAATTTCTTCAATAATAAATGATACAATTACACCAACAATAACTGGTAAATTAGACTGAATAGATGCCCACGTAAAGTCAATAAATAATGTAAATACAACACCAGCAATCAACAATACAAATGGAATCCAAGTAATAACATTAAGCATAACATTATTACCAGGAACTTTATAAGCTCTCTTTGTCTTATCTGTTTTACGAAGTTTTAAGAATGCTGGGAATAATGGAATATAACTAATTAATAAAGTAACTAAACTAAAACTAAAGAAAGTCCAGAATAAGTTAGAAGCTTCTTCACTAATAACTCCCATAATAATTCCAAGAACAACAACTATTGTTGCTACAACACCATTCATAATAGATGCCATATATGGAACTCCCTCTTTATTTGTTTTACTAAATACTTTAGGAAGTCCACCATCATCTGCAGAATATTTTGCAACACTGTTTACTCCGAAAGACCAAGAAACAATATTAGCAACCATTGTATAAATAAACATAAGTCCAACAACAATAACAATAATACGAACTAAATCAGCATTCATACCTAATTGAGTAAGTAAAATTGCAAATGAATCAGTAATTCCAGCAACTTCAGCTTGTTCTGTAGTCATAGCAATATTAATTCCTGTAGCAGGTAAAATATAGAATAATGCCATTAAAGCACCACCAACAATTAAAGCTTTAGGAATTTCTTTCTTAGGATTTTCCATGTCATCTGTATAAGTAGCAACAACTTCAAATCCTAAGAAGTTAAAGATAATAACTGAAATAAATGAAAGTCCAGCTAAATCCATAGTTGGTAATAAATCAGATACACTCTTAATTGGATTAGCACTTTGTCCAGTAACTATAAATACATAAATACCAAGTAATCCTAATCCTACCATAAATAATATTTTAAATACAGTTCCAACATTAACAATCCATTTACTCTCACCAATACGTTTTGTACCTAATAAAGATACCAACCAAGTATACACAAGTTGTAATCCTAACAACCAACCAATAGATAATTCAATACTAAAAATACTAGCAATTACATCAGTAACTGCAACAGCAAGTGATGCAATCCATAATGGGAAATTAATCCAATAGTTCCAAGCAACACGAGCTGCCCATTTTTTACCGAAGGCTTTCTTTACCCAATCATACATACCACCTTCGCTATTAAAAGTACTACCTAATTCTGCTGTAATTAAACCATAAGGTAAGCAGAATGCTAAAATTAATAAAATCCACCAGAAATATTGAGAATTTCCGATAGCTGCAGTAGGTGCTACACTTTCAGCAACTAATGTAATACATACAGTAGCAAGTATAGCATCAACTAATCTAAATTTTTTCTTCTTTTTCGTTTCCATAATAAATACCTACTTTTACTCTCCTAAATTTCTTTTACAAATTTCAATTGTTTCATCACGTTTACCCATAAAGTAAACAAGTAAAGCACGAATAGATGTCAAACGATTCTCTGCTTCATCAAAAGCAATAGAACGGTCAGAATCCATAACTTCATCTGTTACTTCCTCACCACGTGTAGCAGGCAAACAATGCATAAATTTGGCATTTTCTCCTGCCTTATTCATCATTTCCATATCCACTTGATATTTTGGATAGAAAATGCCTTTTCTCTCTTCCTCTGATAATTCTGCTTCATACAATCCATACCAAACATCAGTATAAATAAAGTCTGCTCCAGGAATTGCCTCATCCTCATCATCAGTAACTAAGAAACTACCTCCACTAACTTTACAGTTTTCTTCTGCAATCTTTTGGAAATGTTCATTTAATTGGAATCCTTTTGGACCAAAGTGAACAAAGTGCCCACCCATCTTAGTAACAATCATCATAAGTGATGCACATACTTGAGTGGCATCTCCTACAAACACAACCTTACAATCCTCAATACGTTTTCCTTCAGGTAAATGTTCAAGCATTGTAGTTAAGTCTCCCATTTCCTGTGTAGGATGATTATAATCACTCATTCCATTAATAACAGGAATATCAGCATACTTTGCTAGATTGGTAATAGACTCATGTTTTTGTACACGTGCCATTAAAATATCTACAAGACGAGATAAAACCTTGGCCGTATCATAATAAGTCTCATGCTTACCTAATTGTATTTGCCCAGGGGCCAAATATTGAGCATGTCCTCCTAATTGTGTCATAGCTGTTTCAAAAGAAACACGTGTCCTTGTAGATGACTGTTCAAATATCATCCCAAGAGATTTGTGGTAGAGTACATTTAGTGGAAATCCAGCTTTAAGATTTCTTTTGATAAGAATACCTAACTCTGCAATATCCAGCAACTCTTCCTTCGAAAAATCACTTGTATCAACGTAATCTTTCTTCATATTTTACCTCCTTACTTTTTATTTATCTAAAGTATATAAAACTATATACTTAAGACCATCACTTAATTTCTGCCCATAACTTATCATACAGTTTGACAGATTCACCAATGTTTTTAACATAAACCCCATCTTCAATAATATCCGATGGAATATTGGATGCTATATTATATAAATAATCAGGATCTAATAAAGCCTGAGTAGCTTGATTAACATTTTTATATGGATAAGACTCAATAATTTCCTTCATAACATCAGCTCTTAAAATATAATCAATAAACTGATAAGCTTCATTCATATGCCTAGCCCCTTTAGGAATCGCAAAATTATCCATACTTAAAGCACTGCCCTCTTTTGGATAAATAAATTCAATATTCTTATTTTCTTGATAAGCAAGAGCTGCCTCTGCATTCCAAAGAACAGCAATATCAGCTTCTTCTGTAATCAAGAAATTCTTAGGACTATCACTATCAAAAGCTTTAATATTTGGTTTTAATTGTAGTAACCAATCTTTAGCCACTTCTAACTCTTTCTCATTTACAGTATTCATATCATATCCATTAGCAAGTAGCGCCATACCAATAATAATTCTCTGATCATCAATCAAAGTAATATTATTAACATAATCGTTATTTAATAAGTCTTGATAAGAATCTATATCATCTTTAATATGATCTCTATTAACAGCAATCACTGTAGATGCCATAACAAATGGCAAAGAATACTGATTTTGTGAATCAAAAGATTGATGTAAATAAAGAGAATCTAAATTTCCAACATTGGATAATTGAGTCGTATCTAACTTTTCTAACATACCTCTGCTAATCATAATCTCAATCATATAATCACTAGGAAAAATCAAATCATAAGTTCCTTCTTTAGCAGAAGATACCTTAGCCAAACACTCTTCATTAGAAGAATAAGTACTATAATTCACTTGAATACCAGTCTCTTTTTCAAAATCACGAATAACAGAATCTGGAATATAAGAAGACCAGTTCAAAACATTAAGCACTTTCTCCTCTTTCCTACTACAACCAGATAAGAATAATATCAATACCATACACCCTATGAAAATTAAACCTTTACCTATCTTTCTCATGATATCGCCTCTTTCTTAATACGACGTAACTGAACAACCGTAGATACCATAAGTAAAACAAAAACAACTCCTAACATAATCGTAATCAAAGCATTAACATCTGGAGTAATTCCTGTCTTAATCATAGAATACACCTGCAAAGGCAAAGTATTAGATCCAGGTCCAGCTGTAAAATAACTAATAACAACATCATCTAAAGAAAGAGTAAGCGCAAGTTGTGCACCACTTAAAATACCAGGCATTAACATAGGAATCACAATCTTAGTAAAAATTTGAAACTTACTCGCCCCTAAGTCATTAGCAACTTCTTCTATATGAGGATCTACCCCCTCTAAAACAGAACGAACACTAATAATGACAAAAGGAATACAAAAACAAATATGAGACAAAATTAATGTAACCATTCCCAACTCTAATTTTAACAAAGTATAAACTGACAACAAAGAAATACCAAGTACAATCTCAGGTATCACAACTGGAATATAAAGAAGTTCATTAACAACATTTTTACCAGGAAACGAATATTTATGTAACCCATAAGCTGAAATCGTTCCAATAATAGTAGATACAATCGTACTTACTCCCGCAACAATCAACGTATTAAACAAAGCTTCCAATAACGTTCTATTTTGGAGCAAATCTTTATACCAATGAACAGTAAACCCTTCAAATACAATATTTAAACTAGAGGTATTAAAAGAAAATAGAATTAATACTGCAATCGGTAAAAACAAAAACAAAAATATTAATACTAAATATATATTTTCAACCGCTTTTTTCATCATGCACCTCCCAAATCTTCCATTTTGCCACCTAATTTACGATAAGCAAAAATAACAAGAGATGTAATCAAAACTAACACAATAGAAATAGCTGCACCAAAAGGCCAATTACGAGCTGTTAAAAATTGGTTTTTGATTAGATTACCTAAAATCATAATTTTTCCTCCACCTAAAATATCTACAATAAAGAAATATCCTAAAGCTGGAGTAAATACCATCAAACTACCATTAAATAAACCAGGTAATGTCTGAGGTAAAATGATTTTAAAAAAAGTTTTTATCTTTGATGCTCCTAAATCATTAGCAGCCTCTAACAATTGAGGATCAACAGTACTAACAGAACTATACAATGGTAAAACCATAAATGGTAACAAGGTATAAACCATACCAATCAAAATACCAAACATATTATACATAAGAGATAAAGGCTCCTGAATAACACCAACTCCCAATAATACTTGATTGATAACTCCTGATTTTCTAAGTAACACTAACCAACCATACATACGAATTAAAGAATTCGTTAAAAATGGTACCATAACCAATGTCATTAATATTTTTTGTGTTGCTGGCTTCTTATGAGAAATTGCTAAAACAAATGGATAAGAAATAAGAATACAAATAAGTGTTGTAACTCCAGCAACAAAAATAGATTTCAAAAAAACATTAATATATACTTGATCAAAAATATCAATATAATTTTGAAGAGTAAAAGTAGAAATCATTCCGCCATAATAATCACTCTGAAAGAAACTGATAATTAATATATAAATTAAAGGTAAAGCAATCAATAAAATGACATAAATAATAACTGGAATAATGAAAAAATATTTCCATAATTTCTTATTTTTCATCGGTATCCCTCTTAAATAAAATAACATCTTCAATATCCCATGTTACAAATATTTCCTGACCCTTAACATATTCCTTATCATTTCCAAAAAGCATAGCTCGAATCTCTCTTTGACCAGTTCGAATAATCAGTTGTGTAGAAGCACCATCATAAATAGAATCAACAATTTTACCCTCAAAAACACTATCACTTTTTTTCTTTAAAGAAAGCTTAATATTTTCTGGACGTATAATAACATCTACTGGCATATCAACCTGGAGCTGATTAGAAAACACCTTAAACATGGCATCTTCTAACTTTACCCAAGCATATTTAACATCCACTTTTGTAACAACTCCTTGAAATAAATTAGAATCTCCTAAAAACTGGGCTGTATACAAACTATTTGGATGTTCATAAATTTTAATTGGTGTATCAGCCTGTTCTATTTTGCCATCCTTCAACAATACAATTCGATCACTCATAGTCAAAGCTTCATCTTGTGAATGAGTAACATAAACGAACGTAATACCTAATTTTCTCTGTAATCCTTTTAACTCCAACTGCATCTTAGTACGTAGTTTTTGATCTAAGGCAGATAACGGTTCATCCAATAATAATACTTTAGGATTATTAATTAATGCTCTAGCAATAGATACTCTCTGTTGCTCCCCACCAGATAACTCTCTAGGTTTTCTCTTTTCATATCCTTCTAAATGAACAAGCGTAAGCATTTCCTGAACTCGTTTTTTTATTTCCTGTTGATCAACTTTCTTCATTTTTAAACCAAAAGCGATGTTTTCTTCTACGGTCATCAATGGAAACAAAGCATAATTTTGAAAGATAGTATTTACTTCACGAAACTTAGGATCTAACGAAGTAACATCTTTACCATCAATATAAATATGTCCTTCGGTAACCGAATCAAGTCCTGCAATCGCTCGTAATATCGTTGTCTTCCCACATCCAGAAGACCCGAGCAACGTCAAAAACTCTCCTTCATAAACCTCTAAGTCAAAATCCTTAATCACTTCTTTATCCCCGAAGGATCTTCTTAAATGATCAATTTTTAAAACTATCTTACTCATATTTTACCTACCTCAATACTACACAAGTAATCTATTCTTAACATAATTCTACCATAGACAATAGAGATTAGACAAATATTTTTTTCAAAATAAAAAAACACTAGAATTTTCTAATGCTTCCTTATCTCTCCTTAGAGACAATAAAATGATTCCTAATCTTACGATAAAAATACCATAACACCAACACCAACAATAAAATTTTAATAGGTGTTTTTAACCAACTTATTTTGGCACTAACATAAATCCATCCATTTCCTAACGTATACCCTAAATAAACAAATAACAAAGTCCAAGGGATAGAACCTATAATCGTAAATAACAAAAATTTCCAGAAAGACATTCGCATAATACCAATTGGTAAAGAAATTAAAGTCCGAACAATAGGAAAATTCCTACCTATCAAAGCCCCAAACATCCCATATCTAGAAAACCAAGAATCACTTCTTTCTAAATCTTCTTCTTTCATAAAGAAGTATTTACCAAACCTTTTAATAAATGGTCTACCACCAAAATATCCCATAAAATAGATAACAATAGCACAAAATACACTTCCGATAAGTCCAACAAAAAAAGCTCCCCAGAAAGAAAAAATACCGCGACTCGCTAAGATACCACCTGTTGCTAAAATTGCTTCACTAGGAATTACAATAATAACCGCTTCTAACACCATTCCTAAAAACATACCAAAATATCCAAAATTCTGAATCAAAGAAAAAACAAAGTCTCCCACGAAATCACCTAATAAAATATATGAAAAAAGAATTAGTTTTTTTCTAATTCTTCTATATATTCATATAAAGTACGATACTGTGGACAATCTAAATGATCTAGACTTTTTTGATGCTTCTTCATAATAACACCATGAAAAGCTGTAATCATTTCATAATCATTATCCCCATCACCTATGACATATAAATCTTCTTTATAACAATCCGCATGAACCAAAATTTTCTCTAATGCTTCCTTCTTATTCACACTACCATGTAAAATATTAATATAATAAGAACTTAAATAAGCATAAAACCCCATTTCCCTCAAACAATCAACAATTTTTTTAGCATCTTCTCTTTTATCTCCAATAACACCAACAACCTTTACACAATCATCCATATTAGTTGTTTCATTATACCCATCATCTAAGAAATAATTAAAATGTTCTTTTTCTAATACAGGAACAATCTGAACAATTTCTTCTCTCGATAAATTAGTAGTAGAAAAGCAATAATCCATAGAATCAAATATTTTGGCTCCATCTTGACATACTAAATAATGATAAGGAATACCATATTGATTTAATAATACTTTAATACTAGAATAATTTCTACCAGTCACAATACCAAATAAATTACCATTTTTGATAAACCGTCTAATCGCATCTACATTTTTCTGCATAATATCATCATCTTTAATATATAGAGTATAATCAAAATCACTAGCAAGTATTTTCATATCACCACATCCTACTTTCATTATATAATAAAGCAAGCTAAAAAAAAAGAAAAAAAGTATTGACAATCAATCAATATTTGATATAATTGTAAATGTCTATCAAACTTATAGACTGAACTTTAGTACTAACGGCTGAGGTTCACACAAATTTATATGCGGATGTAGTTTAATGGTAGAACCTCAGCCTTCCAAGCTGACTACGGGAGTTCGATTCTCCTCATCCGCTCCATTAGTAAATACAAGAACTAGTCAACAACTAGTTCTTTTTTTATTTCTCCCGTAGTCGACTTGGAAGAAAGCAGTCTCCTATTTCTATAAAATGCCATTACTTCTATAATATTGTCTGAAATATTATACCATTTCACTTGAATCAAACTTCTACAAGCCTCATATTTGGGATTATAATTAAGATTACGTGTCATAGGTTGCAAGGTTAACAGAGATATATGTAATGACGTCACCTCATCTTTTAAATGTTTTCTCATTATATGATAAACTTCATCTTTCGTAATCCAAATAAAATCTTCAACAACACCATATATAATAGCATCAACCTCATATTCAGATTTAGTTCCTTGTAAAATAAATCGATTAACAAAAGCATTAATATATTTTTCATCATTAAGAGCCTTATTAATTTCATCAATATCTTTTTGATGCTTTTCTCTATAAAAAGAACTAGATATACGTGTTTTAACAGTACCATCCATTGTCCCATCAGCATATTGATAATACAAATATTTTTTTATTATTTTCTCATCAATACCTATTTCTCTAAAAAACGAAACCAAAGTACCAATAGACTCATTATGAACAGAGTTCTTAACACCTTTTTTAATACTAACACCTCTAACATATCCATTAATCTTAATATAAATATCTGCTTTTCTTTTTGATTTATTAACCCAGCACTCTATATAGTCTTTATAATCAAGATAACCATATAACTTATACAGCAAATCTAAAAAATTAGGATAAACTCTCCCCACTTGTTTTCCATTAAGATAGAAAGCAAACTCATCTTCATTCTCATAACCAGCAATTTTTTTATTAAAAATCATAACAACTCTCCCTTCACTAGTATTATTAAGAAAAAAATAAATTTACTCCAAAATTTAAAGCATCATAAAAAGGATAATTTTGATTAGTATCATCCTTTTGTATTTTTTTAACTAATGTCTTGTTCAAATTTCTTTCTCCGTCGTTAACACCAGTACCTAAAGAAGATTATTTAAATTTTTATCTTAGTTTTTAATGTAACTCTTATTAAAAATTGATATTTTATATATCAAATCGTTATGAGTGAAAAGTTACGCCAATCGCTCCATAGTGAAATCTGTTCGAACTTTTCGAGTTTTGATAATAACTATAGCTTATTTTTTGATTTAAGTAATCTAACTACATTTAAAACTGAAGGGATCGTAATAATAATTAATATGGCAATTAAAATTAAATCAAAAGACAAATTAGATACCCCATATTTCATTTGATAATTATAATCATAGATAGTACTTGGAATAAAATATATAATTATACAAATTTTAATAATACTACTAATACAAGAATAAATGAGACCTCTTTTAATTTTGCCGACCGTTACTAATAAATCAAATACTATTATAATAAAAGCAAGAAAAGATGGTAGGATAAAAATAATTCCTAATTGTTCCCAACTATCTGCCCCTATACTCTGTAAACCAATAAGCAAACCAGATATCGCTAAAACTAATCCTATCACACTAAATACCGTTGACTTTTTCATATACTCTCACTCTTTCTACACGTTATATTAAAATTATATTATAAAAATTAAAAAAAAGCTATTATTCAATACAAAGGAACAATATAAAAAGTTGATCGAAAAAATACAAAAGATTATAATAATAGTATAAGAATTTCTGATAAGAGAAAATATGAATAAAGAAAACATAAAAACTACATTTACAGAATTAATAGAAAATCTAAAAATGTCCATCAACAACCTAAAAACAAAAAAGAAAAAATCAGTCAAGAATTAAAAAAATATCATACCAAAACCACCATAGAAGAATTAGAAAAAACATTACCAATGATTTTACAAAAAATCCAAAAATAGAACAAACTTTATACAAAAACGAATGACCTATTGAGTATTAATCTAGAAGAATATAGTAGTATTTTAAAAGAATCCGCCTATATTCTAGGAGACTGTTCCTTAATAGATGACTTAAGCATCGAAGTAATAGATTGGTAACTTGGTAATATAGGAGCAAACATGAAAAGTCTTTTAAAAGAAAAAAAAGGAATAATAAATATTCTTTGTCAAATAAAAAATCAGGACAACTGCACTATCCTGATTTTTTGCTCAACATATTTTAATAAATCACTAAATTCACAATAACCACTTTCTGCATTCAAATGTCCGCCATCTGAAATAACAATTTGAGAATCTGCAATCATATCTGCAAATTCTTTTTCTTTTTCAAAAGGAACATAAACATCCCTTACTCTAGACCAATTATCAAAAGGACTACTAAAACTTTCATGAATAATAAAATAACAATTTTTCATCCAAAACTCACCCTACTCTTACTATTTTACTTTTTACAAAAACTTTCATAATAACCTCTATATAACAATGCAATCACTCCATAAATAATCCAAAGAAGAATGAGTAGAACAAAACTTCCACCAATTCCTAAAAGAAAACCCATACCATAAAAAAGGCACACAAACCCAACAGGGCCACTACTATCGCAAGAAGAAAAAAATATATACAAAGCAACATTTAAAATAAAAATCAATACAGTTAATACAATAAATACTCGTCTCAATACAATAATAAAATGTGGATTTTCTTCTTTTTCTTCTTCTAAAGGTTTAGCAACCTGTTCACCATTACCATTAGAACTTAAATTTTCTGTAGCTTCTTCCTGACTATTTTCTAAATTAAAATTTTGATTATCTTCCATATATACCACCTATCTATTATTTAGAATACCATAAAAGAAAAGAAACGACAAAAAAAATACCATCTACTTTCCAATATCAAAAAGATATACATTTTCTATAAATTCCTGATTAGGTAATTTAAAAACTCTAGTCCCAATCTTTTTTCCACCTTTATGCTGATAAAATTGATTAGCAGAAACATTATCTTGTAAACAAGAAATAATCATTTGTCGAAATCCCATCTCCTGTAATTTAGAAACAGAAAAATCAAATAAAATAGTTCCATAGCCTTGATGTGTTACTTCATTCAATAAATAAATAGCCTGAATTTCACCACCCTCTGGAAAACAACTATCCAAAGAAGTACCTAAAGATAAAATCCCTACATACTTTTGATTTACTTTCAACAAATAACTAGATTTATCTCCCAAAGAAAGTTTCTTCTTTTGCCTCTCTACAGACTCTTGTATCCCCACTTCAGAATTAATGAAATCTAAAAATTCTTGATCAACAATTCCCTGATAAGTCTCCTTCCATGCTAAAGCATTTACCCTAACATAATCTTCAACATTCTCTAGACTTTTTTCAACTATTTCATACTCCATATTAAAACTCCTTACACAAAGTATAACACAAAAAGCCATGTCATAGGAAATCCAAAAAATTTTGATAAACTCCAACTATCAGTTTCCCATCAATTGAATTAGAACCAACAGAGTATCCTGACAGCTATTCACCAATATCAGATTCATTTTCATACTTACTGGATACTATACCGTATAAGAATTAGCCCCCCTCAATTTGTCAATTCATAAGATACATAGTATAATAACATCATAAATTTATAAGCCATGAAAAAAAGGAGAAAACGATGAAAGCAAATTTACATATTCACACAACAAACTCTGATGGTACAAAAACAGTATCTGAAATTAATCAATTAGCCCAACAATTTGGCTTTGATTTAGTAGCAATCACCGACCATGATACTGTCGAAGCAATAGATGAAATAAATGCTTTAAACACACCAATACAATTTATGATTGGAGTTGAAATGAGTTGCAAATACGCTGGCGAAGATATCCATATTCTTGGTTATTTTGGAAATCATATAACAGAAGAAGTAAGAGTTTATTTTAAAAAAGTAAGTGCAGAACGTATTTTACGTTGTCAAAAAATAATCAAAAATTTAAAGGACTACTATAACATAGAAATTAGTTATGAAGATGTAAAAAAGAAAGCAGATGGTGTCATAGCAAGACCGCATATTGCACAAACAATTTGTGAAAAATATGGTTGTACCTTTGATGAAGCATTTGATAAATATATTGGTAATAAAGCCAAAGCCTATGTACCATATGAAGTAATAGGCTTAGAAGACGCAATCAATTTTTTAAAAGAGCATCAAGCATTAGTAATTTTAGCACATCCTATTTGGATTAAAAAATTTGACTTTCACGACATTTTACACTTCGGTTTTGACGGAATTGAAGTATATCACCCAGACCAAAGCAAAGAATATAGCCAAGCACTAAAAGCACTTGCCGAAGAAAAAGGTATGTTGATAACAGGTGGTTCAGATTATCATGGAGATATTACAAACAATCGATTCGAACAATCCTATATCGAAGGAGAAACATTAGAAACTTTCTTAACAGCACTAAATCAAAAACAAAAAACTTTAACAAAATAAAAAATCTTGCAAAAACAAGATTTTTTTAATTTTGCCTTTGTAAACGTTGTGAAAACAATTTATCCTTAACATCATTTTTCCAAACAGCATACATTCCTGTAAACATTAAAATTGTCTCTCCTATCACCAATAATGGACTCTGATAATATAAATAATAAGCCCCATAAAAAACACCAGTCGTAATACCAGAAAAACGTACCAACTTCATATCCGTTTGCCATAGACAATAAGTACGAATAACAGAACCAACAGTTGGAAGTAAAGAGACTACACCATTCCAAGTCATAACACAATTAACAAAAATTACCCCTTCAAACAACAACAAAAGACGAAAATAAAACTTCTTACTAAAATCCTCTTTATTCATAAAAATAAAACTACGCATAAAATTGACTAAACTAAGAACTCCTCCAGTATAAGCATGAATATAAAAATTATACAACGCCTCGAAAATACAATCCAAAGATTGAACAAACAACGACTGTCTCCTATCTCTAATACAAACGCTAATAATAAGTGCTAAAAAAGCAAGTACACTAAATATCATAATACCACCCTATCAAAAAAAATTATATAATGAAGGAAAAAATATTTCTATTCTTTTCCAAAATATAATGTCAAAAAAACGTCAATAAAAAACTACTTTACAGTAGCTTTTTTAATCTCCAAAAATATCAAAAACTTCTCCTAAGAAAGACTCTTTCTTTCTCTTTTTCGTTCTTTTATGATCATATTTATCTTCATCATAATCATCATATTCTCTTTTGGCATCTCGATAAGTTTTCTCTTCTTTTTCTACTAACTTTTCTAGTTCTCCACGATCAAGCCAAATCCCACGACATTCAGGGCAATAATCGATTTCTACCCCTCTCTTCTCTGACATCAATAATGTAACATCCTTACATACAGGACACTTCATAACATTCCTCCTTTCATCCATTATATCAAAACATAAAAAGAAAGAAAACCTTAATTATCTTCATATGGATAATCCCACAAACTAAGTTTTCCATTCACAGGAATCGCATCTATCTTTTCTACATTTTCTAATTGAAATCCATACCCATCCCAACTAGGATCACATACAACACCAGAATAAACTAAAGGATTTTCCTCCTGTAACATCTTCCTTAACGTATAGTCAACATAAACACAATCTGTAATAACTGCTTTCGCTATAATACAACCAGTAGGGTATTCTAAATGATAACATTCAAATTTTTTCATTGCCTCTTTATCTACACCCTTACCTGCATGAATTAATATTTCTCCCCGGTATCTTGTCCTCCAAGTACGAAACTCATATCTTTTTAACCCTTCCGCAATCAAAGATGCATAAGGCTGCTTAATCGTAATTACTTTCATACACCCTCCTACAAAATTAGTATAACACGTATAATGTTGAGCATAAAGATTTCAAGTTTAAAATTTTGATTTCTTTATGTTTTTTGTTATTATAACAAACATCGGTAAAGACGGAGTATAACAGGTACCTTGAGTACGTTTTTATGAATTTCTGCCATATAATTATTTATTAATTCGGTTGTAGATAATGGAACTTAGAGTTCGGATGATTAAGCGTGTAGGAATATAAGTAATTCATAAATTTAAATTTATGATAAAATTAAATACGAAAGGAAAATGTATATGGAGAACTTTACTATCACAACAAAACCGATAATAATACATAACGAAAATTTTCAAACAATATTAATTGACATTATGTTCCCTTATCAAGAAAAAACAGAAGATTTAGCCAAACAAGCGCTATTACCAGCCATGTTAAATTATATGACAGAAAAATATCCAACAGAAAGAAATTTTCAAAACACCTTAAAAGAAAATTATGTTCTTTCTTATTCAGTCGATCAAAAATCCATTGGAACAACTGCTTTCATCAATTTTCAACTAACAATACCAGACAAAAAGGCATTAAAAAAAGACGTACTAGAAAGCCAAATAAAATTATTATCAGAAGCAATCTATTATCCAAAAACAAAAAACAATGCTTTTGATGCTTTTGAGTTTAATAGAGAAAAAGAAAATTTAAAATTACGAATGAATAATAATGAAAAATCTTTTAAACCCTATCTAAATAGAAAAGTCCGTGAATTAGTAGACACAGAAGGAATTTTTTCAAAAAGCCTATACAATCATCAAAACTTAATAGAAGAAACAACAGAAAAAAATTTATATGATTACTACAAAGAAAGAATTCTAAAAACGACACCTATTATCTTTGTTATGGGAAATATCACAGAAGAAGAAATCAATCCTATCATAGAAAAATACTTTCCTACAACGAAGAAGACACAATCAATAAAAACAGACTATTTTCATTACTTAGAACCATTTAAAACCAAACCTCAAGAAATAACAGAAGAAAAAGAATTTAGAGACTCCGCTTTAACTTTTATTTATAAAGTAAAAAATATGAAAAAAGAAGATACCATTTTATTAACCTTAATAAATAATTTATTAACTTCCTTGTCTTCTAGACTATTAGAAAAGAAATTAAGAACGGAATATAATTTAATTTATTATTGTGAAGTAATTCCTTACCCTCGTTATGGTTTATTAAAAATTATAATCTACATCAATCCAAAGAATAAAGAATTAGCCCAAGAAAAAGTTCTAGAAACAATGGAAATTTTAAAAGACGAACAACAAATATCTCCTCTTCTGGAAAAAATAAAAGAAAGAAAAAGAGTGGATTTATTAAGAAATCTTGATAACAAATACGCAATAATAAATGACGCAATAAATAAAGAATTAAATATTACTTATACACAAGAAAAAAGATATGAATTATTAAAAGAAAAAACTGCCAATGACATAAAAAATTTTATGGAGAGATTATCATTAGACACCATTTATTTTCTAAAGGAGAAAGAACATGAATAAGATTGAAACTATAAAATTAGATAATGGATTAACCATCTATCTCTATCAAGATAAAAGAAAACATACAACACTATTTCAATTGGTGACTCGTTTTGGCGGAACGACAGAAGACTTTATAATTGATGGAAAAGAAATTCATCTCCATGATGGTATTGCTCACATGCTAGAACACTACCTAGTAGAATGTAATAAATATGGAAACTTTTTAGATATATTAGGAAAAAAAGAAATGCGTACCAATGCCAGCACCTCAGATACATACACCAAATATTATTTTGATACAGTAGAAAATGTAGAATTTGGTATTAAAACCATATTAAATTGTGTCTACTCTCCAATTTTTACAAAAGAAAACCTAGAGAAATTAAAAAATCCCATCTGCCAAGAATTAAGAAGAAGTGCAAACAACAAATTCTTCCACCATAACATAAAAAAATTAGAAAACTGCTCCCACAACATTCACTATAAAACAACACTTGGAAGTCTAAAAGAAATTCAAAACACAACTCTAGAAGAAATCCAGTTATGCTATGAAGCGTTCTACAATCCTAAAAACCAATTTATTGTTGTAGCCGGTAACTTCGATAAAGAAAAAATATTACAAGTCATAAAAAAAGAAACAAAAGACTTAGAAGCATCAAAACATATAGTAGAAAAATTAGATTTACAAGAAAAAGGTTCCGTTGTAAAGAAGCAGGGAGAGATTATCTTCCCTACTCCAAATCCATATTTAGAAGTAACATACAAAATTCCTATAAATCATCTATCAAATATAGAACAATTAAAGCTTACTTTCTATATGCAGATATTTTTTAACATGAATTTAGGCACTTCTTCTCCTCTTTATAATAAGTTAGTAAAAAATCAAATTATTACAACCAATATCAATAGAAGTATTAGAAGAATAGATAACTATTTATTAATATCCATTGGATCATATTCTAATCAAGAAGAAGTATTAAAAGACGAAATAACAAAAGCGATAAAAAAATTAAACTGGGATCAAAAGTTATTTGAAATAGACAAAAAGAATATAATATTAGATATTATCTTAAGAGAAGAAAATCTTCCAAATACAGTTGGTCCATTCATTGAAAACATTGTAGACTTTAGTTATCCATACCTAGACACAGTAGAAGATATCGAAAAATTAAATTATAACGAATTTAAAGAAAGGATTTCATCCTTAGACTTTTCCAACTATACAATAACAACCATCCATAATCCCAAAAAAGAAAACGTTAATTAACATTTTCCTTTTTATTATAAATCGTAGAATATGGAACAACGACTTTAAAAGCACCAGAGGAATAAGGAGCTATGTTGTATTCCGGAAAGAAAATCATAATTCCTGTAGGAGCAAATGCAAATATGGAAAAATTCTTAAGTAAAGGAGCAGTCCCTTCCATCATCATAGCAGAATCCACAATATTAGGATTACGAGCTAAAACTTTCCTACTTTCAAAAGATAAAATAGATAGCAAATCTTCCTTTTCCCGAACTAAGTCAGCCATCGTTATCATCTTATTTTCAGAAACATCATATACAAGAGAAAAAATAGAATGCATAGGATGCGCACCACCTGTGTAAGAAGAAACATAAAACACAAATGATAAATAATCCTGATAACTATATTCATCATGAGAAATATCGAGAGTATATGTAAAATTTTCTTGAATAGGCTCTTTCGCAAAATTCATAAAGGTATAAATCTGTTTTTGAATCAAAGAAAATATCTCTTGATTAACAACCGCATACTTCGTTCTTGGATAAATAATTTGTATTCCATTATTCATAAACATCACCAATAAACTATATGTAATAAAATTTGTTTCTTGCAATTAAATACAAGATAACGTATAGTAACACTAGGTGATACCATGAAAGTAAAACATACATTAAAACCCATTTATGATAAAGACTCTCAAATACTAATATTAGGAAGTATCCCCTCTGTAAAATCAAGAGAAATAGGTTTTTATTATGGACATCCTAAAAATAGATTTTGGACAACATTAGAAAAAGTATTTGAAGAAAAAATAGGAAATACCAAAGAAGAAAAAATACACTTTTTACAGAAACATCATATTGCCCTATTTGATGTAATAAAAGAATGTAACATCACTTCTTCTAGTGATGCATCGATTAAAAATGCCATTCCAAACGACTTAACACCAATATTAAACAATTCTAAAATTAAAACTATATTTACAACCGGCACAAAAGCTCATCAACTATATAAAAAATACTTATTAAAAGAAACAAAAATAGAAGATATTCCTCTACCTAGTACTTCTCCTGCCAATTGTAAAAAAGGAATAGAAGAAATACTGATAGAAAAATATAGCCAAATAAAAAGTAATATTCAATAATATATTACTTTTTATTTATGAAGAACTTGTTGTAATCTAGCCCCTATCTCATATTGTACTTGTTTGCCCAAACTTTTTTTAGTAGAAGCAGCATATACAATAGGATCAATAACATCCCATGGACTACGAATCAACAGCTGAGAACCAACTCCCGTATATTCTTGCAACTGCGCTTTACGAAGAGTATCTTCATTACCAAAAATAATTCCTTCCACTTGTAATCGATTATAAACACTATCTACCTGTTCTGCACTACATTCCTTACCATTTTGTTTATAACGACTCCAAATCAAAGCCTTTATATAATTAACTCTTCTTTGCTGACTATCATTTAAAGTTGTAGGAATTTCTTTTTCCACAATATCACCCCCTATTTTTTCGGCGACATTATTATAACACATTTTTCCTTATTTGAAAACCTATACTTTCAATTTTTTCTTGAAAAACAGAATTAGGTATCTCTTTCGACAATACCAAATAAGCTTTTTTATCCTCTAAACTAACACTACATTTTTTTACTCCTGGAATAGAAGACAATACATTAGTAACACGATTAACACAACCCTCACAATGCATTCCTTCTATTTCAATCGTTTTATTTATTTTCTTAAACATTTAAATCACCCTTTCTAATATAGACCTTACAATAACCAACGATATTTATGATTTTACTATCCATCTCAATCGCAAAGAATTTAGTACGACCGTTAAACTACTAATTGTCATACATATACTAGCAAGCATCGGATTAAGTACAACACCAAAATTTTCTAATAATCCTGCTGCTATAGGAATCATGCAAACATTATAGAAAAATGCCCAAAACAGATTCTGACGAATAACATGATATGCCTTTTTACTAATATAAATAAAGTCTAATAAATTAGATAAATTATGATTCATCAAGACAACATCACTAGCATCATTCGCAACATCAGTTCCACTAGAAATACTAATACCAACACTTGCTTCTACTAAAGCAACCGCATCGTTAACACCATCACCAATCATCACTACCTGATTACCAGCTGCAATATAACCACGGATAATAGAAGCTTTATCTTTAGGTAATACATCAGCATGAATTTCTTCGATTCCTAATTCTTTCGCTACTTTTCTAGCCACTTCTAAATTATCACCCGTAAGCATAACGGAAGTAATTCCCATATCTTCCAAACTGGAAATAACTTCCTTCATATCATCACGAATAGTATCACGAACACCAATTAACCCTAAAACTTCTTTTTCATTGGCCAAATACAAAATACTACATCCTTGATTAATCAAATCTTGATAATCTTTCTTATGAACCTGCTTAATACCAAGTTCCTTTAACAACTTTAAGCTTCCAACATAATAATGCTCTCCTCCAACAACACCTTCAATTCCCATACCAGGTAATTCTTGAAATTCTTTCACCTGTAATAAATCTTCTTTTGAAAATGCGGATGCAATAGGATGAGTAGACTGACTTTCTAAACTACGTACAATTTTTAATAAAGAATAACGCGACTCTTGATAAGAAAATGTTTGATAAACTTGTAACTTTCCATAAGTTAACGTACCAGTTTTATCAAAAATCACTTTATCAATATGTCTCATCTGTTCTAAAACATCACCAGATTTAATAACAATCCCCTTTTTAGCACAAAGTCCATAGCTAACACTAACAACCAAAGGAACAGCCAATCCCAATGCACAAGGACAAGCAATGACCAATATGGTAACAAACGAATGAAAACTATTAGACAAAGAAAAACCTAAGAACCATTTAACAACAACTGTCAAAACAGCAATCATAAAAATAAATGGAACAAAATAACTGCTAATTCTATCAGCTAATCGCTCAATCTTACTCTTCTGATTTAAAGAATCAACAACCATACTAACAATATTAGATACTGTAGAATCTTTTCCTATTTTTTTAGCCAAATAAGAAATAGTACCATCATAATTCCTAGAGCCAGCTAAAACAGAACTCCCATTTTTCTTTAAAACAGGAACGCTCTCTCCTGTAATAAAGGATTCATCGACATAACTTTCTCCATCGACAACCTCTCCATCAACCGCAAACTTTTCTCCCGGACGACATACTAACAAATCATCTACTGAAATCTCATCTAAAGAAACCGAAACCAAATTTTCTCCTCTCTTCATTATTGCATTTTTCGGTGTAATAGTTACCAAATTTTTAATAGTAGATGTTGTTTTGTTTTTGCTAACATTTTCAATAAAACGCCCAAGTTTCACAAAATATAAAACCATACAAATAGACTCAAAATACAACTGATGTAAGAAGTTTGTATTTCCTAAACAAATTTGAATAAAACCATAGAGACTATATAAAAAACTAAATCCAACACTAAATAATACTAACGTATCCATATTAGGTATACGATGAATCAAATTTAAAAAACCGCTCTTCAAAATATCGAATCCATAACAAAGAAACAAAACAGATATAGTCAATAAGATAACACCATAAAAAACAGGATATTGAAAATAAGAAAACAGCTCTGGTAAGGATAACATATGTCCCATAGATACATACATCAAAAAAACCAACAACACCGCAAACACAATTAAATTTCTCTTCGCAACAGCACAAGTTTGACTGTCATCTGTATAAAAATATTCTCCTGAACTTGAAAAACCAGCTTGCGAAATATATTGTTCCAAATCAGAAATAGTTAGATTTTCATATTCAATAGTAACCATTCCTAAAATCAAATTCACATTAGCAGAAAGAACACCTTTTTGCTTCAACAAAAATTTTTCTAATCCACTAGAACAAGCACTACACGTCATACCCTCTACTTTTAATTGAACTTTCTTCATGATTGAAACCTCCTAAACAACGTCATCATCTCATCAACAACTTCCAAATTACTATCTTTTACTTCCCTAGTAATACAAGAATACATATGACGTTCTAAAATAACAGAAGATAAACTTTTTACTGCCTTTTCAATAGCAGACAACTGTGTCAAAATATCATCACAATATCGATCATCCTCTATCATCTTTTTTACTCCATCTATTTGACCAGAAATACGATTTAATCGATTGATTAACTTTTTCTTTTCGTCTGCTGTTCGAACAGTCTTTTTCATAACAACACCTCATTTATATTATATACTCCTACGGGGTATGGAGTAAAGAAAAAGAAAAGAAGTATTAATATCCCAATACTCCCTCCAAAGATTCATCATTTTCGATAAATTCAGAAACATCAATTACTGTATACTTATCCTTTGTATCACGCACAACAACCTTTTGAATACCAGCATTAATAATCATTTTTTTACATAAAGAACACGGCCTCGTTTTTTCTACATAACTGCCATCATCATGATTAATTCCAACAATATACAAAGTAGAATGAAGCATATCTTTTCTTCTTGCACTAATAATTGCATTCTGCTCTGCATGAACACTACGACATAACTCATAACGTTCTCCTCTAGGTATGTTTAACTTTTCTCTCATACAATACTTTAAATCACAGCAGTTCTTTCTCCCACGAGGAGCACCATTATACCCAGTAGAAACAATTTCATCATTATTCACAATAATAGCTCCAAAATGACGTCTCAAACAAGTACTACGTTCTGCTACTTGTTCTGCAATATCTAAATAATAATTCACTTTATCTCTTATCATATATAATCACCCATATAAACTATACCACAAATCAAACATTAGTCATACCCCTTTCATAATCCTTTTTCTTTTGATAAACCATAACAGAATCCTGTTCATACTCATTGTTTCTCATAATACCATGAATGCCAATAAAACTATATAAATAACTATAATAAGGAGAAAAATAGAATTTGTCATTAGCTAAATCATAAATCCTATGATAACGATTAGAATACGGACTAGACTCTGTTGTATCATACAAATAACAAACTAACATCTGGCCATCATCATTTAAATGAGAAGATAATTTTTCTACTACCGATTTAGTTGTTTGAATAGACCACCATGTTCCTAGATTAGACAAATTAATAAAATCATAAGAATTCAAATCTTCTAAAGAATCATGAGAATCTGTTAAATCAGAAAGAACAAATTTTGGATTAACATCCAAAATAGATTCTCTTGCCTGTTGATAAGCACTCTTATTTTGCAAATAAGAATTTATCCGGAATAAAACCTTATTCTGATATTCATCACCCCAGAACAATCTACGACGTAAAATTTCTGGAGAAACTTCTTGAAATAAAGTATCCCAAAAGATAAAAGAGTCCAAATCCAAATCATACAATCGACTTTTTAATTTATAAAATAAATCAAAAGAAAAAACATTTAGATTATCTTTAAATAGCATCGGATAATTTCGAAAACGAAAAAACTGTAAAAATTCAGAATAACCGAATTCCAACAACCCTGCTTTTTTCAAATAAAAATAAAATTTAGTATTAGGACAAACATCAATAACCGTCTGATCAATACAGCCTCTCATAGCCAAATTAATGACTTGATCTCCAGATGAATCAACCGATAAACTTTTCTTGCTAGATACATCAAAAACATCCATATAACCATCTATATTTTCTGTAGTAAATGGATAAAGTCTAAAAAAGCCTTGATAATCATACCTCAAAAACTCTCCTCGACATTCACGTACAGTATCTTCTAATATATCTTGAAACTCCATCAACAATCCCCATATAAAATAACCTTACATCATAATTTCATTTCACGCAAACAATAAGCGTAAGTATAACGATTATGAAACCCTTTTTTTACGACATGAAAACCATAGCTTTCATAAATAGAATTTAAATGTTCATTTAAATTCGTACAATCCAAACGAATCTTAGAAATATTTTCATGACGCGCTTTTTCTATAGCTTTTTCAATGAAATACTGGCCAAGTTTTTTAGTACCAACACGCGTACATAACTTCTTAATATAAAGATTCCTACTATTGTCCCAAAACTCAGGATCATAATATTGAAATTGAATACATCCTAAAACTTCATCATCTAAAGTAACAACATATAATTCACCATTATGAATCGCCTTTTTCCATTCTTCAATAGGATGATGTTTTAGATATAATCTCCACTGAAAAATATCTTTATCTTTAAACCATTGAATCCTATCCTCAACCATAGACATAATAGAATCCAAATCACCAATGTTAGCTAATCGATAAACATATTGCATAATATCACCTACTTTTGATTTCTTAACTCCGCCTCATATAACTCCTTATAACCTTTACAAGTCTTTAATAATTTTTGATGAGTACCTTCCGCAACAATCTTACCATTTTCAATAAACAAAATACGATCACAATCAATAATTGTACTAAGCCTATGAGCAATAATTAAAATAGTATAATCTTTTTGTAAATTATGAATCGCTTTTTGTATTTCTTTTTGCGTCTCATTATCTAAAGCTGATGTTGCTTCATCAAATAATATAATTTCTGTTTTTTGTAAAAAGGCTCTAGCAATAGCAAGTCTTTGTCTTTGACCACCAGACAAATTAACGCCACCTTCTCCAATAACAGTATCATATCCATCAGGCAAACTCATAATAAAATCATGGATGCAAGCTAACTTGCAAGCACGAACCATCTCTTCTTCTGTCATAGAAGGAGAAACAAGTTGTAAATTTTCTCGTATCGTTAAATGAAAAATATAAGGATTTTGACTGATAACCGTAATATTACTACGAATACTATCCTGGTCTAATTCATTAATATCAATTCCATCAATCGTAATACATCCACGATCTACATTATACATTTTACATAACAAACTAAAAATAGTACTTTTCCCTGCTCCACTTTTTCCAACAAAAGCAACCGTTTCATTAGCATGCACTTCAAAACTCAAATCATCAAGTACTTTTTTATCATCTGTATCATAATGAAAATTAACATGAGAAAAAGAAAAATCACCATGAACACGCTCTAAATGTTTAGTACCAAATTTTTCTTTTCTAAATTCATCATCTTTCATAATAGCAAAAATACGACTACTAGACAAATTAAAATCCTTCACTTTTTCAACCAAAATACCAATCCAGTCAATAATAGAAGCAACTCTGCCTACGTAATTATAAATAACCAAAGCATTCGCAATCGCTAAATTGCCCTCCACAATCAGATACACTAATAAAAATATCATACCAAGATCAAAAAGATCATGACTATTTTCCCGTAACAAACGATAATTACGATTAACCGAATTCATTTGATAACGCATAGAATTTAAATTTTTGACATCTTCATGTAGTTCATTTGTAAAACTCTCTTCTGCATGTAATAATTTAATATCACGAATTCCTCGAACAATTTCTCCAACAAATCCAGAAACTTTTTCACTTTCCTTACGAAACTTCTTATCATATTCATTTAAATACTTAACTCTTCTTCTTTCAATAATAAATAAAATACCAACCATAACAACTAAATATAAAAATGCCCATACATTAATAATAAGAACAGCAAAAAAGATACCAATATTAGTAAGTATTCTAGATAAGTACATACTTAACACATTAAAAATATCAGCCAACCTACTAGTATCGTTTGTAAGTCTTTGAATAAAAACACCTGATCCATTCTTATCAATAACACTAGTCTCCAACTTCATAATTTCTTTGCCAAGTTCCGTTTGAATATGAATAAAACTTTCTCTATAAATAATTTGGGAAAAATAACTGCAAAAATAATTAATAAAATTAAATAGTATTTGTAATATAGTATAGACAATAACCATTCCTAGTAATTGATAAAACATACTATCAGTCAAATAAATAATGATTCTTGCACTAAAAATGGGAAGAATAAGACTAACGACAATAGTTAAAAGATTACAAAACAAATATAAAATGAACTGTTTCTTTAAATTCTTTGTATATTGCCAAGCAAACTTTAAATGATTCCAAAACTTCTTCATACCTACTCCTTAATAATAAGCCCAATTGGGCAATGATCACTACCTAAAACATCAGAATAAATAATACTATCTTCTACACAAGAAATAAAAGATTTTGATACAACAAAATAATCAATTCTCCATCCAATATTTTTTTCTCTTACTCCTTTACGATAACTCCACCAAGTATAAGCATCTGTTGTATCAGGATATAAATAACGAAAAGTATCAACAAAACCAGCTTGCAACATATCACTAAATTTCCCACGTTCTTCATAAGTAAAACCAGCATTACCAATATTGGTTTTTGCATTTTTAATATCGATCTCCTCATGAGCAACATTCATATCCCCGCAAAAAACAACCGGTTTCCTCCTCTCCAATTTTTTAATATAAGCTAAAAACAAATCTTCATAATGCATACGAGATCCCATTCTTTCCAGTCCACGTTTAACATTAGGAACATAACAATTAACAAGATAAAAAGAATCAAATTCTAGCGTAATATTACGACCCTCTTCGTCATATTCTTCTTTCCCAATACCATATGAAACAGAAATAGGTTTGATTCTAGTATAAATACAAGTACCAGAATATCCCTTTCTAACAGCTGGATATAAATACATTTCATAACCATCAGGTCTAAAGTCAAATTGATCTTCTGTTGCTTTTACTTCTTGCATACAAAAGATATCCGCATCCACATCCTGAAAAAAATGAGCTAACCCCTTCTTCAAACAAGCCCTAATTCCCGCAACGTTCCATGATACAATTTTCATTTCAATTCCTCCTTCAACACATATAAAAATGGACTAAATGCCGTAGGCATAGCAAAATTAACCTCTATAGAAGAGATACTAGAAAACAAATTTGAACAATTAATCTTCTTCATAAATACAAAATATGACTGCATCTTCCACTTTTTATGAGTAAAAACATGGGTATACGAAATACTTGGAGAAACACTTTCAACAGTACCATACCTACTTCCATAGTCTAACACTTCATCAAAAGATAAAACCCCTTCCATATTTGGAAATTCATACAAATTATGAAGAAGACCAGCATTCTTTCTCTTTTGAACAATTGTTTTCTTTTCCCAAACAAAAATAAAAACAGTCATATCAATTTCTTCTTTTGACCTTCTTTCATCTTTTATCGGGAATAAATAATAATTTTCATTATGATAAGCTTCACATTTTTCTTGCAAAGGACAACTATCACACTTAGGCATCCCATTAGGAATACATACTCTTTCCCCTAATTCCATCATAGCTTCATTAAAAAGACCAAAGTCAGAAACAAAAACAGAAAGCAGTTTGTCACGAATTATCTTTTTCGTACTATTTTTAGAAATATTAACTTCATCATTATAAAATCTTGTAAAAACACGCATAACATTTCCATCAACAGTTACTTCTCGCTCTCCAAAACAAATAGAACTAATCGCGCTAGCAGTATACTCTCCGATTCCAGGCAATTGAATAATTTCCACATAAGTAGTCGGAAACTTACCATCATATTGTTCCATAATTTGAATAGCAGCCTTCTTCAAATTTCTAGCTCGATTATAATATCCTAATCCCTGCCATAGTTTTAACAACTTATCTTCTTCGACAGCTGCAAGTGATGAAATATCTGGTAACTCTTTCATAAATATTTCATAATAAGAAAGAACAGCTTCAATCCTAGTCTGTTGTAACATAATTTCTGATATCCAAACATGATAAGGATCTTTATCCTTTCTCCAAGGAAGTTCTCTTTTATTGTTAACGTACCAAATCAAAAGTTTTTCTACTACATCGTTCATATTACCACCATAAGTATTTAAATTATACCATAATATTTGTTATAATAATAGACGGAAAAAGGAGTAACCATATGTATACAATAGAAAAGAGTCTAAACAAATTAAAACACAACCAGCCTACATTTTTTTTAGATCCTAAAGAACAATTAGAATTAAAAAAGAAGTTAAAAAAAGATACCTATCAAATATATATGCCTTATCTAGATAGTGAAAAAAATATTTTTTACACGACAAACAAACCAAGAATCATTTTATATGAAATTATATCAAAAACACCATTAGAACATAGAGAAATATTAGGCACTATATTTTCATTAAACATTACAAGTGAATTATTTGGAGATATTATTATCAAAGATAATCACTATTATATTTATGTATTAGAGCAAATTGCTCCTTACATAAAAAATAATTTATTAAAAATTAAAAATACAAATATAGAATTAAAAGAAATTCCATTAGAAACTCTAAAAGATTATAAAAAAGAATATGAAAAAATAGAAATCATTACATCCAGTCTCAGGATTGATACCATAATTGCTAGATTAATACAAACCAGTAGACCAAATGTCATTGAAAAAATGAAAAACAAAGAAATCATATTAAATTATAACATATTAAAAAACAATTCTTATCAATTAAAAGAAAATGACGTCTTTAGTATTAGACGTCATGGAAAATATAAATATATAAAAACAATAAAGCAAACTAAAAACAATAATTATATAGTGGAATGTTACAAATACATATAATTATTTCTGACAAGAAAGTATAAAATCTCTATCTAATTGTGTATATCTTTCTATAGTATCTAAATCTAGTCCTTGATTAAACATAGACATTACAATCTTTCTCTTCTCACGAACTAATTCTTTTCTTCCTTGTTCTATGCCTTGTTTCATGCCTTGCTCTATACCTTGCTTCATGCCTTGCTCTATACCTTGCTTCATGCCTTGCTCTATACCTTGCTTCATACCTTTCTCTAATCCTTCTTTTAATCCCCTTTCTGTCATCTCTTGTCGAATAGAATTCTCTATCTTTCTATTATCTTCTTCTGCACTCATATATTCAAAAAAATCTGGATCTTCATTTACCCTTTTTATTTCTTCCATATATTTTTTCACCATCCCATCTTTCAAAGATAAAAGTTTTAATTCTTCTAGTCCTAAATCTAACATGATAATCTCTTTATTTGCTTCTATCTTTTCTTTGTCTTTAGTATACCAGTAGTTTATATATTTTTCCATATTAATTTCGTAAATGGTAAAGTTTTCCACATAATGCTTATTGCTTTTATCTTGTACATAGTATACCCTCATATCTTCCGTATCTTGTAATCCATAACTAAAATTAATCTGGATTATCTTTGTCTCTTGTGTATAATTTTGTCCCTTCAATACATGATGAGAATATATTGCACACAAATAAGACATATTCCTTGGTTTTACATAGTTCAAATTAGAAGCATTGACTTCTACTTGAATATTTCCAATATCTGTTTTTAAGAATAAATCAAAGTGTTTTCTTTTAATATAGATATTATCAGAATTTTGTTCTAAATTTAGATACTCTACTTTCTTTATTTTTAATTTTAAAACTCCTTCTAACAAATAGATTAACAAATCTTTATTTGCTTCATTCATAAATACTTCTTTAAATGCTCTGTCGTAACGACAAGTATAAAACTTGTGAATATTATCACCTCCTACTATATCTTTCGAAAAAAGTAAAAGGAATTCACCAAAAAAAAGAGTTGCTTTCAACTCTTTCTAATTAGTTTTCTCTATTCTTATATTAATAGCTAAAACAATGCCACCAGCCACAACAATCAATCCTCCAATAATAATAAAGATAATTGCGTCCATTGCCGTATTAGGCACATTGACCAATGGTACATTTTCCAATATTACTTCACTCGTATTGTTCTCTAAAACAGAAACTCTCATTTCGATAGTAATCGCTTCATAATTAGCTGGAGTAGACGTCTGTCTAACAACATAATTTCCCACTGGCAATATCAAATGTAAAATATCTTCTGTCGTTTCATAACGATACACTTCATTACCATCACCATCAAATATTGCAACTTTCACACTAGATAAATTATTTCCAGTAGAAGTATCAATAACTTGAACATCCAAATTTCCTACACGTTGCGTAAATTCCAAATTTTGTTTCGCTGTTAATGTCTCATAATGAATACAATTATCTAAAACAAAAGTACCATGTAATTGTCCATATAAAGTTTCTCTTGCATTGTCAACGTCTTGTCGCTCAGGTTCCATATAACCAGAATACAAAACAGCTGTTGGAAAATCAAAATCTCCAACTATCTCAATAGAATAATCAATGGCTTGATTTTTAATCTCAGAAATTGGTATCCTAACCTTAAAGCTTTCTCCTGCATCAAACTCAGTTTGCTCTTCTCCATCTTTATTAACAACAACCATTGGAGAAGAAACAGTCACACGATACCCGCGAAACAAATCAGAATATGGTTGACCCGTACTAGTTGGAGTAATCAACTGAGTCTCAATATAATCATTTGTAACATAATAGCTCATGTCATCAACAGCAATATTATCCAGTTTTACAATTCCATCTTCTAAATGCCAAGTAACGAATTCTTCCCATTTTTCCAAAGATTCTAACATCGTATTCCCAACCGAAGAACCCTTTAACATTTCTTTATCACCAGCTGATAAATTATTAGAATATCGCCAAACACTATACCAGGAAATATAATAATCTAGTTTATCCCGATAGATATAATCAAAGGAAGTTTTCTCATCTCCTAAATAATTATATTGATCTTCATAACCATATAGACGATCCATTGCCCATAAAAGAAATATCTGTTTATAATAATAATCCTCATCTATATCAGAACTAAAATGAAATTGATTAACCAAATACCCCAATTCAATAGAAGAAGTAACAGCCGTAAAAGAATCATACCTAGAAATATTAGGATAATTATTTCGTTTTCCAAACAAATCAAATCCATTAGTAGCATAAACACGGCTTAAATTCACATAATTAGCATCATAAATATTAATTTCTAAAGGCATCGATATCCAATTACTACCATTAGAAACTAAATCTATATCCTCAAGACTAACATAAAAATCATCAAAACTATTTGGACAATAGTTTTTAGTTGATTGAGTATCTGCATAACTTGATTTACTAATCACTAATATTCCTGATACAGTCAAAACTAAAACTGCTAATATAACAAAATAATAACCTTTTTTCATAAAAACACCCCGTATTCTTGATTATAATCATACTATATTTTACTAACTATTACAAATAATCACAAAAAAAATAGACCATAAATCTATTTTTTTATTTTATGTATCAATTTCATCAAATAATAATGCCAAGTAATTGGAAGCTCGAACTCACCAATTAATTCTTCTACAATACCATTAAATCCCCGTTTAAATTCATAGATTCCATAATCTTTCGGATGTTCATTAATATTAGCGGGAATACCGTAAAAATTATGTTTTTTAAAACCATGTTCAATTCCATACTGTATCATCATCCACTGCAATAAATACTGTGAATTAAACTTCATAAATTCCTCATAATTACCACTAGATAGATAAATGATTTCAGGTTGAATAATCATAAACATAGAACCGGATAATGTTATCACATCTGTATTTTTTTCTTTTCGAATCTCTTCTGCTTCCTGAATCCTCTTTTCATAAGAATGAATTTCATTTTCTAAATTTTTCTTTTGCCCTTCGTTATATTTAGCATCACTTAATTTAGAAAGTTTATCTAATGCAGTTTGTTTATCATCCTCTAATTTCTTTTGATATTGTACCAAATCCAATTCTGTAACATAATATTTTACTTCACCTTTCTCATGAAAAAACTCATACATTTTCTTATAATAATCAACACTACGAACAGAAAAATTTTTTCTAGCACCTGTTTCAATCATAATATTTTGAAAGCGCTCCAATTCATCATAACCAAGTTCTTTTACCGTAATACCAATCTTTTCTGTCTTACGAATCGTATTCCTAGTATTAGGTTTCATCTCTTTTAAAATCTGTTCTTTCGTCTTTCCCTCCAAAGGTAAAGAAAACATCCAACCTACTTGCTCCATATCAGCAATTGCTACCTTTTTAAACCCAAAATCTAACAGATAAGAAACAAGCTTACTATGATCCACTCCACCTTCTACAATATTACCATCGATATCTCTTTCTTTATAAATAACATAAGGATCCATTCTAAAAATATAGCCTCGATGGTTTTTGACAAAGTTTTTAATTTCATCCAAAAAATAATGTAATAAAGTCTCATTTTCATAATCGACAAGAACTCCTCTTGGAGAATAAAACTCATATTTACCAAAATGACGTTTATGAGAAACCAACATGGCCGCTGCAACAAGTTTCTTATCATCCTCTACACCAACATAATAAACATCCCAGCCATTACTCTTACGTAACTCTCCAATTTCAGGAGCCGATAAAAAAGTTTTTAATGGATGATTTCCCCAAAAGTCATGATACTCATCTCTTGTAATTTCTCTAAATTGCATGTTATCACCTTCATCTATTAGTATATCTGAAAAATATACTTTTATCAAATACCTTATTTACGTACAGAAAACAACTGCTTTTTCTTTCCATAATAAACATCTTCTACTTTTTGATACACTTTCTTATCCTGATCAAAAATCGTTAAAATAAACATTAACACAACAATAATTAACATAATAATTACCAGACATAATACCATACTAAAATTCTCCTGTTTTGGAATAGTAGTATCTAAATAACTATTTGTTAAATACGTATTAAAATTTTCATCCGTAATCACAACTTCATTTTCTGCTGGAACAAAATTAGTAATATTTTGAATAGCTAATTCTTTTAATTCTTCATCAATTAATACAGGATAGCCATAAACAGTTATTGGCTCAGGCGTTTCAGTAGTTCTCTCATAAGTATAATCAATAATATCTTTATATTTATCATAATCATCTGCATCTATAGCAATCAAATAAGTATGCCACTGTCCAGTATCCTCTTCTTCAATAACAAAATGAATTTCTTTATTTGACTTCTCATAATATGCAAATTTTTCACTCATTCTAGAAATAGTAATATAAGTATAATCCTCTACCGTTTGTGCTTCATCCCATGGTAAAATTTCTTTTTTCTCTTCATATAGTTGATAGATACAAATAAGCAACATAGTAATAACAATCAAATAAACAAGACAAATAAATGTCTTAAATACTAATCTTTTCTCATACCATTTTTCATGAACAGGATGATTAATATTTTTTTTCACGTTTAATAACTTCTTCATATACTTCCCTCTATTATATAATAACACACATCAAACAAAAAAGGATAGATAAACAACAAATTATAGAAAAGATTATAAACTAAAAAAGACTATTTAAATAAATAAATAGTCTGGTTTTTGATACGTTTCATTATAATCTTTATCTTTCATATATTTATCGACAAGTACAACTTGTTCCTGTTCCAAACTTTTTGGAACATCAATAATTCTTTGATTTCTAGAACCTCTAAAATAAATATCATAACTTTTTTCTTCTTGAATAAATTTACCATCTACTAAGACATCAATCTGATTAAGCAATCTTCTTGTTTTTGGATTAGAAAGCATTTGTTCATAAGTAAAACCAGTATAACACCATACATTAAGCCCCATTTCATGAGCAGCTTTACCAATCTCATAACAAGCATCAGCTTGACATACAGGATCTCCTCCAGAAAGAGTAATGCCATCTTGATTCTTTATTGTTTTAAGCTCTTCTATCACTTCTTCTACATCAATAAGTGCTCCATCGTCAAAATCCCAAGTACTAGCATTATGACATCCTGGACAATGATGAGGACACCCTTGTGTCCACACCACTGTTCTAACTCCTTCTCCATCAACAATAGAATCCGGCTGTAAATAAGCAGCCAACCGTATTTTCATGTTTATTTACCTTCTTTAGACATAATTTCTCTTAACCCAGAATGTTTAACACGATCTCTTTCCTCAGCACGTTTTCCATTATTAAATCTAGAAACATCTCCTGCTAAATATCCTGTAACACGTCTAATTCTTTCAAATTTTTGTCCTTCTCCAATAACTTTTTCCATAATATATTCACTCCTCTACTTTTATTCTATATATAACTATTCACAACAATTGTTATCAATAGATGTAATCTTTTCCATTGGAACCCCTTCAAATTCATGACGTCCACACTTAGGACAAACATCATTAATAACTCCTACGTATCCACATACTGGATCACGATCAACTGGATGGTTAATAGCACCATATCCAATTCCAGATTCTTTCATCGTACGAATAACTCTTTCAAAAGCATCTACATTAGAAGCTGTATCTCCGTCTAACTCAATATAAGAAATATGTCCACCATTCGTAAGTTCATGATAAGGTGCTTCTTTCTCTATCTTATCGGTAATACTAATATGATAATAAACTGGTACATGGAAAGAATTTGTATAATACTCTCTATCCGTAACTCCCTTAATCTTTCCATAAATAGCTCTATCAATAGCAGTAAATCTACCAGATAATCCTTCAGCAGGCGTTGCTAAACAAGTAAAATTCAAATTATACTTTTTAGAGTTTTCCTCACAACGATTACGAATAAATTGAATAATTTCCAATCCAAGTTTTTGACTTTCTTCACTTTCTCCATGATGTTTACCAGTCAAAGCTTTCAAACATTCAGCAAGACCAATAAATCCAGTAGATAAAGTCCCATGTTTCCATACCTTACGAAGACGATCAGTGGACTTAAGTTTTTCACCATTGGTCCAAACACCTTGTCCAAGTAAAAATGGGAAATTATAATTATGTTTACTACATTGAACTTCAAAACGTTCAAGTAATTGATCACGAACCATATCTAAGATATCACTAAGTTCTTGATAGAAACCTTTCATATCAGGTTTTTCTCTTTCTTTCAAAGCAACTCCATATTTAATTCCAAGTCTTGGTAAATTAATCGTTGTAAATGATAAATTACCACGACCTGTTACAACTTCATTATCAGGAGATGTAACATCACCAATTACCCTTGTTCGGCATCCCATATATGCAATTTCTGTATTGAAATCCCCTTCTTTATAATATTTCTTATTGAATGGAGCATCAACAAATGCGAAATTAGGGAAAAGTCTCTTAGCAGAAACCTTACAAGCTAATCTAAATAAATCATAATTTGGATCTTCCTTATTATAATTAACTCCTTCTTTTACTTTAAAAATAGATACTGGGAAAATTGGAGTTTCTCCTTTTCCTAATCCTCTATCAGCAGAAAGCAAGAAATTTTTAATAACCATTCTTCCTTCTGGCGAAGTATCCGTTCCAAAGTTTACAGATGAAAATGGAACTTGAGCTCCTGCTCTAGAATGCATGGTATTTAAATTGTGAATAAATGCTTCCATTGCTTGTTGAGTAGCTCTATCTGTCTTTTGAAGTGCTTTCTCATAACTCTTTTCAAAAACTTCATGAATTCTACTAGATCCTTTTTGATAATCACTAAAATCCTTAACATCTAATTCAATAGATTCTACTTTATCAATTTCACGAATAATACGATCAATATTAATAATAGGAATAAATCCTTCTAAATCAAGAAAATCATAAATTGTCTGTTTAAATTGTTTTTTAAATGTTTTTAATACGCCAGGTGCCAAATAATAATCAAGCGCAGGAATTGCTTGTCCTCCATGTTGATCATTTTGATTAGCTTGAACTACGATACAAGCAAGAGATGCATAAGTAGAAATATCTTGAGGTGGACGAATATATCCATGTCCTGTATCAAATCCATTCTTAAATAATTTTGATAAATCTATTTGACAACAAGTAGTAGTCCCCATTGCTAAGAAATCCATATCATGAATGTGAATCGTACCATTATCATGAGCTTCTGCATATTCTTTCTTCATCAAGTATGCTTTCGCAAACTCCTTAGAAACCGTTGCTCCATATTGAAGCATCGTACCCATTGGACTATTTCCATCAATATTAGCATTTTCTCTTTTAGCATCTTCTTCATTAGCAGATTTCAATCCTAAGTTCTCTAAAGATTTCAAAAACTTATGTGTCTTGTTATCTCCAAAGAAACTCTCTCTTGACTGATTTCTTCTTTCTCTATAAGAAGAAAATGACTGATAAACATCTTCATACCCTTTACTAGATAATTCATTTTCAATATAATCTTGAATTTCTTCAATCTTAAATTTCTTATTTTTTGCGTCTGCATCTTTTTCAATCTTCTTTAAAACAGCTTGATAAACTTTTTGAATATCCTGAGAACTATATTTTCTTTCCTTCTCTTCCTCTTCATCATTTACCTCAACACTATCAAACCCTTTTTTTATAGCTAAAGCAATCTTAGCTCCATCAAAAGAAACCTTTTTACCATTTCTTTTAACAACAGTAAGTTCCTCTAAAATCTCATTAGCCTCTGCCATATTTTTACCTCCCACAACTCTTTGTCTAAATCCATTGTATGAAACAAAAATATAAAAATCAATAGACAAAAATATAAAAAAATTACCACTTTTTTTAAAACTGTTGATATAGCTACATTTACTAAAAAAAACTTTTTTGTTCGATTTACGACAATTGACAAAAGATAGACATTTTTCACTTTTTCAAAAAATGATTTTTTATTTTTTTCAAAAAAAGAAAAATAAATTTTAACAAAGCCCTTATTTTTCAACAAATTAAAATTTATTTTTTTTGTTTTTTTTGAATTTTTACAAAAATCATTTTTTCATTTTTTGAAAAATTAGTCAGTAGAACCAAAGCCTCCAACACGTTCACCCGATGCTCGATCATCATCAGTAATTAGGAACTTTTGAAAGATTGCCTGACAGATAGCATCACCTTTCTTAATAGTAACATCTTCCTCTTTTAAATTAATACACTGTACAAAAATATGACCTTCATTATCGACATTATTATAATAATCAGCATCAATAACACCAATGCTGTGTGGAAAACTAATTCCTTGCTTTTTAGGGCTAGAACTTCTAGGCACTAACAATAGCACCTCATCATCCTCCATATAAGCTTTTAATCCCGTAGGAATAAGCGTAGGCTTCATTCCTTTCTGAAAACTTGGAAGTACAATATCTTCCGCAGCCTCTAAATCATAGGCAGCAGAACGTGCCGTCTTTCTAACTGGTATATGAATACCTTTATCTTTATAATCTGTAACGATTTCAAACCCTCTTTGTTTCATTTTACTCTTCTCCTTCTAATACTTTTTGATTATCAATATATAATATTTTCTTATGTTTTTCTAAACTACGTGGAACATCAATAATACATTGATTACTACTGCCCACATAAT
The DNA here is from genome assembly GCA_944332475.1 of uncultured Bacilli bacterium. GTDB lineage: Bacteria > Bacillota_I > Bacilli_A > RF39 > UBA660 > Faecimonas. The sequence goes on from CALVKA010000002.1 coordinate 176,129, forward strand.
GAATCTTTTCACTAGCTAACTTTAACACAAACTTACCATCTAATAACACATCAATATGTTTTAAAATTTGATCAATATTTCTATCTTTCTTTCTCTGTTCTAATAACTCTTCCCAGGTATAACCCGTATAAAGCCAAATGGTCTTATCAGGAAACTTGTCACGAATTTCTAATACTAATTTACAAATATCTTCTCGATTGCTACAAAAAAGCGGATCTCCTCCAGATAAGGTAATACCACTACACCAATCTTTTTCTAATTCATCAAATATCTCTTTTTTTGCAGCATCATCAAAAACCAATCCATCCTCATGATTCCAAGTAACTGCATTCTGGCAAGCATGACAATGATGGGAACATCCTGATACCCATAAAACTACACGTAACCCTTCCCCATTTAACATATCCGCTTTTGTAATATTATGATATCTCATTACATGGATTTCCTTTCAGAAATTTCCACCATTTTCGCATTACTTAACATCGTATCCCCGTGAACTCTAGAATAAGAAAGATAACCATTCATACGATCAATTTTAGTAAGATCACTACTACCACATTTTGGACAAACATCCATATCTAATTCTTCATGACCACAGTTATTACAATAAGCCAAAGACAAATTAACCCCCTCATAAAAGCCTTTATCCATAGCACGTTCTACATACGTAAGCATAGCCTCAGTATTATAATTTAAATTATAACGAACGTATTGAATACGACCACCTTTAAATAAATCCCAGAATCTATCCTCTAAATCCTGCTTTTCAATACCATTAATATCTTCCCAAACCCCACAATGAAAACTATTAGAAACATATTCACGAGAACTAACACCAGGTACGACACCATATTTCTTACGAAATTGCTTAATCTGTAATCCACACAAATTTTCAGCAGGAGTACCATAAATAGCATACAAAATATGATCTTCCTTTTTAAACTCTGTCGTTTTTTGATTAATATACTTCATAACATCCAAAGCAAATTGACCATCTTCTACAATACTCTTACCATTATATAACACTTGTAATTCATTCAAAGCAGTAATACCAAAAGAAGCAGTAGAAGATTTCAACACAGGCTCAATTGCCTCTTCAGGCTTCAAATTACCACCATAGAAACCACCTTGACAATAAGCAAGTGGATTTGTAGATGCTTTACGTTTTGCCAAATAACGATAGGTTCTAATATGAATTTTACGTATCATCTCCAAATAATAATCCAACACTTCATAAAAATCTTTCTGTTCTTCACGAGCCTTAGCCAAAATCATAGGTAAATGCAAAGAAATAGCCCCTATATTAAATCTACCAATAAAAACAGGTTTATCGTCTTCATCTGCAGGCTCCATTCCCCCACTCTCATACCATGGAGACAAAAATGCTCTACATCCCATAGGAGAAACAATTCTTCCATACTTTTGATACATCTCTGGAACATATCCCTCACCACTTAAAGATAAATAATCAGGATACATTGTCTTTTGACTACACTTAATAGCAGTCAAAAAACTATCTCTTAATACTTCACCCTTACCATGTACTCTCTTATCATATAAAAATACAAGTTTAGGAAATACAGTAGGTCTCTTAAATCCTTTTTTACCTTGACCTTTACGATGAACATCCAAAATAGTCTTAGTAATCATAACTGCAAACTTATCCTGATCAACACCAAAAGTAAGAGTCACGAAAGGATAATCTCCTCTACTAGAACTAACAGTATTTAATTTATATTCAAGTCCTTGATAACCCTGTTCACACTCACGAACAGTCTTCTTCCACGCATATTCTTCTGCTTCCTCTTTATACATCTTACCTTTAATATCTAAATATTCTTTATAATACATATCATAACTTTTCTTAGCATACTTCTTTAAAATAGTATCCACTTCAGGAACCGTAAAACCACCATACTGCATAGCAGTAGTATTAATCGTAACATCCCCCATAACATTAAACGCTGTCTGTAACGTCTTCGGTTCTGTATACCAAATATTACTCATTTCAAATCCATTTTCTAATACGTGAGCCATATCAAACAAACAACAATTCATCGTATCTCTTCTTGCACCCATATCATGAATATAAATATATCCATCTTTACATGCCTCAATCTCAGCAGGAGTCAAAAAGAATTTTTTATAAAGTTCTTTATTCAAACTATTATAAATCAAACATCTCTGCGTCGTAACCAAAGCACTATCCATATTAGCACATTCTTTATCCCCAATATAAGTAATAACCTGTGCTTTCTTATAAACTTTATCCAGAATATGAACAATATCTTTTTTATAGTCACGATACTCTCTATAACTTTTCGCAACCAATGGATTAATAGTCTCCAAAGCAATCTCACAACAACTATGTAATTGTTCTACTGTAGGATTACTTGTCTGAGTCTCTAAAAGTTCAATTACCTTAGAAACAATCTTATCTAAAGCTTCATCCGTTAAATCCACCATAACTCTTTCGGCACTAGCAGTTACAGCTTTTTTCACTCTTTCAGGATCAAACTTTTCTAAATTACCATTCTTTTTTATAACCATAATTTCTCTTGCCATATACTACCTCTCCTATCCTATAAATCAAATTCTACTCCAAAAAGCAAAAAACTTATTGTTGCATTTGCAACAATAAATAAAATTTGCTAAAATAAAAAGAAATGAGGTGAAAAAAATGGCCAAAACACTAGATGAAACAAGACTTTTACAATTTAAAAATAATTTGTCAAGCTGTGTCAATGTAAAACGTAAAATGTTTTACAACAAAGACCTAATACTAAGTTATGCACCAATTAAAAAGAAAATAGGTTTTATTACCTATGGCAAAGCTAATATCGTAAAAATGGATAAGAATGGGAATACAACAATTATGAGAGACCTAAAAGAAAATGATATTTTTTCAAATCTATTCTTTCAAGATTCAGAAGATGAGATATATATTATGAGTAATGGAGAAACAGAAGTTATTTTTATTGACTACTACACTATCTTAAAAAACTGTAATAAACAATGTCCATTTCATAACAAATTAGTACTAGCATTATTCGACTTATTAATACTAGATAACAAACAACAAAATGAAAAAATAGAACTTTTATCCAAACGAACCGTAGAAGAAAAAATATTATATTTCTTAAAACAAAGGATGAATGAAAACAATATCTTTAAAGTAACCACTTCTTATAAAGCCATATCAGAATATCTATTCGTAGATAGGTCAAACCTAATGAGAGAATTAAAAAAGATGGAAGATAAAGGTTTAATAGAAAAACATGACAAAACAATCATAATAAAAGATTCACAAAACTAATGTGAACCTTTTTTCTTTCTTAAATTAGCAACTAAAACAATACCACCAGCTGCCACTATTAATCCACCAATAATGATAAAGATAGTCGCATTCATTGCAGTATCAGGAACATTAACCAATGGTACATTTTCAAGTACAGCTTCCGTAGTATCATTAGCCAAAACAGACACTCTCATCTGTATGGTTGTTGATTCATAATTAGGTGGGGTTACAGTCTGTTTAATAACATAGTCACCAACTGGCAATGTCAAATGTAAGATATCATCTGTCGTTTCATATCGGTAAACTTCATTACTCTTACTATCATAAATAGCAACTTCTGCACTAGACAAATTATCACCAGTAGAAGCATCAATAACTCTAACATCCAAATTACCTACTCGTTGAGTAAACTCTAACAATATATTATCTTCCATCGTCTCTGTACTTTTACAACTTTCCGTAATAGCACTACTTAATAACTGATAATATAACTGCATTTTCTCATCAGATGGCATTTCATATCTTTCTGCATATGTTTGATAAAGTGTAAATGTATCAAAATCAAAATACCCTTTCACTCGAATAGAATAATTCAAAATTTGATTTTCAATTTCAGAAATAGGTATTCTTACCCTAAAACTTTCTCCGGCATTAAATTCAGTTTGTTCTTCTCCACCTTGATTAACAACAATCATAGGTTCTGACACAGTAACTACATAACGAGAAAACTGATCAGAATAAGCTTTATTCGTACTAGTTGGAGTGATTAAATTAGTTTCAATATAATCATTCGTAACATGGTAAGAAATATCCTCTTGTATAACGGAATCAAGCTCTACACTAAAACCATCCAAATACCAATCTACATAATCCTCCCAGGTATTTAAATAATCTAACATTTTATCCCCATATTCACTATCAATCAACAATGTTTTATCACCAGCAGATAAATTATTAACATATTTCCAATAATAACTCTGCCTATAATAAGAGTCTGATGTATATTCATCAATATTATATTTATCTTCATATGCAGTATCTACATCTGTTTCTATAATCTGATCTGTATTCCAATCATAAATATAGTTTTTATCATCCTCAAACCCAGCCAATCTATCCATTGCCCACAAAACAAGCAATTGTTTGTAATAATCATCCTCATCTTTATCATTACTAAAATGAGTCTCACTTACTAAGTACCCCATCAAAATCGATTGATTAGAAGTACGTTCAAAACCTCTATTAATAGAATAAGAAATGCTTTTTTGTTCATTACTATTATAAGTTTTTTCCACTTTTTCAAAAATATAAGAAGTGCTCACAAAAACACGATAACGTGGTGGTGAAGAAGATCTTGGCTGATTACTATCATCATATATTTTTGTTGGCAAAGTAATTTTATTGTTTTCATTCTTAGCATATGCAACTTCATCATAACTAGTTGTTGTATATATTCGATTTGGACAATAATTGCCAGTATTAATTTCTGCATAACTAGACTTATGAATAAGCAATACACCAGAAATCATCAGCATAATAATCGCAACTACAATAATACCGTACCGTTTTCTCATATCACATACTCCTCTATTATCTATATAAATTATACTCCAAAAATAACGTAGGAATCAAGTATATGTTATCTGCAAAACTCTCTCTTTAGTTTCTTTAATGTATAATGTTTTTCCGGTAACATAACAGGATAAACACTTCTATAATCAACAAAATATCTTCCTTCTTGAGCTAAAGATAATGTATCTGGAATAATAACTTTAGAAGGAAAAACCATTTTCTTCTTTAAATTAAGATTAATCACAAAAGGGCCTATAATAGGCACAATATCATATAATCGAACATAACCATGTTTCGTAAGTCGAAGTAAAATAGCCCCTTCTTCATCCAAATGAAATTTACTAGGTTCAATATAGCGAACAACTCCACCAAATTGATTTTTTCCAAATCTTTCTTTCATATGGACAACGACCGCCCTATCCACTTTCATGACATCTCCATAATAAACACATCTACTATCAATATGATTAAAATTCATATTTTCCTCCTTAACCATGAATGAAAAAAAGATTAGCGAGGAAGCAAACTCAAACTAACCTTTCCCTTTTCCAAACTAATATCATCAACATAACAATCCACAATATCTCCAACACTAACAACTTCACTTGGATGTTTAATATACTTATCAGTAAGTTTAGAAATATGAGCAAGTCCATCATTATGAAGACCAATATCAATAAAGGCTCCAAAATCAACAACATTACGGACAGTTCCTTGTAATTTCATACCCACGGTCAAATCCTTAATATCTAAAACATCACTTCTAAGTAATGGTTGAGGCATCTCATCCCTAGGATCCAAATTAGGTTTTTTCAAAGATAAAATAACATCTTCCAAAGTATATTGATCCGTTTCGAGTTTTTCTACATAACTTCTAACATCAATTTTATTTAAGGCATCAATCAATTCTAAACTTCCAATATCACTAATATCAAACCCTAAATCTTTAAGTAAAGTATTAGCAATATCATAACTTTCAGGATGGATTGCTGTTTTATCTAACGGATTATCCCCATCTGGAATTCGTAAAAAACCAATAGCTTGTTCATAAACCTTATCACTCAATAATTTCTTTTTCTGAATTTCATCCCTAGACATAATCTTACCAACTTTTTCTCGATACTCGATTAATTTTTGACAAGCTTTCTTTGTAAGACCTGAAACATAACTAAGTAATGAGTTAGAGGCAGTATTCACATTAACACCAACACTATTTACACATTTTTCTACCACAAAATCTAAAGAACTAGATAATTTTTTCTGACTAACATCATGTTGATAAAGACCAACCCCGATACCTTCAGGTGGAATTTTTACAAGTTCCGCAAGAGGATCTTGTAATCTTCTTCCAATACTAACAGCACTACGTTTTTCAATAGCCAAATCCGGAAATTCCTCAGCAGCAACAGGAGATGCACTATAAATAGAAGCACCCGCTTCAGAAACAATAACATATTTACAATCCAACTTATATTCACGGATCATATCAGCACAAAACTTTTCAGATTCACGAGAAGCCGTACCATTACCAATCGCAATGATATCTACATGATATCGTTTGATTAATTGTACGACAACTTCCTTAGATAAACGAATTCTTTCTTCATTATTACTATTTAAAAATGGTTTAATAACAGTAGAATCCAAATATTTTCCATTCTTATCAATAACAGCCAACTTACAACCATTAACAAACCCAGGATCAAACGCAAGAACAACTTGTTCTTTCATAGGAGGAGTTAAAAGTAATGCCTCTAAATTTTTACCAAAATTATCAATTGCTGCTTCTTCTCCCTTTTCAGATAACTCTGCACGTATTTCTCTTTCTATAGAAGGAGCAATCAATCTCTTATAAGAATCCTCTATTGCTTCCTTCACACTACCTACAACAAAGGACTTTTCGTTTTTAATAATCTTCTTTTCTAAATAAGATAAAATACCCTCTTTATCTACATCAATAGACACAGTAAGAACCTTCTCTTTTTCACCTCGATTAAGTGCTAGAATACGATGAGGTTTAATCCATTTTACTGGTTCACTATAATCATAATACATCTCATATACTTTATTTTCATCTAAAGCATTTTTCTTAATCTTAGATGTAATAATTCCATTTTTATAAAAATAACTACGAATCCATTTACGATAACTAGCATTATCACTAACCCATTCAGCAATAATATACTTAGCTCCCGTAATCGCCTCATCCACATTTTTTACTTTATCTTTTACAAACTTAGATGCCATATCTTCCAAACTTCCATTAATAGGAAAACTCATCATCATTTTAGCAAGAGGCTCTAATCCCATAGCAATAGCTTCTGTTGCTTTGGTTTTTTTCTTTTCTTTATATGGTCGATATAAATCCTCAACTTCTACCAATTTCGTACACTTCATAATAGAATCTTTCAACTCATCCGTAAGCATACCTTTTTCATCAATCAAACGTATAACATCTTCTTTACGTTTTAATAAATTTACTTGATATAAATATACCTCATTAATAGACCGAATCGTCTCTTCATCTAAAGCACCTGTTGCTTCTTTTCTATATCTCGCAATAAAAGGAACTGTATTGCCTTCACTTAATAAAGATAAAACAACCTCTACTTGTTTATCTGTAATATTTAAATTATTTGCTATTTCTTTAATAATAAATTCATTCATCAACTAATACCTCCATCTAGCATAGCAAAACCATTTTATCACGAAACAAAAGAAAAAGGAATAAAAACTATTCCTAATATCCATATCTTAAAATTTCAAATGTTGTATTATAAGAAACTTCATTTGCTAAAGCTTCTGCAGAACTAGAATATAATAAATCAAATAAATGACTTTTACCAAATCCAACAGAGCCACCCCTATCTAATACAATAGCAAGAAAAGTACCTAATCTAGAACTTTTAACTCTAACTATCGTACCATAAGAATAAGATTTATCTCCTGCCAAAATACGAACTTGACCATAAGTAGAATCTTGATAATAAATATTACCATTTCTAACATCCCTTCCACTAGAAAGGAAACCAGTACATCCCCTACAATCAGGGCCGTATCCACTTAAGCTACCAACCTGTGTCTCTAGTACATCACTAACAGGTTGAGGATCAGGCATTGGCGCAGAAACTTCTTCAACAACATCTTCCTCTTTGGCTTCTTCTTTCTCATTACTAGAAGCTTCTTCTGTTTCGTCTTCATCTGTTGTATCTTCTTCTACTTTTTCATCCTCATCGTTCTCATCTTCTACTTTATCCTGTGTTTGAACATATTCTAACAAATCAGAACTTTTAAGTTTCTTTACATCAAGATCAGTAGAAACTGTAGTAGATTTCATACTCTGAACGCCAACCACAGCGATATATACGATAATTCCCATTATCAAAATAGAACTAAGGATATAACTAAAAACTTTCATAAAAAAACTCCTTGTAAATATCAGTCTAACATATTTACAAGGAATTGACAATAGGTTGACAAAAATTACCAATTATAAAAAATGTAAAATAGTGTAAGTTATTTAAGCTCACAATCATATCCAGACATCTCTAAACTTCTCTGAACATCTTTATAATTCTCCCCAGACATTCCATTAGGATAAACTCCACCTGCCTCTGTAAAGCCAATATCCAATAAGCTAAAATCTAACGTAGATAAATTAAAATACTGTGTTTCAATCATTTGATTACTAGATAAATCACAATCAATTTGAACAGAAGTAATATCAGCTGCTTCACTCTGTAAAAGTTCACACTCCGTATTCCTCTCAGTCAAATAGTCAGCATTACCCTGAATTAAAACTTCATGTTCTAAAGACTCAACTTTACTATCACTAAAATCATAAGTTTCTGTATACTGAAGGCTAATACCGTCACCATTATCATCATGTTCCAATGTACAAACTAAACTTCCATTAGTAACTTCTTCAGATGTATTATCATCTTTCGAAAATAAGCTATCAAACAAATCACCAGACATTGGAAGAAAAATAATAGCAACCAATAAAATAATAAAAGTAACAATTAAAACAATAGGTTTAACAGGTTTAGAAGAACCATTTGTAGATTCGACATTAGAATCATGATCAGACGGTGCTTTTAGCTTATCCTCTTTCTTATAATTCTTAGGAGGGGTCGTCTGTGAAGCAGAATGCACTGTCTTAGCCATTGTATCATCAGGAGAGATACGAGGAGAATTCGCAGTAGTTCCTGAAATAGAAGGCTTTGCCATCAATGGAGAAACCATAGAAGGAATCTCACTAGGTTCTGATTCAGCAGAAGCAGAAGAAACATTCTCTACACCATAATCTGACTCTAACTGACTAGGTTGCTGCACATTTGTATCAGAAGTACGATTCACATCAGAAGAAGTAGATGGTGTATCTAAAACTTCAATATCTTCATCATTAGAATTCATGATACATCACCTCAACTATGTCTTTCACAAGTATAATTACTTGCATTCATATCTTTTTCTATTTCATCAATATTTTGTTGATATCTATAATTTGGATAAGTTCCCCCTGCTTCCAAATAAGCAGTAGTTAAAAGTTCAATATCTATATTTTCATAACTTAATACTTGCTCATTTTCAACAACACCATTACTTAAACTACAAGAAACAGTAATACCATCTAAATTTGCAGTTTGAGATTTTAACAAATTACAAGATGCTTCCATTTCCGCTAACTCTACAGCATCCAAATTTTGATCTCCTTTAATAGTAGTATTATAAGTTAATCGATATAGTTGACTATCTCTAAAATTAAAATCAGCTTGATAATAATAGTCATAACGATCATCACTTGTATTTAATGTACAAGTTAACGTACCAGTAGTAAGAGCAGGTACTTCCTGTGCTCTTTTTTCAGCAAAATAATTAGAAACAAAACTACTAATATCAGGTAAAAAGATTACCATTAAAATCAAAGCAATAAACAAAAATGCCGTCATATAATATTTAAAATTACTTTCTTTCTTAGGAGCTTTAACGTTCGTTGCAGCCTTAGCAGCTTTTCCAGCCTCAGTATTTTGAGCTTGTAGATTTTGTGCTACCTTCGGTGCAGCAGAAACGGTCTGCTGTGAAGTCACCTGACTATTAGAAGCAACAGGCTTACTAACAGGAGCAGGATTAGTAACTTGTGGTGCTGGTTGTACTTGCTGTACAGCAGGCTTAGGTTGCACAGGAACAACAGGTGCTTTCGCAACAGGAGTCTCTAATACTTTATTAGCCTTCGGTTCCTTTTTCTTATTTTTAGCTGCTTCCTTAGCCGCAATTTTCGCTTTTTTTGCCTCTTCTCGCTTTTGAATTTTCGCTTTTCTTGCTTCTTCTCGCTTTTGAATTTTCGCTTTTCTTGCTTCTTCTTTTGCTTTACGAGCTGCTTCCCTTGCTTCTATTTTCGCCTTCTTATCTGCTTCTTGTTGTTGAAGTCTTGCTTTCTTAGCCTCTTCTTTCGCCTTACGAGCAGCTTCTTTTGCTTCTATTTTCGCCTTCTTATCTATTTCTTGTTGTTGAAGCATTGCTTTCTTAGCTTCTTCCTTTGCTTTGCGTGCTGCCTCTCTTGCCTCTATTTTCGCTTTTTTAGCCTCTTCACGCTTTTGAATTTCAGCTTGCCTAGCCGCTTCCTTTGCTTTCTTTTCATTCTCTTTAGCTAATCTTTTTTGCTCTTGTTCTTGCTTTTCGCGTTCAATTCGTGCTTTTTCTTCGGCATCTTTCTTTTGCCTTTCCTCAATTCTTCTTTTATTTTCCGCCTCAATTGCTAATTTTTTTCTCTCTTCTTCTTCATGAGCCAATTGCTCTTTTCTCTTAGCCTCAGCACGTCTACGCTTAGCTTCAGCCAACTCAGCTTCTCTTTTCTTTAATTCTTCCTCTAATTTCTTTTTTGCCAACTCCGATTGAGAAGTGTTTTGACTATTCTTCAACTGCTCTGCTGCTACTTCTTTCGCTCTCTCTAACTGTTCAATTAAAGCGACCGAATCCCCACTAACAACAGCTAATACATCTTCAGACGAAATCAAATCCTTTTCTTGAGTAGTATCATTTTCTTCAGACGAAATTAAATTGTTTTCCTGATTTTTATCATCCATATAGTATCACCCCAACCATATTCTATCTTAATTTATTTATTTGCTCTTGAAAAGACTCTGACCGAATAATATAACTTCCAGATGTCAATATATCACAGTCTTGACACAATTTGCAAGTTTGATCATCAATTCCACCATCTACGCTAATCATAACATCAGAATGATAAGCTTCCAGTAAAGCCCTAACCTCCTCTAACTTATGTTGCGTCTCTGGAATAAAACTTTGTCCACCCTGTCCAGGCTCTACACTCATCACCAATATTAAATCCAAAAGTGGCAAATAAGGAACCAAACTCTTAACTGGAGTATTAGGTTTAATCGCAAGACCACACTTAATACCGTAGCTTTTAATAAGTTCCAAATTTTCCTCTATATGATCCATAAGCTCTACATGAAACGTAATATATTCAGTATTTAACTCAGCATATAACGGAATATATTTTTTAGGATCTTCCACCATCAAATGAACATCCAAACGTTTATCAGTAAATTTATAAATATTTTTCATCTCACTAAATGGCATAGTCTTATTAGAAACAAATTTTCCATCCATAACATCTACATGAATATAATCCACATCCGTTTCATTCAATCTTTTTAAATCAACGGGAATATTAGAACTACTCAAAAAAGAAGCACTAATTTTCATAGGAATCATCCTCCCCAATAAAATTTAAATAATTAAGATAACGACTCTTCATTATATTATTAGCAGAAACAGCCTTTTTTACCTCACATTCTGCTTCCTTTGTATGTAAACAATCTTTAAATGGACAAGGAAACTCTCGAAACTCTATAAAAGCATCACGAATTTGTTCCTTAGAATAAGAATGAAAATCCAAAGCAGAAAATCCTGGAGTATCCATTACTTTACCCCCAAACAACTCATATAAAGTAACCACTCTAGTCGTATGTCTTCCACGACCCAAAGCAATAGACACTTCCCCGGTTTCTAAATTCCAATCTGGATTTAATCTATTTAACAACGTACTTTTACCTGCACCAGTCTGCCCTGTAAAAACACTTGTTTTACCCTTTAACAAATCTTTTATTTTATCTAACTCTGTATTATAAATAACAGTATAACCAATTTTTTGATAATAAGACAATACTTCTATTGTCTTATCAAAATCATTCTCTTTTACTAAATCTTTTTTAGTAATACAAATAATAGGTTGAACAGAATGTAACTCCATTAATACTATTAACTTATCAAGTAAATTTAAAGAAAAATCAGGAGAAACTAAACTAGTAATTAAAAAAGCTTGATCAATATTACTTACCTTAGGTCGATAAAATTCATTTTTTCGAGGTAATATCTTCTCAATTACTAGTTTTTTAGAATCAAATTCAACATAATCACCAACTAGAGGCAATATTTTTTCTTTACGAAAAACACCTCTACATTTACATGGATAAATTTGATCCAAAGCCTGTACATAATGTAAGTCACTATGAATCTTTACAATCTGTCCTTTCATAACTTCCCCCTATTCAGTCTCACTATTAGTATCCTCATTGGAATCATCCTCAGAAGATGAAGAATTAGAGCCTCCACTAGAAGAACCTCCAGATGGTTGTTGTGTCTGTTGTTGTGGAGTTCTAGCAACTGTAACCGTTAATGTTTGACCACTGACAATTGGACTTCCAGCAGCTCTAGATTGATCAATAATTCTACCAGCAGTATAAGCAGTTGTATCTTGATATACTACACTAATTGTTAATCCATAGGTATCACAGAAAGCCTCTGCATCCTCTAATGTCCATCCCTCTGCAGACATATTAGGGAAAGTTTCCACAATATTAGGAATATATAAGGTAATAGAATCTCCCTTTTTCACTTCACTACCAGCAGCAAGAGATTGACCAATAATTTCTTGTTCATCATATTCACGCTCAGATGCGTCTACATCACGTTTTTCAACAGATACATCCAATCCATATTGAGTCTCTAAAATAGTTTGTACTTCAATATAATTTTGACCTGTATAATCTTCAAGTTCAAAAGTTTCTTCTCCAATAGAACGATAAATGGTAACCTTTGTACCCTCTACTACACTTCTACCAGCCTCAGGATCAGTACGAGTGACTTTTCCCTCATCCACATCATCAGATGCCTCTTCACGAATTTTCGTACGAGGTTCTAAACCAGCATCTTGCAATCTTCTTTCACATCTACTAACACTAATACCTTCACAATCAGGAACTGTAACTGGATCAGATGCAGTAAGAGCCGGAATAATAAAGGCAACTGTAATAATTCCAAGTACTAAAACACCAAAAACAATAGATAGAATAATAATAATTTTCTTACGTTTTTTATCTCCTTTATCCTCTATTTTAGTAGCAATTGGATCTTCTTCATCGTCATCATTTTTTTCCAAATCCTCAATCTTCTTTAAATTTTTAGTATTATCATTTTCATGTTCAGGATAAGGATATTTATATGGAGCCTCATTAATTCGATCATCATCTAACGCTGTTAACAAATCCTCATGCATCTGTCTAGCATCATCATATCGATTCTTAGGATTTTTAGCAGTTGCTTTTAAAATAATATTTTCAATACTCTGTGGAATAGAAGGATTATCTTCTCTAACACTAGGAAGAGGATCTCTCATATGCTTTAAGGCAATCTCAACAGCATTATCCCCTTTAAAAGGTAAACTTCCCGTAAGTAGTTCATAAAAGATAATACCCATAGAATAAATATCACTTTTAATCGTAGAACCTTTTCCACTAGCCTGTTCTGGAGGTAAATAATGAACAGACCCCATGACAGAATTTGTCTGCGTCAATTGTGTAGCATTAAGTGCCATCGCAATACCAAAATCCGTTATTTTGATTTGTCCGTCATCTTTAATCATAATATTCTGTGGCTTCAAATCACGATGAATAATATAAGAATCATGTGCATGAGCCATACCATCCGTAAGTTGCAACATAATATCGATGGCTTCACTCAAAGTAAGACTACCGCGCTTTTTAAGTAATTGTTTTAGTGTCTTACCTTCCACATATTCCATAACAATATAATAAATCCCATTATCTTCTCCAACGTCGTACATCTCTACAATATTAGGATGAGCCAAACTAGAAGCAGACAACGCTTCACGTTGGAATCGTCTAACAAACTTTTCATCACTAGACAAATCCCCACGTAATATTTTAATTGCCACATTACGATCTAGAATTGTATCATAGCCAAGATAAACATTGGCCATACCACCTTCACCAATAGAACGAATAATCTCATAACGATCATTTATCTTTTGCCCCTTTGTAATCATTATTCGTCACCTTCCTCATCACGAACTAAATACGCTACCGAAATATTATCTGTACCCCCGCGATTATTTGCTTTTTGGATCAACCGAATAACTTTATCTTCTACATCAAGATCACTAAGCAAAACTTTTTCAATTTGATCTTTATCTAACATATTAGTAAGGCCATCACTAGAAAGAAGTATCTCTGTAATATCCATATCACAATCAAAGATATCAACCTCAACAGAAGTAGCGGCACCAAGAGCCTTCATAAGTACATTCTTCTTAGGATGAACACTTGCCTCCTCTTTCGTAAGCTCTCCAGCACTAACTAATAAATTAACTAATGTATGATCATAGGTAACTTTATGAAGTTTATCATCTTTCATAACAAAGCCACTAGAGTCACCAACATTACCAAATAATAGATAATCTTTTGTTAAAATAGCAAGTACTAAAGTAGTACCCATACCTTTACTTTCTGGATGTGTCTTCTCATGTTGAAAAATCAAAGTATTAATTTCACTAAAAGAATCTCTAATCCAATTAACAGCATCCACCTTACTCATATTTAAAAACGTCTCTTTAAAATATTTACCTAAATAACCGATTGCAATAGAACTAGCCACTTCTCCTGCAGAATGACCACCCATACCATCCGCAATAGCCATTAGATAATCATCATTCTGATTTTTAACGATAATAACACTATCTTCATTGTGACTGCGTACTTTTCCAGCATCCGTTAAATAAAAAGATTTCATAACTCCTCCTTCTTACTTCTAAGTTGTCCACAAGCAGCACTAATTTTGCTACCAAATTCCCTCCTGATTGTGACTCCAAGTCTATTCTTTTTAAGTATATCATAAAACTTCATGATTTGAACAGTACTACTTCGCTTAAATTCTAAATTATTTGTCTCATTATAAGGAATTAAATTAACATAACAATTTAAATGACCAACTAACTCCACTAACTCTTTAGCACATTCAACACTATCATTAACACCACTAAGCATAATATATTCAAACGTAATACGGCGATTCGTCCTAGATAAATACACTTCAAGTGCAGAAATTAATTCTTTTAATGGATAAGCTTTATTAATAGGCATAATTTTATCTCTTAATGTATCGTTAGGTGCATGTAAACTAATAGCCAAGTTAATTTGTAAAGGAAACTCGCTAAACTCTAATATTTTTGGAACAATTCCACAAGTAGAAACCGTAATATGACGAGCTCCTATCGCAAGACCCTTAGGATGATTAATAATAAGAAGAAATTTTAATAGATTATCATAATTGTCAAAAGGCTCTCCTATTCCCATCACAACAACATGACTAATTCTTTCACCCAAATCTTCTTCTATCATAAGTAACTGTATAACCATCTCATAAACTTCTAAATTACGAACTCTTTTTCTTCTACCAGACTCACAAAACTTACACCCCATATTGCAACCAACTTGACTAGAAACACAGACACTATTACCATAATCGTGCCTCATCAAAACAGCCTCAATATGTTCCCCATCATAAAGTTCAAATAAATACTTACAAACATCCACATCTCTTTCGACAGTAACCAATTTCAACTTAGAAAAAGAAAAAGCCCTCTCCAACTGTTCTAACATATCTTTTTTAATATCTGTAATCTCAGAAACAGAAGAAATTCTCTTCTCATACAACCAAGAAAATAACTGATCAGCATGAAACTTTTTAGAACCATGACTAATAAAATATTCTTCCATCTCATCCCTTGTTAAACTATATATATTCATCGTATCACTCCAATATCTATATTATACAACAATTATCAGAAAAAAAATACTACAGAACCAATGGATTTACTCCAAAATAAAAGTAGGTTTCAAATGAAGCCTACCTATTTTATGATGGTTGTGTAATTTCCTCTATCTCTCCAAAATCAGAATAAGATAATGTGAATCTAAAATGATCTGTAGCAAGGCCTCGATATTTAGCATAACTACTAACATCATATTGAATTTCTACAATTTCTCCGTTTTCATCTTTTTGTAATTGAATAGTATTAACAGCATCATCTAAATCCACTTCTAAACCATCTAAAAGTAATACTAACGTAGTAGTAGAAATTTGATAATTAATAGCTTCTTCTCCTGTTGCTAGTTCTGTTCTTGATACATAAGTCGCAGACTCTAATAAATTTTCTATCACATTAGCATCCGTCAAGCTAGATAACGGATATGGAGCATCACTACGTATCCACACACCATCTTGCATTCTCATAAACAAAGTATCATCTTGATAATATTGATTTACCTCATCGCTAAACAAAGCTTTTTTATCATAATGTGTTCCTGTATAGGTAGAAGTTACTCCATCAATAACAAATTGATAAGAAAATGCATAGTTTCCTTCTTTTATAGAAGATAAATCATAATAAGGACTATCTAAATTTAAATCCGTACTACCAATGACACTACCTTGACCACCGATATGAGCCATCATGGCTAATACGATAAAGAAAACAAGATAAATACCAAAGAAAAGAACCGCTTTTCCTCTAGGCGTATGAATAAATTCAGAAAAATCCTTTGCCGTAAATTTACTTTTTGACTGATTATTATTGTTTTGATCCATAAGCTACCTTCCCGATATAATCTTCTTTTTTAATACCATTAATAAAGCTGCTAGCAAGCATTCTTTTCTTTCCATTCGGTTTAATATCCGTTAAAACAATCTCATAATCACTTGTTGCGATTCCAATACCGTCTTTATAAATATGCAATACTTCACCGGCTTGTTTATCACTAGTATCTATTTTTTCAATTCTTGCCATATAAACTTTAAATTCCTTTTCTCCAATCACACAAGAACTACCAGGAAAAGGATTAAGTCCTCGAATTTGATTGAATAACTCTCTACTCGTCTTAGAAAAGTTCAAATATTCTTCTTCTCTTTTAATATTATAAGCATACGTAACTTCATCTTCATCTTGCCTCTTTCTATCAGCAGTTCCATCTAAAATGGAAGGTAAAGTATCTAATAATAAATCACGCCCAATGATACGTAAGCGATCATGCAACGTTTCCATCGTATCATCATCCGTTATAACAGTCTCTCTCTGCGAAATAATATCTCCACTGTCCATGGCTTCATCCATATACATAATCGTAATACCAGTCTTATCATACCCATCCATAATAGCATGATGAATAGGTGCTCCACCTCTAAGTCTAGGAAGAAGCGATGCATGAACATTAATACATCCATATTTAGGATACTCCAAAATAGCTTTCGGAATAATTTGACCATAAGCACAAGTTACAATAATATCAGGTTGTAATGCTAAAATATCTTCATAATCTTTACAAATTTTTTCGGGTTGAAAAACAGGAATATGGTGTTTCATAGCAACCTCCTTCACAGGAGAAAAAACAACTTCTTGTTTCCTTCCTACCTTACGATCTGGTTGAGATACTACACCTAGTACCTGACAATGTTCAATTAACCCTTCTAAAACAGGAACACTAAAATCTGGAGTTCCCATAAAGACAACTTTAAGTTCATTCATACATAACACCTCTATTGATACAACATAATAATACTAATTACAACCCCTAATAAAATAAAAACAGAACCTAATAAAACCAAAAAAGAAACTTTACCATCTTCTGAACTAGTATTAGGATGAACAGTTGGTAAAATGACTTCAACTTTTTCTTCTTCGTGCTCTACTACAAAATCAGAATATGGAATCGTAATAAAATCAATCTCACTAGCAGGAATATATTCTTTCCAAGATAAATTATCATATTTATAATCCATAATTTGACCAGCTAAAATGCCAATATCCGTTTTCTTATCTGTAAGAATCTCTAAAATCCCCTGAATTTTATTCTTATCAAAATAACTTCTCTTAACTAACATAATCGTTGGCTTAGATTCATTTTGCCTAAGCAACTTCCACTCTTCATTACATATATCTTCTATTTTTTGACTGGTTTCCTCATTAACTTCCTTTGCCTTCAACATACGTTTTAATCCGCGAAAACATCCCATATAATCTCTTTTTGCATAACTATTAAGCTCTGCTTTTTTAGAAGTTGGAGGACATAAAAAGTGAGAAAAATAAATAGGACTATAAGTAGCATAATAACAAGCCATTACAAAATCATCTGTAAAAGAAACATACTCATGTCGAAAATCCATATCACACAAGAAAGAAGAATACTCCTCTTGTATTTTAGCAAACTTAGGATATAAATTTTCATATTTTTGAGGTTGAAACCCTTGCTGTTGAATAACTGGAACATAACAATCAGAAACACCATGATAAAAATATCCTTCTACAATATATTTTTGATAAATATATTCCAAAATTTCTCTACGATTTTCTTCAACCTTATTTTTATATCCTAATTTTTTAGCACAAAACTTCACTAAAATTTTAGACACACCATCACTAATATCATGAAAATTATCAATCTTATGCCATAATAAATCTAAATGATGAACATAATCAGGAAGATATTCCTCTTCCCCAATAATCAACTGATATTTAAACAAAGCATCAAACAATAAAAAGAAAGTCTGCTCCAAACCAGAAAACTTTTCATAATTAATAGAGTCTTTTTTCTTTTTATCATTATAACTCGGATTTTTAGCAACTTTATCTAATAATTCACGAACTTCTTTCTGTTCAAAAACAAAAGAATACATCTACATCACCCCTACGATTGACGGAACCATATAATAAAATAATATGCTGACCCTACAACAATAATAATAAGTAAAATAATCAAAATAATACGAACAAATGGACTGTTAATATCCCAATAATTATCATATTTCTTTTGACTATGTTCCATCAAATTTTGAAACTCTTGACTATTTCTTTCATTAACACTATTTTGATTAGTAGTATTATCTATATCATCATCCGTCGGAAGAAAATGGTTATTATTATTTTCATTCATAAAATCATCCCCTATCTTTAACATAAGAATAACATATTTTATTAAAAATGACTAGGATTAAAGTCAATATCTATCTGAATTTTCCTATTACTCTTATAATGATTCTGAATCTTATGAAGAACATCTCGCAAACCATCTTCCTTTTTATATTTTAAAATAATACCATAACGATAAATATTATTAACTTTAAAAACAGCCAAGGAAGTAGGACCTAAAATCGCTGTATAAGATAAATTTCGTTCTAAGGAACGTTTAATCTTTAATGCTTCTTGAAAGATATATTGACTATCTTTTCCACTTATTTTTAAATAACAAAGATAATAAAATGGAGGATATCCTAATTTTCTACGTATCTGCATTTCTTCACGATAAAATCCTAAATAATCATGATGCCTAACATAAGAAATAGCGTAATGATCAGGGTTAAAAGTTTGAATCAAAACTTTACCAGACTTTTGGCTTCTACCACTTCTACCAGCTACTTGAGAAAGCAAGGAAAAGGTATTTTCACTACTTCTAAAGTCTGGAATGTTTAAACTAGTATCCGCATTGATAACGCCAACCAAGGTAACAAGAGAAAAATCAAGTCCTTTCGCAACAATCTGAGTTCCTAATAAAATATCATACTCATGATTTCGAAATGCTTCTATCATTCTTTTATGAGCCCCTTTTCGACTCGTAGTATCTACATCCATTCGAAGAACTCTAGCAGTAGGAATAAGATGATTCAATTCTTCTTCTATCTTTTCTGTACCAACACCAAGATCGGATAAAGAATCTTCTCCACAATTCGGACAAACTTTAGGAAGAGGTGTAGCATAACCACAATAATGACAACGTAACATACGGTTACTTTTATGATACGTTAACGTAATATCACAATTAGGGCACTTAATAACTTCAGCACAATTTTTACAAGTAATAAAGGTAGAAAACCCTCGTCGATTTAAAAATAAAATAGCTTGTTCCCCACGATCTAGACAATGATGAAGTTCAGTGAGTAACTGAGAAGTAATATGACTAGAACTGTTTTTTGCTTCATGATTCATATCAATAATTTGAACTTCAGGTAACTGTTTTCCATTCACTCGTTCTTCTAAAGTAAGAAGACGATAAACTCCCTTCTGCGCCCTTGCCATAGACTCTAAAGATGGAGTAGCACTTCCAAACAAAACAGGAGCATGATGATATTTTCCTCTCCATATCGCAATATCTCTCGCATGATACCTTGGATTTTTATCTCCTTGCTTATATGAATCACTATGCTCCTCATCCATAATAATTACACCAATATTTTTTAAAGGAGCAAAAATAGCACTACGAGCACCAATCACAATATTAGCTTCCCCTCTTGCAATTCTTCTCCATTCATCGTATTTTTCTCCTTCAGACAAAGCGGAATGAAGTGCCGCAATCTGATTTCCAAAACGATTAGAAAACTGTTCTACCATTTGAGGAGTTAAACTAATTTCAGGAACCAACAAAATAGCAGTTTTTCCTTCTTTCAACACATGCTCAATAATATGCATATAAACTTCTGTCTTACCACTCCCAGTAACACCATAAAGTAAAAAGGGGTTATTAGAAGTATCATGTATAACAGCATCTACTACTTTCTGCTGAGAAGAAGTTAATACCTTCTTAGTATACTGACTGACTTCATACTTCATTCGATAATCTTCTTTTTGAATAGACTTTAGTATTCCTTTTTTCTCCAAAGTACTAACAGCAGAAGAAGAAATAGAAATTAATTCCTTTCTAGGAACCTCATCTCTTTGTTGAAACAAAGACAAAACCTCCTTCTGCGGAACATTACTTCCCACATAATCTTTATCTATCAATCGATAAAAGGTATGAAATTTTTTATTAACTTTAGCACCTACCTTTGCTTTCAACGCTTTCGGTAACATCACTTGATAAGCACTAATCAAAGTAGACAAAGTATCCCTTTGTATTTCTTTTCCTAGCAATAACAACTCGTCATTTAATATGATATCGTAATCAACAACAGAATAAATCTCTTTCAATTCCATAGAACTAGTATCTTTTATTTCCAAAACAAATCCTTCAATCGTTTGCTTTCCAAAAGGGACCAAAACACGAATACCAATACGAATAGAATCTTCTAACTCTTTTGGAACTAAATAATCAAAAATTCGATCTACATTCTGACTAGCAATCTGTACCAAAACACCAACAACCATTGTTTACCTCCTTATTTATATTATAGCATAAAAAGAAAAGGTCACTCATGTGACCTAAATGATTTCAATATCTTCCTCATTTCTCTTTTCTTCTTTTTTTTCATCTTCAAATAAAATAGATGGATCGTCAGTTAATGACTTCCTATTTTCCTTTTCCTTCTTTGTAACTTTTTTCTCCTCTGAATAAACAATAAAGAAAACAACAAAAGCTACAACAAACAAACAGATAATAATGATAACTGGATTCATAGAATCACCCACCTATTAAAAAAGTCTTAAAATATCATTAAAGGTAATAACTACCATCAATATCATCAACAAAAATAGTCCAATCGTATGAATCATATTTTCAGTTTCTGGTTTAACAGGAGAACCCTTTATCTTTTCGATAATAATAAATAAGATATGTCCCCCATCAAACGCTGGTAAAGGTAATAAGTTAATAAAACCTACATTGATACTTAAAAAAGCAACCAAATAAAGAATATTCATAATACCGCCAGAACTTTGATCTCCGACAACAGAAAATATTCCAACAGGTCCACTAAGTTGAGAAATACTAATACCACCAGTAAACAAATACCCGACAGTAACAACCATTTGCTTAAAAATAGAAACAGTCTTTTTAGCAGTCCATTGCAAAGCAGATAAAAGTCCGTGCTCTACTTCTTGCTGCATACCAATTCCATATTGATAAGAAGTTTCGCCATCTTCTTCTATCTTTTTAGGTTGTACAGAATAAGTCTCAACATCATCATTCTCTTTTTGTACAGTAATATCACTGGCCTCTTCAGGATTCGCAACAGCCAAATATAAACTAATATCATCCGTTGTAGAAATAGTATGACCATTAATCTCTAAAATACGGTCACCTGCTTCAATCCCAGAAGTAGCAGCGGCCGAATTTTTTAAAACAGAAGTTACCATTGGTTCCATAGAAGAACCACCCCAAATAAGACCAATCAAGAAAAGAAGTAAAATTGCACAGATGAAATTGTTCCCTGCTCCAAAGAACATAATCAAAAAACGTTGCCATGGTTTCTTTGCTTGTAATCTCTTATCTTTAGGAACTTTTTTTAAATCATCATCTTCTACATCTTCTCCGGCCATCATACAGAATCCACCAATTGGAATAGCCCGGAAAGTATATTCAGTCTCTTTTCCTTTCTTACTCCATAACTTAGGTCCCATTCCAATCGCAAATTCATAAACATAAACACCATTAAGTTTAGCCATCATAAAATGACCAAACTCATGAACAAATACAATAACACCTAAAATTAAAACAAATAAAATTAAAGTAATAATAAAGTTCATTAGTTGCCTCCTTATAAAACACTAGAAAAAATAATAAATGCAAGTACTACAAAAATCAAACTATCAAAACGATCTAAAATCCCACCATGTTCAGGGATCAAATTAGAAAAATCTTTCTTATCATAATATCTTTTAATAGAAGAAAAAACCAAATCTCCTAACTGACCTAATAAAGATAAAATAATAGTAATAATAACTACAAAAGCTAAAGACATAGAAGGATCAATTACAGTTGTATAAAACGCTGTTGCCACAAAAGTTCCTGCAACTGTTCCACCAATAGCTCCCTCTATTGTTTTTTTAGGAGAAACAGAAGGACATAGCTTATGCTTACCAACTAACATACCAGTAAACAAAGCAAAAGTATCCGTAATGGTCGTAATAAGAAGTAAATAAATAATATACATAATATCATAATTACGACAAATAATTAACAAATTAAAACTTAGTCCAATAAACAAAACAGAGCCTATTAAAAATAAAGCATCATTTAAATTATATTTCTTAAAATCATGAATAAATACCATAGGAGTTAAAAAAGCAAAAATCATAAAAGCCATCACTCGATAATCCATAGTATAACTAAACTCAATAGAATCTAAATTAGATAAAGAAAAGAAAGCAACCATTATATAAGCAAACAACTTAATTAAAAATGGAAACTCTTTTCTGCTTTCACGAATATGAATTAATTCATATAATCCCATTAAAGCTAAAATAGTCATAAAAATAGCAAATACTTTGCCTCCAATTAATAATATTGGTACAAATATTGCTACCATAATAATGGCACTTAAAACTCTTTTTTTCATGAAGCATTACCTCCAAACCTTCTATTTCTCTTATTAAATTCTACGATAGCAGCATCAAAATCATGCTCCGTAAAATCCGGAAAATACGTTTTAGGGAAATAAAATTCCGCATAACTTGCCTGATATAACATAAAATTACTAAGTCTTAATTCACCACTAGTACGAATTACAAAATCAAGTGGTGGTAAATCTTGATATAGATGATCATGTAAAGTATCCAACGTAATATCATCAATCGTTAACTTACCTTCTAAAACTTCCTGTGCAATTTTTTTAGTCATATCAAGTATCTCAGTCTGTCCACCATAATTAATACAGAAATTTAATACTGTCCCAGTATTATTTTTAGATTTTTCTGCCATTTCATCCATGGCTTCTAATACTTCTTTAGGTAAAGGTTCTCTTCTACCAGAGAAAACAATTTTTGCTCCTCTGTCCATAATTTCTTGAAATTCTGTATGGAACATAGAAACAAATAAATTCATCAAAAAGTCAACTTCTAGTTTTGCACGTTTAAAGTTCTCCGTAGAAAACACATAAAGAGATAAATATTTTACTCCACTCTCCTGTGCATAAATACAAATATTCTTTAGCCTAGTAAACCCCTCACGATGTCCAGCACTCCTAGATAATCCTCTTTGTTGTGCCCATCTACCATTTCCATCCACAATAATTCCAACATGTGTAGGAATAATTAAATCTTTTTCCATATCTTCTACCTCAAAAATATTATATAACAAGACATAAAAAAAAGAAAGCAAAAATGCTTTCTCAAAACTTATCAATATCAATTTTCACATATTTGTTATCTTTCAAAGAACTACTTGCTTGAACAAGAGTACGAATAGCATTGGCACATCTTCCGCCTTTACCAATTACACGACCCATATCATCCTCAGCAACAATTACTTGAATTAAAATAACATTATCTTCATCAGTAGGAAACTCTTTTACACTAACAGCATCTTGATCAACTACTAATGATTTTACTATTCCCTCTGTTAACTGAACCAAATCCATAATTACTTATCCTTCTTTTCTTTAGATTCAGTAAATTTTTTCATAATTCCAGCTTTTGTAAATAAATTCTTAACAGTATCTGTAGGAATTGCTCCATTGTTAAGCCATTTTAAAGCTACTTCTTCATTGATATTAACTTTACATTCACCAACAGGTGCATAAGTACCAATTAATTCAATATATTGACCATCTCTAGGACGTCTAGAGTCAGTAGCAACAATTCTATAAGTAGGTTTCTTTTTAGCACCCATTCTTGTTAATCTAATTTTAACTGCCATAATATCCCTCCGTTTCTTAATGCATAATATAGTATAATAAAAAAAAGAAAGGCTGTCAACCTTTTTTTGATAACGGCTATCGAATAATTTTTTTAGATTCTTCTTGAATCATAGATTGCGACTTTAAAATCAAAGCTTGTGCCATAGTATCAGCATTCATAGGAATCAAAACTAAATCAATAGATGCATCAAAATTCATAAAAGAAGAAAGTTGAGCACGATTTAGAGCAGTCATAACATTTAAACTCACGAATTTAGAATCTCCCTGAATAGAATACATCTCTTCCCCATTTGCTGTATAATTACTCTTACCAAACAAAATATCATCTACAGCAATCTCAAAAAAAGCATCGCGAAAACGTTCACTACTCTCATCGTTCAAAGAAAAAGCATTTTGGACTTCACAAACCGCAACATCAATAAAATCTGTTAGTATATCATATTTTTTTAAATCATCCATCATATCACCCCTAGAGACACAGATTATACCACAAAAAGTAAAAAAAGTAAACCACATCCCATTATATGAAAAAAACGAGAATATTTTCCCGTTTAATATTGAATAGTAATAGAATCCGTCATCCAACTAAACGCATAAATTTGTCCTGCCGGAATAACTTCCGTTTGCTCTGAACCAGAATTGTTCAAAATAAGTGTAATATCATAATCCGTATCATTATAAATATAATCTTCAAACTGATAAGATAAAGCATCACCACTTTGATAATCACTTAAGAAAACAATAGAAGACTCATCTACATGTTCTATAAATTCCTCAGAAGAGATAGTCTGATACATAAGCACCAATGCATCTCCAGGTTCAAATTCTTGATATGAAAAACTAGCAACAGTAGATATATCACGACTTGCTTTAACATAAATTTCAAAAGTATCATTATAACTATCTTTTTCATAAATCAAACAATTTCTTCCAAGATCATTAATAATCTCTGGAGGGGTAGTGGTATAAGTTTCTGTCACAAAAGTATAAGCTTGATTTTCTGAAAGATTAGATAAATAAATTTCATCTTCCATAACCATATGAATAACATTCTCTTCATCAGGATAACCAATAGATTTCTTAAGATTATCTTCACTGATATCTTCTACTACTTGATTTGACTCCCTAGAAACAACTTTAACATCTTCGATAGCATCATCATTTCCAAAAAATACTCGAAT
The DNA here is from genome assembly GCA_944332475.1 of uncultured Bacilli bacterium. Classification (GTDB taxonomy): domain Bacteria; phylum Bacillota_I; class Bacilli_A; order RF39; family UBA660; genus Faecimonas. The sequence goes on from CALVKA010000002.1 coordinate 202,127, forward strand.
CAAAATAAAATCTCTATAATCATATAAATATTCTGGCAATTCAAATTGACTAGAACTAAGCTCTAGTGAATCCTCTTCACCATCAATAGGATTCAAACTATAAGATGTATAATTATTAATAGATACATATCCGCCTAACGTATAATCGTTATAAACAGAAGAAGATGACTTCTCACCAACGTCACCTGCATCTCTATTCATAAATAATAAAAACCCAATCCCCACAACAAGTAATCCAACAATAACAACTATGAAAACGACTTTTGACGTTTTCTTCCTCTCACTCTCTACCATATAATAAACTCCTACTCTAACCATAGTGTAACATAAAATAAAAAAGAAAAAAGTATATCGTAAAAAGTTAAAAATAGGTTTACAAAATATTAACGCTTTTTCTGATAAATATAATAAGACTCCACAGGTCTTTGACAAATTTCACTATATCGCAAAGCACCAGGTATATAATCAAAAGAAGAAGAAAAAACATCCATCTCATTTCTACGAACCATAGAAGAATCCATAAAATGTGTCAGAACCGCAATACCTCCACTCTTTAAAAGACAATTCAAATTATCTCGACAAATTTCCAATCTAGATTTATCACCACGAACATAATCAAAAATATTAGACAAGAAAACAATATCATACTGTCTATCTGTAGAAAAAGGTTTAGAAAAATCTTGCGAAAAAAAAGTTAATGCCTCCCTTGATATCTTAGACAAAAGTTGCACCTCATCCCTTTCATAAGGTACAATTCCTGCATCCATAGAAGGAAAAAATAAATTACTACGCATCAATCCAGGATATTCCCGCAATAAATGAATCCAAAACACTTTAGAATTAGCTTCATTTTCAAATTGAGGAGCAACTTCCTGCAACAAAGTATATAAATCTCGATTACTATACCCTTGTACAAAAGAGCTACCCCGATGCTCTAGTCCCCATTTACGTAAATAATAGTAATGCTCCGTTAAAGGATGAATATCAAAAGCATCAACCGAATTAGCACCCTCATAATAAAAAGAAAAAACTTGATCACTAGAACCTAGCACAGATAAAACATCTTGACCACTAACATCTAACTGAGAAAGAATAAAAGCTAAAGGCTCATTACTTCTAAGATAAAGACGATCTGGTCCTAAAAAATCATAAAAATCATCCCTATCTTCCAATATTTCTTTTGCCAATTTCAAATCTTTCTGTAATGCTCTCATAAAAGCCTCCAAACATGTTTTTAATTATAACAAAAAAAGAAAAAAAGTAGCAAAAGCTACTCTATTGATAAAAATACTGACAAAAAGTAGGACTTTCATTACCATGAATATAATAAGTATCTTCTCCATCAACAGTACACTTCGTAACCATCAACGATTGGTGATCATCATGAAGAGAAAACGTATAATCTGTCTGAATTCCATTACTAAATCTCCACTTATAAATATCTGCTTTTTGTAAAATAGAATAAATAGAACCATCTCGAATATATTCTTTTAAATCGTGTTTATAAAGGAAAATAAATCTTTCTTCCATCATATTTACGTTCTCATAACAAGCACTATAAAACTCTACCCCATCTTTTTTGGCATATAGTTCATAATCATCCCTACTACAAGGACGACCAATTCCCTCAAGGCCATAATCTGCTCTTCGATAAGAAATTACCGCAAAGAAAATCCAAAAAACAAAAGCCAATAATCCCAATACAACTACAACTGTAATAATAATCTTTTTATTTTTCATACCCAATACCTGCTTCTTTACCTATACTATATACAAAAAAAGAAAATTAATCAACAAAAATAGCACTAAAAAGTGCTAAACGTTTTAAATAGTATTATCTTGAATAAAATCATCATCTAATTCTTCATCTACAACATCATCTGTAGAAGCCTCATCCACAATCTCATCCCATGGATCTTCCTCATCATCTGCCTCAATCTTAACCTTAACATCACCTACTAATTCAATACCAAGTTCTTTTTCAATCGTATAGTGAATTTCATCACCCTCAATCGTAATATTAGAACATGTAGGTTGCCTCAAACCACGCACAATAATCTCTTCTCCCGTAGTATCTTCCTCACGATTACGCATATGAACCACTTCTTGATAATGCTTCGTCTCTTTCACAACATCCGTCTTCGTATCTCGATCATAAGAATACCAAATATTAACATCATAACTACCAGTAATCGTAACTTGGTCTCCTATTTTTTCTCCATGAAAATTATGATTGATTACCCAGCAACCTAAAATCGTAGATGGAGCATGGTCTACTTTAACTACATGATCTGTTGTAAATAACTTTTTACCTTTACCAATCACAGCCTTAGTAACAATTTCTCTATAACTAGACATTTCTACCCCTCCTAACTTAATGTATGCAAGAAGAAGCAGATGTTTGACTATTATTTTGTAAAACTACTTACTTCACTATTAGATAAACTTACATCATCCAACATATCCTTAGCACTAGTAATTGGTCTCAAACTCTCACTTGGCGAATCATAATCTAATAATTCACTAGGATTCGTAATACCCAAATCATGATTCAAAGATAAAGCATCCTCAACTTGATGATATAAAGATGTAACAAAATGAAGTCTCTGCTCTACTTTTTCTAATGAATATGGATAACCACTAGCCAAACTTTTGAACTTGTCCATATTATCATTCAAAGTATTATCTCCTATATCAGAAAAAAAGCACTCTTTTAATACCCTAGCATTTTCATGATTAATTTCTTTTTCTTTAACGACTTCACTTAAGATATCAAATGTCTGAATTTGATTTTCGTAATTTCCTAAATAATAATTAACATTTCCATTATAAAGATAAGCCGTAGAAAACAAATCAATAATACTCTCTTTGTTTAAAGTCTTACTTTCTTGAATCTGCTGCATAACTTCCTGATAATGACTACGATGTTTTTGAGCAATTTTTTCATGATCAATTTTAACCAAGGGAATATGAAAATAATCTGCCCATTTTAAAGAATCTTGGTAAAGTTCTTCATCTGACATAATATAATCATTTACCATAATATAATCAGGTTGAACCGTTTGTTCCTCTTGCCAACGTCTAACAACAACTTCAGAATAATCCTGAGGACTAACAGAAACATGGTAAGAAGGAGAATGAATATTTAATAATTCCTGATAAGACTCAACAGAAGGAATAGAAACCTCTTGGATAGAAGAAAAAGAAGGAATCGTAAAATCTCCCATACGAGTACCAAGATCCTTATTACCTAATTGAACCAAGCGATTACTAGAAACACCATTAAACCCTAATAAAATTCCAGACCCACCAACAAATGTAACACCCGTTTTATTCAATAAAGAAAGACTAATATTAGGATTTCCTTGTTGATTACTTTCCCAAAGAGTTGGATTTTCAAACAATTGATTTCCAAATTCATAATTAGGACTAGTTAACTTATTTTTTTGTTGAATACCATGAACCAAGGCTTTATAGTTAGGATCATCTACTGTAATAAGAGGAATAGAATGGCTAACGCTATCTTCTGTTGTATAATTTACCATAGAAGATGCATTTAAATTAGAATCAACAACATCTTGATTAACTTGAGAAGCTTTAAAATCCAAAATCCACTGACGAATAGAAGTAAAATCAATATGATAATGAATACTAGCTGCAAAAGAATCAACTTGCTTTAAAAAGTCTTCTGCCCCCAACACTCCAGTATTAAGTTGTCCTATTAAATTTAAAAATATTTGCATATTTGCTACATCACTATTTTCTAAAAAGGAAGATTCTTTTGCTTCATTAAAAATCGCCTGTAATTTTCCTAAATCCGTCGAATTACAATAAGCAGAAAAATAAGTAAGAACACAATCCTGATTAAACTGATTAGGAGTTAAATGAGATAAATCAGCAGAACGCAAGGACTCTTTTCCTAATAGCATAGAAACTTTTCTAGTAAATAAGGGCGATAACTCCTCATCCATTAAAACTGTATGTGCAATTTCAGATGCAGTAAAAAACTTACTTTCATTAGAATATTTATTTTGTAATTGTTCTACAAAAGAAACAAGTTCCTCATCATAGGAATAATCAAGCACCGACCGAATAAGTAAAGGACTATTATTCTTTTCTATAATTGAAGAAATTTTTTGAAATTGAGGACTAGAAATAACCGTCTCCAACTGAGAAAAAGAAAGTGAATTAAGAAAAGAATCAGAAGTTAAAACAGGACGTTTTACAAAAGACATAACAAAAGAATAAGCACCTGGCTTTTCTTTTAATAATCGAATCTGTTCATCACTTAACTTACTAGAATATTGCCAAAAATCAGGATGATTCATAATGATATCAGAGCCATATTTTTCTACTTCAGAAGAAAAGTCTGAACCAAGATTTCCCTCTTTCTCTAAAGAAACCAATCTAGAAAACAAATTAGAATCTTTCTCATAAATATCCATATTAGAATCCGTCAATAAATCAAGATGATCTAATAAATAATAATAGGACCCAAAATCATCTTTAGAAATATCCATCAAAAAAGAAAACTGTTTACTCTTACAATTACCTTGAACAAGTTTAAAGACTACCTCTTGTAAATTAGTACCCCATGAAAGATTTAAAAATTGATCCGTCAACATATAATCAGGAACAGAAACACCCAAACGCCTAAACTCCTTTTTTACTCTTCTTTGTTCTTTACTCAAAAATAAAGCCATATTAAGCACCTCTTTTTCTTCATTATACCAATAGTAAAATAAAAAAGAAATGAACCAAATAATATTTGACTAATATTTTATTTTTTATTATGATATTGTATGTAAAAGTAGTAGGAGGTAACATATGGCATCAGCAGTAATCCATCTAGCAGTAGCAAAAGTACTAGAACCATATTTAAAAATAACAAACAAAAAAGACTATTATCTAGGCTCTATTGCCCCAGATATAGCCAAACAAATTGGAGAAACCAAACAAAAGTCACACTTTTTATACAACGAAAAAAATGGTGTACCAAACATAAAAATGTTTACAGATAAATATCCAAACTTTTATAAAAACGATTTTGATTTAGGATACTATATTCATTTATTTACAGATAAACTATGGTTTGATAAATTTTTAAATAATTTAGTACAAAGTAATTCTGTTAAGTTGATGGATGGAACTATTTTAAACACAACCCCAGAAGAATTAGAAGAATTAATCTATTCAGATTATACAAATCTAAATATAAACGTAATAGAAGAATATAATATGGATTTAACCCTTTTTTATGAAGAATTTCAAAAACCAAATACAACCATAGATGAAATTCCCACCAACAAACTAAACATCTTAATAGACAAAATGGGAATTATTATCGAAAACTCAAAGCAAGAAAAAAACTATATTTTTGACATCTACTTAATAAAACAATTTATTGAAGATACAAAAGAAAGAATCCTAAAAGAAATAAAAGACTATGAACGTGTTACTTCATAGTTTTTTTAATTCATTAATTGATAAAAATAATCATTCAAATCTTCTTCTACATAAGAAAGCATATCATTTACTTTACCCAAATGCTCCATATAAACAACATAAATAGGATACTGATATAACTCTTCTTCTAAAGAATCTAACTTTTCTTTACCAACACCACTTTTGACATATTCCTTTTGTGCATTTTTTAAATCATCAATCAACCTCATCAATTCTTGATTCTTTTCCATTTTATCTTTCAACTGAAGACATTGTTGATAATCATTACTATTTGTAATGACAGAAATTACATCATCAATCGCCTTATTCAACTGCTTCACCATCCAAACTCCAAGTCTTAGCCTCAATTATTTTTACCATAACTAAATCTCCTGGAGCAAGTTCCTTTTTACTAGAAAAATTAATTAATTTATTAGTATCACTATATCCATAATACATATGTTTCTTATCAGAAATACCCTCAACCAACACTTCTACCTCAGAACCGACAAGTTTTTTATTATTTTCTAAAAAATAATGGTTAACCACTTCATTTAATCTCTGCAAACGTTCTTCTTTTTCTTCCTGTAAAACAGGATCAGCAAGTCTACAAGCAGGAGTACCTTCTCTCTTAGAAAAAACGAACGTAAAGGCATTATCGTATTGACATTCACGAACCAAAGATAACGTTTCTTGAAAATCCTCTTCCGTTTCCCCTGGAAAACCTACAATAATATCTGTAGAAATACTAACACCTGGAACTCTATCTTTAATCTTATGAAACAACTCTAAATAACTTTCTCTCGTATAACGACGTCCCATAAGTTTTAAAATACGACTAGAACCACTTTGCACAGGCAAATGAACACTAGGCATAATATTAGGATATTTTGCAATTACATCTATCATTTCATCTGTAAAATCCCATGGATGTGAAGTCGTAAAACGAATCCTAGCAATTCCCATTTTCGCAACATCCTCTAATAGATTAGCCATAGTATAATCATCATAAATATCCTTACCATATGCATTAACATTTTGACCAAGTAAAGTAACTTCCTTAAATCCATCATCAACTAATTTTTTTACTTCAGCTAATACATCTTCCTTTAGACGACTACGTTCACGACCTCTTGTATAAGGAACAATACAATAAGTACAAAACTTATTACAACCATAAATAATATTAACATATGCTTTATAATCATTTACTCGTAAAACAGGAAGCCCTTCAATCAAATCCCCCTCACGTGAAAACACTTCAATTTGTTGTTTATTTTCCTCGATTGCTTTATCAATAATTTCAGGCAATTGATACATATTATGAGTACCAAAAACAAAATTTACCCACTTATAATCCCGAAGAATCTTTTCCACAACACTAGCTTCCTGTGCCATACAACCACATAGTCCAACAATCAAATCTTTCTTCTCTTGTTTTAAATGTTTCAAACGCCCAAGCATACCAAACGCCTTATTATGAGCATTCTCACGAATAGAACATGTATTTAATAACACCAAATCAGCATCCTCATAACGTTCTACTTTAGAAAATCCTAAAAACATAAGTAATGCTTCAATATTTTCACTATCATGTTCATTCATCTGACAACCATAAGTCTTCAAATAAAAAGTCTTACCTTTATATTTATCTTTAACTTCACTATCTTCTTTAAATTCAATTCTTTTATAGGGTCTAAGGTCTCTAGTCCTAGCTTCTTTATAATTTGGTAAATGCATAATACCACCTCACAAGTCACCAAAAATTATAACACAAAACATACAAACAAAAAAGAGGAAATTTCCTCTTATATTATAGCTTCCGCTAAAGAAGTATTAATCATCTGATCTAATAAAGAAAATTTTCCTCTCATCAAATCGTGTTTAATAACTTCCATATTATCAACAATCTTTTCCAATAGATGTTCCATACTAGGTACCAAACCATCTTTTTTCTCTAAACTATCCACAATATTCTCAAGATTCGTTAACTTAGAATACTTACCATAATAATTATTCTTAATACATAGTTGATATAACTGTTTAAATGACAATACATCAATATTATTAAAACGTTTCTCTTCTAAAATCTTCAAGGCTTGAAAAGCACTTTGATTATGAACAGCTCTATCTAGTACCGTTTCACCATTTTTATTCTTAATATTTAATAGATATCTCTTACTTCTCGTTAATCGTTCTAAAATCTTTAACGCAGGAACAGATGTATCTTTTACTAACAAATGTCCAATCGTATTACCATCTAAGTTTTGATGATTAGGATCCCAACTACGTTTACGAATAAATTTCAAAACCAATTCATACTGTTTAGCCTTTAAAAGACGACAAACAACATCATTACCAGCAACATCAACAGTATTAATATCTACTCTATTCGTAGAAATAAGCTCATCTACTAAATGATAATATCCCTCTTTAATTAATGCAAAAATCAGGGATGGTTCTTCTTCACAAGCTTTCAATGCCTGTTTTTCATCATAAAACATGTATAACACCTCTCTGTTTATGTGACAGTTATATATTTTACCAGAGATATCCCTATTTGTCAAATTATCACCCTCTACAGATAGTGTTTACAAAAATAAAATATTTATACAAACTTAATGTTTACAACAAAAAAAGAAATGGATTATTTTTCCCATTTCTGTTTATTTATTATTTTAATTTTGTTCCACAGTTACTACAGAAGTTTGCTCCGTTTGTTGGTTGTCCACAGTTAGGACAAAAACTTCCAGTAGCACCAGTCTGTGCTTGAGGTGCAGCTTGTACCGGAGTTACAGGTTGTGCTTGGGCAACAGTCTGTGCCTGATTTAATTGTTGAGCAGCTTGATTTGCATATGGATCATATGCTTGAGCAGCAACTGTTCCTTGACCATTCATAGCTGTATTAGCAGCTCCTCCAATCATACCACCTGATGCCATATTCATCATTCCTACACCAACAAATCCATTCATAGCACCAGCTTCATTATTCGCAGCATCTTGAACAGCATTTGCATAAGCTCCAGTAAGAGTTCCTTGTTGCATAAACTGATTAGAAGATAATTCATAATTATCGATTTTTTCATTAGATTCATCATCCAAAGTGACAGATTCAACAACGAATCCTAAAATACTAAGACCTCTATCACGAATTGGTTGATCAAATACTTTCTCATCCATAACCTTCTTAATTTCATCTGTACTACTAGGTAATTCAAGTACTGGAACTTTATGTTCTGAAGTACCAAGTTCATTTAAGACATTTTGGAAAGCCCCAATAACTTCAGATCTCATTTGTTCACATAATTCATCTTTACGATACTCTTCTGCAGTACCAGCAATACGTGACATAAAAACTGCAGGATCACTGATTTTAAATGTATATTTACCAAAACATTTAACCTCGACACGTAAAGGACTCATAGTACCAGTCATTTGGTTTGGAATTGGATGAGACCAATCTTGATAAGGAATTGGTGCTGGTGTTCCAAACTTATTATCCATTATTTCTTTAGCATTAATATAGAACACAGCCTGTTCCTTAAACGTTCCACCATTATAAGTAAATCTTCCCCACATTTCTTTAAATACATCACCAAATTGCCCAGCAAAGAATGATGGTGAAGTTGATTGATCAAAAGTAAAGATTCCTTCCTCAGCAGTAGCATCTAAAATTTGTCCATTTTGGAATACCACAGCAATTTGACCAGGTGCCACCTGAATAGCACTATCTTTAGAGATAATTCCATTAGGAGTAGACACTCTCCTCATTAAAATATCTTGACCTAAATCATCACAACGGATATATTCTTTCCATTGATCATGTAATGTTCCCCCTATAGCTCCAGCAGCTGCTTTAATTAACCCCATATAAAACTCTCCTTCTAATATTAACTTTTTTCTCTAGGATAGGCTTTCGTATCAATCCCCTGTATCTGACTATATAATCTCATACAGAATAATACGTTTCCCATAAGGCACTTATTTTCTTAGCGTATGATACAAAAATAATACAATAACCCTATCTTAATACAAAACAATCGTACCATATATTACAAACAATGTCAAAGAAACAAAAACGACTTGTTCTTTTCTAGTAAAATGATTTTTATACTAATTTACTAACTAGAAATACCACTCCTTTAAAACCGGTGTCCACCACCGCCATGACTTCTGCCACTACTACTAGAATGCGTAGAACTACCACCAAATCCACCATCACTATTGCTATTATAGCGTGGTGTAACACTAGTATAAGTAGAAGTAAGAGTATCACTAAGAATTTTAACATTTGCAGAATCCTCTACCAAATAATTACGAGAAGAAGTTGCTTTTCTTACTAATTTATTTTTATAAATCATAATACCAATTACAATGAACGTAATAACAAAAGGAACTCCAAAAACAATTGCGAAAGGAAAAGTTCTTACAATCTCACCATCGCTTGCAACATGATATTTGGCATCCTCCATTTCATTAAGATAACCAAGATTTTTATATCCTGTGGTAGCGTTAATAAAACTCGAAATACCCTCTTTATAATTTTGATCACTAAACTCTTGGTAAATAGCATCCATAATAGCTTCAATACGATAATCATTATATAAACTAATAGCTTGTCCCGTTGTAGACATATAAATCACCCGATTATCCATATCCGCTAAAAACAAAATCCCACTATGACTAGAATCCGTACCAAAATCATTATAATCATAAAAATCATCCGCATATGCTACTTCATTATTTTTATTATTTTCAGCAATAGTAACAATAGCCATATCCATATCTGCTTGATCAATAAAATCCAATACTTCTTGATAAATTTCTTTTTCTTCTGAATCAGTTAGTAAATCAGCAAAATCATAAACTTTCTCCGAAGCATCCACAGCTGGAGTATTTAAAATAGCATCCAAATTTTGACTAGTTACTATAATATCCTGTGAAACCAACAAATTATCTCTTGTCCTAGTAAAAGTATTAGTACTAGCAGAAACTGGCATAATACAAAAATGAAATAACATAACGATTAGAAGGAAACATTTCCATTTTTTCATATAATCCCTCCTAAAAACAATAATAGAAAGATAATAAAACAAATAAGATAAATAACAAGACTCCACACAACAACTTCTTTTATTCCTAGTGGTAAATCTCCAACAATTTTACCAGTTTGTCCATTCATAGCAAAAGTATAAGTCTTATCACGATATTTTGTATTAACCATCCATACTGGTAACAATATATAATAAACTTTCTGTTCTTGAACATTCAATTGATTATCAAGGAGTGCACAAGATTGATGATTAACCGTTTCTCTCATTAAAGAAACTGACGTATTAACCGCCCGTCTCTGAGCTCTCTCAACCGCTTTGTCTTCATCTACATCATATTTTTCAGAAAAAAAGCCTGCCAAAAAAGCCTGATTATAGCTTACCAATCCTTGAAAATCAAACGGTTCCAAAGAATCCATTAAATCATCTGGAAATCTAGAAGACCCATCTGCTAATACCTTATCGTAATCCATATTACCTTCACACACCACAGAAAAACCATCCGTTTTAGTATACTGATTTCTAAAATCAGTCCAAGTATGAACATCCGTAGCATTAAATTCAACTGTTCCAGACACCTGAAAATCATAAGCCCAAAAAGGTATATAGATACCTGTAATTTTTTGTATATTACCCTTAGTTTTAAATGCTTTAGGTACCAAAGGTTTATGCTTAACCACTTTTTCAAATGCCTTTGTAGCATCATCCTTTACTTTTTGAAAAGGAATAATTAAATCCGGAACACGACTATTATGAATTCGATCTTTTAATATAGCAGTATTTCCACAATAAACACAAAAAGTTGCCGTCGTATTTTCATCCGCAATAATTTCAGCACCACAACTTTGACAACGGTAAATATCAGCATCTTCCACTTTAATCTCTTTTTTCTCTTCAACTACACTTTTCTTCTGCGACTTTTGTAACTCCTCTAAAGTAAATTCACTACCACAATAAGAACATACCCATTTTTGTTTTTCTGGAGAAAAAGGAATAGTTGCCCCACAAGAAGGACATTTATAATCTACTGCATTTGACTGCATACACATCACCCTATCATATATAGAATAGCATAGCCAAACAAAAAAAAGAAGAGTTTTACTCTTCTTTTTTTTTCAAACTAGATTCTTTATCAACAACTTCTACTAAAAGTTTCCCTTCTTTTGAATTACAATCAATATGAATGTTTTTCATAGCAGCCTCTCGTCCTACTACTTCACATCTTTTATCTTCTTCCATTCTATCACCATTAAATAGTATGCCAAAAGAAAAAAGAAATATACCAATATTTCTTTATTCTGGTTTAATAACTTCCATACCACCCATATAAGGCTGTAATACTTTAGGAATTTTAATACTTCCATCTTCTTGATAATTATTCTCTATTAATGCAATTAATCCTCTAGGAGTCGCAACCACTGTATTATTTAAAGTATGTAAGAAATAAGTCCCTTTTTCACCTTTTTTACGAATACCCAAACGTCTAGCCTGTGCATCTCCTAAATTAGAACAACTTCCAACCTCAAAATATTTCTGTTGTCTAGGACTCCATGCTTCAACATCACAAGATTTTACTTTCAAATCAGCAAGATCTCCACTACAACATTCAAGTTGTCTGACAGGAACATCTAAACTTCTAAAGAAATCAACCGTTAATTTCCACATCTTCTCATACCAATCCATAGACTCTTCAGGCTCACAAATAACAATCATCTCTTGCTTTTCAAATTGGTGAACACGATAAAGTCCTCTCTCTTCCAATCCATGAGATCCACCTTCTTTACGGAAACATGGAGAATAACTTGTCATATGAATAGGAAGTTCACTATCTTTAATAATTTGATCTTTAAACTTACCAATCATAGAATGTTCTGAAGTTCCAATTAAGTATAAATCTTCCCCTTCTATTTTATACATCATAGCTTCCATTTCAGGAAATGACATAACACCAGTCACAACATCACTATGAATCATAAATGGAGGAATAGCATAAGTAAATCCAGCATCAATCATAAAATCTCTCGCATAAGCAAGAACTGCTTCATGAAGTCTAGCAATATCCCCAAGCAAATAATAAAATCCTTGACCACTAGTTCTACCAGCAGCATCCTTATCCATACCATGAAGCCTTTCAATAATATCCGCATGATATGGTATTTCATAATCAGGAACCACAGGTTCCCCAAATTTTTGAACTTCTACATTTTCACTATCATCTTTTCCAATAGGTACAGTTGGATCCATAATTTGAGGAATCACCATCATGCGTTCTCTAATTTCATGAGATAGGTTGTCTTGTTCTTCTTCTAAGGATTTAATCTCATCCGCCATAGAAGCAATCTTCTTTTTAACCTCTTCTGCCTCTTCCTTCTTACCTTCTTTCATTAATTTACCTATTTCACTACTCATTTTATTTTTATCAGCTTTTAAACCATCTGCTTTAACTTGTACTTCGCGCACTCTTTTGTCCATTTCATAAACTTCATCTACTAATGGCAATTTTTCATCTTGAAATTTTTTCTTAATATTTTCCTTTACTAAATCTCTGTTTTCTCTAATTAATTTTATATCTATCATTTTAATACCCTCCTAAATAATTTATCATAACTATTTTGATATAATAACTGACGAATTTCTGTATCAGAAAAATAACTTTTCTTTAACAAATCTTCTATTTCTTTTCTTACACTTCGATAAGAAAACACTTGAATATCATCTCTTCCCCCTAAAAACTCTGGATCAAATTTCATATCATCTGTAGACACTCCAACACAATCGATTCCTAACAAATCTTTAACATGTTTTATATGTCTCACATATTGTTCCTTTAATTCCTCTAAATCTTCACTCGAGGAGACAAAAGGTCCATAAGAAACAAGTCCAATAATAGGCGAAAACTCCTTCAAAGCTAATATTTGATTATCATCCAAATTTCTTGGATGAGAACACAAAGAATAACAATTAGAATGGCTAGCAATGACCACAACTTCCATACCCCGATTTCTAGCAGATTTTAAAACCTCTACTGTATCATAAAACGTTTGACGGTTCATATGAGACAAATCAATAGAAATTCCTAAATCAATCGCTTTATTCAAAAGCTGTTTTCCTTCCTCTGTAAGACCTCCATTGCCTCGATTACCAGATCCATAACGATTAGGATTATTCCAAACCAATAAAATGTTACGAAGACCTAATTGATATAGTTCTTCTAACTCATCTGGTCCTGTGATATAATCACACCCCTCGATACTATATATAACATCCAAATCAGGAAAATACTTTGGAAATAAAGATGTTGAAATACGAAATATATCAACAACATCAATATCCTGATAAAAATCTCCCATTTCTTCTTTCATTTCCTCTTCATTCATAAAATAAAGATTCGCAACAACACCTGTTACTCCAGAATCCATTATTCTTTTTTGAAGTTCTTCCACATAGCTAAAATCATCTTTTAAATAACTATAATATAAAATAGACAATAAATCATAATGTAAATCAATCATAAAGTCACCCCATTTTTATCTAAATAAATTCTAAGTCTTTCCACTTCTTCTTTATATTTAGAAATCAAATACCGTTTTGTCTTCTCATCTAATTTATTCAATCTATCTAAATTAAAATTATCCATCATATCAAAATATTTAACTTTAATAGCATCCATATTACCAGTATCAATAATTGTACTAATCCAATCATGATAATTCATGCTTTCATCTTTAGTAACAATTCTTACAATTTCGACAACAGAATCAGAAAACCCCAATTCCTTCAAATCATCAAATGATATATCAGAAACATCCTCTACAACATCATGAAGTAAAGCAGCAACTTTAGCATCTCCCATCGAAAGACAATCACTAACTCTAATTAAATGTCCCAAATAAGGTTCTCCAGCTTTATCTTTTTTATCTTTAAATAAATAAGAAACCAAGCGATAAGCTCTATCATATTCATCCGAAATCTCTTTAAATAATAATAATTTTTTTTCCATATTATCACCACCTTATATAAAAAAAGATGATACCTACAAGGAGTGCATAAGCACGGTACCATCCTTTCTTTCACTCAAAGTCTAACGGCAATTACCGGGAATAAATCCATCTATAGAGTAGACAAATAAGTCTTTAATATCGTTTTCACCAACCACGAATTCTCTACCATTAAAGTATCTTATTATTAGTTCTAATTATCGATTTGTTATTAGTATATAATGTTTAAAAAAATTTATCAACTATTTTTCGCAAAGAATTGCTCCATCTGGCACTTTGACTTCGGAAGCAGAAATATTCGTAGTATCAGAAGAGACCACTTTATCTCCATCCGTCATAACATAATAGAAAGTAAGTTTATTTTGGACATTTTCAACTCTTACATAGCCACGAATAGGATTTCCATTAAAAGAAGAACGTACAGGAATAGGAAGAGTAAATAACTCTGTAGCATCATCAAACGAAATAAAATAAATACCATCTTTTGTAGTTACATTACCTTCTCTACAACTATAAACGCCATCTTCAACATCCGACCGAATCGTTTGATAAATGTTATCTACATCACTCAAAAAGAAATATTCTTTCAACGTATCCATAAACGGAGCATGTAATAAAGCATAAAACACCAAAAAGATTGCAACAGAATAAACAAAAGCTGGAAGCATCGTATTTCTACGTTTTCCTTTATCTACATAGCGTTTATATCTTTTTCCATCACCTTGATAAATAGCCCGATCACTAAAAGCAATAATTGGTAATAAGATAAAAGGGAAAAACAATGTAGACCATCCATTTTTACCAAATACCTTTCCTAATTTATAATTTACATAAAGGAAATAAAATATTCCAAAAACAGGAATGAGTAAAAATAAAAATTTCCAACCATTTCCTACTGCAATATCATAATAGGCATATTGACTATAAAAGGGAACCAAAGGAACAAAACCTGAATAACCACCTTTCATATAGATAGAAATATAAACCAATAAGTAAAAGGTAATTATAAAATATACCAAAGCAACAGCTAATGACAACCAAACAGAATAATGAAATAAAACATAACAAAGAACAGCTAAAGCAATCGCAAAAAAAGTAAGTAATCCCAACTGCACTCTTGTATCAACATAAGTAGACTTTTTATTTTTCTCCGGTGTATCCACATAAACTTTACCACCAATTTCGATGGTATTAGAAGCTCCTCCAGCTGACTCTTGATACTCCTGGTTAGCTTTGTCTAATTCAGAATCTGTAATATAACGCTTCATCTGTTGATTATCAGGATGATCATAATTTAAAGCACCACATTTCATACAATATCGTTGCTCTGAACTCATTTCTGCTCCACAGCGAGGACAAATCATAATCATTCCTCCCATCTTCTATAAGTTTAACACGAGAAAAACAAAAAAAAAAGACCTATTTGGCCTCTATAATTAATTTAATAGCAGTACGTTCTTCCCCATCAATTGCAATATCTTGAAAGGCAGGAATACACACCAAATTTTTTCCAGAAGGTGCTACAAATCCTCTCGCAATCGCTACAGCTTTAATTGCTTGATTTAGCGCTCCAGCACCAACAGCCTGAATTTCTGCAGTTCCATTTTCACGAAACACATTAGCAAGAGCACCTGCTACACTATTAGGGTTCGATTTACTGCTGACTTTTAATGTTTCCATAAATTCATTCCTCTCTTTCTATATCACTAATATATGAACGAGAAGAAAAAATATGATATCTATTTTACTTTTTCAATCGCTTCTTTTACAACATCAATACTATGTTGTAACTTACAAGCTTCTTCCTCTGTTAAATCTACATAAACACGACCCTTTGCCCCACGCTTATTAACAATCGTAGGAAGGCCAATATAAACTCCGTTTTCCTTATCATAAGTAGAAACCGTAATAATTGTATTTTCATCACCCAAAATAGCATTCGTAATATACACTAAACACATACCAATCCCATAATAAGTAGCCCCCTTACGCTCAATAATGTGATAAGCCGCATTTTTCACTTCATCTGCTATCTGAGTCCTTTCTTCTACAGATAAAAATTTACCAATACTCTGTAAACCAACAGTAGCATTACTCCAAGGAACAAACTCACTATCACCATGTTCTCCAATAACATAAGCATGAATATTCTTAGGTCCAATCCCCAACTTTTCACCAATTAAATAACGTAGACGAGAAGTATCCAAACTTGTTCCACTTCCCAATACTCTATGACAATCAAATCCCGAATATTTCCAAGTAAGATAAGTCATCACATCCACTGGATTTGTAGCAACCAAGAAAATTCCTTTAAACCCACTTTTAACAACAGAAGTAACAATAGACTTAAAAATTTTACTATTCTTATAAATCAAATCCATACGTGTCTCATGCTTCTCCTGATTAGCCCCTGCTGCAATGACAACAATTTTGGCATCACTACAATCTTCATAAGTACCACAACGAATATCAATCTTAGAAGGAGCAAAGGCAAGACAATGATTTAAATCCATTGCTTCTCCTTCTGCTCTTGATTTATTTAAATCTACTAATACTAATTCATTAACACTAGTCCGCTGATTTAGTAATGCATAAGCATAGCTCATACCAACATTACCACAACCAACAATAACAACTTTATTATGCATATCATCCCTCCTACTATTAGTATAACACGATATTAAGAACAAAAGAAAAAAAATAGACATAAAAGTCTATTGTAAATATTTCATAATTTCATCTGTCACCACTTCATATCCTTCATCAGTTAAATGCAATCCATCCTTAGAATAATCTTCTACAATCTTATCTTCATCACTATCAGAATCCAAAAGCAAATCATAAGTATCGATAAAAGTAATATCATGATCTTTACAATATTTCTCTAATTCTTCATTAATAGAGACAATAACTTCATTCGTACGATCTCCAGAACCACTTCTATCTTCATCAACTGGATAAATAGCCTCTAAATAAAGCTCCGCATAAGGACGATTCTCATGAATATCCTGTAAAATTTCCTCTATATTATGAATAATATCTTCTTCCTCTACTCCATCTTCAATATCATTTGTTCCAATTAATAAAAATATCTTAGAAGGATTATACTGATAAACTCTTTCTTTCATATTATCCAAAATATCTTCTGTTTGATTACCACTAATCCCACTATTAACAACAGGCATATCTTTAAAATATTTTTCCAAATCATACTGTTCTGTAATAGAATCACCTAAAAATAAATAGTTATCATCAACAACCACAACTTCTTTTTCTTCCGTAACAACTTCTTTTTTTTCAGGTCTAGTAATAAGATAAATACAAGTAACCAAAAGACTCAATAACAACACAAGAACAATAATAAAAGTAACAACCCTACCTACTCGCAATTTTGATTTTTTATGTAACGCTTTCTCGCTTTTTGCTGTTTGTTCTGCTCGCGTCTTTTCATAAGACTGATTTAACTCTTCTACAATTCGATCCTTTTTCTTTCTCTTGTTTTCAACAAAACTAGTATCAAGCTCATCTGAAAATGTCATCTCATCAAAGTTAAATACTTGTTGTTTAGTAATCGTAAAATCATTATCATAACTATTTTGATTACGATTTTCTCTATATCCATTATCCTTAGAAACATTATTCTTTTTATAGTTATGATTCGAATTAGAAGACCTATATCCCCGATAATTCTTATTGTTAGAATATCTAGAACTTCTTCTACGATAATTATAATTACCATTATTATTAGAATTGTTTTTATGATTATCGTTATTCATAACATCACATCCTCGTCCGTAAAGAAAAGATAATAAATACCCTTCTCCTCTATCCAAGAATGATTATACATCATTAGAATTCAAATAGTCAATTTCTAATCAAAAGAAAACGTAAAATCACCTGATACCAAATCTATGAATCCTCGTCCAAAAAGTTCTAAAAACGAAAGTCTTGAAACAGATTCCGACACAGTAACTGGAACACTAGTAACTTCTTTATTATTTTCTTTTACTATAACTTCACCAACAATATCTCCAGGCTTAACTGGAAGAGAATATTTTTTCAATTTAATATCATAATCATATTTTCTTTTTGTAGCAGTCTTTTCTGATAAAACACCAATATCAGAAATCGCAACTAATGACATAGATTCTTTATTTGCCTTATCCAATGGAATAGTTTGTAATACCTCATCTTTTGATTTAATTAAATTCATTTGATAATGATTAAATCCATAATCTAACAAACTCATAACTTCCTGGTTCCTAGTATTACTATTTTCTTCTCCTAATACAATAGCAATAAATCGTAAATTATCTTTCTTAGCAGTAGCAGCCAAACAATATTTAGCTGCATCTGTATGCCCGGTCTTTAACCCATCAGCCCCTTCATAAAAACGAACTAATTTGTTAGTATTAACAAGCCAGAACTCATTTTCCGTATCTTTTCTCAAATAATCTTCATAAACAGAAGAAAATTCAAATATTTCAGGATAATTAACTACCAATTCTCTCGCAATCATAGCCATATCATAAGCACTGGAATAATGACCATCTTCATCAAGACCCGTACAGTTCTTAAAAACCGTATGTTTTAAACCTAAGTCCTTAACTTTCTGATTCATCTCTTCAACAAACGCAGCTTCACTTCCAGCCAAAACTTCTGCCATCTGTACCGTTGCATCATTAGCACTAGCCATAGAAATACCCTTAAATAAATCGCGAATACTAATTTTTTCACCAACACTTAAATAAATTTGTGAACCACCCATATCAGCAGCTGTTTGACTAACCGTAACAACATCATCCCAAGAAATTTTTTCTTCACGAATAGCATCCAAAATTAAAATTTGTGCAACCATCTTCGTCATAGAAGCAACCGCAACTTCCTTATTTTCTTCTTTCGCAAAAACTATTTTGCCACTATTAGCCTCCATTAATACCCCACTAACAGCCCCCGGAATTAATTCTGTCTCTACACTATCACTACCTTCTTCTGCAGAAACAGGCAATAAAAACAAAAAGCTAAATAATAAAAAACTACAAATGACAAGCAACCCTTTTCTCATACATACCTCCATTATTTTGTATGTAAAATATAAAAAAAATATACATAAATAAATAAAACAATGATATGATGAGAATAGGTGATAATATGAAAAGAAAAAAAATAAAAAAAGGTCCCAAGTTAATATTGATATTACTCTGTATCTTCATAATAGGAATCATAATATTCATTCCAAAAGATAAAGTAGAACAAGAAAATAAAAAAGACCAGTTAACCGAGGAAGAAAAATTAGAACAACAACTCGAAAAAATATCTTATTACAAAGAAGAAAATAAAAAACGTTATTTAGCATATCAAAAAGAAAATCCAGATTTATCAACAGAAGATATTGTTACTTATGTAAACATAGGAATTGATCAACCATACTACACCAATACTAAACCATCAAAAAACTTAAATACAAACTTAATATTAGTAAATAAATACAACTACGTAACAGAAGACTACGTACCAGAAAACCTAGAACCATTAAATACTACATATGCAAGAAGTGGAATGCAACTAGTAAAAGAAGCCAAAGAAGCATTCGAAAATATGTCACAGGCTGCGAAAGAAGAAAACATGAATATCATAGCCATGTCCAGTTATCGAAGTTATGACTATCAAGTAAATCTATATAATAATTATGTTGAAACAGATGGACAAGAAGCAGCAGATACTTATTCAGCCAGAGCTGGATATTCAGAACATCAAACTGGTCTTGCTGTAGATGTCTATAATCAAGAACTTCCTTACACATCATTTGAAGAAACCGAAGAATTTAATTGGATGCAAGAAAATGCATATAAATATGGATTTATTTTAAGATTTCCAAAAGATAAAGTAAATATTACAGGATACCAATATGAAGCATGGCATTATCGATATGTTGGAAAAGATATAGCAGAATACATACATAATCATAATTTAACACTAGAAGAATATTACGTAAAAAAGGTTGAGAACAATTAATTCTCAACCTTTTCATTATCAAACTTTTTCTTAAAAAATAAATATAAATGATAAAATAAAGTAACTATTATCCATAACAAGACAATTAAATTACTAAACTGAACAACAGTTAAAATCTGATTATTTTCATATAAAGCAACAGTATCAGCCAAATCCAAATTTCCAATGATTGCTAAACTAGTAAATATAGCAAAGAAAAAGAATACAGAAACAGAACAAATATAATTAAACACCTTCTTAAATGTCATCTTTTTCTTACAAAACATGGTATAAACAAAAACGCCAACCATAAAAAGAAAAATAAAGAAAAACACCACAGTAGAAGGAAAATAATAATAATCCATGATCTTCATAATAAAAGAATCAATACAAGTAAGTGCATAAGAAGAAAAACCTACTATAAAAGCAATAATTAATACGAAAACAATAAAAGTCAAAATAATAGGGACTAATCTATTCTTAACTTTAATATTAACAATCACTAATACAAATAATAGGAGGAAAAACAAAAATATTTCAATAGACATAAAAGATGAAAATAATAAATCAAATATTATTTTCATCTTATCAAACAAACCTAGATCCATACACACACCTCCTATTATGATACTAATTCAGCAATATAAACAGTTTGTGTAGTATCGTCATTCTTAGTACATGTAATAAGAGTCAAAGTTGTTTTATTATAGTTTCTATAAATTGCAACTTTACCCGTTTTTGGAACAGTATAAATATTGACAATCTGATACTTATATTGTTTACCTTGATAAGTAACATAAGCATTATCACCAATGTTTAAACGATATAAATAAGCGAAAAAGGAAATATAAGCATCACCAGAATGGGCCATCAACATCAAATTCCCATTTGCAACATCCGGCATGGAAGAACCAGCAACAGTTGATACATTATATTGAATACTATTATATCTAGAATCAGTATTATAAAAACCTCTTTTTAATCCTATTTTAGGGATTTCTAATACCCCTGTATATTGACTAAAATTTATCTCATGAGAAGGCTGTTCATACACCGTCCCATCAGAAACATTTTCAACGCTAGGAACATTAACTTCTTCCTCTTCATCTGTAGGTAAGTTAAGACCAGCAATAGCAATCTCCATATTAGCAAACACTTGATCTTTTAAAAATAACAAATGATTATAAGAAATAACAAATATTCCTACAAATACAAGGAAAGAGCCGATTAATAATAACTGACTCTTTCTCAACGTTTTTCTTTTTTTATTGTTGTTTTGCTTTTGGTTTAGCATTTGCATAAATAATACCTACTCCGCACAATAATACAACAAGACCAATAAAGTAAATTGATTGTGCAAGATTCATACCAGTATCAGGAACCTCAGGAGTATAATTAATTGGAATTTCTAAACCAGTAGTATTAGGAACGTCAGTAGTAAATACAGAACTTACAGTTTGAGCTCCATCAGCTTTGTATTCATAACCATTATATCCTCTAAATGTTCCCGTTGCAGAAAGACGAACAACTTTATTTTCTTCTGTAACAGAATCCACTGGAATTCTTACATAAAAACTAGCAACTCCGGTCGCATTCTCAATTTCTTGACCATTTTGATTTACTAAAATTGTTCCATCTGGAGCAGAATCAATAGATACTTTTAAAGATTCCTTTACAAAGTTATCTTGCTCAGGACCCAAAACAGTAACCAAAGATGTTTGATAATATTTTTCATCATCAGTAACTGAGATTTCTTGATTAGCAATACTCATTGTAAGTGTTCCATTAGCAGAAACATCAGCTTGTTTAGCAATAGCAACTTTTGGAGCAATATAAGTTTCATAGAATGTTGCAGTACTAATGTCATCTGCATCACAACCTTTGACATAACAAGTACCTTCAGTAGCAGTATGATCTTCATTTAACCATTCAATAGAAGTTACAGTTTGAATAGCTGCGATATTAGTAGAAGTATTACTACTATCAGTTCCTGTATTATTATCAACTCCTGTTTCATATAGATATTGCCAAATTGTAGCTTGTGTTAACCAGGTCTGAACTTCATCAGGGAAATTTTGTCCACTTGCATCTGCAAAATACTTATGTGGGAAAGTATTTGCCATAATATATAGCAATCCACTATCCGTAATTTGCTCTTCCTTAGTTAATTTAGTACCGGCAACAAATGCAATATCACGTTCCAAACAAAAGATTGGATAACCATTTGTAGTAGAATACATAAATACCGGGAAAGTTGCTGTACCTCTACCCAATACTTCTGTACCTACAGCTGCAGTTGTAAAACTATCACCCAAACCTTCATCCTCTGGAATAGGAGTAACAGCAGCATAAGAAACATTAGTAACTCCAATCATCAAAAATGAAAAGAATGATACTAAAACCATCACTATAGATAATTTTTTAGATAACTGCGATTTGAAAATTTGTTGAAAAGTTGATTTTTCTTTGTTTTGATTATTGTTCATATAAATCTTCTCCATAATACACCACCTTCATATTATTATTATAACATAGTTTTTTCTTTTTCAATCTTTTTTTTTACTTTATTAAGAAAATATTCTTAAAGTCTTGTAAATGAGGAAGTTTTGTATAATAAATTTTTGCTAAAACATCACCTTTTTTTACCATATCACCAACCTGTTTTAATAGTTGAATACCAACACCATAATCAATAGAATCTTCTTTAGTCATACGACCAGCACCTAAAGCAACCGATAATTTCCCAAGTTCAATAGCTGATATCTTTTCAATAGTACCACTATCAGACGCCTTTATAACTTTATATTTTCGACTAACTGACAATTTCGTCAAATCACCATGTTGAGCTTTTACCAAATCTAAAAATTTTTGATAAGCAGCTCCCGAACGAATAGATTCCAACACCATATCTTGAGCATCTTGTAGTAAAACTGCTTTTGCCATACAAACTAGTTCACTTGCAAGATCAATACATAATTTTGTTAAATTATTACCAACTTCTTCACCTTTTAAAACTCGAATAGCTTCTTCTACCTCTAAACTATTACCAATACAAAATCCCAATGGAGTATTCATATCACTAATAATAGTACGAACCTCCTTCTGATAGATTTTACCAATCTTTTTCATCAAAGAAGAAAGCTCCTCTGCTTCTTTCTTAGTTCTTAGTAAAGCACCATTACCAACTTTAATATCAATTAAAATCTTATCTGCTCCACCTGCTATCTTCTTGCTCATAATACTAGTAGCAATTAGTGGAACAGAAGAAACAGTAGCAGTCACATCACGCAAAGCATAAATCTGTTTATCCATAGGTGCCAAACTAGCAGTCTGACCCGTAATAACAATCCCAATATCTTGTACCTGATGGATTACCTCCTCATCGGACAAATCAATACGATAACCAGGAATACTCTCCAATTTATCAATCGTTCCACCTGTATATCCAAGACCACGACCACTCATCTTCAAAATAGGAACACCAAGACTCGCAACAATAGGAGCAATAATTAAAGTAGTTTTATCACCAATACCACCAGTAGAATGTTTATCAACAACCGTACCAGATATAAAACTCAAATCTAATGTATCGCCACTATCAATAAAAATTTTAGTTAACGCAAAAGTCTCTTCTTCTGTCATACCATTAATACAAATTGCCATAAGCAAACTAGACATCTGATAATCTTTAACAGTTCCATCTAAATAACCATTAAAAAACAAATCCAATTCATGATAACTTAACTCTTTTCCCAATCTTTTCTTATTAATAATATCAGTAATCATAAAATCTCCTTTCGAAATACCGTAGTTTCCCGAACCTGAAAGCCCAATTTATGATACAAGTGATGAGCCGCCACTCTAGAAGGATTAGAAGTTAACTCTAAATAAGAAACGCCTTCCTTTTTACAAATAGAAAAAACCTCTTCAAAAAGTCTCGTTGCAATATGTTGATTACGAAAATCAGGATGAGAGCAAACATAATTCACATGAAAATAAGTCTGGTTACGAACCCCGTCAATCAAACGATTCAAAACTAAGTAACCAACAACTTTCTCATCAACAATAGCCAGCAACTCAATATCAGAAGGAGGACTCTTTCCTTCTTTTTTTAAATGAAAAGATTTTTCTAAAAGGTCATTTAAAGAATCTAAATATTTTTCCTCAAACTTTTTTATTTCCATATTATTCACCTATAATAATTATAGCATAAATATATAAAAAAACACATTTCTTATATTAAAAGAAATGTGCAACTCTACTTTTTCTTTACTAATCTCTTTTCATAACATCCAGCTTGAATTGGTACAGGATCAACTTTCAAATCATATTCATCCGCAATTCTAAATACAGTATCTCCTAAATATTCATTAGGAACATGATAATCAAAAACACGAGAAACTTTTTCATATAATTCAACATCATCGATGGCCAAAGCAGAAAAAACATCATCCAAAGTCATTCTATGATTAGGACTAACCGATCTTCCTATATTTTGTAATCCCACATTAAAAACCAAAGAAAAATAAAGATGAATCAAACTTTTTTTATCCAACTCTTTTGTATACAATCCATTCTGAAAATACTTAGGATTAGCCTGAAGAAAATCAACAGAACCTAAAGAATTAGAAACACTAGTAGGTGGAAAATGTCCTACCTGCAATCCATCATAATCGATAAACTGAATATTGTGATCAGAATCAACAAAAATATTTTTCAAACTACATAAATCAGGAAAAACAATATCATCCGCATTTTTTACAGTTCTCTCTACTTTAGAAAAAATATCAGCATATTGATATAGATCCGCTCTATCATCTAAAGATAAAGACATAGAATAATCATAAAGAGATTGTCCTTTCGCTTTTGGTAAAGTATACCCTAAAAAATGTCCATCCAAATAACAAATAGAAGTAGGAACAAGAACACCAGTATCAGGAACTTCTGTAGCAGACAATAACTGCTCTTCAATATGAAATCCGAACTGTTTAGTCATATCTATATAATCAGGATTAAAACATTTTAATATTTGCCCGTTAGGCATTTCGAAAAGAACGCTCTTAGAACCTCCTGATAAATATTTACCGCGATTAATATCATCATATGAAATCGTTATTTTTTTCACATCTACCCCTCCAGATAAGGTATAGAATACCAAAAAAAAGAAAAAAAAGCAATTATACTTTTTCTTCTTTTGCTTTAGAAGAAGTCAAAAAAGTAACTTTTTCACCTATCACCTCCATAATTGTTTCTTTTTTATCTTTCTTCTCTAAAGTTCTAGATTGCAACCTTCCCTTTAATCCAACAATATCTCCCTTATGACAATAAAGAGTCGTATTCTCAGCAATATTATCCCAGACCACACACCGAATAAAATCCGTATCATAATTTCCTTCCATATTCTTAAAGCTCCTAGGAATTGCTAAAGTAAGATTTAAATATTTCTTACCGGAATCATTCTTTTTTAATTCTAAATCAAAGACAATCCTACCAACCAAAACCACCTGATTTAACATAACTCACCTCCTTTCAAAATCATCATAAAAAAAGAACAGCAAAAAGACAAATGACGAAAAAAAGAAATAGAAATCAAAAGAAAAACAAAAAAAGAAAAACTCTATACTAGAATTTTTCTTTTAAAAAACAAAGCAAATAGAAAAAATCAATTTTCAACAATTTGAAAAACTTTTTGACATTTCTTTAAGGCAGAAACCAAGACATCAATTTCTTCTTTTGTATTATAAAAATAAAGACTAACTCTAACCGTAGAAGGTATTCCCATATCTTCCTTTAACATCTTACTACAATGATTCCCAGAACGAACACAAATATGAAAACAATTCAAATATTTCGAAACATCCATACTACTAACGCCATCAACATTAAAAGCAATAATACCACTATCACTATCTTTGTTATATATCGTAAGAAAAGGAAGACAAGATAATTGCTCTACTAAATAACGTTTCAATATACGTTCCTGTTTTTGAATTTCTTCTAACGAAATAGACTCTAAATATTCAATTGCCGCCTTTAAACCCAACACCTCAGCAATAGGAGGAGTTCCAGCTTCTAATAAAACAGGGGGCTCCTTTAAAGTATAACCGCCTTCACTATGGAAAGACAAATTCATACCTCCTCCATAGAATACAGGAATCATTTCTTTTAATAAAGACTCTCTTCCTACCAATACACCTACTCCCGTAGGCCCACACATTTTATGACCAGAGAAACTCAAAAAATCAATCGAATCACGAATAAAATCAACTTCCATATGAGGAACACTTTGAGCTCCATCTACGTGAAACAAAATATGATGACTACGGCAAAAAGAACCAATTCTTCTGATATCTCTAACGTCACCAATAACGTTCGTAACGTGAGCCAAGGAAACAACCTTTGTCTTTTCACCAATAGAGTCCACTACTGCTTGATAAGTAACAGCATAATCCTCATCCAACGGAACAAAACGAATGACAATTCCAATTTCCTCTGCTAAACGTAACCACGGTAAAATATTAGAAGCATGCTCTGCTTTCGACAATAATACTTCGTCTCCTGCTTCCAAATGATATTTCATATAACCAAACACTACCAAATTAATAGAATAAGTAGCACCACTCGTAAAAACAACTTCTTTAGCACTAGAACAATGAACAAAATCACGAACAGTAAATCTAGCACTATCATACAAATAATCAGTCAAAATAGAGCTATCATAAAGACCACGATGAATATTAGAAGTATAATACTGATAATACTCATCCATCGCAGAAATCACAACATCTGGTTTCAAAGTAGTAGCAGCATTATCAAAATAAATAATATCCTTATTTCTTAAAACAGGAAAATCTTCTCGCTTCATTTTATCACCTCATAAGATATGATATCTTATGAGAAAAAATACAAATTGCTTATAATATTAAACCAAAAGAAAAAGTCTCCAAAGAGACTTTAAGCAGCTTTTCTATATACAACAGCATCTTCATTACTGCGAGAATTAAAATCTATAATATCTGCACCTTTAGAAGAATCAACATTAAGTACCTGCTCTACTTGTTGGAACAAAGTAGAATATCTCCTATTTTCTTTTTCAAGTCTTCTATTTTTTTCTTCAAGTCCTCTAATTTTTTCTTCATCTTGTGAAAGACTATTTAATTTAGCAATACTCTCTTGAATTTGAGCTGTTAATTTTTCATTTTCTGCTGTTAATTTTTCATTTTCTGCTGTTAATTTTTCATTTTCTGCTGTTAATTTTTCATTTTCTGCTGTTAATTGTACATTATCTTGAACAAGTTGCCCTACTCTATGAACAATATCATCCATCTCTTCTGGAGATTGAGAATCAGTAACAAGTTTTTCTGAACTAGAAGACTCTGCTGGAGATGTTTCTTCAACTTTAGAAGTATCTTCTACAGCTTCTTCTGTATTGGATGCTGGAGCACTAGCAGACGCTGGTTCCAAATTGACGGTAGGTATTGCCTCCGTAGAAGCAGCAACATTCTCTGAACTATCCACAGTAGGAACCACTGCTTCTGGAACAACACTCTCTTGTTTTTCCTCTACAGGAACAACTTGTCGAGTAGTCTCCTCCTCTACCTCGACACTATCTGTATCTTTTGTTTCGGTAATAGCCGTATCAGAGTTTAAAGCAGAATCAATAGTTGACTTAGGAACAGAAACAGCACTAACATCCAAAGGAGCAGCATCAACAGTAGGTTTTGGAGACTCTACTGTCGGTACAACCTCTTCACGAACTTCTTCCTTAGCAACAGCCACATCTGGTTGAACAAGAGGTGGAACTATAGCTGCATTTTGTACATCTTCGCTAACTGCATCTCCCAAGAAAGCCCCATTACGAGCAACCTTCACCACTGCATCACTAGGAACATTAGTACTACAGCAGAAAGAATCATTTGTAATTCCAATAAAACTAAAATACTGATTATTTAATAAATTCTTACCATCCAAAGTACAAATAGTACCCTCAGATAATAAATCA
Source organism: uncultured Bacilli bacterium (assembly GCA_944332475.1). GTDB lineage: Bacteria > Bacillota_I > Bacilli_A > RF39 > UBA660 > Faecimonas. The sequence continues at coordinate 230,617 of CALVKA010000002.1, forward strand.
TTCATAACAAACTTACCACTATGATTCATCGCTTCATTTAACTTATCTTTAATACTAGCATTCGCAGAAACCATTCTTGTAGCAGCAGCAGGATCATTTCTAGAAGCAATTGCCTCTTTAACACTTTGAGATTGAGGAATACTTCTCTCAACTAATAAATAATCCCCTTCCACTGGTTTAATCGTTTTATTTTCACAAGGAATGATGATATTAGCATCTTTATCAATAAGTCCAATATGGGTGCGAGGAACAGTAGGATCAATGGCTTCTTTTAAATCTGTAGAAACAATATAATAACCATTATCTAACTTTCGATCATTTAAAATATAATAGAAATCCTTCTTATCTCCCTGTGTAACCGTTACAAATTTACACAAAATTCCTGACTGACCATTATAGTTAACTTTTCCCGTTTGAAAACTAACTTCTCTTCCTTCTTGCATACTAACACCACCTATTTTATATTTCTAATCATATATAATAATATCATAACTACTTTTTGAAAACAACTATTTTCACAAGAATTTTTCTAAAATAAAATTGCCAAAACCATAAAAAAAAGATACAATAAAATTGGTGATAACATGAGACAAGATAAAAAGTTAATTTTAGGGATGGCTCTACTTTTTTTTATCACTTTTGTATCTCTTGGAACACTAGTAGTAACAGAAAAATTAGCCCCTTTTTATACAGATAGAATACAGACAAAAATAGAAGATTACATTCAAGAAAACTATGAAGAAGAAAAAGAAAATCTAGAATTAGGAAAAATTGCATACAAAACCCCTACCTATAAAGTAAAAGTATCTAACAAAAAAAATTCCAATTTATATTTCACAATTACCTATGAAAACAATGAAATAAAAGATACTTACAAAACAGATTACCTAGAAGGAAAAACATTACTATCATCGATTGAAAAAGAATTAGAAGAAAAAATAGAAAAAGAACTAAACCTAGATACAACCATTACATTTCCCCTAACTCTTGATCAATATACAAATCAAATCAGAAAAAATATTATAAACAACAAGTTAGAAAATATAAATATATATAACATTGAACTATCCATAAATGGACAAATAACACAAAACAATATAAATGGTCTCGTAACAAATATTGAAAATAATATAACAAAAATAAAAGGATTAAATATAAATCCCAATTATTATACCATCAATATTACAAGCAAACGTCAAGGGAGAACACTTACAATCGAAGACCTGACAGACAACACACTGCAAAGTGAAACATTAGCCCAAGTAATTACATATATCCTAAGCGATGATGAAACCAAAGCAGTAACTAATAGTGATAATATTTTAACAGAAAATCACCTTAGTTATGAATATAGAAAATATGGAGATGAATAAAATGAATGATTGTATTTTTTGTAAAATTATAAAAGGAGAACTACCTTCAAAAACAGTCTATGAAGATGATACGATAAAAGTAATCATGAATATCAATCCTATTACAGATGGACACTTATTGATATTACCAAAAGAGCACTATGAAAACATCTTAGATATCCAAGAAGAAATCATTGCTCATAGCATAAAAATATTACGAGAAAAATTATACCCTCTACTAAAAGAAAAACTAAATTGTGAAGGATTTACGATTTGTGAAAATAACTTCCTAGGACAAGATATTAAACACTTTCATATCCACGTAATTCCAAGATATCAAAACGATAAAGTGGATTTTAACTATAACAGTGAACTTTTATCAGATATCGATGACGTATTTACGAAGTTAGAAAATAAGTAACCCCACAATCTATTAAAAAGAAAACAACTGCCAAGATTGTTATAAATCTTGGTATTTTTTTTATAAATTTTTCTTCTAAAGGTAAAATCACATAAACCAAAAGCAACGATGCTCCACCCCAGAGTAAACTCATTCCTAAAGAAATATAAGGTCCCAAATTATATTTTTGATCACAATAACTCCAAAACTCCTTATGAAAAAGAGCCTCAATAATCATACCACCTAGCCATTCCAATAAAGATAGCAACACAAAAACAACAAAGAATAAAAGTACCGTTTTCCACAGTTTAGAAATTTTCAAACGATGAAAAATAAATTTACTAACCAAAGCAATAATAACTGCTCCAAACCCATAAACAGGAATCCAGGGGCCAAACAAAATACCATTATTCATATCATGAAAGAAAAAAGTCTTTAATCCTGTTTCCAATAAAAAACCAATAAAAGAATTAATAAAAAACAAATTTAAATAATAATACATAACATCACCAATTATAGTATGGCCAAAAACATAAAAAAGATAAGAACAAAATTCTTATCTAATTTATTAGTAACACATTGTGCCTCCTAAAATAATAGCTAATAAAATATATAACACGATGATAATAACAAAACTATTATTTCTTCTTGGAGCAACATGATTCTCTGAACAAGACATTAAAACACCTCCTTAAATATAAGCACCTAAGATAATAACTAAAAGAATGAACAAAACTAACAAGATTGCTGAAGATGAAATATAATTACTCATATCTTTTCCTCCTTTTTTTATGCTTTCATGATATTCTATGGTAAAATTAAAAATTGTGTGATTATATCTAGTATATTTATTGCACGAATTTATTTTTTTTGCTATGATATTGTTGGAATTAGGAGGAATAAGATGAACAAAAAAATAGGAATTGGTCTATGCTCTCTATTAGCTATTACAACAGTTGTAACAGGTTGTGGAAAAAAAGCAGAATTAGATGATAATAAAACAGCTGTATCATTGGATGGAATTAAAATTTCAGCAACAGACTATTATAATGAAATAAAATTATCAAACATATCAAGATTAGTAGATATGATTGATCATCAATTATTTGACGAAGAGTATCCTGCAAACGATGATGAAAATCAAGCAGTAGAAGATCAAATTAATCAATTAAAACAAACATATGGTGATAACGAAGACATGTTCTTAAGTGCCATTCAACAATACTTCGGAGTAAGTAGTGAAGAGGAACTAGAAGAAATGTTAAGGCTAGAATATAAAAGAAATGAAGCAGTAGAAGATTATTTAGGAGATCATTTAACAGAAGATGAAATCCAAGATTATTATGATGAAAATATTATTGGAGATATCAAAGCAAGCCATATTCTAATTACACCAGATGTGGACAGTGATGCAACAACAGAAGAACAAGAAAAAGCAGAAAAAAAAGCAAGACGTCAAGCTCAAAAAATCATTGAACGTCTAGATGATGGAGAAGATTTCGCAGAACTTGCAAAAGAATATTCTGACGATTCTGCAACAGCTGAAGACGGTGGAAACTTAGGATACTTTAACACCGATGACATGGATGAAAACTTTATGGCTGCTGTAGAAGAACTAGAAAATGGAGAATACACAGAAGAACCTGTAGAAACTCAATATGGATATCATATTATCTTAAGAGTAGACCAAAAAGAAAAACCTGACTTAGATGAAGTAGAAGATGATATTAAATCAACATTAGCTAACAACCAATTAGATAATGATTCTACACTTCATTATCGAACACTAATGGATATTAGAGAAGATAAAAAAATTAAATGGAATGATGATGAATTAGAAAAACAATATGAAGAATTAATGAACCAATTAATTAACGCAGCTTCATCATCTGGAACTAGTACAACAAATTAAAATAAAAAGATCTACGTCAAAACGTAGATCTTTATTTTGTCTCAAAAATAATACATCCCTTATCCTGATAGATAGTATTATATTGCCCACTATCACTTAAATAACTAGCAATTCCACTCTTTTTAGGAACAATAAAATAGTCAAATTGATATTTAGTAATCAAATCAGGAAAAGAATAATATAATCTAGAAATATTTTGATAATCCTCATAAATATATCTAGAATATAAATCTGCTCTCCCATCAATAAAAACAGGGATATCACAATAAATTAAATATGCTCCGTAATCATAATAATTAAATAATCTTTCTGGTTTCTCTTCTTTTAAAACAGCAATTGCATCATCTGATAATGTCTTTTCAGATAAAACCTGAGAATAAGAAAAATCTCTACCAAAAATGAATATGAAAACGACAGATAAAAGTAAAATCATACTACAAGAATAAGAATCTAACTTTCTCTTTGGAATATAATAAAAAATAAAGAACGACCAAACAATATAACTAAAAAACCAAAAACGAATACTTTTTAACCCAAGATATAAAAATACTAAATAAAAAACGGTATCAACAAATCGAATTTTCTTTTTACTAAAAATAAAAATAAATAACACTAGTAAAGCAAAAGCAAAATAAACATAATGAGAAAGTTCGTTCAAATTACTTGGTTGCCATTCAGCAATAGTAGAAAGCATCAAACTATCTGCCATATTCTGATAAGGATACCAAAGCATAGAGATTCCATGAGGATTCACACAAATAGCAACCATACACAAAATCGCAACTACAAAATAAGTTATAATTTGCTTTTTAGCTAAACGACTAGCTTCTATTTTAGAAAACGAAAACGAAAACAATCCACAAAATATCGCAATAAAACACAACAGATAAGGTAAATTAGAAGATCCTCCATGAACATTAGCCCAAATAAGACTAATCAAAGGCAAAAAATAAATTCTTTTAGAATTAGGATGATAAAAGAAATAAAAAACAAGCCAAACACCAATCGCTAGTAACAAAAAACTAAGTAGTTGTGGTCGTCCACTAAGTCCAACAAAAATAAGAGCAAAAAAAACTGTCCAAAGTAATGCAAAAGGGATATTTTTTAAATATTCTTTTCTCTGTATCAAAAATAAAAAGAATAATAACCCAAGCGTAATGGAAAAAACGTAAACAAATAAATGCAACTTACCAAAGACAATATCAAGTCCATAAAGCAACACTTCAAACAACCATTCATGAGACATCCAAGGAAATTGATATAAACTCCAAGAAAAAATATCCTTTGTCAAAATAGTAGTGTGCCTAACCATATATTCTCCAGCTTTATAATGCCAATAATAATCAATATCAACTCTTAAAAACAACATTAAAAACAAGGCAAAGCAAAAAAGAAAAAAAGAAAAAGAAAGAAAAAGTCTATATTTTTGAATAAACTGATTAATCTTCATAATACAATCCTTTCTGATATAATTTTTCTTTTATTTTATATTCTAATTCACGACCAGAATATTTACGACTAAGTCTACGATACAATTTATCGTATTCCTTTTTAGCAATATCTTTCGTATCACCAAAATCCAACCGACCTAATACCTCATCAATAATAGAAATATCATATCCTAGCGTTTGCAAATCATGAACAATCTTTTTCCTTAATACAAAACCACCACGACTACGATTACTACGAATCAAACGATTCGCAACTTTTTCTATCTTAGGAACTTGTTCTTCCATAGTAAAAATAGAAATCTCCTCTGTAATAATAGAAGAAGATACTCCTTTATCTAATAATTCTTTCTCAATCTTTCTAGGCCCTTTGGAAGTAGTAATCATTTGTTCATTAATATATGCCTTCGCAAAACTCTTATCATTTAAATACCCTTGTTGTAATAACTTCTCAATAGCTTTTTTCACATATTCTTGTGGATATTCCTTATTTAATAATAAATTCCTCAACTCTCTAACAGATTTAAATCTACTCTTCAATGATTTTAAAGCAATATAGTACACATCATATTCTTGATTACACAACAAGATTTTCTCTTTTTCTTTCTCGTCTACTTTTTTCTTTAATAATAATTCAAATTTTAAAATAACTTCTTCATATAAAGACAACACTTCACCAGATTCTAACTGTAATTCATACTGTCCATTTCTCTTCTTCTTATACTTTAATATTTTCATAGAATCACCTAACAATAGTATACCATAGAAAAAGAAGAAAAGTATTACTTCTCTCCTTTCTTAATTTCAATAAGTCCTTCTGTTATTTCTTCCAACGCTCTTCCAATATTTTTTGTACTCTTATATGAACTAACAGGCATTTGTAAATACCCTGTTCTAGAAATTTCTTTACTACGACGTGCAGAGATATGAACCAATTCATACTTTGAGTCAACAATATTTAGTAATTTATCAATAGAAGGATAAATCATTCGTATCACACTCCCTACTATTAGAATAAAACACTCTAAAAAAATAATCAAGAAAGCTGACATAATTAGACACAAAGTTTGACAAAAAACTAAATAACATGTTTCTGACCTTGTTGAAAATATAAAAGACATAAAATACCAGATATCAAAAAAATACTACCAAACACTTTTACAAAATACAAATCCTTTAAATAACTAGGAATTCTTTGATACTGCCTATAATTTCGAACAAAAAAATATAAATAAATAAAAAAAGTAATAAACAAAGTTAAAGTAAAAATAGAATCAGCTTGCCTCTTATAAATCTGCTCTTTACTAATCAAAAACTTTTTACTATCACAATCTCCCAAAATATTTAAAAATGACAAAAACATAAAAATAATCCATAGAACATTTTCAAAATTTAAACGAAAAATTTCCCCATCAATATTCATCTTCATAATAAAATATATTGTAATAAAAAAATTTTATTTAAAAAACGAGTAAAAACTTACTCGTTTAAAATATTGATATAAACTATCTAAATTGACCACAAGAACCACACTGTACATTACTAACCACATTTTCTTCTGAACAAGTATATTGTGGACGATATGTATGTCTAAATACATGATGATTAATAATTCTAGTATGAATAGGACATACATGTGGAACCTCATGAACAAACGTCTTATGAATACATTTTTGTTGTACTCCCTCTTGTACAGGACATCCCATACCATGATTCATATTCATATTCATACCCATATTCATACCTGTAGCTTCCGTATTCATATTAATATCAACGTTCATGTCATTATCTACCATATTATTATTACCCATGACAGTAGAATCAAAATCAAAATTGTTTTGATCAAACATTCTAATTACCTCCTATATTTTATCATATGTAGGACAAACTTTTAGAAAACGACAATAGCCCAAAATACAAAAATTACTTCCTAGTTATTGACAATAAAGAAATAAACTAAGTAAAATACTTAATAGAATAGAAGAATAAATAGAGGAAAAAAAACAAGTAATTAGAAGGAGTAACGAATAAAAGAAAAAATATATAATATTTTAAAAAAAAGTAACTTATAGCCACTACAATTCTTCTAATTTTAATGCCACTATATCTAGATGGATTTAAAGATAGTTATCTAAATAACTATCTTTTTGTATTTATCATCATAGACATCATCGCAATTATTCAATTTATAATAAAACAAAAAAACTAAATAAAAAAGACACAAAAACAATAACCAAAATAATAAAAAAAATAAAAAGTACTAGAAAAAACTAGTACTTTTAAAATGGCAACTTCATATTTCCATTAGAAAATTGCTTCATCATCTTTTTCATTTGATCAAATTGTTGCAACAACTTATTAACTTCTTGTACAGAAGTACCACTACCTGAGGCAATTCTAGTTTTACGACTAGCTTTAATAATTTCAGGATGTCGTCTTTCTTTAGGAGTCATGGATAAAACAATTGCTTCAATATGAGCTAATTGTTTAGGATCAATCTTAACATTAGTAAGTCCCATTTTCTTTGCCCCTGGAAGTAATTTCAAAATATTTTCAAGAGGTCCTAATTTTTTCATCTGTTTCATCGTAGATAGAAAGTCTTCCAAATCAAACTTACCTTGTTGCATTCTTTTAGCAGTTTTTTCAGCCTCTTTTTCATCGATCGCATCTGTTGCTTTCTCTACCAAAGAAACAATATCTCCCATTCCTAAAATACGGCCAGCCATACGTTCAGGATCAAAAGAATCTAATCCATCTAACTTTTCAGAAACACCAATAAACTTAATAGGAACATGAGTTAGATGACGGACAGATAAAGCAACACCACCTCTCGTATCACCATCTAATTTTGTAAGGACAACACCAGTAAGTGGCAATTTATCATGAAACCCAGTAATAACATTGATAGCATCCTGTCCCATCATAGAATCAATAACTAATAAAATTTCATCGGGATGAACCTCCGTACGAATATTTTCAAGTTCATCCATTAACTCTTCATCTATATGTAAACGTCCCGCAGTATCGATTAAAACATAATCATATCCTTTTTCTTTAGCATAAGAGATTGCGTTCTTAGAGATTTCAACAGGATTACCTTTTCCCTCATCATACACTTCGATACTAAGTTGCTTTCCAATCTGTTTTAACTGGTCAATTGCTGCAGGTCGATAGACATCACAAGCAACCAACAATGGCTTTTTTGCGTGTTTCTTTCTCAAAAAATTAGCTAATTTTCCAATTGTCGTAGTTTTACCAGATCCCTGAAGACCAACTAACATCAAAACAGCAGGATTACCTTTTAAGCAAATATCAGCTTGCTCTCCCCCAAGTAATTCAGTCAATTCATCTTTTACAATCTTAACAAACAAATCTCCAGGATTAATACTACTGGCAACCTCTTCACCAAGGGCTTTTTCTTTTACAGTATTAGTAAACTCTTTTACCACTTTATAATTAACATCCGCTTCCAATAAAGCTAAGCGAATCTCTCTCATCATATCAGAAATATTATCTTCTGTAATTTTTCCATAACCTTTGATTTTATGAATCGCATTTTGTAAACGATCTCCTAAACTTTCAAACATATAATCACCTAAAATTTATTATACAAAAAAATAGAAAACAAGTAAACAAAAAAACAGGTTACCCTGTTTTATGAAGAACTCTCTGGCGTAATTGTAACTAATGGTGAGCCACTTGGTGTAACAGCATCAATTGGATTATGATTACCTACCGAAGTCATTGTAGGTTCGTTCGAACTCAAATCAGGACTAGTAATAGATGGAGATGGATTAGATGGGATAGTATCAAACCCTGGAATTCCTAAATTCGGAGTTGAAGAATCCGTAATATCCACTAATGACGGAATAGAAGAATTCATATTATTCAAAGAAGAAGGAACTTCAGGAGTATCTATCAACCCTCCTCCAGCAGGAAAATCATCGTCAACATCTTCATCACTAATATCATTATCTAAATCACTAAGGTCTTGGAATCCCTTTGGTGTAGTAGTAGAATCCGCAGACATATTCATACTAACATCAGGCATTCCAACCATAGACGTAGAACCTACATTAGACTCAGCATCTGATGTCATGGAAGTCGTAGGTATAGGTGAAGAATTAGAAACAACCTCTCCTACTCCCATAGACGTGTTCATCACAGGTTGAGAAAAGGAAGACGTAGCAAAAGAAGAAGGATTATTATTATTCATTGTGTTACTAGGTCGATCATTTCCTTTTCCATTCCATACAGCAACAACATCACAGTTACCACTCCATGGAGCAGGATTAGGCATCTCCAATTTACAAATCAATGGTATTTTAAAAGCCATACCAAATCCTAAACAAGTACCAGCTTGCAAAGTTTTTTGTTTCTCAACAATTTCATCACTAATATTAGGAACCATCTTACGAATATAATCCACATCAGTAGGGTGATTCATCTTAAAAATCAAGAAATTAGAGCACTGAGAAATAACAGTATCAGAAAGTTCCACCGGTCTTTGAGAAATAAGTCCAAGTAAAACACCATACTTACGACCTTCTTTTGCAATACGTTCAAAGATATTATAACCAATTAAGAAACGGTCTGTATCATTTTGAATATAACGGTGTGCTTCTTCAACTACAATATGAAACGGAATACTCGCTCTATCCTTCAACCCCTTAGCAAATTCAAAAACAAGTCTTGAATAAATCTTCGTAATAACTTTAGCAAAATCATCATCCACATCATCCAAATTAAAATTAACTAATTGATATTTCTTACCATTATCAATTAATAGAGAAGATAAATAACTTTCCAAAGAAATATAATCAGGAACATCAAAATACTTAGCATTATCACCAACAATTAAAGAATGCAAACGAACTTTTAAAGTAACCGCATCACCATAAGTATTTTCATTTCTAAGCCACCCTTCACTAATTAAAGTAAAGTTAAGCGCCTTTTCCAAGGTATCCAACGTATAGAAAACCCCACCATGTGGTTCATAATTATCATACTCATTTTTAATAAAGGAAGACACATATTCAGTAAGTAGCACACTTTCAGAAAATTGTCCTTGTGAATCGATTAAGAAACATTCACGAAACTTTCTTGTATAACCAATTCCTTGAACAGGAGCCTCTAAATTAAATTGTGGAGTAGAACAACTAGCTAAAATAGAAAATATTTCATTTCTTTTATTAGGAGATGTTTCATTCGTATAAAGAATCGTCATAATTGCTTTCGCAATCAAATGATTCTTATAGTTATTCGCATCCATATCCGTCTGAGAGAAAATAAGAGCGAGTTTTAACATTCTTTCAATAATCGGTAACTGAGAATGATTGGTAGCTTGTAATAACAAAGCCAAATCACTAGCATTTAATAACCAAATTGGTAAACGCAACTTCTCCCCAATACCATCCGTCTCATTTGTACTAATAAAACGATAATGATAATTAGGATTAATAGAATTCAAATTACTAAAAGCATTGTAATATTCACCAGAAGAATCAAATAACAAAATATTTGCTTTATATGGAAATAGTCTTTGATCATGAAACATATTTTGAAATAATCTAGAAACACCACAAGACTTACCACTACCACTATTACCAAAAATAGCAAAATGATTACTAAAGAAATTATTGACATCTAAATATACTGGAAAATCATTATAAAAGGGACTAACACCAAATTTCATGTAGCCTTCTTTATCTTCACCAACAATCATAGGAATTTCAGATTGATCAATTACACGAATAGAAGCATCCAAAGCAGGCTTACGAATCGTACCACCAATTAATCTACCATTAACAATTTCTCCTAAGAATCTTGCCTTAACAATATCCTTATCTAAATCATCAACTTCTCCCAACACTTTTTTATCTTTATCTTCAAAAATAAGATGTAAATTCATCAAATTAACTGCTAAATGTTCTGCATCTTTTAATCTAACATTAGCAGAATGATCACTGATATAAACAATTCTATCAAACATAATAAATCCCCTCTATTCTTATTTCCCTATCATAATATAAATTATAGCGTTTTTTTTACCGTTTTACAAGATAGAAACAAAAAAAAGAAGAAGTTCCTATTTACAAAACTTCTTCAATTTGCTTTTTAATATCATCTATCTGTTTTGACTGTAAAACATCTATTAATTTTTGTTTTTTAAAGAACAAATGTAATATCTCTTCATATTCTTCCAATTTAGCAACCGTAATATGAATTTGCTTAAAAATAGCATTTCGACTAACATTATAATTTTCAGCCATCTCTCCCAAACTGAGATTATGAAAATAATAATCCTCAAAATAATGACGCTGTTTTTCAGTTAATAATCCCTGATATAAATCATATAATTCCCCATAATATACAAAATCTTCCATCTTACGCTCCTATTACATAAACTCCTAAATACATAACCAAATCCAAAATAAGCAACACAATTCCCACTACACTATAAGCAACTGTTGCAAGCTTTCTACGATAAATAATTTGATTGTTATAAGCCATAACCAACAAAGTAATTCCTAAAAACAATTGAAACAAATAAATCATAGAACTATCAATAATATACCAAATAAATAATCCCGCTGTTAAAAAAGTAAGTAACAATTGTAAATGAATAAAAATAATATTAAATTGAGTAAGAGATTTTGATTGTTGAGTATGAACCTTCTTTTTTCCTTGTTTTATACTTTCTTTTTTCTTCGCCATTCTACATCATATCCTTAAATAATCCATAAATATATTTTTCAATATCAAATACTTGTAAATCTTCTTTCCTCTCTCCAAGGCCAATAAATTTAACAGGAAGATTTAATTGTTCTTTAATAGCCAATACAATACCACCTTTTGCCGTACCATCTAATTTTGTTAATACGATTCCCGTAATATTCGTAATTTCCCGAAACGCTTTTGCCTGACTAATTCCATTTTGACCAGTTGTTGCATCAATAACCAACAAAGTTTCATGAGGACCACCAGGAATAATACCTTGAATAACTTTGTTCATCTTTTCTAATTCTTTCATTAAATTCACTTTATTTTGTAAACGTCCTGCAGTATCTATCAAAACTACATCATAATCTTCTTCTTTGGCTTTTTGACAGCCATCATAAACAACACTAGAAGGATCGACACCTTCTTCTTTCCCATAAAAAGAAACACCAACTTTTCCACTCCATTCATGAAGTTGTTCTACCGCACCAGCACGGAAAGTATCTGCAGCAACCATCAACACTTTTTTTCCTTCTTGCTTCATCCTCCAAGCAATTTTCGCAATCGTCGTAGTTTTACCAACACCATTGACTCCAACAAACAAAATAACCGTTGGGCCATTTTCCTGATATTCAATCTTACTAGATAATACTTCATCACCTACATAAATAATAAACAACTCATCAACAATCACTTCTTTTAAAAGTTCTGGATCACTAATCTTTTCTTTCACAACACGCTCTCTTAAACGATCAATAAAGTCCATAACGGTATTAACACCAATATCAGCCATGATTAAAATTTCTTCTAACTCATCAAAATAATCATCATTAATAGTACGATATTTATTGGTTAAATCAGCTAGTCTAGAAACAAAACCCTGTCGAGACTTACTCAACCCCTTCTCATAAACTTTTACTTCTTCTTGTTCCTGTTGAACAGAAATATCCTGCTTCTCATTAACTTCTTGTTCTTTATTAGACTGAAACATTGTCTTAATTTTATTAAATAATCCCATAATAATCACCACCATTATTTTAGCATAGAACAAACTTCTTTACAATCAAGAAAAAAGAGGATAATACTATCCTCTTGGACGGAATGGAATAATATTTGTCGCCTGTTTAATCAATTTCTTAGCTTCCTTCTGGGAAACATTCAACCCTTTTAGTTGAGAAACTGTAACTTCTCTTCTATATGGATAAATTCTCTCACAACTCATAACCGCTTGACAAAGATCATCCAGCTCTACACTATCATGCTCATAAAAAGCAGCATAAGCAAAGGCTTTCTCTAAAATAGATAATACTAAATGTGGATTATATTGTCTATCATTATAAACCCTAACTTTATCATTCGTTTGCTGAATCAAAACATGAAAAATCTTTTTTCTATCTTCCTCACGATAAGTAAAATCAACACCTGTCAAGTCACGATATTTAGCAATAGACCCATCCAAAATTTGTTGTAAAGCATTTTCTCTAGGCTCCTTTAACGTAAGCGTATCAAATCTCCTACGAAAAGCATCATCACTAGAAAAATATTCTTGATATTCATATTCTGTAGTAGCTCCAATCATACAAATCTCTCCACTAGATAAATATGGCTTTAAAATATTCATCAAATCCTGAGATTCACTATTACTAGCACCAGCTCCTCTTACTGTATGAATTTCATCAACAAACAAAAATGTATTTTTTTCTTCCTGTAACCTTTCTAATAAACTCTGTACTCTGCCTTCAAAAGAGCCACGATAAATAGTTCCAGCTACCAAATCATTCGTATTAACCTGTAATATTTTACTATCTTTTAAACAATCAGGAACATCTCCACGTTGAATACGATAAGCAAGACCTTCTACCAATGCCGTTTTACCAACACCAGACGGACCAAGTAACATCAAAGATTTTGTGATTAAAGTAATTAATGCATCATCTAATTCTTTATCACGACCAATAGCAGGATTCATAGAAAATTCTTTATCTGTTAAGTAAGTACCTATTTGACTATCACCTTGATTACTATTATCACTTTGACCCATAATCACTTTAACAAGACCAGGAACGTTCTGTTGCTCAGCCTGACGCTTTCTCTCTTCATAAGCTTCTTTAGCCTCTGGATGAGTATTTAAAAACTTCTCACATTGCTGATTTACAACCATAATCAATTGGTCATTCAATAGATTACCAGAAAAACCAGTATTACTCAAAATAGGATAAATAGTCTCCGAAATAATAGAAGAACGCATATCGGAATTCAACAATTCTAAAGTCAACATATAAGGGGACATATAAACATAACGCTGAGACCAAGTCTCTATCATAGGCTCAAAGTACTTAGCATATAATTCATGACTATCTTCGTTATCATTCTCCGAATCAACTGTATCTTTTGATTTCTTAGAATAAATATCTGGAAAACAATCTGTTATCTTATCAAGAGTAACTCCATAATCATCAAGTAACTCTTTTGCCAAAGTATTGGAAGATAACACAGCTAACAACAAAGATAAATCTCTCTTATCTATCTGCGTCAATGCACGTTCTTCTATCACAACATTCTGAGGAGAGTCCTCACTTTGACCACCAAACAACATAGCGAAAGTCTGCTCTGGTGTCATTTGTGATTCACTCTGTTGAACCTCCACTTCAAAAGAAAGCGGCAAATTTTGAATCAATCCATACCAAGACGATGCCTGTTTTACAATACGATAAACCTCTGAACTAACATTTTCTTTCATAGACAAAAGCCCCCTAACATTTTTGTCTCTAGTATAAACGAAATTATCAAAAATTACAACAACAGCTTTAACATCTAGACAAAAAGAGAAAAGTATAGTATAATTTCTAAGTCAGCTTAACGAAACGAAAAAAGAAAGGAGTTATTATGCAAAAACCAAATGAAACAAGAATTATTGTTTTAGGTGGTCTCGGAGAAGTCGGAAAAAATATGTATTGTGTAATGCATAACGACGCAATTGTAATTATTGATGCCGGTGTAAGTTTCCCAGAAAGCGATTTAATGGGAATTGATTATGTTTTACCTGATTTTACATTTTTAAAAGAAAATGAAGATAAAATTAAAGCACTATTAATCACACATGGTCATGAGGATCATATTGGAACGATTCCCTTTCTATTACAAAGTGTAAAAATTCCAGCAATTTATGCCCCTAACCATGCTAAAGAACTAATTGCTGTAAAATTACAGGATAAAAACATTAGATATGATAATTTATATGTATATACAGATAAAACCAAACTTAAATTTAAAGACATTGAAGTAGAGTTTTTTAGAGTAACACACTCTATCCCAGATTCACATGGTATTAGTATCAAAACACCAGATGGTAGAATCATCACAACAGGAGATTACAAATTCGATCTTACTCCAATCGGTCCAATGGCAGATTTATATAAAATGGCCTGTTTAGGAGAAGAAGGAGTAGACCTTTTAATAGGAGATTCTACAAATGCTTTAAATGAAGGATTCTCAACCAGTGAATCTGTAGTAGATGAAACATTAGGAGAAATGTTCGATAAATGTAAGACAAATCGTATTATCATCGCAACATTCGCTTCTAATATTTACCGTGTAAAACACATTTTTGAGACCTGCTATAAACATAATAGAAAAATTTGTGTCTTCGGTAGAAGTATGGAAAATAACATCAATATTTCTATCAATGGAGGATACATCAATCATAAAGAATTACTAATTTCTGCAGAAGAAGCAAACAACCTAAAACCTGGAGAAGTAACGATTCTATGTACCGGAAGCCAAGGAGAACCTTTAGCAGCCCTATCTAGAATCTCAAATGGAACACATAAACAAATTAAGTTAAGACCAGACGATGTTGTAATATTTTCATCAAGTACAATCCCAGGAAACGCTTTAAGCATCTCAAAAACAATCAATAAACTATATCTAAAAGGAGTAAAAGTATATACAAATTCATCTCTTGCAGACCTACACACATCAGGACACGCAAACGAAGAAGAAATCAAATTGATGATTCGCTTAACAAAACCAAAATATCTAATGCCATTCCATGGAGACTATAGAATGTTAAAACGTCAAGCCGACATTGGAATAAGTTGCGGAATACCAAAAGAAAACACATTCATTCTAAAAAATGGAGATAGCTTAATCCTAAAAAATCATGTCATAACACGTGGAGAAAGCATGCCAGGAGCTGACATCTATGTAGATGGAAATAGAATTGGAGAAATTGGTAGTGCCGTAATTAAAGACAGAAAAATCATGGCAAATGATGGTATTTTAGTAGTCATTGTAAATGTGAATATGAAAAAACGCGAATTACTAATCAGACCTAACATCACAACAAGAGGTTTTGTTTTAGTAAACGAAAACGAAGAATTAATTCATAAAATTGAAGACAAAGCAGAAAAAATTATCAAATCCGAGCTAACAAATCCTAAAACAACTTTTCAATCATTAAAAAGTGATATAACCGAAGAATTATATCCATTTATTAATGAGATGACTGGTAGAAAGCCAATTATTTTACCAATCATATTAGATATCAAAAAAGAAAAATAGGCAATGCCTATTTTTTTATTTGCTCATACAACTGATTAGAAATGGCACTCTCTAATTCCGATGGCAACAAAAAACAAAATAAAGAAATAAAAAAATAAAAATACTTTTTATCAACATCACGAATAAATATCAACTGTTGATAATGATTCCAACTTAAATAAGATAATATTGGCATAAACTTAGGAAAAGACAAATAAAAACATCTCATTTTCTGTATTTGTCCAAAAGAAAAAGTAGAGCTAAGACCATATCGATAACTAAAATAATTAGATACCTTTTGTACTATATAATCTTGTTCACTATGCTCAACTACATATTTACCAACACACCAAAACAAATAAATTTGTTGTTGCATAAAACCTCCTCTATCATATTATTCGAAAAAAAGAAGCGATTACTTCGCTTCTTCTTGTGCTCTAGTTTCACGAACAACAGTTATTTTAATTGTTCCAGGATACTTCATATTAGCCTCAATTTGTTCCTTGACTTCTCTAGCTATTTTATGAGCTTCTAAATCATCAACCTCTTCAGGTTTAACAATAACACGCAACTCACGACCAGCTTGAACAGCATAAGTTTTTTCAACACCAGCAATATGGTTTCCAACTTCCTCTAATTGAGAAAGACGTTTAATATAATTTTCTAAAGAATCATTTCTTGCTCCAGGACGAGAAGCAGATAAAGCATCAGCAATTGCTACAATACTAGCAATAACATTAGTTGCTGGCACATCACCATGATGAGACGCAATAGCATTAATAACAATTGGATCTTCATTATATTTCTTAGCAATATCAACACCAATATCTACATGACTACCTTCAACTTCATGATCAATCGCTTTTCCAATATCATGTAAAAGTCCTGCCCTCTTAGCTAACGTCTCATTTTCTCCAAGTTCAGCTGCTAACAAACCTGATAAATGAGCAACTTCCAAAGAATGCTGTAAAGCATTTTGCCCATAACTAGTTCTAAAATGAAGTTTACCTATAATTTCAATTAACTCAGGGTCAAATTTAGTTAATCCTAATTCAAAAGTTGCATCTTGTCCATATTCAATAATTTGTTGTCTCATATCTTGACAAACTTTATCATAAAGTTCCTCAATTCTAGTAGGATGAATACGACCATCCTTAATTAGTGTCTCCAAAGTAACGCGAGCAATTTCACGACGCAAAGGATCAAAACTAGATAAAACAACAGCTTCCGGAGTATCATCAATAATTAAATCGACCCCTGTAATAGCTTCAATCGTACGAATATTTCTTCCTTCACGACCAATAATACGCCCCTTCATCTCATCATTGGGTAAATCCACTACTGTCACAGTTTGTTCTCCAGCAATATCAGCTGCATATTTTTGCATAGATGTAATAATTAATTCTTTAGCAGTACGATCTGCTGTAAGTTTTGCTTCATTTTCACTTTCATGAATAAACTCAGCAATTTCCTTACTCATATTTTCTTTTACTTGACTCATTACCATATCTTTGGCTTTTTCTTTGCTAAAACCTGAAATTTGTTCTAACAAATCTAATTGTTGTTTTTTTATCTCATCCACTTTACTTTTCTCATTTTGGATTTCAGTCTGTTTAAGAGAAAGTTTATCTTCTCGTTCATCCAAAGTTGCCTCTCTTTTCTGGCACAATTCATCTCGCTTATCAATACTAGCCTCTCTTTGTAATAAACGATTTTCAGATTCCTTAATTTCTTCTTTTTTCTCACGAATTTCTTTATCTAAATCCATTTTTAATTTATGTGCTTCCTCTTTTTGCTCCAAAGCAGCATCTCTTTTCATTTTTTCAATCTCTTTTTTTGCTTCTTCACGAAGTGATGCTATTTTTTTAGAAGCAACACTAACTCTGATACTATTTATAACAAATGCTATAAAAAGCCCAATAAGTAATCCAAGTACTACAAGTAAAATGGAGAAAACTAAATCATCCATAAATTCCCTCCATCTAGATTAGGAATAATACCTAAATCTAATTCTATTGTAGATTTATTTCGAACTAATGTCAAGGAAAAGAAAAATCCACAAATTCTGTGGATAAAATAACTAAAGATGCAAAAATTTCATAATAACATCATAATCACAATAAGGTTCTCTCCTATCATAAATAGCCATATAATTATCTCTTCCTTTTCCAATAATTGCTACAACATCTCCTTTTTTTGCCTTTGCAATAGAATAAGATATCGCTTCTTGTCGATTAGCAATAAAAACATAATTTTTTTCCTGATGATTTCCTATCAGATCATCCACAATTTCTTTAGGATCTTCATACCTAGGATCATCCATTGTAAAAACAATAAAATCCGAATAACGGAATAACAAATCTCCAATCCGAGGACGTTTTTCTTTCTCTCTACCTCCTGCCGCACCTGTAACAACAATCACATTACGGTAGGAAGATAAACTTTGAAGAAGATTAGAAATCGCATTTTCCGTATGTGCATAATCTAATAAAATATCAAATCCCCTAACATCATGAAAAATTTCTCTTCTCCCTAAAACCTGTGGCAAAGTAGATACATCCTTGCAAAGCCGTTCTAAGGAAATGCCAAAGCGACTAGAAAGCAACCAGGCTAAAACGACATTATAAACATTATATAGACCAAAAAAATGACTAGAAAACAAATAGGTGTTGTGATGGTATATTACCGTAAACAATACACTATCTTTACATTCTTTGATATCAGAAATGACACAATCGTTACATGAATTGACACCAAAATTAATTTTACAATTGACAGTCAACAATTGACAACTTTCATCATCACCATTAGAAAATACAACAGCACCATCCTTAAGTAGTGAGGACAATCGAAACTTACATTTTCTATAATTTTCAATAGTCTCATGAACATTCAAATGATCTTCTGTAATATTAGTATAACCAATAGCATCAAACAAAATAGAATCAACACGATGATGAAGCATAGCTTCACTAGACACTTCCATCACAATAACTTTACATTTGTGTTTTTTGGCAACAGAAAACAGGTGATAAAGCTCTTCTACACAAGGAGTTGTATTACTAATAGAATAAATATCCTCGCCACAATAAAGTCCATTTGTACCAATATAAGCAGTAGGAAAATATTTATTTAATAAATTCCTTGTAATAATCGCAGTTGTCGTTTTCCCATCAGTGCCAGTAATACCAATAAAAGAAAACTCTTCACTTCTAACATCATAGAATTTTTCACAAATAGAAATTAATTCATAATCAATATCAGATACTACAATAATAGGAACAGAAAAATCTCCACCCCGTGTCGCCACAACAGCAACTGCTCCTCTTTGGATAGCATCCTCAATAAAATCAAAATGATCAACGTAAAAACCTTTTGTAGCAATAAACAAATACCCTGGCTTAACATTTCTAGAATCGGTTGCAACACCTAATATAGGAATATCCAAATCACATGTTACAAGTTCATTTAATTTTTTCATATCACACTCCTAATTAATTTTATGCAAAAAAAAAGAATACTAACTATTCTTTTCCTTTTTCATATTCTTATCATCACTGTCCGCATTATTTTTATTTAAATCAATGTCATAATATTCACGAACCTTTTTCTCGATTTCTTGACATAATTCCGGATTATCTTTTAATAATAATTTGACGTTTTCTTTTCCTTGACCAAGTTTTTCTCCTTGATAAGAATACCAAGCACCCGTCTTTTCTACAATATCAGCTTCCACTGCTAAATCAATAACTTCTCCTTCATGAGAAACACCTTCACCATACATAATATCAACAACAGCAGTTTTAAATGGAGGAGCAACCTTATTCTTAACAACCTTAATCGTCGTCTTATTACCTACCACTCCATCCCCCATCTTCAATTGTTCGTTACGACGGATATCCAAACGAATAGTAGAATAAAATTTTAACGCACGTCCACCTGGTGTAGTCTCAGGATTACCAAACATAACACCAACCTTTTCACGTAATTGATTAATAAAAATAGCAATTGTATTCGTCTTATTAATCGTACCAGAAAGTTTTCTTAACGCTTGTGACATTAAACGTGCTTGAAGCCCAACATGAGAGTCCCCCATCTCACCATCAATCTCAGCCTGTGGAACTAAAGCTGCAACAGAATCTATAACAACAATACTAATTGCCTGACTACGTACTAAAGCCTCACAAATCTCAAGAGCTTGTTCTCCAGTATCCGGTTGAGAAAGCAACAACTCATCCACATTAACTCCCAAACGTTCAGCATAGACAGGATCCAAAGCATGCTCCGCATCGATAAAAGCTGCCCTACCACCAGTTTTTTGCACCTCAGCAATTGCCTGTAAAGCAAACGTAGTCTTACCACTTGATTCAGGTCCATAAATTTCAATAATTCTACCTCTTGGATAACCACCTACTCCTAAAGCAATATCCAAAGATAGACAACCACTAGAAACAACATCTACTTTCATATGTTTACTATCTCCTAGTTTCATAATAGAACCTTTACCAAATTGCTTTTCTATATCATTTAATACCTGTTCCAATGCTTTATCTTTTGATGTATCTTTACTTACACTTTTCATAATTCCTCCTATTAATATACAAAAGTATTTACAAATCAATTATATAATAAAAAAAAAGAAAAAGCAACACTTTTTCGAACAATTGTTTTATAGCAAAGATTTCTTACAAAAAATAAAAATCCCCCTATCAAAATAGGGGAATTCAGCCTTATTTTATTATGAATTTGTTTTTTCCTCTTTACCAAAAATCAATGCTTTATTCATATTAAAGTATTGAACTGCTGACACAATAGATAAAATAGCAGCAATATATAACAAGATTTGTGCAACACTGATATTAATAAATTCGAAAGGCACATTATAGAAGAATGTAAGTGTTGTACCAATCATCAATGTAGCAGTTTTTAATTTTCCAGATCCAATAGCAGCAACTACTCTTCCACGACCAGCCGCTTCCATTTTAATAGCATTAACAACAATGTCACGAAGAACAACGATAACAGGAATAATCTCATGAATAAATCCTTGAGCAGCTAAAATAATCAATACACTATTAACCAAAGCTTTATCAGCAATAGCATCTAACATTTTACCAGTATTGGTAACTTGATTATTCTTTCTAGCTAAATATCCATCTACAAAATCTGTCAAACTGGCAATAATGAAAATTACACCTGCAATAATATATTGTAATGATACTCCACCTAATATATTATATGTTGGAAATTGTACTCCCACACTGTAAAATGGAAAACATAATAAAATAATAAGTACTACAGTCAATACTAAACGAACTATTGTAATTTTAGTAGGTAAATTCATTTATATACTCCTTCCTTACCTCTGGTACTAACTCTGTATCTACAACAGGTGCCTTATTGATGGTGCTAACAATAAAATAAATAATAATAAATAAAAGCAAAACGACAATAGGAGCAAAAACAAAAGGCCAAATAGACAGTTTCTTTTTGTGCTCCATTGTATAAGGGGATTTAACCTTTTTCTCTTCTTTCCCCTTAGCATCTAATTTACGTTGCGCTTCTTTAATATCATCCAAAGAAATCTTAGACGTATGTTCAAACAAAAAGCCATTGAATTCATCCACCACTTTCTCTGGATCCAACCCCAAATATTTAGCATATTGGCGTACGTATTGTTTTAAGCCATATACATCTTTAAACGCTCGTACATTACCACTTTCTATATTTTCAAGTTGAGATGTAGAAAGTTCTAAATCTTCGGCAGCCTCTTCCATACTAACACCATTACTAATTCTAGTATGTTTTAAATACTCTCCCAGTTCTTTCATAATAACACCTCACTATAATAAACAAAAAATATAAATAAGCCATGTTCTGTTCCTGTTCCCAGGCGACAAACATTTATCTACCGTCTCCGGTCCCTAATTTCATTCGTTTCTTCCATTAGAGCTCTCCTACCAAATTTGGATTTCTCGCTCGCGGGGTTTACCACGTTTCACTCTTTTGTTTCCAAAAGCATCGTCACTGCGGCACATTTATGGAATAAATCATATCATAGACTTAGATTATCTTCCGCCGTTAGTAAAAACTACCCTAGGTTATTTTTTCCCTAGGCACGAACACTACAATCATCACAGACTGTGCGAGCATGGACTTTCCTCTAATATATAAAATATCAGCGTTTGTCTATATATTAATTGTTATTATCTTTGTTACTACCATATACCATTTTTTCAAGTTGAGAAAGACGTCTTAAAATATCCACATTATTCACCTCAGGAACTTCTACATTACTACGAGCAACTTCCATACTCATATGAGAATTACGAAGTTCTTGTTTTAAGTTCATAATCTCACCTAATAAATCCGCCTTCTCTTTCTCTAAATCATTAATGATATTTAAGAACTGTTCATAGTCACCAATAATGATATCAAGAAACTGGTCAACTTCCTTCAAGCGATATCCACGAGTATCAATCTTAAATTCTTTTTCCAAAATATCTTGTGGCATAAGTGTAATCTTATTCTGATACATGTTATCACCAATCCCTTATAGTAATATTATGGCATTGATTAAAGCTTTTGTCAATTATCTAGATGTTGTTTTATCGAATGAAAAGAAACTCCTATTTTAGCTACCCTCATCTTATCAGAAAGCATATTTAAAATCCGAATCACTTCAAAATTATTCATATAATCACCCAGCTTTATATTATAAGAAAAAAGAAGAAAAAGCATCAAATTCGACAAAACATACCAAAATATGACCCAAATCTAAAAAAGAGAAGAAAAATACATACTTCCTGATACAAAATTATAGCAAAAAATAAAAATATATAGTATAATACAAAATAGGTGATGAGATGAACTATCCAAATGGAATAAAAAAAGAACATAATACATCCCCCATCACATATAGAAATAGAGGAATGTCATTAGAAAGCGATTTAAATGAAACTAATGAATATTATAGAGAGATAGATAAAGCATATATTTATAAAAAACCCACACCTGTAAAGATTGTTAAAGTACACTACCCATCTAGAGATAAAGCAGTAATAACAGAAGCATACTATACAATTCCATCAACTACAGATTATAATGGGTTATATAAAGGAAAGTATATTGACTTTGAAGCAAAGGAAACAAAAAACAAAACAGCTTTCCCTCTCGCTAATATTCACTCTCACCAAATTAAGCATATAAAAAACATATATAACCATCAAGGAATTGTTTTTTTAATCGTTAGATTCATTCATTATAATGAAACCTACCTACTATTAGGAAAAGACTTTTTAGAATTTATAGAACAACAAAATAGAAAATCAATTCCCTACTCTTTTTTTCAAAAAAAGGGATATTTAATCAAAGATGGCTATAGACCAAGAATCGACTATTTAAGTATAGTAGATACAATTATTGGAGGTATATAAAATGCAGAAAAAAGTAATAAAAAGGAAAAGTGCTCCAAAAAGAAGGAGCGAAAGCACAAAAGAATTTAGTACAAGAAGCAAACCTCATACATCAAGCAGAAGTAAAAAAGAAAATAAAAATGTTATAATTATCTGCTCAATTATCATTGCAGCCCTATTATTATTGTGTTTCTTCCAATTAGGCTTGATTTTCACATTAATAACTGCACTAGGAATTGGTATCATCATAGGAGTTGCCCATTTACTAAGAAAAGCAAAAAATGACAAAAAGAAAAAGAAAGTGCTAAATATTATCCTAATTGTAATTTTAGGACTAGGTATCTTATGTTTGGTCCTATTTGCCGCCTTTCTAATTTATATTACTGTAACGGCACCAGAATTCGATGCCAAAAAACTAGACACGAAAGAAATGAGCCTATTTTATGACGGAAATGGAGAAAAATTTGCAGAAACAGGAGATGAGCGAAGAGAAAAAATAACATACGATGATCTTCCTCAAGTATTTATTGATGCTCTTGTTGCAACAGAAGACTCTAGATTCTTTGAACACAATGGATTCGATGCTCCACGTTTCTTAAAAGCTAGCGTTGGACAATTATTAGGAAATTCCGATGCCGGTGGTGCATCTACAATTTCCATGCAAGTAATTAAAAACTCTATGACTTCATCAAAAGACAGTGGAATCGAAGGTATCATTCGTAAGTTTACCGACATTTATCTTGCTGTATTTAAACTAGAAAAGAATTATACAAAAGAACAAATTATTGAATTTTATGTTAACAATCACGGATTAGGTGGTATGGTTTACGGAGTAGAAGAAGCTGCTCAAACATATTTTGGAAAAAGTGCCAGTGACTTAAACTTAAGTGAAGCAGCAATCATCGCTGGTATGTTCCAAGCACCTACTTACTATAAACCAGATATAAACCCAGAAAACGCCGCACAAAGACGTGAGACAGTATTATATCTAATGGTAAGACATGGATACATCACACAAGAAGAAGCAGATATCGCAAACAGTATTCCTGTTGAAGATTTAGTTGTTAATCAAGAAGCATCTTCTGATCCATACCAAGGATATCTTGATACAGTAACAAAAGAACTAGAAGAAGATTATGGAATTGATCCTAACGAAACACCTGTAGAAGTTTATACAAACCTAGATAGAGGAAAACAAGAAGCAGTTAACTCTGTTATGAACGGAGATACTTATACATGGATAGATGACAAGGTACAAGCCGGTGTTACCGTACTTGATTCTGAAACCGGAAAAGTGTTAGCTGTTGGTGCTGGTAGAAATAGAGCCGCAGGTGGATGGAACTACGCAGTAGATAACAAACGTCAACCTGGATCAACAGCAAAACCATTATTTGATTATGGTCCAGGAATTGAATATAATGACTGGTCAACCTACACATTATTTGATGACGCTCCATACTCATATTCCAATGGACAATCAATTAAAAACTGGGATAACGGATATTTTGGAACTATTACTTTAAGAAGAGCATTATCAACATCAAGAAATATCCCAGCACTAAAAGCATTCCAACAAGTAGATAATGAAAAAATTATAGAATTTGTAGAAAATTTAGGAATCACCCCAGAGGTAGAAAATGGTAAAATCCATGAAGCACATGCAATTGGTGCCTTCAGTCCAGGAGTTTCATCTATGGAAATGGCCGGAGCATATGCAGCATTCTCAAATGGAGGATACTTTACAGAGCCTCATACAATCGAAAAAGTTGTTATCAGAGACACTGGAGAGGTAATTGAATTTAGCGGAGAAACAAAACAAGTAATGTCTGATGCAACAGCATTCATGATATCAGATGTATTACAAGACGTTGCATTAACCGGTGGTACTCCTACAAATGTAGCGGCAAAGACTGGTACCACAAACTATGATGATGAAACTATGGAAAAATATAACTTACCAAGTGATGCAATTAGAGATTCTTGGGTAGTAGGATATTCTACTAAAACAGTAATTGCTTTATGGTATGGTTACGATACAATTGATTCTACTTATGTATTACATAACGTACCAGCAACCATACAAAAAGATAGAATATTCAATGCTCTAGTAAGTGCAGGAGCAATGGAATCTGACAGAGAAGCATTTGTACAACCAGATAGCGTTGTAAAGCTAGGTATAGTAGCAGGTTCTAACCCTCCAGTAGTTGCCGGAAGTGGATACACTGGTAGTGTAGTTTATGAATACTTCAAAAAAGGTACAGAACCAGAAGAAACAGATACATCAAATGTAAACCTAGCAAAACCTGGAAACTTTAAAGTAACATACAATGAATCAAATAACACAGTAACATTATCTTGGTCAGCAGTTGACCCCGGTGATAATGAAGGGTTAGGTACATTCGGATATAATATCTACATTGGTTCAACATTGATTGACTTTACCGAAAATACAAGTTATACCTACACCTTAAGAAGCACATCACCATATACAACATATAGAGTAGTTGCTACTTACCGAGGATATAGTGGTCTACAAGGGGAAGCCGCAACATACACTCTAAAAGAACCGGAACAAGAAGAACCTGTAGAGCCTGAAACACCTGAGGAACCAACTCCTCCAGAGACTGAGATACCAACAGATGAACAATCATGTATAGAAGCAGGTGGTACCTGGGATTCTACAACAGGATGTACATTACCAACGACACAATAAAATAAAATAAAATAAAATAAAATAAAATAAAATAAAATAAAAAAGAAGAATCAATCTAGATTCTTCTTTTTTTCACGACAATATTCTTTCAAAGGACAATCCTTACACAAAGGTTTCACAGCTTTACAATAATACCTACCAAACAAAACCATTTGTAAATGAAACTTAGCCCATTTTTCTTTAGGAATCTTTTTCATCAGTTTTCTCTCTACATCAAAAACAGAATCCTTTTGATAAGCTAATTTTAGCCTCTTAGAGACACGTTCTACATGCGTATCAACAGCAATTGCTGGATAATGATAAAACTCTGCCAGAAAGACATTTACCGTCTTTCTACCAACACCCGGAAAGTTCTCTAACACATCCCTATCAGTAGGAACCTTTCCGTCAAACTCATCTACTAATCTAGTAGCAATCCCCTTCAAAAAACTTGCCTTTTTCCGAAAAGAACCAACAGGCCGAATAATATCTTCTAAATCAGATATATTAGCATTCTTTAAATCTTTCAAAGTCGGATATTTAGAAAAGATAATAGGAGTAACAGAATTAACCCTTTTATCCGTAGACTGAGCACTTAAAACAACTGCCATCAACAATTGATAATCAGTATGATAAACGAGTTCACATTTAGGATTAGGAAATAAACTATCTAAATATTCCAGCAACTTATTCATCATCATCATCAAACCAATCCCAATCTACAATATCCAAATCTATATTACTATCTGCTTCCTCATCCTTCCTTTGTGCACGCTTTTTACGATGATTTTCAACGTCTTTAACTGTTTCAATACCAAGTTTTCCCCATTCATATAAAATCTTATCTATATATCTTAAATTAGAAACTCCATTAAAAGTAGCTTCCTTAATAGCCTCTTTAATTAAATCCTCACTAATATCATTATCAAGCCATGCTTTAATAATTTCATATTCAATAGGACTAAGGGTTCTACCAAATTCTTTTTCAATAATTTCAAAAATATTAGATTGATAATTAGCACTTTTTTCATTTGTATCTTCTACCATCAATAAAGAAAGCTTTCGATAAAATCCATCTAACAATACGACTTCCTCCATCAGTCCCTTATCATTCTTTACAACATCAACTTGAATTAACTTCTTATCTGTTAATATACCAATATACTCCATTACTTTAGAAGAATCAATATTCAACTCTTCTGCATATTTAGCAGGATTAAATGGTCCTTTATTCCCAGATTGATATAAATACATCAAAAACAAAAACTCTTCTAAATTAATCTTTAATTTTTTATACTGCTGTAAAAAGTAAAGAGGTATAACAAAAAAACCCTGTTTAAATACATCCATAAACTGTGTTCCCTTCACTTTACCATCTCCTTAAATATTGTTTTTATAATACCATAAAATCAAGAAGAAAAAAAGCTTCTAAGAATTAGAAGCAAAATTTTCCTGTATATAAGCTAATAACTTGTCCTTTTCATTTGGTAATCTATGATATAAAACTTCTTTTTCGATAGCTTCGTAAATATCGCTCAAATATTCACCAGGTGTTTTATGCAAAGAATCCATAATTTCTTCACTAGAAAGATCCAAGTCCTGACGACGATGAATAGAAAGACTATTATAGCATTCCGTGATTTTCTTTTTATCTAAGCCTTTCAACTCCCCGGCAACACTATTTACATATAGCCCATAGTGATATAAAGCCATAGGATCATAATTATTTAACACCATTACTTCCCGAATATCTTTCATTAGCTCTTTCTCATTACTAGAAAAAGGATACTTATCTTCTACATGTAAGACACTCCAAATACCAATAAGACTATTTGTATTCTCTACCTTCGATAAATTATCTAAATCTAGACACTTATCTAAACGAAAATCTAATAACATATCAATCCCTTGTTCAGCACGACCACTAACAAAGATTTTATCCAACTCTTCTTTTTTTCTATGATAAGACAATTCTTTTAACAAGCTACGGTGTTTTCGAATGGCTTCCACCACTTCACCATCCAATTGAAAATCAAGTACAGTAGCAAAACGAATGGCTCTAAGAATACGTAAGGCATCCTGTTCAAACCTCTCATCAGCATCACCCACGGTACGAATTAACTTTCTCTCTAAATCATCTCTTCCACCTAAAAAATCAATAATCTCACCATTTTCATCAATACAAATAGCATTAATCGTAAAATCTCTTCTTAATAAGTCCTGATATAAATCATCAATATATTGAATCTCTACAGGTTTTCTATGATCTTGATAGCTAAACTCTTTCCTGAAAGTAGTAATTTCAAAACGTATTCCATATTTATTAACAATAACAGATCCATAATCCTCAGTAGGCAAAAAACCATCTTTAAAAACTTCTTTTATTTCCTTAGGAGTAGCATTCGTCGCTACATCAATATCCTGAGATTCTCTTCCCAATAAATAATCTCTAACAAACCCTCCTACAATATAAGCTTTATAATTATGCTCTGTAAGTTCACGAATTAATTTTAATGCATTATCTAACATAATATCACCATCTACATTATACCATAAAACTAGCTATTTTTTATACTATATATCAACAAAAAAGAGATGAAATATCATCTCCTAATAATACATATAAATATTAGTTAACAGCATCTTTTAATGCAGAACCAGCTTTAAAAGTAACAGCATTTCTAGCAGCAATAGTAACAGTTTCTCCAGTTCTTGGATTACGTCCCTCACGAGCTGCTCTTTCAGATACTGCAAATGTTCCAAAACCAACTAGTGGTACTTTGTCTCCATTTGCTAAAGCATTAGTGATTACTTTAAAAGTAGCATCAATTGCTCTTGTAGCATCTGCTTTAGTTAATCCTGTTTCTTCAGCAACAGCTTCTACTAATTCAACTTTTTTCATTAATATATACCTCCCTAACAATATTAATCTAAGCACCTTTATGCTTACATATAGAATTTACCATGTTTCTATCTAAATTGCAAGAAATATCAACAAATTTTACTTATATTTACGCAACTGCTCATCAATAGAAGTAAGCAAAGAAATAATGTGTCCAATCGCATAAAAGAAAAGACAAACCAAAAAAGATATAAACCAAAAGAACACCATTAAAGAAAAGTTAAACTCCGTTGTAGTACAAGTTCCATAAAAATTAGAACTAGTTCCACAAGCAGGGAATAAATTACCTAAAATAATACCAAAGCAAAAACATATCAAAAATACAGCAATAGCAAATTTCTGATACCCATTAAATGTATAATGAGATACTTCTTTTGTAATATTTTTTAATTTAGGAAGATCCTGTTTTTCACGTTCAATTTCTTCAAACATATTCATAATTATTCATCCCCCTTCTTTTTATCAGCACTCTCTTTCTTCTTCGTTGATGTTTTCCTAGTCGTCTTCTTCTTTTTTGTTTCCTTTTTAGGCACATCTTCTTTTTTATCACTTAAGGTACCATCGATAACTTCCTGTACAGAATCAATCTTTTTCTCTACAGAATCTGTAATATCATCTACTACCTCATCTAATTTATCTTTTACCTGTTCTACCTTTTCTTTAATTTCCTCTACACTGGTAGTAGGATTAATCTTTTTTTCCTTATTATCTAAAAAACAACCATATAAGAAAATATATCGAGCAAATAACACCATAAAGATAGCATCTAAACAAGAAAGAATAGTACCATCAAAGGTCGTAGTAGCAATCAAATCAATCGCTAATAAAACAACAGTCAAAACAATAATAGAATAAAAATAAGCATCGTTTTTTATTTCATTAAATGGAGACTTAACCAAATGAAATTCATTCCACACCCTAGTTCTACGGAAAAGTGTATGAAATAAATAAACAAATAAAATTAAATGTAAGGCACAATCTACTAATGTTTCTAAAGAAAAAGATTGAAACACCGTAAGAATAGATGTAATAGCAATAATAAAATAAAGAAGAATTAAAAAAACATTTAAAAAATCAAAATATCTTTTTCCTATCTTTGTCTTTAATGCCACAAAATACACCAATACAATTAAATAAACACTATTATGATTAATAATACTTCCCAAAATTTCTTGAGCAGAAAGATTATTATTAATCGCAAAAGACTGACTTAAAATAATAATCACAGCAATCAACGCAATGATAAAATTTGTAACGATACCCGGATTATCATACCATTCAACCGGAACCTTTTTCATATCTGTTTCCATCTCTACCTCCTAACTATTAGTATTATAGCATAATTATAAGAAGTTTTTGTGAAGATATGAATTTTTCTTTAAAATTTGACAATCCTATGATATAATACCAATGAATTGGAGGGGATATCATGATACCTACCGTAGCTTTAGTAGGTAGACCAAACGTTGGTAAGTCAACTTTATTTAACAAAATTGTTGGAAAAAAAGTGTCTATCATCGAAGATCTACCAGGAGTAACAAGAGATAGAATATACCAAGAAGCAACCTATAATAACAAGCGTTTTTATTTAATAGATACTGGTGGAATTGATGCTAGTAAAATGAAGTTTAATGACGAAATAAAAATGCAAGCAGAAATAGCTATCAAAGAAGCAGACGTTGTGGTCTTTATTGTAGATGGAAAAGAAGGCTTAACAGCAAACGATCTACTAGTAAGAGACTTATTAAGGAAAAGCAAAAAAGAAGTAATTGTTGCTATCAATAAAATCGATAATAAAGAAGCAAAAAACAACATCTATGACTTTTACGAATTAGGGTTTCAAACCTACATTCCAATTAGTAGTATTCATAACACAGGATTTATTGAATTAATGGATGAAGTAACAAAAAACTTTGAAGAAACAGAAGAAAAATCTGATGACAGGTTAAAGTTCTCTATCATTGGACGTCCAAATGTTGGAAAAAGTAGTTTAATGAATGCTCTACTAAACGAAGAACGTGTCGTCGTATCCGATATAGCTGGCACAACAAGGGACTCGATTGACTCAGTATTAAAATATCACAACAAAGAATATGTCTTAATTGATACCGCAGGTATGAGAAAAAAAGGAAAAGTATTTGAAGCAGTAGAAAAATACAGTCTATTTCGTTCTCTAAAAGCAATCGACAGAAGTGACATTTGCCTAGTAGTAATCAACGCAGAAGAAGGAATAAAAGAACATGACAAACATATCGCAGGATATGCCATAGAAAGAGGAAAAGGATTAATCTTTGTAGTAAACAAATGGGATACCGTAAAAGATAAAACAATCCCTGAATTTGAAAAAGAAATGAAAGCAGAATTCCAATTTGCAACTTATGCCCCTATTGTTTACTTATCTGCATTAACCAAAAAAAGAATTCACACGTTAATGCCAGAAATTATCAAAGTAGGAGAAAATATAAAAAGAGAAATTCCAACAAGTATATTAAACAACGTAATACTAGATGCCTATCAACTAAACATACCACCATCATATAAAGGAAAACGACTAAAAATTTATTTTTCTTCTCAGACCGGAATAAAACCACCGAAATTTACATTAAGAGTCAACAATAAAGGATTAGTTCACTTTTCCTACGAAAGATATTTAGAAAATAAATTAAGAGAAAATTTTGAATTAGAAGGAACCCCGATTATTCTACAATTTAAAAACAGAAATGGAGAAGAATAAAATGCTAATAGGTAACAATTTCAATAACAATCAAAATGAAGCACAAAACAAATTTACAAAGCCACTAGGAAATCACTTTGAAAACAATCAATTTGTAAACAAAAACGAACAATTCCAACAAACAATGAATCAAAATCCAACACAACATAAAAACATATTTACAAAAGATTTTAAAACACAACAACACATCAATCCAACAAATAAACAAGATATGGCCGACAAATCCTTAGCAATATTACATGAACGACTACAACAAGGTTCTATCAGTTTAGATGAATTTAATAGAAAGTGCGAAGAATTAGGAAAAAAAAGACAAAATTAATCAACTTTATTATAAAGTTGATTTTTTTTGATACAAAAAAGAAGAAAACGAATATATTAGGATAGGAGGTACCTATGTTTGGTGATAATTTCTTTAAAAGAGTAGAAAACAAAACAAATATTGATAAAAATACCATTCTATCTTTAGCAAAAAAAATTCAAAATGCAAATATGAAAGATGAAAAAACTCTACGTGAAGTAGTACAACAAATCAGTCAAATGACTGGAAAAGAAGTAACAAAAGAAAAAGAAGATAAAATTGTAAATGCCATTATGAAAGACAATGTACCACAAAATATAGATAAAATGTTTTAAATACCTTAATGGTATTTTTCTTATGAAAAAAATATGATAAAATAAAAGAAAATAAATAGGTAGGTGTTAATATGTACTGTCCAAGATGTGGTACTAAAGTAAATGAAAATATAGAATATTGCCATCATTGTGGAGCAAATATAAAAGAAGAATTATCTCGTTACAATTTTAATCCAATACAGGAGTCAACTGTAGAAAAAGGAAAACAACCAACACATGAAGAACAATATCAATATAGTCTAGAATATAGTTATGGTAATAAAGAAGAATTTATAAAAGCCTATGTTGGCAAAAATTATGAAAAAATCAAAAAACAAAAGTTTTCTTGGCCATCATTCTTCTTAGGATCTATTTATTTTTTCTACCGTAAACTATATACGCTAGGTCTTATATGGATAATAATAAGTTGGATCACAGGAATATTAAATATAGCTTTTCTACTAATACTCCAAATCGTATTAGCACGTTGTTTTTCAGATATCTATCTTAGCACGGTAGAAAAAAGAGTAAAAACAATAAAAATGCAAAACAAAACAACTAGTCAAGAAGAAATCTTAACACAATGTACCAAAAAAGGTGGTACAAACTTTATTTTGACATTCATATTAATTTTTATCATCTGTATTGCATTAGGAATCATAAGCTTCCTCATATACACAGAAATAAATAAAACAACAGAATATATAGAATTAACCAAAGAAACTACATTTGAAATAGGAAATATAACCTATACAATGCCAAAAGGATATGAATTATACTATGAAAGCGAAGGATATAAAGCCTTCGGTAAATTTCAAAACACCTACTGTGATATTACAATAAGAGAAAATATATACTCCTCTTTATATGATTCAGAAGAAGAATATCTACAATCATATTTATATACAGATGAAAATGATATAGTAAGTCCCATTACAACAATCACATTAAACAATGAAGTATGGACACAGGTAACCATACAAACACAGAATGATGACATTAACAACATTTATGTTTTAAAAAAGCCAAAAGCAATTTATGAAATTAAAACAAGAGACGATACATCACTAGCTTGCCAAGAAGATTACCAACAAATCCTAAATAGCATAACTTATCAAGAAGAACGATAAAAAATCGTTCTTTTTTTTTAAACTAAATCATAAAGTTAACTGTATAAGGAGAATGTGTATGGATAAATATGAAATCATTAAAAATATTGCAAAAAGAAGTGGCGGGGATATTTATCTAGGTGTTGTTGGTGCCGTACGAACAGGAAAATCTACTTTTATTAAAAGAATGGTAGAAACTTTAATTGTGCCTAACATCGAAGATGAATATGAAAAGAAAAGAGCATTAGATGAAATCCCACAAAGTGCCACCGGAAAAACCATCATGACAACAGAACCCAAATTTGTTCCCAATAATACAGCAAAAATAAAAATCGACGACTTTACCTGTAATATCAAATTAATTGATTGTGTAGGATACATGATTGATAAAGCACAGGGAGCAACAGATGAAAATGGACCTAGAATGGTTAAAACACCATGGTATACAGAAGAAATCCCATTTGTAGAAGCAGCAGAAATCGGAACTGAAAAAGTAATTAAGGATCACTCCACCATAGGTATTGTAGTAACAACCGATGGATCAATAGGAGATTTTGAAAGAAATGATTATTTAGAAGCAGAAGCTAGAGTCATAGAGGAGTTAAAAAGTATTGGTAAACCATTTATCGTAATTTTAAACTCCACACACCCAACACTTCCGGAAACACAACGTTTAGCCGAATCACTAAAAGAAGAACACAAAGTTCCAGTATTACCCATTAGTATAGAAGCAATGACAGAAAAAGATATGTATGATATTTTAAGAGAAGCTCTTTATGAATTTCCAGTATTAGAAGTAAAAATAAATATGCCCGAATGGATTACAATATTAAACCCTGATCATCCAGTAAAAGAAACCTATATGAATGCAATCAAAGAAAGTGTCATAGAAATTGACAAATTAAAAGATATTGAACATATTACAGAACATTTCTTAGATAACGAAATGATTGAAAAAGCTTATCTTTCAGAAGTTGATTCATCAACGGGAATCGTAACAGTTACACTAACAGCTCCAGCTGATTTATATAATAAAACACTTACTGAAATTATTAAAATTGATGTAAAAAACAAAGCAGACTTATTAGCCCTATTCCAAGAATATAATGTTGCGAAAAAAGAATATGATCAAATCAAATATGCACTTAAAATGGTCAAACAAACCGGCTACGGTGTAGCAACCCCTTCTATTGAAGATATGAAATTAGATAAGCCTGAAATTGTCAAACAAGGACCACGTTATGGGGTAAAATTAAAAGCTGTTGCTCCATCTATCCACATGATCAGAGTAGATGTAGAATCAACATTCGAACCAATCATAGGTAGTGAAGTACAAAGCAAAGAATTAATTGACTACTTAACAAAAGATAAAGATAAAAATCCTAATGATATATGGAAAAGTGAAATATTTGGCAGAAGTTTAGATTCTATAGTACAAGAAGGAATTCAAGCAAAAATAAATATGATGCCAGATAATATTAGATTAAAATTACAAACCACTTTAGCCAAAGTTGTAAATAAAGGCTCAAATAACATGATTGCTATTGTAATATAAAACAATCCACAATTATTGTGGATTGTTTTCATTAGAAAATAAAGTTTTAACATAGTGACTGGTATTTCTTTTATCAGAAACACCAAAAGGAATATTCACTTCTCGATAAAAATCATCAACAGAAGTATATCTCTTATAATCAAGCTCATAAATGGAAGAGTAATCAAATACACATAAAATAGGGTATAATTTACCAAAAGCCACTTTCTGACTCTCAGTTAATTCTCTAGGGACAAACATCTTAAGACGAAGTCCATCTTCTATAGAACGTGTAACATTAAAATATAAAACCGCTCCATGTCTAGCAAAAGAAGGAGCCTGCAATATAATAGGTAGATGACTAGTATAAGAAACATCTAATGATTGAAACTCTTCCAAACAAGAAATTTCGTCTTCAAAACTAGTACCATGTAACTGCGTTCGATTATTTCTATCAACATCTTCAACCCATTCGCCAAAAGGAAAAACTTTACCTTCAGGATTCATAAAGAAACCCAACTCTGGCATATTATCGTCTCCTAACTGATAATAAATTAATTGTAACACCAAATAAGATAAAAAACAACTAAACTTATTGAACCTCAGAAACCAATGTATTATATTGTACTACTAAATCCTCTGTAGAAAATTGAATCTCTTCTCCATCAATCTTCCAATTACTAGCATTCGTTTTTAAAAAGTCAAAAACCTGAATAGTAGTATTAAACACTTGATTCATATGATTTTCACTTTCTAAAAAACTATCTTTATAACCTTCCAACTGTTTGAAAACACCAGACTCCATCATAATTTCTACAAACAATTTTTGATAATAAGAAGACATATCTAAACGACTAGCATAATCATTCAAATTATCACTACTACAAAAAGCAAGTAACTTCTGCATATCTTGATCAAAATTCTCTCTCAACTCTTCTACATATGAAATACTATTAGAAAACT
This sequence comes from uncultured Bacilli bacterium, assembly GCA_944332475.1. Classification (GTDB taxonomy): domain Bacteria; phylum Bacillota_I; class Bacilli_A; order RF39; family UBA660; genus Faecimonas. Next base: position 266,955 of record CALVKA010000002.1, read on the forward strand.
CTGGACCATCCTCAGAATAATTAGAAATAGAAAGTAAGGTTTTCAATTGTTCATCATCAGCATATTGTTGAACGATTTGATACTGCTTATAAAAGCTCTGAATATATTCTTCTATACTATTTTCTATCGTACGATATCCGAAAAATACAGGAGAAGAAGAAAATTCTCTATCTTTCAAAAAATTTTGTTCAGCATAATTACCAGCAGCAGTCATCAATCGATCTTCTTGTACCGCACGATTGACAAAAACAAAATAGAAGATAAACATAAAAGCAAGTAAAACACCTAAAAAAATAAAGAATAAATATTTACGATTTTTCATAAATATCACCAAAAATATTATAAAACAAAAGAAAGAAAAAAGCAAAAATCAACATTTCTGCCATCGAAACATAATAGGATATAACCTCTTTCCATAAATAAATTCTCCAAATTCTACAACCGATAAAATATCAGTAAGAAAATTAACATCGCAATAAAAATACCCACGGTCATAATAGATAGAAGCATCATTCGGTAGACAATAATAATCTTTAGTACGAAAATAAATCTTCTCATCTAAAAAAACAAGAACACGAAAATCCAAACTATCATCATAATCCAAATCCTCAAGCTGAACCAACTCTAAAAACAACCCAATCTTAGAATGCAAATATACTTTGACCTTATAAAAGCCATGCAATAATAACCTTTGTTTCAATCTCTGCAGTAACTTCTTTACAAGTTCCACTAACTTATCTTTATGAAAATCTACATTTCCTAAATACAAAATATGAAAAAAAATAAAATATTTCCCCTCGCCCGCCTTTTCAATTTTCATATACTCACCTACTGTAATATATGAAAAAAGTCTAAATAACATCACCGTTAATTAGACTTTCAATTTTCTTAACTACCTCTTTTACCCCTAATTTCGTAACACTAGAGAAAACAACCAAATCATCTCCAACAACCAAATCCAAGGTATCCAGAATATCTTTTAAATTTTTTTCTTTTTTACTACCTCCCACTTTATCAGCTTTTGTAGCAATCACTGTGACAGGCAAATTATAATACTTTAAAAAATTATACATCAACAAATCATCTTCTGTTGGCTTATGACGAAAATCAATCAAGAGGAATACTCTTTTTAAGACATCACGCTTTTCTAAATATTCCTCAATCATCATACCAAATTTAGATTGAGTTTTCTTATCGACAGACGCATACCCATAACCAGGAACATCAATCAAATAAAAGGAATCGTTAACAGAATAAAAATTTAATGTTTGTGTCTTACCAGGTCTAGAAGAAGTATAAGCCAAATTTTTCCTAGATAAAATAGCATTAATAAAACTACTCTTACCAACATTACTACGTCCTACCAACAAAAATTCGGGTTTACCATCTTCAGGATATTGACTCCTCCTAGTCGCAATAATTTCCAAACTAGCATCTTTAATTACCATTATCAGTCACCTCACTTTGATACTCTATTAAAAGTTGTTCTAAATCATCAATTATTTTCATAGCTTCTTCCATAGTCTTAACTCTAGCACCACTAGCAAACTTATGACCACCACCATGATATTTTTCAGCCACATGATTAATAACTGGCCCCCGGGAGCGAATAGAAATACGAATTTGATTATTTTTAATATCCTCCGTCATAGTCACCCAAACAAGTACCTCTTTAATAAAGTTAAAATTATTAATCATATTACCAGCACTAGCACTATCCACACCATATTCATGAATAATCTCATTTGTAATAGGAATATATCCTAAACCATGTTCTGTTACCGTCATATGTAAAGCAATATAGCCTTCCAATCTAACTTCATTTAAAGGCCTCATATAAAGTTTTTGATAACAATCAGATAAATCAAAAGGATATTTATCCAAATAGTAAGATATCAAGGAAAACAATTCTGGAGTAGAGCTATCAAACAAAAAACGATTAGAATCCGATACAAGTCCCATATATAATAACTCAACAATAGAAGAGTTTATTTGTAATTTCGTATGCATCAAAAACTTCATAATAATTTCACAAGCAGAAGATGCTTTTTCATCAATTAACTCAATACCACCAAAATCTTCTACAAAAGGATGATGGTCAATCTTAATTACAGAAGAAAATTGAGAAAAGTCAACAGAATCAACTCTACGTTTATCTGGTGTATCCGTTACAATTAACAAAGCATGATCAAGCTTCTCTAATTTATCTAGCTTTCCAATATGAGCAAACTTTGCACTACCAGTACCAATTGCAATCACTTTTTTTTCCGGAAAATTAAGACGAATTACATCCCGTAAAGCAAGCTGACTACATAAAGCATCAGGATCTACACCAATATGTCTAGCAATAACAATAGCATCATACCTCTTAATCATTTTCAAAATTTTTTTATACATGTTCTTCTTCCTATCTATTAATTAAATGTAAGGTATCTCTAGCAATCATCAATTCTTCATCTGTTGGAATGACATAAACAGCAATTGAAGAATCATCACTACTAATTTTAACAAGTTCACCGCGTTTATTATTTAAATCTAAATCAATTTTAACACCTAAACAAGCTAACTCTTCACAAATTTGCCTACGGACAGGAATACTATTTTCCCCAACTCCAGCCGTAAATACAATTACATCAGCACCACCCAATAAAACATAATATTGGGCAATATAATCTACGACTCTACGAACATACTTATCACGAGCAACAATAGCCTTTTCATCTTGAAGATCACATTTTTCCAAAACATCACGCATATCACTACTATATTCACTCATTCCAAAAAGTCCACTACGTTTATTCAAATCATCGATAATTTCACTAGCATTCTTTCCTTCTTGCTCCATCACATAAGGAATAATAGAAGGATCAACATCTCCAGAACGAGTTCCCATCATAATACCAGCAAGTGGTGTAAATCCCATAGAAGTATCCACACATTTTCCATCTTTAATTGCTGTAATACTACCACCATTACCAATATGGCAACTAATCAAACGAAATTCGTCTTTACCCAATAATTCTTTCACAGTCTCAGCAATATAGCGATGTGAAGTACCATGAGCTCCATATTTACGAACACCATAATCTTCATACCAAGAATAAGGAACAGGATATAAAAAAGTAGTTTTATCCATAGTTTGATGAAAAGCAGTATCAAATACCGCAACCATTGGAGTATTAGGCATTACTTTACGAAAAGCTTCAATTCCTAACATATTAGCAGGATTATGAAGAGGTGCAAAACCCTTAATCGTCTCTAACTTCTCCATAACTTCATCAGTAACAATAACAGATTCTTTAAAAATATCTTTTCCTTGTACAATACGATGGCCAACACCATAAATTTCATCCAAAGAAGAAATAATATTCAAATCCGTAAGTTTATCAAGTAAAATATTAACAGCATCAACATGCGTAGGTAAATCTACTTCCTGACTTATTTTTTCTCCATTAAACTTAATAGTATATTTACTTCCTTCAATACCAATTCGTTCAAATAGACCACTAGCAATCACGGTTTCATTATCCATTTCGAACAAACTAAATTTTAAGGAACTACTTCCTGCATTAATAGAAATAATTTTCATAACATCCCTCTTTCTATAACCTATAAACATTATACTACAAAGAGTTGTTTTTTCAAAGAAAAAGAAAACCATTACCGAAGTAATGGCAATTTTTATTTTACAATAGCATAGGTATCTCTAGCAATCATCAATTCTTCATCTGTACCTAAAACATAAACAGGAATAGAAGAATCATTGCCTGAAATGATACCTTCACGTCCTTTACGAACAACAGTATCATTATTTTTATCCTCATCCAATACAACACCAATAGGAGAAAGTTTTTTTAATACTTCTGCACGGATAATAGGATCATTTTCTCCTCCTCCAGCAGTAAAGCAAATAGCATCCACTTTTCCACCTAATTTCATATAAAATCTTGCAATATAATCGACTATCTTATTGGTGTACATATCAACAGCTAAAACAATCTGTTTATCTCCTGCCTCAAATCCAGCATCAATATCTCTTAAATCACTTTTACCAGCAACTCCTTGTAATCCACTATGAAAATTAAGTTGTTTTTCAATCCAATCAATACTACGTTCTTCCTGTTTTAAAACAAAATTAATTAAAGAATAATCAATATCTCCAGAACGAGTTCCCATCATAATACCAGCATTAGGAGTAAATCCCATAGAAGTATCAATACACTTTCCTTCTTTAACAGCAGTAATACTACAACCACTACCAATATGGCAAATAATTAAATTAGGAGTTTCACCCAACATATCTGTCATCTTTTCCGTAATAAACTTATGACTTAATCCATGAAAACCATATTTTCTAACTCCATACCTTTCATACCATTCATATGGAACAGGATATAAATAAGTAGCCTCATCCATGGTTTGATGAAAAGCAGTATCAAAACATACAACATTACGTGCGTTAGGAACTTCTTCCATAAATGCTCTCATACCTTTTACAGCACCAGGATTATGAAGTGGAGCAAGTGGGGATAATTCTTCAATTTCAGAAACAACTTGTTCATTTAATTCAACAGACTTAGAATATTTACTTCCACCATGTACAACACGATGACCAACGGCCTCAATCTCATCCAAAGAAGAAATTGCCTTATGTTCTAATAAATGTTGTAATAACAACGTAACAGCATCTTTATGATCATGCATAACCACTTCAGCAGCTTCTTTTTTATCACCAATAGTTAAACTATACTTAGAACCATCTAACCCTATTCTCTCATAATTACCTTTCATTAATATTTTCTCTTCAGGCATTTCATATAAACGAAACTTTAAAGTACTACTACCTGCATTCACTGATAATAATTTCATAATATCTCTCCTCGCTTTTATATACACCTACTATATCACATTTGCTCTAAAAAGATAAATGCTTTTTACGAAAAAGAAAATAAAGCATCAAAAAAAGATAGGCCAAATCGCCTATCTTGTAAGCTATCATTCATTATTTGTTATTGTAGCTTCCACTAACTTGGTTCATTCCGTTTTGAACTAAACGTCTAGTAATTTCACCACCAACAGTACCATTAGCACGGCTAGTAGCATCTGGTCCTAAATTAACACCAAATTCATTAGCTATTTCATATTTCATTTTATCAATAGCTTGTTTAGCACCAGGAACTCTCATTTTCATAGTAGAATTCTTTGTGTTATTCATTTCATTCACCTCCTACATTCATAGGTTGTGAACTTTTTTTAATTTAATACAAAAAACTAACTGGTAATTTATAACAAATCAGAAAAATTATCTTCCTCTTCTACAACAACGATAGTATCGACTGTTTCTACAGCTTCTTCTAGCATCGAAGGAAAATCAAACTTCTCTTCTTCCTTTTTTGCTTGTTCCAAAGAAGGATTAATAACAGGATGTTTAGGAACAAATACAGTACAACAATCTTCATAAGGCAAAATACTAATATCATAAGTACCAATTCTTTTAGCTAAATCTATAATTTCTAACTTATCAAAACAAGAAACTGGTCTCAATACAGGCATATTGGTAACTTCATTAATAACAGACATACTAGTAAGTGTTTGAGATGCCACTTGTCCAACAGACTCACCATTAATAATTGCAAGACCATGATATTTATTTGCTAATTTTTCCATAATACGATACATCATTCGTCGCATAATAGTAATACAATAATTAGGATGACAATTTTTATAAATTTCTTCTTGAATTTTAGTAAAATTAACAATATGTAAATGTATCTCATTGGTATACTTAGCTAATTTTTTAGAAAGTTCTATTACTTTATTTCTAGCTTCCAAACTAGTATGAGGAATAGCCTCAAAATAAACACAATCAATAGGAATACCACGTTTCATTGACAAGTATCCTGCAACAGGCGAATCAATCCCACCAGATAACATTAACATTCCTCTAGGTTGTGTACCAATAGGATAACCACCAGCACCTTGATAAGCATTAAAATAAATATAGCTATGTCCTTCTCTAATTTCTACTTTAATAAGTAACTCTGGATGATGAACATCAACAGAAATATTATCTTTATGTTTTAAAACCACTCCACCAAGAACATGATTCATCTCCTGACTATGAATTGGAAATGATTTATCACTGCGTTTTACTTCTACCTTAAAAGTTGAAAAATTCAAATCATCTATTAATTCAATTAATAAACGCTTAATAGCATCAATATTAGTATCAACAAGATACGCAATATGATACATATGAATACCAAAAATACAATCCAACTTTTTCTGAATAGCATTTAAATCATAATCATGAAATTCAATATACATTCGACTACGATCTTTATAAATAGAAACATCAAAATCCCTCAATTTTCCACTAATATTTTGATAAAGTGTATTGATAAAAAAATTTCGATTTCCTTTTTTTGTACTAAGTTCCCCATACTTAATTAAAATTACACGTTTCATTTTTCCACCTCAATATCTGCATGTATTTTATCACAAAAAGAAAAAGAAGAAAACCACTTTCTTCTTTAATCACTAACTTTTTCCATATGTCGATACATCGTAGTCTGAACAATATTATCCTGATTAGGTAATTCACTTATTGAAGTATAACTTGTTCCGTTTTCTTTATTAAATTCATACAAAAAGATACTTTCCTCTAAATCCTCTTCAAAAAGAGACTCACCATTTTCTACATAATTATAAAAAACACTCGTCTGATTATTCTCATCTTTTTTATTCGTTGACCAAGTACCAACCTGATAAATTGTATAAGGTGATTTTAAAGAATCTTGCTGATATACCATATAATTACCACATTCTAAAGTAACAAGCTTCTTATCATCAACAATCTCTACTTTAGAAGAAAGAGGATCACAATACTTATCACCTTGAAAAGGATTTTTTATATCAGATGATAATCTCTGATCAATAACCTCTTGCAAATAATAAACATTTTGAGTTCCCTCTTGCATATACAAATTACTTACTGTTAAAGAAAACATACGAGCATTATATTCCATAACATCATATTTTTCTTTATAATTAGTTTTAAAAACATACGCTAACGCTACCACAACAATAATTAATAACATTACACAAACGGTAAGCACTTCATAACTACCAAATCCCTTTTTCATTCTACTTATCATAAACGGACAACAACTTTCTATATATATCTTCATCTACTAAAGAAACAGCTTTAATAGATACATCTAAGGCCTTTTTATATTCACCCTTAAAAAACAATTGTTCCGCATCCCCTAAACCAGCATCAACTTCATCATAAACAATACGATAACGATTACCAAATACAATCGCCATTTCAGCAAGTTGTGCTGTCTTAATCATTTCATTCGTAGTATTATATAACTTTAAAACCAAATCTCTTGCGGTATCGACTCTAGTATTTAACGTCTTTATAACAATAGGTTTTCTTTCCAATTCCTTAATAACTTCCTCAATCGCTTCATTAGCTTCTGACAATTGAACAAAGTAATCATTCGTAATAATTGGCAATTTATAACCTCTCATCTTTTCTTTACTTTGCTTCAAGAAAGATTCTATTTCCTCTAATTGTTCACGAGCTCTCACTTCATCATCATACATATTTCCTAATGATTTCAAAGCACGATCAAGATCTTCCTCCATGTTCTTTAAACGAAATGTTAAATCCTCAATTTCTTTTTGTAACATAGAATAAGGAGAAGATTTAGCCTCTACCTTAGCCAACATTTTTTTATAATCATCATTAATAACAACTAAAATTTTATTAACCTCATGAATGGTTTCAACATCTTGATCATTTAAATCATACATATTCTTAATATCATCTAACTGATTATATATCTCTTGAACAACTTTATTTGTTTTCTCCAATTTTTTTGAAAAGTCAGCTTCCATTTCTTCATACACTTTTCGAGAAAGCCTCTCTTTTTCAAAATCCACAAATAAAGATTCATAATAATCCAACATCGTCTGTAATTCAAACATACAATCTTCCAAATTAAGTACACGAATTTTATCCAAAATGTGATCAATATTTTTTTGAGACTCTTCCAAATTATATTCAACATTCAAATAATCCAATGGATATCCATGTCTAACCATATCTTCGTTTAATTGTTCAACTTCCTTCATGCGATTAGGAATTACTTGCTTTGCCATCAGCAACAAATCAGGCACTTCCTTAATAACAATACCCATATGTTCAATCATCGCATCAAGTGCTTTTACAATATGAACAACTTCACTATATTCATTTTTTTCCATCACCTTTTCAAAATCAAGAAAACGACGCTCAATATTTTCAAGCTGTAATTCAACTGCTTCCTGCATTTCATCATACATTTGCTTATGATCTTGAAAATCTTTATTAAGTTCACGATATTTAGCTTTCAATTTAATAACAATAGCTCGATACTTTTCTTCACTTAATGTAATCTCTTTAATTTCATCCAATAAAGAGTCCGCTGATTCTCGAGCCCGATAGATAGCTAATTCCGTCTTTGCTAAACGATAAACACAATTTTTATAATCTTTTTTATCTATATAAATATCCAAATCAATTAACATATCATCAATTAAAGATAATCTTTTCTCTCTAAGCTGATCAAAACGTTCTTGCCAATCATTATATTTTTCTTCCATCTTATCATTTTTAATAATAGGCTCCACTTTAGACAATTCCAAAGAAACAGGAGTACTTGCCACCATATTCTTTGCAACCTCTAATTCATGAACCTTCTTACGATAGCGATTAGCAATACCACGTCTAATAAAGTGAAGAGCAACAATTACAATAACAATACAAATAACCAAATAAGACCCAATAATCAAATACTGTCCTTGCATACTTCACCACCTTATCATCTAATTCCTATTCTAACACAAATAGCCTCTATATTTCTACATTTTTCATAAATTTTAATAAGAAATTATTACCAGAACTAAAACAAAAAAAGACTTATAAAAGTCTTTATTCCTCTCTCGTACAACTACCACTAGTGTTACTACTATAATAATTAGAAAATTCATCTAAATAAGCATCAATTCCTATACTTTCAGCATATTCTTTTTGACCATCCAAATCATAAGAAACACCTTTTGCGGTATATCCTGTTATGGTATCATCATTATACATAATTGTAATATTAGTACCTTCCTCACATTCACAAACCAACTTACTAGAAGTCATAGAAATAACTGAAAAGATAATAATTACTAAAACAATAACAAAAACAACAAATCCTCCAATAAACATCAAAACCTTCTTCATACTTCCTCCTTATACTAACATGATACCACAAAAACATAAAAAAATATAGAAAAATATAGAAAACGGTATTCCTTGACATATCGAAGCTTTTATCATATAATTAAAACTGCAATTCACTTGAAACAGCAGATTTAGAGTATTTTAAAGTGTTTTTTGAAAATTTAAGTAACAAATGCTGTTTACGCGAAAGAATAAAAAAACTCCCTAAGATACGACTAAATCATTTCAATGAATGTAATAATAAAAAGAAAGGAGTAAAAATATGGCAAGATATACTGGACCAAGTTATAAAAAAGCACGTCATGTAGGATTTTCTATTACTGAAACTGGAAAAGAATTAGCACGTCGTCCATACGGACCAGGACAACATGGAAATGACCGTAGAGGTAAATTATCTGACTATGGAACACAATTAAAAGAAAAACAAAAAGTTCGTTTCATGTATGGTGTTAATGAAAGACAATTCAAAAACACCTTCCAAAAAGCATCTAAACTTAAAGGTGTTACTGGTACAAACTTCTTAAGATTACTAGAATCTCGTCTAGATAACCTAGTATATAGAATCGGATTTGCTACTACTCGTCGTGGAGCTAGACAATTAGTAAATCACGGACACGTTACAGTAAATGGTAAAAAAGTAGACATTCCATCTTACCAAGTAAAAGTTGGAGATGTAATTTCTATTAAAGAAGATCATAAAAATTTAAAAGTTGTTACTGATAGCTTAGCAAAAGTGACAAAACGTGTTGACTTCATTACTTATGATGAAGGAAAAATGGAAGGCACATATGTAAGACTTCCTGAAAGAAATGAACTAAATGCAGATATCAATGAAGCATTAATCGTTGAATACTACAACAAATAAAAAATAGGTCATATAACCTATTTTTTTATTTATCAAAAATTTCAATAGTTTCACAATAACAATTACCCATATGAGTTTTCAATAAATTTCCGTGCAAATTATGATGATGTAATAAATGATGTAGAGCACGAACAGGAGCACCATGAGAGACAACCAAAATATGTTCCCCTTGATGTTTTGCAATAACGTAATCCAAAAAATCCTGACAACGCTGAAAAATACTTTGTACAGATTCAACTCCCAAATCAGAAGAATTCAAATCATAATCCCAATATTTTTTAACATCATACTTTTCGAAAGGCTGTTCCATTAACTCTCCCATATCACGTTCTATTAACCGTGAATCAGGAAAAGTCTCAACACGATCACCAACTAAAATAAAAGCAGTTTCAACAGTACGTATTAAAGGAGACATATAACAAAAAGAAAAGTCTACACCCTTTAATTGCTCTCGTAATTTCTGACATTGTCTACGACCAGTATCATTTAACTGATGATTACTTCTTCCTTGAATTATATTTTGATAATTAGCCTCCGTCTGTCCATGACGTACAATTGTAATTTTCATTTATTTTACCTCCAACAATTTTAATGCACTACTATAAGATAAAAACTTACCCAGATAACCCTGCTCCGGATAATAGGAATATCCAGAAACCAAATAAGAATCATCCATCAATATAATATCCGTAAAATAATCATCTTCTTCATTATAATAAGGAACTACCTGAGCCTCTGTTAAATTACTGCGATACTTTCCAATATAAGAGTGATGGATAACATTATCATTCTTTTTATTTTCACTAGTACTACCAAGAACAACCAAATCATCATTAGAGTCCTTCACAACTTTCAAAAATCTTCCAGAATGTTCAGAAGTATACGAAATCTCATTAACATATTCTAAATCCAGATCATAACGAATTAACCCTGGTAAAACTTTATCATTAGAATTCTTTATCCCTGTTGTAACAACTAAATAGCGATCAACTTCTACAATATCAGAAAAACCTAAAGAATCGGAATCTTCATATATAATATATTGTTCTAAAGTACCATCCATCGTATACATCACCAAAAGGCCATGATGGTTTTGGCATCCAACAACATAAATCTTTTCATCAACGACAATAGCAGAAGAAAACTCGCTATTACCTTCCGTAAATTCTTTTTCCCAGGCTAAAGTACCATCATTATAATATTTCAAAAGCAAGCCTATATCTTGTTGACCCTTCTTTCCGGTACCAAACACCAAATAACCATCATCTATAGATATAACATCAACAAATTTTGAATTAGAAACGCCATCAAATCTTTTTTCAAATAACAATTCACCATCATGACTATATTTTAATAATAATGCTGTTGAATTATGGTTTTGATAATCTTTTTTAGAATCATCAAATCCTCCCACGACAACAACGTCATCTTCATCTAAAGCAATATCATAAAATTGACTACGATATCCCTTATTATAAACTCTCTCATATATTTTTTGCTGCTGCTCATCATATATAGTAAACTTCGCTTTCGTCAATTTCTGATCATTATTATTATTTCTACCAACGGCAAAAATTAAGCCGTCAGAAGAGGTGACAGCATCGATGGTATCCAAATAATCAGAACTTTCTTGATCTCGAAAAAAGAAATAATAAACACCAATAATAATAAGCACAAGTAGAAATATCAAAAAAAGTTTTTTAATAATTTGTACCACTTACATCCCCTCCCAATCTATTATCATTGTAACAAAAAAAGAATAGCAAAAAAAGGAAAACAAAATAAAACCTACCACAAAGGATAGATTTTACTGTTAACTACTGAAATTTGCCAATAAAGTATTTTTTCTTTCCACGTCTAATAACTACATATTTTTGTCCTATAGAAGCACTTTTAGAAACAAGAAAACTACAATCTGTAACTCTATCACCGTTGACACTAATAGAACCGTTTCCAATAAACTCACGTGCTTCACGTTTACTAGAACAAATACCAAATTGAACCAAGAAATCCACTAAATTTCCCTCTTCTGCAACAAAAAGTTCAATTCCCTTAAAAGCATCCTCTAACTGCTTAACAGAAAGTTCTTTGATATTACCATTAAACAAAGACTCACTAATTTTAACTGCCTCTAAATAAGCATCCTCTCCATGTAAATCCGTAATAATTTCACGAGCAAGAGCTCGATGTGCCTCTCTTAAATGAGGATTCTCACGATTAGACTTATCAAGTTTCATAATTTCTTCTGGAGTTAAAAAAGTAAAAATCTTTAAATAAGAAATAACCATTTCATCATCAACATTAATTAAATATTGATACAATTCATAACTAGAAGTCTTATTGCGATCTAACCATAAAGCATTCCCTTCACTCTTACCAAACTTATTTCCATACTTATCTAATACAAGTGGCATAGTAAAAGCATAAGCATCTTTTCCAGTCTTTTTCTTAATCAAATCAAGTCCTGTTGTAATATTACCCCATTGGTCAGAACCCTCTGCTTGTAAAATACAACCTTTATTCTCATATAGCCATAAAAAATCATAACCCTGTATTAAAGTATATGTAAATTCCGCAAAAGTGATACCAGTTTCTAATCTTCTACGAATAATATCTTTATCTAACATATAATTAACATTAATATACTTTCCAACATCTCGTAAAAAATCAGTAAGTTCATATCCTCTAAACCAATCATAATTATTAACAACCTCTGCTTTACCATCAAAAATACGACTAACTTGATTTTTAATTCCTTCTAAATTTTTAGCAAGTTACTCCTTAGAAATAATTTCACGTTCAGCAGTCGGTCTAGGATCACCAATTAAACCTGTAGCCCCGCCACAAAGTAAAATAGAATGATGTCCAGCCTTTGCCAATCTTTTAGCCGTAACTAAAGAAGAATAATGACCTAAGTGCAAACTATCTGCAGTAGGATCCGTTCCCCAATAAAATGTAATTGGGCCCCCATTTAACTTATCAGCCAAATCTTCACCAGCAGTATCCTTAATCAAACCTCTCCATTGTAACTCTTCAAATAATGTCATTTTCTATCCTCTTCTAATATTAAATCATAGATATTATCCAAAGAATATCCATAATCCAAATAAATACCTTCTACGTCTCTAGTAGTAACCTTTTCTTTTGAAATTTCCAACTTATCCAAAATACGATAAACATCTTCTTCACTTTTACCCTCAATCTCCAAATAAGTAGGAATAAGTGGCCAAGAATCAATATCAATTTCAACTCCATCTAAAATATATTGACATCTTCTATTTTCTTGATATCCTTTAGCAGTAAATCCCAACTCATTCAACAACAAATGTGCCTTTTCAAAATCATCCACAGTAAGTTCCAACTCCTGTGTACCATCAATTTGAGAAGAGACAAGATTTTTTATAGTAATAGTTGTCTGATAACCATTTGTACGAAGACGAATCCATTTCCCCTCAATTTTAGGAATAAAATCATAAACATAACGTTTTTGTAAATGATCCCATTGAAATTTAGCTCCAACAGATTCTAATTTTTCCTTTACCTTAGAAACATCAATCTCTAATACTCTAACTTCATATTCAGTATGCATAAAACACCTCCAAAAAAAAGAATGATTCTTCTATAAGGACGAATCATTCGCGGTACCACCTTACTTTATAGATTTCTCTATACACTCAACCATCTTAACGCGATAAACGTATTTTCTCCGAATGTTGTAATTCATAGGAATCTTCCCTCTAGTTTCCACCAACCACTAGATCTCTATAAAAGAAAATAACTACTACTAATCATTCATCTACAAAAATTCATGTATCTAATATAACATAGTTTTAAAATTTTGAAAAGAAAAAGAAAAGATTATTTCTTTTCTCCTGCTTCTAACTTCTTTAATACATCTTTAGTAACTTCAATTGCCTTTAAACGTACTTCTTCAGCAGCATCTCTTAAAATTGGAGTTCCCTTATCAATTGCTAAATCTACTAATTCTTGTGCTTTAACTTTTAATTGTTCAGCTTTTTCTTTCGCAATCTCCAAAACTTTTTCTTTATCTAAATCAGCAAGACCCTCTTTAATCTCAGCAACTTTTTGATTAAATTCTTCTTTTACCTCATCAACATCGATATTTTTGATTTGAGCAACCAATTCATTCATCTTAGCTTTCAAAGCAGCTCTAGTTTCACTACCCTTTCTAGGAGCAAACAAAATACCAAGACCTGCTCCAATCGCAGCACCAGCAATAAACTTACCTAACCCAGATTTTTTTTCTTTATTCATACAAATCCTCCTCATCCTTTTTATTTTTATTAAATATTTTAGAAATAATTCCAGAGAAAAGACCAATTATCTTATCTCCAATCATAGAAATACTATATCCCGTTTTATCTAAAATATCGAAAAACCCATTAAAAGAATTAACTTTTTCTTCTACACTATCAACAACTCGATCCACTTTATCTAAAACTTGAATCATCCTTATTCCTAAAATAATTAACACTATTAATAATATAATACCAAATATGTATAATAATACTGGTAAAATTGCATTCAACACATCCATGCCATATCCTCCCTATTCTTTATCCTCATCTTCATACATAGAATCAATAAGATCAAAAAGATTATCATCGGTAGCAGGATTTAAAGAAGGGGTATCTTTTTGTGTTGTCTCAGGCTTTTTCTCTGCTTCTTGCCTCTTTTCTTCTTCATCGTAATCTTCCGTAACTCTGCGACCTGTTGCTTTCTCTTTACTAGAATCTTTATAATCAATATTATATTCTAACCCTAAATCATTAAAGTATTCCTCAGCATCACCAACTGTTACTTCAGAAACTCTTGGTTTTTCATCATCACTACTTAAATCAACTAATAAATTATCAGCCTCATCAGGAATTTCTTGTTTTTCCTTTTTCTTAGGCTCCTCTCCTTTACCGTTGATATCAGCAGCAATATCATCAGCTAAGTTACCATATGCTTTACGTCTAACATCATCAACACTCATATGCTCACGTGTATAGCTACTTAAATGAACCTCTCTCTTAGGTGCAACATCCTCTTTTTTATAATTCTTATCCAAAATACCATATATAGGTGAAATAATTGGTGATGGTTTAAAAGTTGTCTTCTTTTCTTTTTCATAAGTTCCATATTCATGAATAGAAATAGATTCACTATAATCACTATGATACAAATTAGTATCCCTATTATTATGATAAGCATCATCTAAAGATGTAGTATGTGTATATGGTTCAGAATCTTTTCTAGCCCCTTGATACAAAGGAGGATGTTCTTCAACATGTACCTCTTCTTTTTGAACAACTTCTACAATTTTAGGTTCAGAGTAATAAGACTTCTCCGTAAATTCCTGATCGTCAATAGCAGGAAATTTAAATTCAGATGAATCCATATCCTTTTCTTCTCTCTCAGGTACAATTTCAAAGTCTTCATCTCTAGGCTTATAATCGTTATAATCCTCTTCCTCTATTGCTGGTTCTTCTTTCTTTTCAGGTAAAACCACTTTTTTAGCAATTGGTTTGTTTTCGTGCACTTTAACAGGCTCTTTAACTTCTTTTTTAGCTTTCTCTCTTCTAGGCTTTGGTTTTGCTTTTGGCTTTTCTTCTACCTCAACATACTCCTCTTCAAAAAGTGCATTCTTAATTTTATCAAAAACGCCCATATTGTCACCTCTTTTAATCTACTTCATTAATTTCAATATTATCTTCATAAGTTGCTTGACCACTACTAACGTCAGCATCTACATAATCATCAAACGCTTCCAAAACGGAATCATTACTATCATCGGCATTTGATTCAAAAATATTAAATTTTTCTTCTTTATAATCTAACACATTTTCTCCAATCAAGCTCTCTAAAACCTTATCATGGAATTGTACAGACCGTAAAATATAACTCATATTATTAATTACAGGCACAAGATACTCTTTTGATATATAAGCTTCCATTTTACAATAATCAAAAACCATCTCAATATAGTAATTATTATCTTCTTCGTTAATTTCAATAAATCCATCTTTCTTATTATATTTCAACTTCTTAGAATAAAAAGCATCTTTGTCCTCTTTATAAGTATTTTCAGTCTTATGATAATACCCAATAGCATCGACATATAAATAATAACGATTAGAATAACGATCTTGCAAAACCGCATTATAATCATCTTTATTTACAAACCTCATACCACTTGGTACATAATATTCATATCCATCAAAATTAACATTTGACAAATTAGTATCCTGAGACAATATCATAGAAATATTCTCTTCAAAGTCAGTATTACTTAACTGCTGAATACTACAACCAGATACCAATAATAACATAATAGAGAGTAAAACTATTCTTTTTTTCATATTTCACCTACTCTTACTACATTATATCAAATTTTCATTAAATGTAAAAATTTTTTCTATTTATTTACTGTTTTAGACACTTTAATTGCCTCTACACTATAAATAGGCATTCCTTTATTAGAAAAACGATCCTCATACTCCGTAGTAATAAAATCTTCTGGTAAGTCCTGATGTAAGTCTAAAGTAAGATGTTTCAAAACGTAGCCAGCCTCACTAAAACTCATCAAAGAATAACAAAATAAATCCGCATTATCTGTTCTCATCCAAATATCAAAATCATCCTTAAAAATAGAAGAGTACTTTTCTAAAAAGACTTTACTAGAAAGTCTACGCAAATGATGTCGTTTTTTAGGCCATGGATCAGAAAAATTTAAATAAATTCGACTCACCTCATGAGAAAACACTCGATCAATATCTAAAGCATCCATTCGAACAATAGCCAAATTGGTTAAAGACCCATCAATTTTAGGTAGACATTTCGCAACAACACTATCATACTTTTCAATACCAATAAAGTTTATATTAGGATATTTCTTTGCATGCTCCCGAATAAACTTTCCTTTTCCCATACCTATCTCAATATAGATAGGATTAGTATTGCCAAAATAACTAGACCAATTTCCATAATACTCTTTTGGGTTTTTAACTAAAAAAGGAGAAGCATTTAAAATTTCTTCCTTATTTTTTACATTTCTAAGTCTCATAATATCACATCCATCATATATTATAACAAAAATAAAACTACATGCATATAATAAAAAGTAGGAGGAACGTATGAATTTATTTCCATTTCCTTATATTCCAAACCCTAATATACCAACTCCACCATCAAAAAACGACCCTAATATTTACCAAGAAATTGAAAAACTAAAACAAGAAATAAACAATCTCAAAAAACGGATTTCCGCTTTAGAACAAAAACCACAAAACAACTATTTACAAAAAGAGGATGGAATGTATATGTTATGAACACAAAAAGTGTTCTTTTTTGTTGAAACAAAAAGAATTATGGTATACTAATAAAGAAAGGATGATGGAAATGGCAAAACTAGTATTTTTAAAAGAAGACGTTTACGAAAACTTTGTAAAGCAACATCCTAAATCTCACTTTTTACAATCTTATGCCTGGGGAGAGTTTGCTAAAGTTAAAAAACACTTAACTCCATATTATCTAGGACTAATAGATGATAATAAAAACATCTTAGGAACTGCTTTACTATTACAAAAACACCTACCAATGAATTATTGTTATTTCTACTGTCCAAGAGGATATGTAATCAACTATGAAGATGAAAATCTAGTAACAGAAATGACAAAAAAAATTGTACAATTTGCCAAAAGTAAAAAAGCAATATTCATAAAGATAGACCCGGATTTAATCTACAAAGACTATAATTATTTAGAGAAAGAACAAACACTTCCATACGACACAAACAAAATATTTGAATTGCTAAAAAAATTAGGATACAAACATCAAGGATTCACCAAAAATTTTGAAACAATGCAACCAAGATATACATTTAGAATCGACCTAACTCAAAGTCTAGAAGAAATCCAAAATCATTTTTCAAAAACCACAAAACAAAGAATTGCCAAAGCTAAAAAACTAGACACCTATGTAGAAATAGGCACGGAAAAAGACTTAAAAGAATTTTACCATCTAATGACTTTAACAGAAACAAGAAAAGACTTTGTATCTTATAATGAAGATTACTATCAAACATTATATGATATTTTTAATGGAAGCGAAAACGGAAAAGCAACATTATTTTTAGGAAAGGTAGATATAGATAGAACCATAAAAAAGATAAAAGAAAATCTAAAAAATGTAAACAATCAAATATCCATATTACCAATTGACAACCTAAGTAAAAGTGCTAAAAATAAATTAAATGAATTAACAAAACAAAAAGAAAACTATAACAAAGAAATCAAAAAGTTTGAAGACTACAAAAAAGAATATGGAAACAACTTAACTTTAAGTGCCCATATGATTATTGAATATGCCGATAAAGCCTGGGTCTTATATGCCGGAAACCATAATATATTAACAGAAACTTATGTAAATTATTATACCTATGAAGAACATATTAAATATTGTAAAGAAAAAGGAATTAAAATTTATGATCAATTTGGTACCATTGGTGATTTATCAAAAGATAATCCTAGATATGGACTACATGAATTTAAAAAGAAGTTTGGTGGAAACTATATCGAATTCTTAGGAGAATTTGACTATATTACCAATAAACCAATGTATTTTATTTTTACAAAACTAGTACCACTTTATAGAAAAATAATAAGAAACAAAAGCAAAAAGGAGATAGAAAATGAAGTTAAAAAAAATCAGTGAAAAACAGTTTCAAAAATTTGCAGATCAAAATCCTGAAATAACATTCTATCAAACTAAATCCTGGGCAAACCTAAAAAAGAAAAACAATTGGGACGCTCACTATATAGGCCTAGAAGATAACGATAAAATCATAGCAGGAAGCCTAATTCTTTCTAAAACTTTGCCAATCATCAAAAAGAAAATGTTCTATGCACCTAGAGGCTTTTTATTAGACTATAAAGATAAAGAAGTATTAGAAAACTTCACAAAAAAAATAAAAGAATATGCAAAAAAAGAAAACGCTATATTCATCAAAATAGATCCCTATGTAGAATATAAAGAAAGAGATAATAATGGAGACATTGTAGAAAACGGAAAAGACAACAGTATCTGTGTTGACAATTTAAAAAGTTTAGGATATAAACATTTTGGTTTTAATTTAATGCAAGACACTCTACAACCACGTTGGATGCACGTCATCGAAACAGAAAACAAAACACTAGATGACGTCATGAAAGATATGGAATCTAAAACAAGACAAATCCTTAGAAAGAACGAGCGTTCTGGAATCCATACAAGAGAAATAAGTAAAGAAGAACTTCCACTATTTAAAGACATTATGCAGCATACAAGTGATCGAAGAGAATTTGTGGATAGACCTCTTTCTTATTATGAAAACATGTGGGATGCTCTACATGATGCAGGTATATTAAAAATACTAGTTGCAGAAATTGACTTCACAGAATTCGAAAAAAACACCAAAGAAGAATTAGAGACAAATAAAAAAGAATTAGAAGATAGAATTTATAAAAAAGAAAATAACATCCTAAAGATGAATCCAAAAAAATATGAACAACATAATAAAAAGAACGAACAAGAAATAGAAAGATTAAAAAAACAATTAGAAAAAATTCAAGACTATAAAAAAAGCTTTGGCAACAAAAAATTATTAGGAGGAATTCTGTTTTTAATTTATGGTAATGAAGTACTATCCTTACATGGTGGAACATTAGATGATGTCATGCAATTCCAATCCGCATATACGATTCACTTTGCCGGGCTAAAATACGCCGTAGAAAATGGATATAAAAGATACAACTTCTATGGCATTACAGGAGACTTTAGAAAAGAAAATCCATTATATGGACTATATCTATTCAAAAAAAGCTTTGGTGGACATGTAGTAGAATTAATTGGAGAATTTGACTATATTATTTCTCCGTTTTGGTATCATATATATAACATTGCCTTTAATACATATCATAAATTAAAAAATTTAAAGAAAAAAAATAGCCGATAAACCCGACTATTTTTTTATGTTTTGAATAATTTCAAGAAGCATTCCAGATAATACATTTACAATACTATCTCTCTGAAAACCAATAGTTGCAAAATCTTTTAATAATTTTTGATTCTCACGAATAGAATAAGGACCACTAGAAACAGAAATTTGATGAAAGGTCTTACCATCAGTATTTAAGAAATAAGCATTCATCTCTCTAATAAATTTATGATTATTTAACAAAATATCTTGTATATAAATATGAAATTCAAAATCAAGAGAATACTTTCCTACAAAAAAGATGTTTTCTGGTTTTAAAAGAGCACCCCGTTGATTTCCATAGTCCGTTGCTTTATGAAGAGTATCCTTAATTTTAGTATTGATATCATCAAAAGTGCCGTCCTCAAAAACATATTTTTCAATAATTCCATGAGAATTACTAGCAACAAACCCATTGCGAAGATTCTCTTTTACTTCAAACCCATCTAATACAGGAATAAATAAATTTTTTTGATTTAATTCTTTTGCAATCTTAATTGCAATATCAATACTCTTATTTTTATCTAACAAAAGCTCCACATCCCTTTTCCCTCGTTCAAAAACACATCGATATCATAATTCGTTTGTGAACGTACTTCACTATTTGGATCCGCAACAGAAATAGTACCATCATCATTTAAACCAGTTAAAACAATAAAATGACCCTTCCTCGTAAATGTTCCTGGACCCATCGACATAATGACAGGCTTATCGTCCTCTAAAGCAGATATAATATTTTCTTCACTAACACCTGTTTGCGTACATTCGACACCATATTCATCCGCTATATCACCAAAATAAGTCCACGACGTTCCTTCATTATGAACATAATATCCATTGTCATCACCATATTCAGCCGTTTCAACCGGAGTAATTTCATCTCCCGTCAAATAAGTTAAAACCATAGCCATAGCAGTTGGTCCACAACCAGAAGTTGCTATCGTACCACCATCAGTACCATAAGGATTACTATAATTTGTCTGATAATAATTAACAAACTCTCCCCCGGAAACAGGAACAGATTTTAAAACCTCATTAGCACTTTCTGTGTCGCCAGACGAATAGTTGTCAGCAGCATCAATCAAATAACTACTAATCGTACCAAAGTTATCAGAAACTGTCGTAATATCAGTATTTAAAAGTTCAAAAACCTCTCGACAATAATCAGCAACTGGCCCCATAAAAATATTATCATCAGAGACATTAGTCTTATAGTTCGAAAACGACTCTAAAAAAGTAGAAGTCTGGTCCTTTACTGTATTGGTACAAGCTACAGCATCACTAAAAATTCCATAACTAGAAAATTCGTACTCATTCATCGAAATCACTCCAAACTTTATCTTTAGCTATTCTATAACACTATTATAATTCATTATGATAAAACAAAAAAGAGAAAAATGACAGCTTTACAAAAAAATGTAGAAACTCTACATCTTTCATATTATATATTTGAAATGTTTTGACTAGCCGCCGCATCAGCCGCCTCATTAGCTGCAGTAACAGAATCAATATGATTTTTCATAGCCACAACTTTTTGATAAAAAACTTCGTAGTTTTTTCTAATTTCCTCATAGCGCCCTCTTGCATCTTCAGCACCAGAACTTTCCCAATTAGAACCATATAAATTTGTCATAGTAGCATCTATATCATCAAAAATACCCATGATATTATTTGCATTTGTTTGAATCGCTTCAGCATAACTTCTAGCCCCAGCATAATCTCTTTCTTCAAATTCATTCATTGAAATAACCTCCTAAAATATATGCCTACCAGCACTAGCATTGTCTTCTTCTGTACGGTTTAAAATTTCCGCACTTTTACTAATAGCTACACCAAGATCATTAAGAAGTTGCGCAAATTGGTTAAAATTAGTAGCTTGCTCTAAATAAGAATTATTAAATTCTGTAGCAGAAAGTCCTTTCCAAAGAGTCATTAAGCCATCTACATTACTTCTCAAACTACTTAATTCATTTTGAAGTACTTCTGCATTTGCAACAGTATTTCTACCATCGGTATCCATACCTCCAGTATTAGCGATTACTCCGCTCATTTTAACACCCTCCTATCTAAAAACATTATACCATCAAATACTCATTCAAAGCAAAAAAGCACAAGTATTATGACACAATTTTACACTTTAAATAGTTAATTGTGCCAATTCCTGATCTGTTTTTTGAATTTCATCTACTGCTCCTTTAATAAAATCCCCAAGAGCTATCGTCTCGTTTGCTTTCGCGGTAGCCAACTCAACTTGAGTATCGCATTTCGTTAAAAAAGTTTTCTTTGCAGTTCCATTCCACGATGACAACCCAGTAGTCATATCAGAAGCATAAGTAGAAATATTATCAGCTAAATCTCCACCAATCTTATGCAACGATTCAGCAATAGAATTTAATTGATCATAATCACAAACATATTTTGCCATAACAAATCCTCCTTATAAAAGTAAAAAAGATTGATATTCCTTCTACCATAATACCTTCTATCTTAAATAGAACTAGCATTCAGCTGAACAGATATAACACTGGATAATTTCTCTTGAATTTGTGATTTCAAACCATTCATCTCCTGCCAATAACTATCCATGCTAGATTGTAAACTCCTAGCCGTACTATCTTCACGACTACGAACAGCAACCTGATATTGACTCTTAGTACTTTCATAATTTGATTTTGCTGTTAAATAACTTTGATATAAATCACAAGCTTCAGCAAACAAATCCAATTGTGAACCTATTCTACTAGAATAATCACGAGAAAATTCCTTAGCCCTTGTCGTTAAATTAGTGTAAGATACACCTTCCCAATAGCCACTTAGTTCATCAATCTTGGCATCATATTCAGAAAGCACATCAGACAACTCAGTTCTTACACTTTGAACTTGACCACTACTTACCATATACTTTCCTCCTTATTATTCTAACAATATTTTAACATTGAAAAACCAAAATAACAACATTTCATCAAAAATAAAATTACTTTACAGTCTACTTCTTACGAAATATTTTAAAAATGTTTTTTCCAAAAATATGTTCTGTTAATTTAGAATAATGAGCATAAATAAAATAAACAACAATACCAACTACAACATAAATAACCAAAATCAATACATTCATAAGTCTAACAGAAGAAGAAATAGGAATGATAAATTGCAATAACAAAAATACTCCAATCATTAAAATAGAACCACAAATTGTATCTATAAAGTTCTTAATAAAGTTTTCATAATTAATTTTATATTTTCTCTTCAATTGAATAATACAAATTACAAATGATACAAAATAGCCTATAAAACTAGCAGTAATAGCACCATAATAAGCAGGTAATCCCATCTGATAAAAAGCAGTAATTAAATTATTATTCAATAAAAACTTCAAAACAACACCAATAAACAAACTAAAAATAACCGTTTTGTAATCTTTCAAAACTTGAACAATAGAAATTGTAGAAGTAAATAATCCTATCATAAAACCAACAAAAATATAAAAAGATAATACACTAGGACCATATTCACTAACACCATAAAATACAGTCCAAATTGGCTTTGCTAAAAAACTAATAGCAAAAGTCATAGGCAAAGTAAAAAACAATAAAATACTAAGAGCCTGATTAATCTTATGGTTAATATCATCCTGATCCTTTCTTACCACACTTTGTGTCAAATTAGGAATTAAACTAACAATGATACCAGTAGAAATAGCCAAAATAATCATGTTAAATTTAGCACCCCAGGTGGATAACATACTCATAATAGATTCAGCATCAACAACAGAAAATCCTGCATAATCAACCAACCCTTGAACAACAGTTACCATATCAATGTAATTATATAACGATTTAAAAACATCAATCATAATAAAAGGAAAAGCATAAATAATAAGTTTCCTAAAAATTTGCTTATTCGTAATAATAGGTTCATTTACCGAACGAATCTTCTCATTAAATTTAGCCTTATTTTTTCTTTTCTTAAATACTAAGTATAAATAGGCCGCAATAGCCCCTGCAGTAGCACCAAAAACAGCAATTCCAACAGCAGATGTAAGTGACAAATGAAATACTCTAATAGCCATAAAACTACCAAATACAATAACAAAAACACGAACTAATTGTTCTAACACTTGCGAAAAAGAAGGAGGTTCCATAAAACGATGTCCTTCAAAATAACCACGGTAGATACTAAGAACAGGAACAACTAAAATAGCCGTGCCAATAATACGAATAACAAAAGTAACATCCTCAATCGTATTACCACCAGTTAAATCACCAAGAACAGCCTCTGCAATCCATGGAGCAAATAATAAAAGAAAAAGAAAACAAATAAACCCTAATAATAACGCTATTCTTTTTCCTATGAAAAAAGCACGCCTCTTAGCATTATAATAACCAAGTGTTTGATACTCAGAGACAATTTTACTGATAGCAAGTGGAATACCTGCAGAAGATAAAGACATAAAAAGTGTATAAATCGTATAAGCATACCCATACAAAGCACCGCCCTCATCGCCAATAATAGCATAAAAGGGAATGACATAAATAATGCCCAACGCTTTCGTAAGAACAATACCCAATGTCGCAATAAAAGCACCAACAACAAAATTACTTTTACGCATACCAGCCTTTTTCTTCTTCATAGAATTCCTCCATTATTTAAATGATATCACAAAACAAAAAAAAGAAAAAGACATCTCTTTTTCTAATAATAAACAATCATAGCCGAAAAACAAAACACTTGTTCCTCACTAAAAACACCAACACTAACTTGATATTTAAT
Organism: uncultured Bacilli bacterium; assembly: GCA_944332475.1. Taxonomy (GTDB): domain Bacteria; phylum Bacillota_I; class Bacilli_A; order RF39; family UBA660; genus Faecimonas. The sequence continues at coordinate 291,891 of CALVKA010000002.1, forward strand.
ATCGACCACTTCTCCATCTAAATCTTCCAAAAACTCATTAATATCATTCTCTAAATCCTTTTCATCTTCCTCATCAAATATTTTAACTTTCATAATATCACCAAAATAAAACTAACAAAAACGAATGTATAAAAAAATCGAAAAAGACAAAAGTATAATTAAAATAAATTTACTTTATGAACTATAGACTTAATAAGCTGGTTAGGCTTATTTTCAACATCAATATCATCATCACGATAACCCTCTAGCTCAGCCAAAACACTATTATCCGGAGATATTTCACTCTTTTTAACTTTAAGCCCTGCTTTTACCATAGAAACCCAGTTAACCATTTGTTGAGATGAACTAGCAAGAAACATTTGTGTTAAACCTTCTACATCATTTTGATTGATTGCCTTTTTATATTCTTTAGACATATAATTAGTAATCAATACAGGAGCATAGCCAAGTCTTAATAAATGTTGATTTAAAATGATTCTACCTGTTCTACCATTTCCATCATTAAAGGGATGAATTCTCTCAAATCGAATATGAAACTTCGCTTCTCTGTAAAATAAACGATAAGTTCTTTCTTCCCTTTCTCTATTAGTAATTCCTTCTTCTGCAGGATCTAAAAGTCCCATACCAAAACCCTCATCATATTCAGCCAAAAGTCTCTGCATTTCGAAAGGAACATATCGCTTATCAGTTGTAGTAAAAGAAGCTGAAACAATATCATTATTAGTTTTCTTAAATCCATCAACCCTATCAGGATCACTTCTATTAACAATAGAATTAATAGTGATAATATCAGGAACAGTAATGTCATCTAAAGCCATAGCATAATCAAAAGCATCTAAATGATCCTTCTGCATATTATAAGCTCTATGATAAGCCTGTTCACGATAAGGTAAATAAGTACACAAAACACTGCAATTTTTAAAAGTAGCCAGTTTATCAAATAAACCATTCTCATCAAATCTTGCAAAATAAGGTAAATATAAATTAAAATAAGAAAATTGTTCTTGATATAATTTATCTATTTGTTTTTGAGAACCATCAAGCGAAAAATCAAAAGCACCATGTTGTGCTGCATTAAAAACAACAATTTGACGAAAAACTTTATAAGCCTCCTTTTGATCAAACATAGACAAAGATTGAAATTTTTCAAAAGAATCATCGCCTTTAGCTTTATCAATAATAAAATCCAAATTATCCAATTCTTCAAAAGCCTCTTCAATAGTCAAACTTGAATGAGAAAACCCTTCCTTAAAACGACTTAATAAATATTCAAACACTTCACGACTAAATCGTTTTCCACCTAATATAACTACTTCACTATCAAACACATTATCACCCCTAAAATTTGCTATATTATACCATAAAAAAAAGAATTTTTCAATTCTTTTTCATCAAAACACGTAATATTAGTTTTAACACATTTTCTATTACATTTTTATTTTACTACAATATTGACAATTTTACCTTTGATAACTATTACTTTTACAATTTCTTTTCCTTCTACAAAACGCTTAACATTTTCTGGTTGCATTGCTTTTTCTTTAATCATATCTTCACTATCATCAACAGAAATCATAATTGTTGCACGAACTTTTCCATTAACTTGAACTGCAATCTCTTTTTCTGTTTCAACAAGATATTTCTCATCATACATTGGATAATCTTGATTATGAATAGAATATTCATTTCCAATAGCTTCCCAGAACTCTTCTGTCAAATGTGGAGCAAAAGGAGCAAGCATCAACAACAATTGTTCAATATAGTATCTTGGAATGCCTTCTTTTTCATATTTTACCAAAACATTAGTATATTCCATAATTTTAGCCATTGAAGTATTAAATTGGAACTTTTCAATATTATCTCTAATAACTTTTAAAGAAGAATGTAACACTTTATCGATATCAGCATAACGTTCTTCACTCTCTACAAGTGCTTCAGTTAAGCGCTCTACTTTACGATAAAATTTATTAATCGCAACAATTCCATCATCAGTCCATGGACCACCATCAACATAATTAAATCCAAACATCAAATATCCACGTAATACATCAGCACCATATTCTTCTACCAATGGATCAGGAGCTACTGTATTACCTTTAGATTTAGACATTTTCTCACCATCTGGTCCTAAAATCGTTCCTTGATGAACAAGTGACAAGAATGGCTCATCAAAATCCAAATATCCCATATCTCTCAAGGCTTTAGTAAAGAATCTTGCATATAATAAATGCATACATGCATGTTCTATACCACCAACATACTTATCAACAGGTAACACCTTATTAATAATACCTTTATCAAATGGAGCCTTATCATTATGAGCATCTGGATATCTTAAGAAATACCAACTAGAACAAACAAAAGTATCTAAAGTATCAGCCTCGCGTAAAGCAGGTTTTCCACATTTTGGACAAGTACAATGCATAAAACTATCACATTTCTTCAATGGACTTTCTCCATCTGGAGTAAATTCTACATCCATAGGTAATTTAACAGGTAAATCTTCTTCAGGAACTGGAACAATACCACAATCTTCACAATAAATAATTGGAATAGGAGCTCCCCAGTATCTCTGACGAGAAACAAGCCAATCTCTTAATTTATAAGTTACAGTCTTTTTACCATAATCATTTTCCTCTAAATAAGAGCACATCTTATTAATAGCATCTTCTTTATTCAATCCATCTAAAAATCCTGAATTAATATGTACACCATCACCTACATAAGCTTCCTTAGAAATATCTCCACCTTCTAATACAGGGATAATATCCAAATCAAATTTCTTAGCAAAAGCATAATCCCTTTCATCATGAGCAGGAACTGCCATAATTGCTCCAGTACCATAACTTGCTAAAACATAATCACTAATCCAAATAGGTATCTTTTTATGATTTACTGGATTAATAGCATAAGCACCTGTAAAGACACCTGTTTTTTCTTTCGTTGTACTAGTTCTCTCAATTTCACTTTGACGACTAGCCTCCAATTTATATTGTTCAACTGCAGATTTTTGTTCATCAGTAACAATTTTATCAACCAAAGGAAGTTCAGGAGCTAATACACAATAAGTAGCACCAAATAAAGTATCGCATCTAGTAGTAAATACTGTAAATTCTTCATCACTATCAACCACTTTAAAAGTTACATAAGCACCCTCACTTCTACCAATCCAATTTCTTTGAAGATTTTTAGTACGTTCTGGCCAATCTAATTTATCTAAATCATTTAATAATTCTTCTGCATAATCAGTAATCTTAAAGAACCACTGACTCATATTCTTCCTAACAACCATGGTTCCACAACGCTCACAAGCACCGCTGATAACTTGTTCATTCGCTAAAACCGTATTACAAGATGGACAGAAATTAACTGGAGCTTCCTTTTTATAAGCTAACCCATGTTCATATAACTTCAAAAACATCCATTGTGTCCACTTATAATAATCTTCCTTACAGGTCTTAACTTCATAATCCCAATCCCAAGATCCACCAATACCTTTTAATTGTTTTTCCATAGTTTCAATATTCTTATCTGTACTGATAGCTGGATGAATACCTGTTTTTATAGCATAGTTTTCAGCTGGTAATCCAAAAGCATCAAATCCCATCGGATGAAACAAATTATATCCAGACATTCTTTTAAATCTTGCCCAAGTATCTGTTACACCATAATTATACCAATGTCCCATATGCAATTTTGCACCACTTGGATAACTAAACATTTCTAAACAATATAGTTTTTTCTTATCACTATTAGGATCAAATTTATATAAATGATCTCGTTCCCATCTCTTTTGCCATTTTTTCTCTACTTCACTAAAATTACGCATCTTTCGTCATTCCTTTCTTTCTATAAAACATACCAACAAAATGATAACTAAGTATAATAACCGGTAAAACCAAAACAAAAACCGCAACAATCTGCCATAAATAAGAATCCAATATAACAATCACAGAAACAATAAAAGAAATATCAAATGAAGATACCAAAGCAACAATTTGTAATAATTGTGGATAATCTACTTTCTTCATATTCAAATGATATCTAGCAATTAAATATCGTACCTCAACAGGTTGTTTTTTAGCCTTCTTTGTTTTTGCTCTTCTTACAATAAAAATCTCATAAACAATTAATACTAAGAAAAAGCACAATAAGAACAATAACAACTCTTCCAGCATACAATCTCCTCCTATAAAAAAAGTCCTTATAAACTATAAGGACGAAATTTCGCGGTACCACCTTACTTCATAGTAAACTATGCAGCTTAAAGAGATAACGGTCTTACCCTACATACTTAAAGCTAATCAAGTTCATATACTACTTATATTTACTTCCACCAACCGTAAACTCTCTAAAATAAGTATATATATTACTACTACTAGCAATATGCCAACTGCTATTAGTATAGTAAAAAAATGAAAATTTGACAAGCTTTTTAGAAAAGAAAAATAGGAATTATCTATTCCTACTTTAAAATTCACTAATATATTCAAGCAAACGTAAAAACAATTGAATATACTCTTTAGAAAGACCCTTTTTCTTTAATTTACGAATCGCAATACGTTTATGACTAATAGTATCTTTACTAAACATGATTTTAGCAATATCTTCTTTTAAATACGTGTTAATTTGTAAATCTACCAAAATACTTTCTACATCGTCATTGATCAAACGAACAGCATCAATTTCAATATCTCTTCCCTTACAGTTAATGGTTAATTGTCCAACAGTAGGAACACCATGTATTTCAACAATAAAATCAGGTCCATCAACAGAAGAAGTGACAGGTAACTTTTGAGAATTAAAATAAGCGGTAACGTCTTGTGCTTGCTTTGTATTTCTAAAAACTAATTTATAATTTCTCTTTTCAGGAACAATTCCACTCTTTCCATCAATAGAACGGATAATAACAGTATAATTATTACGCAAATAATTATAGTCAATAGAAGTCTTTAAGTAATAACCATCCTTATACAAAGACGTAATTCCATCATCTTCATATAAAGTATACGTATTAGAAACACCAGGGAAAATTTGAATCTCCATATCAGTTGGAAGCCCTACGTTATTATAATCACTACGATTAGAAAGAGGAATAATACTACCAGCATGTGCAAAAACAGGATAATCTTCCTCTTTAAAGAAAGACACATATTTCTTATTCCCTGGGAATTTTTTACCCGTTCTAAAATCGTACCAAATACCATCAGGAATAAAGAAACGATGAACTGTACGATTCATGGTAGGATCCTTTTTATCCAAAATTGGACAAACAAGTAATTGAGAACCAAAATAATATTGATTTTTATATAATTCATCATCATATACCCACAAGTAATTATAATAAAAAGGTTGAATCAAAGGAGTACCAGACTTAGTATAATTATAAGCTTCTGTATATAAATATGGAATTAAGCGATGACGAAGTCTTAAATAATCTGCTGCTATATTTTCGGTCTTAACATCCCATAACCAAGGTTCTCTTTTATAATAAGGACCACGAGCAGCATGGAAACGTAAAATTGGGGAAAAAACACTAAGTTCCAAATAACGAATATAAAGCTCACTTTCTTCAATACCACCATGATTTCCACCAACATCATGACTCCACCAACTAATTCCAACATTAGCAGCATTTAAATATTGAAATGGTAACTTTTTTAAAGCCTCCCAACTAATTTCACTACTGCCGCCATATAGAACAGGATAGCGGTGAGCACCATAAAGACCACTTCTAGCCAAAATCATACTTCTCTTAGCCGGATTTCTACCAGCATCCAAATACAAATAATGATTCATAAGCCACAAATTAGTAGGATCTTTATCACCTTTATAATCATTCCAAAAGAAATCAACTCCGTAATTTTCTAAAGGATGCAAAAACGCCTTAAACCAAACATCAAGTATTTTAGGATTCAAAGGATCAAACAAAATAATTTTATTATCAGTGACCCCTAAAAATTCACTAGCTTGTTTATAAAACTGTTCATGAGGATAAAAACCTTCTGTTGGATCAATACTAAGTCCAACATGAATCCCCCTTTGATGAAATTTATCAACCAACGCTTTAGGATCTCTAAAAAGATTAGAGTTAAAAGTATACCCCGTTTTTAATCCTTGATACTCACCTACATTACGGTAATGCCAATCATGATCGAAAAGCATAACAGCAAGAGGAATCTTTTTCTTTTCAAACTTTTTTAATAACTCAGTAGTAGATACATCATCATAAGTAATATTACGACTCCACCAATTTCCAAGAGCATATCTAGGAATCATCGCAGGAGACCCTGTCATTTTAAAATAATCAAATAAAGCTTGTTTAAAATCTCTATCATACATAAAAACATAGATATCAATATGATCAGCAGGAGGATCTGCAACCGTTCCATCCTCCATCAATAACTTATTTTTACTATCATCAATAGAAGCAAAACCATCCAAAGAATAAAGTCCACGACATAAATTTTTATCAGTGGGAACATCAACGCCAATAAAATTACCCATCATATTTCTAGCTTCAGGATGACCATAATACCAATCCTTATTACGATCTCGCTCACGACTTAAAAGAGTAATTTTCAAATTTTTCATAGGATCTACTTTTGTTCCAGTAAATGGTTGCCTTTTTACATAAGTCAAATGAAAGTACTTGGTCACAATCTCAACAAATTGAGCATCCTGACGAACTTGGAACTCAGGATAACCTAAATTTCTACGCACAACAAGTTCAGTAGGACGATCAACAAACGCCCCACTAGGAGAATATTCTAATCGAACAATTCGTTCAGTTATAACTGTAATACGGAAATTATTTCCTTTTACAATAGTCTTTTCATCACTTTTTGCTCGGGAATAATCAACTTCAAATTGCTTTCCTAATGGATACATACCCAACACCTTCTTATTATTCTAGTAACATAATATCATAAAAAATATAATATTCCAAGAAAAAAATAGCAAAAGAACTATTCATTCGTATCTAAAAATAACGCATAGTATTCTTCAAAAGAAATATTGTTTTCATAGATATAACTTGCTATTTTTTTACCAACATATCGATAATGCCAAGGTTCTGCTCGAAATCCGGTAACAGCCTCATATTCTTCTGGAAATCTTTGAATGAAACCATATTTGTGAGCATTTTCCTGAATCCACGTATATTCATCAGACTCTGCAAAAACATTAGTATCTTTACTACCAATATCAAAAGAAAGACCAGTCTGATGTTCACTAAAACCAGGCATTGCTACATAATTCGTAACATAATTATCCCCATACAAATCACGATAAGTATTACACACTTCCTCCTGGTCTTGATAACTACGATAACTAGAATTAATAACTAAATCATACCCTTCTTTTTGAGCATCTTTATACATTTCAATAAAAGCATTAACAGCAATTCTAGAACCAGCTTGTGTATCATCAGCAGCATACTCTTCATCAATAGAAACCAAATCATCCGGTTCAAAATCTTTAGTTAAAGAACGATGCTTATTAACCAACATATCCGTACTAAAATCAGTAACAATAACAGGATCTTCATAATTTTCCTTATCCATATCCAAATTAACAGCCAAAACAGTAGTGTCATCATCTTCCCCAGTTTCATTAGAATAATCCACATAACGATCATAATTACTCAATTTTGCATAAGGAAGACTAAAGAATTCTTCTAAATAATTAATTTTATCTCTTTTTGCAAACTCTGTTACATCACTATCAGAACCATGTGCTAAGATCATAGAAATATTATCATTGCTATATCCCTTTTTTATCAATGTATTGATATTTCGAATCAAATGCTCATGATTTTGATATTCAATTTTTGAATATTGATCCAAATATTTCTCGTTATAATCATCACTTTCAAAAGCAGCATTAAGTGTTTTATTTTCTCCGACAGACAAAACATAATCTTTTTGAAATTGAAATAATATTCTTCGACTAGCTTCCTTACTATAACCAAGTTCAGTAAGAGAATGAATCTGTGAAGAATAAAATAAAAAGACTGCAAAAAAAACTCCCAAAACAACACCAACAACTTTTAATTTTTTAACAACTGATGGTTTTAAACGAAACTTTTTCTTTTGTACTTTCATCAACATCACCTACTATCATAAGTATATCATAGAAATTGTATTTTCAACTATTTTATGCTACAATAAAACACGAAAAAAAGGTGAAGTTTTTATGAAAGCATTAGTTTTATCTGGAGGAGGATCAAAAGGATCCTATCAAATTGGCGTATGGAAAGCCCTAAGAAAATTACATATTAAATTCGATATTGTAACAGGTACCTCAGTAGGAGCATTAAATGGTGCATTAGTTACCCAAAAAAGTTATCATCGAGCTATCCAGTTATGGAAAAAAATAAATTTAAGTGTTTTATTTGGTGAAAATGTAACTAACAGCACAGATGACATAAAAGTAATGAAAATGTATGGAAAAGAATTTGTAAAAAATGGCGGTATGGAAGCAAAAGAATTAGAAAAACTAATTGAAAAAGAAATTAATTATAAAAAATTCATAAAATCAAATATTAATTATGGATTAGTAACTTATAATTTAACAACAAGAAAACCGATTCAAATTACAAAAAAAGAAATACCGAAAGATTTAATAGGTGATTATTTAATGGCCTCTGCATCCTGCTACCCTGCTTTTAAACAAAAAGAAATAGAAGGAAATAAATATATTGATGGAGGATTTTTTGATAATCTTCCTATCAATCTAGCTATTCAAATGGGAGCAGACGAAATCATTGCTGTAGATTTATCTGCACCAGGATTCAATAAAAAACCAAAGAAACAAGTACCAACTATAAGAATCAAACCAAACAACAAACTAACAAACTTCTTAAACTTTTATGAAGATGGTGCCAAAAGAAATATAAAATTAGGATACAATGATACAATGAAGAAATTTGGAAAATTAGAGGGAAACAAATATACCTTTAAAAAGAAAGCATTAGAAAAAAACAAAAAGAAACATCTAGGAACATTTGAATATATATTAAAAAATATTTTAAACAACGAAAAAGCATTAGAAAATCTTCAAAAAATATTAAAACTATCAAATGCACCATCCGAAAAAATGATTGAAAAAATAGGCCTAAAAATTATGGAAGATATTGCAAAAGACTTAAATTTAGATGAGACAATAATCTATTCAGAAAGAAAGTTCAACAAACAATTACTAAAAGAGTTAAAACGTCAAGATACAAAACAGACAAAACAATTAACAGAGTTTATAGAACAAATAAAAGAAAATAAAAAAGGCTTAAAAAGGAAATTCATATTAAATCCTTGGGAATTTCTAAAAGCATTATATCTATACACAATTAGTGAGGTGTAATATGAATCAGTTTTGTTATTCAAATACTAACAAAAGGTATCATACCTTAGACTACTACTACAAACAAAAATTTCATTCTAAAGTATTCAAAGTCAGTTTAAATGCTGGCTTTACTTGTCCCAATATAGATGGCACTGTAGGCATTGGAGGCTGTATCTATTGCTCAAAAAGTGGAAGCGGAGAATTTGCAGGAAATAAAGAAGAGTCATTAAAAAAGCAATTTGAAACAGTAAAAAACATGATGTTAAAAAAATGGCCACACGCAAAATATATCGGATATTTTCAAGCAAGAACAAACACATACGCCGATGTAGACACTCTAAAAAAATTATACGAGACAGTATTATCATTCGATAACGTAATTGGCTTAAATATAGCAACAAGACCAGATGCAATCACAAAAGAATGTTTAGATTATTTAACAGAATTAAATAAAAAAACATACCTAACAATAGAATTAGGACTTCAAACAACCAACGAAAAAACATCAAAGTTAATCAATCGATGTCATGATTTAACATGCTTTGAAAATATGGTAAAAAAACTAAGAGAAAGAAAAATAGACGTTGTTGTTCACATCATTAATGGATTACCATATGAAACTAAAGAAGATATGCTAAACACCGTAAAATACTTAAACAAGCTTGATATACAAGGAATAAAAATTCACATGCTAAGCATTTTGAAAGATACACCTCTTGAAAAACTATATCAAAAAGAACACTTTAAAGTATTAACAAAAGAAGAATATATAGATATTGTAATAGAACAACTAGAATTACTTAGACCAGAAATCGTCATTCATAGAATTACAGGAGACCCTAAATTAGATGATCTAGTAGAACCAGAATGGCTAGTTAAAAAATTTTGTGTCCTAAATGATATAGATAAAGAAATGGTAAAAAGAAATACATATCAAGGAAAAAGGCATAAAAAAAGGATTAGTAATTAATCCTTTTTATATTTTTTCCGTTGATGAAACAACTGGTTTTGGCTCTGGTTTAGGTTCTGGTTTTGATACTGGTTTAGGTACTGGCTTTGGTTTAGGAGTATCAACCATCTCATGAAGTGTAGTACCAAGAGTTGCTAAATTTTGTAATTCGCTAGGAACAATAATTTTAGTAGCTTGACCATTAGCAACCTCAACCATAGCTTCATAACTTTTAAGTTTCAAAACCGCATCATCCATACCAACATCTTTAATCAAACGTAACCCTTGAGCCGTAGCCTCTTGAATCTTAACAATAGATTCAGCTTCTCCTTCAGCTTCCTTAATTTTTGACTCTTTGGCAGCTTCTGCACGTAAAACTGTACTTTCTTTTTCACCTTCAGCAATTAAGATTTGACTCTTCTTCTCACCCTCAGCTCTAAGAATTGCCTCACGTCTTTCACGTTCTGCTCTCATTTGTTTTTCCATTGCTTCTTGAATATCACGTGGTGGCAAAATATTTTTTACTTCTACACGATGTACTTTAATACCCCACGCATCAGTAGCTCCATCCAAAATACTACGCATCTGAGTATTAATAACATCACGACTTGTTAAAGTTTCATCCAATTCCAAATCACCAATAATATTACGAAGCGTCGTTGCAGTTAAATTTTCAATAGCACTTATTGGATTTTCAACACCATATGTATATAACTTAGGATCTGTAATTTGATAATAAATAACTGTATCAATTTGCATAGTAACATTATCTTTTGTAATAACAGGCTGTGGAGCAAAATCCTTCACCATTTCTTTTAAACTAACAACACAAGCTACACGATCCAAAATAGGAACTACATAATGTAACCCTGTTTGTAAAGTTCTATCATAAGCCCCTAATCTTTCTATAACATAAGCCTTAGATTGTGAAATAATCTTAACACCAGCTATAACAACAATGATGATAATAACAAAAACAACAAGTAGCAAAAAACCAAATTCCATTATTTTTTCTCCTCCTTTTTAACAATCAATTTTACGCCATCCATCTTTTCAACAATAACTTTCTCTCCCACTTGAAAAGTAGCATCACCGGTAGCGGTCCACTTATTACCAAAAACATCTACTTCACCATAATGATTTGGCTTAATTTCTTTTGTAACCTCTGCTTCTTTTCCAATCACTCTGTCCAAATTAGTAGGTACAATTTTCTCTTTCTTTTTAAATTTCTTTACCAATGGCAATGTAACAAATAAAGACACCACACTAACAACAACAAAAATCAAAAACTGTAGTAAAGACGAATCTGTAAAAAAAGAGCTAATAAATGCGACAAAAGCCCCAATGGCAAACCAAATCGTAACCAAATTAACCGTTGCTAATTCAATCAATAAAAGTACCAAAAATAAGATAATCCAATAAATAGACATAAAACTCACCACCTTACTTAAATTATATGATATCAACTCCCTTTTTTCAACAATTTTTTCTTGTTTATCATAACAAATTATATTATAATGAAAATGAAGATAGGAGTAGAATATATGTTGAAGAAATTATCACAAAAGCAAAAATATATTATAGTAGCAGCAACAGCTATCTGGGGAGTAATATTTATTGGTAGTGGTATTACAATGACGTTTATGGATACCCCTGTAACCGAAACAAAAACGGAATTAAAAATCACTCAAAAAAGAGTAGCAAACATGAAAAGTAATGAAATTAGATTAAAAAATATGGAACAAGAAATTAATCAACCATTAAGTGTCAATATCAAAGACTATTTAGAAAATGTAGATGATATAGATGAAAACATTATTAACAAATTACAACTAGACACATCAATGGTAAACGTAAATCAGGCCGGAGACTATACTTATACTGTAAAATATAACAAAAAAACTTTTAATGGAACTTTTACGATTAAAGAAAAACCACTACCAGATATGGTACTTACACTTAAAAATCTCGACCTAGAAGTAGGAACAGCTTTGTCCACAGATATACAAACATATATCACAGAAGCTCTAACAGACGAAGTAAAACAAAATATAAAACTTAATTTAACAAATGTAAATACAGCCCAAGCAGGAAACTATCAATATACAGTAACATATAATGGTAGATTATATACAGGAACAATCACTATTTTTGAACCACAAAAACCAAATACAAGTACAGACCAAAATGATACCGATCAAAACCAAGATGAAAATGAAAAACATAAAAATGAAAATACAGAAGAAAAATAAAAAAGAGCAAAGCTCTTTCTTAAATTGAAATTTCAAGCGCACCAAATGGTGCGCTTTTTTAACTTAAACCAACAATTTCACCATCTACCAAATCAATTTTTTCATAATTTGGATGTTTAGGTAAACCTGGCATTCTTAAAACACTACCAAACAACACTGTAATAAATCCTGCACCATGATATAATTCAATATCACGAACATAAATGGAAAAATCTTTTGGATCTCCCAATTTTTTAGCATCATCTGATAATGAATATTGAGTTTTAGCCCCACAAATTGGAAGATAAGATAAATTGTTTTTTTCTAATAATGAAATTTTTCGTAAGGCTTCTTCACTATATTCAACTCGATTCGCATGATAAACTTCTGTAGCAAGTTTATAAATCTTATCTGAAATCGAATCACTATCATCATAAAGAAAATGAAATTGATTTGGAGCGAGTAAAGCCTGTTCAACAGTATGAGCAAGATGAACAGCTCCTTCGCCTCCATCCCGATAAGCTGTACTAACAGAAACGGGAATATGATGTGACTCACACCAATCAATAACAACTTGTTGTTCTAAAGAAGTATCCGTATCATAGGCATTTAAACAAACGACAAGAGGAACACCTACTTTTTTCAAATTGCGAACATGAGCATCTAAATTACAAATACCATTAGAAACAGCAGACACATTTTCTTTTAAAATATCCTCTTTACAAACACCAGCATTATATTTCAACGCTTTAATAGTAGCAACTAAAACAATGGCATCTGGCGAAAGATTTGCCTTACGGCACTTAATATTTAAAAATTTTTCTGCACCAAGATCAGCACCAAAACCAGCCTCTGTAATGACATAATCACCTAAAGAAAGTCCCAATTTCGTAGCAACAATACTATTACATCCATGAGCAATATTAGCAAAAGGACCACCATGAATAATAGCAGGAGTATGCTCTAATGTCTGGACCAAATTAGGATAAAAAGCATCTTTCAACAAAGTCGTAAGAGCTCCTTCAATATGCAAATCTTTTGCATAAACTAAATCTTCATTCTTCGTATAACCAATTACAATATTACCAAGCATCTCCTTCAAATCATCCAAAGAATTTGCTAAACAAAAAAGCGCCATAATTTCACTTGCAGCTGTAATATTAAATTTCTCAGACCTATTATCCAAAGAAATTCTTCTCAAAGCACGATCATTAACATCTAAACAACGATTAAAGGCAACTTCAGCAATCCCAAGCTCATTACCATGATAAATATGATTATCAATAGCTGCACACAATAAATCATTGGCAGCAGTAATAGCATGAAAATCTCCAGTAAAATGTAAATTAATATCTTCCATTGGAACAACTTGGCTATACCCTCCACCAGCTGCTCCACCTTTCATACCAAAAACAGGCCCCATAGATGGTTCTCTCAACACTAAAACAGAATTTTTTTTAAGTCGATGAAAAGCATCACCCAAACCAATACTAACAGTAGTCTTACCCTCTCCATAAGGAGTAGGACTAATTGCTGTAACCAAAATAAGTTTTCCTTTTTTTTCAGTAGGTTGTTTTAAAATTTTAGCCTTATCATTGCCAAACATAATATAATCAGATTCTGACAAGCCAAGTTCACTAGCAATGTTTCGTATATCCTCTTTATTTGCGTTATGAGCGATTTCAATATCAGTCATACTATCACCTCACTAACTAAATTATAACATATTTAAAGATTTTATGATATTTGTTTATCAAAAGACAAAAAGAAACAAAAAAGGCCGTCAGAATATTAAAAGCAATTAATTTCAAGCAAAATTCATAACAAAAATAAAAAATTCCTCATTTGTCATTCGCAATAAAGTCTGTTAATATCAAAACCGTTAAGAAAAAAGGAGGAATGTTATGAAAAAAATATTTATTTTCTTAATCGTATGTACCATTAGTATACTATGTGGACTAAATGTACATGCCAGCACAAATTTCTATGAAGGAGAATACATTGATGGGATTTATATGAACAAACAACCTGCCAACTCTTCTACAATTTATTATCAAAAGGCTCGGTTTTTCAGACAAACAGGAAGTAATCGATACGCCTATTGTATTGACCCATTTGTATTCTTCGAAGCAAGTAGTACGTATGAAGAGACAATTACACCAAACAATTTAACAGAAGAACAAAAAGAGGAAATATCTTTAATTGCATATTTCGGATATGGTTATCAAAACCATACCGACCCGAAATGGTATGCAATTACACAAATGATGATTTGGGAAACAGCGGAACCAAGTGGTAACTTCTATTTCACAGATGGACTAAATGGTCCTAAGATAGAAATATTAACACAAGAAAGAGCAGAAATTAATAGCTTAATAGATAATTATAGAAAAAACACATCATTAAACCAAAAAACATATACCATCATAGAAGGAGAACAGTTTCAAGTAGAAGATACAAATAAAGTACTATCTCAATATAAAAGTTCAAACAATAATTTTATCATTCAAGGAAATAAATTAATTGCTAATGATTTAAAAGAAGGAAACTATATAATAGAATTAACTAGAGAAGAATCCTACCACAATCATCCATTACTATTTTATCAAGCTGCAAATAGTCAATCACTGATGCAAACAGGAGATTTGCAAGACAAAAAAGAAAAATTAACAGTAGAAGTAATAAACACAGAGATAAACATAACAAAAATAGATAAAGACACACAATCAACAACACCTAGTGGAGAAGGAACATTAATTGGAGCAATATATAGTATATATGATACAGAAGGAAAAGAAATAGGAAACATCACCATAAAAGAAAACAGTATAGGAACAATAGAAAATCTCCCATTTGGAACCTATTATATACAAGAGACAAAAGCACCTGTTGGATATCAAATCAATACCGAAAAAAAAGAAATCATCATTGACAAAGAACATACAAAAATAAATCTTACATTAGAAAATGAAATTATCAAAAAGAAAGTAACAATATATAAAACCTATGACGAAAATAATAAAAAACCTGAAGCAAATATCTCTTTCTCAATCTATGACAAATTCAATAACAAAGTAGCAACCATTACAACAGATAAAAATGGAATGGCAGAAATTACCCTTCCCTATGGAGATTATAAAATCGTACAAGATAACACTACAGAAGGATATCATAAAGTGGAAGATATCATACTATCTATCAAAGATACAAATGATGAAATTATCACATTAACAGACTATAAAATACAAGTACCAAACACAAGTACAAACATTATTCTCTATATAATTAAAATTATTACAAACATATTAAAACTATGATAAAAAAGTCTTGTTTTATAGTCTTAGTATTAACTCTTTATTGTATCGTTTGTCATGGAATATATGAAAAAAGTATAAAAATAACAAAAAAGGAAAATAACCCAAGTATAACGATAAAAGAAACACAAGAAAAAGACCAAATTGGATATCTAAAAATAGATAAAATAAATCTATATGAGCCTTTATATGAAAAAAACAGTAGCAAAAACAATATTGAAGAACACGTTACAATTCTGAAAGAATCAAAAATGCCCGAAGAAGAAAACAGTATTATTTTTTTAGCAGCACATTCTGGAACAGGAAAAATTGCATACTTTGAGAATTTAGATGAATTAACAATTGACGATAAAATAGAAATATCCTATCATAATACAAAGTATTATTACCAAATTTCAAATATATGGGAAGAAAATAAAACAGGATATATCCATGTAAATCAAACGAATAAAAAGCAATTAATATTAACAACTTGTAGTCCAAAAAAAGATGATAAACAATTAGTAATCAGTAGTAATCTAATATAAAAATACTAGTTTTCGCTAGTATTTTTTTTGCTTTCTAAATAATCTAATGCAGATTGTAATTGAAAATCATTCTCAGGTATAGGATTAGAAAGATACTCATCTGTCAACAAAATATTTTTATCAGGAGTAACACCTACACCATCAATCCATTTACCTTTAGGAGTCAACCACTTTTCTGTTGTATATTTAATACTAGAACCATCAGACAAAGAATAAGCAGTTTGAACAGTTCCTTTACCATAGGTCTTCTCACCAATTAAAGTAGCATCTTCATAAGAATCCTGAAAAGAAGCAGCCAATATTTCCGAAGCAGAAGCACTAGAAGAATTCATTAACACTACCACGGGATAAGATCTAGATGCTTTTGTCTTATCTTTAATATTGGTAATATCATCCTTAAATTGAACTTGATATAATGTTGACCCTTTATCCATAAACAACTCTAATATCTTCTTAGTCTGTCCTAAATGTCCACCAGGATTAGAACGCACATCAATAATTAAAGAATTAATATTATCCTTTTCTAATTTTTTTAATTCTTTTTTAAACTGCTTATACGTATTAGCAGCAAAACTATTAATATAAATATAACCAGCATTTCCGTTATTTAAGGGATAAACATCCGACAAAACAGACACCAAATCAACCGTTCCAAGAGAAACTTCTTTCTCTAATTCTTCACCATCACGTAACAATGTAAAAGTGATTTTTTCCTTACCGGAATCCCTTACTAAAGAAGTCACATCATCTAATGACTTTCCGTCCAACGCATCACCATCTATTTTAGTAAGAATATCATTACTACGTATACCAGCTTTTTCTGCCGGAGAATCAGCAGAAACATCAAGAATCAAAAATTGATTATCATCATTTACAGTAATCGTAACACCTACTCCTTGATAACTCCCATCTACCGTTTCATTAAAAGTAGTGGCATTTTCTTCATCCATATACATAGAATAGTCATCCAAAGAAGACATCATACCATTAATAGCCGCATCAGCCAATTCCTGTTCATCAAGATCTTCATAATAACTATCTAAAATATTATTGTAAACAGCAATCAACTCTTGTAAAGAATCAGAAACTTCTTCTCCTTGATATTCTTGTCTAAAAATAGATAATGCATTTCCAACCGCAACGCCAAAAGCAATAGAAACAACAATGATAATCAAAACTTCAACAATATTAAAACCACTTTTATGTTCCACTATAACCTCACGAATATCTTCCTCTTGAAAAGATTCATCTTCCATTTGTGAAATCTTCTTAAAATTAGGTTTAATAAAAGGACTCCTTCCTTTTCTAGCCATAATTACCACCTCGATAAACCCTATTACCATCATAACATAAAATTGCAAAAAAAATAAGGGAACTTTCCTCCCTTATGATAAATTTTCACGAATAGCTTCTTCACCCTCAATATAATCAACCACAGAATCATTTTCAAATTCAATTAAAGTAGGTTGTGCAATTTGTAAATCTCCTATTTCCTCTACAGAAGGATTAGCCTCATCAGCTACATATTTCTTATTAAAAGCACTACTCATATCCACTGTATAAATAGGAAGATGATCTTCATTATCTTCATATGTACTAACTATATTTGTATATATAGAATGTAAATTTTCATCCGACATATCATAGTAAAGTACAAAATAATGATTATCATTCTGAGTAAAACTATTTCCCGCTAAAATTTCTTGATATTGAATATCAGCCTCTGCTGGAGTATTATCTACTGTTGTAGAAACACGACTGCCATGTTCCAATATAAAAGCTGTAAGAAAATAAAAAACAACTAAAACAATCACTATTACAAGTAAAATCTTAATTACTCGACCAAATTCCAAAGAAAAAGAAGTTGGCATAGAATCTACTTTTTGATGCATTTGTCTTCTATATTTTCTATTATTATTTGCCATATTACCACCCAAGAAAATTATATCACAAGAAAAAAAAGAGGTAAAGCTCTTTTATTTCATCGTCTGAACAACACCAATTGATTGTGCAACTTCAACTAATTCATCTTGATTTAAAACATCACTAACCAAATAATATTCAATACCATTAGTAGTCCAATTTAACGAATTATCTGTCATAACACCTAAAGTATCCATCAACTGATAAGGTTCTCCATAAGTAGGAATTACAGTAAACTCACTCTCAACATTAGCCGTCTCTTCTACTAGTAAAAATGGTTTTTCTCCATCAAAAGTCATAATAATACGTTCTCCCTCATCCTTATCAATTTTTTCCTCATTAGTAAGCTTGGTACCACTAGGAAGCATCAACGGATAAATACTTTCATCTAAAGAACTTGTCTGTTCTGTAGCATCTTCATCTAAAGAATAAGTTTTCATAACTGTATTTAAAGAAAAATAGTTTTTCTTAAAAGATGGAGAATAATCTATCTTATTAAAATCCATTGTCATACAAATAACAGAATCACTATTATAAACTTGAACCTTTTTCAACTTCAACTTCCGAGAAAGAGAAACCTTTTGTTTTACTAAGTTTCGATTATTAGGATAATTAACAGCAGTCATAAATGTATATCCATCTTTCGTTTCTCTAAAGGCCCTATCATCATCATCTTTAATATCATTAGCAATTGCCTCTAATAAATAAATTTGTGAATTACTATAAGGCCAATCACTTTGAAATTTAAAACTTTTATTTAAAGAAGGAGTAACAACATAAACACCATCATCATTTTTCAAAATAACCTGAGTATGATTATTGGCAGTATTAGTAAGACTAACACGATAGAAATTTTCTTCTTGAAATGCCACTTTTACATCATAATGATAGACATCATCGTTATTAACAAGCTCTAACTCTCCTTCCACATAATAAGATTTTGCATCTTCAATTTTCTTAGTAAAATCTCGCACAACATCTTCTTCATCATACTTCCCACAACCAGCTAATAAAAAAAGAATGACGAAAAAAAGACATAATATTTTTCTCATAATCCACCTCTTATCTTGTTTCTAATAAACTTTATGAGAAAAACAAACTTTTATGCAAAAAAAAGGATAGTTTTCACTATCCTATGTAATTCTAACTTTAACTCTTCGAGTTTTTGGTGTATAAGTTAATCTTACATCACTTTGAACAACATGTACTTCAACTTCATGTTCACCTTGACCATAACCATCTAAATCTACATAAGCAACAATAGATGATGCATCAATATTATTGATAAGATCTGAACTACCACTAACAGAAACGACAACAGACGTATCATCCTCAGATAAAGCTTGTACCGATAAGCCATCCGCTAAATTTCTAAATTCTATCGTATTAACTGTAAACTCTTTGGTTGTAGCATTAGAAACCTTAACATTAACTGTAATTGTACGTTCGCTAATTTCTGTAATTCCACTAGGTCTCTCTAGAGTAACAGTAAATTCTTTATCCTCTGATAACCCTTTAACATCTACTTCAACTTCCAATTCTTCAATATCATCAATAGCATCCTGTTGTCCATACACAGTAACTGTACTAACATTAGTATCGATAGATTCAATAGATTTACCAAACGCTAAATCACCTTTAGGAACAACAGTAACTGGAATTTCCTTGCTTGGAGAAGTAATCGTTAACTTAGCATCAACTGTAGAAGGAACAATCTCAACATCCACACGTTTACCTTCATCATCATAAGCAACCAAAGGTACATCTTTTACTGTTACCTCACCTGCCTCAGGATTTCTTATATCATCAACATCTACCAAAGCACGAACAGTAGCAACCTGATCTAATTTATATTCAGCACCCTTAATAATAACATCAGTACGATCTAGTTCAACATTATCAATATATAACTTACTATCCAAATCATCTTGATGTAATATATCAACCGTCAAACTTCTAGTCTCACTAACTTTCTCATAAATTGTAACAGTAACCTCAGACGGATCCAAACGATAATCTAATGATTCCAATCGTTGTGAATAGTTAAGCTTCACTTTATGATTACCAGGTTTTAATCCAGTTAAATCAACTGTTACACCTTTAGATGGTGCTTGCTTTGCCAAGAAAATATGTCTTCTTTGACCAATTAAAGTAATATCAACAGTTTCAGGTAACCCCTCAACAACATACAACTCTTCATTATAAACTGCTGTTACAGGTTCATCATATAAAACTTCCGCATATTGATCTATCATAACATTTGATTCTTGGTCAACAATAACAAAAACACCAAATGCCAATATCAAACTAACAACAATTAATGTAGATTTCTTACCAGCAATACGATCAAAGTTCTTTGTCATATTTTTAAAGAAACCTGCAATTTTTAACATAAGCTTGGTTATGGGAGTAATTAACCATTTATCAAAGAATGATCCAATATGACGGAAGAATGTTTTTATGCTCTTACTTATTCTCTTCATATATCTCTTCCTCATCTATTTCATCTTCATCTAAATCAACTTCTTGTTTTGGGCGAAGTTCATCAATCAACATCATACGAACATCATCCAATGTCAAGTTATATAACATTTCTCCCTTTAATGCTATAGAAACTCGACCAGTCTCTTCAGAAACAACAATACAAATAGCATCAGTCTCCTCAGACAACCCTAAAGCCGCTCTATGTCTAGTGCCTAATCTACGATTCAATTTAGGACTATTACTAGTTGGAAAAACTGCTCCAGCACAAGTAATTCTATCACCTTGAATAATAACTCCACCATCATGAAGTGGATTTCCTTCATAGAAGATAGCAATTAATAAATCACTCGATAAATCAGCATAAATCTTCTTAGCCTTTTCAATATAATTACCTAAACTAATATCACGCTCTAAAACAATTAAAGCACCAATACGCTCTTTTCTCATATAATCAACTGCATTAACTACTTCATAAACCAAATGTTCACGTTCATCAACCGTTAATGTCTTATGACGTCCAAGCAATTGACTCCTTCCCAACTGTTCCAAAATCGTACGAATTTCAGGTTGAAATATAACAATTAAAGCAATTGGTCCCCATTGAATAACATAATCCAACAATAAAGCAATTGTAGTAAAGCCTAACCAATCACTAACCAAACTCAAAATAATTACAAACACAACTCCCTTAAAAATCAAAGAAAGTTTAATGTTGTTTTTTATATTTTTTAAAATGAAATAAAAAATAACCCAGACAAGACATATATCTGCTAAATTTCTCAGTATAGATATAATATCAGTAACTGTTAACGTCATCTAATCCCTCCATGCTCTATAATAGTATACATAAAATAACAAGAATAGTAAAGTTATTGTTTCTGATCATCAGTCGTAGAAACACTTACAGAAGGTGTTGTTGCATTAGCTTGAGGCACTTGATTATAAGTAGTAGAATCGACTGCTGTTGACTGTGCTATATTGGTAGCTGAAACATCTCCAATCTGATTTAATTGCGCAGAAGAAATCGTGGTCTCCACATTAGAAGCAACATAAGAACCACTTGCAGTATCCGTAGGCAATAAATGAACCTCAGCATACATTTCTTTTCTCTTTTTTTCTTCTTCTTTAACTTTTAAAAAACCTTCCGCTAAATATCCGATACAAGCAAAAATTCCAATAACAGATATCACAACAACTGTAATATATAAAGGGCCCGACAAAAAATCTCGAAAGAACGAAATAATTACATCCAATATACCACCCCTATTCTTACTATTAATGATATCATTTTTCATCACAAAAAACAACAAAAACCAATCAGTTTTCAGATTGATTCCCTATATATAAAGTTTGTTTATCCAAACCAAATTCCCTATGGTGCCGATTAAAGGACTTGAACCTTCGACCTCCGCATTACGAATGCGCTGCTCTACCAACTGAGCTAAATCGGCAAACAAAAAAGTCATACAAAGATATTGTATCACTTTTCTTAGTAATTGAAAACCATTTTTAAAAATTTCTATTTAGCTTCAATATGATTGAATAAAATTCCAATATTAATTAGCCCTGCTATTCCAACTAAGCTATAAATTATTCTACTAAACAAAGAATCAACTCCAAAAATAGTGTCCACTAAATTGAAGTCTAAAATTCCAATTAATCCCCAGTTAATAGCTCCAATAATAGTAATGACTAACAATATTTTTTGTACTGTTTCCATAAAATCCCTCCTATCTATAGAATGGCCAAAATAAAAAGGATTATACAATTTTTTCATAGAAAAAGAATCTAAAATTAGATTCTTCTAACAGCAATTACATGAGTACCAGAACCACGTGTCCATGCAGCAACATCACTTGCAATAACACCCTGAGTTGGATTAGTAGCATGAATCATTTGTCCACCACCAACATAAATGGCTGTATGTGTTGGAACACCTGCACTATATCCCCATACCAAAATATCACCTGGTTGAGCATTTTCATAGCTAACAGCTACACCATCATACATCTGGGTAGAACTACTTCTACTAATAGAAATACCAATTTGACTATATAAATATTGAACAAAACCACTACAATCAAACCCTGCAGGAGTATTACCTCCAGCAGCATATGGACTACCTATCAATGAATAAGCAAGTTGTACTAAGCTATTCATATCTCCTGTTGCTACATAATTATTCTGTACAACGGACTCATTAGGAGTAATAACAGGTTCAACCGGAACACTCTCTTCTATTTTTTCTGCAACTTCTACAGAATATGAAATAGAAGAAACATTACCATATTGATCAACTGCTTTAACTACAACCTCATAAGTACCAGGTATATTGCTATCAACATTACTATCAATAGTATAATAATTTGTATCTAACTCTTCATTTACAATTTCTTTTTGCTGATATTTTATTTCCCCATCCACTTTATCATAAACAGAAGACAAATTACTTAAAGCATCAAAGGAATCTCCTTCCGTCAACGAAATAGAATCTTCTTTTAATTGAATTTCAGGTGCTGTAGTATCTTTCACTTCCACTACAATAGGCACTTCTTTAACAATTTGGTCTTTTTCCACTTCAACAATCATTTCCTGTGGACCAACTTTTGCAGTATCTATATCTTTTTTAATAGAAACAATATCTCCATCAATAGAGTCTACAACCGTACGAATATCATAATTAGGACTACCATATTCAATCGTTGCAGCCTCTGATACGGAAATATCAATACTAGTATACACTTTATGATATTCATAAAAATAACAAATCATTAAACTAACAAAAAGAAACATTGTCGTCGTTAATAGCTTTCGCTTCGACGGTAAATTTTCTATATTCATGTGTAATCTCCCCCTGAGATAGAGTATATTATAACATAACTGGCAATCTTTGTCAAAAATCATCACCTATTTATAAAATAACCAAATAAAATAAGAATATACAAAAAGAAAAAAAAGAAGCATAAATCTTCCCTTTTTAAGCACTTAAGTCTTGATATTCCTGAGATAACATCTGTAATTTTTGACTAATCTTTTGTATCTCTGCTTGCTCTAACGAATACCAACCCTTACGAAACATCAACTCATATACTTCTCTTTGTAAAGAAATCAAAGATAAAAATACTTGTTTATGTTTTTCATATAAACATTCATTACTAGCCTCACTCATTGCCATAACATAATTTTTACTCATCTCTTTTAAACAAGAAAGTAAAGTATTAAGATAATCTTTATCATTACACGATATACCAGTAGGAACCTCTACTTTAGGATTACTAACTTTTTGATTCATTACAAACACCTCCTAAAGTAGATAAAACTGTATTTAAATTTTGATCAAAAACATCAGCCGCTTTTTCCATAACCGTGATAATTTCCTGATCAGTTACTTGATTAACAGAATTTTTCATTTTTTTATATGCTCCATAATTCCACTCGAACATATCTGATAAATAATCTAAATCTTTACCTGTAAGAATATTATTAGGCACTTCCATATATTGAATATTCAAAAAAATCTCCCTTTCTACAAATATTTTTTTAAATCTTTTTGTGTTTTTTTCTGAAACTTCAAAAACTCTTTAGCAAGTTTTAAAACATCTTTATTAATATCATCGCTAGCACTATCGACCCTTTTTTGCATCTCGATTTCTCCCATGGATAATCCCTGTA
This sequence comes from uncultured Bacilli bacterium, assembly GCA_944332475.1. Lineage (GTDB taxonomy): Bacteria > Bacillota_I > Bacilli_A > RF39 > UBA660 > Faecimonas. The sequence goes on from CALVKA010000002.1 coordinate 316,333, forward strand.
TTAATAAATCTGCAATAGCTGCATCACTATTATCAGTAAGAACTTCCTTAAAAATTCCCATAGAAGACATCACTTTCGCCATATTTCCTTCTTCTTCAGGTTGCTTATTCTGAGAAATCAACTCTTCTTTTGCCTTTTCTTCAAAAGAAGAGTACTCTTCAAAAATACTTTCAACATCACCCACAATTTTATTGTCCTTACCTTTTAAATTTTCCAATAATTTTTGAGTAGAAAATCTTCCCATAGAAGCATCCTTATAAATTTTTTCAATTAATTCACATTGTCTATTCATAAATTCACCTCAGTACTAGTATGAAATAAACAAAAATATTTATACTACTTTTTTGATAAAGATTTTGTAGCTGGCCCCTTTAACAAAGTACCATCCAATAAAAACCGAGACCCATGACAAGGACAATCCCAAGTTTTATCATAAGAATTAAAGACCAATTGACACTTCATATGAGGACAAACCAAACAAACTTTATGAATTTCATGTTCTTCATCTTCGTATATTGCATGCGCAACACCATGAATACGAACATAAGATGGATTGTTTTTTTGAAAAAAAGAATCTGTATATGCCTTCATATAATGAAATAATCCAATAAAAGAATTACTAAACATAGAAAAATTTATTCTTTTTGGATCAAATAAAGAGACATAAGAACATGATTTATGAAGTACTAAATTAGCTATCATTTTTCCTGCCAAAACACCATTTGTCATTCCCCATCCACGATAAGCTGTTCCAATAAAAAGATGTTGCTCCACTCTCCCAATCATAGGCAACAAATCATGGCTAACAATATCTTGATTATCCCAAGTATAACTAGGAATTTTACCAAAATACTGTTTAAACTCTTTCCTACTCTTCTCATAGTGTTTTCCAAAATCAATTTGACTTGTCAGACGATGACGGTTAGATCCATATAATACATAATCTTGATAATATCGAATAGAATGTAAATCTTCATCCACATTAATAGCAGAATATTTTCCTATATCCAATACTTTTGCAGCATTCACATATTCTCGCTGAACATAAGTCCTAACAGGAAATAAATTAGGAAGAAGAAAAAATGGATAGTGACAAGCAATAACAACATCACGAGCATGAAATACCCCCCGAGAAGTAGAAAGAATATAGTTACTATTTTCTTTTCTTATCTCAGTAACCAAAGTGTTTTCAAAAATGGGTACTGTCGTAGAAATAGATAAACTCAAACCAGATAAAAACTTTAACGGATGAAATACATAAGAATTAGAAATTCCAATACCAGATTGAATTTTATCATTTTCCACGATAAAAGGGCGCTCATCAAAAGATTCCAATATCTTTTTTTCTAACTCAATTTTATAATTATTTTTTTCTTCTAAAGAAAACAAAATAGAAGGAACTTGTTCTAATTCACAAGAAATATCCTCTTTTTCAATAATCTGTAATATTTCCCAAATAGCATCCTTTTGAGACTGATAATATTCTTTAGATCTACTACCCAATTTTTGATAAATATCACCTTGTAAAAAAGTTATCTTAGCTGTTGTTTTACATGTAATTCCACTTCCAACTTTACCTTGATCCAAAATAGCCACTTTTAAACCACTGTCTTTTAAATAATAAGCCGTACTTAAACCAGTAATCCCAGCCCCAATTATAATCACATCAAAAAACTTTTCATTATAATTTAAAGAATTAATAGGAAACTTTGCCTTCCAAAACATATAATCACCAATAATAAATTACCCAAAAAAGAAAAAACAATACAAAAAAAGATACTATTTAAAGTATCTTTCTTTAAAATAATCATATAGTTGATTGCACTTCTCTTTATCCATATCTTGTTTATCTTCATATGGATAAGGAATTCCTAATTTGATATATTTTTCTCTACCAAGTCGATGAAAAGGAAGAAAATCAACCCTTTCAACATTATGAATATGTTGCAAATAATCTACTAAACTATCCATATATTCATAAGTATCTGTAATCCCTGGTACAATAACTTGGCGAATCCAAATTTTCTTATCCAATTTATTACAAACATCAATAAAATGTTCTACTTCCTTTAAAGGTTGTCCAGTAATATTAAGATATCCTTCAGAAGTAGTATGTTTGATATCTAACAAAACCAAATCTACATAAGATAATAACTCTTCATAATCACCAAGTCCAACTCCAGAAGTATCTATCGCAATATGAATATTTTTTTCTTTTAAGAGCTTACACACTTCGATAATAAAATCTTTATGTAATAGCGGTTCTCCACCAGAGAACGTAACGCCACCATTCTTTTTAAAATATGGCTCGCACCTTTCTATCTTTTTTACTAATTCCTCTGGTGTATAATTAGCTTCCCTCTTTTTCCACATTTCAGGATTATGACAATATTTACATCGTAACATACATCCATTAAAGAATACAACACATCGAATACCAGGACCATCGACTAATCCAAATGTTTCAATGGAATCAATGCTAGCTTTCATAATTACATTTTCTCATGGAATGTTCTAGCAATAACTTCTTCTTGTTGCTTTCTAGTTAATTTATTAAATCTAACAGCATATCCAGAAACACGAATCGTAAGTAAAGGATACTTATCAGGATGATCCATAGCATCAATTAACGTTTCACGATTTAATACGTTAACATTTAAATGATGTGCTCCTTGAACAAAATATCCATCCATTAAATTAACTAAATTTTCCACTCTTTCTTCTTCTGTTTGTCCTAAAGCATTAGGTACTACTGAGAAAGTATTAGAAATACCATCTCTACAGCAATTAGCCCAATCTAATTTAGCAACAGAGTTTAATGAAGCAATAGCTCCACTTTGATCTCTTCCGTGCATTGGATTAGCTCCTGGAGCAAAAGCAACACCTGCTTTTCTACCATCAGGAGTAGCACCAGTATTAGAACCATATACTACGTTAGATGTAATAGTAAGTACAGATAATGTTGGATGAGCATTTCTATAACAAGGATGAGAACTTAATTCTTTATAGAATACATCTAAAATTTCTTTTCCGATTTCATCTACTCTATCATCATCATTACCATATTTAGGGAAATCACCTTCGATTTCAAAATCAACAGTAATCCCATCTTCATCACGAATTGGTTTTACTTTTGCATATTTAATTGCAGAAAGTGAATCTACTGCTACAGAGAAACCAGCAACACCATAAGCCATTAAACGATTTACATAAGTATCATGTAGTGCCATTTGTCCAGCTTCATAAGCATATTTATCATGCATATAGTGAATAATGTTCATAGCATCAGAATAGATTCTAGCAACTTCATGCATCATCTTAAAGTAAGCAACTTTAACTTTATCATAGTCAAGCACTTCATCAGTCATCTTTTCAAATCCAGGAATAACAAGTTCACGCTTAACTTCATCAACGCCACCATTAATAGCATAAAGTAATGTCTTAGCTAAGTTACAACGAGCTCCAAAGAATTGCATATCTTTTCCAACACGCATTGCAGATACACAACAAGCAATTGCGTAATCGTCGCCCATACTTGGACGCATAACATCATCGTTTTCATATTGAATAGAATCAGTTGCAATACTAACTTTAGCACAATATTTCTTCCAAGCTTCTGGTAAATTTTGAGCCCATAAAATAGTCATATTTGGTTCTGGAGCACTCTCTAAGTTTTCTAGTGTATGAACGATACGGAAAGAAGTCTTATTAACCATAGACTTACCTTCAATAGTAATACCACCTAAAGAACATGTTACCCATGTTGGATCTCCAGAGAACAATTCATCATAATCAGGTGTTCTTAAATGACGAGCAGCTCTTAATTTAATAACAAAATGATCAATAATCTCTTGAGCTTCTTCCTCAGTTAAAGTACCATTCTTAAAATCTCTTTCAAAATAAATATCAAAGAATGCATCTACTCTACCTAAAGACATAGCAGCACCATTATCTTCTTTAATAGCAGCTAAATATCCAAAATAAGTCCATTGTACAGCTTCTTTTGCATTTGTAGCAGGTTTAGAAATATCAAAACCATAAGAAGCAGCCATATCTTTAATTTCTTGTAAAGCCTTATATTGCATTGAAATTTCTTCACGTAAACGGATAGTCTCATCATCCATAATTGTGATTTTCATATTATCCCAATCGCTCTTTTTCTGTTTCATTAAATAATCGATACCATAAAGAGCAATTCTACGATAATCACCAATAATTCTTCCACGACCATAGGCATCAGGAAGACCAGTTAATAACTTATTATGACGAGCCTTTCTAATTTCAGGAGTATAGGCATCAAAAACTCCATCATTATGAGTTTTTACTAAATTAGTTTCTTTAATAAATTTTTCAAGTTCAGGGTTCATCTTGTAACCATATGCTTCAAGTTCTTGATAAACCATTTTAATTCCACCCTTAGGAACGATACTTCTTTTACCTAATTTATCAGTTTGAAGACCAACGATTACATCATCATCTTCACTAATATATCCTGGAGCAAAAGCATTAATTCCAGCAGGATGATCTACATCAATATCAATAACGTGCTTTTTCACCTCTTCTTTACACATATCTTCATATACTTTCAAAACACGTTTAGTCTTTTCTGTAGGTCCGCTTAAAAATGATTCATCACCATCATAAGCTGTATAGTTCTTTTTAATGAAATCACTAACATCGACTTCATTACACCATACACCCTCTTTAAAATCTTTCCATTGTTCTTGTTCCATTTAATCTATCACCTTCCCAACACATATTATACCATAATCGTCACTATTCCCATACATATAATATGTATTTTTTTACATATTTTACAACTAGATTTTTAATAAAATATATGATATAATCTTCGCATACGGGGCTGACACGGTTTCGACGGGAATATTTGAGCACAGATGGCAAGTCGAATGTCCACGTCACGGACACAAAAAAATAAACGCAAACAAAGTTAAAAATGCAGTTGCTAACATGTTTGGTGGAAACCAAGCAGTAGCATTTGCCTAATCGAAAAAAAGGCCTGCGCTTTCTTTTATTTCTTACCTAGGAAATAATGGAAGGTTCATACTTATAGGTTATAGCTATTTTCTTCCCAGGAAATAGAAAGAATTAACGGGATAATATATTATCTTGGTCGTTAACTACTTGGATAGTATATGAATACAATTAGTTAACTAAACTTGTAGAAGTTTGTGTAGCTTTATTTTCGGACAGGAGTTCGATTCTCCTCAGCTCCACCATATAAAAATTAATTCAATAGAATTGTAATAAATAGCAGTCACTTAGACTGTTTTTTTACGCATTAAAAACTATTTTTTGTATTTAAAACACTATTTTAGTTTGATAAACGCATTAAATTTTCTTGTATTATAACTACCAATAAAATATAATAAAAGCAGAAAGGAGACTGTGTATGTATAAAATCAAAAATTTTACCAACAATGATGACGTCAAAATATTAAAAGAACTAGGTCCGTTTAAAGTAATCGAATATCAAAGAGACCTAAGCGTAACACCAGCAACAGCACAAATAAGTTACTTCAGCAATCTAATGAATGTTAGAAAAAGGCAAGTAATCTGTGAATTATCAAAATCATCTATTACAGTACAAGCAGGAGCAATGCAATGGATGGTTGGAAATGCCAACGCAACTACCGGAATAAAAGGTGTAGGAGACTTGTTTTCAAAAGCCGTACGCGGTAAGGTAACAGGAGAGTCCGCAATCAAACCAGAATATACTGGAACAGGAGAAATAATATTAGAACCAACTTACCATCATATCTTATTATTAGATTTGTCAGAATGGAATCAATCCATTGTCCTAGATGACGGACTATTTTTAGCCTGTGAATCAACCTTAAAACAAAAAGCAGTAATGAGAAGTAATATTTCATCAGCGATAGCTGGTAATGAAGGACTATTTAATTTAGGAATAGAAGGAAAAGGTATCCTTTGCCTAGAATCACCATGTCCACAAGAAGAATTAATTGAAGTAGAATTAGAAAATGACGTAGTAAAAATTGACGGTAATCTAGCAATCGCATGGAGTGGTAGCCTGGAATTTACAGTAGAACGTTCCGGAAAAACTCTTGTTGGGTCTGCAGCTTCAGGGGAAGGTTTAGTAAATGTATATAGAGGAACCGGAAAGGTATTAATTGCTCCAGTAGATAAAATACAATAAATCTCATTTGTCAGTCCATAAAAAGTGTGATACAATAAACACATAATAGAAGGAAGAGGTGAACAAATGAAAAGCGAAGGTCATGGAACACTAACATTTCTAGGTGTAGTAATGATAATTTTTGGTTTAGTATATGCATTATTAGGAACATTAAGTTTAATGGGTACCATTACAGGTGTATTACCTGGACATGAAGAACAAGAAATTATTATTGTAATATTATCATACATCATCGCAATTTTAGCAATCATCGGAGGAATTTCTAGTGTAAGAGGAAAATACACAATAGCAAAAACCATAAGTTTAATTTTTGCAATCGTTGGACTTGTATCTTTAATTTATAATCAAGTAACCCAAGATACATTCAACAATTTTGATTGCATCACTATGGTATTAGGTGCTGGAATTTTCTATCTTGCAACAACAGCTAAAAAAGAAGACGATCAAGTAAAGGCAGTAAAAGAAAAAAAATTAAAATAAAAAAACTCTAATTGAAAATCTCAATTAGGGTTTTTTTTATTTTAGATAAATATTAATAATTTTTTATATTTCGCAAAGCCTCGCGTTTCATATCTCTTTCCTTAATAGCTTCACGTTTATCATAATCTTTTTTACCACGGCATACTCCTAAAGAAACTTTTAAGATATTGTTTTTAAAATATAATTTTAGTGGTATTAAGGTTAAACCTTTTAAATTAACTGCTTCTTCTATCTTTTTTATTTCTTTTTTATGTAAAAGTAATTTTCTATTTCTTGTTTCCTCATGATTAAAAATATTTCCTTCTTTATATGGTGAAACAAACATATTTAAAAGAAAAACTTCATGATTACGTATTATTCCATAACAATCTTTAATATTACATTTACCATCACGAATAGATTTAATTTCCGTACCTGTTAAAACAATACCAGCTTCCAAAGTTTCTAACACAAAATAATCATGTTGTGCCTTTCTATTTATAATTTCCATATTATCAACTCCCACTTAGTCCAAAGGTAAGTTCAGGATAATAAGCTGTTACAATACCTTTATATTCATTATAATAATTTTCATAGTTAGGTAAAATTGAATTATTTAATTTTGAATAAGGATACACTTTAAAATTACGTTTTCCTCCATAACTAGAAGAAGTATATAAAAGTTCTGCTTTAGGAGAATCAACTGTAACGCTAACACCTTCCTTTGTTTCCATTTTATTTATTGTAACTTCCATTGCCAAACCTGTCAATCGCTCTACACCAACTTGATCTGAAATAAAATTACCCAAAGAATAAATAACAAAAGTTTTACCATCATTAATATATTCTACTGGTTCAACAACATGAGGATGCGCACCAATTATAAGACCAACACCTAAAGAAGATAAATAATCAGCAATCTCTCTTTGATTACTAGATACATCAAAAGAATATTCTGTTCCCCAGTGCATCGCCACAATAATAATATCTACTTTATCTCGTACTTTATCTATATCGTTTTTTGCTTTTTCTGGAGAATAGACATTATTTAAATATTCTTTACCACTAGGTGTTTCCAAACCATTTGTCCAAGTAGTATATGAAAAGAAAGCATACTTAATACCATTACACTCATAAATACGTGTTTTATTTCTTTCCTCCCAGGAAGTACGTTGTCCATCCCAAACCACATCTTCTTTATTAGACCAATAGTCAACTGAATGAATAACACCTGCTTCACCCTTATCCATAGTGTGATTTGTTGCAAGCGAAACAAGATTAAATCCCGCATCAATAAAAGCATCACCAACTTCATCAGGAGAATTAAACATAGGATAATTAGAAAATCCTAAATCTCTTCCTCCTAGAATAGTCTCTTGATTATAATAAGCTATATCATATGATGAAGATATTGGTTTAATTAATTCCAACATTGGTTTAAAATCATAACTACCATCATCTAATTCTGCATCTTCATATATTGCACTATGAATCAAAGCATCACCTACCATAAAAAGTTTAAAACTTGATTCTTTAGGATATTTTTCTTTTTCTACAACTTTTTTAATCTTCTCTTTTTTTACTTCTTTATCGCAAAAGAAAAAGTTAGAAAGGCATAAAATTCCTAAACCTAATATTGCTATAAAAATAACAATACCCAATTTACCCACGAACTTTAACTTTCTAACTTTTTTTACTGCCATACTACAACTTCCTTACAACCTCAAAATCTATAATTTTTTCTTCCTTAGAAGCTCTTACTACTCTAACTAATACTCTCTCACCAATTGTATATTTTACATGACTTCTCTCACCAGTCAACGTCATATGTTCCTCATCATAGTGGAAAAAGTCTTTCATATCTCGTAATGGAACTAAACCTTCTATTAAATTATCTAATTCAATAAACATACCAAAACTAGTAACCGATGAAATCATACCCTCAAACTCTTCACCAATATGGTCCTCCATATATTCCGCCATTTTCATATCTTCTACTTCTCTTTCACAATCAACACTAGCACGTTCTCTATCAGAAGAATGTTCTGAAATATAAACCAATTTCTCTTCCCATTTATGAACGGTTCCCATATCTAATTGCTTATTAAACAAATAAGTTCTAAGCAATCTATGTACCGTAGTATCAGGATATCTACGAATAGGAGAAGTAAAATGAGTATAACATTGACTAGCTAATCCATAATGCCCCAAATTTTCAGGACGATAGACTGCCTTTTGCATACTACGTAGTAAAAGACTAGATAAAATCTTAAACTCTGGTTTATCTTCTAAAAAATGAATAATTTTTTGTACAGTCTTGGGACTTGTATCCTTTAAATCACCAGGCACTTGATAACCAAGACTACCAACAAAACTTAAATAACTACGAAGTTTCTCTTCTTTTGGAACCTCATGAACACGATAAATAAAAGGTAAAGACATAAAGTAAACATGTGTAGCAACACATTCGTTAGCAGCAATCATAAAATCTTCAATTAACTTTTCACCAGTTCCACGATCTCGAAGTACAACCTCGGTGGGTTTACAATTCTCATCCACTAAAATTTTAGCTTCATCTACCTCAAAATCAATATAACCACGTTTCACTTTCATCTTTCTTAAAATATCAGCGAGTTCTGCCATAATTCTTAAAGATTTTTCATATGGCTCATATCCTTCAGGGACAACATTATCCTCTAAAATACTATTTACTTTCTTATAGGTCATTTGTATACGAGAACGAATCACACTAGGAAAAATCTCATAATCAATCTGCTGCCCTTCATGATCAAACTCCATCATACAAGAAATAGCCAAACGATCAACGTTAGAATTTAAAGAACAGATTCCATTAGATAACTCATGAGGAAGCATAGGAATAACACGATCAACTAAATAAACACTAGTTCCTCGTTCCATAGCTTCATTATCCAAAGGACTACCTTCTTTTACATAGTAACTAACGTCTGCAATATGAACGCCAAGTTTATAATGACCATTATTCATTCTCTCAATAGAAATAGCATCATCAATATCTCTTGTATCGTCACCATCAATCGTAAAAATTTCCATATCCCGTAAATCCCTACGACCAACCATATCAATATCCCTTACTTCCATCGGAATATGTTTAACTTCTTCTTTTACATCCTCTGGAAATTCAGTATGAATATTATACTTATAAACAATAGATAAAATATCAACCCCGGGATCATTTTTATGACCAATAATTTCAATAACTTTTCCGGAATATTTAGAATTTTTATTTAATTTTTTAATAAGTTCAACCACTACTTTATGCCCATCTACTGCATTTAAAGAATCCTCTTTAACAACTTGAATATCTAATTTAATTTTAGAATCATCCAAAGTAATATGGCCTAATCCCTTACTATCAAAGTTAATCTCACCAATATAACGATCCACTTGTCTTTTTAATATCTTTAAAATACGTCCTTCTAAACGATCTAAGTTCATTTTACTAGTAATTTCTACCAACACAATATCCCCGTGGATAGCACCATTCATATTTTCGGAAGCAATATAAACATCATCTTCCATATTTTCAATTTCTACAAAACCAAACCCTTTTTTATTAGCTCTTAACACACCTTTTCTTAAATGACTATCTTCAAGCATCATATATCGCCCCTTATTAGAGCAATAAATAATAACTTCTTCCTCCATCTTACGAAGTTCGTCACTTAATTCTTTTACTTTCTTTACATCTTTTAAATCCAATTTTTCTTGTAGTTCATAAATAGTTAGAGCTTTATCACTATTTTTTAATACATTAATTATATCATCTCTCATAGTATCACCTTCTATCTTTATTATAACGTATTTTCTATAAGATAACTAGATATAATTTTAGAGAACAAAAAAAGCTCCTTTGGAGCTTAATAATTAAAGAAACATTGAAACTAAACAAATACCAAAAAACGCTAATCCTAAAATCCAAGTAAGACGAGTAATAACAAGTTCAGAGCCTCTCTCTTTACGATGTGTAAATAATTCAGAAGTACTTCCTGAAATAATTTGAGCTGCACCTTCTGCTTTACTACTCTGTAAAAGCACAATAACAATTAATAAAATTGATATAATTAAGAGCGCTGTTTCCATAGCACACCTCCGTTAACAATACCAATATAATATCATACTTTACAAATTAATGCAACCAACAAGTAAACATTTTACAATTATAATAAAAATACTTGCCTGTTAAATAAAACTAGTATATAGTAAAAGTAAGGAGGTAACATGAAAAAGAGAGTATTATTGGGTATAGTAGCAGGAGTTTCACTTGTTACATTAAGTGGTTGCGGAAATTCACAAAAACTTACTTGTACACAAACACAAGAAGATGATGGAGCAACCGCAACACAAGAAATGGTAGTGGAATTTCAAGACAACGAAGCAAGTGCATTCACAATGACCATGAATATGGTAGCAGAAAATGCTAGTGCAGAAGATTTAAAAACAGCAGAGGAAATGCTAAAATTAAGTTTTTCTGCTTTTGAAGAAAACGGAATGAACGTTGATGTTTCTAGCGACGACACTTCTGTAACTGCAAAAGTAAGTGCAGACTTTAGTCAAATGACAGACGAAGAAAAAGAACAAATAGGATTTACAGGTTCTGACAACAGCTATGAAACAATAAAAGAAAGCTTTGAAAGTGAAGGATATACTTGCAAATAAAAAATCTCTAAATTAGAGATTTTTTTTATGAAATAGCATCAAAAACTTCTTCTTCACGTAATTCTATAATTTGACCATCAGACCGTCTCTTAAGTTCAACAACTCCTTCATTTGCCTTTCTACCAACTGTAATACGAAGAGGAATTCCAATCAAATCCATATCTTTAAACTTAACCCCCGCTCTCAAATCACGATTATCCAGCAAAACAGATTTACCTCGTTTTTGCAATACCTCATAAAGACTTTCAGCCAAAGAAACTTGTTTTTCATCTTTCATATTAACAATAACAATACAAACATCATAAGGAGAAAGTTCTGGAGTAAAAACGATACCAGCATCGTCATGGTGTTGTTCAATAAAAGCTGCTAATACTCTAGCAATACCAATACCATAACATCCCATCACAACTGGTTTTAATTGATTATCCTCGTCAGTATAATATAAACCTAGTGCTTCAGAATATTTAGTACCAAGTTTAAAGGTATTTCCAACTTCAATTCCCTTCTTAAAAGATAAAGTGCCACTACAACAAGGACAAACATCTCCCTCACTAACCATACGAATATCAGCTGCCTGATCATAATGAAAATCCGTCAAATTAACATGAATATAATGATAATCAGATTGATTGGCACCTATCAAAAAATTCTTCATAGACAAAACTTCATAATCTACAATAATAGGAATATTCAAACCAATTGGTCCAGCAAATCCCACCTTAGCATGAGTAATTTTCTCATCTTCTTCAGGAGTAGCCATAACAACCTCTTTTGCATGCAATAATTTAGTAATCTTAGCCTCATTTAACTCTCTATCACCACGAATCAAAAAGGCATAAAACTTTCCATCTACTTTATATAATAATGTCTTAACCGCTTTCAATGGATCAATACCAAACTGATCATATAAATCTTGAATAGTCCCAGCGCCTGGCGTATGTAACATTTCTTTTTCTAAAATTTCTTCATCATCACTAACGTTTATTTGCTTACATTCACATACTTCACTATTCGTAGCATAACCACAATCAGAACAAATAACTAAGGTATCTTCGCCAATATTACAAATAGCTTGAAATTCTTCAGACAAACTTCCGCCCATAGCCCCAGTATCTGCCTGAACCACTTCATAGTCTAGACCAACTCGTTGGAAAATCTTATGATAAGCATCAAACATATCTTGATATGACTTAGAAAGAGCTTCCTCATCTTTATCAAACGTATAAGCATCTTTCATAATAAATTCACGAGTTCGAATTAAACCATAGCGACTTCTTGGCTCATCTCTATATTTGTTTGCCATCTGATACAAACTTAAAGGCATATCTTTATGAGATTGAATCACGTCTTTCGCAACCTCAACAAACATCTCTTCATGAGTAGGTCCCAATACATATCGTCTTCCGTATCGATCCGATAAATGAAACATATCATCACCAAAAGCTTCCACTCTACCACTTTTAGCATAGACTTCTTCTGGAAGAATACTAGGCATAACAAGTTCATTAGAAGAAATCGCATTCATCTCTTCCCTAACAATTTCTTCAATATTTTTTAAAACTCTTAATCCCATAGGTAAAAACGTATAAATACCACTACCAACTTTTTTAATCATACCAGAACGAACCAATAAATTAGCACTGATAGATTCTTCATCTTTTACATCTTCTTTTTGTGTAAAAAAATAGTTTCCCTTTAATTTCATTTTATTCCTCCTAAAAAAAAGATGATACCAAAGGAGTGCATAAAGCACGGTACCATCCTTTATTACTTAATTCAATAACGATGTAAGAACACCGGAAGCAAAAAACTTCACCAAAAAAGGTAGGAATATAATTAGATTATAATTGAGTTCACACCATCCTCAAATCACTGATATAAGAGCTAATTACATTATGTCCTTTTATAAGGTTTTAAACGATAAACTTAGAATAATACAGAAAGATTCATTTGTCAACAAAAAAAGAGTTAATTAATTTAACTCTTCTTCAATTCTCATTAATTGATTATATTTACAAATACGATCTGTTCTAGACATAGAACCAGTCTTAATTTGTCCTAAATCAAGACCTACTGCCAAATCAGCGATTGTAGTATCTTCTGTTTCTCCACTTCTATGAGAAATAATAGTTTTATAACCATGACTTTTCGCAAGCTCAATAGTTTCTAACGTTTCAGTAATCGTACCAATTTGGTTAACTTTTAACAAAATAGCATTTCCAGCATGATGATCAATGCCCATTTGTAAGCATTTCTTGTTTGTAACGAATAAATCATCTCCAACTAATTGAATTCTATCTCCTAAACGTTCTGTAACTTTAGTAAACCCATCCCAATCATTTTCATCTACAGGATCTTCAATAGAAATAATTGGATAAGTATTTACTAAATCTTCATAGAAATTAATCAATTCATCAGTAGTCAATTCTTTTCCATCAACATGATATACTCCATCACTATAAAATTCTGAAGCTGCTACATCGATAGCTAACTTAACATCCTTTCCAGGTTCATATCCAGCATTACGAATAGCATCCATAATTAACTCAAAACCTTCTTTATTAGATCCTAAGTTTGGAGCAAATCCACCTTCATCACCAACACCAGTAAAGTAGCCTTTATCATTTAATACTTTCTTCAAAGCATGAAATACTTCAGCCCCAACACGAACTCTTTCATGAATTGTATCTCTTTGTGGAATAATCATAAATTCTTGGAAATCTAAGTTATTATCAGCATGAGCCCCACCATTAATAATATTCATCATTGGAACAGGTAAAGTTTTACCATCACCAACATATTCATATAACTCTTTTCCTTCACTGATAGCACTAGCTTTTAAAGCAGCCATACTAACACCTAAAATAGCATTAGCACCAAGTTTAGACTTTGTTTCAGTACCATCTAACTCAATCATTGTATAATCAAGCGTCTTTTGATCAGCTGCATCCATACCAATAACTTTATCACGGATAACGGTATTAACATTTTTAACAGCATTTAAAACACCTTTACCATTATAGCGACTACCACCATCACGCATCTCTAATGCTTCTCTTTCACCAGTAGAAGCACCACTTGGTACAGCCGCACGACCTCTAACACCATTTTCTAAAATAACATCTACTTCAACAGTAGGATTTCCACGAGAATCTAAAATTTCTCTAGCTTTTACATCTTTAATTTTCATAATATCCATCCTTTCCCAAACAATATTATAACACTATTTATATCTATTTTTGAGTACTTTTTAAATCTTTAACATAGTTTTTAAATTCCATTCCACGAATCTCACACTCTTTGTATTGATCCCAGGAAGCAGATGCAGGACTTAATAATATAATATCCCCTGGAGCAGACACTTCATACCCCTTAGCAAATCCATCCTTCAAAAATTCAAAACTATAAACAGGTATCTCCATAGTATTTGCAAAAGAAACTACTCGATTACGACATTCTCCAATTGCAATAATCGCTTTTACGTGGTCTAAATAAGGAGATAACTCAAAAAAGTCTTGCCCACGTTCTAAACCACCCAAAATTACAATAATAGGATGATCAAAAGAAGATAAAGCAATTTGTGTACATTTAATATTAGTGGCTTCTGTATCATTATAAAACCTACGACCACCAACAGTATCCACATACTCTAATCGATGTTCAACACCTGTAAAATGACGAACAACATCAACAATAACAGAATCAGGAACAGATAATTCTTTTGCAACCATCAACGAAGCCATAACGTTTTCTACATTATGAATTCCTGCAATTAAAATATCATCACGACTTAAAATTTTTTTACCATAATAGTAAATGTCTCTACCATCTAAATAGCAACCATTAATAGAATTTTCACTAGAAAAGAACTTCTTAGTGGAAGGAATCTTTTTGGTTTCATCCAAAACATCACCGTTTTCCACATTAAGAATCGCAACATCCTGAATTGTTTGGTTTTGAAATATTTTGGCCTTAACTTTCTTATATACTTCATAACTACCAAAAAAATCAATATGAGCAGGACTTAAGTTTGTCATAACAGCAATATTAGGATGGAAAGTAGAAAAATTTTCTAACTGTTGGCAAGAAACTTCCATAACTACAATATCATTCTCTTTCAACTGATTTAAAATACTTGAAAGAGGATATCCAATATTACCAGCCAAATGAACCCTATTGCCAAATGCTTTTTTCAAAATTTCATAAGTAAGTGATGTGGTAGTAGTTTTACCATTTGTACCAGTAATACCAATTAATTTTACATGATCAGGAAACAAACGATATGCCATCTCAGCTTCATTAATAACCTCAATACCTAATTCTCTAGCCTGCAACACATATTTATGATGAATTGGTACACCGGGATTCTTTATCAAATAATCAAAAGAAGAATCCAACAAATCATCAGGATGAGACCCAAAAACAAATTGAACCCCTAACTCTTTTAATTCTCGAATTTTATCGGCATCTTGCAATTCCTCTTTTTTGCTATCATTTAAAACAACTTCATTTCCTCGTTGAATTAATACCTTCGCAGCCTCATATCCACTCCGAGCAAACCCTAAAATTAGAATTTTTTGATTTTCAAACATATTATCACCAATATAAGTATACTATAAAGTAAAATTTTTGACCACTGAAATCAATAGAATATATTGAAAGACAGAATAAAACTATGATATAATAAACAGAGAATAGGAGAAGCGTCTATGAAGATAGTAACCATAAGTCCAGAACAATTTGACAGATATGCCAGCAGACACAGATACCGCAATTATTATCAGACTTCTGTTTATGGCAATACTATGAGAAAATTCGGATTTAATGTACACTTTTTAGGTATTACTGACGACTCAAATACATTAATTGGCGCATCATTAATCATTTATAGAGAAGTATTCATGGGACATAAAATTGCATATGCACCTAGAGGAATACTATTTAACTATGAAAATCCAAACCAAGTAAAAGAACTTGCAGATAAACTAAAAAAAATTTTAGGAAAGCAAGGATTTATGCTATTAAAAATCGATCCTTATATCCCAGCATCAATCAGAGACCATGAAGGAAATATTATGAATTTCAATAGTCAAATAAATTTAATCATGGCAAATCTAGAAAGTGCTGGATTTATACATCAAGGAAGAACACTTTTTTTTGAAGGAGAAAAGCCAAGATGGGAATCACTCGTATTATTGAATAAAGATATTAGAAACATTTTCAATAGTTTTGATAAAAGAACAAGACATAAAATAAGAAAATCTGCCAATTGTGGAATTGAATGCTATAAAGATCCAAGCAAAAACATAAATACTTTATATAATTTCATCAAAAAAAAGTCTCCAAAACCAATTGAATTTTATAGAGAACTTATTAGTAACTATGGAGATAATGCAGAAGTATATTATGGAAAAATAAATACAGAAATTTATGTAATCAATAGTAGACGTGCCTATGAAAAAGAAATGGAAAGAAATGATCAAATAGCAGAAAAAATCCAACAGACCAACACCTCAGCAGAAACAAAAAACGCATTATTAAATAAAAAAATGGAATCAGACAAACTGTTAAACACTTACAAAAACAGTATGGTTCAAGCAACAGAATTATTAAAGCAATATCCAGATGGAATTATTATAGCTGGAGCCATCATAATAAAATATGATAACTCTGCTTTCTTATACATAGATGGATTTGATAAAAAATATTCTAACCTAAATCCAAACTATTTACTAAAATGGAGAATGATAGATGACTACAATAAACAAGGTCTAAAATACTTAAATTTAAATGCCATTGTAGGAGAATTCGAAAGAAAAAATAAATATAGTGGATTAAACGAAATGAAGTTAGGATTTAATTCTATTATCACAGAATATATTGGCGAATTTGATATTATCTTAAATAATTTCTCTTATAACTTATATAAGAGTTTCGGAAAAAAGTAAATAGAAACTAGGCGATAATATGAAAAAGACAATAATCGTTTTATGTGGAAGTATGAAAGTAAAAGAAGACATCATAAAAATAAAAGAAGAATTAGAAAAGAAAAACTACAAAGTACTATTACCAATAGAATGTATGAAAGGGTTACCAAAAGAAATAGCCTCTAGAGCTCATTTTGACAGAATACAAGATCCAAAAAATGATATTATACTAGTAGTAAATACCACCAAAAACGGAATAGAAAATTATATAGGGCCAAATTCTTTTGCAGAGATTGCATTCGCCTTCTATTTTAGAAAAGAAATATGTGTATTAAATGACTTTTATGAACCATACTTAGATGAATTAGAAGGTTGGAAAGTAAAAGCATTACACGGAAACTTAAAAAACTTATAGGCATTCTTTGAATGCTTTTTTTATTGAAACAAAAAAAGAGCCAAACAGCTCTTTTTAACGTACTATTACTCAATAATTTCAGTAACGTTACCAGCACCAACAGTACGTCCACCCTCACGAATAGAGAATTTTGTTCCTTGTTCAAGTGCGATAGAGTGAATTAATTCAACTTCCATATTAACATTATCACCTGGCATTACCATTTCAACACCTTCTGGTAAAGTAATAACACCAGTTACATCAGTAGTTCTGAAATAGAATTGAGGACGATAGTTTGTGAAGAATGGAGTATGACGTCCACCTTCTTCTTTACTTAATACATAAACTGCAGCTTTGAATTTATGATGAGGTGTAACACTTCCTGGTTTAGCAAGAACTTGTCCACGTTCAACTTCTTCACGAGAAATACCACGTAATAATACTCCAGCATTATCTCCAGCTTCAGCAAAATCTAATTGTTTACGGAACATTTCAATTCCTGTAACAACAGTCTTCTTAGTTGGTTTAATACCAACGATTTCAACTTCGTCGTTAAGTTTTAACATACCACGTTCAACACGTCCTGTAACAACAGTACCACGTCCAGTGATAGTGAATACATCTTCGATACTCATTAAGAATGGTTTGTCATTATCTCTTTCAGGAGTTGGAATCCAAGTATCAACAGCATCCATTAATTCGTTGATCTTTTCTACCCACTTAGGATCTCCTTCAAGCGCTTTAAGAGCAGAACCACGGATGATTGGAGTTTCATCTCCATCATATCCATATTCGTTTAATAATTCACGAACTTCCATTTCTACTAAGTCTAATAATTCTTCATCGTCAACCATATCACATTTATTTAAGAATACAACCATTTTAGGTACTCCAACTTGACGAGCAAGTAAGATATGTTCACGAGTTTGAGCCATAGGTCCATCTGTAGCAGCAATAACTAAGATAGCACCATCCATTTGAGCTGCACCAGTAATCATGTTCTTAACATAGTCAGCATGTCCTGGACAGTCAACATGAGCATAATGTCTCTTTTCTGTACTGTATTCAATGTGTGCAGTATTAATAGTAATACCACGTTCTCTTTCTTCTGGTGCCTTATCGATATTAGCAAATTCAACAGCTTCATTACCATATTTACCAGCTAAAACTTTACTAATAGCAGCAGTTAAAGTAGTTTTACCATGATCTACGTGTCCAATTGTACCAATGTTAACATGTGGTTTTGAACGATCAAATTTTTCTTTTGCCATATATTAATTTCCTCCTTTTTCATTTACAACATATATTTTATCTAATAATTGAAAGATTTTCAACTATTTTGATACACTTTTAATTAATTTCCACTCTTTTTAATAATTTCTTCAGCAATGTTTTTAGGTACTTCTTCATAATGATCAAAGAACATTACAAATGTAGCACGACCTTGTGTATTAGAACGAAGGTTTGTTGCATAACCAAACATTTCTGCAAGTGGAACCATAGCGCTCAATTTAACAGCGTTACCTTGCGTCTCTTGTCCTAATGGACGTCCACGACGACTTGTTAAATCACCCATAACATTACCAAAATATTCATCAGGTGTAGTAACATCAACTTTCATAATTGGTTCAAGTAATACTGGTTGACATTTGTTCTTAGCTTCTTTTAATGCCAAACTAGCAGCAATCTTGAATGCCATTTCATTAGAGTCAACATCGTGATAACTACCATCGTACAATGTACATTTAACATCAATCATAGGATATCCTGCAAGAACACCTGATTGCATAGCCTCTTGTAATCCTTTGTCAACAACAGGGATGTATTCACGTGGAACAACACCACCAACGATTTGATCAACAAATTCATATCCTTTATCAGGATTTGGCTCAAATTTAACCCAGACATGTCCATATTGTCCACGTCCACCAGATTGTTTAATATATTTACCTTCACACTCACCAGTTTGTTTAATCGTTTCACGATAAGCAACCTGAGGTGCACCAACATTAGCTTCAACATGGAACTCACGTTTCATACGATCTACTAATACATCTAGGTGTAACTCACCCATACCAGCAATAACTGTTTGACCAGTTTCATGATCAGTATGAACTTTAAATGTTGGATCTTCTTCAGCTAATTTTTGTAATGCTAAAGCCATCTTATCTTGATCAGCTTTTGATTTTGGTTCAATAGCTAATTGAATAACTGGTTCTGGGAACTCCATCTGTTCAAGAATAATAGGTTTCTTTTCATCACATAAAGTATCACCAGTAGTAGTATTCTTAAGACCAACAGCTGCTGCAATATCACCAGTATATACATCTGTAATTTCTTTACGGTGATTAGCATGCATTTGAAGAATACGACCAATTCTTTCTTTAGAGTCTTTAGTTGAGTTTAATACATAACTACCACTTGATAAGTGACCAGAATAAACTCTAAAGAAAGTTAAACGTCCAACAAAAGGATCAGTCATAACTTTAAATGCTAAAGCTGAGAATGGTTCACTATCACTTGGATGACGAACTGCATCATTACCATCCAAATCTGTTCCAGTAATTGATGGAATGTCTAATGGACTTGGTAAATAGTCAATTACAGCATCAAGCAATAACTTAATACCCATATTTCCTAAAGCGGTTCCGCACATAACTGGGAAAAACTCAGCTTTTAAAGTACCAGTTCTAATAGCCTTCTTAATCATTTCAACAGTAACTTCTCCACCATCAAGATATGTCATCATCATATCATCATCAAATTCAGCTACTGCATCAATCAATTCGGCACGTTTTTCTTCAGCAATGTCTTTAAGATCTGCAGGAATTTCAATTTCCTTAGCGTTTTCTGCCTGTTGCCCATCATATTCATAAGCCTTCATAGTAACCAAATCAATTACACCATGAAATTGATCTTCAGCACCAATTGGCCATTCAATAGGTTTTGCATTAACCCCTAAACGATCTTTAATCGTTTTTAAACTATATTCGAAGTTAGCTCCCATTTTATCCATTTTATTTGCAAAAATAATTCTTGGAACCTTAAATTCAGAAGCTTGTCTCCAAACAGTTTCAGTTTGTGGCTCAACACCTGCCTGTGCATCAATTAATGCAACAGAACCATCAAGTACACGTAAAGAACGAGAAACCTCGATTGTAAAATCTACGTGTCCTGGAGTATCGATAATATTTAAACGATAACCTTTCCAGTGAGCTGTTGTAGCAGCAGAAGTGATAGTAATACCACGTTCTTGCTCTTGTTCCATCCAGTCCATTTGTGATTCACCATCATGAGTCTCACCAATTTTATGAGTAACTCCTGTATGGAACAAAATTCTTTCGGTACAAGTAGTCTTACCTGCATCGATATGAGCCATAATTCCAATATTTCTTGTCTTTTCTAAAGACGTATCTCTTGCCATATAATGACTCCTTTCCTACCATCTATAATGAGCAAAAGCTTTATTAGCCTCAGCCATTCTATGAGTATCTTCACGTTTTTTAACAGTTGCACCAGTACCATTAGATGCATCAATAATTTCATTAGCTAAATTATCAGCCATTCCCTTACCACCACGGTCACGAGAATATTTAGTTAACCATCTTAAAGCCAAAGCTTGACTTCTAGCTGGTGAAACTTCAATAGGTACTTGATAATTTGAACCACCAACACGACGACTCTTAACTTCAAGTTGAGGTTTAATATTTTCCATAGCAGTTTCAAATACTTCTAGTGGTTCTTTTCCAGTTTTATCTTTTACTTTATTAAATGCTTCATACACGATTGTTTGAGCAATACCTTTTTTACCATCCAACATAACAGTATTAATTAATTTAGTAACAATTTTTGAATTATATATTGGATCAGGTAAAACATCTCTTTTTACTGCACGTCTTTTACGCATTTTTACTTCCTCCCTTCAAAAATATCAATTATTTACTATCTTTTGGTTTTTTTGCACCGTATTTACTACGACCTTGTTTACGATCTTTAACACCAGCAGTATCTAATGTACCACGAATAATGTGATAACGAACACCGATTAAATCTTTAACACGGCCACCACGAATTAAAACAACACTATGCTCTTGTAAATTATGTCCAATACCAGGAATATAAGTATCTACTTCTTTTCCATTAGATAAACGAACACGAGCATATTTACGTAATGCTGAGTTAGGCTTCTTTGGAGTCTTAGTACCAACACGAGTACAAACACCACGTTTTTGAGGAGAGCTAGTATTAGTAGTTTTCTTTTTCAAAGTATTTAATCCAACATTTAATACTGGAGCGCTACTCTTTCTAACCTTTTTCTTACGTTTATTATGAACTAATTGGTTTAATGTAGGCATAAAATATATCTCCTTTCTTTACACATATCCAGGTGTATCATCATGGCTTCTAAATAAAACTTTGCAAAAGCAAAGTCATTTAATTAGCAGATATAATATAACATTTAGAAATTAGAAAGTCAATAGAATTACTAAAAAATATTCTTATTTTTAATAACTATTAATATACCAAATATTTATCAATAGAAATTAATGGTCTTGATGAATCAATAGTTCCTGTTGGACGAAAAATATAAAAATCTCTAAAATCCGTTTCTATATAATCAATAGAAGGATATTTCGCATAATTACCCTCAGAATAATCTGCTTGAAAGACATTACCTTTTGTATTAGGAAACTTATCTCTAGCTAAATCATTACCAACATATATCATTAAATGAGAATCTCTAGATAAAACGTCTCCCACTTCAAGTTTGTCATCCAATCGCTCTCCACTTCTAATAATGCCAACATTCTCCCATTTATCTGGATGATTGAATAAATATTGTAAGCTAGCCTCAGAACTAGAAACATCAAAATCAGGGTCTATAGTTGCCCGAATAATACCACCTGCTGCTTGAGCACAAGATCCATAAGCATAATTTTCTCCATAATTTTTTATAGTTAAATCCATCACCTCATAAAAATTATATAACCTAGAATCATCTATTTTATACCATGGATCAGCATTAGGAGCATTCAAATGATCTTCAGGTTCTGCCGTTGGAGCAAGAGCTACCGCCAACCGAGCTAACTTCGTTCTCCCAGAAACAACAGGAGAATCATATTGAGAAGGATCAATAATTACACTTTGTTTCTTTTCTCCATCATCATTAGTCTCAATATATTGAGAATCTCCTGCTTCATAATTAGCATTTTCAATACATTGAGAAATATGATAAGTATCATCACACCATGAAATAACTAAATTTATGATGAGAGGAATAAAAAAGACAAAAATTAAAGCTAGAATACTATTTTTTATTTTTGAAAATTCTTTTTTATCATCCGGTTTCGCCATCATAACAATAAATTGTTTAACCAACGATACGATTAATAAAATTGGACAAATAATGTTAATAGCTAACATAATATATCTAACAACAACAAAAATCCAACTTAAAACCTGATTACATTCCATAAAGCCTCACCATTACCTTAACAATAAGCACCGAACACCTAATCTAAATATTTATCGATAGAAATAAACGGATGAGAAAAATCCCCATTACCAGTAGGCCTATAAATATAAAAAGTACGACTCTCCGTTGCTACATAATCAATAGAAGGATAATGAGCATGACTTCCCTCGTGATATCCTGCCTGAAACATATTACCATTTGTATTAGGGAATTTTTCTCTCGCAAGTTCATTTCCAACATAAATCATTGTATGCGAATTACATACCAATAAATCACCGACTTCGCACTTTTCATCAAAACTCTCTCCAGGATTAACAACACCAATAAGTTTCCATTTTTCCGTATTTGCACTAAGATATTCCAATTGAAGTTCTGGATTACCGACAGAAAAATCTGGATCAGCCGTTGCACGAATGACGCCACCAGCAGCTTGAGCACAAGAAGCATAAGCATTATTATCACCATATTGACCAATTGTTAAATCCATTACTTCATAAAAATTATTAAGTCTAGAATCATTAATTTTATTCCACGGATTAGCATTAGGTTCTTTTAAATGTGCAGAAGGAGCGGCTGTAGGTGAAAGTGCAACAGCCAATTTAGCAATATAATATCTACGTGCAACTTTCGGAGTATCATATTCAGAGGGATCAACAATAACACTTTGTCTATCTTCATCCGTATGATTGATATCCACATATTCAGATTCTCCACCCTCGTAACTAGCATTTTCAATACAACTAGAGATTTGATAAGTATCATCAACCCAGAAAATAACTAAATTTAATATAAAAGGAATAAAAAAAACAAAAAACAACGCAATAATACTATTTTTGATTTTTGAAAACTCTTTTTTATCATCCGGTTTTGCCATCATCACGATAAATTGCTTAGTTAGTGATATCATCAATAAAATTGGACAAATAATATTAATGGCTAACATAATATATCTAACAATAACAAAAATCAAACTTAAAACCTGATTACATTCCATAAATTATCACCATTACTTTAAAAACTGCAATTCATTATCTATTAAAATATAATCTTCTTCAACTAACTGAATATTAGAATCTTTTTCATGATCAACCCTATAAACCAAGTAAACTATTACTAATAAAAAAAGAAGAAAAATAACCAAAAAAGTAATCAAATTAGATATACCCCAACCTTTATTATTTAATTTAGCCATGATATCACCCTAATGTCATTGTACTAAAAAACAAGAAAAAAGTAAACCTGTTCGTTCTAGCAAGACAAACAAAAAAGTCTCAAAATTTTGAGACTTTCCTAATTTTATTCCATAAATTCATCTTCTAATTTATCTAATGGTTCTTCATCGATAAATTGAGAAGCAAGTTCGTAATCTACATTACGATAAGCTTTACTACCAGTACCAGCAGGTATTAACTTACCAATGATAACATTTTCCTTCAAACCTTCTAAGTTGTCAACTTTACCTTTAATAGCAGCATCAGTTAAGATACGAGTAGTCTCTTGGAAAGATGCAGCAGACAAGAAGGAATCCGTTTCAAGTGCAGCTTTAGTAATACCAAGAAGAATTGGCCTACCAAGAGCAGGTTTTTTACCTTGAATAACAGCCTCTTTATTGCTTTCCGTAAATTCACGGAAGTTAACAAGAGAACCAGGAAGAAGTTTCGTATCTCCTCCTTCAACAATACGAATCTTACTAATCATACGACGAGCAATAATCTCAATATGTTTATCAGCAATATCAACACCTTGAGAACGATACGTATATTGAACTTCTTTCAAGATATATTCTTGAGTAGTAAGCGGATCAGTAACAGCTAACAATTCTTTAGGACTAATAGCACCTTCTGTAAGTTTATCTCCACAAACAACTTCATCGCCCTTTTCAACACAAAGCTTAGCACCATAATTAGTAACATGCTCTTTTGTTTCAAGTTTATTAGTAATACTAATCTTAAATTTACCATGATCTTCTTTAATCTTAGTAACCTTACCATCAATCTCAGCAATTGTTGCTTTACCTTTAGGATTACGAGCTTCAAATAACTCTTGTACACGAGGAAGACCTTGAGTAATATCTTCTCCACCAGCAACTCCACCAGTATGGAAAGTACGCATAGTAAGCTGTGTACCAGGTTCACCAATAGATTGAGCAGCCATAACACCAACAGCCTCTCCAATTTCTACTAAGTTACCAGTAGCAAGATTTCTACCATAACATTTTTGACATACACCATTAACAGTACTACAAGTAAGTACAGTACGAATCTCGACTTCAGTAATACCAGCAGCAACAATCTTATCAGCAAGAGATTCTGTAATCATTTGTAATTTATCAACAATCACTTCTTTAGTTTCCGGATGAATAACTTTCTTGTTAGTGAAACGACCAACAATACGATCATGTAAGCTTTCAATAACCGCACCAGTCTTTTCATTAATAAAGTCGCGAACAACAACACCTTGGTCTGTACCACAATCTTCTTCACGAACGATAATATCTTGACTAACATCAACCAAACGACGAGTCAAATAACCAGAGTCTGCAGTCTTCAAAGCAGTATCCGCACTACCTTTACGAGCACCATGTGTAGACAAGAAGAATTCAGCAACAGATAAACCTTCTTTAAAGTTAGAAAGAACTGGAATTTCGACAGATGATCCGTCTGGCTTAGCCATGATACCACGCATACCAGCGATTTGAGTAAAGTTAGAAATATTACCACGTGCTTTAGAATGCATCATCATGAAGATAGGATTATCTACTTCTTTATTAGCAATCTCTTCAAGTTCTTCTTGAACTTTATCTTTAGCGCCATTCCATGTTTCAATAACTTTATTAAATCTTTCTTCCTCAGTAATAAGACCACGTTTATATTGTTTATTAATCTTATCAACCATCTTTTGACTTTCTTCTACAATCTTATCCTTATCTTTACTAGTAACAACATCAGCCATACTGATAGTAATACCAGCGATAGTAGAATATTTGAATCCTAAATCTTTTAAACTATCAAGCATAGTAGAAGTTTCTGTTGTTTTATAACGCTTAAATACTTGATCAATAATTTCTTCAAGAGTACCTTTTGCAAAAGGTTTAACAAGTGGCATATCTTTAATAGCAGCCTTAATATCAGTACCTTTATCTAAGAAATATTTATTAGGTGTAATATTTTGAATATTATCATTTGTAGGTTCATTAATATAAGCAAATGAATCAGGTAATATTTCATTAAATTTAATCTTACCAACAGTAGTAATTAAATACTTTCCTTTTTGACTCTCAGTAAATAATTTATGTTTAAAAGAATCAACAGGAACGGCAATACGAGTATGAAGCGTAATTTCACGTCTTTCATAAGCCATCAACGCTTCATTTGCATTCTTAAATACACGACCTTCTCCCTCTTCTCCAGGTTTTTCCATAGTAATATAATAATTACCTAAAACCATATCTTGAGCAGGAGTAACGATAGGTTTACCATCAGAAGGTTTTAAAATATTTCCAGAACCTAACATTAATAATCTAGCTTCTGCTTGAGCTTCCTCAGAAAGTGGAACGTGTACAGCCATCTGGTCACCATCAAAGTCAGCATTAAATGCAGGACAAACTAATGGATGCAAACGGATAGCTTTACCGCCAACCAAGATAGGTTCAAATGCTTGAATACCTAAACGGTGTAATGTAGGAGCACGATTCAATAATACTGGATGCTCTTTAATTACTTCTTCTACAATATCCCAAACAACAGGATCCTGATTATCAATTAATCTCTTAGCAGCTTTGATATTATGAGCAATATCTTTACTTACTAAACCATGAATAACATGTGGTTTAAATAATTCAAGTGCCATTTCTTTAGGAATACCACATTGATACATTTTAAGACTTGGTCCAACAACGATAACAGAACGACCAGAGTAATCAACACGTTTTCCTAATAAGTTTTGACGGAAACGACCTTGTTTACCTTTTAACATAGATGAAATAGATTTTAATGGTCTATTTCCTGCTCCAGTAACACTTCTACCACGACGTCCATTGTCAAATAACGCATCAACTGCTTCTTGTAACATACGTTTTTCATTTTGAATAATGATACCAGGAGCACCTAAATCAATAAGCTTCTTTAAACGATTGTTACGGTTGATAACACGACGATATAAATCATTTAAATCACTAGTAGCAAAACGTCCACCATCAAGTTGAATCATAGGACGTAATTCTGGTGGAATAACTGGAATACAATCCATAATCATCCACTCAGGTTTATTTCCAGAATGATAGAATGCATCAAGTACATCAAGTCTCTTAAGTAAACGAGTTCTCTTTTGTCCTTGTGCTGTCTCTAATTCTTTTTCTATTTCATCAATATCTTTCTTTAAATCCACTTTCTTTAATAATTCTTTAATAGCTTCAGCACCCATACCAACTTTGAAACCAGTACCATATTTTTCATAATAGGCACGATATTCTTTTTCTGATAATGTTTGCTTATTTTCAAGTGGAGTATTTCCTTTATCAATAACTACATAGCTAACAAAGTATAATACTTCTTCCAAATCTCTAGGACTCATATCAAGAACCAATCCCATACGAGATGGAACTCCCTTAAAGAACCAAATGTGAGAAACAGGAGTTGCTAATTCAATATGTCCCATACGTTCACGACGAACTTTAGAACGAGTTACTTCAACTCCACAACGGTCACACACAATATTTTTATAACGAACTCTTTTGTACTTACCACAAGCACATTCAAAATCTTTTGTAGGTCCAAAAATCTTTTCACAGAATAATCCATCACGTTCAGGACGAAGAGTACGATAGTTAATAGTTTCAGGTTTCTTTACTTCTCCATAAGACCATTCACGAATTTTTTCAGGTGAAGCGATTCCAATTTTTAATGCATCAAACTTATTTACTTCTATCATTAAAGATCAGCTCCTTCCTCAAATTCTTCTTCCATTTTCAAGTCCTCTTCTAATTCCTCTTCAAACTGTTGCTCATCATCTTCTTCAGAATCGTCAAATTCTTCCTCACTTTCTTCAGTTGGTGTCACCGCAACAGCAGGAGATTTATCTACTTCATCTATATTCAATTTAGTATCTTCTTTATCTTCAGCCTCTTCAATTTCCTTTAACTCTAAGGTTTTTCCGTCATCATCTATAATTGAAACATCTAAACCTAAAGCTTGGAATTCTTTCATTAATACTCTAAATGACTCTGGAACTCCTGCTCCAGTAATTTCCTGTCCCTTAATGATGGCTTCGTATGTCTTAACACGACCAACAACATCATCAGACTTAATAGTCATCATCTCTTGTAAAGTATGAGCAGCACCATAAGCATACAACGCCCAAACTTCCATTTCACCAAATCTTTGTCCACCAAATTGTGCTTTACCACCAAGAGGTTGTTGTGTAACTAATGAATATGGTCCAGTAGAACGTGCATGAAGTTTATCATCAACCATATGATGTAGTTTAATCATATACATAACTCCAACAGCAATACGATTATCAAATGGTTCACCAGTACGACCATCATAAAGAACAGTTTTTCCATCAGGATCCATACCAGCTTCAGCCATCATTTCTTCAATATCAGAAATATGAGCACCATCAAATACTGGAGTCGCAATATGAACTCCTAATTTCTTAGCAGCCATACCCATATGAATTTCAAGAATTTGTCCTAAGTTCATACGAGATGGAACACCTTGTGGATTTAACATGATATCAACTGGAGTACCATCTGGCATATATGGCATATCTTCTTGAGGTAAGATAAGAGAAATAACACCCTTATTACCATGACGTCCAGACATCTTATCTCCAACTTGAATCTTACGTTTTTGAATAATGTATACACGAATTACTTTACTAACACCAGCTGGTAATTCATCATTATCTTTACGAGAATAGATTTTGATATCATGAACAACACCATCTCCACCATGTGGAACACGAAGGGATGTATCACGAACTTCACGTGTCTTTTCTCCAAATATTGCATGTAATAATTTTTCTTCCGAAGTAAGTTCAGCCATACCTTTTGGAGTAACTTTACCAACCAAGATATCTCCCTCTTTTACTTCAGTACCAATCGTAATAATACCATTTTCGTCTAGATTACGACGAGCTTCTTCACTAACATTAGGAATATCACGAGTAATTTCCTCAGGTCCTAACTTAGTTTCACGACATTGCATCTCATAATCCTCTAAGTGTAAAGAAGTAAATTTGTCATCTTTAACTAAGTTCTCATTTAAGATAACAGCATCCTCATAGTTATAACCATTAAATGTCATAAAAGCAACAGTCATGTTTTTACCTAAAGCAAGTTCTCCCTTATCAGTAGAATTTCCATCTGCTAAAATAGTCTTTCCTGCTTTAACTTTATCTCCAACATGAACAATTGGTCTTTGATGAGAACAAATACTAGAGTTAGCAAGTTCAAAATTAGCCAAACGATAAGTATCTTTACCGTTCTTAGTTTTTACAACAATCTTTCTAGCATCAACATAATCAACAACACCATCAGCTTTACAAATAATCTCAACACCAGAATCTTTAGCTGCAATAAACTCAACACCAGTACCAACATAAGGTGCTTCTGTCTTAATCAAAGGCATTGCTTGACGTTGCATGTTTGCACCCATCAAAGCACGAGTAGCATCATCATGTTCCAAGAATGGAATACAACTTGTCGTAACAGATACAACCTGTTGAGGACTTACGTCAATATAATCAACTTGTTCTGGTTTAGCTAAAATATTGTCACCACGGAAACGTGCATTAACCATTTCATCCGTAATAACATTATCTTCATTAGTACCTACAGTAGACTGAGAAATAATATAATCCAATTCTTCGTCAGCAGTTAAATAAACAACTTCATCCGTTATCTTTTTATCAACAACCTTACGATATGGAGTCATAACAAATCCATATTCATCAATTTTTGCATAACTTGCCAAAGAAGTAATAAGTCCGATATTTGGTCCTTCAGGAGACTCAATTGGACAGATACGACCATAGTGAGAAGCATTAACATCACGAACTTCTACACCAGCACGATCACGAGATAATCCACCAGGTCCTAAAGCAGATAAACGACGTTTATTAGTAAGTTCTGCAATAGGGTTAGTTTGATCCATAAATTGAGACAATTGTGAGCTACCAAAGAACTCCTTCATAGCAGCAGTAACTGGACGTATATTAATTAAAGTCTTAGGAGTAACTTCTTCCATTTCCTGCGTAGTCATACGCTCACGAATGACTCTCTCCATACGAGAAACACCAATTCTAAATTGATTTTGTAAAAGTTCTCCAACTTGACGAATACGTCTATTTCCTAAATGATCAATCTCATCATAGTTACCAACACCATGTAATAAATTCAAATAATAAGATACAGAAGCATATACATCAGAAATCGTTAATCTCTTAACATCAATACTTTGATCATTACCAATTACAATAAGAGTTTTCTTCTTATCACTAGGATCCACAATTTTAACAATTTGCACTTTATTATAAGTATCCAACTCATCATTAATAGTAACTTCTTGCAAACCGAAACCAGCATTAAGTGCATCTTTTAACACATCGATATTTGCTTTTGTAATTTGAGTACCCTTTTCAAGTACAACAACACCATCTGCATCACAAACATCTTCAGCCAAAGTTTGATTTAATAAACGATCTACAACATTTAATTTACGATTAAATTTATAACGACCAACTTTAGCTAAATCATATCTAAATTCGTCAAAAAATCTAGTAATAATTTGATTTTTAGATGAATCCAAAGTAGCAGGTTCACCTGGTCTTAACTTTTCATAAATTTCAATTAAAGCTTCATCTGTATTTTTAGTAGAATCTTTAGCAATCGTATTTTTTAGATAATCATCTTCACCAAACATAGATAAAATCTGATCATCACTAGAAAGACCAAAAGCACGAAGTAAAGTAGTTAGAGTTACTTTTCTTGTACGGTCAATTCTTACATATAAAACATCTCTAGCGTCAACTTCAAATTCAAGCCAAGTTCCACGAGTTGGAATAATTTGTGACGTAATCAACTCACGTCCATTTTTATCAACCTCATGGTTAAAATAAACACTTGGAGAACGAACTAATTGAGAAACAATAACACGTTCAGCACCATTAATAACAAAAGTACCACTCTCTGTCATCATAGGCATATCACCCATAAAAATTTCTTGTTCCTTTACTTCTCCAGTTTCCCGATTTAAAAGACGTACTTCAACACGTAATGGAGCAGAATAAGTAGTCTCCCTATCTTTACTCTCTTTAATAGAGTAACGAGGCTCATCAAAATGATAATCACCAAACTCAAGTGATAAAGTTCCAGAGAAATTTTCTACTGGAAACAAATCTTCAAACACTTCTTTGATACCATCATTGATAAACTTTTCATATGATTTTTTCTGAATCTCTAACAAATCTTTTAATTCATAAGTATTTCTAATACGTGAGAAATTTCTTCTTTCTCGATAGTCGCCATATTTTACAATTTTATAAGCCACATGATTCACCCCTAACACTAATTTTTTTCAAAGAAAATACTAATAACAAAATATATTGCCAATTTATATTAATAGCACAAACGTTGCAATAAGTCAATTATAAATGGCACT
This sequence comes from uncultured Bacilli bacterium, assembly GCA_944332475.1. Lineage (GTDB taxonomy): Bacteria > Bacillota_I > Bacilli_A > RF39 > UBA660 > Faecimonas. The sequence continues at coordinate 348,131 of CALVKA010000002.1, forward strand.
GAATAACGAAAAAGCCCTTCTTTTTTTTCAACACTTTAACAGTATAGACTTTTTCAAGGTCGACAATTAGCGATTTAGCACCCTGCTCCTTTCGCACAACTAAGAAAAGATTACCGCCATCTTCTAAATAGTTTTGTGCATTCATCACTATGTCATAAACAATTTTTTTACCGGCACGAATTGGAGGGTTGGTAATAATTGTAGAATAAGAATCATGAATGTTAGAATAGCAGTTACTTTCAAAAACAGACACAAAAGAAGAAACACCATTCATTTTTGCATTCCGCCTAGAAAGATGCAACGCTCGAAGATTGACATCCACCATATCTACTTTTGCTAAAAGAACTTTAGCCAGTACAATTCCTAATACTCCATAGCCACATCCCATATCTAGAATTTTGCCTCCAACTTCTTCAAGCGGGATTACTTCAAGAAGAAGTCTACTGCCAAAATCCAAACCGTCTTTTGAAAATACACCATTATCAGTTAAAAAAGTAAATTTTTGACCTAGTACAACAGAAGTAGTTTCTCGAATATCACTAGGTAAATTTTCGTTCGTAAAATAATGCCCCATCTTATCCCCTCTAGAAACAAAAAGAAGGAGAAAACTTTAAAAATTCGATAAGTTTTCTCCCTTTCGAAACATATAATACACGAATCATATAGATTTGTCAAACTTTTTTTACTTTTTTGACAAAATTTTACTAATAATTTCCAGTTTCTCGCAAAATGGAAGATAAATCATAAATATTTCCATCTTTATCTTGAGCAAGGATAGTATTACTACCACCACCTAATCGTATATAAGAATTTGCCTCATAAAACTTAACAATATTAGAAAGTGATGGTAATGCTCCATAAGAATTCAAGTTATCAAGATTAGTAGAAAGAGCAGTTCTTACTGGAATATATTGAACGCTTCCGTCTTCCATTAAAAATAAAATAGTATCACCAGAAGAGTCTTGACCAATTCCGCCAAAGAAGATATCTACAACTTTTTGATCAAAAGAAATTTCATGTGGTTCATAAACATAATCTTCTGTAGCTGTAACCCAACCTAAAGCATAGCTTTGATTAACTAAGTTTCGATTTACAGAAACAGTAGCTTTCATTTGAGTATCATCCAAAGAAATATTAATTCCATCAGCATGATCAGGTATCGTTAAAGTATAACCATCAACATTAGAATTAATAACCTTTGTAGAATCAAAATCAAAATCAAGATTAACTACAGTATCTTCAGAAGTGTTTGCTTCGCTTGGAACCTCTGCATTAGAATTTGTATTATCTTCTTCAGAAGAAGTAGAAAATTGCAAAAAATCTTGTGTATATAAAACAAATCCTACTCCCAAACATAAAATCAATCCAACCAAAATCCCAACAAAAACACGCAACCATGTTTTAGGTTTCTTTACTCCATTCCCCATAATGTATCCTCCTAAAGAGATAGTAACACAACACTCCTCTAGTTTCAAGAACAAAAGATTATTACTAACTATAGTAAAAAAAAAGAAGTTAATTACTTAACTTCTACAGTAGCTCCAGCTTCTTCAAGCTTAGCTTTAATTTCATCAGCTTCAGTAGTAGAAATGTTTTCTTTAACTGCTCCGTTGTTATCAACGATATCTTTAGATTCTTTTAATCCTAAACCAGTAATTTCTTTAACAACTTTGATAACAGCAACTTTAGCAGCTCCAGCATCAGCGATAGATACTGTAACAGTGCTTGGTGCAGCATCAGCAGCAGCTCCAGCTGCAGGTGCAGCAACAGCTACAGCAGATGGATCAACACCAAATTCTTCCTTCATTGCATCTACTAATTCTTTAATTTCTAATAAATTCATTTCTTTTAAACTACTGATAAAATCTTCTTTTGTTAATTTAGCCATTTTATTTCCTCCTTATTTTATATTTATTTACTTATTAATCTTCTTCTTTTTGTTGACTATACAAGTCTAATGCGATTGCTAAATCTCTTGGAATAGCCATCATACCACCAGCAAGCATAGTAAGTAAACCTTCTCTTGAAGGTATTGTAGCATACTCTGACAATTTAGCTTGATCAGCCTTTTCTCCATCTACAATCCCTACTTTTAAAACTAATGCTGGATGATCTTTAGCAAACTCTGACAAAATCTTAATTGGTGCGATTTGATCTTCACCAAAAGCAAAAGCACTTGGACCATTTAATGCCTCATCTAAATCGATATCTAAATCATGAAAAGCACGTGCCATTAAAGTGTTTTTATAAACTTTATAATCAGAGTTAGATTCTCTTAATTTTACACGTAACTCTTTTGCTTCACTATCTGTAATACCACGATAATCAAACAAAACAATAGTATTAGCTTTTTGAACACGATCTTTAATTTCATCGATTACTGCTTGCTTTTTCTTTAAGACTGCTTCACTTGCCATCAAAACACCTCCTTAAATTTTAGGGATGCCATAAAAAAGGTTCTCGAAATCCGAGAACCTATTTATACTTAAGATTAAGTCCTCGGTAGGATTTACGTTTACACCTACTGTCTATGGCACCTACAAATTGTCTTTATTATACACTATATCTTCTTACTTGTCAAAATTATTTTCAACTTTAATTCCAGGACCCATAGTAGAAGAAATAGCAATACTCTTAACATATTCACCTTTTACAGTTGCTGGTTTAACTCTTAAGATAGCTGCTACAAAAGCATTTAAGTTTTCTAGCAAATCTTCATCTGAAAAAGAAACCTTACCAATAACTCCATGAATAATTCCAAAGCTATCAGCACGATATTCAACACGTCCAGCTTTAACTTCTTCTACAGCCTTAGCAACATCTAATGTAACAGTACCAGTTTTAGGATTTGGCATTAATCCTTTAGGACCTAAAACTCTACCCAATTTACCAAGAAGTGGCATCATATCAGGAGTAGCAATCATAGTATCAAAATCGAACCAATTTTCTTTTTCGATTTTTTCTAACATATCAACGTCTCCAACATAATCAGCTCCTGCTTCTTTTGCTTGATTAGCTTTTTCTCCTTTAGCGATTACTAATACTTTAGTACTTTTACCAGTTCCCTTAGGAAGTACAATAGCACCTCTTAATTGTTGGTCAGCTTTCTTAGTATCGATATTTAATCTCATAGCAATCTCAACAGTACCATCAAAAGAACTAGTAGAAGTTTCTTTTACTAATTTAACAGCTTCTTCTTTTGGATATACTTTGTTACGTTCAACTTTAGACATAGCCTCAGTATATTTCTTACTTCTCTTTTTCATTTTTATTCCTCCTTACGTGGTAATAGCGGTTTTTACCTTCCACATAGGTATAACCTACATGTCCAAATATTACTTATCAGTATAACCAGGAATAGAAATACCCATATTTCTAGCAGTACCAGCAACAATTTTCATTGCAGATTCTACATCATAAGCATTTAAATCTGGTAATTTAATTTCAGCAATTTCTCTTAATTGATTAACAGTTAATGTAGCAACAGTTTCGTTAACACCCTTAACTGCACCTTTATTGATTTTTGCATATTTTTTTAACAAGAATGGAACAGGTGGAGTTTTGACAACAAAATCAAAACTTCTATCATCGTACACTGAAATTTCTACAGGTAAGATATCTCCCATCTTATCTCTTGTTGCATCATTATACTTTGTACAAAAATCTTGTAAATTAATTCCTGCAGGACCCAATACAGTACCAACTGGTGGTGCTGGTGTAGCTTTTCCTGCTGGGATTTGTAATTTAATCTTCTTTATTGCTTCTTTTGCCACGAAAAACACCTCCTATAAATTTTAGTTTTCGCGAGTGGTCCAAATAGCTTGATTCCCGCTTTCATAAATGCAAACCATGCTTCCCACTAAATCTATATTAATTTCAATATAGCCCCTAAATAATAACATACTATTTCTATTTTTGCAACTATTTTATGCCTTTTGAATTTGATTTAACTCAACCTCAACAGAAGTTTCCTGTCCAAACAAATCAACAAGTAACATAACCTTTTGATTAGGAAGATCAACACTATCAATCTTACCAAACATTCCATTGAATGGACCATCAACAATTTTAACAGTCGATCCTTCAACCAAATCGGTATCGACATCCATACGACTAATTCCCATATTACCAAGTATTTTATCAACTTCGTATGGTTGTAATGGAGTAGGTTTAGCTCCTTTTCCACTAGATCCAATGAATCCAGTAACACCAGGTGTATTACGAACGACATACCAAGCTTCATCAGTCATAACCATTTCTACTAAAATATAACCAGGAAACATCTTTTTAATTTTCTCTTTTTTTACACCATCTTTTACTTCAACAACTTTCTCTTCAGGAATGACAACTCTAAATATATAATCTTGCATATCCATAGATTCCGCACGCATTTCCAATTTTTCTTTTACTTTATTCTCATGTCCAGAATAAGTATTAACAACATACCATTGTTTTTCCATAACTAAAAACTCCTTCTATCTAAAAATTGATTGAACTAAAGCAAATATTACATCGATGATATAAAAGAACAAAGAACAAAAGATAATAAATACAACTGTTGCAAGTGAATACTTAATCATATCCTTTCTGCTGGGCCAATGCACTTTCTTTGCTTCCGATTTAACACCGTGACAAAAAATACGAAATCTTACCCATAAACTCTTTTTTTCAGAAGACTTAACAGTCTTAACCGTAGTATCTTTCTTATCTTTCTTTTTATCACTTTTCTTTTCCTTTTTACCATCTTCGTGAAACTGAGTTTCGTCAATTTTATATTTTTCTACTTCTTTTCTTTTTCTAACTTCAGCCATATTTCACCATTCCTATTTTTTTATCAAAATAAAAACACTTTCCGTGTTCACCATTAAAATAGCATAAACAACAGAAAATGTCAACAAATAATTAAAAATCATTGTAATAAATAGGATAATAACAATATAGTTAATCCAAAAATCAAAATCATGATTGGATAAATCAAGGCTCTTGCAAAAGCAGCCTCTTTTTTTGACAAATCTTTATAAATAACTCCATTTTCTTTTTCATTATGAGGAATTAAATCTTCGGCTGATAGCTCTGCTAATCCATTACTCTTTACCAAAACCTTGCCACGTGAACTCACACCACCATCGACACCAGAAAGTTGTTTATCTAACTCCTTCAACTCTCGCTTCTTCCTTTCTCCTACAAAGGCACTATAATAAACAGAAGCACCGCGTTCTATAACCCCCTTATAATAAGGAACATCCTCCTGTGGTAAAAACATAGAAAATTGATTAAAGTTTTCTTTTAAAAATTGCATAGTATCTGTATTAAAATATTGAATACAGTTAGCATAAACCCCTATCTGTAATACTGCTGACAAAAAAATATTATTACGCACTAATTCTTTTTGTTGAGTTATATCATTAGGAAAAGGAGCTAAATTTTCAAATCGTATTAATCGAATAGAATCATTTAATAATTTAATTCTATCTAAAGCAAAAGATTCAATATAAAAACCTTGGTCATGAATATATTTCATAGCAATATCCATGTTAACAAATAAGTTTTGTAAATCTTCTTGCATATGATATTTTTGAAGCCACTCTGACAATGTCATAACTTTATCTGGATGAACTTTCAATTTAGACCTTTTTATTTTTTGTAAATTATTCCTCATCCCATCATACGACAAATCACTGCCAACAGCAGAAAGAGAACCAGCGTTCATCTGTTCATGTGTAAAAGATTCATCATTTGAAACATATGATACTTGTCCTCGCATATCCTATTCACCTATTATTATTGTAAAACAAAAAAATGTTTTTTTCAATTTAATTCATAGCTTTCCGCAAAACTTTTTAACAACTTTCTTGCTCGAACCATTCTTTTATCAACACTAGATAAAGACATATCTAAAAGTTTAGATATTTCCTTATAAGAAAAACCATTAAAACGAAGTTCAAACACACAACGTGTATCCAAATCCAAAAGATAAGTTTTTTTAAACAATAAATGAATCAATTCATAATCTAGAGACTGAACAGAGGTACTATAATAAGAAGTATCCTCAATCAAATTGCAAGAATAAGCATCATCAGGAAAAGAAAAGTTTAAAACCTGATTACGCTTTGAAGAAAGATTTCTACAATAGGAACATATTTGTCTTTGTATACATATAGTCGCATAAGTATAAAAAAGCGTATCCATATCATCTTTATAACTTACAATAGCGTTATTAAGTCCCAAAAAACCTTCCTGAATAAGATCCTGATAATCTCCTCCAACTTGACAAACAAGATCAATATATTTATTAGCTATAGATTTAATAATAGGTAAATACTTACGATAAAGAATATCATAGCTACCATCTTTATCCTCGCTAATCATATATAAAACTTCATAATCATTAATATCTTTGTAATTCAAAATAACCTCTACTTTCTATTTCGGATTACCTCATATATCATGATACCACTCGCAACAGAAGCATTTAAACTATTTGTAGTGCCATACATTGGTATTTTTGCAATAAAATCACACTTTTTCCTAACTAGTTTTGAAATTCCTGCACCTTCATTACCAATAATCAAAGCAATCTTACCGGAATAATCAATACTACGATAGTCAACGCTATCCTCTAATGCAGTACCTACTACCCAAAAATCCTGCTCCTTTAAAAAATCAATGGTTGAAGATAAATTTGATACTTGTACAATTTTCACCTGATCAAGAGTACCAACACTAGTCTTCATAACCGTCCCATTAACAGAAACCTGCCGATTTTTAGGAATAATAATAGCATCTACTCCAGCAGCTTCACAAGTTCGAATAATAGCACCAAAGTTATGGGGATCCTCAATATGATCTAACATCACTATAAAATGAGGATTTGGTCTCATAACATCAGTCAATGAATAATAATGATAATCACGAACATATAAAATTATACCTTGATGAACACCATCCGCCAAACGATCCATTTCGTTTTTTGATTTAAAAATATAAGGTATTTTGTAATTTTCCAAAGAGGAAAAAACTTTTTTATCATCAAAACCTTGTTGCAAAATTGCTTTTTGTATCTTTTTTGGTTTTTTTAATAATTCTAATGCAACATTTCTTCCATATACTAACATAATTTCCCCTCCAGTATAAAACTCATGATTTCTTGAATTCTATCGCTTTTTTGTTCCAAATCTAAATATCCAATCAACGCCTCTAATCCCGTTGCATATTTATAAGTAATAATATCACAACTTTTTGGATGAGAAGTAGTCTTATAATTTCTAGCTCTTTTAACAACAGCCAATTCTTCCTCAGTCAAAAAATTATCATCTATCAACCGTTGTAAAAAACGAGACTGACTATTTGCACTCACATATTGAACTGCTTTTTTCTGTAACTCATCAACATGAGCAATTCCTTGCTGAACTAAAAACTTACGCACATAATTTTCATATACCGTATCTCCTAAATACGCAAGTACCAATGAATTAATTTCTACTACTTTCATATAACACCTCTACTTTGAAAAATAGGAAGCCACCTCCCTATTCATCAATAATCTCATAAGTTGTACCTTCACGTCCGTCAATTAAACGGATACCTTGTTGTAACAAATCATCACGAATCTTATCTGCTAAAATAAAATCTCTACTTTTTTTGGCTTCTGCTCGTCTTTTTATTTGCTCTAAAATAAAATCTTCATTAGAAACACTTTTCTTCTCTTGAATCAAATCCAATGATAATACCTGATCAAAATCTTCAATCAAAGTAAGTTTGCTCATACCAGAAAGTTGGTTATCTTTTAACACTTCATAAAGTACAGATAATGCATTTGCAGTATTCAAATCATCTTCTAATTCCTTCTTAAATTTATTCTGATAAGATGCAATATAATGAGACTGTACCTCTCCTTCCCTTAAAATAGAAGAAATTCGACTACGTAACTTTTTCAATGTGGAAAAAGCTTGGTCCAAGGCATCGTAAGAAAATACCAATTGCTTTCTATAATGAGAATTTAGACACATAAAGCGAAAGGCTAAAGGATCGTATCCTTTTTCTTTTAAAGTAGACACTGTTAAAATAGCACCGGTTGATTTACTCATTTTTCCTGTTTCGTCTAATAAATGCTCATTATGAAACCAATAGCGACACCATTTATGGCCTAAATAAGCCTCACTCTGAGCAATTTCATTCGTATGATGAGGAAAAATATTATCTACTCCACCACCATGAATATCCAAATACTCACCTAAATACTTAATAGAAATACCTGTACACTCAATATGCCATCCAGGATAGCCACGTCCCCAAGGAGAATCCCATAACAACTCGTGATTTTCAAATTTGCTAGTAGTAAACCACAAAACAAAATCAGCTTGATTTCTCTTATTAGAATCTTCCTCTACACCTTCGCGAGCTCCAACCACCAAATTATCTTCTTGATGATTTGTTAAAACATAATAATCATCCAATTTAGTCGTATCAAAGTAAACATTTCCACCCGATAGATAAGCATACCCTTTATCTAATAATGTCGTAATAATCCTAATATACTCATCAATATTATCAGTCGCCGGTGAAACAACTTCCGGCATTCTACAATTTACCAACTTAAAATCATCAAAAAAAGCATCTGTATAAAATTTAGCTATTTCCATAGCAGATTTGTGTTCTCTTTTTCTAGCAACCTCCATTTTATCTTCTCCAGAATCAGAATCACTAGTTAAATGACCGACATCCGTAATATTCATAGCCCTTTTAACATCATATCCTAAATAACGTAAAGTTTTATCCAAAACATCATGCCCAATATAATTACGAATATTACCAATATGAGCATAATGATATACCGTAGGCCCACAGGTATACAACTTTACTTTTCCCTCTTCATAAGGAACAAATTCCTCAATTTTTCTTGTCAATGTATTATAAAGTTTCATAAAATCACCTATTACTAGTATATCATAGACCCCAAAGAAAAAATACAGTTATCTTTATAAACTGTATTTAAAAACATGTTGCTCTAATAACTTATCAATTTTTCGAGCACCGAATTCATCATACTGTGATAAAGGTTTTATCTCTAACATAAATTGTTTCATTTCTTCACTACTTAACTTTGGATATCTATCTTTTATTTTTTGTATGATTATTTTTTCTATCGTCTTTTCAGAAAAAGGTTGAAAATAATACACCTCATCAATTCGATTTAACAACTCCGTTCCAAAAAAACGTTTTATATCCTGTCTAACCAAACTCTCGGACTGATTTACAAAGCCTATAGACTGATGATTCGTACCTAAATTAGAAGTCATAAAAATAATAGTATGTTGAAAATTAACAGCCTCACCATAAGAAGTAGTCATCACTCCATCATCTAATACCTGTAAAAAAAGCTTTAACACATCTGGATGAGCCTTCTCTACCTCATCCAACAAAAGAACACAATATGGGTGTAACTTTATTTTTTCTAAAATACTATTCTTATCTTGATAACCAACATAACCAGGAGGAGAGCCAATAAGTTTTGAAATAGAACTACTTTCTTTATACTCACTCATATCTAATTTAAAAAAAGCATCGCGAGGATATAATAATTTTGCATATTCTCGTACCAATAAAGTTTTTCCTAATCCACTTTTTCCAACAAAAAGATAACTTTTTGGAGTTTTTCTATCGATAACCATACTAGCAGAGTCTATAAAAGAAGAAATGACTCTGTCCTGACCTATTACAATTTTAGATAAAGATTTTTTTAAAGTACTTAAATTTAATTGTAAGATTTTTTGAACTGGAATTTTAGTTTTATCATAAATAACATCATAAACCAAATCTAAAGTCAACTCCTGTTTTTTAAAAGATTTATGCTTGGCCTTAAGATGATTAATTTTTGTTTGTAAAGACTGTTCTTGCTCTCGCAAAAGAGAAGCTTGTTTAAAGTCATGTTGAATAATAAATTTATTTTTTTGCTCCACAAGAAGACTTAGTTCTAATTGTAATTGTTGTAACTTTTTATCAGCAGAAGTATGTAAAGTAACACATTTAGAACAAGCCTCATCCAACAAATCAATCGCTTTATCAGGTTGCCTCCCAACAGTAATATAACAATCAGACAAATCAACAATAGCCTTCAAAACCTCATCAGGCAAAATAATACCATGATAATTTTCATAAATTTCTTTTAAATGAAATAAAATTGCTCGAACCTCATCTAAGCTTGCTTCTTCTACCATAATTTTTTGAAATCTTCTATCAAAAGCTTTATCATTCTCTAAAAATTTCATATACTCCATCTTAGTAGTAGCTCCAATAACCTTAATTTTCCCCCTCGCTAAATATGGCTTTAAAATATTAGAAGCATCAATAGCCCCCTCCGCTCCACCCGCACCTATAATAGTATGAATTTCATCAATAAACAAAATTACATTAGAAACCCCTTCTAATTCTTCAATCATTTTATTAAGTCTCTCTTCAAATTCGCCACGATATTTTGTACCTGCTACCAAAGAAGAAATAGATACACTAAGAACACGTTTATTTTTCAACTCATTAGGTACCAATCCTAAAACAATTCTTCTAGACAATTCCTCTACTAAAGCTGTTTTCCCTACACCAGCATCACCAATTAGTAAAGGATTATTTTTCTTCCGTCTAAGTAAGACCTCAATCATACGACAAATTTCATCATCTCTTCCAATAACAGGATCAAAGTGCCCTTCCCGAGCTTCTTCCGTAAAATCAACTGCAAAATCATCAATCGATAATTTTATATAATGGTTCCCATTTTCCCTAATAAAATCGTTAGAAAATCGGTCATATAATAAATCTAAATCAATATCCATACTCATCATAATCCGATTTGCAACACCCTCACCCTCTTCCAACAAAGCAATAAAAAGATGCTCTACATTAACATCTTCTTCATTATCTTTACTATCTAAAATAGCATTCTCAATAATCTTCTTCAATAATGGCGTATACAAAAACCATTCACTTTCTTTATTTCCAACACCAATTACTTCAATTAATTTTTTCTTAAAAGAAGTATATGTTAATTTATAATTACTTAAAAAAGACAAAAAATCATCATTAGCATAATGTAGAATGGATAATAACAAATGTTCACTACTAACATATGGATGCTTTAAATTTTGCATCTCTTTTTTTGCCATAATTAAAACTTTTTGAGCATCTTCTGTAAATCTTGAAAACATAAAATCATCTCCCTATACTTATTGTAAAAATAACATGCTTATCAATCAAGAAATACAATACCCAAAAATAAGACAAAAAAAGAGCCTTTCGGCTCTAAGTATTATATTACAGTTAAAATAATAAATACAATTAATAATAGAACTAATAATTCTAATAATAACTTCCATATAGTCTTAAACCATTTACCATATGAAACCTTTAAGTAAGATAACATACCCATTAATACTAAACTAGTTGGTGCAACTAACATGGTTAATCCATAAGCAGCTTGATAAACAACTGCAACAAGTGGATAATTATCAGCGTTAGTAAATATACTAGCTAAGTATGGTAAAGAACTTTGGAAAGCATAAGCTGGATCTACATTAAAGAAAGCAGATAAAATACCTACAATAAATGTAGTAAATACATTAAATCCATCAGTAATTCCTAAAATAGCTTTATAAATAACTAGTTGGAATGGATGATATGTAGTAACTACTAAAATTGTATATAGTAATACCACAATTACAGCAGGTCCAAGAGCACGTTTAGCACCCTTAACAAATGAATCAATTAAGTCATTGAATTTAACTTTATAAATAAGTGCTAAGATAAGCATAAATACCATTAGTAATACAATTAAATCCATAACTGACCAAGATCCAAATGCATTAACAGTACCTAAAAGCTTACCAAATAAAGTAAATCCAAAAACTTCAAATCCAGTAACTGCCGTAGTTGCTTCATCAAATGCAGTAATTCCAAAAGCACCAGACCAAGAAATGAATGCTAAAACTAAAATTACAAAAATGATAGATAAAATAACAGCCAATGGCCAAACAACATGTTTTTCTCCACTAACAGCTGCTGGTACATAACTATCTTCTTCTTCATTTTCTTCTCCAGTAACTACAACAACTTGTTCTTCTTTAGTAGCTGCTTTTGTATCTTTTGAAGATTTAGCTTTTGTAGTTTTAGAAGATTTTGTAGCCTTAGCTGGTTTCTTTTCTTCTTTGGCAGTAACCTTCTTAACATTTTTATCTTTATTATTTACTTTTGTTTTTCTAATATATAAGATAGTATTAAGAATTAATAATACCATTCCTAAGAATAATAGAATACATTTTACTAACATATTATCAGTAAATTCATTTCCTAAAATACTAGGAATAATACCAGTATTATTATATCCAAATGTTGTTCCTAACATACCAATCATGGTAGAACCAACAACAGCAAGTGCTGCCACAATCTTATCATATCCCATAAGTAAAATTAAGGATACAATCATAGGATAGAAAATAACCAATCCAATTTGTAATCCACAGATAGATGTAAGAAGAGCAATAAGTACCATCATAATAGATAAAACCACTACTTCTTTACCTTTGAATTTGGCAACTAATTTATCCAACATAGTACGATAAGCACCGATTTTGCTTAACACACCATAGAATCCACCAACAACTAATACAAAAGCTGCAAGATAACCAAAATATGAAATTGAAGTTAATGGATACTCGAATAAATCAAAAAGCCCCATTTGGACGCGTCCTTCGTCGATGTAACTACCTGAAAAATAAGCAGCTGGAAAAATCCAAGTTAGTAACATCATAACTAATAAAACAATAAGAACGACTTTAAATGTATTATGTTTCTTCATAATTAACCTCCCATTATCATTATACTGACATAGAAAAGATTTTACAAGCATTTGACTTCTTTTTTTCTGAAATTTTCGTGAAAAAAAAGAAAGAAGAACAAAACTCTACTCAGAGTCTTGCCCTTCTTCATTAATAGGTCTCATTAATGGAAACAAAATTACATCCTTAATATTTTGAGAATTCGTAAGAAGTTGAACCACACGATCAATACCCATACCCCAACCGCTAATTGGAGGCATACCACATTCCATAGCAGAAATATAATCATAATCCATTGGCATTGCTTCTTCATCACCTTCTGCTTTTAACTTAGCCTGCTCTTCTAATCGTCTTTCCTGTTCTTGAGGATCAACAAGTTCAGAGTAAGCATTGATAATTTCAGCACCATTAATAACCAATTGGAAACGATCAGTAATAGTTGGATCATCATCATTAGCACGAGCAAGTGGGCTTAAACTAATTGGATGCTCTGTTAAAAATATAGGATTTACAATGTGTACTCTAGCAACCTTTTTGTATAATTGATCAACCAAATTACCATATCCTAAATTTTCAAGAGGTGTTTCACTATCAATATCGATATTTTCCTCTTTAATCTTATTTAATAACTTTTCTTTCGTATCATACACTTTAATATCAATATCACTATAACGTAAAATAAGATCTCTAAAACTAACAGCTTCCCACTCACCACTTAAATCCACTTCTTTATCATCAATAGTAATAGTTAGTGTTCCAAATAATTTCATAATGATAGATTGAAGCATCTCTCTTAAAAACTTCATATTATCTTTATAATTATAATAAGCAGCATAACCTTCAATCATAGTAAAATCTTGCAAATGAGTAGCATCAATACCCTCATTTCTAAAACATCTACCAAGCTCAAAAACCTTTGTAAACCCACCTACTACAGCGCGTTTCAAATACGTTTCTGGAGCAATTCTTAAATACAAATCAATATCCAAAGCATTATGATGAGTGATAAAAGGTTTAGCTGTCGCTCCACTAGCTTTATTATTTAAAATTGGAGTCTCTATTTCTACATAACCTGCTTCATCTAAATAATTACGAATTTCACGAATAAAACGACTTCTAAATAAAAACTTCTTTTTAGAATCATCATTCATAATCAAATCCAAATATCTTTGACGATAAATAGTTTCTACATCTTCAACACCATGAAACTTTTCTGGCAATGGTTTTAAAGCTTTACCAAGGAAAGTAATACTACTAGCACGTACTGTTTTCTCTCCAGTATGAGTAGTAAATGTTTCTCCCTCTACTCCAATAAAATCTCCAATATCATAATTAGTTTTAAAGTCTTGATAAGCTTCTTCTCCAACCATATCTAATTTAACAGAAATTTGAATTTTTCCATTTATATCACCAATAGTTAAAAAACTCATTTTCCCCATCTTACGCATTAAAATAATACGTCCAGCAACACGGACACCAGTAACGCCATCCTCTAGTTTACTAGCATCACACAACTCATAATTTACTTCAAATCTCTCCGGATAAGGATTTTTAATATTTTTTAACTTTTCTCTTCTAACAATTTCTTGTTCACTTAACTCTCGCATGTTTCCATCTCCTCTACTACATCACATTTAACAACATCAGTATGAGCAATCAAATCATGAATACCTTGACGACGCTCACCAAACATAACCATAAATCCGCTAATGGCAATAATCATAAACTGAATCAATTCTAAAACTGCAACAGTATAAAAATACGTATATTGATTAGCAAAAATTAAAATTGCAAAATTAACCATACTGATTAAGATAGAATTAATAATAGCTGCTCTAAAAATCATTTGATTAACCGTTAATGGCTGATCATCTTTACTTACAACCTTTATTTTCAATAATTGTTTTCCTAATGTCTGACCATTATTATAAATTTGAAAAACAACAAAATATAAAATATTTAAAAAGATTGTAATTAAAGAAAGTAAACCTTGTTGCTTTGCTAATTCATAACTAATACCAATACTTTCTGATATATACTCATCTTCAGAAATATCTTGAGCAAGAAATTTTTCAGCCACTTCTGTACTAGAATCATCTAATTTCTGAATAGAATCCATATCTAAAAAAGGGTATGCAAGCAAAGATGCAACAAATGATACTATAAAAATATCTAAAATAAAAGCTGCAAATCTTTGAATAAACAATGCCTTTTCATATTTTACCGTAGGTTTAACTGTATGAACAGTAGACTTCTTTTTATGTTTAGATTTACTTTTCTCCTTTGTCTTATCTTCTACAATCGTAGCTTCCTCAACTTTTTTTGTTTTTGCCATCTAATTCCTCCTTAAAACCATTCAACATAGAAATTATATCACGAATATGAGAAGTTTGATAGATTTTATTTTTTACAACAGTTCCACCAGGAACTCCTTTTAAATACCATCCAATATGATTTCGAATTTCAAGTGTAGCTATATGTTCATTCTTCAAATGACTTAAATAATCCAAATGGTGTAAAATCATAGATATTTTATCATCAAAAGTAATATTAGAATGATACACGCCTGTCTCCAAATAATCAATAGTATTACGAATCAACCACGGATTACCAAGGACACCACGACCAATCATAATAGCATCACAACCAGTCTCTTCAATCATTCGTTTGGCATCTTCCGGAGTCTTTATATCCCCATTACCAATAACAGGAATAGAAACTGCTTGCTTTACCTTTTTTATAATAGACCAATCTGCCTGTCCACTATACCCCTGACTTCTAGTTCTAGGATGAACACAAATAGCTGAAGCTCCAGCTTTTTCAATTACTTTTGCCACCTCCACCGCATTAATATGACTATAATCCCAGCCACTCCTTATTTTAACCGTAACTGGAATAGGAACAGCACTTACAACAGCTTTGACAATTTCATAAATTTTATCTGGATTTTTCAACAATGCAGAACCAGCTTGAGCACGAACTGCAACCTTAGGAACAGGACAACCCATATTAATATCAATAATATCAGGTCTCATTACATCATATATATATTTGGCAGCTTCAACAAAAGATTCCTTATCACTACCAAAAATCTGTTGAACCAAAGGTCTCTCTTCTTCTGTCATATATAACATATCCAGTGTTTTTTGATTATGAAAAGTAATCGCTTTGTCACTAACCATCTCAGCATAGACAAGACCACATCCCATCTCCTTACAAATACGACGAAAAGCCGAATTACAAATACCTGCCATAGGAGCAAGGACTACTTGATTTTTAATAGTAACATTTCCAATCTTCCATTCCATAAATTTCCAACTCCCTTTTGCAAGGGTTAATATAACATAAGAACAAAAAAAAAGAAAGATTATTTTTCTTCTTTCATCGTATTTTTTAATAAATCACGAATCTCCTCTAACAACAAAACCTCATCAGTTTTTTGACTTTCCTCTTTTGCTTCCTGTTTTCTTTTTAATTTCTCAATAACTTTAATCATAACAAAAATAGAAAAAGAGATAATTAAAAAATCAACAATCGTTTGAATAAAAGAACCATAGGCAATATTAGCACTACCCACCTGAATAGATAATGATTCAAAATTAAGACCACCTAAAACAACTCCAATTAAAGGCATTAACATATCCTGAACCAAACTAGTAACAATATTTCCAAAAGCACCACCTATAATAACACCAACTGCCATATCAACAACATTCCCACGTGAAATAAACTTTTTAAACTCGCTAGCTTCTTCTTTTAACTTTTTCAATTCTTTTGTTTCCTGAATTTCAACTTTCTTCATACTACACCTTCCTTAACAAAAGTATATCACAAAAAAAGAAGCAAATTAATGATTTGCTTCATCCAAACTTTCTAATAACTCTGCTTTTGTCATCTTAGAATAACCTTTAATACCTTTTTCTTTGGCAATCTCTCTTAGCTTTGTAACAGACATTTTCTCATAATTAGTTTCATCAGTTTCATCTGGCATTTTACCATGTTCAACTAAATAATCAATCTGTTCTTTCGTTAAAGTTTCATATTCTAATAAAGCATTCGCAATTAATTCCAATAAATCTCTATTTTTCTTGATAATCTCTTGAGCCTTTTTATGACAATTATCAATTATCTTTCTCATTTCCGTATCAATTTCATTTGCCACTTCGTTAGAAAAATGTTGAGGTTTATTATAATCTCTACCAAGGAATACACTTCCACTTTGTTGTTCAAACTGAAGAGGGCCCAAATCACTCATACCATACTCTGTAACCATAGCACGAGCAATCTTAGTAGCTTTTTCAAAATCGTTATGAGCACCTGTTGTAATTTCTCCAAAAACAATTTCCTCAGCGGAACGTCCACCTAATAAACCAGTAATTTCTTCTAATAAGTCAGTCTTGGTAGAACACATCTTTTCCTCACTTGGAACCATCATATTATACCCACCAGCAGAACCTCTTGGAATAATCGTAACTTTTTGAACATCATTTGCATTATCTAATTTCAAACCGATAACTGCATGTCCTGCTTCGTGGAATGCTACAAGTTTACGATCACTTTCGCTATATTTATGGGAAGTTTTTGCAGGTCCCATAAGAACACGATCAGTAGCCTCATCAATTTCACTCATTGTAATTTTATCTTTATTACGACGTACAGCCAGTAAGGCAGCTTCATTAAGTAAGTTTTCAAGATCCGCACCACTAAATCCAGGAGTACGTTTAGCTAAATTGCTTAAAGTAACATTATCTGCCAAAATTTTATTTCTAGCATGAACTGCTAAAATTTCCTCACGACCTTTAACATCAGGCAAATTAACAGTTATTTGTCTATCAAAACGACCAGGACGAAGTAAAGCTGGATCCAATACATCTGGACGGTTTGTAGCAGCTATAATAATAATTCCTTCATTAGCACCAAATCCATCCATCTCAGTAAGTAATTGGTTCAAAGTTTGCTCACGTTCATCGTGTCCGCCACCTAAACCAGCACCACGTTGACGACCAACAGCATCAATCTCATCAATAAAAATCAAACAAGGAGCATTTCTTTTTGCTTGTTGAAACATATCACGTACACGACTTGCACCAACACCAACAAACAACTCTACAAAGTCAGATCCACTAATAAAATAAAATGGAACATTTGCTTCTCCCGCAACTGCTTTAGCAAGTAAAGTTTTACCAGTTCCAGGAGGGCCAAATAATAACACCCCTTTTGGAATTCTAGCTCCAAGCTTTTGGAATTTTTTCGGATTTTTTAAGAAGTCTATCAACTCTTTTACTTCCTCTTTTTCTTCCTTTAAACCAGCTACATCTTTAAATGTAACTTTATTAGAATCACTGTTTAATCTTGCTTTACTCTTTCCAAAATCCATAGAACTTTTATTGCCAGCCATTTGACGACTAAAGAAGAAGAAAGCAAAACCGATTAACAATACAAATGGTAACACATTAATAACTAATAACCAGAATGATGAAGAGTCTGGATCAGCTTCTGCCTCCAAAGTAAAGTTATGTGTCTCACTTGCATTGACGATTTTCTTCATCACTTCATCACTAAGTGGTAAACGAGCATAAAATGTTTCATTATCATCATAGTCTTCCAAGCGACCTCTAACTTCATAAGTATAAGCACTGCCTCTAGCAGTAACTTGTACTTCTTCTACTTTGCCCGCATTTAGTTCAGTCATGAACTCATTATATGTTAATACATTAACATCATTATTCATAACATTAACAACATAAAATACAGTTAATATAATTAATGCTAAGAACAAATATGGTAATAACCCTTTTCTTATTGTCTTTTTATCAATCGTTTTATTCACAACTTTTCCTCCTTAACTATATCTTAATATTATATCATACTTTTCTGATTTTTTCTTATCATATTTAGATTTTTTTAAACCAGGAAGCCATACTACCACACCTTTAGCATCTACTACAACAGGCCATAAATCTCGATCACTTAATTTTACTTTTTTATCAATAAAAATATCTTTAATTTTTTTCGTACCATTACCTTTAATTGCCATACGGTCTCCAAATCTACGTGTACGAACAGTAAGTGGTAAGCTAATTTCAGAACTAAGTAATCGACAGGTATCGTTTCCTGTACCGGTAAGCTCATCTAATTGTTCAATCACATGATGATTAGGTAACTCTACATATTGAGAAAGTTCCACCTCATATGTAGTAATTTCAGTAGTAACCTTTTTTAATTCTAAGTCTTGATAAGTTTTGGTTGCAATGACTTCATTAGGTAAATTAACAAAGGCATTCGCTCTATTACTATATATTAAATTTAATAAAAGTTCAATATGTTTATCATTAATTAATATTAAATCATCTTGATAATAATCATTCATCATATAATATAAGACTTCTTTTTGAATAAAAGGATCCAATTCTTTAAAAGAAGTAATATCTAAAATATTCTTATGAATAACTTTTTTTACTGCTTTATCCCTTTCATTTTCGATAAATTGGTTAGCTTCACTTAAAACATTACTAAATTTTAAATATTTTAAATGAATATGAGAATCCTCTTCTTTCAAAAAAGGGAGAACATATTTACGATAACGATTTCTAGTATACTTATCTTTAGCATTAGAATCGTCTACATAATACATAACATGATTTTTTTTATCATAATCCTCTAACTCTTGTTTGGTAAAAGATAGAAGAGGTCGAACAATTTGATAACCTTCCATATCTACAATTTTTTTAAATCCACTATAGCCATTCAAATTGGAACCTCTTGTAATTCTCATTAAAATAGTTTCTACCAAATCATCCCCATGATGAGCCGTCATTAAATAATTTGCTTGATATTTATAAACAACATTTTCAAAAAAATTATAACGAATATTTCTAGCTTCATTATGAAAATTGTCATCACCATATTCTGTAATCATCATACATTCAAACATAATCTGATGTTTTTCACAATAATCACGTAAATAATTTTCCTCCTGTACACTTTGCTTACGTAAATTATGATTGACATGAGCAACAATTAGACTTAATTGATACTTCTCACGAATTTTCAACAACATATCAACCAAAGCCATGGAATCGGGTCCTGCAGAACACCCAATAACAATAACATCATTCTTATGAAAAGAAAAACATTCTTCTATAGAAACCATAATAAGACCTCCTTTACAGTAACCTCAGAAAAAAAGAAAACCCCTTTACTCTTCAGGAATTTTCAATATAAACTCTCCATCTTTAGAATAAAGATACTTTTCTCTAGCATATCTAGCAATATAATCAGGATCCTGTAACTTATTAGCATCGACCTTTAATTCCTTCTCTTTATTTTTCAAAGAAACCAACTCTTTTTCCAATTGATCTTTCTCCTGATATTTTTCATAAATCTCTATCCAATATTTTCCTATAGTAAAAGTAGTAGCAACGATGACGACAATAGAAGTCAAACCCAAAAAGAGCATTCTTCTACGACGTTTTGTCTTTGCTTTAGATTTTGCCATAAAATCACCTACTCTTTCACTCTAAATTATAGACCAGTTTAAAGTATAGAGCAAGAATCACGAAAAAAAAAGAGAAATTTGACACTATTTTTTACGTATTTTTTTTAAAATAGGAAAGCTAAGATAAAATCCTAAAAAAATCATAAAATAAAAATAAATGTGTATTCTACCATCATTAATAAATTTCAATATTAAAAAGTATAACAAAGCCATATCCAACAAAAAAATAATCGTAAAAAGAATCTGTATCCACTTTCTCTTATAAAAAAGAATATGGTAATGAAAATTAATCAAAAAAGAAAATAGTATTCCGTAAAAAAAAGAAAAAAGTAAAGAAAAAATTTGTATTTTTAAATTCATTATTTAAACAAACGATTAAATATACTATTTTCTTTATCTTTTTTCGTATCTTCTACATAAGTCATACTATGGATAAGGCCTTTAATAGAAACATTTCCTTGCATAGTATCTAATTTAATTAATTCCAACCCTTCTCCTTTAATCATCAAAAAGCCCATAATGGTATCTAACAGAAATTGCTCACTATCAAAGTTTTCTATTTTTTTTACTCCAGTAATTACTAAATTTTTTCTTTCTAAAAGACTAATTCCATGATTATAATTATTAATAGCATCTTGTTTATCCATAAATATCCTCCTAATAAACCATATGCTATTTAAAAAAAATTATGAAAAAAAGATGCCTAAGCATCTTAATCTTCATCCTCCGTTGGCTCTTCAGCTTTCTCATAAGCATCTAAAATTGCTTCTTCAAACATAGCTCTAACTTCTGGATTAATTGGATGAGCAACATCACGATAACCACCCGTAGCTGTCTTTCGGCTAGGCATTGCTATGAATAGACCGTTGTCCCCATCAATAATTCGAATATCATGTACTGCAAAACTATCATCTAACAATACAGAAGCAATACCCTTCATACGAGATCCTTCCTTATTAATTTTGCGTACATTTACAGATGTAATTTTCATGTAATATTCCTCCCTCTTAAAGTATTACACTTTATACCTTAATTCTATAATAATTATGGTAAAAATGCAATAATTTTCGCAATTTAGAAAGTTTTTAATGCAAAATTTCTAAACTCTGAGTCAAAATATCACTATAACTGAAAGTTTTAATTTTTTTATTATCTAATAAAATAGTAAAAATAGCAGGATACAAATCTGTAATAACCCCTTGAAACTCATCTATCTGATTTCTAGTTCCATGAAAACGAAAAGAACATTCAACCCCTTGATTTTCTCTTACAACCTTTTTAATATTTTCAATCATCATCTTGGATACCCCACATACATAGTTCCATTTGTAATAATTCCACCCATTCCATCCTTTCCATACTTTGTTTTTTCCAAAATAGATAGTAAATCTATACTTTTATTTCGATCAGACAAAGCCAATGATGTTGCTAAAATAGCAGGATCTAAAGCATGAATATTGATTCTTTTAGGACTAGAAGCAAAATTTGCACCAGCTTTAATTAATTCTTCATAATTAGATTGACAAGCTCCCGCAATGATAATTAATTTATCCTGACTTTTTTCATATTTTCTTGCTTCTTTTACTGTTTCGATAAAATTAAGAGAATTCTGATAATCTCCACGATTCTTTTTTAAATAAGCGTCATGACCTGTAATTACCACTATATCTGGTTGAAACTCTTGTAATAAATCATATATTTTATAAGGCATTTCTATTTCAGATATAGTAAGCCCATTAGCTTTTACACTCATTTCCTGATAAAATTTCATACATCTGTTTAAATAATCATTATCTCCATCAATATGTAAAATCTTACCAGGTAAATAAAAATATTGACTGCGATCCATTTGTAATTCACGAAGATTTTTTTCTAATATCTGTTGATCAGAATCAATAGGAACACTCGCTTTTACTAAATCCGAAAGAGAACTATCAGCATATAATCGCAAATCCACACCCTTTAAAAAAGCAACTCCTCCTTCTATAGAAACAATTTTAAAAACGATATCGTGATTATGAGAAATTCTAGTAACAAAATCTCCCTCTCTAAAATTCATAACATTCCTCCCATAAATTTTATGACAAAAAAAAAGAAATATTCATGAACTTAAAGCATTAGCAAGTTCCACAAATATTTCAACCGATAACTGTTCTGCACGAACGGTTAAATCATAACCATATTTTTGTAAAACAGATAAAACGATTTCTAAATCGTATTTCTTCAAATTGTTTTTAATATTCTTTCTTTTAAATTGAAAACTATCTCGAACAAGATGAAAAAACAACTCAGTATCTTTTAATGGCAACAATTCATTTTTCTTAGTAAAAGAAATAACCACACTATCAACATTTGGTTCTGGAACAAATTCTTTTCTAGAAACCGAGAATTCTTTTTTTATATTATAAAAATAAGACAAAAAAACACTAATAGAACCATAATTTCTATTTCCTGGCAGAGCAGAAAATCTTTCACCTACCTCTTTTTGTACCATCATACAAATTTTTTCAAAATCCAATCCACTATCGATTATTTTCATCATAATAGGTGTAGTTATATAATAAGGAACATTACTGACAAAATAAAGATGTTGATAAGAAAAGGATGATATATCATTCAAAATAGAACTTGTTAAAAAATCTTGAAATAGTATTTTCACATTAGAATAACCGTTCAACTTCTTATATAACTCCTCTTTTAAATCCTCATCTATTTCATAGGCTAACACCCAACCAGAACGTTTTGCCAACTCTTGTGTCAAGATTGCCCCTCCTGGTCCTACTTCAATAACCAAATCCTGAGAAGTCAAAGGACAGATATCAGCAATTCTTTCTACAACAGCATGCCGTCTTAAAAAATTTTGACCAAACTTCTTTTTAAATTTAACATCATAATGTTCCACATTCATCACCAATAAAACTATATCACAAGAAAAAAAGAAAGACAATGAACTAAATCACTTCAATTTCATCATCTTTCTGTTCAGAAACTTTTAAATTTTGTAACTTCTTTTGATTCAGTAATTTACGTACTCGAATAACCTCAGTCATAATTAAATATAAAAGTGGAAGAGCAATACAAAGAATCCAACCAAAATAAGTTGATAAAAATTGACGAATATATCCTAACATAGGAATACGAAACAAAACCTTTCCATAAACATTATCTTCATCAACTAAAGTTCCATCTGCAACATTATTATTATCCCCTTTCGTACGAAAAAGTAATGTTCCATCAGACGCTTCTTCAATACCAATAATACGATGAGTAATCACCTTTCCACTATAATAAGAATCCGTTGCTAAATAACTAATAATATCTCCCTGTTCCAAATCATTAGGATCTACTCTTCCAATAATAATAGCATCCTGAACCTTAATAGTTGGAACCATACTAGGACTAACAATAACATAAGCATCAAAAAGCGGAGGTTTATCTTCTCCAGAACGAACATTATATAACAAATCAACAAAATAAAATATAAATAATAAGAAAATAATAATTAACAAAAGAAAGACAACATATAGGAACACTTTAGTAATAAAATGCAAAAAAAACTGCACTATTTCCTTAACAGAAACAACATCATCATGATTCGTATCAAAATATTGTTTCATATTAGCCCTCCTATCCACTATCATAAACATAATAACACGGCAAATAAAAAAAAACTAGTTTTAGAAAGAAAAAAAAGAGGAGTTGACATCCTCTAAATAGCTTTCGCTGTTACATTCAACTGAATATTAAAATCTCTGCTAATAGAATCTATAATAGTATCCTGACTAACCCACATGCGCAATCTAAAAGACTGCTTCATTTCCTTATTTTCAGAAGACGTATTTGTAAACGTTCCGGAATACAAAACCATACTATCTTTTTTACTACCTAAAAAACTATTTTCAGTTAATGGCGTAAAAGGCTGAGGTGTCTTTGTAATAGCTGTATCATCATATCCATTAGTACCAAGGCTTTGTAAATAAAAACGAACATTATCATTCTCTAACATTTTATCAGAAGCAATCTTTTCGGCAGAAATTTCATAATTAATCGTAGTATTAGAAGATAAGTTAGTACGAACAGTAAAGTCATAAACATTACCAGTCCCAGTTAAATTTTTTCCTTCTTCATCCGACATAGGCATAACATTAGTCATAGATACAGACCCACTTTGATTATCCAAAACCAAAGAAATAGTCCCTGTAGAAATACCATTAGAATTAGCATCGCTTAATACCGAAGTAAAAGCAGCATAAGAAATACCAACAAAAGCAATAATCAATACACTAATCCCGATAACAGACAATATAATTTGTTTAGATTCTGACTGGATCATATTGAAACCTCCATCTACGATACATTAATCATACCACACAAAAACAAATTTGCAAAATAAAAAGACTCCAATTATGAAGTCTTATTCTGCTTTTCCATAAACTTTGACCTTTACAGTATAAGTAGCATTTGGATTAGTAATTATAGCACCCTCACGAATCCATAATCGTAAACGATAATTTACAGTACGATCAGAAGATAAAGACACTTGGTCTAAAATCATAGATTGTGCAGGACTTCCCAACTCAGTTTTTTTCTTAATAGGAGTAAAGACTGTAGGTTCTTCAACTTTTCCATAACTGCCACTACTCTCCCTCTCTAAATATACAACTACATCACTATCAGGTATAGTAGAACTTTTATCTTTCACTAATGCAATTTCATATTGTGCCTTAGTACCTTTATCAACTTCTGCTGTAACAGAAAAATCAAAATAACTTCCGTCAGTTCTCAACTCTTTACCTGCATCATTAGATACAGGAGTCAAACTAGTCAAACTAAATTCATTGCTTTCAGTTTTATAATTCATTGTTACAACACTAGACTTAACCACTTCATTCACGTTACTTGCCTGATGTCTAAAAAACAAGAAAAAAGAAAGAACCAAAATAGCAATCAATATAACACTAATAACTAACACAATTATTACAACATTTCTAGTCTTATGATTTGTTTCCATAACTCCTCCTAATCTTTCACTTTAACATAAAGAGAAATACCAAAGCTACGAATTTCCGTTGTAATTGGATAAGTATCCATTAACCACATACGTAACCGAAAGGTTTCCACTTCATCTTTATTTAAAATACCAGAATAAATTTTTTTTCCTGCTGGATTACTAGTGGCAACTCTCAAATCATAATAAGTTGGCACATTATTTCCATCATAACCATCTAAAGGTTTATCATCTTCCAAATCCGTTAAATAAACCTTAATATAATTACTAGGAAGTTCTGCAGCAACCCCGACCGGAATAGCATAAATTTCATACTTAACAGAATCCGTTCCCTCCATATTAGCAGATAAACTAAACTCACTATATCCATATTTAGTCTGATTAGAATTAAAATCCAACTTTTTACCAACAGCATCAGTTATTGGCATAGAACTATCTACCATTAAACTTGAAGATTGATTAGAATATGAAAAAATAATAGCAGCATTTTTAGTAGCAGAATCTTGTCCATGAAAATATAAAAATAAACACCCTGTAAAACTACACAAGGCAAGAAGAATCAGTCCAATACCAATAAACAACGTGGAATTTGCACCTTTTTTTCTTTTATCTGTGCTCATAAATACAACCCCTATCTTATATTAAGAATACACTATTTTCATATTTTTTTCAACCTAATCTAAATGAAATGTCCGCTTAGCATTTTTAGTAGTAACTTCTGCAACGAAATCAACAGAAACATTTTTGCAAGATGCTATTTTTTCTGCAATAAAAGGAATATATTTTGAGCTGTTCTTTTTTCCACGATAAGGTGCAGGCGTAAGATAAGGACTATCTGTTTCTAAAACTATTTTTTCCAAAGGAATATTAGAAACAACATCTCCTAGTTTACTATTTTTAAAAGTTACAACTCCACCAATTCCTAAAAGAAACCCCAATTTAATATACTCTTTAGCCGTTTCTAAGCTTCCACTAAAACAATGAATAACTCCAAAAACAGAATGCTTTTTTAAAATATGAATCGTATCCATAGTAGCATCTCTACTATGAATAACAACTGGCAAATGATATTTTTCAGCAAGAACTAATTGTTTTTCAAATAAAGAAATTTGCTTAGAACGATTTTCTTTTCCATAATGATAATCTAATCCAATCTCCCCAACTCCAACCACTTTATCAAATTGAAGTTGTTCTTCCAATTTAAGTAAATCCTCATCAGTAATAAAATCCGCCTCTGAAGGATGATAACCAATCGTAACAAAAACATCTGTATATAGTTTACTATATTCCAAAGATTCTAAAATACTATCTTTTGTACATCCAGAAATAATAATAGGAGTAACTCCTGCCAATCTATCATCTAATACAATCTGATTAATATCCTCATAATCTTCTTTAGACAAATGACAATGTGTATCAATAAACATACATATCCCTCCAAAATAAAAATATCACATTAATGATATTTTTTCCACTGAGAATATTTAATTCTAACATAACAGATTATCATAAAAAACAAATAACAAACATCCAAAATATTTTTCGTTAATCCTACATACACAAGTAAAAAAACAACTCCTATAAACGTAACCAAATTCACTGTAAAAAACCGCGAAATATTCTTTGACATAATTTTATCCTTTCTTACAGCAACTACTCTCTCACTATATCATAAGACAAAAAAGAAAGACATAATTTCTGTCTTTCTTTCTACAAATTGACAAATCATTTTACATGTTCTTTAAAAAACTTGTCACGATCAATTCTTTGAAATAATACATTTGGTGTATTTAGATGGTATTCATGATTTTTGCAATAATGAATACTCTTTTCATTTGTTTTTAACTGTCTCATAATTTCTTGACTAGTATCAGGCATAAAAGGTTCTAAATATAAACCACAAATACGAATAGACTCCAACAAATGATAAATAACATTTTGTAAACGTAACTTCTTCGCTTCATCCTTTGCTAAAATCCAAGGAGTAGTCTCATCAATATACTTATTTGTAAATCTCAATACATTAAATATTTCCGTAATAGCCTCACTAATTTGTAACTCGTCCATTTTAGCATCTACCAATGACTCTAATTCATTTAATTTCTGTTCTAATTCTACATCTATATCTTCATTTTCCTCTGTACTAACAACATCTCCATTAAAATATTTATTACCCATAGAAATAGAACGTTGCACTAAATTACCTAAAACATTAGCAAGTTCACCATTAATATGATCGATTAACAAATCATATGTAATATTTCCATCACTTGAAAAAGGAATTTCATGAAGAAGATAATAACGAACGGCATCAACGCCAAAAGCATCCACTAATTCATCAGCATAAATAACATTACCTTTAGATTTACTCATCTTATCATTATTCATAAGCAACCATGGATGACCAAAAATTCTTTTTGGAAGTGGTAAGCCTAAAGACCATAAAAAGCATGGCCAATAAATAGAATGAAAACGAACAATATCCTTACCAATCACTTGTAAATCAGCAGGCCATAATTTCTTAAATTCACCAGTTACCTCATCAACATCATACCCAATATTAGTGATATAATTTGTCAAGGCATCCAACCAAACATAAACAACATGATTAGAATCAAAATCAACAGGTATTCCCCATTTAAAAGATGTACGGGAAACACATAAATCTTGAACACCTGGCTTAATAAAATTATTTAACATTTCGTTTTTTCTAGCAACAGGCTGAATAAAATCAGGATGACTCTCATAATAATCTTCTAATTGTTTCTGATATTTACTCAATTTAAAGAAATATGCCTCTTCCTTTGCCTCTTTTACTTCTCGACCACAATCAGGACACTTACCATCTACCAATTGAGACTCTGTCCAAAATGATTCACAAGGAGTACAATATAAACCCTTATACTCCCCCTTATAAATATCTCCCTGATCATACATTTTTTTAAAAATATGTTGAACAATTTTCTTATGATGTGAATCAGTAGTTCTAACAAATTTATCATAACTGGTATTCATCAAATCCCAAATACGCTTTACTTCAGCTGATTGCTGATCAACAAAATCCTGAGGACTAACACCAGCAGCTTTCGCTTTTTCTTCTATTTTTTGACCATGTTCATCAGTACCAGTCTGAAAATATACATCAAATCCTTTAAACCTTTTATATCTAGCAATAGCGTCTGCCAAAACAATTTCATAAGTATTTCCAATATGTGGTTTACCAGAAGTATATGCAATAGCAGTTGTTAAATAAAATTTTTCTTTCATATTAATTCCCTCCTAAATAAAAAAACTATTATAAGTATAAGGACGAACATTCGCGGTACCACCTTATTTTATAATAGTAACATTATACACTCAAATAGTTAACGCCTATCTACGATTACACCTACATATCGATGCAATAGTTCAGAAGCCATATCTTATAAAATATTTTTATCCTTTCTCAGCAACCCGGATTCTCTTTAAAAAATAATTTTTATAAGACTCTTCGTCATCACCAATATGGGTAGAGTATATCATAAAAAAAATTATTCTTCAATATGTTTTCCCAAAAATTTAGATACAACATCTGCCATCTTTTCTTCTACCTGGCCAATACTTTGTTCTGAAATGATTAATACCAACCCAATAGCATCACCATTCATAATTACAGGTGAAATGACATATGCATATTTTTCTAATACAGATTCAACCAACTCTATATCATGCAAACCGTGTTCCACTATGGTACTTCTTTCTTTCATAATCAATTCTAAAGCTTTTGAAATTGGTTTATTCAGATATTTTTTACGTAAGTTTCCACTGCCAGCAATAAAATTATCTCGGTCTGTAATAAAAACATTTTGCCCCGTAACATTATTTACAATATCAACTAATTGTTTAGATATTTCATCCATATCTGTCATTTTAGAAAACTTCTTTAACGCAATCATCTCTCGATCAACAAAAATTTCCAAGGACTCCCCATCTCTAATTCTAAGAGTACGGCGAATTTCTTTTGGAATAACAATTCTTCCTAAATCATCTACTCTTCTAACTACACCTGTTGATTTCATATAATTATTCCTCACTTTCCCATACTACTATTTTTTCTAATTTTTTCTAATTTATACGGCTTTTCATAATTTATTATAATCAATATTCCCAAAATTTCCCTTGGTAAATATTTCCATATTATAAATGACAAAAAAAAAGAAGACATAAATATGCTTCTTAACTCGATTTTTTATTTTCATTTAACAGATAAGAATTCATTTTAGTAAACAAAAAATGCTCTCCCTGTTCCCTCACACCATTAATTAAAGTAGTATCTTTAACAATTACCTTAAAATCAACACTTTCTAACAATTGCTTAAGATAAGTTGACTGAACAAACTTAACCATTTCATTAGCAAGAAGATTTGCCTCTTTTTCACAAATTTCATCAGTAAACAAATGATTTACATTTTTGACAATTTTTTTATCAATAACATCTCCTATATCCATTTTCATTTTCTTCTTTATCTTACGATTAATAGGAACAAAATCTTTTTTATTAAACTTAATAACATCAGTCTCTTTTTTAGGAGAAAAAGATTGAATGATTTTTTTCAACTCATCAATTCTAATTTTTTTCCAAGAAGGAATAAATGTCACAACTTTTTGACGGTAATTATTTAACATCTTATCTAATACTTCTGTTTGAATAATAGTTTTATGTTTTTTTGCCAAATCTAAAAACTTACATCTAATAATATCCATAGAATCTAAAGGAGGTTTTTTTAATAAGGATAATATATCATCTTCAAATAAAGCAGTAGTATTATTTTTTAATGTTTCGGTTACCGCGTTCTTATAATTTTCAAAATGTTTTTCTTTAAAATCTTCTATAGTTTCTTGATTCATACTACCACATCCTAGCATTGTAAGTGTAACAAAACAATCTTCATCTCGTCAAGATTATGACAAAAATTTACAATAAACTAAATCTAATAAAGAGGTTAAATAATAGATAGGATGTTTTTCTAATTTAATAATATCCAAAATAATCACTAAATTAGAACCGCGGCTCAAAAACCGGAAAGAAGGACTAATATTATAAGAATCCATAAACACCTCGTCTACTTTTAATTTAGAAACAACCTCATTCGGAAAAACCATTTCAATAGAATTTTTAGTTTGAGAAACTCTTTTTAGTCCAATAACATTAGCTAACTTTTCAAACCATTCTTCATACATATAAATTAACATATCCTCAGAAATACGACCAAAGCGATCCTCCAACTCACTTTTAACTTCTTCTAACTTTTCCTTAGAGTCAATTTCATTAATTTTACGATGAATTTCAATTTTTAAGTCATCCTCAGATACATAACTATCTTCAATATGAGTACTAACATTTAATAATGGCTTACTATCATTTTCTTCCTCTGGAGGTAAATTCAAGTTCTTCTTTCTAGCAACTTCCTCATTTAACAACTTCAAATATAAATCAATTCCAACAGAATCAATAAATCCAGCTTGTTCACTACCAAGAATATCCCCAGCACCACGAATAGATAAATCACGAGTTGCAATACTAAATCCACTGCCAAGTGCAGTAAATTCTTTAATAACATTCAATCTCTTAATAGCAGCCTCAGTTAAAACTTTAGAAGGATGATACATTAAATATGCATAAGCAAATTTATCACTACGACCAACTCTACCCCTAATTTGATATAATTGACTAAGTCCAAATCTATCAGCATCCATTATAATCAAAGTATTAACATTCGGAATATCAATACCTGTCTCTATAATAGTAGTACAAACTAAAATATCATACTGGTGATTAATGAAATCATAAATTCGATTTTCTAAATCATTTTTATTCATTTGTCCATGAGCAGTAATAATTCTAGCCTCCGGAACTAAATTCTGAATTTTATACTTTTCTTCCTCAATAGATTCCACTTTATTATACAAAATAAACACTTGACCATTACGTGACAATTCCTTATAAACCGCATCTTTTAAAATTTGATTATTCTCCTCAATAACATAAGTCTGAACAGGATAGCGGTTAATAGGAGGAGTTTCTATCAAAGATAGACTACGAATGCCAACTAAAGACATCTGCAAAGTTCTAGGAATTGGAGTAGCAGTTAAAGTTAAAACATCAACATTTGTTTTGTACTTTTTAATTTTTTCCTTATGTTGAACACCAAATCGTTGCTCTTCATCTATAATCAAAAGGCCCAAATTCCTAGGTTTAACATCATCACTCAATAATCTATGTGTACCAAATACCAAATCAATAGTACCATTAGAAAGTCCCTCAATAATTCGTTTTACTTCCTTAGGAGAAGTAAAACGGTTAAGTAGACCAATAGAAACAGGAAAATTTTTAAAACGTTCCAAAGCATTTTCATAATGTTGATTAGAAAGAATGGTAGTTGGACATAAGAAAAGCACTTGTTTAGAATCTAATATAGCCTTAAAAGCCGCTACAAAGGCAACTTCTGTTTTACCAAATCCAACATCTCCACATAACAAACGGTCCATAGGAGAAGAATGCTCCATATCTTTCTTAATTTGAACAATCGCTCTTTTCTGATCTGCAGTCAATTCATAAGGAAACTCCTCTTCAAAATCAAGCATCATATCATTATCAGGAGAAAAGGCAAAACCCTTTCTAGATTCCCTTTCTGCATATAGCTGAAGTAAATCATCTGCCATATCCTGCACTTTTTTCTTAACTCGATTTTTAGTTTTTTGCCACTCATTACCACCAAGTTTATTTATTTTAGGAGAATAACCTTCTTTACCAGTATATTTACTAAGCAAATCAATTTTTTCAACAGGAATATACAACTTATCTTCACCTTGATATAAAATTTCCAAATAATCCTTAACAATACCAGAAAAGGACAATGTTTTAATACCATTATAAATTCCTATACCATGTACATCATGAACAACATAATCCCCTACTTCTAATTTATTTATGTCTGAAATACTAGAAGAATACTTAAATTTAGTTCGATACTTTTTAGATTTTTCTTTAACAAGAAACAATTCATTAGCCGTTAGAAACACATAATTTTGATAAATAAAACCTGTTTTAATTGGTTGAGAAACTAAATTCACTTCATTAGAAACAATATGATCAAAATCAGTTTCAATAACTTTCATATTTAAAAATTTCATCACACTAAAAATCTGATATTTTTTTAAACATAAAACAACAGTATCTCCCTCAGTAATATGTTTCCGAATAAATTGATTAATGGTTTCTGGATTTTCATTAAAATTATTAATAGTATGAACAGAAAAATCCTGAATAGAATTAGCAGAATAATGATCAATATTCATATAATAAATTGGAAACGAAACAGAAACATCTGAAAAATCAAACATATATTTTCCAGTAAAAGAAAGATCTTTAGATGATTGATAGGTTAATACCTCCTCCATAATTTGTTGAAAACTAACTTTTAGCTGATTGTAATCCTTAAAAAAGGTAATAGATGGCTCTAAATAGTCAGAAATAGAAGAGACAGTAGTATATTTCGGCAAAAACTTTTGCTTAAAAGCCTCTTCCTCATCCACACTTTTAGTAGTCAAAAATTCCGAACAAGGACGAATAATAACATTAGAAAGATTGGATAATGATTTTTGAGTATCTGAATCAAAAAAACGAATAGATTCAATTTCATCATCAAAAAACTCAATACGAACCGGATAATCACTTTCCACTGGAAAAACATCTACAATAAATCCTCGAACAGCAAATTCTCCCGTTTTATTAACAATAGTATCACGACTATATCCAGACTGAACTAATTTTTCCACTAATTTCTGTGGATAAATAGTATCTCCAACAGATAAATTTAAAACACACTGTTGATAACTACTTTTTGTGGGTAAGAATCTTAAATATCCCATTAAGTTAGTAATAACAATACCTGGCTTATTTAAAATAGCCGAAATAGTCTCTAAACGATTATATTGAAGTTCTGGACTAACAGCTAACGCTTCACTAGTTAAGAAATCATCCATAGGAAACAAATAAACATCATCCATATAATTAAGCAAAGAAGAATACAATTGATTTGCTTCATACAACGAATTAACTACAACTAAAATATTTTGTCCACAACGTTGGAAAGTAGAATATAACAAGACACAAAAAAACTCATCGGTAACTCCAGTAATACCCATGTTTTTCTTTAAATCAACATTCCCTATTTTTTGAAAAATATTCATATAATCACCTATTTTTTCGATTATAGCAACTCATTAATGACAAAAAATCAACCTTAAAAAAATCATCAAGAACAAAGACTAATGATTCGAATAAAGATTGAAGAATATTTCGCTCTTCGCTTGAAAATTTACCTAATACGTAATCTTTTGTTTCTTTAGATTTATCATTAGAAATACCAATTTTTAGTCTTTTATACTGTTGAGTATGAATACAAGATTCAATATTTCTTAATCCATTATGACCACCACAAGAGCCTTTATCCTTAAGTTTATAATTACCAATATTTAAATCCAAATCATCAGAGATAACAAACAAATCAGAAGGTGTTAGTTTAAAAAAATTAAGAAAGCGTTCCACTACAGTACCAGATAAATTCATATAAGATTGAGGCTTTAAAAAAATAATCTTTTCCCCATTAATATTACACTCACAATAAAGCCCCTGGAATTTATTTTTCCAAGAAGGATTAAAACCCTTTTCATTCAAATAATAATCAAGAAAAGAAAAACCAATATTATGTCTTGTTCCTTCGTATTCTTTTCCTGGATTTCCAAGTCCAACAACTAATTTCATTGTTTTCACCTCTAATCAAAATTATTTCCCGGGAAATAATTTATTTCTTTTGTTCATGATAATCTTTATAAATAATGGATTTAGCAACGCCTCTTTCCTTAGCAACTAATTTAATAGCATCTTTTTCAGACATTCCATCATCTATATAAAGTTGAACATGTTCTAAAATAGTCATACTAGAATAATCTACTATATCATGATTACCATCAACAATTAAAACAAATTCCCCCTTTAAATTATCCACATCAGGAATAAGTTCCTGTATTGTACCACGACAGACTTCTTCATGCAACTTTGAAATTTCACGATGAATACTTATATTACGATTACCAAAAACATCTAACATATACTCCAACGTTTTATGAATACGATGTGGAGCTTCATAAAAAATTAAAGTATAAGGTAAACTCTTTAAACGCAAAAGTTCACTTTTAATCTTCGATTCTTTTGTCTGTAAAAAACCATAAAACAAAAAAGGAGAAGGAGAAAGACCAGAAGAAGTTAATGCAGGAACAAACGCCGTTGCACCAGGTAATGCAATCACATTAAATTGTTTTTCAATAACCGCTTTAGAAACAACATATCCAGGATCACTAACAACTGGAGAGCCTTGATCTGTAACAAGTCCAATATTTTTTCCATTTTTCAATTCAGAAATTACAAATTCACTAATTTTCTCTTCATTATATTCATGACAACTAACTAATTTTTTTTTGATATTAAAATGATTTAATAATTTACTACTTTCTCTAGTATCCTCACACAAAATAAAATCAACCATTTCAAGTACTTTTAATGCTCGAACAGTAATATCATCCAAATTTCCAATAGGAGTTGGTATTAAATATAAACTTGGTGTTCCATCATAACTATTTTGACTCACTTTCACTCACCTCTACTAAAAACTTACTATATTCATTTGTAGGACTTCCATTAGTGTAATACATAAGAAATGGAGCTTCAACTTTTAATCCAGTTTTTCCATTTTTGATACCCTCAATCAAAACTAAAGTAGAAGGCTTTAAAGCATTCTCATGCACAAAACGAATTCGCTTAGGTTCAATATGATAACGATGAAAAAATTCAAATATTTCTAATAATCTTTCCGTCCGATGTACCATAGCAAAAGTACCATTATTTTTTAAAAGTTTACTAGAAACCATAATAACTTCTTCTAAAGAAATCATAACCTCGTGTCTAGCAATCTTTTTTTCTTCACTTT
This sequence comes from uncultured Bacilli bacterium, assembly GCA_944332475.1. GTDB lineage: Bacteria > Bacillota_I > Bacilli_A > RF39 > UBA660 > Faecimonas. Next base: position 383,489 of record CALVKA010000002.1, read on the forward strand.
CATTAAGAAAATTTTTATCATTTACTTTAAAATAAGGTGGATTACAAGTAATAATGTCAAATTGCTCGATAGATTGATTTGAAACATAATCTTTCATATCAGAACAAACAATTGATATTTGAGAAGATAATTGATTATACTGAACAGATTTTTCAGCTAGCCTACATAAAGATTCCTGAATATCAACTCCTACAATAGATTTATCTGTTCTTAAAGATAAAACCAAAGGAATAACGCCATTTCCTGTTCCTAAATCTAATATTTTTTTATCTCTCAAACGAATTGTTACAAAATTAGCCAACATTACACTATCCAAAGAAAAAGAAAAGAAATCAGTATTTTGAAATATCTTCCTATTAGAATAACCTAAAATATCATTCAGAACTTCCATTATATTCTTCCTTTTTTAATTCAACAAATCCCTTTTCTTTTAAATCAACCTGAAAAACTCCCTTAAAAACACCAATAGACGTAACCTTTCCCGTACCGGATGCGGTCTCTACTACACTACCCATTTTAGGAAAACCTTTTTTTAACTCAGTATATAACTCATTCTCATAACCTAAACAACAAAGCAAGCGACCACAAATACCATTAATCTTAGAAGGATTTAAAGCAAGAAACTGATTTTTAGCCATATTAATTGAGACACTATTAAAATCTGTTAAAAATGTATGACAACACAAAAATAAACCACATGGTCCTAAACCACCAATCTTTTTTGCTTTATCACGAACTCCAATTTGTCTTAATTCAATACGCGTCTTATATTTTTGAGCTAATTTTTTTGCTAACTCTCTAAAATCAACTCTACTATCTGCCACAAAAGAAAAAACTAATTGATTTTTATCAAAAGTATAATAACAATCAACAAATCCCATATTAAGATTTAACTCTCTACTATATTTTTTAGCAATTTCTAATGCCTGCTCCGCCTTAACATTATTTTCAGATATCAGTTTTCTATCTTCATCTGTTGCTTTACGAACCACTTTTCCAATAGAATCCGGAAGATTTTCTTCCTTTTCCATATAAGACGGCTTTTTTACAATTGCAGAATCCATACCAGAATCTGTTTCCACAATAACAATATCATTAGCTACCAAATCAAATTCACCGGAATCAAAATATGCAAAAACTTTTGTAACTGGAAACATAACTTTAACAACCTTTTGCATCTATTTCACCTCCACAAATCGAGAATAGATAGAATCTAACCACAATTTATAATTTATATTATACACCAATTTAGGAATTTCTTCTTCAATTATTGTAATATAAGATAAAAGTTTCTCAGAATCAATGGTTTTCAAAAACTCAAACTGTTCATAATGAACATTTTGAGCAGAACAAGATAAGTAGTGTATAAAAATCTTTTCCACTAAAGAAAAAATCTCTTTTGCCCGTTCTTTATCAATCAATACAGTTTCATAAATCTGCTTATAGTAAATAAACAGATCATCACCATGAATCATATATTTAATAAATTGGACAACAGAATCATCTACCACATCAAAAGTCGTAACATCAATAAGAGACAACACCTGACACCTTGATAAAATGGTTTCTAACACCCGATATCGATTGTTAGTAAGTAAAATCGCAATAATATTATCTTCTGGCTCTTCCAAAAATTTTAAAATTGTATTAGCTGCAGAAGGATTCAATTTCTCAGCATCTTTTATAATATAAACTCTTCGATTTCCAATCAAAGATTTATTTTGATATTCATCTTTCAAAGATAATAACTGACTTTTTTTTATCTGAACACCATCAGCTTCAATAATCTCTAAATCCGGAAAATTGCCTTCGTCTATCAACTTACAAACATTACATTTCTTACAGTTTAAACAATCTACATTACAAACATTATTGGGACACAAAATCATTTTTACAAAAAGCAAAACAAAAGGAAACTCTATGAAAGAATCTCCCAATTCAATTAAATAAGAGTGAGATAACTTACCAGAATTCATAATAGTTTCAACATAATTAATAAATCTCTTTTGAACATAAGTTAACTCATTCATATTATCACCACTTACAAAAATAAAAATTTAAATAAAACCAAAGCAAATAAAGATGGAGCCCCCAAAAAACTCACAGCCAATAAAGTTATTAAATTAATTGGTAATATCATATTAAAATGAACAGCAATTAAATTATAACCATATAAAACAAAACCACTTATAATAATTCTTTTAATAATAGAAAACAACTTTTTCATATTTGCATCTCCTCGATAAAAAATATGAAAAAACAAAATAATTATTCAATTTCTTTTCTATCATTAAGTGCTCTTTCTAAAGTTAGGCTATCAACATATTCAATATCTGCTCCCATTGGTACTCCACTAGCAAGCCTCGTTACAACAACGCCCATACCATCCAATACTCTTTTAATATATAAAGACGTAGTTTCTCCTTCAATACTTGGGCGAAAAGCAAAAATTACCTCTTTAAAATTTTCCTTCTTAATTCTATCAATTAGCTTATCCAAGCCAATATCCTCAGGATTAATACCATCCAAAGGTGAAATAAGCCCATCAAGTACATGATACATTCCCTGAAACATTCCTAATTTTTCAAATAAAAATACACTTTTAGTATCTTCCACTACACATAAAGTAGATGTATCACGTGAAGAATCAGAACAAACAAAACAGATATCAGCATCAGTAAATGTATTACAAATAGGACAAGGATGTATTTTTTCTTTTACAGCTAAAAGACTATCAGAAAAAAGCGAAACCTGCTCTTCCTCTAAGTCTAAAATAGAAAAAGCCAACCGCTCTGCAGTCTTTTCACCAATACCCGGTAAAAATTTAAACGATTCAATTAAATTTTTAATACTTTCTGGATACATACTTTTTAAAACATTCCTGGTATATTACCAAATTTTCCCATTTTTTGTTCTGTCATTTCATCGACTTTCTTATTTGCTTCATTAACTGCAACCATTATCATATCTTCTAGCATTTCTAAATCATCACTATCCAAAGAATTAGATTTATCAATTTCTACTTTAACAATCTCTTTAGTTCCTTTAACCGTTACTTTTACTAAAGAACTCTCTCCAACAAATTCAGTAGAATCAATTTCATCTTTGACATTCATCATGTCCTTTTGTAATTTTTGTGCTTGTTTCATCATCGCTTGTATATTCATATTAACATTCTCCTTTTTTAGTCAATTTCTACGATATCGCCAAATAAAGATGCGGCATCATTACTTATTATATCATCGTTTTCTTCTTTTTGAAACTCTTTCATAGGTTCAGATTGAATCTGATAATGTTCACCCCTTTTTAAATGTTCAATATATTCGGCTTTTAAGTGATTCCATTCTTCATCAGTAACAATAGCAAATTTTTTTGAAGAATTCGTCAAACGCTTATAAACATCTTCCATCTGTTCTAAATGTTCAAGATTTTGCTGAACAATAGAATCATATTCATAACTTAAAACTATAATATTTTCACTTGCCACACGGAACTTAGAATTTAATATTTCACAAACCAAATAACCAATTTCCTGATCAAAAGTATAATCATTTAACTTTTCTAAATTTTCATGTTCCTTGGTTAAAATCTGCTTATTTGCTAAAGCGAAAGCATTGTTAATTCTTACTCTCATAATATCATCTAAATTTAAAATTTTCTTAAATTTAGGAAAAGAGGACTTACTAGTTGAAACATCAGACACAGAATCAACTTTAACTTCTTCAACAATTTCATCCTTATTCATTTTTTCTTCAACATAACTTTGATGTTGGTTCTCTTCATCCTTGTTTATATTTTCCACAGTTTTTGTAGAATAAGAAATACCTAAAGAACTATTTTCAACATTATGAGTAGATTTATTAAGATCAGACATAAAGTTCAACAACAAAACTTCAATATAAATTTTAGGATTTCCACTCTTTTTGATATCGAACATTTTTTCGTTAAGACTTGTAATTAATCTTTCCACAGACTCAACACCATAAGAGATTTCTTTGTTCTGGACATAATAATCAACCACTAAATCACGCAAATAGTATAAAAGTTGAGATAAAATTTGAATAATATTTTTTCCACCATCATTAAAGTCATCTATTTTATTTAAAACTTCCTTAAAATTAAAAGAAAAAATAAAGTCAGTAAATTTCTCCAAATCTTTCCTCGTGACCAAACCATTAAGATCAATATAAGTATCCATAGTAATCAAATCATTCGTATAAGAGCTTAACTTATCAAGCATTCCTAAAGAATCTCTCATACCGCCATTGGATGCAATAGCAATTTCTTTTAATACATCAGAATCAATTTGTATTTTTTCTTGTTCACATACATAAGCAAGTCTTTTTACCAACATATCCACAGAAATCCGTTGAAAAGAAAAGCACTGACAACGGGATATAATAGTTTCTGGAACCTTTTGTGGATCCGTAGTAGCTAGAATAAATATTGCATGTTCAGGTGGCTCTTCAAGAGTTTTTAGTAAAGCATTAAATGCTCCAATAGATAACATATGAACTTCATCAATAATATAAACCTTATATTTCAGTTCAGCCGGAACCAAATTAATTTTATTTCTCAGTTCCCTTATCTCATCAACACCATTATTAGATGCTGCATCGATTTCTAATATATCAACACATTCCTTTTCACTAGCTGCTAAACAATTTTTACATTTTCCACAGGGATTACCATCTACAGGACTCATACAATTTACTGCTTTTGCAAAAATTTTTGATAATGAAGTTTTTCCCGTACCTCTAGATCCAAAAAACATATAAGCATGTCCAAATTTATGTTGTTCAATAGAATTACGAAGCACCTTAACAATAGACGTTTGACCAACCACGTCATCAAAAGTTTGAGGTCTATATTTTCTATATAAAGCTTGATACACGTGAACACCTCCATAAACAACTAATATTATAACATAAAAAAAGAAGATATTTTCTATCTATTTCTTCTTATTTCAAAAAATTTTTTCATGATAGAGGAAACTCTTTCCACAGCTAAATCATTTGTAAACAAAACGCTATCATTATTTTTATCTTTTTCTAAAATTTTACTAATAATCTCCAAATTATTAGGATCAGAATTAGATAATCCACAAAAAATGTGATTAACTCTTGCTTGCTTTAAAGCACTGGCACACATTGGACAAGGTTCCAACGTAACATACACATCACAATTATCCAATCTCCAATTACTAATTTTAGATGATGCTTTTTCCACAGCTAAAATTTCAGCATGTTTTGTAACACAATTCATACCTTCCTTTTTATTATGAGCAACTGCCAAGACCTCATCACCATGAACAATAACACAACCAACAGGAACTTCATCTTCTAAAAAAGCTCTATTAGCCTCCTCTATTGCCATTTCCATATATTTAAAATTCATAAAATCACCTCAAAATAAAAGTGCACATAAAAGTTGACTATTAAGGCTGCTACCTTCCGGTCCTGACCTGGTTCTAGCACTTTTATTGCACTAAAAACATTCTAATACAAAAAAAACATTTTGTAAACAATTATTGATAATAGTGCAACGTTCCACGTGGAACATTTCCATACATTAATAAAGCTTCAAAATTTTAATTTCAAAAAACAAGATAAAAACAAAACATATTATAGCTTTCACAAGAAGCACAACAACAATATATAAAAGAATAAATTATTTCCCAGAAAATAAAAAAACAATGTTCCACGTGAAACATTAAAATATAATCACATTTTATAATAACAAATCAAATAATGCATAATGAGATAATATAAACTATAATTAACATTTCTAAATATAGTAAAAATCCAAATGTTTCACGTGGAACATTTTCATGCATTAATAAAGATTCAAAAATTTTAATTTCAAAAAAACATATAACCAAAACATATTATAGGTTTCACGTGAAACATCACAACAATATATAAACAATAAATTATTTCCCGGGAAATAAAATAATAAAAAAGCAATGTTCCACGTGAAACATTACTTTATTTTAAATAAAACTAACTCAAAAAAATTTATACAAAAATAAGTTTTCCACAAAAGAAACGCATTAAATTAATTTATAACTAAGAAAAACAATTGATATAAAAAGAAATATTAACGCAATAAAAAACATTTTAAATTATCTTATAAATAATTACCCAACTATATAAACAAAAAAATAATATCGTATATATATCAAATTGACTATCAAAATACTTTTTTCCACAGGAGAAACGCAATACACAAATTTATAAATGCACAAAAGTATTGATACAAAAGGAATTGCTAACGCAACAAAAAAAGAGAAAAGTATTTCTCTTCTTAAAAATAATTATTTAATCTTTATAAATAATTCATAAATTAATTAACGCTTTCCATATTTGATGATTCTTCGGAATTTTTTTTCACAGACTCCGCTTCTACAATTTCTTCCTCTTCTGTACTCTCTTCTTTTTCCACAATAGCAACAGTAGAGACCTTCTGTTGATCTTTCAAATTAATTAATCGAACACCCTGTGTCGCTCTCTTCAATGTAGAAACTTGATCTAGTGGCAATTTAATAATAATACCACTGTCTGTAATAATCATCAAATCCAACTGAACCATTGGATCAATTGCTTTCAAAGCAACCATCATACCATTTTTATCGGTTATATTAAGTGCCTTAACACCTTTACTTCCACGATGAGTTAAACGATATTCTTCAATTTCAGATTTCTTACCATATCCATTCTCAGTAACAATCAAAATTAATTTTCCAGGCTTTAAGATCTCAGCACCAATCACAGAACTATCATTTAATTCGATTCCTTTAACACCAGAAGCACTACGTCCCATTACACGAACTTCATTTTCATTAAAACGAACCATTCGTCCATTATTAGCGCCAATTGCAATTTCATCACTACCAGTAGTAGTTCCTACATAAATTAATTCATCTCCATCTTTTAAACTAATAGCAATTTTTCCACTTTTACGAATATTATCAAATTCAGATAAATCAGTACGTTTAACAAGACCATTTTTAGTAACAAAGACTAAATATTTATAATCATTTTCTTCATCCGAATAAGAAATTATCGAACTAATGTTTTCATCCTTCTCCAATGGAAGAAGATTAACAATTGGTAATCCTTTAGACTGTCTGCTAAATTCAGGAACTTCATAACCTTTCATACGATAAATTCTACCCTTATTAGAGAAGAATAAAATATAATCATGTGTTTTCATAGAAACTAACTGTTCTACAAAATCCTCTTCATTCGTAGACATACCTTTAATACCGACTCCCCCACGATTTTGGGTTTTATAAGTATCAGACTTTAATCGTTTAATATAACCTTTATGAGTCAACGTAACAATAATATCTTCAACAGGAATCAAAGATTCATCCTCAATATATTCAATTGCTGTCATATCAATGCTAGTACGTCGTTCATCACCATATTTATTTTTTATTTCTGTCATTTCATCTTTAATAATTTGTAATACTTTTGCCTCACTCGCTAATATTGACTTTAATTCCTCTATTTCAGCAAGCAAATCAGTAAGCTCATTTTCTATTTTTTCACGTTCCAAACCAGTTAAACGTCTCAATCTCATTTCCAAAATAGCTTGTGCTTGTGCCTCAGAAAGCTTGTAATTATTTCTAAGACCCTCCATTGCCTCTTCATCGTTCTTAGCAGCCCTAATTAATTTAATAATTGCATCGATATGATCAAGAGCAATTTTTAAACCTTCTAAAATATGAGCTCTAGCTTCATCTTTAGCCAAATCAAACTTAGTACGACGAATGATAATTTCTTTCTGATAATCAATATATTTAGAAATAATATCTTTTAAACCTAAAGTTTTTGGAACACCCTGATCAAGCATTAAGAAAATAATTCCATAATTAGTTTGAAATGCAGTATGCTTATACAAATTATTAAGAACAACTTGAGGATTTGCATCCTTCTTAAGAGTAATTGTAATTGTAACGCCATTTTTCAAATCAGTATGATAATCTGTTATACCATCAATTACTTTATTGTGAACCAATTCAGCAACTTTATTTTTTAATTCTAAAGTATTAATACCATAAGGAACCTCATCAATAATAATATAATGCCTTCCATTTTTTTCCTCAATTCTAGCCTTACTTCGAATAGTAATGGTTCCTCTACCAGTCTCATAAGCCTTTTTAATGCCACTGTTTCCTAAAATTATAGCACCAGTAGGAAAATCAGGACCCTTGATATATTGCATTAAACCATCTACATCAATATCAGGATTATCAATATATGCAATACACCCATCAATTACCTCTTTTAAATTATGTGGTGGAATATTAGTAGCCATACCAACAGCAATTCCCATAGTACCATTAACTAAAATATTAGGAAATCTAGAAGGTAATATTTCAGGTTCCTTTTCAGACTCATCAAAATTAGGAATAAAATCAACCGTATCTTTATTAATATTTCTAAGTAGCTCCAATGATATTTTAGATAAACGAGACTCTGTATAACGCATTGCTGCTGCACCATAACCCTCAATATTACCAAAATTACCATGTCCATCAACTAACATATAACGATACGAAAAGTCTTGTGCCATACGAACCATAGCCTCATAAATACTAGAATCACCATGTGGATGATATTTACCCATAACATCTCCAACAATTCTAGCACTCTTTTTATGAGGTTTATCAGGCGTATAACCAGATTCATACATAGAATATAAAATACGTCTGTGAACAGGCTTTAAACCATCTCTCAAATCAGGCAAAGCCCTTGAAACAATAACACTCATCGAATATTCAAGGAAAGAATCCCTTACTTCATTCACTATATTATTCTGTTCTAACTTATCCATCTTTACCTACCTCCCTAAATATCCAAATTCTGTACATAAACAGCATTTTCCTCAATAAAATTTCTTCTAGGCTCTACTTCTTCACCCATCAATTTAGAAAAAGTCTCATCAGCAGCCATTGTATCTTCTACAGTAATCTGACGTAAAACTCTTTTATGTATGTCCATAGTTGTTTCATTCAACTCCTCAGCATCCATTTCTCCTAAACCTTTCATACGCATAATATCATATTTTGTATTTGGAGAAAGAGTAGCCAAATATTCATCACGTTCCTGTTCATTAAGAACATACTTAATATTCTTACCATGCTTGATAACAAATAAAGGAGGTTGTGCAGCGTACACATGACCTGCTTCCACAATAGGTCGAAAGAAACGATAAAATAAAGTAAGTAATAATACACGAATATGAGAACCATCAACATCCGCATCAGTCATAATAATAATTTTGTCATAGCGCAATTTACTTAAATCAAAATCATCACCAATACCAGTTCCAAAAGCGGTAATAATCGTACGAATTTCCTCATTAGCAAGGGCCCTATCAAGTCTAGCTTTTTCAACATTTAAAATCTTACCACGTAAAGGTAAAATTGCCTGTGTCATACTATTTCTACCTTTAATCGCAGACCCACCTGCCGAATCTCCCTCAACTAAGAAAATTTCACATTCAGAAGGATCTTTACTCTTACAATCCGAAAGCTTACCATAGAAATTAGTAATATCTAAATCACCTTTCCTACGAGTTAACTCCCTAGCTCGTTTAGCAGCAACTCTTGCACGAGAAGCAGTCATACTTTTTTCCACAATAATACGTGCTTGATCCGGATTTTCCATCAAAAATCTTTCAAATGCGGCTGAAAAAATACGATCAGAAATAGCCCTACATTCACTATTCCCTAACTTTGTCTTTGTCTGACCTTCAAATTGCGGATTTGGATGCTTAATAGAAACAATCATAGTTAATCCTTCTTTAACATCATCACCAGTTAAAGAATCATCATTATTTTTTAATAAACCATTAGTTGTAGCATATTTATTTAAAATACGCGTTAACGCCCTTCTAACACCATCTTCATGAGTACCACCTTCAGGAGTATTGATGTTATTAACAAAAGAATAAATACTAGAATTATAAGATTCATTATATTGCAAAGCAACCTCTAAAGAAATATCATTTTCCATACCCATACAATCGATAATGGTATCATGAATGGGTTTCTTGTCTTTGTTTAACATCGCAACATACTCGCTAATTCCACCCTCATAACAGAAGGATTCAGAAACATCATCTTCTCTTAAATCATATAATGTAATTCGCAATCCTCGATTCAAAAAAGCTAGTTCACGAAGTCTAGTCTTTAAAACTTCGTAATCAAACACTGTAGTTTCTTCAAAAATATCAGGATCTGGTTTAAATGTAACAGTTGTACCCGTACGATCATCATCACATGTTCCAATAATCTTCAAACTCTCTTCTGGATGTCCACCGTTCGTATAACGTTGATAATAAACATTTCCATTTTTATAAACTCTAACTTCCATCCACTCTGATAAAGCATTAACAACACTAGCACCTACACCATGAAGTCCTCCAGAAACCTTGTATCCACCACCACCAAACTTTCCTCCAGCGTGCAATACAGTATAAACCGTTTCAACAGTACTTTTACCTGTTTTAGGATGAATTTCAACAGGAACTCCACGACCATTATCTTTAACAGTGATCGTATTTTCCTTACCAATTTCCACTTCAATATGCGTACAATATCCTGCTAAAGCTTCATCAATAGCATTATCAACAATTTCCCATACTAAATGATGCAATCCTCTAACACTAGTAGTACCAATATACATACCGGGTCTTTTTCTTACTGCTTCAAGACCTTCCAAAACTTGAATTGACGATGAATCATATTCTTGTTCTACTTTTTCATCATTCATATATAATCCCTACTTTCTTTCAACATTTCCATTTTTAACATTGTATATATAAGCATCCACTAAATATTTTTTATTAATGTTTTTTAAATCTGTCGTTGTAATAATACTTTGAATACCTGTATGAATCAATTTCAAAAACCGATTTCTCTTCTTCAAATCCAATTCACTAAAAATATCATCCAAAAGAAGAACTGGCTTAGTCCCTAATTGTTGCTCAAATATAGATATTTCCGCTAACTTATAAGCCAAGATGGCAGTTTTTTGTTGACCTTGGGAACCAAAAAATTTCAAATCATTTTCATTTAATAAGAAAGAAAAATCATCTCTATGAGGACCAACAAGAGTCATACCATAATTAAGTTCTTTTTTATAATTCTTCTTATAATAATGTTTCAAAGTTTTTCTAATATCTTCACTATCATAAGAAGATAACTCTATATTTGGTAAATATTTTACAATCAAACCCTCTTCACCGCTAATTTCTTTATAATAAGTATTAATATTTTTATTTACCAAATCTACATATTCTTTCCGTTTTTGATAAATAAAAACTGCTTTTTCTATTAACTTATCAGTAATAATATCCAAATAACTAGAATCCGCAATAGAATTTTGAAATAAAACCTTTAAATATTCATTTCTAGTTCTAAGTAATTTATTATACTCATTATAAACATTTAAATAAATTTTAGAAATCTGCGAAAGCTGTATGTTTAATAGGTTACGACGAACACTAGGAGAACCTTTTACAATCTCCAAATCGTCTGGTGAGAATACAATAACATTTAAATTAGAAATATAATCTGCCACTTTTCTAATCTCAGTTTGATTAACATATAATTTCTTTTCACTATCAACCATATCTATTTCTAATTTAGACAATATCTTATCTTTCTGAACAACTCCCTTAATTTTAGCTTTCTTTTTATGAAACATAATAACATTAGGATGAACTCCTAATCGATGAGACTTTGTTAGAGCTAAAAAAGTAATAGCCTCCAATATATTTGTCTTACCTTGAGCATTATCTCCAACAAAAATATTCATACCCGAACCAAATTTTATTGCTAAGGTTGAATAATTTCTAAAATTTAATAAATTTAACTTAGTGATTTTCAATCAGACTTAAAAAAAAGACCCATATAATCACCTATCCCCTATTTCAGTATTCCTATACATACAACAATATTATACCATAAAATAAGCTAATAAGATAGGAAAAAGTGATTTTATGAGTACTTTTTATAAATTGGATTTTCTCTTTCTCATTAGAAAGTCCAATCTAGAAGCTCTAGAAATCTGATTTTCTAATGTTCTATAAGAAATAGGAACAATAATTTCCTTATTATTATCAAAAATAACTTTTGTATTAATACTATCTACTTTTTCAAAAGACTTGACTCTTCTTAAAGAAATCCAAATACAATCTTCAGACCTTGGAGAAGTTGTTGGAAATACAATCAAATTATCAGTATCTTCAACAATAATAGGAACTTTATACTCTGCTCCTAAAATAGCTTTAGCACTATCCTTTCTTCCCTCATAAGTACTACCAAAATATTTACAGCTTTCCTCCATAATTTGAAATGGTGTTTGATGAATTAAAAAACGATCTTCATCCTCATACACCAAGCTTTCCATAGATTCATTAGGCATAATTGCTAATGTTCCCTTATTAATTTCATATTCCATAATATTCCCCCTCTCAAACATGAAATTGCAATTAGAATATCAACTAAATCTGTCTAATTTTGTCGAAAAAAATCATTTCATATATATTATTCGAAAAAAACAAAAAAAGACTCCAAAAATTGAGTCTTTTTGAATCTTTTAATAAGTACGAATTGGTAATACTAATTGAGTTAATGTTTCATCTTCACTTGATTTAATTAAAATTGGTTTAATCTCTCCTACAAAATGAATATCTACAGTTTCTGTTGAAAAACTTTTTAAAGCTTCCATCATATATTTTGCACTAAATGATATTTTAATATCTTCATCATTATTTTTAGTAATAGGCATTTTTTCTTCAACACGACCAATTTCTACAGAAGAACTTTTTAATACCAATATATCCCCTTTTGTTTCCAATGTAACGATATTTTTTTCCTTATCACTAGTTAATATACTAACACGATCAATTACATCGTAGAAGGCGTTTAAATTGGTACTTACAATTAAATTAGAATCTTCAGGCAATAAATTAGAAGTATTTGGATATGTTCCATTAATTAAACGAGATTCAAATTTTAAATTTCCAGTTTTAAATAAAATCTTATTATTAAAGACATGTAATTCAATATCTCCATCTTCATCATCTATAATCCTAGAAAATTCTAAAATATTATGACTTGGAATAACAATATTATAATTCTCTTCACTAGCACTTTCTAATTTTACAACTTTTCTTGCTAAACGATAAGAATCAGTCGAATTACATTCCAATACATCCCCTACTATATTAAAATTAATACCTGTAAGAACTGGTTTACTTTCTTCATTAGAAGCTGCAAATGCTGTCTGATTAACAATATCCTTAAATATAGAAGCTTTAATATGTACTTTCTTCTTACTTTCTTCTAATCCGATATTAGGATACTCACTCTCACTTATACCATTTAAATTAAATTCGCTATTTTCTGTATAAATTAAAATTTTTAATTCATCTACTACTTCTATATTAATATATTGATCAGGTAACTTACGTACAATATCTAATATATATTTTCCCTGAATAATAATACTACCTTCACTTTCAATTTTAAAGTCATCATCATTAGCCTCAATCATAGTTTGAATAGTAATATCATTATCACTAGCTGTTAATATTAATCTTTTTTTCTTTACCTCAAACTTAATACCAGCAAGAACTGGAATAAGATTCTTAGTAGAGATTGCTTTTGATACTTTATTTAATGCATTCAATAATAATTCTTTTTTAATCGTTAATTTCATTTATATTCCTTCTTTCTTTTTTATTTTTATTATTATTACTGTGGAAAAAGTGAAAAACTAAAATTTAACCAGTTTCTACAATGATTTTATCATATTTTTTATTGTGGAAAAAGAAAAGTTTCTCATCTTTTTTACACAACCCCTATATCCTTTTTTAATTTTTCAATAATATTAGCTAAATCTTTGTTGACTTTAATTTCTTTTTCTATTTTTTCAACAGAATGCATTACTGTAGTATGGTCTTTTCCACCAAATTCTGTTCCTATCTTTGGAAAAGACTCATTTGTCATTGTTCTACAAAGATACATAGCGATTTGCCGAGGAAAAGAAATATTAGAACTTCTCTTTTTACTTCGAATATCTTCAACTGATATTTGAAAATATTCCGAAACTATTTTTTGAATTCTTTGAATATCATTTTTTTCTCCCATACCTTTACTAATAAAGTCCTTCAGAGCTTCTATTGCTAAATCCAAAGTGATTTTTGCCCCACCCATTATTGTTGAGTAAGCAATCAGTCTAGTAATAGACCCTTCCAATTGTCTAACATCCGTTCCAATATTAGAAGCAATATATTCTACTACATCATCAGGTATTTCCTGCTCAAAATTTCCAGCAATAATTTTCTTTTTTAAAATTTCGGTTCTTAAAGCAAAATCAGGGGGGAAAATATTAACCGTTAATCCCCAACAGAAACGAGTTCTCAATCGATCTTCCAAAAGTTTTAAATCGTCTGGAGAACGGTCTGAGGAAATAATAATTTGCTTACTATCATTATAAAGACTATTAAAAGTATGGAAAAACTCTTGTTGTGTTTGAGTAGCCCCACCTAAAAACTGAATATCATCGATAATTAACACATCGATATTACGGTATTTGTTTTTAAAAAAATCTACATAATTGAAATTAGTCCCCTTCTCGTCTTTTTTATTGATACCAATAAAATCTTGAATAAATTGATCTGATGTAACATATAGCACCCTACGATTACTATTTTCTGTAATATAATTTCCAATAGCATGCATTAAATGAGTTTTACCAAGACCACTATTTCCATATATAAATAAAGGATTATACATATTACCGGGATTTTCAGCAACAGACAAGGCAGCTGCATGAGCAAATTTATTACTATTACCAACAATAAAATTATCAAAAGTATATTTGCTTTTTAAATTTGTTTGTATTTGATTATGAGGAACCCCAGAAATTTCATTAGTTTGAACCACCATTTCTTCCTCATGCTCTTTATTATTATTCTCCCCCTCTTCTTCAATTTCTTCTTTTAATAGAAATACCAATTCAAAATTTGTTCCTGTAATATCATTTAAATGATTTAATATTAATTCAGAATAATTATCGGCTAAATGTTTTTTATGAATCGGCATAGGAACAATAATATAAGCTTTGCCGTTATCTAATTTATATAATTTTGTATCTTTAAACCAAGTATCAAAGGATAGAGAGGTCAAATCGTCTTTTACTTCAGATAGAAATTTTGACCATAAAATATCTACATTCATTCGACCATCTCCCCACAAGTAAAATTATACCAATAGTTTAGCTCAAATTGTTTAAAAAAGAAATAGAAAAAGTAAAAAAAAAAGAAATCACAGCTTTTCCACAAAAGAAATCACAAGGAAATATGTGAAAAAATAACGAAAAAAAAGATATTTCCACATTTTCCACAAATTTTTGCCCACAGCAGTGCAAAATATAATTCACAGTGCTGTGGAAATTGTGGAAAGAAAAAAAGCAAGTAAAAAAAACAAATGATTGACAAATTGCTCACTTTATTATTATAATAATGTAGATTTATGTCTGGAGGTGGAGAGAAGATGAAAAGAACATATCAACCAAATAATCGTAAAAAATCTAAAAAAATGGGCTTTTTCGCACGCAAGAAAACAAATATCTTAAATCGTCGTCGTCGCAAAGGACGTAAAAGTCTTTGTAAATAATTTACCGCTGCCAAAACAGTGGTTTTTTACTTATAAAGAGGTGATAAGATGAAAAAATTATATATAGTAAAACATAAGTATGATTTTGATAGAATTATAAAACAAGGAAAGAAAAAAAAGAATGATATCTTTATAATATATTCCGAAAACAACAATTTAAAATATGCACGATATGGGATATCAGTAGGAAAAAAACTAGGAAATGCTGTATATAGAAATAAAAAGAAAAGGCAATTAAGATCCATAATAGATAATTTAGAAAAAGACTATGTAAAAACGAAAGATTATATTATAATATTAAGAGAAAAGGGAAAACAGTTAGATTACCAAGAATTAAATAAAAAACTTAAGTCCCTTATAATTGAAAGAAAGGACCAAAGATGAAGAAAAACAAATTGAAAATTCTCATTATTTTAATTCTACTATTAGTAACGACTGGTTGTACTACAACTCTAACAGATGACGATAATAGAGCAGTAAGAAATGAGAATACAGGACAAAACTTAACAGAAAACATCATATGTCAACCAACAGATAAAGAAAATATAAAATTGTATGAAGAAAATGGAGTAAAAGTGGATGAACTACCAACTTGCGAAGAGTTCACGCCAGCATCAGGAAAATATGAAGGTCTATGGACCAGTATATTTGTAAAGCCGCTATCTTTTATTTTATTATGGGCAGGTAGGTTAGTAGGTAATTATGCTATTTCATTAATAATTATTAGTATTATTATTAGATTGATAACTTTCCCATTAACCAAAAAGACAGCCTTACAATCAGAAATGATGAAAAAAGCACAACCAGAATTAGAAAAAATCCAAAGAAAATATAAAGATAAACAAGACCAAGAATCTATGATGAAACAAAGTCAAGAACTGATGATGGCATATAAAAAATATAATATAAGTCCTATGTCTGGATGTTTGTTTGCTATGTTACAATTTCCAATAGTAATTGCCTTTTTTGAAGCAATCCAAAGAACACCAGCCATATTTGAAGATAAGTTTTTGGGATTACAACTAGGAACTACACCATCAGTAGGAATTACTTCTGCTACATTTATTGCATATCTTATTCTAATGTTATTCATTGCAGGAACAACATTTTATTCTCTAAGAATGAACTTATCAAATTCAAATGTTGATCCTAGTATGAAAATGATGCCAATCATGATGAGTGTAATAATCATTATTACAGCCTTATTCATGCCATCAGCATTAGGAATTTACTGGGTGACATCAAATTTATTAACGATAATCCAGAATATAGTAGTAAAAAGGAGCAAAGAAGTACATGGAAAAGCATAAGTTTTTAGGAAAAACAAAAGAAGAAGCAATTGAAAATGCAAAAATTGGTCTACAAGAGCTAGAAGAAAATTTAATTATTACAGAAACAGAAGTACAAAAAGGTGGATTATTTAAAAGCAAAAAAGTAGAAGTAGAAGTAATAGAAAAAAGAGAAGTAGTAAAAGAGATAAAAAATTACTTATCAAAACTATTAAAAGACTTAGGCTTTACAGCCAATATTGAAGTAAAGATGAAAGGCCAGGTACCAACTTATACCATATATTCTGATAATGATGGTTTATTGATTGGAAAAAATGGAAAAAATCTTCATGCTTTATCAATTGTAGTAGGTCAATATATAAAAAAAGAAATAGGGGAGTCATATAAATTTTTAATTGATATTAATGATTATAAAGAAAAACATGAAAGAGCTCTAGTACGTTTAGCCAAAAAAGTAGCAAAAGAAGTAGCTCAAACAAAAATTGAAGCAAAGATGGATTCAATGAATTCTTATGAAAGAAGAATTATTCATAATGCATTAACAAATAATAAAAAAGTATATACAGAAAGTGAAGGGGAAGAACCTAATCGTTATGTAGTAATTAAACCAAAAGAAGAAGAGTAATTCTTCTTTTTTCGTTTTTACTTAAATATTAAGGATTTGTGTGCTATAATATACGAAGAAAAAGAGGAAGTGATACTATGAATGATACAATTGTCGCAATTTCAACCGCCATGGGAGTTGGAGCGATATCCATTGTAAGATTAAGCGGAAACGATGCCATAAACATTGTCAACAACTGCTTTAAAGGAAAAGATTTAACAAAGGTAGAAAGCCACACAATCAATTATGGGCATCTTTTAGACAATGGAGAAGTAATTGATGAGGTTTTGGTATCCGTTATGAAAGCCCCAAGAACTTATACTATGGAAGATGTAGTAGAAATCAATTGTCATGGTGGAATTATCTCTACTAAAAGAATATTAGAAACCATGTTAACAAATGGTGCTAGATTAGCAGAACCAGGAGAATTTACCAAAAGGGCATTTTTAAATGGAAGAATTGATCTTGTAAAAAGTGAAGCAGTAATGGATATTATCGATAGTAAGACAGAAGAAGCCAATAAATTGGCACTTTCTCAATTAACGGGAACTACATCAAATATGATTCATTCATTTAGAGAAAAATTAAAGCAATTATTAGCATCTATAGAAGTAAACATTGATTATCCAGAGTATCATGATATTGAAGTAATAACAAAAGAACAAGTATCCTCAGAGATAGTAAAAATGAAACAAGAATTAGAAAAAGTAATCAAAGAATCTAAAAACTCCACATTAATAAAAGAAGGAATAAAAACTGTTATAGTAGGAAGACCAAATGTTGGAAAAAGTAGTATTTTAAATAAGTTATTAGAACAAGATAAAGCCATTGTAACAGATATTGCAGGAACGACTAGGGATATCGTAGAAGGAGAAATTAATTTAGATGGCATTTTATTAAATATTATTGATACTGCAGGAATTCGAAGTACAGATGATGTAGTAGAGAAAATTGGAGTAGAAAAAAGTATTTCAATGATAGAAGATGCGGATTTAGTAATTGTAGTACTAAACAATAACGAACCTCTAACAGCAGAAGATAAGGAGATATTATCAAAAACAAAAGAAAAACAACGAATTATTGTAATTAATAAAACAGACTTACCAACGAACATAGATATCAGTAAAGAAAATTTAAAAAATGTAGTTCATACTAATGCGAATACGGTAGAAGGAATTAAGCAATTAAAATCAAAAATTATAGAACTTTTTCAATTAGAGACATTAAAAACAAAAGATTATACTTATTTAAGTAATGCTAGACAAATTTCTTTAGCTAAAAAGGCCTATCAAAGCCTAAAAGAAGCAGAAACAGGACTTAATAACAATTTACCAATTGATATGGTAGAAATCGATTTAAAAGAAACTTTTGACTTATTAGGTGAAATAATAGGAGAAACTTATAGTGAAGAAATATTAGATCATTTATTTGCAAACTTTTGTGTAGGAAAGTAGAGGTGATAATATGAAATATGAAGTAATAGTAGTAGGTGGTGGACATGCAGGATGTGAAGCAGCCTTAGCAACCGCTAGACTCGGACATAAAACATTATTAATAACATCAAATATAAAGAATATAGCTGATATGCCTTGTAATCCATCAATTGGTGGTCCAGCAAAAGGAATTGTTGTAAGAGAAATAGACGCTTTAGGTGGAGAAATGGGAAAAAATGCCGATAAAGCAGCTCTCCAAACCAAGATGCTAAACACGAAAAAAGGTCCTGCAGTACAAGCATTAAGATTTCAAGCAGACAAAGTCACTTATCCCAAGGAAATGTTAAAAACTTTAAGGGCAACAAAAAATTTGGAAATTCAAGAAGCTATGGTAGAAAAACTACTTGTAAACAATCAAAAAATAGAAGGTGTAGAATTAGAAGACGGCACAAAAATACCATCAACCATTGTAATTTTAACAACAGGTACCTATCTAAAAGCTGTAGTTCTAACAGGATCTACAAAAAAATCTAGTGGTCCCCATGGAGAAAAAGAATCAAAATATTTAAGTGATAATCTCCGTGAATTAGGCTTTACAATAAAAAGATTAAAAACAGGAACACCACAAAGAATCGATAAGAATTCAATAGATTATAGTAAAACAAAAGAAGAAAAAGGAGATGCCGTGGCTCATACTTTTTCCTTTGATAATATAGTATATAGACAACCAAAAGATCAAATATCATGTCATTTAATTTATACAACCCCAAAAACCCATGAAATTATCAAAGAACATTTAAATGAATCTAGTATGTACGGAGGTTATGTTGAAGGAATCGGCCCAAGATATTGTCCTTCTATTGAAGATAAAGTAGTACGTTTCAGTGATAAAGAACGTCATCAATTATTTTTAGAGCCAGAAAGTTTATATTATGATGATATTTATTTACAAGGGTTTTCAACAAGTATGCCACATGATGTTCAAGAATTAATGGTTCATAGTTTACCAGGCCTGGAACATGCCAAAATTTTAAAATATGGTTATGCTATTGAGTACGATGCTATTGATTCAATGCAACTAAAAAGGTCTTTAGAGACGAAGCTAATTGAAAATTTATATACAGCAGGGCAAATTAATGGAACAAGTGGATATGAAGAAGCCGCTGGTCAAGGCTTAATAGCAGGAATCAATGCAGCATTAAAATTAGAAGGAAAAAAACCTTTAATATTAAAAAGAAATGAATCCTATATTGGAGTATTAATTGATGATTTGGTGACAAAAGGAGTAAAAGATCCATATCGTCTTCTAACTTCTCGTGCAGAATATCGCTTATTATTAAGAAATGATAATGCAGATTTAAGATTAAGAGAATATGGTTACCAAGTAGGATTAATCTCAAAAGAAAAATATGAAGTTTTTTGTAAGAAAAAAGAAAATATAAAAAAATTAATAGATCAATTACAAACAACCAGAATAACACCAAAAAAAGAAATCAACGAATATATAGAAAAGATACCATCCCCACCATTGAAAGATGGAATATCATTATTTGATTTATTAAAAAGGCCAGAAATTGCATTAGAAAATATAAAACATTTTATAGATATAAGTAGTTACTCAAAAGAAGAACAAGAACAAGTAGAAATCAATGCTAAGTATGAAGGATATATTAAAAAAGCAAAAAAAGAAGCAGCAAAGATGTTATCATTAGAAGAAAAAATAATTCCAGAAAACATTGATTATAATCAAATTCCTAATTTAGCAAGTGAAGCAAGACAAAAACTATGTGAAGTACGTCCAACAACCATTGGCCAAGCATCTAGAATTAGTGGAGTAAATCCAGCCGATATTTCTATATTAATGGTATATTTAAGAAGGAATAGCTAAATGAATCAACAAGAATTTATAGAAGAACTAAAAAAATTAGGAATTTCACCAACAACCAAACAATTAGAATTATTAAATCAATTTTATGAATTATTAATAGAGTGGAACCAAAAGATAAATCTTACAAGAATCACCGAGAAAGAAGAAGTATATTTAAAACATTTTTATGATAGCCTAACGATTGTAAAAGAAATAGATTTATCAAAGGTATCAACACTATGTGATGTAGGTAGTGGTGCAGGTTTTCCAGGAATTGTATTAAAAATATTTTATCCAAATTTAAAAGTAACATTAATTGATTCTCTTCAAAAAAGAGTAAACTATTTAAATGAAGTAATGAAAGCATTAAATTTAACAGATATTCAAGCAATTCATACAAGAGCAGAAGAATATTATGAAACATTTGACATCGTTACGGCAAGAGCCGTAGCTAATATAGAAAAATTACTAAAGTATACAATGCATTTATTAAATAAAACAGGAAAATTAGTGGCAATGAAAGGAAATATAGATGAAGAGTTGTCTGATGCTGTTCAAAAAAGGATTCAAAAAAAATATAAAATAATAAAAATAACTAAATTTTATCTTCCAAAAGAAAATAGTCATCGAAGTTTAGTTATTATAAGTAAAAAAGGACAATAAGGTCCTTTTCTTTTTAATATTTCTTGAAAGCATAAAAAAAATAGTCTATAATGATAACATAGGGTTACTATAAAGAATAAAAAGTGAGGGATGGATATGCAAGAGCAAAATAAAGATGAAATTGTTTATCTATATTTAGACGACATCATACCAAACAGGTTTCAACCTCGCGAAGTATTCGATGAAAGAGCACTAAAAGAACTTGCTGTATCAATTAAAGAACATGGTGTCATACAACCAATTATAGTACGAAATGTAAATGGAAAATATGAAATTATTGCAGGAGAAAGAAGATATAAAGCCTCTGCCATGGCAGGATTAACAAAAATACCAGCAATTATTAGAAATTTAGACGATAAAGAAAGCTCAAAAGTAGCATTACTAGAGAATTTACAACGCAAAAATTTAAACCCCATTGAAGAAGCAAGAACGTATCAAAAAATATTAGAAATAGATCAGATGACCCAAGAAGAATTAGCAAAGACAATGGGAAAAAGTCAATCAGCAGTCGCAAATAAAATAAGACTGTTAGGATTATCGGATGAAGTACAAGAGGCACTATTAAAAGAACAAATATCTGAACGGCATGCAAGGACATTATTAAATATTCCAGATAAAAAGAAACAAAATGAAATGGTTAAAAAAGTTATTAAAGAAAGAATGACTGTCCGCCAATTAGAAGCAGAAATTAAAAAAATGTATCCAAGAGAGGAGAAAAAAGAGACTATGAACAATGCTATGCCAAACCCACAATCAACGCCAATAAACCCAACTGCCTTTGTAAATAATAGTCCGTTAATGCCAACTGCTGATTTACCAGAGGATACATCGGATTATGGTAAGATTACAATAGCTCCTCCAAGTGATCAAGAAAGTCAAACAGAACATCAACCAAGGTTTATTAATTATGGTGAAATCAATGATGATGACGATGATGAGGAAGAAAGTCCAGTAGTAGGAGGAGTAAACCCGACGATTAATCCTCAAACAACTCCAAATATTTCAGATATTAAAGCAAATGCAGTAGATATCAATACCCCACAACCAAAACCAAGCGCAGATTTAGACGGTTTGTTAAATATTAATGCTGCACCAATATCTAATAATACAGATAATGGCCAAAACTTTAAATTTATAACTCCGGCAGAAGAAATTGTAAAAACAGACGCTAGTAAAGCAACAACAGAAAAAGTCGAGGATTATTTTAAAACACCAGATTTAATTCCAGTAGAATTGCCAAATGAAGTACAAACCAAAAATACTAATTCTGTTTCTATCGATGAAATAGAAGAAAAAAATAAATCTATGAATATACCACATCCAAGGAAGGAAACCCAACAAAAATCTCAGCACGATTCAAGATTTGAAAACAAGACATTAAATAATACAAACCTTAATACAACTTTATTTGGAGAAATACAACAACCAGAATTAAATCAAAAGAAAAACGAACAGTTCACAGTTCAAAAATCAATTGATATGGTTCGTAGCTTAGTAGAAGAATTACAACGTCACGGGGTAAAGGTAGATATAGACGAAATGAACTTCTCAAAATCATATCAAATTATTATAAAATTAGATAAGACAGCAGATTAAGAAAGTAGATAAAAATCTACTTTTTTTTCGAAAAGCATTTAAAAAAGAGTATTTCTTTGATACAATATATTAGTAAAAATGGAAACAGGTGATTAAACATGGGAAAGGTGATATCTTTAGTAAATCAAAAAGGTGGAGTAGGAAAAACAACGACTAGTATCAATCTTTCTGCATCATTAGCAGTACTAGGGAAAAAAGTATTATTAATCGATTTAGATCCTCAAGGAAACACTACAACAGGTGTAGGGATTAATAAAGGGGATATTGAAAAAAGTGTCTATGATGTTTTAATTGGAGAATGTAAAATATCAGAGGCAATGATTAAAACGAAATATAAAAATTTATATGTTTTACCAGCAACAATTAACTTAGCAGGATTAGATATAGAATTAGTAGAAAAGAGCAAACAAGAATCTGGCTTTTTAAAAGGGGAGCAGTTAAAACTGCATTTAATAGATATTAAAGACAGCTTTGATTATATTATTATTGATTGCCCACCTTCATTGGGAATTATTACAACAAATGCTTTAACGGCATCAAATTCTGTTATTATTCCAGTCCAATGCGAATTCTTTGCTCTTGAGGGAATTACACAATTATTAAAGACTATTATGTTAGCTCAAAAAAGTTTAAATCCAACACTAGATATTGAAGGTGTCTTATTAACGATGTTAGATTCAAGAACCAATTTAGGTTTTGAAGTAGTAGAAGATATTAGAAAGTTCTTTAAAGAAAAAGTATATAACACAATTATTCCAAGATTAGTTCGGTTGACAGAAGCTCCATCTCACGGAGAACCAATTATTGCATATGATCCAAAGAGCCGTGGAAGTGAAGCATACTTAAATCTAGCAAAGGAAGTGATTGAAAGAAATGGAAAATAAAAGAAGAGCTTTAGGACGAGGATTAGAAGAATTATTTTATAATGAACCAATTGCCTACGATAAAATGGAAGAAAAAATCTTAACAGAGACTCCAAAAGAAGAGATTGTAAATGTAAAAATCTCAGACTTAAGAAGCAATCCATATCAACCAAGACAAGTTTTTAATGAAGAAGCGCTAAAAGAATTAGCAGACTCTATAAAAGAACATGGAGTATTTCAACCAATCATAATTAAAAAAAGTATCAAAGGATATGAAATCATAGCAGGAGAGCGTCGTGTAAAAGCCTCACAAATGGCAGGATTAGAAGAAATACCAGCTATCATCAGAGACTTTACAGATGAAGAAATGATGGAAATTGCTCTTTTAGAAAATTTACAAAGAGAAAATTTAAATCCAATGGAAGAATCCCGTGCATATAAGAAATTAATAGAAGCACTAAATATAACACAAGAAGAATTAGCAAAAAAATTAGGAAAAAGTAGAAGCTATATTACTAACATGATAGGTTTACAAAATTTACCTGAGTCTATTCAAACTATGATTACAGAAAACAAAATGACCATGGGTCATGCTAGAGTATTAAGTAAACTAGAAAATGCAACACAACAACAAGAATTAGCTGATAAAGTAGTTACTGAAGGAATGAGTGTTAGAGAATTAGAAAATATAACTCAATCAAACGAAAAATATATTAGAACACATAAAATACAAAAGAGAACAGCAAGAACAAACGAATATCAATATTTAGAAGATGAATTATGTGATAAGCTTGGGACAAAAGTAAAAATTAAATCAAATAAAATTGAAATTTGTTTTGTCAATGGCAACGATTTAAATAGACTATTAGAAATCATGAATTTAGAGGCAAGGAGGTAATCCAAATTGCAATTATTTGATAGTATAACAATTGAAATAGAACAAATAATTTTTCCAATAGTTTACATTGCTATTGGCTTTGTTGTCTATAAACTCTTAAAAAGATTAGTGAATAAAGTACTACTAAGAACACCAAAGATGAAAAAACAACACCAGCAAAGAGCAAATACAATTAGAATTATCATTTTAAATATAATAAAATATTCAGTAGTGGTTGTTGTATTGTTAGCAATACTTGCTAATTTTGGAGTTAATGTTAAATCAATTGTTGCTGGATTAGGAATCACAACAGCCATAATCGGATTGGCATTTCAAGATTTAGCTAAAGATTTGATCGCAGGAATATCAATTATTACAGAAAATCAATTTGAAGTAGGAGATACAATTGAATATGATGGTTTCATGGGTGAGGTTATTTTTCTAGGATTAAAAACAACAAGAATCAAAGATTATAGAGGTGCTGTGAAAATAATAGCAAACCATAAATTAGATACGATTATTAACTATAGCTTAAATAATTATCTTGCTATAATTGATGTAGGAGTTTCATACGATGAAGATCCTGATAAAGTAGCCGAAGCTTTAGAAGAAATTAGACAAGAATTAAACGGAAAAGTACCAAATGCAACTGGAGACATTCAAGTCTGGGGATTAGATGATTTTGAAGACTCCAATATGCGTTATAGAATAGTTGTTGAAACAAAGTCTATGCAACACTATGGTGCCCAAAGATTTCTACGGAGTGAATTTAAAAAACGTCTAGAAGAAAGAAATATAAGAGTTTCTTGTCAACAAATAGAGGTGACTCATGGAGAATAATAATTATACTATTGGCACAAAAGTAATTATGAAAAAGCCCCACCCCTGTGGAACAAACGAATGGATAATTACAAGAGTAGGTGCTGATATTAAAATAAAATGTATAAATTGTGGTAGAACAGTTTTAATACCTAGAATAGAATTTAATAAGAAATTAAAAAAAATAATTTCTGAGGAAGGATAAAAATATGAAAGAAAAACGTAAATTGAAACTCAAAAAATTTTATTTTCATCCAATTACAGTATTTCTATTTTTAACTTTTTTAACTATTATATTAAGTGGTATTTTATCTGCATTCGAAATGCAAGCAACATATAACACAGTCAATCCAAATACCAATGAGTTAGAGCCAACACTAGTGGCTGTTAAAAATTTATTTAGTTTTGATGGAATGAAATTTTTAATAGGAGATGCAACAACTAACTTTTTAAGTTTTGCTCCCCTAGGAACTTTATTATTAGCACTAATAGGAATTACAATTGCTGAAGCAACTGGCTTTATTGAAACATTATCCAAACGATATTTCATAAAAATGCCAAAGGAAGTATTTACATTCATTATTATTTTTGTAGCAACAATATCTTCCCTAATTAACGAAGTGGGTTATGCTATTTTAATTCCTTTAGCAGCATTAATTTATTTTATAAATGGCAGAAATCCAATTTTAGGAATTATTACAGCGTTCTGTGGTGTTGCATTTGGTTATGGAGTAACTATTTTCGTAGGTTCCATGGAAGTAGCATTAATGGATTACACAAGAACAGCAGCTTGGTTAATTGATGATAATATGCATATTGCCTTAACATCAAATTTAATCTTTATTATTGCAACATCAATTTTAATATCAATTATTGGAACAATAATTATTGAAAAAATTATTGCTCCCAAAATTGGTAAATATAAGAAGGAAGAAGAATTTGCTAAAACAGAACAATATAGAGTAATCAATCTAGAAGAAGAAGAGCAAAAGAAAATAGAAAAAGATAAATATGAGAAACGAGGAATGCGCTTTGCTCTTATTACAGGAATTGTAGTAATCTTGTTATTTGCTTATATGCTAATACCAGGGCTACCTTATTCAGGAATGTTATTAGATATGAATGAAGAAACATATTTAAACCAATTATTTGGAGATAATTCCTATTTCCAATCAGGTTTTACATATTTAGTAACACTTTTATTGGTATTTATGGGACTAGCTTATGGAATAGGGGCAAAAACTATAAAGAATGATAAAGAATTAATCGAAGAAATTGGTAACAAATTTAGTAAAACCACATATATATTTGTTCTAATTTTTGTAGTTTCCCAGTTTATTTCCGTATTCAGAGAAACAAATATTGGAATAATTATCACAGCTTGGCTAGCTTCTTTACTAGAGACATTAGAATTTAGTGGTATTCCACTAATCATAGTAACTTTATTGATTATTGCACTAGCAAACTTTGTCTTACCAAGTGCAACTACAAAATGGATGATTTTTGCTCCAATTGTAGTACCAATGTTTATGCAATCAAACATATCTCCACAATTTGCACAAATTGTAATGAGAATAGGTAATTCTATGACAAATGGATTTACTCCAATTTTAGCATCTTTCGTTATTTATTTAGGATATCTAAATATTTATAACTTAAATAAAAACAAGCCTATTACAATTAGAAAATCATTGAAAATGATAACTCCGTATTTTTTAATTATATCAGCAGCTTGGATATTAATTGTAGTAGGATGGTATATAACAGGTCTACCAATAGGCCCAGGAGTATATCCAACTTTATAACACCAATAGGTGTTTTTTCTTGCCTAAATATATAATTTTATATATAATACAAACGAATAGAAAAGCACATACAAATATGCTATAATAAAAAAGAAAAGAGGTATAAATATGAGTTTAACAGCAGGAATTGTAGGATTACCAAATGTTGGGAAATCTACACTTTTTAATGCAATTACAAATCAAAAAATATTAGCAGAAAATTATCCTTTTGCTACGATAGAACCAAATGTAGGAGTAGTAACAGTACCTGATGCTAGAATGGATAAGCTAAAGGAGATGTATAATCCACAAAGATTTATTCCAACAGCATATGAGTTTACAGATATAGCCGGATTAGTAAAAGGTGCTTCCCAAGGAGAAGGCTTAGGCAATAAATTTTTATCGCATATTAGAGAAGTAGATGCTATTGTAGAAGTAGTAAGGTGTTTCGATGACGGTAAGATAATCCATGTGGAAGGAAACATTGATCCTATCAGAGATATAGAAACGATTAATCTAGAGTTAGCAATAGCTGATTTAGACGTGATTAACAATAGGTTGGAAAGAGTATCAAAAAAAGCTAGAACAACAAAAAATAAAGATGATGTAGTAGAAGTAGAAGCATTAGAAAAAGCAAAAAAAGCTTTAGAAGAAAATAAAGCACTACGCCAAGTAGATTTTACAGATGATGAAAAAAAACTTCTAAAATCATACAGTTTTTTAACATTAAAGCCAATCATTTATTTAGCTAATATTAAAGAAAGCGAACTAGGAAATTCTGATAATGAATATGTTAAACAAGTCAAAGAATACGCAACGAAAGAAAATGCTAAAGTAGTAAGTCTATGTGCCAAAGTAGAAGAGGACTTGAGTGAATTAACGAAAGAAGAAAAGCAAGAAATGTTAGAGGCACTAGGATTAGAAGAATCAGGATTGGACCGATTAATTCAAGCAACATACGATATTCTTGGGTTAGCAACATATTTTACAGTTGGAAAAGATGAAGTTAGAGCTTGGACATTTAGAAAAGGGATGAACGCCAAACAATGTGCCGGTATCATTCATACAGACTTTGAAAAAGGATTTATAAGAGCAGAAGTGATATCTTATGATGATTTAATGAACTATGGTAGCGAATTAAAAGTAAAAGAAGCAGGTAAGGCAAGACTAGAAGGAAAAGATTATTTAATGCAAGACGGAGATATCTGTCACTTTAGATTTAATGTATAGAAGGAAAAAATGAAAAATTATAGATTAGTTATATTTGAAACAAATAAAAAAGATGGTTGTATGAGTTTAGCAAAAAAATTTTATCCCGAAGATTACACAGACAAAGAAAGACGAAAAGAGTTTAATAAAGTAAAAGAAAAAGTAGGAAAAAAATATCATTTTAATGGTAAGCATATCTTACAACCACAACAAAAAGATGTTGAATTAGAAGGCAATTACCCTGATGGTACTTATGTTAAAATAACCGAAAATTATTTGACTAAAGAAGATTACTGGGATGAAAAAATACCATGTGACATATTAGTAATAGATACTAAGTTTCCTAATATAGTAATAGGACATAGAATGGCAGATTGTCCAATAATAATCGCAGAAGATACGAAAAATCAAGTAGTAGCAGTCTCTCATTGCGGAGCCAGTCAAATCAATAGAGAAGTACCAAAATGGACCATAGAAGCATTGAAAAAGGAAGCACACAGTAATCCCCAAAATATTCATGTCTATATTGGAAGCTGCATAAAAAAGAATAGTTATCAATATGATTGTTATCCACACTGGGCAACAAATGATAAAGTCTGGAAAGATTGTATTCACGAAGTAAATAATGTATATTACATAGATTTGATTCATGCCATAAAAAAACAACTTGATGAAGAAAACATATTAGATAAAAATATAAAAGCAAGTCCCACTGATACCTATCTTTCACCAGATTATTACTCTCATACAGAAGAAAAAAGAAATCCAAATAGTATAATCGGTCAAAATTTTGTAGGCTGTTTTTATCAAGAAGAAAGTAATTAAATACTTTCTTTTTTTCACTTAGTTTCCACAAAACTTTCATTATTTTGACACATTAATTTCATACAATGAAACAAAGGAGGATTTTATGAAAAGAATCGCCTACTTTGATAATGCAAAAGGAATATTAATTATTTTTATTATTTTAGCACATGTATTAAGTCTATGTTCAAGTTACTATAATTATAATGATGATTTTTTTAAGTTTGCCACTTTGTTTATGTTACAATGTTTTTTCTTTATTTCAGCTTATTTTGCATCAAAAAGTAAGACTCCTAAGAAAAAGAGAATACTAAACTTATTAAAGACTTATCTAATATGGCAGACAATTATAACAATTTATTATGCTTTTGTGTTAAATATAGTAGAATTCAATTTAAACTACATGATTCCAAGATATACTTTATGGTTTTTAATAACGATGATATTTTATAATTTATCAGAATTTTTTTTAGAAAAATCAAACTATAAAGTAATGATTCCTTTATCTATCATAATTGGATTATTAGCAGGTTTTGTTCCGTTGATTGGAGAAACACTATCTTTATCAAGAACTTTTGTATTTTTTTCATTTTATGTAATAGGATATTATGCCAAAGATTTAAATCTATTAGAAAAAATAAAAACAAAGAAAATAAAAATTCTGTCTATAGCCTTATCTATTGTAATACTTATCTTTATATTAAAATTTGACAATATTCTATCAATAAAAATATTAAAAGGGAAATATAGCTATTTTGATATAAATAGTCTTAATATATGGGCTGCCTGCGGACAACGTTTGCTATTTTATATTCTTAGTATGATAGTCAGTATAGGATTTCTAAATTTAGTTCCTAAAAAAGAAAATTTTCTTACAACTTTAGGAAGAAATACCCTATATATTTATTTGACGCAAGGAATGATTTTAAAAACTTTTGTAACAGAAAAAATACTATTAAATAATAGAGTAGTAGGAACCTTACTATTATTTATATGTGCATTTATCTTAACAATCCTATTTACTAAAATATTGAATCAAATTCAAAAAATAAAAAAATACAAAATGGAGGCAGCAAATGGATAAAAAGTTTAAAAGTTTCAAATTAGAATTAGAAAGAATTTATAAAAGCAATAAAATATACAGGGAAAAGATGAAACGGCAAAAGATTACACCAGATGATATAAATAGTTGGAAAGATATAAAGAAATTACCAATTACTACAAAGCAAGATCTTCTAAAGGATTATCCAAATGGTTGGAGTTGCGTTCCAACATCAGAAATAAAAATGTATCATGCTTCTAGTGGAACGACAGGAAAACCTTTGATTGTTGGATTAACAGAAAATGATTTACAGTTTCGAAAAAAAGTAATGATAGAAGATGCCAAAGAAGCCGGAATAACGCCAGATGACACTATCCAAATATGTTATGGCTTTGGTATGTTTACAGGTGGTTTTAGTTTTTATGAAGGAGTAAGAGACTACGGCTGTAAAATTATACCAACAGGAACGATGTCCACAGAAATGCAGCTATTATATATGAACAATTTAAAACCAACTGTCTTAATCACCAGCCCTTCTCATGTCATGCATTTATATGAAAAAGCCAAAGAAGAAAACATTGATGTAAAAAAATTACCAATTCGCATTATTAGAGTAGGCAGTGAATTATTAACAGAATCGATGAGAAAGAAAATAAAAGAAGCCTGGGGAGAAAATGTCAGCGTTACACAAGATTATGGAATGACTGAAACTCTAGGACCAGGATTAGGTATGGAATGTAAATTTGAAAATGGTATGCACTTAAATCCAAATTACTATTTTGAATTAGTAGACCCAGTGACAAAAAAGCCAACAAAAAAGAAAGTTGGAGAACTAGTGGTAACAACAATCTATAATGAATGCTTCCCAATTATCCGTTATGCAACGAGTGATTTAGTGGAAATTTCAAAAGAAAGTTGTCCCTGTGGATGTTCTAGTCCAAGAATTACAAGATTTTTAGGCAGATCTGATGATATGTTGAAAGTAAAAGGCGTAAAAATATTTGTAAGTCAAATAGAAGACTTTCTATTTAAGCACCCTTATTTTACCCACCAATATGAAATTGTAATTTCTAAAGAAGACTATAAAGATATTTTAACAATTAATGTTGAATATAAAGATAGAATTACCCCGGAAATAAAACAAAATATATATAACTATACAGAGAATGTCGAAGAAGAGTTCAAAAGTAAATTCGGAATTAAGAGTAAAATCAATATTGTAAATAATAAAACAATAAAGCCATCCCCTGGTAAAGTAGTTCATGTTAGAGATTTAAGAAAAATAAAAGTATAAATAAACCTAGACAAATGAAGGAATACTTGCTATAATACTAACGAGTATTTTAAATACTCCTTGCTACATAACTGTAGCCATTAGTCCAAAAGGAGGTGTAAAAAATGAGAAAGTATGAAATTATGTTCATAGTAAGACCAGATATGGAAGAAACTGAAATTCAAAAAACGGCTGAAAATCTAAAGAAAGTCTTAGAAGAACAAAAAGCAAAAATTCTAGAAAATAAGGCAATGGGTCCTAGAGAATTAGCTTACGAAATCAAAAAATTCAAAACTGGATATTATTACTTATTCGTAGTAGAAGCAACTCCAGAAGCAGTTGCTGAATTCGACCGTGTTGTTAGAATTAATGAAAGCTTATTACGTCATTTAATCGTAAAAGTAGAAGACTAAAAAAGAGGTAGAATATGAATAAAGTATTTTTAATAGGAAGATTAACTAGAGACCCA
Source organism: uncultured Bacilli bacterium (assembly GCA_944332475.1). GTDB lineage: Bacteria > Bacillota_I > Bacilli_A > RF39 > UBA660 > Faecimonas. The sequence goes on from CALVKA010000002.1 coordinate 415,784, forward strand.
GAATTAAGATATACAGGAAGTAATACTGCAGTTGCTACATTCTCTTTAGCAGTAAATAGAAATTTCACAAATGCAAACGGAGAAAGAGAAGCAGATTTTATAAATATTGTTGTTTGGAGAAAGCAAGCAGAGAATGTAAAAAATTATTTGTCACAAGGTAGCCAAGTAGCTATCGACGGCCGTATTCAAACGAGAACATATGATGATCAAAATGGTCAAAGACGATATGTAACTGAAGTAGTAGCTGATAATGTAGAATTCCTAGGTTCAAAAGGGTCATCTAATAGTACAAATGCTAGTAGTAATGCATCACAACAAACTGCTGATGCAGAGCCTACACCTTATGACTTTGGTCCAAGTACTGAGCCAAAGGGAACAGATGTAGATAGCAATCCTTTCGCTGATTTCGGATCAAGTATTGAAATCAGTGACGATGAATTACCATTCTAAAAAAGGAGGAGTAAAAATGGCAGAATTTGGACGTAGAAAGAAAAAAGTATGTATGATGTGTACTGGTGCAACAGTTGACTATAAAAATCCTGAAACATTAAAAAGATATGTAAATGAAAAAGGAAAAATTGTTTCAAGAAGAGTTACTGGTAACTGTGCTCGTCATCAAAGATATATTTCAACACAAATTAAAAGAGCAAGAGCAATCGCTTTAATGCCTTATACAAGATAAAAAATTGAGTTCTTCTGTGAACTCTTTTTTCATTTTACAAACATAAGAAAGTATTATATAATAAGAAAGAGGAATACAGGAGGAAAAAATGAAGATAATTGAACAAAGAAGAGAACTAAACAAACGTATCAAAAAAGCGAAAGTAATCTTTCTAATGGCTCATAAAGATCTAGATTTAGATGCTTTAGGAAGCTGTATCGGCCTAAGTTTAATTTTAAAGCAACGTAAAAAAAATTGCTATATTATTATAGATGATAAAACACATGAACTAGGAGTAGATAAAATCTTAAAAGAGTTAGATGGATGTATTCCTATTATAAGAGGGGAAGAACTTGATAAACATCTTTATCCTAATAATAAGAAAAATCTTTTAATTGTATTAGATACTAACAAAACGGAATTAGTCCAAAATCAAGAGGTATTAAAAAAGATTGATACAAAAATTATAATTGATCATCATGATTTGGGAAAAACCAGTATCAAAGATGCATTAACTATTGTGGATGATGAAGTTTCTAGTACATGTGAAATGATAACAGAATTAACAGAATTCTATGATGTAGAATTAGACCCTTACTATGCTACAGTATTATTATCAGGAATTGTATTAGATACGAATAACTTTACCCTAAAAACAAGTGCAGAAACTTACTATTCTGCCTACTATTTAGCCAATCTTGGAGCAAGTGCTAAAAAGGTACAATATTTATTAAAACAAGATATTGAAGAATATACAGAACGTCAAAAACTACTAGCTGATATAGAGACCATCAATAAAAAGATTGCGTTTACGAAAGCTAGTCCATATACGATATATCGAAGAGAAGACTTAGCGAAAGTTGCAGATACCTTATTATTCTTCAACAACATTGAGGCATCTTTTGTAATTGGAAAAGTAGGAAAAGATACTGTAGGAATTAGTGCAAGAAGTCTTGGTAATTTTAATATAACTAAAATATTAGAAAAGCTTGGTGGCGGTGGAGATGACTATAATGGAGCCGCTAGAATTGAAAAAACAACAATTAGCAAAGTAGAACAAGAACTAAAAAAAGCAATTGCTAAAGAAGAAGGTGAATAATATGGAAGTAATCTTTATCAAAGATTTAAAAGGACAAGCAAAAAAAGGTCATATCAAAAATGTAAAAGATGGCTATGCAGAAAATTTCTTAATTAAAAATGGCTATGCAGTTATAAAAAATAAAGAAAATCTTGCTAAATTAGAAAAAGAACAACAACAAAAGGCAAATCAAGATGCCAAAAACAAAAAAGAAGCAGAAGAAACAAAGAAAAAATTAGATCAGTTAGTACTAGAATTTAAGGTAAAAACTGGAGAGGGAGATAAGGTGTTTGGCAGTGTAAGTATGAAACAAATAAGAGATGCTTTATCAAAAGAAGGATATAAAGTAGAAAAAAGTCAAATCGAATTAACATCTTCTATGGCTAGTCTAGGTTTTCATCGTGTCAATATTAACCTATATCCTGGAATTACAGCAACGCTAAAAGCACATATCATAAAATAATCGAGGTGAAAAAATGCCAATTAAATCATTACCAAACAACATAGAAGCAGAAGAATCTGTATTAGGTGCTTGTTTTCTTTCAAAATACGCACTACAAAAAGCCTGTGAAAGCCTAACACCAGACTCTTTTTATGATGAAAAAAATGGTAAAATTTTTGCGGCGATGAATTCTTTAGTAGAAGAAAAAACACCGATTGATATTACGACAGTAACAGGTTACTTAAAGAAAAAAAATCAACTAGCAGAAATTGGTGGTGTTGAATATCTAACAGAAGTACTAAACTTTGTTCCCACGGCTAGTAATATTGATTATTATATAAAAAATGTAGAAGATGCTTCGATTTTAAGAAGACTAATAGAAACAGCTACAGATATCGCGTCAGAGGGTTACAGAACAGATGAATCTGTAAATGAAATTTTAGATAATTCTGAAAAGAAAATATTGAATATCGTAAAAAATAGAAAAGCAAGTGAATTTAGAACAATCAAGGAAGTTTTACAAAAAACACAATCTGATTTAGAACGATTATCAGAACATAAAGGAGAAGTAACAGGCTTAGCGACAGGCTGGTATGATGTTGATAAATTAACAACAGGACTACATCCCAATGAATTGATTATTATTGCTGCTCGTCCTGCTATGGGAAAGACTGTATTTGCCCTAAACCTTGCTACTCATGCAGCAATGACACAAGATAAATCAGTAGCTTTATTTAATCTTGAAATGAGTGCTGAACAATTAGCAACCCGTGTGATTTCTTCGCTAGGACAAATCGATGGTTTTAAATTGCGTACAGGAAATTTGATGAATACAGATTGGAAAAGAATCAATGAGGCATCTTCACAACTTTCCAATACCAATTTAGTAATAGATGATACACCAGGAATAACAATCGGAGAAATAAGAGCGAAATGCCGTAGATTAGCAAGTAGTGAAAATGGACTAGCATTAGTCGTGATAGACTACCTACAATTAATATCAGGTGGAAAAAATTACGGTGCAAATAGACAACAAGAAGTATCTGATATTTCTAGAAGCCTAAAAACATTAGCAATGGAATTACAAGTTCCAGTAATTGCTTTATCCCAATTATCTCGTAGTGTAGAAGCACGAGAAGATAAAAGACCGATTATGAGTGATTTACGTGAATCTGGATCAATAGAACAAGATGCAGATATTGTAGCTTTTTTATATAGAGACGATTATTATAAAAAAGAAGCAAGAAATGAAGATAATACCAGCATAGTAGAGTTAATTATTGGCAAACATCGTAATGGACCAACAGCAACAGTAGAATTACTCTTTAAGAAAAATACATCTACTATGTTAAGCTTAAGTAAAAATAATCGAGGTGAAGAAGGATAGTATGAACCAAAAGATAAAAAAAATAATAATAGTTTTAATCTTAGGAATTGCACTGCCGTTTGTAACTGCCGCTACAAATGCAACTCCACAGACATTATACCGTGTTTATTTAAAAGGAGAATCAATAGGACTAATTAAGTCAAGAACACAACTAGAAGAATATATTGATAAAAAACAAGATCAAATTAAAGAGAAGTTTGATGTTGATAAAGTATATTTGCCAGAGGACTTGGATATTGTAAAAGAAGTTACCTTTGATAATGATATATCTACAGTAAAAGAAATATACAATAAGATTAAAGATATATCTCCATTTACTATAAAAGGTTATGCGATAACAATAGGTGCAGTAGATTCACAAGCCGCTGACGGAAAAAAAATCAAAGGAAAAAAACAAACCATCTATGTCTTAGATAAACAAGTTTTTGAGGATGCCGTTGATAATATTGTCCACTCTTTTATATCAGAAGAGGATTATGAAAATTATGCCAACGGTACGCAAGAAGAAATAGAAGAGACAGGAAGTATTATTGAACGTATATATATAGAAAATAAAATTACAATAAGTAGAAGAAATATCCCAGTAGATGAAACCATTTATCAAGATACTGATACATTAAGTCAATATTTAATGTTTGGAACGACTAAAGCACAACAAAAATATACTGTTCAAACGGGCGATACAATCGAACAAATTTCCTTTAACAATAAAATTTCAACAGAAGAGTTTTTGATTGCTAATCCAGAATTTACAAGTGCTAATAGTTTACTATATGCAGGACAAGAAGTTACTTTAGGTATCTTAAAACCACAATTTAGAGTTGTAGAAGAAGATCATGTAGTGCTAGACGAAGAAACCAATTATCAAACAGAAACACAATATGATAATACAAAAGAAGTTGGCTATAGCGAAGTAAAACAGGCTGGTGTAAAAGGAGTTACAAGAGTAACACAAAAAGTACAAAAAGTAAATGGTGAGACCATTTCCGTAGCAAGAGTATCATCAGAAGTATTAAAAGAGCCAATCAATGAAATTGTTGTAAAAGGTGGTAAAAAATCAAGTTACTATGGTTATGGAGAAGCCGTACCAACAGCTGGAGACTGGGGATGGCCAGCAACCTGTTCATCAATCTCAAGTCCATTTGGATATAGATGGGGAGTATTACATGATGGAACAGATATAGCAGGATGTGGATATGGTTCAAATATCTTTGCCGCTCAATCAGGTACAGTAGTTCAATCTTCATATAAGTATGACAATGGAGAGTTCATTACCATTGATCACCATAATGGTTATTATTCAATGTATGCTCACATGATATCAGGCTCAAGAAGAGTTCAAGTTGGAGACTATGTTGTAAAAGGACAAGTAATTGGAAGCATGGGTATGACAGGAGCAGCAACAGGAGTACATCTACACTTCTCAATTTGGAGAGGATTCCCATACCGTGGAGGAAGAGCTCTAAACGCTATGAGCTTCTATTAAAATGAAAGTTAAAACAATTGCCAGTGGTTCAAAAGGAAATTGTACAATAGTATTATGTGATAGTACAAATATAATCATAGATATGGGAATTTCCTACTTAACTCTAAAACGGAGTTTAGAAGAAAATTCCCTTTCTTTTGAACAATTTAGTGGAGTATTAATTACACATAGTCATAAAGATCACATTAATGGTCTAAAATCATTAGTCAAACACACCAACTTAACCATTTATATTCCAGAAAAAATGTATGATGATTTAGAAGAAATTGTTCCCAGGTACCGTTGTGAATTTATAGAAGATAAATTCCAAATACAAGATATTGATATTGAATTAATTCATACATCACACGATACATCTTGCTCTGTTGGCTACATCATTACCTATAATAATAAATCTCTCGTATACGTAACAGACACAGGATATATTAATAGAAAATATCTAGCCAAAATGACAGAAAAAGATATCTATGTCATAGAAGCTAATCATGATGAAGTAATGCTTATGGATGGTCCTTATCCAAGGTTTCTTAAAGAAAGAGTTATCAGTGATAAAGGCCATTTATCTAATAAAACGACTGCAAAATATTTAAAAAAAATAATTGGTAAAAATACACAATATATTTTGCTTGCCCATCTAAGTGAAAAAAACAATACTGAAGAAAAAGCACTAGAAGCAGTATATGATGAATTAGGTAAAACCAATATAAAAATATTAATTGCAAAACAAAAAGAAGAAAGTCCTATGATTGAGGTGTAAAATATGATAAAGATTATCACAGTAGGATCCATAAAGGAAAAATATTTAGCAGCCGCAATAGAAGAATACTTAAAAAGATTACAAAAATATACATCTGTTGAAATAATAGAGGTAAAAGATGAAGGTCTATTGCCACCAAATCAAGCAATGGAAAAAGAAGGGGAAAAAATAAAAAAACATCTATCCGATAAAGATTACATCATTACACTAGAAATAGAAGGAAAAAAATTAACTTCTGAAGAATTTGCGAAAAAAATAGAAAATACTAGGATGATAAACAGTAATATAACTTTCGTAATTGGTGGAAGTTATGGTATCGCCCCATTTATTAAAGATATGGCAAACTATCATTTATCATTTTCAAAAATGACATTTCCTCATCAATTATTTCGAGTACTATTATTAGAACAAATATATAGGTCATTTAAAATAATGAACCATGAAAGTTATCACAAGTAGGTGAGAATATGAAATATGTAAAAGTTATGAATGACACTACATCGAACGCAGATAATACATTAAAATACAAAACAAATGAAATAAATATAGCAAAAAATTGGAATAAAACCGCAACAACACCAGAAGAGATGGGAGGCTTTAACTTTTCTACAGAAGATAAGATATTAAGATGGTTATTAAGAGGAGATACATTATATGAAGTAACACTACCAGACGATGCCGAAGTAGTAGAATGTGAATCTCAGTCTGCTCCTCATGGAGTTTTTAGAGCAAACAAGATAATCATCAAAAATCCTGTAAAAATAACTGACGAAGTGGCTATGGATTTATATAAAAAGTCAGATTTGCCATGGAAATCATATATTCAAATTTTATCTTATCTCGCAGCTTCGGATTATAAAAAGACAAGTTATCAAATATTAGAAGATCAAATAACACCAGATAATGCGAAAGAATCATTAGACATATATGATAATTTTTTAAAGATTAGAATAGATCCAATGCCACAACTTTATTTAGAAATAAAAAAACAAATTGAAAACCAAATCAGTGGAAAAGAGGAAAAAAATGATTGGAAATAAATGGGATACATTATTAAATTCAGAATATCAAAAAGAATACTTTAGAAATCTAATGGATTTTATTAAAGAAGAGTATAAAACGAAAACAGTATATCCAAGACAAAGTGATGTATTTAATGCCTTTCGTTATACAGATTTTGACAATGTAAAAGTTGTTATATTAGGTCAAGATCCTTATCATGGACCCAATCAAGCAGAAGGTTTGTCTTTCTCAGTAAGTAATGAAGTAGTAAAACCACCATCATTACAAAACATTTTTAAGGAACTAGAAAGTGACTTAGGAATACCATTTCCAAAACATAACTCACTAAAACCCTGGGCCAAAGAGGGCGTATTATTATTAAATGCAGTACTGACAGTAGAGAAACATACACCAACTTCCCACAAAAATCATGGATGGGAACAATTTACAGATGAAGTGATTAAAATCATAAATAAAAAAAATACACCTGTTGTTTTTATTCTATGGGGAAGTTATGCTAGGGCAAAGAAAAAATTAATTACAAATCCCATTCATTATGTCATTGAATCAGCTCATCCATCCCCATTTTCAGCCTACAACGGTTTTTTTGGAAGTAAACCATTTTCCAAAACAAACAACTTTTTAAAAAGTCATGGATTAAAAGAAATAGACTGGAGAGTAGAATAGAGACCTAGTCTCTTTTTTGTTGACAGAAAGCCAAAAAAAAGTTATAATATGCACAAATTAAAGGGGGATAAAAAGGGAATGAAGTATATAGATATATATAATCATATAATAGATCCATTAGAGGATGAGGAAACTTATGATAAATTAGCAGAAGCATTTGGTAAACAGAAACCAGGTCGTTTTTATAATGAGTTAATTAACGTAAATCCTACAGAATATTCTGGATATATAATGTCAAGTGATAAGGAAGATTTTGATATCTATATTTTTAACAAATGGAAAAACGCAATTACTAGTTTAACATCAGAGGAAATAAAAACATTGACTGAACAAGGTCTTCTAGATGACCAAATAAATACATTAAAAAAATATTTAGAAACCGTTTCGGATGTTACAACAGAAGAAGAATATAAAAGAGAGCATATGAGAATGTTTAAAGAGGACGAACTAGAGTCTGCTTTAGATAAATATCATTGGTCAAGCTATGGTGCATATAGTAGTTGGGCACATATAAATTCCAGATATTTAAATGGTCAAAGAAACTGGGATTTTCCTGTTGAACACAGACTATATTTAAATGTATCTGGAGTTGACATTTATAAAATAATAAATCAATTTATGAAAAAATGTGATGAAAATAACTTGATATATTATTTTAAATTTACTAGTTTTGCAGATAGAGATGATACGATTGTTGTTTATTCTGATACAGAGAGACTTCCATGGTATATCGAAATATTACAAGAAATAGAAAAAGAAAATCCAGATATAGTAGAAAGATCTAATCATCCTCCTATTCTATCTGGTAAAATTGACGAATTTATAGGTTATGGATCAGAACCAGCAAAAAACAAAACACGTCAGTCATTTAATGAAAAAAGAGAAAAGTGTGTTGTTGCAGCATTTGAAGAGACCTTACAAGAATGGTTAAAGGAGAATCGATCATCAATGATAACCTATAAAGGTGTACAGGGATCCTTGATCGATTATTTAACAGCTAAAGCAGTTATGTCTAATCAGAAGAGGCTTATAAATCGTTATGAATTGTCTCAGAAAAAAGATTATAATATTGACGATGTAGTTAACTTAGAATACAGAAAATATGTAAGAGAAAAGTTGAGACCACTGATGGAGGAAGCAGTTGATAGTTATATTAGCAAAAGAACAACTCAATGTAATAAAGCCATTGAATTATCTTATCCAAATGGAAAAATATATAAAATATCGAGCTTAGACTTACAAGAAACACTTAATGGTTTAGTCCCACTATTAATGCATAGAGATAACAATTTCAGAACTCAGGTAAAAAGCAAAATGAAACAAAAAGCATTTGATGTAGGAATCGATCCAAACAAATTTTGTTTTGATTTAGAAAGAAGAAAATTATTAGAAGAACGAGATATAAAGCATCAACAATTTATAATGGACATGGAAACACAAATTTATCATCCATTAAGAAAATATCGAGTTCCATTCCCTAGACCACAAGCTAAATATGAAACAGATCAAGCCTATTTAATATATATAGATCAATTTTTAACTATTAACAAACCAAGAATTAAAGAACTACAGCAACAATATAAAGCAACACACTCACAAGCACAAAGGGATGCAGACTCATTTTATCAAGTTCATCAAGATGATGATTTTAATAATAATCCTAGTGTTGTAGGAATGTCTCCGGAAGAGATTAGACAAGCTCAAATTCAGTGTGGTTTTGTCCCTGATGGGCGTTATGGCCTTACCCATAGTAATATCATTCAAGATGATGCCTGGAATACCTCAGCTCATCAAGTAGTGGGTATGACTGACGAAGAAATTATTGCTGCCCAGAAAAAAATAGGGACATATCAACCAACAAAAAAAGGAAAGTAGATACTTTCCTTTTTGAGTGCTTAATTATTTTGTGCTTGTACAGCCGTAATAGCTACAACTCCTACAATATCATCTGCACTACATCCTCGTGACAAATCATTAACTGGAGCAGCAATTCCTTGAGTAACAGGGCCATATGCTTCCGCTTTAGCAAGTCTTTGAACTAATTTATATCCAATATTACCTGCATCTAAATCAGGGAAAACTAATACATTAGCCCGTCCAGCAACTGGACTATGAGGAGCTTTAGAAGCAGCAACTTCTGGAACAATCGCAGCATCTAATTGTAATTCTCCATCAATCTTATATTGTGGATAATTTTCTTTTGCAATTTTTACTGCTTCAACCACTTTATCAACATCAGGATGAGAAGCACTTCCCATAGTAGAATGAGATAACATTGCAACAATAGGTTCTTTTTGAACTAATAATTGGAAAGTTTCTGCACTAGAAGCAGCAATTGCAGCTAATCTTTCAGGGTTAGGATTTTGCTCTAAACCACTATCTGCAAAGATAAATGTTCCATGCTCCCCGTAATTACAATCGGGAACAACCATTAAAAAGAATGCAGAAACTAGCATAGTACCAGGCTTAGTTTTGATAATCTGTAAAGCAGGTCTTAACGTATTAGCAGTAGAATGGCATGCACCACTAACAACACCATCAGCTCTACCAGTTTTAACCAACATACAAGCATAATACATATAGTCTTCTAGTAATAATTTCTTCGCTTCATCATAAGTAAGACCTTTATTTTTTCTAATTTCTACTAATTTCTGTATTAATTCTTCTGTTAAATCAGAATTAAAAGGATTAATAATGGTAGCTTTACTAATATCAAAGCCTCTACTATTTTGTTCAATTTCTTCATCTTTACCAATTAAAATAATATTAGCAATCTCTTCTTTTAAAATTTTTTCTGTTGCCTCCATAATACGACGATCCATCGTTTCTGGTAAAACAATCGTTTTTTTATCCCCTTTTGCTCTTTCTTTAATAGAATCAATAAATGACATAATAACATCCTTTCTAATTATCTTTTAAAATTTCATAAATTTCTCGTTTTTCATGACTATAGAATTCCTTTTTACGATATCCAAAAAACAAACGAATGATATTAGATGGGAAAGATACAATTAGTTGATTAAAACTAACAACAGTATCATTATAAAACTTAACTGCTGCTACTAAATCAATTTCGTTGGAATTTAAATCTTCTATAATATGAACAAGTGATTCACTCTTAAACAATTTTTCATTATCATCTAAAGTTTGAAAAAAATCATTATAAGATTTTTTTAATAAATCGTTCAATTCAAAATGATTTAATTCATTCACCATATCATTGTCGATTTGTTCAAGAAAATCTTCTATTTTCAATTCTTTTTCTACAATAGGTTTTGCTCTTTTTAACAATTCTAACTTTTTTTGTAAAAACAAATCTATATTATTTTCTGCCTCTTCCATTTTAACAATAGAGATACGGAATTTATTATGGTAAATTATAATAATAATTCCAAGCAATGCAACGAGAACAACACATCCTAAAATAATTTCAATCATCATATCACCCCATACATTACCATTATATCAAACAAAAACAAAAAAGACTACTTATTTAGTCTTTTTGTAAGATAGTATCTTTGCCCGACTTTCTGCAATTTCTTCTTCGGACATACCGTGTTGAAATTTACTTTCCGCAACAGAAGAAATAGGTAAGTCTTGTATAATTTCTTTTTTTGTTAATCGATAAGTGGTACTCGCATCCATATCAGAAGTAATAAATCCTAATTTAATACGAGATTCTATAATTTCTTCCTCCGACATACCATGTTGAAATCTACTCTCAGCTTTAGAAGAAATAGGTAAATCCTGTTTAATTTTCTCTTTCTTTAAGCCATAAGTGGAAGAATTATTAACTTGCCCCGCTTCATTTGGTTGAGTAGATTTATCTGTTGTAGTGTTTGGCTTGACACCAGAATCCTTCTTTTTTCTCTTTCTTATAATCTCCGCAACAGTTTTGTTAATTCTTGTAACAGGCATATATCCCACCATAATACCATCATTTACAGTATTATGAAACCTCTCATCGCTAACTGGCCAAAGAGGTTGTTTGGTTTTATCAGAAAGTGTTTGGACAATATGAGAAGCAAATGAAAAATTCTTTCTATCGATACCTTTTTCTTCCCCGCGATTCATAATTTTTTCCCTAATTAATTGTTTTAACAACGGATATGTAGCAATAATATCAGGAAAAATACTAAGTAAAGCACTCTGAAAACTTTCTTGTTTAATATCAATTGTTGTGCTACCTTTGTCATTATATGAAAAATGTAATGTAGGAATATCTACACTTTTATCATGAATAGTAGATAACATATGATTTTTCACTTGTTCAAAAAAGGTATCTAAAAATTTGTTTTTTGATAAATCTCTAGGATTTAAACCATAATAACTTTTTAATGCTTTTCTTTCTAATTTTGTTAAATAATCAATTTGTTTTTCTACGATTCTCCATGAAACTTCATCTATTAATGAAACATCCTCACCTTCGATTGTGAGTGTTAACTCAGGATCAGTAAATATGGCATCTTGTAATGCTTCATCAAAAGCTGAATTTATTATGTTAATTCTGGTCAAATTAAATGGAGTATCTTTATCATATGATTCAGATTCATAGCCAATCCATTCATCAAGAAGACTAGAAAGAATAGGTGGCCTAGAAATATATTGTTCTAATTCTGGATTTTCTTTTTTGATATCCGTAAGAATTTTATAATAATTTGGTAGATGTTGTGAATCCGTATAAACAATAAAATTATCATCAGTATTAACTTTATCACTAAATTTAAACAAATAAGGTAAATTTTCCTGCTCACATTTTTTTAAAAATAATAGTCCTAATTTATGCGTTGCGACAGTGTCAATGTTAATATATAAACGATGCTCTACATTGAATGGATAGGGATACTCATGAGAAGATTTATCGTGAATTTCATTTGAGTTGATATAGGTCCAATAATGTTTCGAATTTAAAAAATTATCAACAAAATATAACCATTTCTTTGATGGAATTTGATCTAATGCCCCTTGTACAGTGGTAGCCTCAGGTGTATCTGCAAAATAAGTTTTAAGAGGTTGTCCAACATTTTGCTTCCATAAATTAAATACCGTAGATAAAAAGGTATCACGATCAGTTGGATTATAAGGACTTCTTAATTGTGAATAAATCCTATTTATGTATCCATAAAAATTAGATTTAAAATATATTTTTTCACTGTAAGCGTTTATTAATGCATCCATAACCTCATCGCTATTGATTGGGTTTTGTGCACAATCATAAATGTTTTTTAAGTTCATATTTATTACCCCCCGTAAACGCCATATATTATAGCAAAAACCACAAAAAAATCAAGCTTATGTAGGCTTGACATTCTCGACTTTAGAATCAAATACATCTTGTTCAGTACTAGTAGGTTCAGTTCCTTTAATAAAATACATCATTTTTTTCTTCTTATCTGTATCCGTTGCTAGACGGCCAGAAATTGGTTCTACTAAGACAGCAGAAACATTATCGGGCATTTCGTACCAGCCATCATTTTCATCAACATTCCGTTCATAGTATTCAATCGACTGATACCATATATCCTGTGCATATTTGTATTCATTGGTTTTTAAAGCTTGATTATCATCGTATCCAACCCAGACCGCACAGACGACATTCTGATTAAATCCAATATCCCAATTATCTGTCTCAGTAGTACCACTTTTTAAGGCATACTTGTGAGTTAACTTTGATGCAAGACCAATAGCAGTAGGATAATTATAATCAATATAATCAGAATCGTAAGTAGCGGTAAGCAAATTGTTTAATATAAAGGTAATACTAGGGTTTAACACAGCTTCTTTATTATTCTTTGCTTCATATAATACTTTTCCATCGGAGTCTTCTACTCTTTCAATAAAATGAGGCTCCACTTTATATCCCAAATTAGCAAAAGCAGAATAGCCAGCAGCCATTTCCAATATATTAATTTCATTCGTACCTAACGGTAGAGAAGGAACATCTTCCAGTTTTGACGTAATCCCAACTCTTCTAGCCACATTAATAAGTGCATCTCCTCCTAAAAACAAATGTGTTTTAACAGCATAAATATTTTCAGAATATGCAATAGCGGTACCCATGGAAATAGGCTTATTACCATAAGTTTGATTGTAGTTTTGAGGAGTATAATCATCTTGAGCATTAAAGACAAAAGTTGTTTTTTCACTCGTAAAAGAGGTACTAGAAGTAAACCCGTTTTCTAATGCAGCATAATAAAGATAAGGTTTCATCGTAGATCCTACTTGTCGAAGAGAATCCGTTGCTCGATTATAAGAAGATTCATTATAATCTTTCCCACCAGCTAACGCTAACACTCCACCGGTTTCCGGATTCATTAAAACAACAGAAGTCTGTATTTCTGAATCATTAGGAATTGCCTCTTTAATATTTTCTTCTACTTTCTTTTGTAAATCCCAATCCAAATTAGTATAAATTTTTAATCCATTAGTATCAGAATAAGACTTTGGAATACTGTCAATTGTTTCTAGTTCATCCATAACAGCATCATGATAATACATAACAGTTGTTAATTCCTCTCTATCTTCTTCGCCTAAAAAATGTAATTTTTCATGATAAGCATCATTTTTTTCTTTTTCGGTAATAATTTCATTTTCTACTAACAAGTTTAAAATTAATAATTGCCTTTCTTTCGCAGCCTCTAAATCTACTAAAGGAGAATAATTTGATGGGGATTTTGGAATACCAGTTAAAATCGTAGCTTCTGCTAAATCTAAATCACTTGCACTTTTTCCAAAGTAATATTTACTAGCATTTTCAATTCCATACATTCCATGTCCGTAATTAATAGTATTTAAATATCCCTCTAATATTTCATCTTTTGAATAAGAGGCTTCTATTTTTATGGTATACCACATCTCTTCCCATTTTCTTTGCCAAGTTTTATCAAAAGACAAAAATAAGTTTTTCGCATACTGTTGTGTTATAGTCGAAGCTCCTTGTTGTGTGGAACCACTAGTAAGATTAACATAGAAAGCCTTTAAAATACGTAAATAATCAAACCCATGATGTTTATAAAAATTTTTATCTTCCGTATAAATCGTTGCATCAATCACATACTGAGAAATGTCATCCAAAGAAACCCACTCAGTTTCTTCATTTCCCTGAAAAAACACCTCTCCCTCTTTATCATATAAAAAAACACTATTAGCCGTATTAATAACAACTTTCGGTGATAATTTGACATAAAGATAAATACCTAAATAAACTAAAGCTCCAATTATAAAAAAAATCATGGCAATTTTAGCTAATCTTTTAAAAAAACGCATGGAATCATTCCCTTCTTTACTATTATTTGGTTCTAAGCAAAAAATATGTATGAAATTTTAAAGAAGTAGGAATTTATAGTAAAGTATGTTATAATCTAAGCAGAAAAAAGAAAAGAGGAAGAAAAATGCCGAGATTAAACATAAAAATCACATTAACAACACCAAAAGAAACAATAGAAAATATATATAATGCCATTTTTCAACCTGATCAAAATACCATCATATATAAAGAAAAAGATGATACAAAAACAAAATTCAATTTAAAAAGTTTAAAACTCCGACGTGAAAATAAAGAATTAATAATGGAATATTTATTTAAACAAGAACAATCGACAATAGGAATAGTAGAAATTAAAAGCTTACAAAAAAGAGTAGAATTGAATTTAAAAACAAAAAAGATACTACAATCTAAGGATAAAGTAGAAATAATCTATCAAATAGAAGAAGAACAATATAAATATAAATTAGAGGTGATATAGATGAGTATAATAAAAGAATTAAATCAAGATATAAAAAAAATAGTAGAAAAATCAGGATATAAAGTGGACAATTTATTATTACAGCCATCAGGAAGAAGAGACTTAGGAGAGTTTCAATTAAATGATGCTATGAATTTAGCCAAAGAGTATAAAAAATCTCCAAGGATAATAGCAGAAGATATTGTAAGAGAACTAGAAAAAGATGGAAGATTTACCAATCTAAATATAGCTGGACCAGGATTTATTAATATTACATTAACAGACGAATATTTAGGACAACTATTAACTCAAATATACGAAGATAAAAGCTTAAATATTGATAAGAGAGAAAAAAGAACCATAATATTAGATTATGGAGGAGCCAATGTTGCGAAAGCGCTACATGTTGGTCATTTAAGAAGTGCTAATATCGGTGAAGCTTTAAAACGACTAGCAACACAATTAGGATATGAAGTAATAGGTGATGCTCATTTAGGAGACTATGGTAGACCACTAGGTCTTGTAGTATTAGAAATTAAAAAAAGATATCCAGAACTAGCTTACTTCGATGAAACATATACAGGCGATTATAGTGAAATAGAACCACCAATTACAAACAGCGACTTGGAAGAAATTTATCCTTACGCATCTAATAAATCTAAAGAAGATGAAGCATATCTAGAAGAAGCAAGAGAAATTACCTTTAAAATACAAAATCATGAAAGAGGATACTATGATTTATGGAAGAAAGTAGTAGAAATTTCAAAGAAAGATATTAAACAAGTCTATGATATGTTAAATGTAAACTTCGAATTATGGTTAGGTGAAAGTGATGCTGCTGAATATTTAGATGAATTAACAGAAATTTATGAAAAAAGTAATGTCCTAGTAGAAAGTGAAGGAGCACAAATCATTGAAGTAAAAGAAGAAAGTGATACTTTTCCAATGCCTCCTTTACTATTTAAACGTTCTAACGGCACAGTATCTTATGAAACAACAGATTTAGCAACCATACTACAACGTCAAAAAGAAATCAATCCAGATGAAATATGGTATTGTGTTGATGCAAGACAAGGATTACATTTTGATCAAGTATTCCGTGCTGCTAGAAAAGTAAAATTGGTAGAAGATAGAGTTGGATTAGAACATATCGGTTTTGGTACAATGAACGGAAAAGATGGTAAGCCATTTAAAACCAGAGATGGTGGTGTCATGAGCCTAAAAGGACTAATTAATCTAGTAGAACAAGAAACAAAGAAAAGAATCAATCCTGATACAGTAGAAGAAGATATGAGAGAAGATGTTGCAAAAACTGTTGCAATCGCAGCTCTAAAATATGCAGACCTTTTACCATTCAGAGGAACAGATTATATCTTCGAACCAGAAAAATTCGCAGATTTAGAAGGAAAAACAGGACCATATCTTTTATATTCAACGATTCGTATGAAATCTCTTCTAGCAAAAGGGGCAGATTTACCAATAGGAGAGATTATCAAATTTAAAACTGAGACAGAAAAAGATATCGCCCTAACTATTTTAAGATTACCAATTATTTTAAATAAAGCCCTAGACTCAAGAAGCCTAAATGATATTACAGAATATATTTATAGATTAACAGCACTTTATAACAAATTTTATGCAGAAAACAAGATTTTAACAGAAGAAGACAAAGAATTACAAAAATCATGGTTAACTTTAACAAAAATTGTTTATGATATTAACATGATGCTTTTGGACATATTAGCAATTAAAGTTCCAGAAAAAATGTAAAAAAGTGTTGCATGTGTAGTAGATATATGTTATAAGTTTATTGGTAATTTTTTTACCATAGCAAATAAGAAACTTTAGCATATAATGTTTTGAATATAGGAGGGCGTTATGAGTCTTAGTAAGATGAAAAAAGAGGAATTAGAATTATTATCTAATAAAGATATTACAAATTTAATTTTAGAGGAAAGTAAAAAGCCATTAAATACAGCAGAGTTATTTAAAAAAATTATTAAACTACTAGATTTACCAGAAAGTGCTTTTGAAACAAAAATAGGTGACTATTACACTGCCTTATCAACAGATAAACGTTTTATTCTACTTTCAGATGGAAAATGGGATTTAAGAAGTCGTCATACTTCTGATAAAGTTGTAAAAGTAACAGATGATGAAGAAGAGGATGACGACACAGATGCAACAGAAGAAAAAGAAGAACAAGAAGAAATAGAAGAAGATAGTTATGATGATTCAGATGAAGAATATGATGAGGATGCAACAGAAGAACTAAAAGATTTAGTCGTAATAGATGAAGACGAATTAGAACTAGAACAATAATCTAGTTTTTTTCTTAATAAAATTATGATATAATACCAATGATTGACAAGAAAGGGTGAGATTGCATGATAGAAAGATTAGAGGCAACCTTAGAAAAATATAACCATCTTCAAGAAGAACTTACAAAACCAGAAGTGCTAAGTGATATAAAAAAAACTAAAGAATATTCAAAAGAGATGGCATCTCTTGAAGATGTTGTAAACTGTTATAAGAAATATAAAAAAGTTTTATCAGAAATAGAAAGCACAAAAGAAATGACAAAGGATCCAGAATTAGGTGAGATGGCAAAAGAGGAATTAAAAGATTTAGAAGAAGAAAAAGAAAAATTAGACGGTGAATTAGAAATTTTATTAATTCCAAAGGATCCTAATGATGGTAAAAATGTAGTAATGGAAATTCGTGGAGCAGCAGGTGGAGACGAAGCAAACATTTTTGCAGGTGACTTATTTAGAATGTATACAAGATATGCAGAAAAGAAAGGCTTTACTTATCAAGTATATAACTCAGTAGAAGGAACCGCAGGTGGATATAGTCAAATTGAATTTATTGTAAAGGGAGCAAATGCCTATTCCTTATTAAAATATGAAAGTGGATCTCACAGAGTACAACGTGTTCCTGTTACAGAAGCTAATGGAAGGCTCCAAACTTCAACCGCAACAGTATTAGTAATGCCAGAAGCAGACGAAGACATTGAAATAGAAATAAATCCAAGCGATTTAAGAATAGACATTTATCGTTCCAGTGGTTGTGGTGGTCAAGGGGTTAATACAACAGATTCTGCAGTTAGAATTACCCATTTGCCAACCAACACGGTAGTAACATGTCAAAATGAGCGTAGTCAAATTCAAAACAAAGAACAAGCAATGAAAGTATTAAAAACAAGGCTATACGAAATGCAATTAAGAGAACAACAAGAAGAGATGGGAGCAGAAAGAAGAAGTAAAATCGGTACCGGAGATCGTGCTGAAAAAATAAGAACATATAACTATCCACAAAATCGAGTAACAGACCATAGAATTGGATTTACAACGAAAAATCTAGATAGAGTTATGGATGGAGATTTAGATGATATTATTGATGCTCTAATTCAAGAAGATCAAAAAAGAAAATTACAAGGAGAAACAGAAGAGTGATGACCGTAGAAAATCTTCTGTTTTTTGCTAAACAGCACATTCATTCAGATCATGCAAAAATATTAGTGGCAGAATTATTAGGATGTAATCCATTAGAACTATTCAATCATTTAGAAGATGAAATACCAGAAGAAAAAGTAGAATTGCTAAAAAAAGAAATAAAAGCATTAGAACAAAATAAGCCATTACAATACGTCCTAGGTCATATCAATTTTTATGGAAATGATTTTTTAATTGATGAAAGAGTTCTAATTCCGAGGTTTGAAACAGAAGAATTAGTAGAACATACCATAGAATATATAAAAAAGTTTTTCACAGAGCCTGTGGATATTATAGATTTAGGATGTGGAAGTGGTGTTATCGGCATAAGTTTGGAAAAAAAAATATCCCCAAATTCTGTGGATTTAGTAGATATTAGCGAAGAAGCCTTACAAGTTACCCACAAAAACTGTGAAAAACTAAATTCAAAGGCAAATATAATTCACAGTGATATGTTTTCAAACATAGAAAAAAAATATGATATTATTATTAGCAATCCTCCCTATATAAAAACAGAGGAGAAAATTGAAGATATAGTCAAAAATAATGAACCACACATTGCCTTATATGCCGGGCAAGATGGTCTGGACTGTTATAGAAAAATATTAGAAAATATAAAACCACATATGAAAGAAAAATGCTTAATTGCATTTGAAATAGGTATGACGCAGGCAGAAGATATTAAAAAACTAGTAGATCAATACTTACCTAATACAGAAGTAGAACTGAAACAAGACCTATCAGGAAAAGATAGAATGTTCTTTATTTTTTCAGGAATAGAAAAAAATGAATAATTTTTGAATAAGAATCGAGCATTTCTCTCACTATAGAATTGAAAGGAAGAGAGAAATGAAAAAAGCAATTGTCATTTTGGCTATCATAATAACCATATTAGCTATAAATAAAGAAGATAAAATAGTAATTCCCAAAGATGCGATTCGTTTTAGAGTTATTGCCAATAGCAATGAAGAACAAGATCAATCTATAAAAAAAGAAGTCGTAGAAAACTTAAATGGAGAAATCAGAAAACTGACGATTTTAGACACCTCATTAGAAAATTCTAGAAAAAATATAAAAAACAGAATACCAGAATTTTCTAAAATTGTTGCCAAAACTTTAGAAAACAACAAAATAGATCAACCCTATACCATAGATTATGGCATGAATTATTTTCCAGAAAAAGAATATAAAGGAATAATATATGAAGAAGGAGAATATGAATCTCTTGTCATTACATTAGGAAATGGAAAAGGAGACAATTTCTGGTGTGTGCTATTTCCTCCATTATGTTTGCTAGATACAGAAACAGATTCCGAAAATGTAGAATATACCTCTTTTGTAAAAGAATTGATAGACAAGTATTTTTAATAAAGAAAAGAAATAGAATATATAAGGTGATAATATGAACCAAATCCTTATATATTTTTTTATGGCAATTGCTCTAAGTATGGACGCCTTCTCTTTAGCAATCGCCTATGGAACAACCGATATTCCTATTAGAAAAAAAGTAATCCTTAGTATAGCGGTAGGAATATTTCATTTTGTTATGCCACAATTAGGAGCCTATTTAGGAACAGAATTACTATTAAACTATATTGCAAAAGCAAATTATATAGTAGGAATTATTTTTATTATTCTAGGAATTGAAATGTTTGTATCACGAAACGATGAACATCAAGGTAATATAACTAATTTTCTTTCAATTATCATTTTCGCGTTCACGGTAAGTATTGATAGCTTCTCTGTGGGAATTGCTTTGTCATTAACAACCAAAACCATTATTACAGCCTGTTTAATATTTGCAATTACAAGTATGAGTTTTACTTTTCTAGGAATCAACCTAGGAAAAAAATTAGCTGAAAAATTCGAGAAAAAAGCAGAATATTTAGGAATACTAATACTAATTTTATTAGGTATTAAATATTTGTTTTTTTAGTCTAGTAAAACTTCATAATAAATGATAAAATGTAATCAAAATAAAGTAAGGAGAGTAGAATGAAAAAAAACATTGTAATTGTAATTTTATTATTAGCAGTTATTGGATGTGCAGGGTATATTGGATATGATAAACTTTATTTAGAAAGACAAGACCAACAAGAAAATAAAGAAGAAACAAATCAACCAGAAGAAACACAAACAGAAGAGATAAATACAGATAGTACATTTGTAGAAGATTTGGTAGGAAGATATGATTATTATTTTATCAGTGATACCAATCTAGAAAACATGTTGTACACAAACGATACAACAACTCCAACAGAATTAACCGAAGACTTCATTAAACAAACAGCTACTTATGCCTACTATGCCATACCAAGAGGATTAAGTGGGACTTGGCAACAAACCTATAATTTTACAAGTGATGACTTAAAAGAGCAAGTAAGAAAATTATATGGTCCAGAGGTAACAATCACAGATAGTAGTTTTGATATGGACTGCGGAACATATGAATATAATGCAGAAAATAATACATACACAAGAAATGAAGGTAGTGGTTGTGGAGGAACCAATAGCACCTATCTAACTAGAGAAATTGTTTCTGCAACCCAGGAAGAGAATCAAATCATGATAGAAGTTGCCGTGGCAAGAGTCGATGTAGGTAACAACATAATATTAAATATGAATGATGAAGCAATTGGGGAATTAACAGCAGAAAATTTTGACATCTCTACAGCTTTAGAACAAGTAGATCACTTTATTTACCAGTTTAATTATGATGAAGAAAATCATAACTATTATCTTGCTACAATTTCTAAAGTAAACTAAGAAAGAGTAAATCTTTCTTTTTCTTTTGACAAACAATATAATATTGCTTATGATATATATGAAAGGTGGCATAATATGTTAGTAAACTTTAATGAAATATTATTGAATGCAAAAAAAGGAAAATATGCAGTTCCTCATCTTAATATAAATAATCTAGAATGGACCAAATATATTTTAGAAAAATGTAATGAATTACAAGTCCCAGTTATTTTAGGAGTAAGTGAGGGAGCAGCTAAATACATGGGTGGTTATCACGCAATAACAGGAATGGTAAAAGGATTAATGGAAGATTTAAATATTACAATTCCTGTGTGTTTACACGTAGATCACGGAAGTAGTAAAGAAACATGTATAAAAGCAATTGATGCAGGATTCACATCAGTCATGATTGATGCATCTCGTCATGAATTAGAAGAAAATATTCGTATTACAAAAGAAGTAGTAGAATATGCCCATGAAAGAGGAGTTAGTGTAGAAGCAGAAGTAGGACATATTGGTGGAACAGAAGATAATATTACATCTTCTGCAACCAATGCAACATTAGAAGACTGTTTAACGCTATATAATAATACTAAAATAGATGCTCTTGCACCAGCTTTAGGAAGTGTACATGGATTCTACAAAGGAGAACCAAATCTAGACTTCGAAACAATGAAGACAATTAATGAACAATTACCAATTCCTCTAGTATTACATGGAGGAACAGGAATTCCAGATGATAAAATAAAAAAAGCAATTTCTTGTGGAATATCTAAAATAAATATTAATACAGATCTACAATCTGTATGGAGCAAAGCAGTAAGAAAATTCCTAGAAGAAAACCAGGATGTTTATGATCCAAGAAAAATTATTGGTAGTGGAGAACAATCCATCAAAAACAGAATTGAGGAAATTGTCACTCTATTCGGCACAAAACGATAAAATATAGTAAAGCCATCAGGAGGGAAAAAGATGAAAATAATGGAAATAGAAGGCAACCGTGAATTAAATGGAACAATCAGAGTTAGTGGTGCTAAAAACGCAACTGTTGCATTAATACCTGCTGCTATACTTACCGATGAAGAAGCAACCATTTGCAATGTTCCAGAAATAACAGACACAGACGCTTTATGTGACATCTTAAATGAATTAAATGTGGATGTAAAAAGAGCCAGTGAAAGCATCGTAATTAATCCACAAAACATGAAAAATATTGAAATTGCCGAAAAATTTTCAAAAAAATTAAGAGCATCTTATTATTTTATGGGAGCATTATTAGGAAAATTTAAAAAAGCAGTTATGTATTTTCCAGGAGGATGTTCCATAGGTGCAAGACCCATCGACCTACATTTAAAAGGCTTTGAAGCATTAGGTGCTAAGGTAACGAATGATAAAAACAAATATATAGTAGAAGCAGAAGAATTGCAAGGAGCAAATATTTATTTAGACATTGCATCTGTAGGAGCGACAATTAATATTATGTTAGCAGCAGTAAAAGCAAAAGGTACAACCATAATTGATAATGCTGCAAAAGAACCTGAAATTGTCAATGTCGCTACCTTTTTAAATAATATGGGGGCAAAAATCAGTGGAGCAGGAACTTCTACTATAAAAATAGAAGGAGTAGAAACACTTCATCAATGCTTTCATGAAGTAATACCGGATAGAATAGAAGCCGGAACCTATATTATTATAGGAGCATTATGTGGAAAAAATTTAAAAATAGATAATATTATTCCAGAGCATGTAGACTCCCTATTATCCAAGTTAGAAGAAATAGGTACAGAGTTACAAATTGGAGCAGACTATGTAATTGTCTCGAAATCACATCACTATAAACCAACCACTATAAAAACAGCAGTCTATCCAGGTTTCCCTACAGACTTACAACAACCATTTACAGTGTTGTTAACGCAATGTCATGGAAAATCAAAAGTGATGGAAACCATCTGGGAAAATCGTTTTATGCACATACCATATCTAAAAGATTTAGGAGCAGATGTTACAGTAAAAAACCAGACAGCAACCATTATTGGACCAACCAAATTAACAGGAACCTCAGTAGTTGCAACCGATTTAAGAGCAGGAGCAGCAATGGTTGCTGCAGGACTATTAGCAGAAGGAAATACAACAATTGCGAATGTAGAACATATCTTAAGGGGATATGAACAAATTGTAGAAAAACTAACAAACGTAGGTGCTAAAATCCATATTAAAGAAATATAATGAAATAGTTATATTTCTTTTTTTATGGAGGCATTATGATTAAAAAACACTACAAACTAATTATTTTTCTATTGATTATCTTTACTATTTTTTTAATATATAAAGATAATCACATCAATTATTTTAATTATACTTCTCTAGGAGATGGATATGCCTTAGGAATAAATTCTTACGGAGTAGAAGAGTATGGATATAGTGATTTTATTCAAGAAAGGTTAAGAGAAAATAATAAGTTAAAATTATATACTAAGTCTTTTGCAGAGAAAGATCAATCGATAAATCGTCTTTATGAGTCAATAGTTACGAACGAAAAAAAGATAATAGATAACACAGAAAGGAACATAAGACAGATATTAAGAGAATCTGACTTAGTTACCCTGACAATAGGATTAAATGATATAATTTATCAAATATCCATTACAGGAAATATCAATGAATATCAATTAAATAAGATAATAAATCAGACAGAAGAAGATCTAACTAGATTAATAAAAGAAATAAAACAATATTATCCTAAAGATCTATATGTGATAGGCTATCCACAGATGCCAATTGAAAACAGTTATATAAAGGAGGGAGTAAAAAGATTAAATCAAATCTATAAAAAGATGGAGAACATCATATATATAGATACGACAAATATCATAGGCTATGAAGACTTTTTACAACCAACGTGCCTTTACCCAGGAAAGAAAGGATATTATAAAATTTCTGAAGAAGTAATAAAAAAACTTGCCAAAGATAAAAATAACTGATATACTAATAACGCTAGTTTAATTACTATGACTGAAAAGAAGTCATGGCGGAAGGAGAGATAAGAATGAAAAAAGGAATTCATCCAGAAGTAAAAGACTGTACAGTAACTTGTGCATGTGGCGAAACTTTTACTTGTAAATCAACAAAAGATAGCATTACTGTTGAAGTATGTTCTAAATGTCATCCTTTCTATACAGGAAAACAAAGTAGAGCATCACGTGCTGGACGTGTTGATAAATTTAACAAAAAATATGGATTTGACAAAAAAGAAACTGCTGAGTAATAGCAGTTTTTAATTTACACGAAAGTAGGAAGTAATATGATATTTGCTAGCAATAATGAAGGTAAAATAAAAGAGATAAAAGAAATCTTTCAAAAGGAAAAAATACAGTCATTACAAGAGAAAAAAATAAAAATAGAAATAAAAGAGGATGGACAAACATTTTATGAAAATGCTTTAAAAAAAGCAAAATCTATTTATGAAATAAAGAAGGAACCAGTATTAGCCGACGATTCTGGTTTAATCATCACAGAACTAAAAACATGGCCAGGCGTTTACACTAATAGATTTTTAGGAGAAAATAAAACAGATAGAGAAAAAAATATGGCTATTATCGATGTTGTAAACAAAAAATGTCAAAGCAGAAAAGCAGAAGTAGTATGTGTACTGGTTTATTATGATGGAAAAAATATTGTTACTGGAGAAGGAAAGATAAAAGGAAATATTACAAAAGAACCCAGAGGAAAAAATGGATTTGGCTTTGATGAAATTTTCGAGTATAATAATAAGACATTAGCTGAGTTATCACCAACTGAAAAAAACAACCTATCTGCAAGAAAAATAGCAGCAGAAGAAATAAAGAGAAAGTTAGAAAGGTGATGATATGTCCAAAATAGAAATACATAATCTACAAGAACTGATACAACAAAATTATCCACAAGAAACAGTAGAAAAAATGTTACAACAAATATTGGTACTAAGTATGCAAGTCAAACAAGACTATCCTGATTATCGAAATTGGTTTTTAAACACACAAGTACCAGGCTTATATGATAATACACGAAATATTATTATTGCACATATAAAAGAAAGAATTGTGGGCTTTGTTTCTCTAAAAAAGACAGAAGAAGAAAAAAAGATATGCACATTTTATGTGGAAAAAGGCTTTCGTCAAAATAAGATAGGAACAATTCTTGTGGAAAAAGCAATTGAATATTTAGAAGAAGATAAACCATTAATCACAATTCCTTTATCTAAACTCCATGAATTTATACGAATAGGAGAAAGACTTGGCTGGCAAATAACAGATATAAAAGAAAATTTATATCGAATAGGTATACCAGAAGTAATTGTAAACGGAGAACAACGAGAAAATGATTCATTACTTCTTCCAACCAAAAGCTTAAAGAAAACATGGAGAAAATATAAAATTGAAAAATGGAAACAACTATCAAAAAATATTACTATATTTAGAATAAAATCAAATAATAAAACATGTAATTAAATAAAAAGGTGATATAATAAAATCAGAGATATATAATGTAATATATTAAATATAAAGAATAAAAAGTCAATTTCAAATCTACAAAATAGAAAAGAGAAGAGGATAAAACATGAAAAAGAAATATTATAAAGTACCAGTTTATAAAGTGACCAACTTGAGATTTTATGTAGGTACAGCAGCACAATATCAAATGGAGAATATAGGGGATGTTATTATAGAAAGAACAATCTTTACAGGATTTTTTACTCCCCCAAAAGAAATTTCTACGAACTACGACGGATTTTTACCTATGACACAATATTATCAATTTCGTCCTACGGTAGAAAATACACCAGATATTTATGCAACAAAAACAACCCCCAGAGCTATGAATGAAATGATTGATGAATTTGGATATGGCCTAGCAATTAATCAAATAGACTATTTCAACGAAGAAAACAGGGCAACATCAGAAGATATAATGAGGTATTTAGAAAATTCACAAAATTCTTTATTTTACCAGCTATATTCAGATATGCAACGAATAGCAAGAGAAAAAGAACAAAACCAAGCAATAAAAAGGAGAAAATAATGATTAAAATAGGAATAGCCAGTGACCATAGAGGTTACATATTAAAAGAACAAATTATAGATCGATTAATGAATAAATATGATATTACAGATTGTGGAACAACATCACAAGACTCAGTAGATTACCCTGATTATGCATTTAAATTAGGAAACTTAGTAGCAGATCAAGATGTAGATTTTGGTATTGCTATCTGTGGAACAGGAATTGGAATTAGTATAGCCTGTAATAAAGTAAAAGGTGTACGTTGTGCAAAAGTAGAAAATATAGAAGAAGCAAAAGCAACTAGAATAGACAACGACGCAAATATTATCGCCTTTGGAGAAAAAATGCCGTTGGAAAAAGCACTTGAACTAATTAATGTGTTTATCACAACAGAAGCATCAACAGAAGCAAAACATGTTCGCCGTAGACAAAAAATTGCTCAATATGAGGAAGAACAATGTTAGGGAAACTACTTCTATATATATTTGTAACAATCCTTGTTATTTGGGCAATGGACTCTGTTAATATTAATCAAATATTTAAAAAGAATCATGTTATGCAAGCTAGAATTTTTTACTTTTTATTAGGAATTTCACTAATTTATTTAGTTACCAATTTTTTAATGGATTTATTTACTACCTCAAAAATTTTTTAAAAGGAGTATAAATCTTTTTTTTTGGTAAAAACTTATAATGAGGTGAAAAAAATGAAAAGAAGAAAATTAAAACCATACGTATTACCAACACTATTGCTTTTAGCTATTACAAGTATTATCTTTGGAACGGCAATGATAACAAACAATTTGAAAGAAGAAAAACCAGATGATAGCCCTACAAGTTACGTTACAAGTACAATCCTAGAGGAAGAAGAACCTGTAATTAATGAAACAAAAACAATGATTAATCCATATACAGATACTACTGTAACAATTGGTAAAAACTACTATGACTATAAAGCAGATGCAGAAACACAAGAAAAGTCAATCATTTATCATGACAACACATATATGCAAAACTCTGGTACAGACTTTGTAAGTGAGAATGTCTTTGATGTTGTAGCTGTACTAGATGGAAGCGTAACGGACGTAAAAGAAGATGATACATTAGGAAAAGTGGTAGAAATTAAACACGATAATGGATATATAAGCATTTATCAAAGCTTATCAGAAGTAAGTGTTAAAAAAGGTGATATGATAACTCAGGGACAAGTGATTGGGAAAAGTGGTACAAACGAATTAGATAAAGATATGGGGAATCATTTACATTTTGAATTATATGTAAATGGACAAGTAGTAGACCCAGCACTTTATTTAAATAAAGAGTTAGAAACTTCCGAAAATAAAGAGTAATATACTCTTTTTTTCATAAAAGCAAAAAATATGAATATATTTTATTATAAAATGGCGATTTTATGATAAAATATTAATGACAGAAAAGGAAGTGACATATATGTGGACAAAAGATATAGGAATAGACTTAGGGACAGCTAATGTTTTGATATATGTTAAAGGTCAAGGAATCGTATTAAATGAACCAAGTATTGTTGCAATAGATACAGACTCAAAAAGTGTGATTGCTGTAGGTACAGAAGCAAATGAAATGTTAGGCAGAACACCTGGTAAAGTAAAAGCAATAAAGCCAATGAAAGATGGAGTAATTGCAGATTTTGAAATCACAGAAATTATGTTAAATTCATTTATAAAAAAAATAAAAGCAAAGAAGTTGTTTTCACGACCAAGAATTTTAATATGCTGTCCAACTAATATAACTCCAGTAGAAAAAAATGCCATTAAAGAAGCTGCTGAAAGAACAGGCGCTAGAAAAGTATACATCGAAGAAGAACCTAAGGTGGCTGCGATTGGTGCTGGTATGGACATTTCTAAGCCAACGGCAAATATGGTAATTGATATTGGAGGAGGAACAACAGACATAGCAATTCTTTCATTAAATGATATTGTATCTTCTGCCTCTGTTAGAATTGCAGGAAATGTATTTGATCAAGATATTATTAAATATATCAAAGATAAATACAAGTTATTAATTGGAGAAAGAACAGCAGAAGATATAAAAATTGAATTTGCTAATATATTTGATCCAAGTAAAAAAGAAAAACTAGAAGTAAGAGGAAGAAACTTAATTACCGGCTTACCTGATACAATAGAGATTACTCAGGATGAAACCAAAACAGCCCTAGAAGAAAGCTTACAAAAAATAATTAAAGCAACAACCAATGTTTTAGAGCAAACCCCACCAGAGTTATCAGGTGATATTGTGGAAAAAGGAATTATCTTAACAGGTGGTGGAGCTATGTTAAGAGGACTCCCAGATTTACTAGAAAAAGAGTTGCAAGTTCCTATTTTAATTGCAGAATCACCTTTGACATGTGTGGCAGAAGGAACAGGAACATTATTAAACAATATAGCTGTATTAGAAGAAGACCAATAAAATTGGTTTTTTTATTTGCTAAAAAGTAGAATTTTGGTATAATTTTAGTAGGAAGTGACAATAATGAGAGAACAAATCCTAGATGCCAGTAAGATTGTTTTAGTAACTTTTGTATTTACGGCAATGATTATGCCAATCATAAAAAAAATCGCAATACACGTTGGAGCAATTGATGTACCACGTGCTGATGAAGGACATAGACACATTCATAAAAAACCAACTCCAAAATTAGGTGGAGTAGGAATTTTCTTGGGCTTTTTATTCGGGTATATGCTTTTTGGAGAACAAAGCATTAGAATGAATTCAATACTAATAGGTAGTTTTATCATTGTTTTAACTGGAATCATGGATGATATTAAACCGATTAGAGCCTATCAAAAAATGATAGGACATATAGTCGCAGCATGTATTATTGTGTTCTATGGACAAATTACTCTAGACAATATTACTGCGTTTGGTTTTTCTTTGGATTTTGGAGCTTTTGCTCCTTGGATAACAATATTTTTTATTGTAGCATGCACCAATATAATTAATTTGATTGATGGCTTAGATGGATTAAGTGGAGGAGTATGTTCAATATTTTATTTAACAATCGGAATCATAGGATTTTATCAAGGTAGAGGTGGAAGCTTAGTTATGGTATTAACCTTTATCATGCTAGGATCAACGTTAGGATTTTTATTACATAATTTTTATCCTGCAAAAATATTTGCTGGAGACTGTGCAACATTTATGGGATTTATTATATCAATAATTACATTATTGGAATTTAAAGGACCAGCCTTAACATCATTCTTTGTTCCAATTATGATTTTAGGAATACCTATTTTAGATACACTATTTGCGATTATTAGAAGGTTGCTAAAAGGACAACCTCCATTCCAAGCAGATAAACAACACTTACATCACCAATTATTAGGTATGAATTTTTCACAGAGAACAACTGTTCTAATTATATATGGTATAAACCTATTATTTGCAGCAGCATCTATTCTTTATACAATTAAAGATCCGGTTTTAGGAAAAATAATATATATCATAATATTTATTATTGTATTGTGGTTTGTTCTACATACTACAATTATTTCTGATAAAACTCCAACAAGAACAAAAAAGATAGAAGAAAAACTTCCAATATTCAGAAGAAAAAAATCCTAAAACAGAAAACTGCTAGCACTAGCAGTTTTTTCTTTATAATACAATTGGAAAATTTTACCAAATCTAAAGAGGAGAGATTAACATGCTGAACTTTATTATTTGTGAAGATGAACCAGAGCTATTAAAGGAATATAAAAATCAGATTGATAAATTTATGATGAAGTATGATATTGAATATACGTGTTATACTTTTGATTGTTATAATGCAAAATGGAAGAAAGTAGCGAAAGAGATAAAAGGCTTTAAAATATTTTTATTAGATATTAGAACAGAAAAAGGTTCAGGTATAGATGCAGCTAGAATGATAAGAGAAGAATTTGATGATTGGGTATCTATGATAATTATGATATCAGGTTATGCAGAGTATAAGTATGAAGCACTAGGAAAAAGATTGATGCTAGTAGATTTTATAAACAAGCTAGATCACTCTGAACAAAAACTACAAGATGCACTATTAATTTGTATGAAACACTATGATAATAAATATAAATGTTTAAGATATACATATAAAAATGTAGCCTATAACATCGAGTTTAGAAGCATTATTAAAATAGAAAAAGAAATGGACAGTAAAAGATGTTTGATAACGACTGAAGAAGGAGAATATCCAATTCAAGGCACATTAAACGAAATATTAAAGAAATTAGATAAAAGATTCTTTAAATGTAATAGAGCAGTAGCAATTAATATTGAACAAGTACAAAGTTACAATTTTACAAAGAATGTAATAAAATTTAAAAACGGTGAAGAATTCAAAGAAACTTCAAGGAGTAAAAAGAGGGAGATGTTTAATCATGTTAGAGGTGTTTGTTAATTTTATTAATTGCTTTTTAATGTCATTAGTCGGATTTTATATTATAAAAATTTTAACGAAATCAGAAGTTAAAATATATGAATTTAAAGTTATTGGATGGTTATTATTAGATACAATCATTCCTACATATTTGCAAGCTAATATTTATGTTGAAATAAAACCGCTGATAATATATTGTATAAATATATTAGCTTATAAACAAATATTCGATTTGCATATTGATGATGCGATTATAGTTGCTGGAATAGCAATGTTGTTAAATTTGATAGGTGATATACTGATTTCTATTGTAATGAACATTTTATTTACAAACGATATAGAATTAATTAGTAACGTAGTAGCAAGTTTTCTAAAAAATACAATAGTTTCAGTTCTTGCATTATTATTAATAAATATTAAAAAAATAAAAGAAAAATTATGTGATTTCTATAATAATATAAAAAACAAGAAGAAAGTATCAACTGTTGTGTTTTTTTCACTAACAATTATTATCTTCTGTATTCTTGGGTTCCACATATATGTATCGTCACATTTTGATATTTCTTATTTAACAGCAATACTAACAATAGCAATATTATGGACATTAATAATTATTTTTATAAATAGTAGGAATAAATATAATTATTTGATAAAAGAATATGATACATTATTTTCATACGTTCAAAACTTTGAAGATTGGATAGAGCAAGAACAATTAAACCGACATGAGTATAAGAATCAATTAGCTGTACTACGCTGTCTTACGAAAGAAAAGAAGGTGAAGGATAAAATTGATGAGATATTGGAAGACAATATCAACATTGAAGGTCAAGCAGTCACCAACCTAAAGAACCTTCCTAAAGGTGGAATTAGAGGTTTAATGTATTATAAGGCAGCCATTGCTCAAAAACATAAAATAAATTTGACAACAGATGTCAGTATAGAAGCAAAAGGTATTTTATCAAAATTATCAGAAAAAGATATAAGAATTCTTTGTAAGTTAATTGGAATTTATTTTGATAATGCAATTGAAGCTGCAGCTGAAAGTAGAAAAAAGAATTTAACAATCGAAATATATGAACTAAAAGATAAAGTGAGTTTTGTCTTTTCTAACACATTTAAACGTCATAAAAATATGAAAGATAGAAATAAAAAAGGAGTTTCATCTAAAGGAGAAGGTAGAGGGAATGGATTATATTTTGCTTCTAAATTAATAAAAGACAATCCATGGCTAGAAGAAAAGCAAGAAATTATTGATGGTTATTATATTGAACAATTGACAATAAAAAAGAATATCAATAAATGATATTCTTTTTTAATCTTGAAATACATCAATTGAATCTGGTTCATCATTAAACCACCATGCACACCCTAAACTTGCTGCCCCTGTTGCCAACATGGCTACTGCAGCCAATAACATAGATAATCTTTTTTTCATACTACGCTCCTTTACCAAAAATATATTAAATACTATTTTGTAGTATTTAACCTTTTATAATTGTTATATGGTTGCCCAAATAACGTATAAGTAAGTGGACTAACAATAATTGCCTGAACAATTAATGCTGACAAAATAATCGCCGTCCAATATTCTTGATGTAATAGTACAATTGTTAATGTATAGATAAAACCAATCGTAACCGTAAGAATTTTACGAATGATTCTCTTTCTTTTGTTTGAAAGAGGTCTTTTTTTTGTATCTGCAGGTGCAAATAGTAAATAATGGGTAATACAAATTGCACAGATGACATATACAATAAAATTAGGTAGGTGTATATGTAACAATAAATATGGTATTGCAATAAAATTAAAAATTGAAAAGATCAAACATTGATAACTTTTCTCTGCATGAAAGCCAAATCCCGTATATCGAATAATATTAAATAAAATTGTTACAATAACGAATTCAAATAACATATTCAAAATAATTGCTAGAATGAGTAGTATAACCAACTTTGTTATGGTAAGGTATATTCCCTCTAAGCCATAATTTAATTTTTTCTTGTCGTAGTCAGAAAAGGATTGGTATTTACAGATAAGGTCCATGCAACGATTTAAAAATAATTGTTTCATATACAACCACCAAACCTCAATCAATCTTATTATATAACTATAATAAGATTAAAAACAAAAAAATCAATCAAATAATTAATTGAAAATAAATTTTGTCGAATTTTGTCGAAAAAAGAAGAATACAAACCATCAAAGTAACTACCAATAGCAATTAACGGAATTTTTGTCGTTGGGTTGGCAAAAATTGGTATGATGTAATCACCAAGGAGATAAACGATGCTGTTGGTAGAAATGAGGTGCAAGAACATGATGGTTGGACGCGTAAAATGGTTCAACAATGATAAAGGCTATGGCTTTATTGAATACAAAGAAAATGAAGATGTATTCGTACACTATTCAGCAATAGAATTAGAAGGTTATAAGACTTTATCTGAAGGACAACTAGTAGAATTTAAATTGGTTGAAACAAGCAAGGGATACCAAGCTTTAAATGTAAAATTAGTTAAAGAAACTGCTAATGCTAAATAGTAGTTTTTTTTTCTAAATTATGCTATACTCTAAGTATAAGGAGGTGATAGTATGGAAATTATTATTCATGGAGATAAACTTAAAATTACTGATTCTATGAAAGGCTATATTGAAGAGAAGCTAGATAAGTTAAATAAGTACCTAGAAGATAGCGAAAATGTTCGCGCAACCGTCATAGTAAAAGTAAAAAATCATGAACAACGAGTAGAAATTACCATACCACTAAAAGCATTTATTTTAAGATCAGAAGAGTCAAAAGATGACTTCTATGCAGCTGTCGATAAAACTATCGATAAGCTAGAAAGACAGATAAGAAAGAACAAAACACGTATTATGTCAAAACAAGTGAAAACAAATCGTGACTTTGTAGTATCTGCTTTCTCAGATGAGGATTCATCTGATGATAAAAAAATCTTAAAGAGAAAGAAAGTTGAAGTAAAACCAATGAACGAAGAAGAGGCAATACTTCAAATGGAGCTCTTAGGTCACCAGTTCTATATGTATAAGGATAGTGAGACAAATCAAGTTGCAGTTGTTTATAAAAGAACAGATGGCAACTATGGTGTAATCGAATCCGAATAGTAAGAAAATGGAAGAATAACCTTTTATTCTTCCTCTTTTTTTGGTAGAATAATTAGTTAAGGAGATGTTAGAATGAAATTATTAAGAAAATTGTTTGACCACGAATATAAAGAGCTAAAAAGATTTGCAGTTCTAGCGGATAAAATCATGGACTTAGATGAAGAATATTCTAAGTTAACAGATACAGAATTAAAAGGTAAAACGGAAGAATTTAAAGAAAGATTACAAAATGGAGAAACTTTAGAAGATATATTAGTAGAAGCTTTTGCAACTGCAAGAGAAGCCTCTTACCGTGTATTAGGAGAAAAACATTTTTATGTACAAATTTTAGGTGGTCTTGCTATTCATTATGGTAATATAGCTGAAATGAAAACAGGTGAAGGAAAAACCTTAACTTGTGTACTTCCTGGTTATCTAAATGCCTTAACAGGAGAAGGAGTACATGTTATCACAGTTAACGAATATTTAGCAGGACGTGATGCACAGTGGATGGGAGATATTTATCGTTTTCTTGGTTTGACCGTAGGAGTTAATACAAGAGATTTAAGTCCCAAAGAAAAACAAGAAGCATATAATTGTGATATTTTATATTCTACAAATAATGAAATTGGATTTGACTATTTAAGAGACAATATGGTAATTAGAAAAGAAAATAGAGTACAAAGACCATTAAATTTTGCAATTATCGATGAGGTTGACTCTGTTTTAATTGACGAAGCAAGAACACCATTGATTATATCTGGTGGACAAATGAATAGTGCTAACCTATATTTAGATGCAGATCATTTTGCTAAAGGATTAAAAAATGAAGATGATTATGTTTACGACGAAAAAACAAAAGCAGTTACATTAACTGAAAAAGGTGTAGAAAAAGCAGAAAAATCATTTCATATTAAAAATTTATATGATATTGAAAATGGCTCTTTAGTACATTATATTAATCAAGCATTGCGTGCTAACTATGCTATGAAAAAAGATGTGGATTATGTTGTACAAGAGGATGAAATCGTAATTGTTGACCAATTTACTGGACGTTTAATGAAAGGTCGTGCTTACTCTGATGGACTTCATCAAGCAATTGAAGCAAAAGAAGGAGTAACGATTAATCAAGAAACTAAGACTTTAGCAACTATTACATTCCAAAACTTATTCAGAATGTATAAAAAATTATCAGGTATGACTGGTACGGCTAAAACTGAAGAAGAAGAGTTTAGAAATATTTATAATATGTACGTTATTGAAATACCTACCAACAAACCAATTGTTCGTGTAGATGCTCCGGATTTAGTTTATGCTACAAAAGAGGCAAAATACAAAGCAATTATTAACTTTGTAAAAGAACGCTATGAAAAAGGACAACCAGTATTAATCGGTACGATTGCTATTGAAACCAGTGAATTAATCAGCGATTTATTGAAGAAAGCACACATTCCCCACGAAGTGTTAAATGCTAAAAATCATGCTCGTGAAGCTGAAATAATTTCAAAAATTGGACAAAAAAGATCAGTAACCATCGCAACAAACATGGCTGGTCGTGGTACCGATATTAAACTATCAGATGATATTAGAAAATTAGGAGGACTTTGTGTTGTTGGTACAGAACGTCATGAGTCTCGTCGTATTGATAATCAGTTACGTGGTCGTTCTGGACGTCAGGGAGACCCAGGTTATACACAATTCTTCGTATCTATGAAAGATGACTTAATGGTACGTTTCGGATCTGATAGAATTGGTGAAATGATGAAAACAATGGGACTTGGCGATCAAGCTATTCAAAGTAAGACATTCACCAAATCTATTGGTACTGCTCAAAAACGTGTAGAAGGAAATAACTTTGATATTCGTAAACAATTACTACAATATGATGATGTTATGAATGATCAAAGAGAAATCATGTATGCGAAACGTAATAGAATTCTAGATAGTGAATCTATTCATGAAATGGTTCTAGACACTTTCCGTCATCATATGGAAGATTTAGTAAAATCTCATTTAGCTCCAGAAGGTGCCTTAGGAAAAAAAGACTATGAAGAAATAACAGAATATGTAAACGAAAACTTGTTAAAAAATGATATCAAGTTATCTGATATAGAAAACTTATCTGATGAAGAAGTAATTGATATTTTAGTAAAGAAAATTACAGAAGAATATGAGGCTAAAATAAAAGAAATTCCACAAGAAGTAACAGATGAATTTGAAAAAGCAATCACACTACAAGTAGTAGATAATTATTGGATGGAACATATCAATACTATGTCACACTTAAGAGAAGGAATTCATTTAAGAGGTTATGCTCAAGAAGACCCACTTCGTGCTTATACCATGGAAGGTTATGACATGTTCGATGAAATGTTACAAAAAATTGATAGAGATGTAACAACCTTCTTACTAAGAGCAGAAATAAGACAAAACATTGAACGTAAAGAAGTGGTGAAAAAGAAAGTTACTAATGAAGGTGGTAAAGAACCTGCCAAAAAACAACCAAAGAGAGTAAAGAAAATTGGTAGAAATGAGCCATGTCCATGCGGCTCAGGAAAGAAATATAAGAATTGTTGCGGAAAGAACGCATAAAATAAGGGCTTAGCGAGGATTTTAAAAATTAAAAAATTACAAAAAACAGTCAATTTGTTTCCATTTTGTTTCCAAAATTAGGAAAGATGTTACCAAAATCTCGGAAATCCCTTATAAAATAAGGAAAAATTTTTTGGAAACAAAAAAGTTAGGATTCATTTTATCTAGCAAGAGTGAAATTGAAACACAAAACATATGTGGTGGTGAATATAAAATGGAAAAATTTTATTTGGAAATGCCTTCACTGGAAAGAAAAAATCAAATTATAGATTATGTGAATGAATTTGCACTTTATAACTCTGAAACAAATGGTATGGGATCGTTAAGAAAAATATTAGAAGGATACACGTTTGAACAGGCATTAGAAATGTGTCTCAGGATGCAAGATGAAGAGTATGCTAAAAAATTAGGAAGATGTCAGTCTAAAACGTTTTTATTGATTAGCGAAAATGATGATAGAATCATCGGTGCCATCAATGTTCGATGGAATTTACCAGAAAGTATGAAACAATTCGGTGGCAATATTGGGTATGGTATTCGTCCGACCGAAAGAAGAAAAGGATATAATAAGATAAATTTATATTTAGGTTTAATTGAAGCACAAAAATTGGGATTAAACTTAGTGATGTTAGATTGCGATGTAAATAATCTAGGATCTGTTAAAACCATGCAAGCTTTAGATGGCAAATTAGAAAGAACAGAGGTGGATCCATCCGATGGAATCCTGACTAGTGTATATTGGTTTGATGTGAATGAAACAATTGATAAGTATCAAAATGTATTCAAAAAATGTATAAAATAAAAAAATGACTAAGAAAGAAATGGGCATAGATAAGTTTAGATTTTATGATTTGAGGAAGCTATACTACTAAAACATTGAATAATGAGATTGCTATTCGTGAAGTTGCTGATATACTAGGGCATAAAAATGTATAAATAAACAGGAAGAAAGAGGAGATATAATGGATAAGGTAAAAAAAACTAAAACAAAAAAAGTAGAAGAAATTTTAAGCTTTCCTGATTATGTTTTTGAGATAGATGGTAAAGATATTACAAATACCAAAATTACATATTCCTATGCTAATACAGAGGTTATAAATAGTCCTTTAATTTTCTTAGAATTATCAGGTGTCACTGTTGATGATAATAAAGATGCTTCTCTTTGTTTTACACTTGAGCTGGATTTAGAAACTTTAAATAAATTTGATAGCAATAAAATAGAAGATATTACAAAATATCTATTAGAAAGCGAATCATTTGTTAAAAGGCCAAATGAAGATAAGGCTCAATTTTTAAATGGTTATCTACCTACTAATAAAAAAACTGACATGTTTCATCAGTTAACAAGCCTTTATGTTTTTAAATTAGATAATAATAAGTTTCTTTTTAAATTAACTGTTCCTAGTGACAATATATTTACGTATTTTGAAATTAATTTTAAAAATTAAAAATATTTAATTCTTAAGCTATAAATCCTTGAAATATCAGTAATTACATAAATATTATAATATAAAAATCAGCATAATCTCATATTCCAACATGAACACATAATATTATAAATATCTATAATTCTTTAATTGGTATAACCTGTGAATTGGGAAAAGAAGATAAAAACTGTTGTGGATAAACACATAAAAGAAAGAAGGTGTTAACAAAATAAAATGTTGACACTTTTTAATGTTTATATAATTATATAGCAAAAGACATACG
This sequence comes from uncultured Bacilli bacterium, assembly GCA_944332475.1. GTDB lineage: Bacteria > Bacillota_I > Bacilli_A > RF39 > UBA660 > Faecimonas. The sequence continues at coordinate 454,086 of CALVKA010000002.1, forward strand.
TTTATGTTATTATAATATAAAATAGTAGAAATAGGAATGATATAAAATTCATAGATTGAAGTAAATTAAAAATATGTTTCAGAGCCAACAAGTAATAATAGCAAACGGAGTTTGAAAAAGGAGATTCCAAGGAAAATAGATAGAACATTAAATCTAAATCATAGTGATAAAAAGGTATAACAATCTTGTAAGAAAAAATCCAAAAAAAAGAGAAATTTAAAACAAAGAAGATTTATGTAATAAATTTTCAAGATTTAAACAAAGTGATGATATCTCTTTCTTAGTAATAGATAATAAAAAACAAGGTAGAAGCAATTCTAAAAAATATCAAGAAGTTATCAAGTAAATAATAAATATTTAATATTTGTAAGAAATAAAATATAGTATAATAAAATAGAAGGAGTAATAAAATGAAAATAGAAACCGACATGTCAAATGATTTTTTTCACTGTTTTGATGAAGCAAGAGGAGTTGCCCAACATAAAGCAAAAATTCTACAGACAAAATCAGCAAGACCATCATCCTATTTGCAAGGAAAAATTGTTACCGTTTGTATTTTATTGCTTATGAGTGCCGTGCTACTGTTTTTAGGTTGTATAAATATTAGATTTATTACAGCTTCCTGGCTTATAATAATATTAGCAATCATTTATCTTCTTCATGCTTTAGCAACCATCATAGTAATCCACAATATCAGAAAAAAACAAAATTTTAAAAATTCAATTATAATAGATAAAAATGGAATAACAGATGAATCCTATTATGGAATCAAAATGATTTTTAGTTGGGACAAAATTAAAGGATTTGTTGTGGGAAAATACACAGTCACAATATTAACGGATACTCCTATTTATTTTTATTTTAATATTTCCAAAAAAGATGAAATATTAAAAGCCATTGAAAAATATGAACCAAGGGATAAAAAATTATCAAAATAGTTTGATAATTTTTTTATACAAAAGAAAGTGTCAATTAGATAAAAAAACAAATAAAATAAAAAAGGAAATGAAAAATGAGTGATATAATTAATATGATAATATAAAGAAAGGCAGGGCAAATGAAAGGACTTAAAATATTCCAATATGGATGTGGAAAAATGAGCGTGTTCACCATGCGCTACGTAATAGAAAATGGTGGAGAAATTATAGGAGCAGTAGATGTAAACCCTGATGTTATTGGTAAAGATATTGGAGAAATCATGGGAACAGAAAAGACTGGTGTTATTGTTGAAGATGCAACAAGAGCAGAAACGTTATTAACAGAATTAAAACCAGATTGTGCCATTGTAACAACAATGAGTCTATTAGCAGATGTAGAAGAACCATTGATGATTTGTGCAAAATGTGGAATTAATGCTATTACGACATGTGAAGAGGCATTTTTCCCAATGAATTCCAATCCAACATTAACATCTAAAATAGATGTTTTAGCCAAAGAAAATAACTGTACTATTACAGGAAGCGGATATCAAGACGCATTTTGGGGAAATCTTATCACTACATTAGTAGGAGCAAGCCATAACATTACTAAAATAAAAGGTAGTTCATCGTATAATGTAGAAGATTATGGAATTGCTTTAGCAAAAGCTCATGGTGCAGGTTTAACAAAAGATCAATTTGAAAAAGAAATTGCATCAGCAGATGAAATATCTGATGAAGAAAGACAAAAAGTAATTGAAAGTGGTACTTATGCTCCATCTTATATGTGGAATGTAAATGGTTGGCTTTGTGATAAGTTAGGGTTAACTGTTGTAAGCCAAAGACAAAAGTGTGTGCCACAATTTAACGATTATGATATTGAATCCTCTACGTTAGGAATGACTGTTAAAGCTGGTATGGCAACAGGGATGAGTGCAGTTGTTACCACAGAGACAAAAGAAGGAATTACTTTGGAAACAGAATGTATTGGTAAAGTGTATAACAAAGATGAATTTGATAGAAACGAATGGACTGTTTATGGAGAACCTAATACAACTCTTGTTATAGAAAAACCAAATACTGTTGAATTAACTTGTGCAACGGTAGTAAACAGAATTCCAGATGTAATAAAAGCAGAAGCAGGATTTGTTCCAACTTCGCGCATGGGAGAATTAAAATATATAAAAGAAGATTAAAGCATTGATACATTTCAATGCTTTTTCTTACATCAGTTCACATCTTAAAGTATACATGGTATAATACAAAAAGGAAGTGATATAGTGATTAAATTAGAACAATATCGAGATAGTTGGTTAAAAGAAAAAATGGATGAAGTAATAGGTTTTTATCCTAGAGAATTTTATTGTTTAGATAATTTTAGTTCATTTAAAGTAGAATATAAGGGGTATTTATATGCATCACTAGAAGAGGCCTATCAAGCATCAAAATTCTTAGATAGTGTACCAGAAATAGCAAAGCAGATACAACAAAGTCATTCCGCCCACGAAGCCCAAAAAATAGCCTTTGCCAATCGCAACAGCCAACATCCAAAGTGGGATGAAATAAAATTATCTGTAATGGAAGAACTTTTGAGAGCAAAACTAGACCAAAATCCATACGTAAAGAAAAAATTATTGGAAACACAAGATTATCAGATTGTTGAAGATTCACCAAAGGACTCATTTTGGGGATGGGGAATGGATCGAAAAGGAGAAAATAACTTAGGAAAACTATGGATGAAATTACGTAATGAATTGCAACAGGAATAAAATATAAGAGGAGACTAGTATGAATATAGAAACACAAAAATTAAAAAACATGAGACAACTTTTTAATAAAAATATTAAGTTTTATACCGATAAAATAAAAGATTGCCAACAACAGTTATCAGACTTGCCAACGACAAAAAAAGATAAAAAAGAAACAAGAAGATTGGTATTACAAAGAACTTTAGCTAGATATATAAGGGCAAGACATATGTATGAACAAGAATTGTTCTTTTTAAGGCCACGACAACAAGAAGATATAGAATATCGTAATAGACAATACAATAATTTTGCTGATGAAATAAGAAAATTGACATCCCAGAATATACCACTACGTTTCCATGGTTGCCCCATCTATACAGCCAAAGAGATTATAGAAAGTGGAGAAATTTCATCCTCTGTAGATAGATTAGGAATCATGACCAGTTATGATTCTTCAGGGCAAATTTCTGTAACAACATCAGATACCATTTCTACAACAATAAATGGGTATTCTGGTCTATTAGATAATGAGTATTTTTTACCAGCAGGCTGCATTTTTGTAGTTTTACCAAAAGATGAAGAAGATGCAAAAGCAGGAAATTCCATGTTAATGGGAAATGTGAATTTTAAAGAGTCACCAGATAGGTTAGTTGCAATTATTTCAACACCTGAAAATATGAATAGAATAATATATTGGACAACAGAAAACAATATAGATAGTGATAAAGTTTTTACTTATGATGGATTCGTAGAGTATTTAAAATCGATGACTCCGAAACAATTAGTAAAATAAAAAACTTAGGGGGGGGAAACAATATGCAAGAGTACTTTCAAAGTCATTTTTATCCAAATAGATATTTAAAAAAATATTTGCCAATATTTAAAGAAGAGTTTATCAAATACTATGGAGAAGAACATAGAGAATATATAGAGCAAAAATTTACAAACGCTATTTTCTTTGCTTTTATAGATCCTGTTAATCTAGAAGAATTTTTAAAAGAAATGTATAATCAGCAAGAATTGTCATTTACATCACAATTTTTAAATAAAATTGGATTAGAAATAGACAAAAACAATCCCCTAATTCTTTTTCATGTAAATTTTGATACACTTGATTGCTTTTATAAATTATTAAAAAATAAAGAATTAACCAATAATGAAAAATGTAATGTAATTGCATTTTTAAAAGGCCTGTTTCCCCAAATAGAAAGTAAAGATTTAAATACCATATTAAAAGAATCAAAAATCCTAGATAAAAAAGAACAATTTTTAGATGAGGAATCTACTTTTCTATCTTTCAAGGAAAACTTTATTCAGTATAAAAAAACATTTCAAGATCAAGAAAACTATATTACAGAATGTTATAATTTAAGGGATCAAATACTAATAAAATATACACTAAGACTAATACAAGAATTTTATTTTTTATTATCTGACAAAGATAAAAGATACTTTTTATCTTTAACTAAAAAAGAAAAAATTACTCAATCAGATTTAGAAAACCATTTTGAAAATATAACAGGTCCTCTTATTAGTTTAAATGGAAATATAGAATCGTTCGATAAGGAGATTTTAGATAAGATAAAAAAGGGTTGTTTTTCAAAAAAAATAGAAGAACAATTAAAATTGCTTCATATTTCATATTTTATAAGTCAAGGGTTTAATTACGGATATAATTATAATCGTTATTGGGAAGACAATCGTTGTAAAGATATCGCTCCTCCTCAAAAATTAATAAATTTGATAAGTGAAAGACGTGAAATATTATATATAGAAGCCCTTAGAGAGTACTATAAATCTTTACTATCTTATATAGAGCTACAGCAAGAAATAAAAAGTAAAAACGTAAAAGTAAATCAACCCATAGATATTTTAATGATGCAAGGAGAAACTTGCGTCATTCCTGGAGCCAGAAAAATAGACGATGGTTATATCAGTTATCCGATAGTATTTATTAATATTGGTACATCGATTAGTGTAGAAGACCATAATGTCATACATGAATTAAATCATTTAATAGAAACCAATTTATTAGAATATAATGGAGGAGTTGTTACGAAATGTGGTTGGGAAGAAATGAACACCAATCATCCAGCCCAAAAAATTAGGTCAAGAGAAGTAATGAATGAGACCGTAAATGAATATTTTGCAAACGAAATTGCCAATCAGATGGAAAAAGAAGGAATATATTTGTTTACAAACCCAGATACAGAAAAAGAGTATATATTTCCTAATCAAGCTTTCTTTTTTATCATTCAAAACTTATTAAACACATTTAAAAAAGAAGTAATAGAAAGTAGATGGTATCCTAACTTTATTGGATATGCAGATAAACTAGGAGAAGATAATATCAATAAGCTAAATAGTATTTTTCACCAAGCAGCAACGTATTTTCCACGATACCAAACTGTAAACGATATAATACCCAGACTAACAGATGGTATCCAAGATGAAGACACTCACCATTTACAAGAATTGATGACTTGCTCAGATGAAATATATCAAAATATTAAAGACTTTAACAGCGCCCCAAAACAATATACAAAAACACAAAAAAAAGGAGCCATATAGGCTCCTATATCTATTTACAGAGGATCTTCACACGTAACAGTGAACCTTCCTCATTCATAATATATGCATGTTGTACAAAAATATACAATAATATTAAAAAAAACATTTGAGAAAAAGAAAAAAGTATGTTACCTTATGAATGGCTTATAAAAGAATAGAAACAAAATATTAGAGCAAACTAAAAAAGGAGAAAGTAAATGGAACTAAGAGAAATAAAAGAATCATTAATAAAAAGTGAACAAAAGACAAAAGAATTATGGAGGTCACTTTGACGTCGATTCTCATAAAGAAAAGATAAAAAAATTAGAAGAACAAAGCAAACAAGTTGATTTTTGGAATGACAGAATACAAGCAGAAAAGACCATAAAAGAATTAAATGAAGAAAAAAATATGGTAGAAAGTATAGAAAACTTGTTAACCAAAACAAAAGATAATTTAGAATTAGTAGATCTTTTAGAATTAGAGGCAGATGAAAATTCAAAAAAAGAATTAGAAGAAGATACTGCAAAGATAGAACAAGAAGTAGAAGAAGTAAGTTTGTTATTACTTCTTAATGGCCCATATGATAAAAATGATTGTATTTTAGAAATCCACCCTGGTGCCGGTGGTACAGAATCTTGTGACTGGGCATTAATGTTATACCGCATGTATACAAGATGGTGTGAAAAGAAAAAGTATAAAGTAGAAATCCTAGATTATCAAGACGGCGAAGAAGCAGGAATCAAAAGTGTAGCCATGAGAATTAAAGGACACAATGCATATGGATATTTAAAAAATGAAAAAGGAGTTCATAGATTAGTAAGACTATCCCCATTTGATTCCAATAATAGACGACATACTTCTTTTGCATCAATAGAGGTAACTCCCGAAATAGAACAAGATAATGATATTGAAATTGATGAAAAAGATTTAAAAATAGATGTATATCGTTCAACAGGAGCAGGAGGACAAGGGGTAAATACTACAGACTCTGCAGTAAGAATTACCCATCTTCCAACTAAAATAGTTGTTACATGTCAAAATGAAAGAAGTCAAATCCAAAATAAAGAGCAAGCATTAAAAGTGTTGAAAAACAAACTTCTAATGAAAAAGCTAGAAGAACAAGAAAAAGAATTAAACGAGATAAAAGGAGGCCAAATGAATATTAACTTTGGTTCACAGATCAGAAGCTACGTTCTACATCCTTATTCTATGGTAAAAGATCACAGAACGAATGTAGAAACTAGCAATGTAGGAAAGGTATTGGATGGAGACATAGATATATTTATAGAAGCAAGTTTAAAACAAAAAAGATAAAAGTAAAGTGAGGGGTACATATGAGAATATTTTCTAAAGCAAAAGATTTAAAGATATTAGAACAAATTAATTCAAAATCTAATGTAAAAAGACATATTCAATTTGTAATAGGTTGTTTTTTAATTGCAGTCTCTTATAACTTATTTCTAGCACCCAATAATATTGTAGCTGGCGGAGTAGGTGGACTTGCTATTATAATTAATTATTTAACAGGAATAGAAAATTCAATCGTAATATTAGTAGCAGATATTTTATTATTAATTTTGAGTTATTTTTTACTTGGCAAGAAAAAAACAAAAGCAACCATACTAGGCTCTATTCTTTTTCCAATATTAGTAAGTCTAACCAGTGATATTGGGGCCTATATTGATATTGATACAGATCAATTGTTATTAATATCAGCATTTGGTGGAGTAGTATATGGTTTTGGAGCTGGTATGATTTATAAAGCAGGATTTACAACAGGAGGAACAGACATTGTAAATCAAATCATATCAAAATATTTAAAAACCAGTATGGGAAAAAGCATGCTATATTGTGATGGTACTATTGTACTATTAACCGCCTTTGTGTTTGGACCAACACATTTTATGTATTCTATTATAGTCCTTTATGTCATTAGTTTTATGTCAGATCGAGTGATTTTAGGAGTATCCGACAGTAAAGCTTTCTACATTGTAACCAAAGAAGATAAAAAGATTAAAGAGTACATTTTAAAATATTTAAATCATGGTGTTACAGTCTTCAATGCCAAAGGTGGATATGCCAAAGAAAATCAAACAGTATTAATGTGTGTATTACCTACCAAAGATTATTATAGATTAAAAGAAGGCATTCACGAAATTGATCCAGACTCCTTCTTTGTAGTAACAGATGCCTATGAGGTATTTGGAGGTGAATAATGGAAAACTTTTTTGAAAGTATCTTGGAAACAATAAAGAAAAAAAGTAGACTACGTCGATTACTCACCTTAATAATAGCTTTATTTGTTTTAGCATTAGTATATAATTTATTACTACTGCCAACAGAACTAGTAGCAGGAGGAGTAAATGGTATTGCAGTCATTACTAATTATGTATATCAAATAGATTCGTCTCTTATGATATTTTTATTATCATTATCCTGTTTATTATTTAGTTGGATGTATCTTGGAACGGAACGAACAACAGGTTCTATTTTAGCTACCTTTCTTTATCCACTATTTGTAAAATTAACAAGTTTTTTAACTCAAAATGTTACAATCAATTATGATGATACCTTCTTAATAATAATTTTTGCCGGAGTAATTGGTGGCCTTGCCAATGGATTTATTTACAAGACCGGTTATAGTAATGGAGGACTTCCCATCATCAGTCAAATTTTAGATAAATATTTTAAAATACCAGTAACAAAATCTAATATGGTAATAAATACCATTATTATTTTAATAGGAAGTGTTTTCTTTGGATGGTCAATGATGATGTATGCTATCATCTTAGTCTTTATTAACAACCTAATGATAGATAAAGTATTATTAGGCATTTCTAATAATAAAGCATTCTATATTGTAACAAGCAAAGAAAAAGAAATAAGAGAATATATTGTGAATAAGTTACATCACACAATTACTGTCTTTAATGTAAAGGGAGCATTCTTTGAAAAAACCAAAAAAGTACTATTATTAGTGGTACCAACCCGAGATTATTATAAAGTAACAGAAGGAATAAAATTAATTGATCCCAAAGTGTTTTTTGTAGTAGAAGATGCTTATGAAGTTAAGGGAGGCAAATAATGTCTAGAAAGAGGAGATTTCACAAAACTCCTCTTTTGTTATGTCGAAATATATGATATAATGAAATATACTAGAGTGGAGGTAAATATGGACTTAATCAGATTAAAAAATGTAGAAAAAAAATATAAAAATGGCGTTACTGCCATCTATGACTTAAATCTTGCTATTGAAAAAGGTTCTTTTACTTTCGTAATTGGAGGATCAGGTAGTGGTAAAAGTACATTGATAAAAATGTTATATCGTGAAGAAAAACCAACAAAAGGACAGATTATTGTTGGAGGATTAGATGTAGCAAAACTTAGAAATACAAAAGTTTACAAACTTAGAAGAAAATTAGGAATTGTATTCCAGGACTATCGTTTACTACCAAAATTAACAGTCTACGAAAATGTAGCATTTGCAATGGAAGTAATTGGGGCAACAAAAGAAGTAACAAGAAAAAATGTATTACGTGCCTTAGAAGAAGTAGGCTTAAAAAACAAAGTACACAACTATCCAGATCAATTATCAGGTGGAGAACAACAACGTGTAGCGATTGCTAGAGCTATTGTAAATAATCCCAAATTATTATTATGTGACGAACCAACTGGTAACTTAGATCCAGAAAGAAGTATGGAGATTATGAAAGTACTAGATAATATCAATAAAACAAGAGGAACAACCATCATTATGGCAACTCATGATAAAGAGATTGTAAATACCATGAAAAAACAAGTCGTGACATTAAAAGATGGCCATTTAGTTAACTTTAAAAAGAAAGGAACTTACGTAGATGAGAATATTTAGAATGTTAGGAAGAAGCATTAGAGACGCCTTCAAAAGTGTAATTAGAAACTTCAGCTTATCACTTGCATCTATCTCATGTATTACAATTACACTAATTATTGTCGCAATTGCAATTATGGCATCCTTTAATGTTCAAAATTTTACTCAAGAAATTGAAAGAGATTTAACGATTGTTATTTTCTTAAACAATGATGTAACGGAAGAAGATATAAACAATGTAGAAAATGAAATTAGACAAATACCAAATGTAGATAAATCTAGTATAAGATTCGAGTCAAAGCAAGATGTAAAAGAAGAAATGCAAAAGGAGTCAGAAGTTTTTAACACCGTACTAGATGAATGGGATGATAGTGAGAGTCCGTTAAAAGATACCTTCCAAGTAAAAGTTAAAAACGTAAATCAAATATCAAATACAGCAAACAGAATTGAAAAAATAACAAAAGTAAATGCAGTCAGATATGGAGAAGGAATGGTAGATAAAATGATAAGCGCTTTCTCATCTGTTGAAAAAGTAACCTACGGTGTAGTAATAGCCTTAGTCATTGTAACAGTATTCTTAATTATCAATACAATTAAATTGACAATTTCTGCTAGACGTAGAGAAATTGGAATTATGAGATTGGTAGGGGCAAGTAACTTTACAATAAAAACCCCATTCATTGTGGAAGGAATGATATTAGGTCTATTAGGATCCATTATCCCGGTTATCTTCACAACCTATGGATATTTAGCTTTCTACAATCATTTTGATGGATATTTATTTACTCAACTAATTCAGTTAATAAAACCAGAACCATTTATTTACTCAACAGCAGGAATAGTAGTAATTATTGGTATTTTAGTCGGTATGGTTGGTAGTGCCGGAGCCGTCAGAAAGTATTTAAAAATATAATGAAGAAAAAAATAGTCGCTCTATTAGTATTAGTATCAATTGTAACGTCTTATATCATACTACCTGTAGACACTCATGCAGATGCTAATACATTGGCTGAATTTAGAGCAGAAGTAGAACAATACACCTCAGAACTAGAAGATAATAGAAATCAAGTAGCACAAAACGATGAAGAAGTTGCTAAAATTCGTGAAAGAATCTCTGAAATTGAAAGCGAATTAGATAGAATAGTAGAAGAGGTTGGAACATTACAAACAGAAATTGATGAAAGTAATAAAGAAATAGAACAAAAAAGTGAAGAAAGTAAAAGTATCATCGAATATTATCAAATTGCAAATGGTGAAAATGCATATTTAGAATATGCTTTTGGAGCTACAGACATAACAGATATGATTTATCGTATGGCTGTAGTAGAGCAACTAACAGAATATAATGATCAAATTATGGATGAATTAGATGCTTTAATTACAAAAAACAAACAACAACAAGAAGATTTATCAAAGAAGCAAAAGGAACAACAAGATTTACAGACACAATTGGAAGAAGAAAGAGATAAGATTAATGCCGAAACAGCAACATTAAAAGATGCTCAGCCAGGAATACAAGATCAAATAGATGAAGCAAAAGAAAGTGTAGAGTATTATGAATCAATTGGCTGTGGAGAAAACGAAGATATTCAACAATGTCAACTTAGATATGATAGAGCACATGCTAGTAGTGGAGGCGGCGGTAGTGGAGGTTCTGGAAATGTCATGCCACCATCAGCCTCAGGTTTTTATAGACCAATGGAAAGTGGTTATGTAACTCAGAACTGGATGAACTATGGTCACTTAGGAATAGATTTAGGAAACAGAAATTATAACAACATTGAAATCCACCCTGTAGCAACAGGCGTTGTCTTTGCAAAATATTATGACAATGCAGGTGCCTTAGTTTTAAAAATTAGACACTACGTAAATGGAAGCTATCTTTATTCAACCTATGCCCACTTATCAGCATGGTATGTTAATGTTGGTGATATTGTTTCACCTGATGATGTAATTGGTCGAATGGGATCAACAGGAAACTCATCCGGACCACATCTACACCTAGAAATTACAACTTGTGATTGGCATGCTGGTGGTGGATGCACCTGGGCAACTTATCAAAATAGTACATTAAACCCAAGAAATTATATTGGATTCCCAAGTGGATTATATTCTTGGTGGTATGGAAGATAAAAGAACGAAAGTTCTTTTTCTTTTTAGCAGAAAAGATTAGTTGACAAGCAAGTTATAATAAGTATAGAAATCCTATATGAAAAGGAGAAAAAGATGAAAGAAAAAATAATAAACGAAATCAAAAAAGGTCATTTAGTAATTATGCCAACCGATACAATTTATGGAATTATTGCCGATGCAACCAATGAAAAAACAATAAAGAAGGTATATCTCGCTAAGGAAAGAAGTTTCCATAAACCCTTATTAATTTTAATATCGAATGAAAAAATGTTACAAGAATTGGTAATAGAAATACCTTCCCTAGTACAAAAGTTAATAAAAAAATATTGGCCAGGACCACTTACAATACTATTTAAAAAAAGTCAAAAAGTATCTAGTTTACTAACAGCAGGTTCAGACTATGTTGCTATTAGAATGCCAAGAGATAAAAGATTATTAGAAATTATGAACCAATTAAATAGACCATTAATTTCAACGAGTGCAAATATCTCTTCCCATAATCCGATTACAAATCCTTCACAAATAGAACCTCGAATGAGAGAAAAAATCGATTATATTTTAGATGAAGGAACAGTAAACAAGGAAGCCTCTACTTTAATCAAAGTCGAAAATAATAAGATAGAAATATTAAGAGATGGACAACTATCACAACAACTAGCCCAAGAAAATAAAGAACACTAGAATGAGTAACTAGTGTTCTTTATTCGTTATACCTATTATTAAGCTTTTTAACATATTGTAATATTCCATCTCCTAACGTATCTTGTTGTTTACTAACATTTTCCAAAAAGCTAAGAGGCCGATACTGAGCATAAATCTTTTGCATAATAATATCATGAATATATCCGTCACTATTATTTTGGAGTAAAAAATCATCTACAAAGCTTTCTACTAAACGTCTCAACTCAATATAATTGTTTTTCTGTCTTGATGCATACATGCTGTAGCAAGTATCATCAAAAACATATAATTGTTCTGGTCCTTGTTGAATAGTTCCTAACATAGCATTACCATTGTGCCAGTCAAAAAGTAAAATACCATTTTTATCAAAAACAGGAATTTTTTCTTCAATGGCATAAAAATACTGCAATGCTTTTTCTCTTGGGATTGCAAATAAAGCTTCCGTAGTATTTGGATAACTTGGTTCAATATAATCTCTAGCACATCCAATATAATGGCCCTCTTCATCAGTTACTAGAAATTGACTTAATAAAATAGGTTTCACAAAAGGGGCAAGCTCGATAAACTTAGAAAGGGTTTTCTCGTCAGGATAATAATATAGATTCTCTAGTGGTTCCTCTTCAGAATGGTATATTTTTACAGATAATAATCGATCTCCCATTTGAGCGCAATAAGAATCACCGTTAATTCCCCAGCCAAGAGAATCACGATTCGTATCAATTGCAATTTTTTCTCCATCAATATAGACATATTCCATTATTATCACCATATCCTTCATTTCCCAGGCTAATTATTATAACATAAGTAGCAAAAAAAGAAAAGATTTGTATTTTATATAGTAAGAGAGTATGATAAAAAAAGAAATAAGCCTTAAAACAACCAGAAATGTTTAAAATAGATAAATTCAGAGTAAAAGGAATGATAATATGAAAAAGAAAAAACCAGTAGGAAAAGACATTGTAGAGCAAGCAATCAAACAAATGAATCGAGTAGAGACATTAGAAGAGTTAGAACAAATATTAGGAGTAAAATTAACGAACCAGTTATTATCAGAAATCAACAAACAGATGAATCGTATGAAAAAGAAAAATGCGGAGGCTAAAAGAAAATATGCCGCAACTGGAAAAAGAGAATTAGTACAAGAACAAAAAGCAGCACAGCAATCCCTAGAACAATTACATCAAAAATTTATTGATATGAGAGAAAAAAGAGAACACCGCAAAAACCCATTGGATGAGCAGACTCAATTGGCTCAGGAAAGGCAAAAAATATGGAGTGAAATTGAAGAAGGAAATTATTGGCTAGATAATCAAGCAAAAGATATGTTCTCCTACTATCAGCATTTAACGGTACATGGAGATAGAATTGATGCTATACAAGATTTACTATTGTATTATATTGAAGATGCCCAATCTTTATTAGAAATAGAAGTAAGCACTACAGAAGCCATGCATGAAGCGGAGAATGAAAAAAGAGTAGGAAAAAGGAATCCCTTAATGCCTTGGCGAACTCTTTCTACAACATCTCCTAAGAGAGAATTTTATATTCCATATGAGGAGAAGTTGCAACAGATTATTACGAAGGCAGAAAAGGTCAAAACAATGATAGAATACCTTGCTAGATTAGAAGCGATTGAAAGCAGAGAATCTGAACTTCAGCCAAAACCAGAAATGACAACGGATCAATTAATGGACAAAAGAGACTTTATTATTCCAAAAAATGATATAGAAAGAGAATATCAAAGAATACTAAAGAAAATTGACCAAGGAACTTATATGAAAGAATGGCAATCATCATACATCCATCAACTTCCAGAAGAGATTACTGCTTTATTACATAATATGTATCAGTTACCACGATACGAATTAAAAGAGTTAGTATCCATTGCTAAAAGTGTCATCAAAACAAAACGCCAATCAATTAAAAAAGGAGAAAGTATAGAAGGTGATTTTGAAAAAGACTTTTTAAGAAGAATCGAAAATGCCTTTAAAGAAATAATGCCAGTAATGTATATGGATGAAGAAGATACTAGAGCTTATTACGATATTTTAAGAATCATGATGCAAGATGATAGAAATTATGAACAAATCAAAGCTCTATTACAAATAGACGAATTCTTAAGAGCAAGGAATTTAAAAATAGTAAAAGAAGGTCAAGGTAGAAATATTGTTAGACATACAGAAAGAGAACATATTATCTTATATGCTCTAGATTACTTTGTAAAAAATTATAAATTAAAATTGCAAGATCAAGGCTTACCTTATATAGAACCAGGATTTTATAAAGAAATTATTAAAATAATGATTAGAAAAGGGATAGAATTAACTCCCCAGGAACTTGCAAAGTATAGTAAAAAATTAGATGAATTTAGAGAGTATATAAAAAGAAAAGGATATCAAAGTACTTCATTAGTAATGGAAGATATTACAGAAATTAATAATGTAAGACATGCATCACAAAAAAAGGACAAAACAAATAAACCAAGTTTTCAAACGACAAATGATTCCCAAGATATATGTCTTTATTGGTTAACAGCAGGTGCAGAACAAAATAGAAAACAAGGATATAGAGAATTCATTCCATCTACAATGACTAGTACGTTTCAAATAGAAGGGATCGAACCTTTTGCTTTTTCAATCGATTATCAATCAGATGGCAGCAAAACAATTGGTGTTCATATACTAGATACAACCAAAATTCTAGATGGAGATGATTATATCGCAAAGGAAATCATCGAAGGAAAAATAAAGTTACCACCATTCAATCAAAATCAAATATATCCTACTTATTCTTTTCAAAGTGGAATAGATAGCGAAAATGAACTATACCGACTTCCAATGGTACCAGCCAATATATTTATTGGAAATCATTTCACAGCAGAAGATATAAATAGATATCGTGAAATTCCAGAATTAAAGGACTTTATCAACTGGCTAAGACTAATTCAGAATGATTTAGTATTAGAAGAAAATATATATCAAGAAAATGGAATGAAATCCTTAATTACTACTTATGTATCAACTAAAATAGCAGCAAGATTTCATAACCAAAGATTGCCTTTTATTTATAAAAGTACGTTGCCTGATGAAGAACTATTAATTGCTTATAATCATAACGAGACATGTGAAATATTATCAAAAATTCCAAAACAAAAAGCTCATCAGATATATGACATTCTAGACTCCGAAGATATAGCATCATCATACTATGTTCCAGAAAAAACAGAAAATAGTAGAATTGAGTTAGATTCTACAACAGAATCTGGAATCTACTTATTGACAACACTTCACAGATTAAGAACAGGAAGATATAATCCAGATGAAGCAGGAAAAGAAATCAGTACACTACTGACAAAATTAAACAAAGACCACGAATATATTCCAAGTTGTCTATCTGATCACAATGATAAAAAGATAACAAGAATGGTCAAAGCTTATAAAAAATCATTAAGAGGATAATCTTTATCTTTTTAAGATAAAGATTTTTTATTCTATAAAAGGTAGGTAAAAAAAAGAAATGAACAAAATAGATATATTATATGCAACAGATCAAAATTATTTAACAATGACATTAGCCTCTATATTGTCATTATCCGAAAACTCTAATTTAACAACATCTGAAAGAATAGATGTTCATTTAATGACAGAGGGTATAACAGAAGAAGATAGAAATAAAATAGAGCTAGTAAATAGTTTATGCCCAAACATTAATCTTTTTACCTATCCATTAGAAGAATTTCATATAGAAAGGTATGGCATTCCCGAATGGCAAAACACACAAGTGGCGAATGCTAGACTGTTTTTTCAAAAAATTTTAAAAGAACAAGTAGAAAAAATGGATAGAATGCTATATCTTGACTCAGACACAATCATTTTAGGAGATTTGAGTGGATTATTGAACAAAGAAGCCCCAATATATGCTGTAAGAGATAATACTCCTTCTAGTTATGCTAAAGGATTAGGACTATCCACATATTATAATTCTGGCGTATTATATATAGATGTAAAAAAATGGTTAGAAGAAAATTATCAAGAACAAATTGAAAATTATATAGAAAATAATCAAGGGAAAAAATTTACTTATCCAGACCAAGATATTCTAAACGTTGTATTACAAGGACAGATTACAGAGTTATCACGAGAATATAATATGGCTCCATATGCATATGCACTAAGAGATGAAAAACTAACAAATTATTGTAAAAGATATAACGTTCCATTAGATGAACTTTTATTAGCGAGAAACAATCCCAAAATATTACATAGTACAGGACTATTAGGAATAAAACCTTGGATGATAAATAAAATTCATCCTTATAATGAACCATATAGAGAATACATTAGCCAAGTAGATCCAAATTTCAAACTTCAAATACCAAGAACAATAAAAGGTGCCTTAGCTCAATATCCGTCGTTATTCTATACTTTATTTGAATTAAAGTATAATCTTCCAGAAACATTAGATTCTTGTTTCAGAAAACTATCCATTCAATTAAATCCAAACCAAAAAGTAAAAAAAAGAAAGGACAAGAGATAACAATGACAACATACAATGAAATAGCAAACCAACTAGTACAAGAAGGTAAAAGAGAATATTATAGATTTCAAGGTCACAACAGTTTTGACTATTTTGATATTAGAAAAAACCGCTTTGTAACAGATTTAGATCACTATGTCTACTTTTCTAGAACAGAAGATCATCACTATTATTTTACTATTAGAAGAATTAGACAATTATTAAATGCTGTTGTATTAAGAGATACCCCTTATCTATTATCAAGAAAACAACTTAGAGATGATAATAGTTATCGACGCATTAGAGACTTAGTCATAAATTCAGAAAAAATAAGAGGTTTAACTAGTATTAAATTAGTATGTGATCCACATTATAATAGATTCTTACAAGAAAACAGTGTAAGTAACCATTCAAAAACCATCAATCATGGAATAGAAAGAGTAGATAGAAGAGCCTATGGTGGCGGATATGGTGTTACAGGTCCTTGGTTGGATTTATGGAATGATCTAACTTATTTTACATCCTGCGCTAGAATTACTGCACAAGATATTTTAGATTTGGTAGAAGAAATGAGAAGAGGAAATAGTCAGTCAAATCCAAAATTAATAAAAAAGACATTAAATCAAAAAGAAAGAACGTATAGAATAGCTCCCAATTTATATGATGACTTTCATAGATATAATATTATGGATGATTTAGAACGAATCTATGAACAAGGTTTATATCTTCCAACAAGTGAATTTGCACAAAATCCTAAAGAAACGATGAGAGACATACTATCTTCCTATCAGACAACAAGAGAAAAAGTGTTACAAAAAATAGATGATAGATATCATAAAATTTAAATAGCGATTCTTGAGTTATAAAAGAATAGATGTTAAAATAACAAACGAAAAGGAGATGGAATGATGTTTAAATTAGTATCAAAATTTAAACCTAGTGGTGATCAACCAGAAGCCATTAAAGAATTAGTAGAAGGAATTAAAGACGGAAAGAAAGAACAAGTTCTTTTAGGAGCAACGGGAACTGGAAAGACTTTTACAATTGCGAATGTCATTGCCGAAGTAAACAAACCAACACTTGTTTTAGCTCATAACAAGACATTAGCAGGTCAACTTTATTCAGAGCTTAAAGAACTGTTTCCAGAAAACCGTGTTGAGTATTTTGTCTCATACTATGATTACTACCAGCCAGAAGCATACGTTCCATCAACAGATACATATATTGAAAAAGATTCCTCTATCAACGATGAAATTGATGAACTTCGTCATGCCGCAACTAGTAGTTTGTTATCTAGACGAGATGTAATTGTAGTTGCGAGTGTATCCTGTATTTATGGTATTGGAGAAGTAGAAGAATATAGAAGTAAAATGCTAACATTATCCGTAGGAGAAGAAATAGATCGAAATGTCATGTTAACCAAACTAGTAGAAATGCTATATGAAAGAAATGATATAGATTTTAAAAGAGGAACGTTCCGAGTAAGAGGAGACACAGTAGAAATAATCCCTGCCTACCAAAATCAAACGGGATATAGAATAGAGTTTTTTGATAATGAAATCGACAGAATCAGTGAAATTGATACCTTAACAGGTGCAGTATTATCAAACAAAAAAAATATCAGTTTATTTCCAGCTAGTCATTTTGTAGTAAGTGATGAAAAATTAAAAGCTGCTATTGTTCGCATCAAGGAAGAGTTAAAAGAACGAGTACAAGAGTTAAAAGATAATAACAAATTAGTAGCAGCAGAACGACTTGAACAAAGAACCAACTATGATATTGAAATGCTAGAAGAAACAGGATTTTGTTCTGGTATTGAAAACTATTCTGCACCAATGGCTGGAAGAAAAAAAGGAGAGACCCCAACAACATTAATGGATTTCTTTCCAAAAGATTATTTATTAGTAGTAGATGAGTCTCATGTAACTTTACCTCAAGTAAGAGGAATGTATAATGGTGATAGAGCAAGAAAACTAAATCTAGTAGAATATGGTTTTAGACTTCCAAGTGCCTTAGATAATAGACCATTAAAATATGATGAGTTCGAAAAAAAGATTAATCAAGCAATCTACGTATCAGCAACACCTGGTGACCTAGAGTTAGAACATACAGGAGGAAAATATGTAGAACAAATTATTCGTCCAACCGGACTACTAGACCCAACAATAGAAGTAAGAAAAACAGAAGGACAAATCGATGATTTAGTAGGAGAAATTAAAGATAGAATTGAAAAGAACGAACGTGTTTTAGTAACGACATTAACAATTCGTATGTCAGAAGAATTAACCAACTACCTAAAAGAGTTAGATATCAAAGTAGCCTATCTTCATTCCGAAATAAAAACATTAGAGAGACTTCAAATTATTCATGACCTACGTGTTGGAAAATATGATGTGGTAGTAGGAATTAACTTATTACGTGAAGGAATTGATATTCCAGAAGTGTCTCTTATTGCTATATTAGATGCAGATAAAGAAGGATTCCTACGTAGTACAAGAAGCCTAATCCAAACAGTAGGACGTTGCGCTAGAAATGCAAATGGCCATGTTATTATGTATGGAGATAAAATAACAGATTCTATGAAAGAGACAATAGAGGAAACCGCAAGACGTAGAAAAATACAAGAAACATATAATAAAGAACACGGAATCACTCCACAGACGATTCATAAAGAAATCAGAGAAGTAATCAGCAATGTCGATGAAAAAGCAACTGAGAAACCAAAGAAGATGACGAAGAAAGAGTTTGCTAAGACTGTAGACGCTATTGAACAAGAAATGAGAGAAGCTGCAAAAGCGTTAGACTTTGAAAGAGCAATGGAACTACGTGATATCTTATTTGAAATGAAATCAAATAACTAATATGAATAAATATAAAAAAGTATATATAGAAATTACCAATTGTTGTAATCTTCATTGTTCTTTCTGCAGTCCCGTTACAAAGCAAAAAAAATTTATGACTAAAGAAGAGTTTTGTCATATTTTAGAAGAAGTCGACAAAGTAACAGATTATATTTATTTACACGTAAAAGGAGAACCACTTCTCCATCCTGATATTATTGAATTTTTAAAGTTAGTAGAAAACTATCATCTAAAAGTAAATCTAACGACCAACGGAACCTTATTTCCAAAATTAGTCAATAAGTTAAAAAATTGCAAAGCACTACATAAGATAAACTTTTCTCTACATTGTGAACAAAAGGATCCAAAATATGAAGAAAAAATATTTGAAAGTGTAAAACAATTACCAAAGGACATCATCATTATTTATCGCCTATGGACATTGCAAAACAATAAACTAGATAAAAAATCCACAGAAATAGTGGAAAAACTAAAAGACTTTTATCACTTATCCCCAGAAACAGTGGAAAAACTAAAAAAAGAAAAAAACATAAAAATTTCTTCCACAATTTATGTGGATAAAGATAATGAATTTTCATGGCCAACGATAACAAATCACAAAAGTTGTGGATATTGTCCAGCCTTAAAAACACAACTAGCAATATTAGTAGATGGGACAGTAGTACCATGTTGCTTAGACAGTAATGGCATAATAAATCTTGGTAACATAAGGAAAGAACCACTACAAGAAATAGAAAAAAAAGAACGATACATAAATGTAAAAAAATCATTACAAGATAGAAAACCAATAGAAAAATTATGCCAGTCTTGTACTTTTAAAGAACGAAAATATCAGTAAGGAGAATAAATATGAATTTTGATTGGAAGGTTTATAATTATGATTATCACCAAAGAATAGGAAATTTAACATCAGAAGCTCAAGGAAAGGTAAAAAGTGAAAAACATTTTCCCGTATTTTCAGACAATGGAAAAGAAATGGTTTTTAAGCCTCTTTCTAAAACCAAGCCATTATCAACTCCCTTTTTTGCATATAGTGAAGTGTTCTGGTCAACTATATTTCATAACTACTTTGATCCAACAACTCCTGTATACCATTTAGCAACATGTCAAAATATAGAAGAAGAATATCCAAATAAATATCATCATGGAACAGTAGTGGAAAAGCTAGGAACAGAAAAGAAAAGCTTAATAAACTTATATCAATTATGTCAAAGAAATCCAACTACATTACCAGATATTTCAACATACATCAATTATTGTGAAGTGTTTTATGATTATACCCAGATATTAGACTCAGAATTTATGAAAGAGCACCCTTGTCTCGCAGAATCCATGGCGAAACAAATACTATGTTCTATTTTAAGACAAGATCAAAACTATCATTATGAAAATGTCCTATTTTATCAAGGAGAAGGAAGTCTAGAAGTTGCCCCTATGATAGACCATGAATTTTCTACTATGTTCATGTACCTAGATGAACCAGAAAGGAATAAAAATCTATTTGCAATAACCCAGGAATCTTTAGAAGGCGTAAGTGAAGAAACAAGAAAACAAGCCAAAGCTGATATTTTAAAAATGTTATACATAGAAAAATTAGAAATAGAAGGAAAAAATATAGACAAAATTATGTCCTTATATCCAAAAGCAGCAATAGAATTTCTAGAAAACCTAAAATGTTTTATTACTGATTTTTCTACTACACCATTGCAAATGAAAGACTACGACTATCTAGTCCCATTTAACACATCCAACTTTTACGTAGGTCAAGCTAGATGGAAAGAAAACGATGAAAGAAAAGCCAAAGCCCTAGAGGTAGTATTAGACCAATATTTCATTACTCCAGATATGGTAAATGATCAAATTCAAGGTCAAGTACTACAAAACGCCAAGGTACTTCAAAAAAGAATAGAAGAAAAAGTATAAAAACAATCAGAAGAAATTCTTCTGATTTTAATTTGTTCGATTGACGAAATATTCCTTTATGATTAAAATAAAGTTGTTTCTATTAATAAGAAAAAATATGTTATAATATGTTGCAGGTGAAGTATATGGATAAAATAATAGTAAAAGGTGCAAGAGAAAATAACTTAAAAAATATTAATATAGAATTACCAAAAAATAAGCTAATTGTCATGACTGGAGTATCAGGAAGTGGGAAAAGTAGTTTGGCTTTTGATACAATCTATGCTGAGGGACAAAGGAGATATGTAGAAAGTTTATCAGCATATGCTAGACAGTTTTTAGGAGGCAGTGAAAAACCGGATGTAGATAGTATTGAAGGGTTATCACCAGCTATCAGTATTGATCAAAAAACAACCAATAATAATCCAAGATCAACAGTAGGTACAGTAACAGAAATTTATGATTATTTAAGGTTGATTTTTGCTAGAGTCGGTGTTCCATACTGCCCTAATCACCATATTCCAATTACTAGTCAAAGCATCGAAGAAATGACAAATAAAGTATTAGAATATCCAGAAGGAACAAAAATAATTATTATGTCACCAGTTGTACATGGTGAAAAAGGAACACAAAAAGATAAATTAGAAAATCTAAGAAAAGAAGGCTACATCAGAGTCCGTGTTGATGGAGAAATGATGGACTTATCAGAAGAGATAAATTTAGACAAGAATAAAAAACATAAAATCGATGTTGTGATAGATAGACTAATTATTAAAGAAGGATGTAGATCTAGGCTATTTGAGGCAATCGAAGGAGCCACCAAATTATCGGAAGGAAAAGTAGTCATCGAAATATTAGGGGAAAACAAGAAAGAGATTGTACTATCAGAATCATTTGCGTGTCCATATTGTGAATTTTCTCTACCAGAATTAGAGCCAAGAATTTTTAGTTTCAATGCCCCATATGGAGCATGTCCCGACTGTAAAGGATTAGGTGTTAAATTACAAATAGATGCAGACTTATTAATACCGGATAAAGACAAATCTATTGCTAGTGGATGTATTAAAACACTAACCGACGATACAGAAGGAATTGACTATAAAAAACTAGAATGTCTTTGTAAACATTATAAAATAGATATGACAAAGCCATGGAAAAAACTAACGAAAAAGCAACAAGATGTAATTTTATATGGATCAGATGAAATTATTCATTTTCAATACTCTTCTAAAAGTGGTAATAAATATAACTCTAGAGATTTTTATGAAGGAATTGTAAACAATCTAGAAAGAAGATATATGGAGACAAGCTCCACTTGGGTTAGAGAGTGGTTGGAAAACTATATGGTTGAACATACCTGTGAAACTTGTCATGGTGCAAGATTAAATGATGATGTTTTATCTGTAAAATTAAATAGTAAAAATATTTACGAAGTTACCCAGATGAGTATCAAAGAATTAATTCCATTTTTTGATAATTTAAAATTATCAGAAGAAAAAAAAGAAATTGCAAAACTAGTAATCAAAGAAGTACAAGATAGATTACATTTCCTTGCGAATGTGGGACTTGAATATTTAACACTTAGTAGAAGTGCTGGAACTTTATCAGGAGGAGAAGCACAACGTATCCGTCTAGCAACACAAATTGGTTCTCACTTAACTGGTGTATTATATGTATTAGATGAACCTAGTATTGGTCTACATCAAAGAGATAACGAAAAATTAATTAATTCTATGTTAGAAATGAGAGACTTAGGAAATACCTTAATCGTAGTAGAGCATGATACAGATACGATGCTTGCCTGTGATTATCTTGTAGATATTGGTCCTGGTGCTGGAGACCATGGTGGAGAAATCGTTGCAGCCGGTACACCAGAAGAAGTGATGAAAAATGAAAACAGTATCACAGGACAATATTTAAGTGAAAAAAAATGCATTGATATTCCAAAAGAAAGAAGAAAAGGCAACAAAAAATTCTTAAAAATTAAAGGGGCAGAAGAACACAACCTAAAAAATATTGATGTAGATATACCACTAGGAACATTTACATGCGTAACAGGAGTATCAGGAAGCGGGAAAAGTAGTCTAATTAATGAAATATTATGTAAAAGTGTTTCTTCCTTTTTATATCATTCAAAAGAAAGGCCAGGAAAACATAAAAAAATATTAGGCTTAAACAATATAGATAAAATTGTTGCTATCTCACAAAACCCAATCGGTAGGACACCAAGGTCAAATCCAGCGACTTACACTGGAGTATTTGATGATATACGAACCTTATTTACAACTACCAAAGAAGCCAAAATGTATGGTTTTGAAAAAAATAGATTTTCATTCAATGTAAAAGGTGGCCGTTGTGAAGCATGTCGTGGAGACGGCGTTAAAAAAATTGAAATGCACTTTTTACCAGATGTCTATGTACCATGTGAAGTATGTCATGGAACAAGGTATAATAGAGAAACCCTAAACATAAAATATAAAGGGAAAAATATTGCTGAAGTACTAGATATGAGAGTATCAGAAGCATTAGAGTTTTTCTCAAATGTACCAAAGATAAAAAATAAACTACAAGTATTAGAGGACGTGGGATTAGGATATATTAAATTAGGACAACCAGCACCAACTCTATCAGGAGGAGAAGCGGAACGAGTAAAATTAGCAAAAGAATTACAAAAGAAAGCAACAGGAAAAACGTTATTTGTCCTAGATGAACCAACCACTGGTCTTCATACCGATGATATTAAGCGGTTACTTGCAATTTTACAGAAAATAGTAGATAATAAAGATACAGTAGTTGTAATTGAGCACAACTTAGATGTAATCAAGGTAGCAGACTATATTATTGATTTAGGACCAGAAGGTGGAGACGAGGGAGGTCAAATTGTCGCAACAGGTACTCCTGAAGAAGTAGCAAAAGTAAAAGAATCATATACTGGTCAATTTTTAAAGAAAATATTAGAATAATAAGAGGTAAATTATGGACAAAGTAGCATTAGATTTAGGGCCAATTCAAATATACTGGTATTCTATCTTTATATTTATAGGCATGTTAGTAGCTTGTTTTGTAATATATAAAGAAGCAAAAACAAGACAAATCAATGAAGATTTTTTAGTTAATTTAACATTCAATACCATTATCATTGGAATTATTGGTGCAAGAGTTTATTATGTTATTTTTAATCTATCTTATTATTTAAATCATCCTTTAGAGATATTACAAATATGGAATGGAGGACTAGCAATTCATGGAGGAATCATAGCTGGTCTTCTATTCATTATCTACTACTGTAAAAAGCATAAAGTAAATCTGATGAAAATGTTAGATATCATTGTAGTAGGATTAATAATAGCTCAAGCGATTGGCCGCTGGGGAAATTTCTTTAATGCAGAAGCGTATGGACCTGTAACAACAGCAGAACACTTACATTCCCTTGGAATACCAAGTTTTATTATCAATGGAATGTATATTTTAGGAGAATACCGCCAGCCGACTTTTTTCTATGAATCTGTTTGGTGTTTAGTAGGATTCATAGCAATGCTAATGGTCAGAAAATATAAATATCTAAAAGTAGGTCAACTAACAGGATTTTATTTAATTTGGTACGGAATCATTCGCTTTATCATAGAGATTATGAGAACAGATTCTCTAATGTTAGGACCATTAAAAGTAGCTCAATTAGTATCTATTGTGTTCATCATATCAGGAATGATTATATTTATAAAAAGTATAAAAAAGCAACCTCAAGAGTTATACAATTCATAATTAGGAGGAAAAAATATGTATAAAAAAGTTGTGGTTTTTGGTGGAGGTACCGGAATCTCCTACCTTTTAAAAGGATTAAAAGACTTTCCTTTACAAATTACCGCTGTAATCACAGTGTCTGACAATGGAAGATCAACCGGAAAATTACGAAAAGAATTTAATACTCCAGCAGTAGGTGACATCAGAAAAGTAATCACAGCATTATCAGAAATAGATGAACCAATAAAAGAAATGGTAGAATATCGTTTTCATACATCTAGTGACTTAGACGGACATGCAATGGGGAATTTAATATTAACAGCTATGTTAGATATTACCGGTTCACTAAAAAAATCTATTGCATCATTAAGCAAATTGTTTGACGTAAAACATACAGTATTACCAATCTCAGAAGATTCATCTTTAACATTAATGGGACTAGATAAAGATGGAAATGTAATCGAAGGAGAAGAACAAATTACAAAAGCCCATCATAAGTTTCAAAAAATTTACTATAAAGAAGAACCTAAAGTATTACCAGAAGTCCTAGATGCTATTGCTGATGCAGATTTAATTATCTTCAGTATGGGTAGTCTTTATACAAGTATTTTACCAAATGTCATTTGCAATGAAGTAAAAAGTGCCCTAAAAGAAACAAAGGCACCACTAATGTATTTATGTAATGCAGTCACGCAACCAGGAGAAACTGATAACTTTACAGTAAGCGATCATATAAAGCTATTAAATAAATATTTAGATTTTAGAAAAATCGATGTAGTAATTGCAAGTAATACGAAAATAGACAAAAAAATAGCTGAAAAATATGCAACAGCAGAACAAAAAGATCCAGTTAAAATTGATTATGCAGCAATCGAAAGCCTTGGTACAGAATTAATTGAAGATGACTTAATTACAATTGAAGACAATACTTTAAGACATAATAGTCTAAAACTAAGTGCATTAGTATTTAACTACTTGATGAGGAATTAACATGTCATATACTACGGATATTAAAGAAGAAATATCAAAAAATATAGGTTCAAAATCTGAGATAATTGCTGAACTATCAGGATATATTAGAAATAATGGTCACAAAACAATGAATGGCTTCCAATTAACAACAGAAAATCCAATGATTTGTGAAAGAATCGAAAAACAAATAGAAATTATTTATGAAACAAAAGTAAAAAGAGAAATAAAAGATAGTTTAAATTTTAGTAAAAAAGATTTACTTGTTTTAACCATAAAGGACAAGAAAGACTTTATTTTAGAAGACATTGGTTATCAAGACAAAAATGGGACATATTTAGATAGACCACCCCAATATATTGTAGGAGCCAATGAAGAAATAAGAGCATACCTAAAAGGAGTGTTTTTAAGTTCAGGAAGTATTAATGATCCAAAAACTTCAAGATACCATATGGAATTATTAATTGAACACGCCGGAGAAGCGGTCTTTGTCCAAAAATTATTAAATTTATTTGATTTAAATGTAAAAATATTAACAAGAGATAAAGGATATATGTTATATATCAAAGAAGCAGATAAAATCAGTGACTACTTAAAAATCCTAAAAGCGAATAATGCCGTATTATACTTTGAAAATCAAAGAATCTACCGCAACAAAAAAAATCAAGCCAATCGCTTGAACAACTGTGAACAGGCTAACATGGATAAAGTAGTTGCAACCGCAACAGCCCAACTAGACGATATAGGCATTATAGAAAACAATTTAGGAACAAGCCTACTAGATGATAAAACACAAGAAGCATTAGAATATCGCAAGAAATATCCGGAAGCTTCCTTAAAAGAATTAAGTGAAATCATTTCAGTAGAAACAGGGAATCCCATTACCAAATCAGGCTTAAATCATAGATTTCGAAAAATCAAAGACCTAGCTACAAGATTTAAAAAATTAGAAAAAGAATAGAAGCATAACTCCACACAATTATAGCTTCTATTTTTTTATGACTTTATCAATCAATCCATAATCTACAGCTTCATAAGCATCTAAATAATAATCGCGTTCTGTATCTTTTTCTATTTTACGAAGAGATTGTTTGGTATTTCTAGCTAATATTTGATTTAAACGTTTACGAAGAAGAATAATTCTATCAGCTGCTATTTTAATATCGCTTGCTTGACCTTCAGCCCCACCTAATGGCTGATGAATCATAATATCAGCATTCGGCAAGCTAAACCTTTTACCTTTTGTTCCACTAGAAAGCAAAAAAGCCCCCATACTTGCTGCCATTCCTACACAGATAGTAGAAACATCACTTTCAACAAATTGCATCGTATCATAAATAGCAAGCCCAGAAGAAACACTTCCCCCAGGAGAATTAATATAAATGGAAATATCATCATGATTAATTGAATCTAAATAAAGTAAAGAAGCAATAACACTATTAGCCAAAGAGTCTTGAATCTCCCCACTAATAAAAATAATACGCTCTTTTAACAGTCTAGAGAAAATATCATAGCTACGTTCCCCATCTAACTCTTTTTCAATAACAACTGGTACTAATCCCATAAGTATCACCTATCTTTAGTATAGATGTAAAGAAGTTAAAATATGCATATTCTAAAACGACAAAGTATGATACAATAATAAGAGAAAATAAAGAGGGTGATCGAGATGATGGAAACAATTGAAGTAGAAATAAATGGAAAAAAATATCAAATGAGTAAAGGTATGACGCTAGAAGAAATATCCAAAGAATTCCAAAAAGAGTTTAAATATCCTATTCTCTTGGGAAAGGTAAACAATCGACTAAGAGAACTAACCAAAGTAATTACACACGACTCCACAATTGAATTTTACGATTTGACATCAAAAGAAGGAAATAGCAGTCATATTAGTGGACTAACTTACGTTTTGATATATGCAGTAAAAAAATTATTTGGAGAAGATGCAGACATCATTATACAACATTCATTAGATAAAGGTATCTATTTTGAAACAACATTTAGATTGACAGAAAACAGAATAAAAAATTTAAAGGAAACCATGAAAAATATTATAGATGCAGACATGCCAATTATTAGAACAACAGTAGATCGAGGAGAAGCAATCAAATACTTCGAAAGTAAAAAGGATGATACAAAAGCAGGAGTAATGTCATACACAACCAATGGTTATGTAACATTATATAGATTAGGAAACTACTATAACTATTTTTATAATCTAATGCCACATTCCACTGGCAAAGTAAAAGACTTTGATTTGACATATATAAAAGAGGATGGCTTTGTGCTACAATTCCCAACCATCTATCAATCTAGCAAAATTCCTGTCTATAAACATCATCCTCATATGTTTGAAGTGTTTCAAGAATGTAGAGACTGGGCGAAAATTATTGGAGTAGAAAACTCCGTAGATTTAAATAGAGTGGTATCATTAGGAAAAATCAATGATTTAATAAGAATAGATGAAACTTTACAAAGTAACCGTCTACTGAATGTAGCAAGAGAAATTAATAAAAGACGAGAGGAAATTAAAATCGTACTTATGGCCGGCCCATCTTCCTCTGGAAAAACAACAACCTCAAGAAAGTTAAGAATGTTTTTAGAAAGTTTTGGTCTGCACCCTAAAGTACTATCAATGGATGATTATTTTGTAGAAAGAGAAGATACTCCACTAGATGAAGAGGGAAAACAAGATTATGAATGTTTAGAAGCAATAGATTTAAAATTATTTGATAAACAAATTGAAGAATTATTAAAAGGTAAAACAATTACAATCCCAACCTTTAATTTTGCCTTAGGGAAAAAAGAATTTAATAGTGAGATGACACTTGGAAAAGGAGATATACTATTAATAGAAGGTATTCATGCCCTAGATTCAAAAATTTTAACAAATATTCCAAGAGCCAAAAAATATAAAATATATATTTCAGCTTTAACGGAATTAAATATTGATAATCACAATCGTGTATCAACTACAGACAACAGATTATTAAGAAGAATTATTAGGGATAATCGTACAAGAAATAATAATGTAGAACATACTTTGAAATCATGGGATAGTGTAAGAAAAGGGGAAGAAAAATACATTTTTCCATACCAAGATGATGCTGATTTTACATTTAATTCTGCACTAATTTATGAAATAGGTGTTCTAAAAACTTATGTAGAGCCATTATTATATTCTGTACCACAAGACTCTCCATATTATGAAGAGGCTAAAAGATTAATAGAATTTTTAAGACTTTTCTTACCAATACCAGCGGACGTTATCCCACAAGACTCCATTTTAAGAGAATTCATAGGTGGCAGTTGTTTCCATGATTAGAAATATCCACAGATTTTGTGGATGTTTTTTTCGACAAAAAAGTGTCAAAAAACATGGAATATATTGAAACGAAAAATAGAAAACTATATAATGAAAATAGAGGAGGGATTATTATGGTAAGAGTTGCCATTAATGGATTTGGAAGAATCGGAAGACTTGCATTTCGTCTAATGGAAGAAGATCCAGATTTTGAAGTTGTTGCAATTAATGATTTAACAGATGCAGAACAATTAGCATATTTATTAAAATATGATACAAATCACAGAAATTATAGAATTGATGAAATTCATAGTGAGGAAGATAATATTGTAGTAGGAGATAGAAGCATTAAAGTATATGCAGAAACAGACCCAGCTAATCTTCCATGGAATGATTTAAATATTGATGTAGTACTAGAGTGCACTGGAAAATTCACATCAGAAGAAAAAGCCATGGCACATATCAATGCTGGAGCTAAGAAAGTAATTATTTCTGCACCAGCAAAAGGTGATGTTAAGACAATTGTATATAATGTTAATCATATGATTTTAACAGGAGACGAAAAAATAATATCTGCCGCTAGTTGTACAACAAACTGTTTAGCACCAGTAGTAGATGTATTGGATAAAGCTTTTGGAATTGTAAAAGGATACATGACAACCGTTCATGCGTATACAAATGACCAAGCTACACTAGACGTACCACATAAAAAAGGAATCAAAGCACGTCGTGGAAGAGCTTGTGCTGCAAATATCGTGCCTGCATCTACAGGAGCAGCATCTGCAATTGGAAAAGTTTGCCCTAATCTAGATGGAAAACTAGATGGTGCCGCTATGCGTGTACCTGTACCAACAGGTTCTGTAATTGACTTAGTATTAGAATTTGAAAAGAATACAACAGCAGAAGAAATTAATGCAGTATTAAAAGGTGCTCAAAACGAAACATTACAATATACAGATGATCCAATTGTTTCAAGCGATGTAATTGGAAGAACTTGTGGTTCATTAGTAGATGGACTATCTACCAGTGTTCTAGAAGTAGAAGGAAAACAATTAGCAAGAGTAGTTTCTTGGTACGATAATGAAATGAGCTATACTGCTCAAATGGTTAGAACCGCAAAATATTTAATGGAACAATAAAGAAAAAGAAGGCAACTTCTTTTTTTTCTTCAAAAAAAATGCTATACTGAAATTAGATAGGAGAAGATAACCCATGAAAACAATAAAAGATATGATTTTAGAAAATAAAAAGGTATTAATTCGTTGTGACTTTAATGTTCCAATGAAGGAAGGAAAAATTGTAGACGACACTAGAATTACTGCAGCCTTACCAACAATCAAATATTGTATTGATCAGAATGCGAAAGTAGTTTTATTCTCTCATTTAGGAAGAGTAAAAGAAGAGGCTGACCTTGCAAAAAACAATTTAGCACCCGTTGCCAAAAGATTAGAAGAATTACTAGGAAAAAAAGTAACATTTATTGAAAAAACACGTGGAGAGGAATTGGAAACGGCAATTGATAATATGCAAGAACAAGACGTAATCCTTGTACAAAATACTAGATATGAAGATCTAGATGGTAAGAAAGAAAGCAAAAACGATCCAGAGTTAGGATCATACTGGGCATCATTAGGAGATGTATTTGTAAACGATGCATTCGGAACCATTCATAGAGCTCATGCCTCAAATGTAGGAATTGCTTCTCATCTAGATTCTTGTATTGGATTCTTAATTGAAAAGGAATTAAATGCCCTAAAAGAATTAGATAATCCAGAACATCCATTTGTAGTTGTATTAGGAGGAGCTAAAGTAGCAGATAAAATTGGAGTAATTGAAAATTTGGTAAAAAAGGCCGATAAAATTTTGATTGGTGGAGGAATGGCATTTACATTTTTAAAAGCAGAAGGATATGAAATTGGTAATTCTCTATTAGACGAAGAAAATATCGATTTTTGTAAAAACATTGTAAAAGAATACCCAGATAAAATTGTTCTACCAGTAGATGTTGCTGTTACAACAGAATACAGTGAAACTGAAGAATATCGTGTAAAAGATATTACCGATTTAGAATATAATGAGATGGGACTAGATATTGGACCAAAAACTGAAAAATTATTTGAACAATATTTAAAAGATGCCAAAATTGCGGTATGGAACGGACCACTTGGAGTTTATGAGTTTGAAAAATATAAACAAGGAACCAATCATTTATTACAATTCGTAGTAGATAATAATATAAAAATGATTTTAGGTGGTGGAGATATCGTAGCAGCAGCTTCAACTTCAGGCTATAAAGACAAAGTATATCACGCATCAACCGGAGGAGGAGCAACTCTAGAATATTTAGAAGGAAAGACTTTGCCAGGATTGGAAGCAATTAAATAAAATGAAAGAGCAGGTAGTAGTTGCTAATCCATATAACGAAGAACACATCCATATGTTTCAAAGATATGAAGAACAAAATAACATATCTTCTAGCACGTCTCAATATTTAATAAGAACTAAAAATATGATGGGAGAGGCGGATTTTAAGAGGCTAGAAAAAGAAAGCCCCGAAATAATCCGAATTCTTTTCCGCCAAAACAAGGGAGAAATTGTAGCAGTCGCCCATCTAATAGGAGAAAAAGATAGAAAGATTTGCCGAATGACAATAGACAACACTTCCTCAATCCAACAACAAGAAAAACTATTAACAGATGCAGAAAGATATGCGTTTACAAATTTAGGGATGGAAGAAATTATATTACTACAAGAACAGGGAAACCAAATTCCAAGTACTTATTTTGCTAGTCATGAATTTGATGATTTAGGTGTAGAATCAGGAATGCAAGTATATATGAAATCAAGAGGACAAGAAAAAAAGGTAACTTATCAAATCTAAAGTGAGGAAGAAAAAATGATAGTAGCATTGAATAATAAATCTAATTTAACAAAACAAGAATTTATAACATATCAACAACAATTACAACAAATAAACACAACCCATAAATTAATTTTATGTCCAACTACATTATATTTGGAGGATGTCACAATTTCTAATGTAGAATTAGGTGCTCAAAACGTAAGTTGTACGAACCCAGGAGCATATACAGGAGAAACAGCAGCGATTCAGTTAAAATCTCTGGAAGTATCATATTGTATTGTCGGCCATTCTGAAAGAAGAAAATATCAACAAGAAACAAATGAACAGATAAGAGAAAAAATAATTCAATTATTAAAAGAAAAAATTACTCCAATTTTATGTATAGGAGAATCCCAAGATGAAAGAAAACAACAGTTAGAACAACAAGTCATCACAAAACAATTAGAAGAGGCAACCACAAATCTTTCAGAGGAAGACAAAAAGAAAATAATCATAGCTTATGAGCCAATATGGTCTATTGGAACAGGGGTTATTCCAACAAATGAAGAAATAGAAAGTATGGTTAATACCATAAAACAACACTTCCCAAGTAATAAAGTATTATATGGTGGAAGTGCAAATGTAGAAAATATTGATATTATAAAACAAGTATCTAATATAGATGGATATCTATTAGGCGGTCTAAGTTTACATCCAGAGCAATTACAAATTTTTTTAGAAAAATTAAAAAATTAGACAAATTAGACAGTTTCGACAAAACTTGTCTTTTTTTTCTCTATCATTTTTTGACAACCTATTATATAATGAAAATACGTGCAGTACTGAGAGGAGAACAAATGAAAAAGACAAGAGTATTAGTAGTAGACGATAATAAGAGTTTAGTAGAGATGATTAAGGAATATTTTACAGAGCGTCCTGAGGTAACCATTTCGCTAGAAGCTTATGATGGTACAGAGGGAATTCGCTTGATAGAAAAGAAACAAGATGAGTATGACATAATTTTATTAGACTTAATCATGCCTAATAAAGATGGAATAGCAGTACTGGAGTATATGAAGAAGAAATCAATTGATAAGAAAGTAATTGTTTTAACTTCTTATAATACACAAGATATGATACGCAAGGTGTCAGAATTAGGAGTAAATTATTTTATTCTAAAACCATTTGAACTAGAAGATTTAGAGAAAAGAATTTTAGAAGTCTCTGCAGGTGTAAAATTTGGTGGTAAAGAAATCGATGTGTACCACAATAATTTACAAATTGCAATTACAAAAACATTGCATGAATTAGGAGTGCCTTCTCATATTAAAGGATATCAATATATTAGAGAAAGTATTTCCTTGGTGTATGAAAGGCCCGAAATCGTAGGAGGAATTACCAAAGAACTATATCCCGAAGTTGCAAAAAAGTTTAATACAACAGTTTCAAGAGTAGAAAGAGCGATTCGGCACGCCATCGAAGTAAGTTGGAATAGAGGTAATTGGCAACTAATGGAAGAAATCTTTGGCCATAGTGTAGATATTGACAAAGCAAAACCAACAAATTCTGAGTTCATTGTAACAGTGGCAGATAAACTAAGATTAGAGTTCAGTAAACCATTAGCCAATTAAGACGGAATACCGTCTTTTTTTATGTCTCGCGTTGACTTTTAAACAGAAAAAAAGTATACTTATTTTAGGAATTATGTAAGGAGGATACAAATTATGGAACGAAAAATAGAAAAATTTCTTGAAAAATGGCAAAAAGATATTATCAGAAAGCCATTGATTCTATATGGTCCTAAACAAGTAGGAAAAAGTTATTCTGCCTTAGAATTTGGTAAAACAAATTATAAAAACACCATCTATTTTAATACCAGTAACAACAAACCATTAGAAGATTTATTTAAAAAAGAAAAATCAACAGATCGTCTAATATTAAATTTATCACTATTATCAGGAGAAACAATATTACCAGAAGATACTTTAATTATTTTTGACAACTTAAATAGTATTGAAATAGTCAAAGGATTAAAACTATTTGGTAGCGAGCATAGTAAATTCCATATTATCGCAATTACCTCTCGTAGAGAAAACTTAACTTTATTTAAAGGAGAAGAACTACAATTTAAAAGTATGAATGAAATGGATTTTGAGGAGTTTTTGTGGGCCAAAAATGAAAAAGCATTAGCAGAGTTAATTAGAGAGTCATTTACGAAACATAAAACTTGTCCATTCCATAAACTTGCACTGGAATTCTTTCAAGAATATTTAATGACAGGTGGACTACCAGAAGTAGTAGAAGCAAACTTGGAAGGTAAAAGTGAACAAGAGATTGATATTATTAAACAAAAGATCCTAGAAGTGTATGAAAAAGAATTAATTTCATGTAAAACACTAATAGACATTCCAAGAGGAATAGAAGTCATTGAATCTTTACCAGAACAATTAAAAAAGGACAACAAAAAATTTCAATATGGTGTGATTGGTACAGGAAGAAGAGCAAAAGAATATGAAAGTACCATTAATTTTTTGGTAAACAATCAAATCGTATATCGTAGTTATAAAATTTCTACAGTAAAATCTCCATTAAGCAGTTGTCGAGAAAAGGATAGCTTTAAACTATATGTACCAGATGATGGACTACTTTTCTCTATGTTACATGTAACGTTAAAACAACTGTTAAGTGATGAAAAAATAAAAGAAATTTTGTATGAAAATAGTATAGCAAAAACACTAGCAGAAGCAGGGTATGCCCTATATTATTACCAATCAGAAGGAAAAGCAGAAGTCAATTTTGTCATTCAAAATAGAATGGGTAAAATTATCCCCATTGAATTAATTACCAAAGTAGACTCAAAAGCAAAATCTCTTTCTGTATTTATGAAAAAATTTACTGTAACAGAAGCATATAGAGTAACAGAAAATAATTTTGCAACAAAAAAAGAAGTAAGATATATTCCAATATATGCTATATTTTGCTTGAATGATAACAAGATGTAAGGAGGTCAAAAATGAAAAAGCCGATTGTATTAACCATATTAGATGGATATGGACTAAGGGAGAAAGTTCATGGTAATGCTGTAAAACTAGCAAATAACCCTGTGTTTAATGAATTATGGAATACGTATCCACATACAAAATTAACTGCATCAGGGCAATTAGTAGGACTTCCTAAAGGTCAGATGGGAAATAGTGAAGTAGGTCATATGAACATAGGAGCTGGAAGAATTGTATATCAACCACTAGAGTTAATCAACAAATCCATAGAGGACAAAGATTTCTTCCAAAACGAAGAAATCAAAAAAGTAATGCATCATGTAAAAGAAAATGGGTCTAAACTGCATTTTATGGGACTTGTAAGTGATGGAGGAGTGCATTCTCATATCAACCATTTACTAGCTCTATTAGATATGTGTAAACAAGAAAGAATTAGCAATGTTTATGTTCATGTCTTTACTGATGGACGAGACGTTCCACCAAAAAGTGCATATACTTATATCAAACAAGTAGAAGATAAACTACACGAAATAGGCTTTGGCACAATCGCAAGTATCAGTGGTAGATATTATGCAATGGATAGAGATAACAACTATGACAGATTAAAAAAATCGTACGATGTCATTGTAAATAACATAGGGGAAGTACATCCCTCTACAAAAGAATATGTAGAAGAAAGTTATAGAAAGGACGTAACAGACGAATTCTTCCTGCCAGCTAAATTTACAGAAAATGGAAACTTAGAAGAAAATGATGGAGTAATTGCCTTTAACTTCAGAAAAGATAGACTTAAAGAGTTGTTTACAGCTATTACCAATCCAAATGAAATAGATATGGAAACAGTACACTTTCATAATGTGAAAACAGTAACGATGATGCCAGTTGTACATAGTGTAAAAGCACCACATGCATTTAATGATCCAGAATTAACTAATATTTTAGGAGAATATATTGAAAAACAAGAACTATCACAACTAAGAATTGCAGAAACAGAAAAATATGCCCATGTAACATTCTTCTTTGATGGTGGAAAAGAAGTAGATTATAAAAAGGAAAAGAAAATATTAGTTCCATCTCCCAAAGTTGCTACTTATGATTTAAAACCAGAAATGAGTGCAGATGAAGTAACAGACAAACTATTAGCAGAACTATCTAATACAGATTTAGTTATTTTAAACTTTGCCAATGGAGATATGGTAGGACATACCGGTGTATTACAAGCAGCCATTAAAGCAGTAGAAACAGTAGATAAAAATCTAAAACGTATCTATGACAAAGTAATGGAATTAGGAGGAATCTTAATTGTAACAGCAGATCATGGAAACTGTGAAGAAATGTTAGATGACGATAACAATGTAGTAACTTCTCATACAACAAATCCTGTTCCATTTATTATTACGGAGTCAAACCTAAAACTACATGAAGGAAAACTAGGAGATATTGCTCCAACCATTCTAGATTTAATGGGAATAGAAAAGCCAAAAGAGATGACCGGAGAAAGTCTGATTGAAAAATAAAAGCAATGCATAAGAACTTAATCTTGCATTGCTTTTTCTATGAAGGGACGATATTCATCCATATTAAAATTTAATAAAACATCTAAACTGACATCCAAAACTTTAGAAATTCTCCAAATAGTAAAGGCAGAAAAGGTGTTTTTTCCTTTTACAGATTCTAAAGAACGAATAAATTCATGTGAAACATCTATCGCCTCTGCTAACTGTACCTGCGTCCATCCCTTAGAAATTCTAGCCTCACGGATGTGTTCTATCACTACTTTCTTAAATAATTGTTCCCATAACTTTCGCTCTTCATAATCCATACCATCACCTAAAGTTAGTATGTTCTAAAATAAAGAAAATATGTAAAAGCAAAAGAAAAAGCACCAGTTGTTCGATTGCACCAACAATTAAAGTTCTATATAATAAAGAAGAAAAGAGAGGGAGAATATGAAAGAAAGACTGATTTTTCATATAGATGTAAATAACGCTTTTTTATCGTGGACCGCAGTTCTTTTATTAAAACAAGGATATAAACAAGATATTAGAACCATACCAGCCATCATTGCAGGATCAGAATCAGAAAGAAGAGGAATTGTCTTAGCTAAGTCTCCCGTTGCTAAAAAAATGGGAATAAAAACTGCAGAAACAATCTACCAAGCCAAAAAGAAATGTCCCAATCTTCAAATGTTCCCTCCCAATCACCGTTGGTACTATCAAGAATCAAAAAAATTATTTGAATATTTGTCGCAATATTCTCCATTGTTAGAAAAATTTTCTATCGACGAATGTTTTCTAGATATGACAGGTACAAACTATTTATATAAAGATTATTATCAATTAGCCATAAAAATAAAAGAAGAAATAAAAGAAAAATTTGGCTTTACCGTAAATATAGGAATAGGGAACAACAAATTATGCGCAAAAATGGCATCTGATTTCGAAAAGCCAGACAAAGTCCATACCTTATTAAAAAATGAAATAGAAGAAAAATTATGGCCACTAGATGTTGGTAATTTATTCATGGTAGGAAAAAGAACGAAAGAAGAACTAAATAAATTAAATATTTACACGGTTAAAGATCTAGCTTTTGCAAACGAAAAAGTATTAGAAAAAAAATTCAAAAATCAGGCAAAACATCTAAAAGAAGCAGCCAGAGGACTAGATAATACCCCTGTAGAACCTAGAAGTAGTAAAACAACGAGCATTTCTACAACAGAAACGCTCAAATACGATTATACAGATGAAGAAAAGTTAAAAGATATTTTATTTAGACAAACAGAAGATGTTACTAGAGAATTAAGAAAGCAAAAACAATATGCAAAAACAGCAGCCGTAATCTTTAAAAACAATGAATTTAAAAACTACTCGGCTCAAGCTAAACTACCATACCCAACAAACAGTACAAAAGAAATATATAAATTAGTAGTAGAAATTTTCAATAAAAACTATAAAAAGGACCCAATCCGATTGATAGGTGTTAGACTTTCTGATTTGTCTGAAACAAAAGAAAGGCAACTGACACTTTTTGAAGAGCAAGATAAAGACCAGGAAAAAGAAGAAGAAATACAAAAGACAATTGATGACATCAACCAAAAGTTTGGAAAATCCATAGTAGCACCAGCATCATTAAAAATAATTGGCAATCCCAAATCAAAAAGAAACTTAAAGGATTGAAAAAAAGCAAAAAATATGATATAATATGTCAAACAATGAGGGGGGATACTATATGGAAAACAAAGAGTTACTACCAGTTTTACATACGGTAACAACAACCGCTGGACAACAGACAATTCTACTTCCTCTTCCAACAGAAAATGAAATATTAAAAGAAGACTTTGATTATCCAAAATTTGTAAGAGGAGTAGAATATTATATCAGTCAATTATTTCCGGAAATTCAACAACTAGTATTTGAAATATGGAAAACTACAACAGCAGAAAAACCTTATGATGAAGCCATTAGACAACTACAATTGGAATATGAAGAATCTCTTCTAACCCAGTCACCAATGGAAGATATAACTGAACAAATGAAAAAAGTAGTCACGAGTTATTTAATAGAACAAGATGGGGACAATGAAGTAAAAAGGGATTTTATTCGCCAAAGACTAGAAGAGTTAACAGCAACCAAACCTGAACGTATAGCAGCTTATAGAGAAGGAAAAATCCAAAAGAAAGACTTATATATGGCAGATTTACAAGGCCATGTACGAATAAGAGAACTGGCAGAGTTTAAGAGGTTTTTTCTAGGTGAACTATCTCCGTATTTTTCAGAAGATATTTCAGATGAAGAAATATGTTGTATGACAGTGGAACAAGCAGCTTTATATAATAGAGATGTAGTAGAAAAAAAACATCCAAATAGAAACAAGGCAAAAGCAAAAAGACTTTCTGCAAAAACAAGAAGGACAACTCAGAAAAGATGAGTTGTCTTTTTTGTAAAAAAAGAAAAAATTTCTTTAAAAAAATCCTTGCATTTGTTGATATTCCTTGTTATAATTAATTACGTGTGACTGCTTAGATGTGCGAGGTTGTCGATACACCAGGTTAAGTTGTTAATTTGGTTAGCGGGTTATTCGCGCGGAGCAAGTCTATACTAGATATAGGCGAAGGGAGGATTTTTAATGTCAACATCAAAAGTTCGTATCAGATTAAAATCATATGATCACAGAATTCTTGATAACGCAGTAACTAAAATTGTGGAAACAATCAAAAGATCAGGTGGAGAAATTTCTGGTCCAGTACCACTACCAACTGAAATTGAAAAATTTACAATTTTAAGAGCTGTTCACAAAGAT
This sequence comes from uncultured Bacilli bacterium, assembly GCA_944332475.1. Lineage (GTDB taxonomy): Bacteria > Bacillota_I > Bacilli_A > RF39 > UBA660 > Faecimonas. The sequence goes on from CALVKA010000002.1 coordinate 493,400, forward strand.
AAGGATTCACGTGAACAATTTGAAATGCGTACACATAAGAGACTTATTGATATCAAAAATCCTAGCAAGGAAACTATTGATGCGTTAGCTCATTTAGATTTACCTAGCGGGGTTGATATTGAAATCAAAACAAAATAATAGGAGGAAATAATAATGAAAGGAATCTTAGGTAAAAAAATTGGAATGACTCAAGTGTTCACTAAAAACGGTAAGTTAATTCCAGTTACTGTAATTGAAGTGGAACCAAATGTGGTAACTCAAATCAAAACAGTTGCAAACGATGGATATGATGCTATTCAATTAGCAACAGAAACTATCAGAGAAAAAGTATCAAACAAACCAGCAATTGGTCATACCAAAAAAGCTGGGACTGAACCTAAGCGCTTCTTAAGAGAAATTAGAGGAGTAAACGTAGAAGATTATACATTAGGGCAAGTTATTGGTGTAGATATCTTCGAAGAAGGTGAAATGGTTGACGTAAGCGGAACTAGTAAAGGTAAAGGGTTCCAAGGTGTTATTAAACGTCATAACCAAAGTCGTGGACCTATGGGTCATGGTTCTCAATACCATAGAGGTGTAGGTTCTCTAGGAACTATGTTACCAATGCACGTTTTGAAAGGTAAGAAAATGCCTGGACAAATGGGTAATGTAGCAAGAACTGTTCAAAA
>CALVKA010000003.1 GCA_944332475.1 uncultured Bacilli bacterium
TTGGGTAGAAGTTTTTTGATTATTTAAAGGGCTTTCTTGAAATTTATATGTGTTGCTGTATTGACACCAAGATTGCAGGAATTTTGAAGTACTTGTAAAAAGGTTTGGTCTCCATGACCTCCTGCTTTCCAGCATCGTAATGTAGAGCCATCAACATTTACACTTCCTGAATCGTAGAAATGGTCCTTATTTAAATTCACCACTCCTTCTTCTACGGCAGCAGACATAGTAATAATTTTAAATGTGGATCCTGGTTCGTAAGAGGCCCAAATAGGTAAGTTTCTACTCAGTGTTTCTTGGGAATATTCTTGATAGTTATTGGGATCATAATCTGGTCGGGATGCCATTCCAAGTATTTCTCCATTATTGGGATTCATCACAATAGCTAAGGCCATATCGGGTGAAAACATATCTACAATATTGTCTAATTCTCTTTCTAAAGATTTTTGAATATTAATATCTATAGTTAATGTAATATTCATTCCATCTTGTGGTTCTACATAGACATCTGATAAATTTAGTTTATTACCTTTGGCATCTGAAAAGTATTTTATAGCACCACTTTTTCCTGTTAAATATTCATCATATTGTAGTTCTAATCCAGATAATCCTTGATTATCAATTCCTACATAGCCTAGGGCGTGGGATAACATGTTACCATATGGATAATTTCTTTTGGATTCTTTTACTAGGTAAACACCATCTAGTTTTAAGTTCGCAATCTGTTCGGCAATATCATAAGAAAGTCTTCTTCCTTCTGGATGTACTCTTTCAATTGAGGTTTCTTTATAGACATGCTCTTTCATATCTTCATAGCTTACCCCTAATATATCTGCTAATAATTTGGTTGTTTTCTTTTTTTGTTTTATTTGATTTGGAATTAATACTAAGGAGGTCGTGGTTAAGTTGTCTGCTAATACAACTCCATTTCTATCTAGTATCAATCCTCTATCTGCTTCTAATGGTAAATCTCTACTCCATAAGTCTTTTGCATATTCATTTAGTTTTTCATAATCAATCATTTGAACATAAAAAACTCTTAAAATAATAAATATAAATAGTATTAATAAAATTAAAAATAGTATTTTAATGCGTTCATCTATTTTTCTTACAAACATAGTCCACCTCTAGTAGTTTTTATGCTTGAGATTGTGAAAATATTTCATTTCAAACAAAAAAGAGCTATGCTCTTTTGTTTCTATTCTTTTTTAGGCTCCTCTTCGGTCAGTAATACTTTATCTAATACTTCATAAGCTGCTTCTTTCGTTTTGCATGTTACTAAAAAACGATTACTGTGACAGAAAGTAATGTCTTTAATACCCGATACTTTTTCTAATTCTTCTTGTTCTAGTCCTGCCCAAGATTCTGGAAATAGTAATCTATCAGTTTTATCTTCTAAAGATTTTTTGATGGTTTTAATACCATATCCTCCTCTATTAGATGGATACATGACAAATAAAATATGATTTCCTTCTTCACTTTTTAAAATTGTTTCTTCATAAGGAAGATATTCTTCTAATTCTAGATAGTCTTTCGTCGTATTTTTTAGTTTTTCTAATACAATCTTTTTTGCTTTTGTTTTACCTATCACACTATATAATGTTTCTAGAAAAATCATTTTTGCAAGTTCTACGGCTTTTATAAACTGAGTGTTTTCTGTTTCTGTACTTCCGTAGCTGGGGTTAAATAATTTTATAATATCACTTAGTGTCTTTACTTTATAAGAGGCAGTAATTTCTGGGAAAATGCCATTATCAATGGCATCAATTCCTTCAATCAATTCTTTTTCCATACCAATAAAAACTTCCTCTATTTCTTCTATTCCTATTTGTTTTAGGTAATCTTTTCCAAATTCTCTAAATAATAGTCCAACGGAAGAATATTTAATGCCGTTTTCTCGTACTTCGGCATCTTCTTGGTGATGGTCATATTTTCCTCTGCCAATATCATATACCATTGTATCTTTTCTTATTTTGTCTTCTTCTACCTGTGGCACTCGCATTAATACCACATCTTTTTTATATAAATCTAGAAATGCAGTTGCGAATACTTCGTCTGCGTGCATGGTTCCACTGTGTGTAATATATTTTGCTTGTTTGATATCTGTAACTAATTTCATATGTTCCTCTCTTTTCTGTTGCTATTATATCATAAGTTTTGTAAAAAAAAGAACAGAAAATTCTGTTCTCTTGATTATTTACTACGTACTGTTTCCTTTTCTTCTTGTTTTGCTACAAAGTCTTCTACCATATCTGTTAGATCATTGCCATACCCTGTTCTTTTAGCATATCTTTGATCCATAGTAGATGCTGTTTTAAAAGCAAGGCCTGCAGCCGTAGCGGCACCAATTAAGGTTGTCTGAAGGTCGCTTGGAAGGTTTTGTAAAGCTTGTACTTCTTCTACTGTTAAACCGGTTAAAGATTGTCCCATTTGAACCGTATCTACCATAGCTTGATTCATATCTATAATAGCCGTAGGGTTTTGCGATATAAACTCTAACCCTGATTGCATAGCACCTAATTCAAATTGTGGATGAGTAGATGCATATTGTTCTAAAATCGGACGATATTGATCTACTAAATTTGTTAGTGTTTGTTGGCTGTCTGCAGCTACTTTTCCTACTTCTTGTAATGCTGCTAATTGGTCAAGTTCACCTGTTGCATAACGAGATCCAATATCTGATATTCTAGTTTGTGTCTCATTATATATACTTTCTGTCATAGCGTGTTGTGCATCATCTGCGTTCCTATAAAAACTAGTTCCAAGGCCGTGACCCCAATCTCCTCCTGCTTCAATGGCTGAACTATCTAAACTCATTCTCTCTCCAGTATTTCCAAAATTAACTACGTCTTGTTGTGCTTGTGCTTCTTGACCTTTTCTAAAGACATCTGCTTTATCATAAATACCTTGTCCAGCTTGGTGTACTTGTGACATTGTATCTTGATTATGGGCATTAACTGCATCTACTTGGGCATTATGTTCATCTACTACTTTTGGTGCTTCTGTCACGTGTGTTCTTATAGCATTGGCTGCAGATACTCCGGCACCTACCAAAGCAACTGTTGAGAACAAATCTCTTATAAACGGATCGTCTCTATAGTCAAGTTCTCCTACTAATGGTGAATAGTACATTCTACCAGTTGAGCGTTTTCCGAGTATACTATTGCTGATTTCTGTTTCTTTACTCTTTAATGTTTCGGTTTCTACAAATGCTCTCAATGCTGCCTCATCGTCGTGAGTTTCGCAAGCATCTTTTTCTCTACGAGACAATTTTGCTAAGGCCTCTTGAAGTTCGGCAGTAGTTTCATCATAATCTGGTACTTTGGCAAAACGTTTTCCTTGTAGATTCATTTTGCTTTCTGAAGCTTTTACATCTTCACTAAAACCATGTGCTCCTCCTGATAATTCATCATTTCCTTGAATGTATAATTCTCTTGTTTCGTGAACTAAGTCTGCTTTTCCTTTTAATAAAGCGGCTCTTTGTGCCGTCAAGGCTTCTCTTTTCTCAGCTGATAGAGATTTATCTGCTAGTTGTTTGTCAATGGTTTGAACACCGTTGAAGGTAGCTAATAGGGTTTGATAATTAGCACTGATTCGCTGATTAATGCCTGCTACTGTTTTTCTGGCATCTTCTACTGCAATTTTTTCTCGTAATAGATCTTTTACTACGCTAGGTGTTTTTAAATCTTCGATTACTCTTTGTCCTCTATATTCTCTTCTAACTACATCAAGTTCTTCTTCACTAAGTTCATTGATTCTATCTCTGATTTCTTTTTCAACATCTTGTTGCTCTGTTCTCCATAAATTAAATTTAGCTATTAGCTTTTTTGCACCTTTTATTGCTAATCCTACGACTGCTGGAGCAACATGTACTACATTATATAACCAGTTACCTGAATGTAGTTCCTCGCTAAATGATTTTGTTACTTGAATGTTAGCTGCTTTTAATCTCTTACCAGTTTTTCCTTTGATTCTTAGAGGCTTACCATCTTTGTTTCTTTTAACATAATCTAAAATTTCTTCTAATGTTCTTACTCTTTTCTTAGGTTCTGGTGTTGGTTCATCTTCTTTACTTGGAGGAAGAGCTGGCTGTTTCTTTTCTGTTCCAGGAGGAAGAGCTGGCTGTTTCTTTTCTGTTCCAGGAGGAAGAGCTGGCTGTTTCTTTTCTGTTCCAGAAGGAAGAGCTGGCGGCTCTTTTTCCGGAGTTGTTGGTTGTACTGGGTTATCTGTTTTGTTTGGCTCTTTTGCTGTTTTTTTCGTAGACTCGTCTACATTTGGATTCGCTCTATTTTTTCGTTTTTCTTCTTGTTCTTTTAAAATGATATCTCTAATTTCTTGTTGATACTCTTCTGGAAGAATCGCCCTTGCACGTTTAATTTCTTCTTCTCTACGTTCTTTTTCTTCGGCAATTTGATCTTCATCCTGACTATCTCTAGGGACTACTTCACTTAAGGCATTTAATTTTCTAATATTATCTAGCATATTGTTATATGCGGTTATCGTTGTGTTTTGTTCTCTTAGTTGGTTGGTTGCTCTTTCGATATAATTCGTGATATTTTGACGTTCTCTTTCGTATTCTTCTTCACTTAATAGATTACGTGCTAATTGTAATTGTCGCATTACTTCGTTTAAGTGTAGAATCTCTTGCTGACTGGTTTGGATTTGTCGTTGCAATGCTTCTAGTTTTGTTGTCTCTGCTTGTTCTTGTGTAGGTTCAGATACTGACGGTGTTGTTGTTGGTTGAGACGCTTGGGTTTGGTTGGTTGTGTTTCTTTGTAAGACTTCACTTCTTGCTTGTGCAAGTAATTCTTCTGGTAAATTCCCAGATACACGTTGAATTTCTTCTTGACGAGCAGTGATTTCTCTTTCAATTTCTTCTCTTTCCTCATCGTCTCTAGGTTCTATATTTCTGATATCATTTATCGCATTCAAATTTGTTAAAACATTATTATAGTGTCTGTTTATTCTTTGATTTTCTTCTAGTCTTTCTTGTTCTGTTTCCAAGTGACTGTTGATATCAGCTAATTCTCTATTATATTCTTCCTCAGTCATTGTACTTCTTGCTTCTTCTAATTGTCTTCTTACATCGTTCAAATGGTCAATTTCATTTTGACTTTGTGTAATTAAATTTCTTATATCTTCTATATTCATTTCTTTTCATCCCCTTACTTTTCTTCAGCAATTTGATTTAAAACATCTTGTACCATTTCTAGTTCTTCTGGGCTTGTAATATCCTCTAATATTTTTTTATCAGCAAGAGGATTGTAACTACTTATATAGATATTTTTTCTGCCATTTGTTCCAATACTATGATCTGTATATCCTACATATTGTTTTTGTAACTCTTCATTTTCAAACGTAAATAATATTTCACAATCTACTGGTTTTCCATCTTTCATGATGGTTATTTTTCCTAATTCATCTACTATTTCCATAACGTATCCTCCTTATTTATTGTATCACACTATTCGTCTTTTGTAATCTTAATATTTACGTAATCATCTTCCGATGGCTTTTGTCGTTGTGTTAATTTTAATGTATAAGTAATTTTTTCTTTGGTATCTTTGCCTAGTCTTTGGTCTGTAATTTCTGTTTTTCCTTGTAATAATTCAAAATTTTCTGTACTGCTATATAGTTCTACATCAATATCACTATCATCAGGCACGTTTATTCTCATTTTATAAGTCATTATTTTATCATTTACTTTATCTTCGTCTATATAATTTGTTGTTTGAATACGATATTCTTTACTTTGATTTTTTTCTACATCATCCATATTAATTCTAATGTCAATTCCTGAAGATAATTCTTGTTCTGTAATTGGTACTTGAATATCATATTTATCTTTCTTACTATTTGCATTTTCTGTAATCATGATTGTTGCTAGAACAAAGACTACTACACATAATACTAAAAAGATTACTAATAGTATTTTGGTTGTCAAATCTTTTGGTTGTTTTTCCTTCTTTGTCTTATCTATTTTCTTCGTCGTAGTATTTTTTCTTTTTACACTTTCTTTTTTGATTGGTTCTTTCTTTGGTGTTTGCTTTTTTGTATTTGATTTCTTTGTGTTTGCCATGTTATTCCTCCTAATACCTTTCACCATTATAATTTATAAACAAATCTTTGCAAGATTTATTTTCTAATTCTTGTTTTTCTAGTAATTGGTTTTTACCTGCTAGATATTGATAGATATCATCATCTTTAAAGCCTGCGGCTTTAGCATCTTGACGGTTACTTCCATAATATACGGTTTTGATATTGGCCCAGATGATTGCTGATAAACACATAGGACAAGGTTCACAAGTACTATATATAGTACAATTACTTAAATCTTTTGCGTTCAATATTTGGCAAGCTTTTCTAATGGCTTCTATTTCTGCATGTGCTGTTGGATCATTCTTTTTTAATACTTCGTTATGAGCCTTTGCAATTACTTTTCCATTTTTATCTATTATAACAGCACCAAAGGGGCCACCTTCTTTTTGGTTCGTCCCTTTTTTTGCTTCTTCTACAGCCTCTTCTAAATACATCGTGTTTCCTCCTAACTCATTAACTGAGTCAAAGCAGTTATTAGTTTTTGACTCAATAAATCTGACTCTGTTCCTGTTAGTGTGCTTGCTAGAACAGAGGTCGATGTATCTTCTTCTATGTTTGTGTCACTTGTCGTAGTTGTATCTAATGTAATGGTTCCGTTTAATAGCATTGTATTTTGGCTTGATATATTTAGAGTTATTGTTGTGCTACTATCATAAGAGGTCCCCTTTTTCACATTGGTCATTTGTGTATTATAGCCAAAATCCATACTCATTGTATCTGTTGTTACATTGGCAATGATATCGTAGTTGGTACTTGTTTTACTAATTGAGACACTTCCAATGGTTGTGTTTTCTTCGTCTGTAATCGTTATGTCTGTTTTATCATTTGTTGTTGTAATTGTGAACCTTGTTGTACTATCGTTTTGTGTGATTTCTATCATTTTATTTCCATTGGCGATTGAATAAGAAAGAGTTGTGCCATCTTCCATATTTAATTCATAACGTTCTACTTGAGTTGAGATTTTATTCAAATAAATATGAAGTTGAATTGTTCCAATTCCTTTTATTTGATCTTTTGTAATTTTTGTATCAGCAAAATTTTGATTATATCCTGTCATAATTTGATTGGCTTTCGTATCTTTTTTTAAATCTTCTAATACGTTGTTTCCTAATTGCAATAAATCATCTTCTGTCAAGGTGATTGTTACTACTTTATAATTATCTTCATAAGTTGTAGATAAATAGCTATCTTCTATATTATCTTTTACTGATTCTGTTACTTTTTCTATGATATAGTTTAGATTTTCGTTAGTTGTTGTTGCAGAATTTAAAGATTCAAAATAATTGTTGTTTCCATTATTTACATATGTAGATGTTACTCCGTCAATATAATAATATTCTGTTGCGTCTTCTACTAAATATCTTGTACTAAATAAGTTTTGTCCATTTAAAGTACTATTATAATTTATAAATAGTCGTTTATTCTCTTTGTCTTGTACTACTGCAATGTTATTTTGTGTATTGCTTAAATTTCTAAATAGATTGGCAATGGTTGCATATGATGGATCTGTTGTTGATAGACCTTGAAAATAATCACTTTGTAAGTCTATTTTCAATGTTCCTGTCGTACTATAATTTTCTTCCAGTCCAGTTTCTTGTCTATTTGCAAGTATTTGCGTGGCATTTTCTCCCATTTCTTTAATGACTGTTTGTGCTACATACTTGGGAGAAGTGAAATATGTTAAGACCCCTCCACCTGCTAATAAAGCAATACTTAAAAGAATTAAAACTACAACTAGTTTATGTCCTCTCTTTTTTTCTTTCTTTTCCATTCGTCTACCCACTCCTATTATCTTCATTATAACAAAGATGTTTTTTATTGTCGATAAAAATAATTTTTTTTCCTTTATTTTACAAAAAAAGCTCCATTTGGAGCTTATTGTATACAAGATGTTAAGATACTTACTTCATAAGGGACTGTTCTTTTTATTGCTTGACCACTACTTGAAAATTCTGCAGTTATGGTTAGGTTTATTTCTTCTCCAGGATTTAGTTCTTGGTTGATAATATCATTGTGGTTGATGATGACAGGCAAAATAGAATTGGCTTGATTATTATCGCTTAAATAGTCTGGGCTTTCTGCCAATCCATCTATTTTGGCTTTCAAATTGCCATTGTTTTTGATAGTAATAATATAAGTTAGTGTATCATTTGGCGTTGATAATTGAAAGGAGAAATTAGCTGTTTTACCATTATTGGTAATACTTGCCTCTCCAGTAGGAAGTACTGTTCCGCCTCGAATTGCGGTACCTTGCTGGATATTTACGATTTCTACGTCATAGATATTTTCTTCTTGATCTGCTAAACGCATGGAAATCAATGTAAATCCTACACTTAATAAAATTATCGTGATACATAATATCATTATAATTAAGTTTTTATTTTTTACTAATTTTTTCATGAACAAATCCCCTCTTTCTTATTTTCTATTGTTCCTTGGTAACAAAATGTGTATCGCTGGGTGGTAGAATCAATGCTTATTTGAGCATATATATTATAATTTTCAATATAGTACCAACTATCACTTGTAGGATAGATTTTATTTGCTGTATCTCCTGGAATATACTGAATTGGCATAGTGGTACTGTTTCTTTCCTGATTTTCTACTTTCGCATTCATCATATATGTTATTAATTTCTGATAGATGGTATCCGCATAACTTTCTGCCGCTTCTTTACTGATTTTTATTTTGTTTGATTGTTCTGTAGTCGGAAGGTCCTCTATTATTTCCATAGAATTTAAATATAATGTCCATAGAATTTGCGATTCTTCTGTTGTATCTAGTTTTTCCTGTTCTGCTTTTTGGGCTAGTGTTGATGTGCTTTGCATAATATTTAGAGTTATACCATTTGATGTTAATGACTCTTGTACTAAAGATATTGCTTTGTTAAATATTTCTACATCATTATAATTTATCATAAGAATTGGTTGGTTTGTAATTTTGCTATTATCTATCAAGTTTTGAGTAATAGAAGGAATTGCATCTTCTAATTTTTTTTCTTCGATTCCTTGATTTGCTAAACTACCTGAGTCTTCGTTTTCTAAAAATATATTAGTCACAACTTCTTCATCATTGATTACTAGAAAAAATTCTGGTCCTGTTGTTACTTTTACTTCTATTCCTGTGTAATAATTGGCAGATGAAAATAGTTTTTCACTGCTTCCGAGACTTTCTTGATATTCTGGCCAGTATTTTGTGATGGCTAAATAGAAAACGATGATTAAAATGATAATTACTTCTAAAAAGTATAACCAAAATTTTGCTTTTTTACTCATTTCTATCACCTACTTAAGAACTTGAAAATTTAGGATTTAATGTTAAGGTGATTTCTAATCCATCTGTGATAGCGGTTCCTTCGGCAATACTTTGTGCAGTAACATAGCCTACACCATCTAATTTTACTTGGACTCCTAGCATATTTAATAAACTGCTTGCTACCTTTGATGATAGTCCTACCACGTTTGGTATTTTTATATTCGAATCATTTGTTATTAAATATACAGTATCTTGATTGGTGATGGTATCTTCTTTTTCTGGATATTGTTTCACTACTTTGTCTCCAGTACCTAATATTTGATATTTAATTCCAGCAGAGGTTAAGGTTGTTTTTGTGGTTTCTACTTTTTGATTTAAGAAACTTGGTAATTCGTATTCTGTTACCTCTACAGTTGGACTTGTGGAGTCATCGTTACCATAATATTTAGAAGCGTTATTTACAATTTCTTTAATGGCATTGGATAATGGTTTCTGACTTCCTCCTGATGGTCTTTTTACGGATGCGTAAATAATTAACTTGGGTTCACTTTTTGGATAGATTCCAGCAAATGAAGAAATGATATCTTCTTGACCACTTAGATAACCTCCACCGTTTTCTGCAGCGATTTGGGCTGTTCCAGTCTTTCCAATTAATTCTCCACTTGGAATTCTAAACCCACTTCCTGTATTACCTATTCCATTAACACAATCATCCATTAATTGAATCATCTTTTGGACAGTTTCAGTTGATGCCACTCGTTCTATTTCTGTTCTTTCATTTTCTAAAATGACTTCTCCAGTATCTGGATCTACTATTTTACTTACTACGTATGGTTCTAGAAGCATTCCGTCATTGGTTAGAGAGGTCATAGCTTTTACATTTTGAATTGGTGTTGTTGTGATACCTTGTCCAAATCCAGCATTATAAATTTCGGTTTCATATTTAAAATTTAGACTTCCTGTCTCTTCGTTTGGTAACGTGATTCCTGTTTTTCTACCAAATCCTAGTTTTTTGAAATATTCTCTTAACATGGTACTACTCATGTGTCGATTGATTAAGTTGATGACTCCGACGTTACTACTCATAGCGTATCCTTTATCATATGTAAGGGTCCCCCATCCATTTCTGTTCCAGTCACCAATTACGGTTCCATCTGTTGTGGTATAGGTTCCTGATAAGTAAGTCTCACTACCATTATATACTCCATTTTCCATGGCAGCCATATAGGTGAAGGTTTTCATTGTTGAACCTGGTTCATATGGAGAGGATACGGTTGGATCTAAGTAATTTGTAATATCTCTTACATTAGGATCAAAAGATGGTGAGGTGGCAGTCGCAAGTAGAGCTCCTGTTTCGGCATCCATAATCGTAATATTAAACCATTCCCAGTCATAATCTATGTCAGCATTGTTGATAGCTTGTTCTACAAAGAATTGAATTTGACTATCGATTGTTAGGTAAATATCTTTTCCTTGTGTTGCTTCTTTTCTTCTTTCTTTTGTATCAGCAATTTTATATCCCTGTAGGTCCTTTTGGTATTGTACGTATCCATCCTCTCCTCTTAGGATTTTGTCATAATACTTTTCAATGCCCATTTCTCCAGTAATCGTTTCTTCTCCTGTTTCTTCATTTGTTTCAGTTTTAGCATATCCAACTGTATAAGAGGCGAAATTACCTTTTGGATAATATCTTTTGAAACTTTCTACAAAATCAATACCTGGCAAATCTAGGGCTTCTATTTCGTTTTTAGTAATTTCAGATAGTCCTTTTCCTTTGGATCCAAATTCTGTTTGATATACATTTTCTTTTGATAAATACGTCATTACTTCTTCTTCTGTCATTCCAAGTATTGGAGCTAGGTCTTTTGCCGTTTTTTCTTTGTCTACTACATGTTGTGGATTATCTTCATCAGTTGTTCGTTTAGAATCTAGGTAAGCTATCAACTTATAAGATGCAACATTCTGAGCTAATGGATCACCATCTGATGTATAAATACTACCTCTTTCTGCTGATAGTGTCTCTGTAGCAGTAGTTCTTTTACTCGCTAACTCTTTTAAATTTACCCCATCTACTTCGGAGGATAATCCTAATTGTATTACTCTTCCAATCATGCAGGCAAACAAAAAAAGAGAAGCAAAAATTACTATCTTGGAATACTTGATATTATTTTTCTTTCTCTTTTTAGTTTTCGTCATTTCCTCACATCCTAGTTATCTTCCGTTACAGTCTTAATGTTATTATTATTATAACTTAAACCTTGTTCTTCTGCAACTTCTTGAATTTTTGTAAGGGACGCTAATTCGTTAATAGTCATTGCCAAACTTTCATTGGTCTTTTGTTGCTCTTCTATTTTTTGCTTTTGTTTTTCTACTTCGTAATTAATATTGGCTAATGTTGCTTTTGAAAATACGATAGACACAGGAGAAATTACTAATAAGAACAAAGCAAGTGTATAAAGTAGTTTTTCAAACTTTGACATTTTTAAACGTTTTTTTACTTTTCTCATATTTTTTCTCCTTTTTATTCTATTTTATTCTTTCGATTACTCGAAGTTTGGCACTTCTAGAACGATTGTTGTGTTCTAATTCTTCTTTGCTAGGAAGAATTGCTTTATTTACAACCAATTGGAAGTCCGGTAAATATTCTTCGGGAATGTTTGGTAGTCCCTTTACCTTATCATCTATTTTACATTTTTCTTTGAAATATTGTTTTACAATTCTATCTTCTAATGAATGGAATGTAATTACAGCTACCCTTCCTCCTACCTTTAGTAAGGATAAGGCTTGCTCTAACGCTGGCTCTAATACATCCAGTTCATGGTTCACTTCAATTCTTATTGCTTGAAAGATTTGCCTTGCTGGGTGTTTTTCTTTTCTTTTTTTCATAGGTACGGCACTTTTAATTATTTCTACTAATTCTAAGGTTGTTTCTATAGGTTTTTGTGCACGATACTCTACAATCTTTTTGGCAATATTTCTGGAAAATTTATCTTCTCCATATTTATAAAAGATGTCTGCAAGTTCTTTTTGACTATAGGTATTTACTACTTCGTAGGCTGATAGTGGATTAGATTTATCCATGCGCATGTCTAATCTGGCATCTTCGTGATAAGAAAAGCCTCGAGTCGCATCATCTAATTGTGGAGAAGAAACTCCAAGATCAAATAATATTCCATCTACTTCTGTTACATCACGTTTTTCTAGTTCTTCTTTTAGGTTTACAAAATTACTTTTGATAATAGTGAAGTTAGCACCAATCGCTTGTAAGCGATTAGTACTATGCCGAATTGCTTCACTATCTTGGTCAAAGGCGAATAAAAACCCCTTTTTTATTCGTTGCAAGATGTAACTACTGTGTCCTCCATAGCCTAATGTACAATCAACAATTATGCTGTCTTCTTTCAAATTCAATGCGTCAATGGATTCTTGTAACAATACACTAATATGTTTTTCCATTATAAATCCACGCTTTCGTTAAATAAATTTTCGGCTATATCAGACATGTTGATGGAAGCAGAATTGAAAAAGTTTTCCCAAGCATCCTTGGCCCATATTTCAAGCCTATCGCCTGTACCAATGACAACACAGTCTTTTTGGATACCGGCATAGGTAATTAGTGGGGAGGTAATATTAATACGGCCTTGCTTGTCAAATTCTGCTACAGTAGCACCGGATAAGAAGAAACGGGTAAAATTTCTTGCATCCTTCTTGGTAAATGGTAAGGATTCTAGTTTATGAACGATTGTTTCCCATCTTTCTATGGGATAGGCAAATAAACAGTTTTCAATTCCACGTGTAATCACAAACTTATCGCCTAGTTCTGTTCTAAATTTTGAAGGAATAATTAATCTTCCTTTGTCATCAATTGAATGATGATATTCTCCCATAAACATAAAAATCCCCCACTTTTCACCACCAGTTACCACTGATTACCTATATCATAAACTAAAATATGGTTATTTGTAAATATTAGAAAAAACTTTTTTCCACTATTGACATGTTTTTGACAATAAAAAATTACAACTTTAAGGTTGTAATTTTTTTACATATGGTGATTGAGTTGTAGGCATTGTCGGTAAAGGTCAACTTGTATGATTGGGGAAAAGGCTGGGGAGGTGCCTGTTTTTCTTTCTGTTATGGTTGCCAGTTAAGGCTTCTTTATTCTGTCTTGGTTATGGACTTACAATATCATCGGGAAATTTTATTTCTTTTCCTACTCATTTTCAAAATCTTGTAGTGCTTCTTTATTTTTTCTATCCTCTTTAACTCTATGTCATTATATATTGTATCTAATGTTGTCATCTTCTTTATTTTTTCGGTTGCCGTTTGTTATAACACATAGCAAAAAATAGTAAAGGCGAGCCTTTACTATTTTCTCATTTCTTTGTTATCTACTTCTTCTTTGATTAATTTTATAAATTCTTGTTGTGAAACTGTTGTGGTTTCTTTTTGACCGTGTAATCTGTAGCTGACGGTATTATCTTGTTTTTCGTTATCCCCTAATATTAGAGTATATGGAACTTTCTTTGTTTGTGCTTCTCTTAGTCGATATCCAAGTTTTTCATTTCTATCATCTAACTCTGCACGAATACCTTGTTCTTTTAGTTTTTCTGTTACTTCTCTTGCATAGTCTCCTTGGAATTCAGATGATACTGGAATTACTTCTACTTGTGTTGGAGCAAGCCATGTAGGGAATGTACCTTTTGTCTCTTCAATTAAGAAGGCTGTAAAACGGTCAAATGTTCCAAATATCGCTCTGTGGATTACTACTGGAGTTTGTTTTTCTCCATTAGAATCTACATAAGTAAGTTCAAATCTTCTTGGTAATAAGAAGTCTAATTGACAAGTAGATAGAGTTACTTCTGCGCCTACTGCTGGTTTTACTTCTACATCTAGTTTTGGTCCATAGAATGCTGCTTCTCCTTCCGCTTCGAAGTAGTCTACGTTCATTTCGTTTAATACTTCTCGCAATTTGTTTTCAGCATTTTCCCACATATCGTCATCATCGAAATATTTTTCTTTATCGTTTTTGTCTCTTAAAGATAATCTAAATTTATAATCTTTAATTCCAAAATCTTTATAAACGTCTAAGATTAAACTTACAACACGTTTGAACTCTTCTCCTATTTGGTCTGGTCTTACGAATAGATGAGCATCGTTTTGACACATACAACGTACTCTTTCTAAACCTTTGACAGCACCGCTTGCTTCATATCTAAAATCAGTTGCGAATTCTCCAATACGGATTGGTAAGTCACGATAAGAGTGCATTTTGTTTTTATATACTAACATATGGTGCGGACAGTTCATAGGACGAAGGACAAACTCTTCATCATCTACTTTCATCATTGGAAACATATTTTCTTTATAATGGTCCCAGTGGCCTGATGTTTTGTATAAATCTACAGTACCTACACATGGCGTATAGACATGTTCATATCCCATATCTCTTTCTTTTTTATAAATATAGTTTTCTAATTCATGACGGATTAAGGCTCCATTTGGTAGCCATAGAGGCATTCCAGCTCCTACTAATTCATGGGTCATAAATAGTTCTTGTTCTTTACCAATTTTTCTATGATCTCTTTGTTTTGCTTCTTCCAATTCTTGTAGGTAGGCATCTAAATCTTCTTGGGTGTCAAAACATACGCCATAAATTCTTTGAAGCATTTTGTTTTTAGCATCGCCTTTCCAATAGGCTCCACTATGTTTAATTAATTTAAAATGTTTTAGTTCTTTTACAGATTCTACATGAGGTCCACGACAAAGATCTGTAAAGTCTCCTTGTGTATAACAAGAAATTGTTGTTTCACTTTCATCCATTCTAGAAATTAAATCTATTTTATATGGATCCTCTTTAAACATTTCTAAGGCGTCTTCTTTTGTTAGTTCATGGCGAACGATTCTTTTGCCGTCTTTTGAAATTTTTTTCATTTCTTTTTCGATTTTAGGAAGATCTTCATCTGTTAATGTTTTGTTTCCTAAATCAATGTCATAGTAGAATCCCTCTTCTACAACTGGCCCTACCCAAAATTTTGCTTCAGGATATAGATGCTTTACTGCTTGCGCTAATAAATGGGCACAAGAATGATTTAATACACTTAATCTTTCATCTTCTTTAATATTTACCATTTTTCCTCTCTCCTTTTTGCTAATATTTTTGCATATTCTACACTGGCTTCTAATGGATCTAATATAAGATTTTCTGCTCTTAACGGATTCATGTAAGGAATTAATTGTGACTTCTTATGTCGTCTGCTGTCTTCGCTTCTTACTAATAAAAAAGTCCCGTTATTAATAGATTCGATATCAAGGTAAGAAAACTTAACAGATGGTGGTAGTCTTTTCCCCTTTTCTTCCATATATTCTTTCATTCCATTTATGGTTAATGGTCCTGGGAATGTGCAGTCTACTCCTAGATATTCTTCCAGAAATTGTCTGGTTGTGATACTTTGCTTTGCACTAATCATTATTGGCTTCATAACTTATCTCCTATTTTTTTCTTTCTATAAAAAAACACTCCTATAATTAGGAGTGTAATTGTTACACGGTACCATCCTTGGTTTTACTTACTTTTGATAACGGTTATCCCGGAATTACTTTTTATAATTCTACTCGAAAGGGAGTAATAAATTAGACTTTTCTTCGTTTTCACCAGCCACGAAGTCTCTATTAAAAGCGATTAATTTATCATGTCCTTTGTCAATGTATTTCTTGCTTATAGTTTCATCTTAGCACTTTTTTCTTTAGAGTTCAACCCTTTTTATCGACTTGTCCAAGATGTTGGAACATTGATTATGGATTGTAGTCCCATAAATCCTTGATAGTATCTCGTTCTACCATACCGGAAGAAGCCACTTAATGTCGAACAGTTAGTATCATTGACATCGAAAATACTGCAGTCTAGAACTGCGATATGAAGGTGAACTCCTGTTGCTACTCCGGTTTGTCCCATAAATCCTAAATAGTCATTTATGGTTACTGGTTTTCCAATGTATAAATCCGGGGCATAACTAGATAGATGTACATATTGTGAGGTATAAACTTGGCCATCAATATTATGCGTAACTGTAACAATATTAGCTCCTGCTGAATCTCTATAAATACCGGATATCGTTCCATTGGCGATTGGATAAACAGGTTCACTACTTCCCCTTGGGCTTGTAATATCTAGGGCAAAATGAGAGGCTGTTGGATAGCTTGTAATTGTTCCCATTTCTGTTGGCAGATACCATACTCTCTTGGGAGTTGACAATGTTGCTACAGTATTCTTTTTAGCTGGTAGGGAAACTGGTATGGGTGACTCTTTTTGTACACTCGTTCCACTTTTCATTTGCTTATAAATTTGAAAAACACTATTGGTTTTATTACTATTTTCTGTTTCTTTCTTTTCTGCTACTTCTACAGGGGCCATATCTTTCGTATTAATCAATTCGTACTGTAATTGATAAGTTTGATGGGCAATATTATTTTGATAATAAACTATGATGAAAGATATCAATAATATAAATATTGATGCTTTTTTGATTACTTCTTTATTTTCCAATATCTTTTGTACTTTCATATTTCCCCCTCGAAAACGAGTTTATTCTATCACTTTTCTTATATTTTGTAAAGAAAAACAGAAGTTTAGTTTCTTCTGTTTTTACCAATTAGCTCCATAGAAATTGTCAATTGTTTTATTCTTTCGATGATTCTTCTTGCTTTTACCTTATCTACTCCTGAGGAGGTAATAGAAAGTGCAGACTCTAATTCTTCTAATGTTAAATTTGAGGTAAAGAAGGTTGGCAGATGGTTCTGCATTCTATATTGCAATATTGGTCCTAGTACTTCATCTCTTGACCAATTACTTTCGTTTTCTGCTCCTATATCATCTAATAATATGATGGGGGACGTTTTTATAAAATCGAATTTTTCACTATAATCTGTTTGAAAAGATGATTTTAAACTTCTTAAAAATTCTGGATAATATACTAGGGCACAACGAATTCCTTTTTTTGCCATTTCATTTAGAAGTGCTGCTACTAAATAAGTTTTTCCGCTACCAAAAGAGCCTGTTAAATATAGACCTTTAGGGTTTTTCTCTTTTTGATATTGATCTGTAAATTCTTTGAAATAACGAATGATAGGCAATCTTGATTTATCATCTGTATATACTTCCTTTAAAGATGCTTCTTTGATATCTTTTGGCATGTCAAATAATTCTAGATTTTTTTTATAGGCATTTTCCTTGAATGCTTTTTGTTGCCATTTACAAGCAACATAAGAAAAGTTAATAATATTTTTTTCTTTCTCTGGCGTATAGCAGTATCCTTTTACTTTGTTTTCGCAATGCTCTAACCCTTTACAGTTTTTACAATTTTTAAATTCAATTAAAGCATCTTCTAGATTAGAAGTATATTTCCTTAAAATTTCTTCTTCGATTGGTAATTGTTCTACATACGCTCTAAATTCTTTATTGGCACAAGCATCTTGATAAGAATGCATTAACTCTAGTTCGTTTGCCTGTTGATCTACTACCTTATTTATACTTTTCATGAAATCACCTTTACTTCTTTTTTATTGTATCTTGTTTTTTTCAAAATGTCTATCTTTCTTTTGCCTCTTCTTGTACTTGCTGAGTTGTTGGATGGATACTAATCGTACCGGAATTAGAAGTAGTAAGATATGGAATATTATGTTCTATTAATCTATCCAATACTTCTTGATTAGGATGTCCATACGTATTTTCTTTGCCAACAGAGATAATAGCAAGTTTAGGCTTTATCGTTTCTAACAGCTCTTTGCTAGTAGAAGTGTTTGAACCGTGATGAGCTACTTTTAATATATCTGTTTGAAATTGATAAGTATTTAAAATATATTTTTCTGTTTCCTGGGTGGCATCTCCTAGTAATAAGGTAGTTAATTTAGGGTGATATACATAATAGATGGAACTACTTTCATTTTCATCATTCCAGCTTTTGTTTAATTGATATAAGGTGAAGCTTCCTACTTTTAAAGTTAAATCTTGTATACTTTGTTGGGTATCGTCTCTTACCATTAATAATTTTTCTTCTAACTCTGTGTAATTTCCTAAATTTATATATATGTCTTTTATGGGAAAGTGACTATTTAAATAAAAGATTTCTCCCATATGGTCTTCATCTCCGTGAGTTAGTATTACTTTATCTAATTTCTTTATTCCTAAACTTTTTAATAGAGGTATCGTTATATACTTTGTTATAGATTCTGAAGTTTTTCCATCAAATCGAATACTTCCTCCTGTATCTATTAAGGCTGTTTTTCCTTTTGAAAACAATAAAATAGAATCTCCTTGCCCTACATCTATTACTTTTATCATATCTTTTTTTCCATAAAAACTAAAGTAGTGTCCTAATAGGATACATAAAATTAATATAAAAATAAATTTCTTTTTGTATTTACAGCTTATCACTATTAAAAACAATTCGATTATATATATTAGGATGTTTACTTTGGGAAAGATTAGAGTGCCCCATTTTATTTGAGAAAGCATTTGTGATGTGTTTTCTAAAATATTAATTACTATTGCATAAATTGGTTCTAGTATTGAGAATATCGTCGTTAGTATGGTCATGGGGAAAACCATATAATTTACGTATGGTATATAGAAAAGATTGTAAATGATACTTAGTATGTTTATCTCATAAAAATAATATAGACTGATTGGGATACTTAGAAAAAATGAAAGACAGGAACTTATCCATAGCATTTTCCAATAGGAAGTATTGTCTTTTAAAAAGTAAATTAAACCAATACTTATGATATAAGAATACCAAAAAGCTGCTTCTGTTAAAAAGTAAGGATTGATATGGATGGTGATGATAATAGACCAAAAAATTAATATTTTTTGGTCTATTTTTAATTTCCATACACGATTGATAGAAAATAAGATAAAAAATAAAATTCCTCTTATAATCGATGGTGTTAGTCCTATTAATGATAAATAACTAAATAAGAATAGTATCGTTATTTTATAGGCTGTCTTCTCTTTTATTTTTAGCTTTTTTAAAATAGCAATTATCATGTTTGCTAGTAAATAAAATTGCATTCCACTAATTGCAAATAAATGACTAATTCCGTTTTTTTGATAGCTTGTTTTTATATCTTCTTCTATGTTATCGTCTTGTCCTAATAAAAATGCTTGTTGATAAGGGTTAGACAAATTTTCTAATAAAGTATTTTTTATTTTGTGATAAAGAGAAGTTGTCTTTTTTTGAATGGTTATGTTATCTATTTCTATAACGTAATATATTTTTTTCTTTTCTAAATATTTTTTGTAATCAAATAGGTTATTGGTTGTTGGAGAGGATGGTTTTGTTATTTCTCCTCTTACTTTTATATTGTCTCCTATTTGAATTTTCTTTTTTTCTTTTTTATCTTTTTTATCATGGAAATAATACGTGCCTCTTATTTTTTCTTCTGCTTTTATGGTTAAGGTTAGTTTTTCATTCTCTATCTTTTTTTCACAGACTATTCCTGATATTTCTTTAGAGGTTGTTAAATCTTGTATAGCTTTTGGAATCCCTATTCTTATTATTGTTAGTAATATGGTAATGATTGTTACTATTATAATTATTTTTTTAGACTGTAATATGGTCTTTAATGTCTTCAAAGATGCTGTCTCCTATGCCGGATACATTTTTTATATCTTCTATTGATTCAAACAGCGTTTCTTCTCTATAAGCGATAATCGCATCTGCTTTGGACTCTCCAATACCATTTAGTGTCATCAATTCTTCTTTGCTTGCCGTATTGATGTTAATTATGCTGGAAGTTGTAGAAGATGAGGAAGTGTCTTCTTTTGGTTCTTCTTCGATACAGGCATCGTTTTGTGTTTGTCCTTCCCTTGGGGCAATACACTGTTCTTGTAAATATTGTTCTTGTTCTTTTGTCTCTAACCAATTTGTTACTTCTTGTTGGCTATAGATAATAATTACCATTTCATCTGTAATTTTTTTACTTAAATTAATGACTGTTGTATCGGCCTGCTCTGTTAGCCCTCCTGCTTCGTTAATCACATCAATGACCCTAGCATCACTTTGTAGTTGATAAATACCTGGATTATTTACTTCTCCCTTGATATCTACCATATATTTTTCTTCTTGTTCCGTAGAACTTGATTCTTTTTCTTTTTTCTTCACGGTTAACGATGATATTGTCTTTTCTTCTTTTGGCTCATAAAAAAAGATTGCTGTTGTGATCGTTGCTGCTAGCACAACTACTATTATTGTTATTAAAATAATTTGTTTTCGATATCGATAATGAAATGTCATGTTACCTCCTTTCTTTTATTATTCGACAAAAAAAGAAAAGTTCTTATCGAACTTTTACTTCTTTTTTCTTTCTTACTAATACGATTGGTTTTTCTGTAGTTTCTTCCTGGGCTAGTTGTTCATATGGCGTTGCCATTTGGAATACTTCATCCATTAAAAATTTTTCTATGGCAAATATATCATCTGTTGTGACTCTTCCTCCAGCACTTTGTCGATTTCCACCACCGCTTTTCATATATTGTAATGAACAATCCATTTTTACTGCTTGTCTACAAGGAAAATCGGCGTATTCTAATCCACTTAGAATTTTTCCTACGTCTATTCCACATTTACTTCTCGCACTGATTCCTACATCTGTTGGGCTAACGTAGCCTATCACAAAGCAGGCATCTGAATATTTTGATAACATCTTATCGGCAGTTTTTGCCAAACTGACCTGTTTATAAATAATATTGGGTTTGCTTCTATTCAAGGTGAAAGATACGGTAGGTTCACCAAATAGTTGCGGATAGGCTTGTATGTGCGTGTTTGCCACTTCAATCTCTTTAGTTCCTTCATTATTTTCTCTTATTACATGTTTACCAAAAATTAGAGAATAAATTTCGTCATCCTCTACATAATTAGATATAAATAGTTTATTGACAGCATCATAATCTGCACCTTTTAGGCATAGTTTTTCGGCAGTGTCTAACGTTATCGGTGTGGTATTTTTTTGGAAACGCTTGGTATCTAACATAATTCCTGCTAACAAATATTTGGCAATATCTTTGGAATAACGTATTTGTTTTGCGTTTAACATTTGAGCAACAATTTCACTGGCACTAGAAGCGTTTTCGTCAATAAATTTGTATTGTGCAGGAAGGGAAAATTCATCTTTTTGATGATGATCAATTATCATAATGGTTCCTACTCTATCTAGGTCATTTTGTACAGATGTTAATTTTTGTTTATTGACATCCACAACGACTAATAAAGATTGCTTGTCTGCTAGTTCTCTATATTCTTCCAATGTAATAAAATGAAAGTGATTTCTACTTTCATCTATTATTTTTTTTACTCCAGGTTCTAGCACCGGTGCTAAATCGTTGACTATAATATATGGTTCTACTCCTAATGATTTAGCTAATGTTGCGACTCCTAATGCTGCACCAATCGAATCGTAATCTGGATTATTATGCCCTACAATAAATACTTGTGAAGATTTTTCCATATTATTTACTAATGTTTCTTTTAACCTTCTTAGTTTGTTAGTCATATCTCCCCTTACTCCTTAGTGAGCACTACTATAACATAAACCAAGTTTAAAGTCAATTATTTGGTTTTGGTTGGAGTCTCTTTCATCAGACCATTTTCTACACTTACTCTTTGTACTATGGTTAGAACTGCGATTAAACAGATAGTAAAACTTCCTCCATAGCTCATAAATGGTAGAGGTACGCCAGTCATTGGCATTAATCCGAATATTCCCATCAAGTTAATCGTAATGTGTAAGAAGATATAAACAGCTACTCCATAACATAGTAAAGCTCCTCGATTGGTCGGACTTTCTCTTCCGATTTTTAAAATTCTATATAATACAAACATATATAAAAGGATAATACCAACGCCAAAAATAACACCTAATTCTTCTACAATAATTGCGAAAATAAAGTCTGTATATGGTTCTGGTAAATATAAGTATTTCTGTGTTGAGTTACCTAATCCTACTCCAGTTAAACCTCCGTTATTAATGGCAATGTAACAGTTACATACTTGGTTTCCTGTTGTTAATAATTTATCACAAGGGTTCGTAAAATCAAAACGTTCTAACTGTCTATCTTGTAATAATGATTTTCCGGCTCCTAAAAATACGAATCCAGCAAATACTATCAACCCTAGTACACCGAAAACAGTTTTGACTTTTATTTCTTTTACAATTGGTGCTGCTAAAAACATGACACCAACGATTACTACATATATAATAGCAGTACCTAAGTCTGGTTGTATAAATATTAATAGTGTAATAATCACACATACTCCTAATGGAAATAAACTTTTACCATACCCTGTCATTTTTTTGTTTTTTTCATAGTATCTAGCAAGCCATACAATCGTAATCACTTTAGCAAACTCACTCGGTTGAATACTGATTGGTCCTAGGTCATACCAAGACACTGCTTGGTTTTTGGTTTGTCCTAAAATTAATAGTCCTAGCAAACTGGCTATGATAATAATCATCAGTCCCCAGGAAAATACGCCATAAGCTTTGGTCGTAAATTTAATCATGACAAAAAACATGATAAGGCCTGCCAACAAAAAAACAGCTTGTTTAATAAAATAATTATAGGGACTTACTTCATGTGACATATAAGCTGTTACATTGGAAGCAGAAAACACCATAATAAGTCCAATAATAAAAAGCAATACAGTGGTTACTAATAGTGGTTTATCTAGATATTTCAAAATCTTTTTCACTGTATCACTCTCCATTCTATATTATAATATACCATATTTTTGTTGATTTTGTGAAGTGAACTGGTGCCTAGGTCCTTTTTATGAACAAAATCTGTCAATTTACATACTTTATAGTAGATTAGGTAAAGGAGGCTATGCTATGTATTATTATGGTAATGGGTCTACTTGTTGTGGTGGGCAATATAATCAGATGCCATACTATCCTTATTACTATGGCAGTAATAATAACTCTAATTACGCTATTGTTTTAGTGTTATTTATTTTATTAGTCATTGTGATTGGATGCCGTTTTACAGCTTAAGTATCATAAAAACGTATATTTTTTATACGTTTTTTCTTTTTTTTCTTTTATTTTATCTCTTTTTTTGTTAAACTATATTTGCATTAAAAGGAGGTATCATGCTTAAAACTAAAGATATTTTAGATGAAAAAGATAAACGTTTACGAATGGTTAGTAAAGATGTTAGTTTTCCGTTAACGAAAAAAGATAAAGATACGATTCAAACGATGATACAGTATTTGCATGATTCTCAAATTGAGGAGTTATCAGAAAAATACGATTTACGACCTGGTATGGGAATGTCTGCTATACAATTAGGAATCCCTAAAAGATATTTTGTTGTGGTAAATGAAATTGATGAGGGAGAATTTGAGACTTATGTTTTGATTAATCCTAAAATTATTAGTAATTCGGTTGAAAAAATCTATGTAGAGATGGGTGAAGGTTGTCTATCTGTCAATCGTCCTGTTGAAGGAATTGTTCCAAGATATGCAAGAGTTACTATGGAAGCTTATGATATGGAAGGAAGAAAAGTTCATATTAGAGCTCGCGAAGAACTTGCTATCTGCTTCCAACATGAACTTGACCATTTAAATGGAATCTTATTTGTCGATCATATTGACAAAAAAGATCCTTTCAAAGGAAAGGATCAATATAGAGCTATTTAAGCTCTTTTTTTATATACTAAA
This sequence comes from uncultured Bacilli bacterium, assembly GCA_944332475.1. Taxonomy (GTDB): domain Bacteria; phylum Bacillota_I; class Bacilli_A; order RF39; family UBA660; genus Faecimonas. Next base: position 24,072 of record CALVKA010000003.1, read on the forward strand.
TTTTTGGTAGTTGTATTTTGTTGTAAAGATTGGATTCTCGTTATTATGTCTGATGTTGTTAAAGATGGAAGTTTTTCTGTAATTTTTATCATTGTTGGAATAGTATCAGGATTGGTTCTTAAGGCCTCTAGCGCTTGATTACTATATTCTTGTCCCATAATATAATAATTACATTCTAATAATTCTTCTGGCATCGTAATGATATCATGATTTCTGTCATCACAGATAGCTGTTGCATATTCTTCTTGGTGTTCTTTTGATATGAGATACTCATCACCCATTTCAATATTTTCTCTGATTTCATATTGCAACCGTTCTACTTCACTTTCTACGGTAATAGGTAAGCCTTCTTTTCTTATTTTCATCAACACTAATAATTCATTTAAAGTTTCGGCATTCTTTGCAATTCCCAATCTGCGATTAAAGCGCATCTTTTCTATTTCTTCTGCTGGGTAGTTATTCTGTATTAAAAATTGATACATCAATTCTTCAAAAAATAAACTTGGAAATTCGGAAAGTTCATAAACATTATTTGCTTGTTCTTTAAAAAAATGATATCCCATATAGTGCATAAATTCATGTATTAAAATTGGAGCATCTTCTAGATTGTTTTTCCAATCCATAAAAATATACCAATTGGAGTCAGATGATTCAAAGAACGTGGAGTATTGTTCTTCTTCTGTCATCTCACATTTTTTTATTCTTGGATCATCTAAGCTTTCTACTAATGGTTCTTTTTTTAGCATATTGCAAAAAATTGTGAGCCAAGAAAGTGTGGGGTCAATGGTTGCTAAAAACTTTTTACATAGAGATAGTGTTTCTTCTTTTGAAACTTCAAATGTAATTTCTTTTTCTTCTAACCAAGTATCTTCTTGATGCATTATTTTTTCTGTCAGTTGTAATCTTTCTTCGATTTCTTCTAGGTCCTCTCTTCCGGGAGTAAAAAACAATTCCTTCATACTACCAATAAATAAATCCATCAAATAGTTTGTCAATGGGAAACGATATCTATTTTGGAGATATTCTAGTATTTCTTCTTCGTCTATAGTATGAGAATGATGTAAATATTGGTAAAGTTCTTCATAGTTTTGTTCTGTATGAAAGTAATCATAAATTCCAAATGTCTCTCTTATTCTCCTAGAGTTTTTTGGAAATTTAAACTCCCCTTTCCATTCTTTATTTAACCAATATAGCAAAACTTCTATTCCCTCTTTGGTCTCTAAAAAATTTTCTTTTAAAAACCCTGTCGCATCGTATGCTGATATACCATCTAAGTATTTTAAAACAGACTGTCCTTTTTCAATATATAAAGAACTGGTTTGATTAATACAACTAATTTTATCATGTCCTTTTAAAAATATTTTGAAAAAAGTAGGATTCTTTTGTAATAAACTTTTTATTCTATAGGCTTTTCTTTTCGTTTTCTCATCGTATTCAATTGGTAATACTTCGGTTGGTAAAATTGGCATAGGATTCCTCTTTTCTTTGATAAATTTTTTGTTTGTGTTTTGGTTTAATACCTACTTTTTCTAATAGGTTCGTAGTTGATACTGTTTCAAACTCCTTTAATAAGGTAATCATATTAGGAATAATATTGGAATTGTCTGGAAGTGCTTCCATTAAAATATCACTATATTTTTGAGCAATAATATAGGGAAAGTTTTCGGTTACAAAATTGGGAGCTTCCACTAATAATTGATTTCTTCTATCACAATTTCTTATAGCTATTCTTTCTTGTTCTTCTCTTTCTTCTCTTGTTCTAGGGGGGTTATCGTCTAGTAACTCTATATCATCTTCTATGGAAATTGGCATATCACTAACATATAGATATTTCATTAGTGTTGCTATTTCTATTATGTCATTGGCATTGTTTACGGTACTTATTTTTCTATTTTGCTTTATATCTTCTATGACTTCTTTTGGATATCCTTCTTGTAATAAGAAATTACAGGCTAATGATTCAAAAAAGATACTGGGAAACTCTATTAATTCGTATTGAATCATATGCTCGTTTTTGTTCACGACATAATGGAAGAATTCGTGGACTAATGATATTACATTATCTATGGTATTTGTCCATGGAATATAAATATATCCTTGTTCCTCTTGACTGGTTGTGAAAAATGGATTGTTTGGATAGCGTTGGACTTCATAGGTATATAACACTCTTCTATCACTTTTTCTATCAATAAATCTTTTTTCTTGTTCTGCTATGTTTAGTTGCTCTAATAAAGACAGAGTTGGATCTATTTCTGCTAAAAAACGTTTGAATAACTTCATACTTTGTTCTTTTGACATTGGATATGTAATTTGTGTGAAGTCTTTAAAATTATCCTCTATTGTGCTCATCTCTTCTGATTCCCAGATAATACAGTCTAAGAGATCTAATGGGTCAGGATTTACAGTTGGTATATAATATTGTTCAATGACTGACATTAAGTCATCTTCTAATAGAATATTTGTTAATGGATATCGATATTGATTTTGTAGAAAGGAAAGAATCTCTCTTTTAGGAAGTGGTTCTCTTTTATGTAAATAGTTATATAGTTCTTGATATTTTTTATTACTATGATAATAATCCAAGATTCCCATCTTTTGATTTCTGATTCTTTCTTCTTTTCGATATTTTGCTGGTCCTTGATAATGTTCATTTAACCAAAACAATAATACTTCTGCTCCACTTTCTTGTGTTTGGTATTTAGGATATAAAAATCCTGTTGCGTCATATGCTGATATGCCATCTAAATATTTTAAAATAGATTGCCCTTTTTCGATGTATAAAGAATTATTTTGATCGATACAGCTAATCTTATCATGTCCTTGTAAAAACACTTTGAAAAACTCAGGATTTAATTCTATGATATCTTTTATTCTGTTGGCTTTTCTTTTGGTTTTCTCATCATATTCGATTGGTAGTACTTCAGTTTGTAATAATGACATAAAATTCTTCTTTCTACTCTTTGGTTTTTATCTTTGGTTTTTGGTTTGGATATATTTTTATTCTTTCTAGGGATTCTTCTAAGGAAAGGTTTTCTGCTTCTTTGGCTAGAAAAACCATATTAAGAATTGTCTCTGGTTGGTCAGGCAACCTTTCTAATAATTCTTCACTAATTTCTGCTCCTATGACATAAGGATATAACTCTGATAATAAAAAGGGATCTTGTATTAATAGTTGATTTTGTCTATCGCAACTCTCTTTGGCTAAAGAGAAAGTCATTTTGTCTTTTATTCCTTCTGGAGCATTTTCTTTTAATAATTCTAATTCTATTTCTTGGGTAACTGCACCTTCTTTTGCTAAGGACAAAAAATCGTATAAGTCTTCTGCATTTTTGGCAAGAGTTAATCTTCTATTAAACAGTAAGGACCCCATTACTTCATCAGGAAAGTTTTTTTGTACTAAGTAAATTAGAAATAGTTGTTCAAAGAAAAGAGATGGTGCTTCTTGTAAAGGGAACGTAGTGTGCTCTTCTTTGGCATGGATTGCTCCTAAATAATGGAAAAATTCATGTACTAGTGTAGAACTATCATTTATGGTATTTGTCCAAGGCATATAAATATAAGGAGGATTTCCTTTTATTAAGCCTGGCGAAGATGGTGTTTGATCTTTTCTTTCTTGTAAGCGAGGATCCTCTTTATTTTCAATCCAGACTCCATCTTGTTCCATCTGATTGGCTAATGATACTAATTCTAGTGATGGGTCAATTACTGTTAGAAATTCTTTGTATAAAGCAATTGATGTTTTCTGATTCATGGAGTATGTAATTGGAATTTCATTTAGATAACTTGCTTCTAGATTTTGCATTTTTCTTGCCGTTTCTAGTATTTCCTCTAATAATTCAAATGAGGGTCTTTCAGTGTCTGGGAAGTGTTCTTCTAGTAAAATTCTTATACTTTCTTCTAACAATTGATTTGTAATTTGAAATCGATATTGTTCTTGTAACCAGGAAAAAATATCTTCTTTTGTTATTTGTGAAGTTCCATGTAAATATCGATATAGTTCCTCATAGTCTTTTTTCGTATGAAAATAGTCATAGACACCAAGTACTTCTCTTACTCTTTTACTTCTTGCTGGATAATAATATCTTCCCTCTACCATATCATTTTCCCAGTAAAACATGACTTCACCTGCTAATTCGGGAGATAGACATTTTTCTTTTAAGAAAAATGTTGCATCGAAGGCAGGTATACCATCTAAATATTTTAAAATAGACTGTCCTTTTTCGATATATAAAGAACTATTTTGATCGATACAACTAATCTTATTATGACCTTTTAAAAAAGCTTTGAAAAAAGCAGGATTTCTATGCATTAATTTTTTTATTCTATAGGCTTTTCTTTTGGTTTTTTCATCATATTCAATCGGTAGTACTTCTGTTTGTAATACTGACATAGAATCCCTCTTTTCTTAATTTTAATATTTTAATCGTTTTCTATTCTTTCGTCAATAAAAAGAGAGCTGTGCTCTCTTATAATGTTTCTAGTGCTTCATTTAATTTAACACTGACTAATTTTGATACACCTGATTCTTGCATGGTAATTCCATATAGAGTATTGGCATATTCCATTGTCTTTTTCTTATGTGTAATAATTAAAAATTGGGTTTTATTTTTATAATGATCTAAGTATCTACCAAATTGCGCAACATTTGCTTCATCTAGGGCTGCTTCTACTTCGTCAAATAAACAGAATGGAACGGTTCTTACATTTAATATCGCAAATAGTAGAGAAATGGCTGTTAAAGTTTTTTCTCCACCAGATAATAAAGAAATGGTCGTTAGTTTTTTACCTGGAGGGGATGCGACAATCTCTACTCCTGTTGTTAATAAGTTATCAGGGTCTGTCAATTTTAAATCTGCATTACCTCCACCAAATAACTCTTTAAATACTTGTTTAAATTCTTTGGTTATTTGCTCAAAAGTATTTTTAAACTCTTCTTTCATGACATCGTCCATTTCATTCATGATTTCTAATAGCGTTTCTTCGGCTTTTAGTAAATCTTCTCTTTGATTCGTTAAAAAGATATATCTGGTATTTACTCTTTCATACTCATCGATAGCTGCTAGATTCACCATACCAATTCTTTTGATATTAGCACGATACAGATTTACTTTTCTACGAGCTTCATCTGGTTCTACATCTAGATGATAGTTTTCTTTGGCTTTCTCAAAGGTCAATTCATATTCTGTATTTAAAGTATCTAACATCGTATCCATTTTGATTTCAATTCTGTTTAAGTATACTTCTTTTTCATGAAGAGTTTTCTCTAGATTTCTAAGATTGGCATTTTTTACTTTATCTTTCGCTATTCTTTCTTCTGTTTCTCGTTTGATATCATCTATATCCGTTCTAATTTGGTCTAGAGTTATTTGAATCGTTGATTTTTCTGCATTTAGTGCATGATATTGTTCGATTAATTCTTGTTCTTTTTGCGTTAGTGAATTATTAGAAATGGCATTTAAGGCTTGCCATTCTTGTTCTGCTTCTTCTAATTTCCTTCTTTGTTCTTTTATTTCTTCTGCTTTCGTATCATATTTTTCTTTGATGGTAACTTTATTTTTAGAACCAGTAAACTCCTCTTCTTCTATTTTTCTTGATTCTTCGTCTACTTCATCTAGTTCTTTTTTGATTTCTTCTAATTCTTGTTTCATTAGAGATTGCTGTTCTAAAAGGCGTTTTAATTCTTGTTTTAATACGATAATACTTTTTGTTTGATAAATAATGGATCCACCGGTTAGGCTTCCTCCAACATTTACAACATCTCCATCTAAACTGACAATTTTATATCGTCTATTTACTTTACTGCTTAGACGTGTTGCGGCGTCGATATCTTTTGCAACGATTACTGTTCCTAGTTGGTTTTCAATGATATTTTGATAGGTTTTATCATAGTCTACCAAATCACTTAAAATACCGATAAAATCATCCTCTTTTTCTAAAATTTTTATGGAGTCTTTGTCTACATATCTAGATTTAATTACTGTTAATGGGAAGAATGTTGCTCTTCCTAGATGATTGTCTTTTAAATAGTTAATGGCACGTTTTGCGGATTCTTCATCGCTCGTGATAACAAAGTTTTTATTGGCTGCAATGGCGATATTTAAAGCTTTTACATATTCATCTTTGGTATTTAGAAGATTTCCTATGGTATTATGAATCCCTGATAAAGAGGATGATTCTAATACTTTTCTTACACTATTTGGTAGGTCTCCGCCTTCTTCTATTTCTCTTTTTAAACTGGTGATTTTATGATCTAGAGTGATAATATTTCTTTCGTGTGATGAATAATCACTTGTTAACATATTCTTCTTTTGCTTTATTTTTTGTAGTTGTTCTGATATACCTTTTCCTTTTTCATCTTCTTTTTTTCCATCTTCTATAATTACATCTAATTCTGTTTTTAATTTTTGAATGGTTGCTTCTATACTAGACTTCTTTTCTAATGTTTTTCTTAATTCTTCTTCTGTTTCTTTACTATCTTTGTTTTGTTTGTTTCTTTCTTGTAATAAATTTTTTTCTCCATTTACTTTTTCTACCATTTCTGTTACTTCTAGTAATCTTCTTTGTAGAGAGGATTGTTCTTTTTCTAGCTTTTCTAATTTAGAAGCTTGTTCTAAGTCTATGGCATCGCTTTTGGATGTTTCGTTAGATAGTTCCATAATTTCTTTTTCTAGTTTTTCTTTTTCTTGTTTGATACGTTCTAATTCTATACTAGCATTTTCCAAGTCATAAGCTAGTATGGCTACTTCATAATGATCTAGTCCTTTTTTGTTTTCTAAATATTCTTTTGCTTTTTCACTTTGTTCTTTTAATGGAGCTACTTGGCTTTCTAATTCATTAATAATATCATTTACTCTATCGATGTTGTTGTGAGTACGGTCTAACTTTCGTAGAGCTTCTTCTTTTCTTTTTTTGTATTTTAAAATTCCGGCTGCTTCTTCAAAAATCGTTCTTCTATCACTTGGAGAATCACTCAATATTTTTTCTACTTCTCCTTGAGAAATGATATTAAAGGATTCTTTTCCCATACCTGTATCTAATAATAAATTGTTGATGTCTTTTAATCTACATTTTTCACCGTTTAAATAATATTCATTTTCTCCACTACGATAAACTCTTCTTTTGATTGATAATTCTGTATATGGTACATTTAAAAAATGATCAGAATTATCAAAGACTAGTTCTACTGACGCTACATTTAAAGGATTTCTACTTTTACTACCTGAAAAAATAACATCACTCATAGAACCTTCTCCACGAAGAGACTTTACTGATTGTTCTCCTAATACCCATCTAACTGCATCTACTACATTACTTTTACCTGATCCATTAGGTCCTACAATACAGGTAATTTTATCATCTAATTTAATATCTAATTTGTCTGCGAAAGATTTAAATCCACTCGTTACAATTTCTTTTAAGTACATACTCTTCACCCTGTAATTAAGTATACTATAAATTTCAAGGTAAAACAATGAAAAAAGTCGGAAGTTACCTTTTACAGCAAAGAAAAAGCACACTTTCGTTGTACTAGAAGTTTTTACTCTTTAGGTTCTTAGAATTCCTTGCGATTTACCAGTATAATCATTTGAAATGGCATACAAAAAGAGAAATTTCTTTGATTGTAAATACATTAAAAAGAAATTTCTCATATAAATATTATATTTTATATTTCACTCAGTCTTATTATTGAAGATTGGGATGATTCATAAGTACCTCTTTACTTTTTGACAAAGCTAATTGATGATTTTTCTAATTTTGCTGAAGCAATATCATTTAACGGATTTATTAATGGAGCAATTTTCTGCAAGCGTTTAGATACTAATTTAATGCCTTCCGTATACTCTGCGGCTTCAGCAATATCATATAATTTTATTAAATCATAAAATTCCATTGTTAAATCAAATCTTTTTTTTCTTTCAATAGCCAAATCGTATGCTTCTTTAGGATAATAGTTGTTTTTATTGCTTTTGGGATAATCATTGGCCATTTGTCTTATATCCCTACGATTTTGAACCATTTTACTAAATTTCTTGGCCATTACTGGTTGATATTGGAATAGACTTGCTAATTGAAACAACCCTAGATTATCAGAAAATTCCACTTCTAAATCAGATACTTTTTCTCTTTGAACAGCTTGAAAGTGTGCTTCAGGGTCACCCCAAGTATTTTGATCCCTTGCTGTTGTTATACTACGGGCTTTTCTAACTTTTGTTAATTTTACATCAAGTTTACCAAAAATTTGGTTAAGAGCATCCTGATCTTGTTGATGATAAGCCGTCTTTAATTCATCTAAATAATCAGCATAGTTTGGCAAATTTCGTAATGTTCTAATAATATTGTTTAATATGCTATCTAAGTTTGGTTGTTTTTGTAAATTTCCACTATTTTTCATAAGATCACCTCTTTATTATTCATTCCTATATAAATTTACTTTTCTTCATTAGAATATGGCTATATTTTATCATAAAACATCAAAAGCACAATATTATACTATCACTGTTAGTTTAGAAATATTGGGGGCTCGTTGGTTTTGTCATTTTGTAAACTTTTCTTTCTCCTTCTAACTCTTGTAATATTGGTTCAGGTTGATTTCTTTGTGGTGCATTGATTTCTTCTTGTACTCTACTTTGCCAATCTCCGGCATGAATGATTCTACGACAAGCGGGATTGATAATCAGTTCTCTTTTTGGTAAAACAGATAATCTTACAAAGTCGGAGAAGTCCATTATATATATCGCTTGACCATCAGCCACTCTACCGTTTTCTACATTTTCAAAAAATTTATCTAATATTACTTTTCCATTTGGATAAATAAATCCAATATATCCATCAAAAGTATCTTCTCCTTGAATCATCGCAATTGGATTTGATGATTCATATAATTCTTTTTTCTCAATAAATAAGTCTAGTAAACGTTCTTGGTGTCTCTTTTTTTCTTCTTCCGTTACATCGCCTTTTGGTTCTTGGGCTGCTGTTAAAATCATTTGTTCTAGTCCACCTGCAGGCAAGAACTTCCAGTTTGCTTGAATGGTTTCTATTTTGTTTTTTACTAATTCTTCCGCTTCTTCTAGTGTTAATCCTTCTAATTCATCTTCTGTAAACGTAAGTAATTGAATTTCCGGATGACTAACAAGAAAAGTTTTATATTGTTCATAAATATCTTTTGGTGTCAATACTTTTCCCTGTTGAAAGATACCCATTCTTTCGTTGTTGATGCTACCAACTGTTATTTGCAATTTTGTATCCTGCTTTTTTTCTGGGTGTTCTTTAAAGTAATTAGCTACATAAATTAAAAATCTTTGTGGATCTATATTTCCATAACTTTGAGCAGCATATAAAAACTGTGAAGCCAAATACAAATCCAATTTTTCTTTATTAGTTTGGGAAAGGCCTTCAAAATCAATTGGATGAGAATTCATATATATTATGATTTCTGGAACATGATTTGTTAAATTTTCTATGGCACGTGCACAATTTCTTGCAAATTTATTGATACTTGTTGGAAAAGGAGTAGTTTTTAAGTTTTTTATGTCTCCTATTCCCATTTGTTGTGCCCAACTTTTTATTACTGCACGTTGTACTGCTGGAAAGCTATTGATATTTTCTATACAAAAACGTAGATTCTCTTCTGCTTCATGATTTTCTTTATATTTTATATATAGGCTTGGAAACTTCTTTTGCAATTCTGCCTCTGTTTTTACAGCTTGTAATTGTTGAAGTGGTTTTTTAGAAATCTGTTTGATATAGGCTTCTAAATCGTCTACAGTAAGCATATGAGGAACATTATCTTTATCTACATCTTTTATATTTAAATTCGTTATAATCGTATTTAATAATGCGGATGGAGAAAAGACAATTTGCTTTTCTAATGTTTCTTCGTCTGTTGTTACTGTCATAGTTTGAAAAAAATCAAGATTGCCAGTAGGGCCTAGTGTTGCGATATATTCCAGTAAATTTTTATGTGCAGCTGAAATCATATTTTGTATTTCTTCTGAATTATTAAATAAAGAAACAATATCTGCTGCTAGTAATATGACTGGCGCTGATATAGGCACTTTCTTTTTCATATCATCTGTTAATATTGACATATTATACCCCTCTCTATATGTGTAGCAGATTATACCATAAATACGAGAAAATGTCAAGTTTACACTTTCCTTGAGTTAGTTAAAAAGGTTGCTATCCTTAAAAAACAATTGACAACTACTATGATACGTTTTAGTATAAAGAAAAGAGAGGTACTTATTATGAAGAAAAATTCTTTTCCTTATTCCGATGGAGCTGAGCTTTTTAGAGCGATTTTAGAACAACCAGAACTTTTGTCACAGTTACCCACTTGGTTGCGTTATGATAAAGATTTCTTAGATGTTTTCTATATTATATTAGGTGATGAAATTGCTCCTTATATTCCTTATCAGATATTTAAACAATTTAAGTGCTCTGATTTAGAGAAAAAACCTGCAACTCCTCATTTAGAAAATGCTCCTAAAACTATACTTGGAGAACAAGAGAATGTTATCCATCAACTTTTTACTCATCCTGATGCTTTGGCTGAATTATCTACTGATGATAAGTATGATGATGATTTATTAGAAGTTATGTATATGGTCTGGGGCGATGCCATTCAGCCTTATCTTCCTTCTGAAATGTATCAACAATTAGAAGATGAAGATAGAATGAGACAATATCATATCTCATATGAGAATGGTATCCATGATTGGGCAAAAACTTTTACAAAGCAATAAACGTTATCCAAAAGATAACGTTTTTTATTTTTCTGATGTTTCACTTAGTAGTGTTTGTAATGTTACTATGTCATAACCTTTTGATTGGATATAGTCAATTACTGTTTTTAACTCTAATTCTGTTGTTGTGTTAATCGGAAAAGAAATAATGGCTCCATTTTGTAGTTTTGTTTTGATATCTTGAAATGGGGTATTGGTTATTTTTATGGTTGGTGTTATGGTGTGTAATTCTAGTTTACTACAGAGTTCAATTACTTCTTTGTTGTCATAGTCTGCATAACAATAATGTGATTGTTGTCCAGTTGTGTTTTTTAGGTATTGTATGGCAGAAGAAAAATAGATTTCTTCATAACGGTTATCATAACTTAATATTTCTAATTCATGGTTTGTAATATCTTTTACTACTGATAAGTTATTTTCTAACCATAGACCGTCTAAAAAGAATGTGCCTACTACTCCTTCTTGGTTGATGATACGAATGGTTTCTCTAGGGTTGGATTCTTTTGTGATAGGAAATACAAGAGAGACTTGTCTTTTTTCTTCATTCCCACTAATAACAAATTTATCGTAGGTATCTTCAATTGATATGGCTGGTGTTGTCTCTTTAAAAACCGTTAAGCTTTCATTATAAGTCCCATATCGTTTCATTTTTTGATATGTCTCTTCATAGTCTACTATCTGTCCATTTTTTCCTGGGATAATTTTATTATCTTCAATTTTTGCATCTTCTGCTGGGACTTCATACTTTGTACTTTCTTCTTTAATCTGTTTCATTAAGGGATCTGTTTCTCTAATAATGTCTATGGTTTTATTTGTATAGTAAAAACTAAATAATACTAACAGTAATACTACTGTTACTTGAATTAGTTTTTTCTTTAACATACTATCACCTAGAACAGTATATGAAAAAAAAGTTCACGAATGAACTTTTTATTGTATTTTTATATGATAAAAGTTTTTATTTTTGTTCTTCCTTTTTTTGTGGTTTTGGAAGTGCATCTTTTCTAGAGAAGTTTTGTCTTCCTTTTTTATCAGGTCCTAGGGCTTTTACAATGATTTCGTCTCCTACTTTTACTACATCTTCTACTTTATTTACACGTTCATGAGCAAGTTGTGATATGTGTACTAATCCTTCACATCCTGGCCATAATTGTACAAAGCAACCGAAATCTTCTATTTTTACGACTTTTGCTTCATAAATCTTTCCAATTTCTACTTCTCTTATTACTTCTTCAATCATCTGTTTTGTTTTGGTGATGATGTCTCTATCGGTATGATAGATAATTACTTGTCCATCGTCTTCTAGATCTACTTTTACAGCGTTGATGTTGTTAACATCTTTTACATTTGATGCTTCACAGATAATCTTGGTAATCATTTCTCCACCTTTTCCAATGACATCTTTTATTTTTACTGGGTCAATCATAAAGGTTTCCATCTTAGGTGCATATTTTGATACTTCTTTTCTAGGTTCTTTGATTTGTTTTTCCATTACGTCTAATACTTGCATACGAGCAGTACGTGCTTGTTCTAAAGCTTCTTTTAAGATTTGTTTGGTGATTCCTTTAATTTTAATATCCATTTGTAGAGCGCAGATGCCATTTCTGGTTCCTGCTACTTTAAAGTCCATATCTCCTAAATGATCTTCCATTCCTTGAATGTCTGTTAATATTGTATAATCTTCTCCGTGTGTAATTAGTCCCATGGCAATTCCAGCTACTGGTGCTTTGATTGGAACTCCGGCAGCCATTAGGGACATACATCCTGCACAGATACTTGCTTGTGATGAAGAACCATTGGATTCTAGAATTTCTGATACGACACGAATGGTATATGGGAATTCTTCTTCACTTGGTATTACTTGAAGCAAGGCTTTTTCTCCTAAGGCACCGTGTCCGATTTCTCTTCTTCCTGGTGCTCCATATCTTCCTGTTTCTCCTACTGAAAATTGTGGAAAGTTATAATGTAACATAAATCTTTTTTGGTCTTCTAGTCCTAATCCATCTAAAATCTGATGTTCTCCAATTGCTCCTAATGTTGTGACGGATAGAGCCTGGGTTTCTCCTCTTGTAAATAGTGCAGAGCCATGCGTTCTTGGCAATAAATCAATATCAGTAGATAGTGGTCTAATCTCATCCATCTTTCTGCCATCTGATCTGATATGTTCTTTTACTACGATACTTCTAAATAGATTATATTCTATATCTGATACTACCATATTGGCCTTGACTAGTAATTCTTTTAGTTCTTCTTCTTTTAGTTTATCTTCGTATTCACTTCTATACTTTTCTTCTACTTCTTCTTTAATTGCGTCAACGGCAGCATACTTTTCTAGTTTATCTTTGATACGAAGTGCTTTATCCATCTTCTCTGAAATTAAGGAAATAATTTCTTCTTTCATTTCCTCTTCTATTTCTAATTTTTCATATTCCATTTTTTCTTCGCCAATTTCGGCAATAATTTCTTCTTCAAAAGCAATTAGTTTTTTTACTGCCTCGTGCCCAAACATTAGTGCTTCTAGCATAATATCTTCTGGTACTTCTTTGGCACTGGATTCTACCATATTTATGGCATCTTTTGTTCCTGCAACAGTTAAATCTAATTCTGAGGCTTCTAATTCTTCTGGCGTAGGGTTAATGATAAACTCTCCATTTACACGTCCTACTTTTACTCCAGCAATTGGTCCATTAAATGGTATTTTAGAAATAGATACTGCTAAAGATGAACCTAACATAGCAGTTAATTCTGGAGAACAATCTTGATCTACTGATAATACGGTAGAGATAATTTGTACTTCATTTTTAAATCCTTCTGGGAATAATGGTCGCATTGGACGGTCAATCATTCTAGCTGCTAAAGTGGCGTTTTCACTTGGTCGACCTTCTCTTTTAATAAATCCACCTGGGATTTTTCCTACAGAATATAATTTTTCTTGATAATTTACTGTTAATGGAAAAAAGTCAGATAGTAAGTTTACTGTTTTTGATACGACAGCAGCACTTAACACAACTGTGTCATTATATCTAACTAGAACAGCTCCGTCTGCTTGTTTGGCTAATTCTCCATGTTCTACTATAATCTTTCTTCCATAAAAATCTAATTCAAATTTCTTTTTCATACTTCCTCCATTTAAACTCTACTATTAGAATACCAAAAAAAAGAAGAAAATTCCACTTTTTCTTTGATTTCTTCGTTATGGGAATTTTATTGTTTAAAAAAAACAGTGCCTTCGCACTATTTTCTTAAACCTAACTTTTTAATTACTTCACGATAACTTTGAATGTCTTTTTTAGCTAAGTAGTTTAACATATTACGACGTTGTCCAACTTTCTTTAAAAGTCCTCTTCTTGAATGATAATCGTGAATATGTGTTTTTAAGTGTTCTGTTAAATCATTGATTTCTTTTGTAAGAATTGCGATTTGTACTTCTGCAGAACCTGTATCTTTTTCATTTTTTGCGAATTCTTTGATGATTTTAGCTTTTTCATCTTTTGTTAAAGCCATATTAACACTTCCTTTCTTATAAATTCACCAAAACTAAGTAAAAAGTCGGAAATTCTTTAGACTGAGTATTGGCAGCACATATAATATACTATATTTTTTTATTTTTGGCAAGCATTATCCAACAATTAAGCAGATATAATAAGAAATAAAGATTAATAACATAATAATTCCTTCCTTTTTCGATACTTCTCTCTCACTTCTTGCAAAAATATATAATAAGAAAGAAGTTAAAAATACCGTGATGATATCTGCTAAATTAAAGCTTTCTAGAACTAGATCTCCGTAAATTACAATAGGTAGACCTAAAACAATACAAATGTTAAATATATTGGTTCCAATAATATTTCCGATTGCCATATCAAATTCTTTTTTTCTGGCACTTGTTATTGTCATTACCATCTCTGGTAGTGATGTTCCTATTACAATTAATACCATTGTTATTACTTTTTCACTTACATTTAGTTTTTCTGCCAAAGAAACAGCGTTATCTACAATGACATCACTACTTAAAGTAATACAGATAATAGAGCCTACTAATAGTAATAAGATTAATGGAATATTGGTATAGGTAGGTTTCATCTGTTCTGCATCATCATCTTTTTTCTTTAGTAATTGGACAATGTAGTATACAAACATACAAAATAATAAAATTAGAATAATACCATCTGCTCTTGAAAATGTGTTTGATGTAAGTGGATTAAATACACTATCTAGCATTAAGACTACGAATCCAGTTGTAATAATCAGTAAAATTGGTAATTCTTTTTTTATCGTTGCATGCTTTACTCGAATCGGTCGTATGAGTGCTGCTAAACCTATGATTAAAAATGTGTTAACAATACAACTTCCTACCACATTAGCAAATGCCACTGTCCCATTATTACTGGCAACACTTTGAAATGAAATTGCAACTTCTGGAGCACAGGTTCCGAAGGCTACGATGGTCAAGGCAATTAACATCTTTGGCACTTTACAGCGAATGGCAAGTGAGGTTGCACAATCTACTAAGATGTCACTGGATTTAATGATGATAATAAATCCTAATAATAAAAATACTACTTCTAACATGCCATCCCCTACTTTCTAGTCTATTATACTATAAATATTTCTTCATTTCTAGGATTCAGTTGCTCCTTGACAGTAAAGAAAAAGAACTTTTTAAAAGTTCTTCCATACTCTTAGTTTATCCCTTTCTACTTTGTAGATACCTAATATTTCATTATTTGTATTTTTAAAAATTACTTTGTCTTTTATTTTATAATTATTAGGTATTTTTTGGCCTGTTTTAATTTTTCTTTCTAGTTTATTGTCTACGATGATAACTGGAAAATCTAATACTTCATCCATCGTATGAATTGTTAGATTTCCTTCTTTGATTTCTTCTAAAGTATTGGTCTGTTTGATACCAATTTTTCCTTGCTTTGTTCTTTGTAACGTAGTCATGGTAGCATAGGTATCTAGGGCAAGGCCAATATCTCGAACTAAACTTCTGATATAGCAACCTTTTGTTACTAATGCTTTTATCATAAATGTGTCATTGTCGCTAGAAAGTAATTTTATTTTTTTGATAGTGACTTCTTTTTTTGGTAGTTCTACTTCTATTCCACTTCTTGCATATTCATATAGTTTTTTTCCTTTTACTTTGATTGCAGAATATTTAGGTACTTCTTGTAGATATGTTTTTTGAAAACTATTTACTACTTTTTCGATATCTTTTGAAAGATTTACTGGTTTATTTTTTACTACTGTTCCTGTGATATCTAACGTATCTGTTTCTATGCCTAGTAGGACTCCTGCAACATATTCTTTATCTTCTGCTGTTAACAGTTCGGCAATTTTTGTTGCTTGTCCTACTGTTACGATTAATACTCCTTCTGCTAGAGGGTCTAGGGTTCCTGTATGGCCTACTTTTTTTATGCCAAAAACATCACTTATTTCGTTTACTACATCAAACGAAGTGATGCCTCTTGGTTTGTTTACGTATAATACAGCAGAAAATTTTGTTATGTATTCTTCTAGTGTCCAATTATTTTGTGCTATAATTTTGGCAGGAATTTCTCCTACATAACGAAAGTGCCATGGTTCGTATTGATATCCTGTTATTTCTTCTTTTCCTTTTGGATATCTTAATATGAAACCAAATTTAGACAGATGGGAGGCAATCTCTTGATAAATTGGCAAATGAGTTGCTACTTCTTCCTCTTCTTCATCGTATTTTCCATCTATTTTTAAGGTAATATCAAAGGCTAAACCTGTATGATGTTCACTGGTTCCAGGGGGTGCTACTCGATAACTGACATCTTCTTGGCCTAATTTTTCTTGAAATCTTTCATATACTTCTTTTTGATATTCTACACTACGATATGCACCATCTAAATCTATTATAATTCCTTTCTTGTATAAGAATTCTTTTAATTGTTTATAAGCTTTATATGTTTCTTCTTCTAAAAAATCATCTTTCCCATCATAATCTTTTACAGGTACTAATTTAAGATTTCTACTATAAGATTGTTTCAGTTTGTTTTGTTTATTTACTAATGTTACATATTTCTTCATGTCCATCCCTCTTTTTTATTCTATCAAAAACAAAAGAGTATTTCTACTCTTTTATTTTGTTCTTGTGGATTCATAATTATATGGTTGAAAAGTTGGTACTTGTAGGGTATCACTTAGTATGGCATAACCCTCATCTGTTTCTATAATAGTGTCTTCATTTAGTGAAATAATGGAATCTACTGTCGTTTCATGTATTGTGGCAAAATCTTCTAGAGATTGTCCTTGGTTATAAATGTCTGATGTGGTATACTCTGCAAGTTCTGATTGTGGAATATGATAAGGGATTTCTATTTCTTGGCCAGAATATAATATTTTACCTAAGTTGTTACGGTCTTCTATTTCTTCTTGCGTACAGTTGGCATCCTCTGCTAATTCCGAAAGCGTATCACCCGTACCTACTGTATAATATCTAATTGCTGTAATCGTTGGATCTTCTATTTCTGTTGTAATATCTGTCGTATCATTTACTGTAGGTTGTGGTGTGAACAAAGATGGAATTATATTATATCCTACTAATACCACTAATAATCCTGTTACTGTAAAAAAGACTCCTCTTTTTTGTCTTCGATATACGCCTTGTCTAGAGTAAAAACTTCTTTCTGTATAATAATGATCGTTGTTAGTATCTGTTGGCATTTCATATTGTTCTTGAGGTTCTGTCCATACAGATTCTGATGTTGGTGTATGTTCTGACCCATATTCACGATATCCATTATCTTGATATCCAGCTTGCCGATACTTTCTTGCTTGCTCTGCACGTGCTCTTTGTTCTTCGGCATACTGTTTTGCTCTTTGTTCTTGCTCTTGTCTCATTCTTTGAGCCTCGCGTGCTAGTTTTTCTTGTTCTGCTTTTAATTGCTCGGCTGTTGATTGATGGGCAAAGTATTCTCTATCATATTCTTTTTTTGTTTCTGGATTTAATAATATATCTTTTATTTTATTGATTTCTTTTAATTTGCTTTCTAAAGCTTTCTTTTCTGCTTCTGATAACCCTGAATTTCTATCCGGGTGATACTTTATGGCTAGTTTTCTATATGCTTTTTTTATTTCTTCTACACTAGCCGTTGGTGGTATTCCAAAAATTGCATAATAGTCTATAAATTCTTTCATTTTTCTCCCCCTTAATTATTTCTTTTATTTTGAATATTGGACATTATTGGTATTAACCTCTTTGAATGTTGCTGTTGTGATAACTGGTATTACATCATCTTCTCCAGACACTATATAACTAGCACCTGATAATGTATCGATGTTTTCTTCTGCAAAAGAACTTAGCGATGTAGCCGTAAATTCCTGTCCTATATAGCTCGACATATCTTGTCCTAATAAATCTTCATAGTCTCCATTTACAACGCTTTTTTCATCATAATTGTTTACAAGAGCATTGGCCCCTTCATAAGAAATTACTGTTAACTCTTCTGTTGGATAATATTTTACTTCTACGTTAGGGTCAAAATCTTCTCCCTGACGAATGCTTACATATTGCCTTTTTTCTTCTTGAGCTTTCTCTAGATATCTTGTTTCTTGACCTGTATCAAATCCATCTAAAAAATCGATGCTCGTGGCATAATTCGGATTGGTATTTTTTGCTTCTTGCTTAGTGTCGTATTGCATTGCTGCTTCATATCCTAATGCCCAGTAGCTTGCAACATATAATGTGCCATTATCTTCTTCGGTTAATGCGATAATACTATCATCTATATTTTCAAATTCTTCTTCTGTTATTTTTTCAAATTTTAATTTATGTTCCTCATCATCATAGATTGTCATATAAATCTCCGCTTGTGTTGTGTCTTCCGGTGTTGCTTTTTTGGCACAACCTCCGGTGAAGGTTAGTACCAGTGCTAAACTAGTAATCGAAAAGAATTGTTTACATACTTTTAACTTCTTAATCATAGGACTCCCCCTAAAAGTGGCTATATTATATCACAAATTCTTTTATTAGGCAAGAAAAAAGCGAGATTACTCGCTTATTCTTTAGAACAGGTTGCTCCTGCTTGTTCATATACTTTGGTAATGTTATCTAGATCTATTTTTCCATTATCATTTAATAATTGTTCAACAGAAGAATCTATTTCTAGTAATTGGTCCATATCGATCTTTGTATAGTCAATATCTGTTGTACTTGTTAGGGTATCTCCTTCAATAGATACCTCATAATTATAATGTTCTACATTATCGAAGTTGCTATAAATACTTTCTACTTGGTCTTGATATGTTTGTAGTGTTGCTTCATCATCAGAAATGACTTTTTCTGTTGACTGTACCTTGTTTACATTATCTCCTTCATAGTAAACTTCATAACGTAAATCCATCTCTATATTATTCATATTTACAGTTCTCGTACAAACCATTTTTTCTTCTGCTTGTGTTTGTCCACATCCTGTTACTAATAGTAATAAAATACCCAATATAATAAAGCTTTTTTTCATATATTCTCCTCTCTATTTAGATTATGTCATGGAATAGAGTTTTTGACAAGAAAAAAAGAAGAAATCTTCTTCTTTTAAAATAATGATAGTTGATTTGAGTCTGGTAAATCTTCTAATATTCCCATACTTACCATTTTATCAATTAATGTTTTTGATACTTTTCCACGTTTTTGTACATCTTCAATACTTAAGAATGGTTGTTTTTCTCTTTCTGCTACAATGGCTTTGGCAACTGTATCTCCTAATCCTTCTATAGCATTGAATGGAGGATAAATTTCTTTGTCATTTTTTGCTACCCAGACGGTTGCATCACTTTTGTACAAATCTACGTTTAAGAATTTGATGCCTCTTGCGGTTGCTTCTAGTGCAACCTTTAGACTTTCAGCTTGTCCATTTTCTTTATTGGTGGCTTCAAATCCTTTTACTTGTATATCTTCTAATCTTGCTTTGATGGCACCATATCCTTTAATCATAGCGTCTAAATCGACATCTGTTGCCTTAGATGAGTACCAAGAAGAATAGAAATAAACAGGCATGTGTACTTTGTACCAGGCAATACGAAATGCACTAATGACATATGCTGCAGCGTGAGCTTTTGGGAACATGTATTTAATTTTTTCACATGAATTGATAAACCATTCTGGAATATTTGCATCTTCCATAGTTTTCTTGTGTTGTTTCCAGGTTTCTGGATCTTTTGATGCTCTACCTTTACGAACAAATTCCATAATTTTGAATGCTTTAATTGGTTCTAATCCGTAATACATTAGGTTTACCATGATATCGTCACGACACCCAATTACATCTTTGAATGGTACAATATCTTTGGCAATTAATTCTTGTGCATTCCCTACCCAGACATCAGTACCATGAGAAAGTCCTGATATTTTAATTAGTTCTGCGAATGTTTTTGGTTTTGTTTCTTCTACTAATTTTATTGTAAATGGTGTGCCAAATTCTGGAATACCAAGAGTTCCGGTGTTGCACATGATTTGTTCTGTTGTTACTCCTAGAGCTTCTGTTGATGTGAAGATACTCATCGTTTCTTTATCATCTAGTGGTACTTTCATAATATCGGTACCTGACTGTAATTGAATTAATCGTAGTTGTGTAGGATCAGAGTGACCTAGGATATCTAACTTTAGAACATCTTGATCGATGGCATGGTAATCAAAGTGTGTGGTGTGCCATTCTGCTGTTGCATCATCAGCAGGAAATTGGTATGGTGTAAAGTCATAAACATCCATATAGTCTGGAATAACGACAATTCCTCCTGGATGTTGTCCTGTTGTTCTTTTGACACCTGTACATCCCATAGCCAGTCTTTCTACTTCGGCAGTTCTCATATCTCCTAATCCTTTTTCTTCACAATAACCTTTTACATATCCAAAGGCTGTTTTATCTGCTACGGTACCAATTGTTCCAGCACGGAAAACATTATTTTCTCCGAATAATACCTTTGTATAGGCATGGGCACTTGCTTGATTTAAATCTGAAAAGTTTAAGTCAATATCTGGAACTTTATCGGCATTAAATCCTAAGAATGTGGCGAATGGCATATCTTGTCCATCTTTAATCATTGGAATATGACAATTAGGGCATTCCTTGTCTGGTAAATCGAATCCTGAGGAATAAATCGCACCTAAGGGTTTACCGGCATTATCTTCAAAGATGCTTAGTTTACACTTACTACAACGATAATGGGCTGCTAATGGGTTTACCTCTGTGATTCCCATTAAAGTTGCAACGAAACTTGAACCTACAGATCCACGAGATCCAACTAAGTATCCTTCATCATTGGAATGTTTTACTAAACGTTGAGCGATTAGGTAGATTGGATCAAATCCTCCACCAATAACTCCACCTAAAGACTTATCTAATTTTTTCTCTAACTCTTCTTCTGATAACTCTTCTTCACTTGTTTCTTTAATGTGATTTCTAATTAAAGCTTTTACATTATCTACTCCTTTTAGAATTTCATCATGTAGAGTCTTATGTACTTTTACTGTAAATTCTTCTTCACTTAAATTTTCTTTTTCTAGTTGTTCTTTTATTGTCTTAAATACAATATCTCCATATAACTCTGTTGAAATACGCTCTTCTATAGAATAAGGTAGCGGATCTCCATACCACTCTTTTGCCTTGTCATAAACTAAATCAGTAACTACTCTTGGACAGTCTAGATAACTTTTTCCATCATCACTTTTTACTCTTGGAGAAAATGGAATTCCTCCTGTATCAATGATGACTTCAATGATTTCTACCATATCAGCAATTTTATTCGTATTATCTATGACAATTCTTTCGGCGGTTTCTTCCCCTAAGAATTTAAAATCATCTAACATTTCATCTGTTGTTCTAAAATGATTGGATGGAATTTCTTTGATATTTGATCTTGCTAATGGATGTCTTCCTCCACCTGGCACTTTTTGATTCACAATAATTTCTCGATAGATTTTATCCTCTCTTGTTAAATGATGAACATCGCCTGTTGCAACAATAATTTTTCCTGCTTCTTGTGTCACACGAACGATTTTTTCAATATGAGCGGCAAGCTCTACTTCTGTTCCAAATTCACCTGTTTGAATGAGATGGTTATAACATTCCATTGGTTGTACTTCTACATAATCATAGAAACGAATAATGTTTGATAATTCATCGTCACTTTTAGATTTAGCTAGTGTAAAAACTTCGCTTTCGTAACAACCACTTCCCACTAGTAGTCCTTCTCTATGCGTTTCTATTTCACTTCGTAATATTCTTGGTGTTTTATATAAATATGTTGTATTGGCAAGAGAAATAATTTTAAATAAATTTTTTAACCCTGTTTTATTTTTTACAAGTAAATTAACATGATAAGCACGTCCATATTTATGAATTTCATCTTTACTAACTAAGGTATCTAATTGGTCCATAGTCTCTATATTACGATTGGATAATTTTTTCATCATTTTATGGAATACTAAAGCGGTTCCTTCGGCATCATAGTCTCCTCTATGGTGAGCACTTTCGTCCCAAGGAACTTCATATCTTTTTACTAGAGCTGATAAAGAGTGTCTTGCATAAGTGTTATCCATTGTTCTAGATAGTTCTAATGTATCAATTACTGGGTTCGTAAATGTCCCTAAATTATACTTTTTGTATGCCATTTCTAGAAAAGATACATCGAATTTTGCATTATGAGCAACCATCGGACAATCTCCAAACCACTCAATAAATCTTTTTACTGCATTTTCTTCGTTATCTTTTCCCTCTAACATAGCATCTGTAATATTCGTTACGTCAACAATCTTTTGAGGAAGTGGTCGTCCTGGATTAATTAATTCATCATATTTTTCTAATATTTCTCCGTTTTTTATTTTAACAGCACCAATTTCAATAATGGAATCTGCACCACCGGCATTAAATCCTGTTGTTTCAAAGTCAAATACCACATAGGTTTGATCTAACATTACTTTATTATTTGGTCTTACCACAATATTGACTGTATCATCAATCAACGTTAATTCTGCTCCATAGATAGCTTTAAATGGCTCTTCTCCTTCTTTTAACTTCTTATTGTAATTTGTTACAAAATTAAATACATGAGGAAAGGCTTGAACTCCGTTATGGTCTGTAATAGCAATGGCTTTGTGTCCCCATTTGATTGCTTGTTTTAATAGTGCTTCATCATCTACTACGCCATCCATTTGGCTCATCTTTGTATGACAATGAAGTTCTACTCTTTTTTTATCTGCTTTATCTATAATTTCATCTTGTTCTTTTTCTACTTTAATAATATCTCTTGCATTTAATACTAATTCTTTCGCAAATTGATCTTCTTTCGTATATCCACGTATTTTATACCATGATCCTGTTTTTAATTCTTTACATAATCTTTTATATTCATCGTTGTCTCTTACAAATACTTTGCAATAAATACTATCTGTGTAATCTGTAATTTTTAATGTAATAATTTTAAAATCTGTTTTACTAGATTCAAAATAATCTGTACCAAAGACATATCCTTCTACTACAACATTGTTGTCTTCTCCTAAAAGAGTTTTAATTTTAATAGGTTCTTCTTTGATTCCTCTACCAATCACATTATTAGGATCTTTCGCTTCTCTTCTATACTTTTTTTCTTTTGGTTGCTCGTCATGATGTTCTTCTTTTTTCTCTGGCACTTTTACTTTGACAACCAAATCTTGTCTTATTTCTTCTAGAATATTATCTTCGTGCCTTAGAATAACTTCTATATTAAACTTATAGCCTAAATGTTTATATATGGCATTCATTTTATCTAATACTTGCTCTAGACGTTCTTTTTCTACTTCAGAAGTTGCTACTAAAACTAAGAAACCATCTTCTATTTTTAAGGCATCACTATAAATTTCTAATACTTTTAATTCTTCTTTTAGTTGTTCTAATACATAGGGATAATAACTTGCATAAGTATTTACATCCATATTCTCAATATCCCAGATAAGTGTAATTTCTTTGGCATGTTCATCTAGGTTCATTTTCTTTTGTTCTATTTCTTTTAATACTTCTAATGGGACTGGTGTGGTATTTGTAATAAAGACTTCCCAACTACCTGTTTGTTTATGAATCCTAATTTTTGTTAATTTGGCATTAGAAAAATATGGATAATTCTTTTTATCCATATTTATTTTATTTAACAAAATTTCCATCTTATCATTCATGTTTTGGCCCCCTATATAATTTCTAGTTCATGTATCTTTACTATGTATTTTTGATTTCTAATACAAAAATCAATAAATTCTAGCATATTTTTTTTCTTTAATTCCTTTTCATATGGGTATTTATCTATATCAAAAGCAATTTTATCACGCATCATAAAAGTCATCATTTCTTCTTTATCTGCCCCTAAATACATTAACCAATAAGGATAAATTTGTCTTTTTAAATAATTTAAGGTTGGATCACCTGTTAAGTAATGACTTCTTCCCGTTAGCCTCGTTGGAAATTCATTTAAAATTGCTAGTTCAATAATAGCATCTACCATCTCTTTGTATTCTACTTTATAATCCTGTAATTCTTTCTTTACAATTTTATATACTAATTCTACTAATAGTTTTAGTGAAGTATCAGAGGTTACTTTTTTTCCTAATACAATGGTATTTACTTTTGCATCTTTTGGTGTTGTAGTATCTATAATATCTAATTGATCTGTTACTACTAATATCTGATATGGTTTTATATCTAATCTTGTAATTGATTTGATAATCTTAATGGCTTCTTTTTTATTATCATCCCATATTTTTAAAACTTGATTGCGATATTTTTCTGTACTTGTTCTGATTTTTTCATACTCTTTTGTTTCTAGCATGATATTATAAATCCCATCATCATTTGGAATAAAGTTTTTAGGGTCTTTTAATATCAATTCTTTATCGCGATATGTCATATTATACTCGTTTTTATAATTAATCCATAGTTTTTGTTTTAATTTATGGATTTTTTCATTTATTGAAGCTTGAAACAATAAGTTCCAGATTAATACATAATCATTTACTACAAACTTTAGATTCACAGCTATTCCTCCTACATCTTATACATAATAATATATCACAAATTATTGAGGAATGGGAATAGTTCCTAAAAAAAATACTCAAAATTTTGAGTATTAAAAGAAATTTCTATAAATGAAATATCCAGCTACTGCAATGACAGCAATTATTAAAATAATTAGGATAATTTTTACAACTAGTGGAATTTTCTTTTCTTTAAATTCATCGTCCATTTCAAAATCTTTATCAGATAAGTCCATACTTCTAGTATAGAAGTCTGTATCAGAGCCATCCATGATGCTTCCAGTTTTTTCTTGATCTTTTAGTTGATTTACTTTATCTAATTGTTCTTTGTCTAAGATTTCTTTCGATAGGGATAATCTTTCTTCTATTTCTTCTTCGTCTTCTTCCTCATTCTTTTCTTTTGGTGATTCATCTTTTTCTGGTTTTTCTACTCGATCCATCATATTGGTTGCCATTAAATCACTTAACAAATCTACACTCGTTGCTTGATCAATTTCACCTGCTAATGTTTTGGATGTAATTGTATCAATTAAATCTCTTAATTCTTCTTCGTCTGGACGAGTTCTTTCTACTTTTTCTTTTCTATATTTTTCTAATTCTTCTGGATTTAGGCTTGCTAAAATATTATAATTTGTATTTTTTAATTTTCGTTTTGCTTCTAGTTCGTCTTTTTTTACTCTATTTTTTTTAGCTTCTTCTAAGACGCTATTAATATCATATATTTTATTTTCATGATCTTGATATAAATAATTAAAATTATCTAGTTCTTTTTTTACTTTAGGCTCTTTGATGAAGGTATCGCTATATTCTTTCATTTGATGATATCCTTCTCTTGTTCGATAGTTCTTTTGAGCGGTACCAAGATCAAAGGCGTTTGCGTTTGCTACGTCTGTAAAGTTTGTATATTTGGTATTACGGCCAATATTTTCATACAGTTCTTTATTTTTACTGGATCTACGTGAAGTTTCTTGTTGCGTTTCTTTTTCATAGCGTTCCATTCTACTTCTCATACCGCTCACCTTCCTATACTTTAGTTTATCACACCTTAGATAAAAACAAAAGTAATATTTGAGGCTTTACGTCAAACAAAATTTCTTGTATAATGAGGAGGAAGGAGAGATTAAAATGAAAGTAAAAGTTAATAGAGATAGTTGTATCGGATGTGGCGCTTGTGCAGCTATTTGTGAAGATGTTTTTGAAATAGATGACGAGGGTCTTTCTACCGCAAAAGTAGAAGAAGTAGAAGACGATAAAAAACAAGAAGTACAAGATGCTGCTGATAGTTGCCCTACTGGCGCTATCGAAGTAGAAGAATAAAAAAAAACAAAGATTGATTATCTTTGTTTTTTTGTACTTTATAATATTTCTATTTCTTTTTCTTCCTTAGTTACTACTCCATCATCAAATTTATATAATTCATCACATAATAGTTCAATATCTTCTTTTAGATGGGTTGCTAAAATGATGAGCTTCCCTTTTTTCTTTTCTTCTAATAAGATCTGTCTTATATTTTTGGCACTTTCATCATCTAAGCCATTGAAGGGTTCATCTAAAATTAGTATTTGTGGATCTTCCATCAATACTTGAGCAATCCCTAATTTTTGTTTCATACCTAGGGAATATTTATAATATAATTTATCTTTCTCTTTTTCTAGTCCTACTTTTTCTAGGGCATTTTCTATTTCTTTTTCCCCTATTTTCTTTTGAATTTTTGCTAATAACTCTAAATTTTCTTTGCCTGATAATTCTGAAATAAAAGTTGGTCTTTCAATTAAAGCTCTCGTACTAGGTGGATATTCATTATTTTTTATGATGTTTGTGCCATTAAATAAAATTTCTCCGGTTGTTGGTTCGAAAAAGGCACAAATTAATTTTAGTAAAACTGTTTTTCCTGATCCGTTATGACCAATAAATCCATAGATGTGTCCTGATTCTAAAGTCATCGATACATTCTTTAATACTTTAACTCCTCTAAAACTTTTTGATATCTCTTTTATTTCAATTATCATATGCTTCACCTCTTTTTTGCTTTGTTCCTATTCTTACTAAAATATTAATTAAGATAATACAAAGAATTAAATATAAGATAAAATAGATTACTTCTTTTTTAAATGTTTTATAATCTAATAGATAATAATAATTCCATGGTAAAATAGAAAATTTTCCAGTTGTTGGTTGGGGTATTATAAAAAATCCTAGTAAATAGAAAACACTAATCATAGCTGTCTTTCCTTCTTTTACAATTACAAAAAGAATTGTATTTATTATCATAAAGAGAATGGCAAAAAGATAGAATTTCATCATAATATATATAGCATAACTATTGGTATTGATTCCATAAGAAAATACTGGTTTTATTTCATAGCAGTCTATCATAGCTATATTATTAAAGCATAAATAAATTATAAAATAAATGAATAATAGTATTCCATTTATTTGTAAAACTAAGCTAATTAACTTTTTAATTACATTCCTTTTGTTTTTTAGACGGATTAAATAATAATCATATTGATAAAAACTGATGCAAGTATTTAGGGTTGCTAGTAAAAAGAAAGCATAAAACATAAGGATAAAAACAATGTTGGTATGACAATAAATCATACCTGAAAAAATATTTCTATCATTTTTATCAAAGTTAAAGGCTGCAAATATAGCTAATGCTACTAATAGGCATAATAATATTTTAAACCTTCCCGTTTTGGTAATTGCATTAATGAAAGGATTCCCGTTATACCATTTCTTTTTCATTTTGTAATACCACCTTTTCTTTTTTGCCATATATTAGAAAATAGTTTATAAAGAAAAGAAAAACTGTAAAACAGGATAGAGAAAACAAATATAAGTAATAATCTATATCTAAATTATAATACATTAAGAAACTATAATAATTTAAATAGGCATTATTAATTTTATAATTAAAATAGATATCTAATAACATAGAAGGAAATGCATATAAAAGTAATATTGATACAATCCAAGTAATATAAGAAAATAAAATTATTAGTACTTTATTTTTAACCTTATTCAAAAAGACAAGTGGAAAGAAAGATACCATTAATCCTTGTATATATAATAAAAGAGCAGATCTTATTATATATAGAAAAAAGTGATGGTAAGCCCAGGTATAATCACCATAGTTTAAAGAATTTTCTATGACAGCTGCATAATCATTTCCACCTTTTGCTAAAATAAAACTAAGTCCTAAAAAGATTAATAAAATCAAAGGATAAATAAGAGCTGTTTTGGCTGTTGATAAAAACAACTTTTTTCTAAAATGTTTATAAGATTGCCTTGTTAAATAATTTTTTATGTTTCCGTTTTTAAATTTATTATGCCAATTATCAATCACGATTAACATGATTGCAAGTGGAGGCAAAATCATAAGATACGCCCCTTGAAATAATGATATTTCGAAAAATACGCCTCTTACATCTGTCATTTTATGATAAGACATTAATCCCATTTCTTTTAAATAATAATTTACTGTACCATATATCGCAATTATTAATAGGATGACTGCGATAACTGTTAAATAATGTTGTCTAATAAATTTTCTTATCTTACTCATATTGATATTACCCTTTTTACTATACTCTATTTATTAGATTATAACATATAACTTTATTTTAATCTGCTCTTTTTATTGTTTTTTTGCTTTCTTTTTTTTATACTTATACTAGAGGTGGGACTATGAGATGTCCAAGATGTGGTAATGTGATGACAAAAGATCGTCTCCATACCTTTTGTACTCGTTGTGGGTATTTGGATGAGGGAGAACAGATACACGGTTATGAAGAAAAACAAGCTAGTGATTTAGAGATTTATTTGGGGAAAGATTTTGATAAGATTTGGAGAAATGAAAATTGGTTTACTAGTTTACTTTTAGGACCTTTATATCTTTGTTACCGAGGCTTTGTTTTATTGGGACTTCTTTTAATGCCTTTAGAATGGGTGTTTTGGGCATTAATGTACGGTTCTTTTTATCATTTTCGTTATGTTTTATTGGTGATTGCTATTTTAATTTCAAGAACATTTTTTATGGCTGTTAATAATATGATTTGTATTTATTTTTATAATAGACAGATTCAAAAAATTAAAAAGAGGCATCCTGATACTTACTTAGAAGAACTTAGAAAAAGAAATGGTCATTTTAATAAGTATATGTCCTTATTTTTGGCAGTGTTACTTTTTGTACTTTTTGTTATTTCTTTTATTTTTATCTATATAGACTTATGGACAGTTTAACGATTATTATAAGATGGCGGTTACTATGAAATGTCCTAGATGTGGAAAAAATATGTTAAAAGCTAATCATCATGTATTTTGTAGTCATTGTGGGTATTTAGATAATGGAAAACAGATACACGGTTATGAAGAAAAACAAGCTAGTGATTTAGAGATTTATTTAGGGAATGATTATGATACTATTGTTAGAAATAATAATCCTAAATCCTGTTTTTTGTTTGGGCCTCTTTATTTATGGATACGTGGTTTTCTTATTCTGGGATTTCTTTTGCAAGTTTTAGAAATTTATATTTGGTATCTTTTTATATCGTATGAAAATTAAACAAATTAAAAAGAAGTATCCTACTTCTTATTTAGAACAATTAAGAAAAAAACTCATAATTCTGTTAACGGACTTGGTATCTTTTTGTTTTTATTTTTGATTATTGGAATTGTCGTTTGGTTTATCATTTTATATCGTTCTATATCATACAATAAAAAATTTCCCAGAAGGGAAATTTTATTTTTGTTCTAATGCATATACTTTAGCCACTTCTTTTGGTGTTAGTTTTCTATATTCACCTGATTGTAAATCTTTTAAATCAAAGAATGCTACTTTTTCTCTTTTTAGTTTTTCTACTTGGAACCCAACACTTTCAAACATTTTCTTTACTTGATGATTTTTTCCTTCATGGATTGTAATTTGTACCATACAAGTGTTGTTTTTATCATTTACTTTCTTTAATTTTACACGAGCTGCTTGTACAGTTTGTCCATCTATTTCTACTCCATCTTTTAACTGGTTAATCTGTTCTCCTTTGATAATACCATTTAATTTAGCCATATATACTTTTTCTACTTTATCGTTTGGATGCATTAAAATATTGGCAAACTCTCCATCGTTTGTCAAGAGAAGAGCTCCTGTTGTATCATAGTCTAGTCTTCCTACCGGATAAATTCTTGTATTGGTTGGAATGAGATCTACTACTGTTTTTCTGTGATGTTCATCTTTGGTGGTCGTAACAACTCCTCTTGGCTTATTTAATAAATAATATTCTTTTTGTTGCTTTTCAATTGGTTTATTATTTACTTCAATTCTATCTTTTCTAGATACTTTCGTTCCTAGTTCTGTTACTATTTCTCCATTTACTTTTACTTTACCTGATGTGATTAAATCTTCCGCTTTTCTTCTCGATGCAATTCCTGCTTCTGCAATTACTTTTTGTAGTCTTTCCATTGTTTTCACCTCTTTTGTTCGCTGGATAATTATACCACGTTTTTGTTTTTCTTAGCAAGATTATTATACCATATTTTTAACACCAATCTTTTGTTTTTACATACATTATCATAAAGGAGTGTTAATATGATGTATTCTAATCAATATGGAGTACCTACTGCTTATGAGACTCGTGTCTATGAGGGAATACCATACTCTACTGCAACTACAGCTATTCCTGCAGAAGGAGTTACACCTGATGGCGAAAGATTCTTCTTAGCCCCATTTTTAGTTGGTGGTCTTGCTGGTACTGCTTTGGGATATGGTATTGCTAATAACAATCGTCCCCCTTATCCAATGTATCCACCAATGATGTTTCCTACTCCATATCCAATGTATACAACTAATTATTATTACTAAAGCTTCGGCTTTAGTTTTCTTTTATCGGAAGAAGTATGGTTACTTTTGTACCTTTACCTACTTTGGACTGATAGAGAAGCGTTCCGTGATGTTGCTCTACAATTTCTTTAGATAAAGCTACTCCTAATCCTGTTCCATTTTCTTTTGTTGTATAAAATATTTTATCAATTTTTTCTAAATTTTCTTTTGATATTCCAGTACCTGTATCTTCTATTCTAATTTGTATTTCATCTTTTATCTTTTTTACTGTCGTGATAATAGAAAGTGTTCTTGATTCATCCTTGGCTTCTATGGCATTTTTTATCATATTAATTATAACTTGTTTCATTCTATTGTAATCTAGATAGGCATATAGTTCTTCTTCCTTCATAATAAATTTACTTGTTACTTGTTTTTCTTGTAATAGTGGCTTTAGTGTTTCTTCTATATCTTCTAATAACATTGAAACATCTACTTCTTCTTTTTCAATTTGAAGTTTTCCATAGTCTGAAAAATCATTTATAATTGATAAAGTTCTATTAATTTCATCTTTTATAATTAGTAAATACTTCTTTAGTTTGTCTTTGTTTTTGATATCTAACATTTCTAAATAGCCTTTACATACTGCAATAGGATTTTTAATTTCATGTGTTAACTTAAATAAAGCTAATTTTAATTCTTTTTCTTTTTCTAATTTTTGTAGTACTTTATTCTTTTCAATTATTTTTTCCCCTTCTTTTAACAACCATAAAATACTACTCATAGTTAATATAAATAATAGAATTACAAATAATAAATATAAAAAAGGAATCCAAGATGCTGGTTCATTCATATCTTTCCAACATAAATAGCAAGCCATTAAAAAAGATTTGATACTGATGAAACTATTTAATAATGTTTGATTTAATGAGTCTTTTTTTAATCCATAAAAATAAATTGAAATATAAATACTATATTCTATTACTCCATAAAATATAGGTGTATTTAAAACCAAATGATAGTAATAAATTGTTACGAAAGAAAGTAATACGACTAGTAAGCTTCTTTTCTTCATAAACGCAATTAATAGTGGAAAGTTTATAAAAATTAGATTAGCAATTGTATTTTTCATACCTGTATAACGAATTATTAAAAACATCGAAGAAAATATTGCTAAATCAAAAATTAGTTTTTCTTCTTTTGTATTATTTCTATAATTGATATAAATGCCATAAAATAAAAAAGGAAATAATAGAAATATTAGATTGATTACTAAGGATTCAAAAATCGACATATTTATCACCTTTTTATATTTTAGTCTTATCTTTTGTCGAATTTTGTCGTTTTTTGTAACTATGTTTTACTTTTTATGTTTACCAACTGTTTACATACTATTTTTTTACTTTGTTTCATAATGATGTTATGGTGATTGCAATGTATGAAATTAATATTTATGAACAAGTTTGTAGAAACATTAAAAAGTATAGAAAGGAAGCTGGTATGACACAGGCAGAGCTTGCTGAAGCTATTGGTGTTTCTCATGAATTTATTAGAAGAATTGAGTCTAAGAAAGGGAAAAAAACCTTTTCTTTTCAAACACTTTGGAATATTTCTAAAGTTTTACATGTTAGTTTGGATCAATTGGCAGAAATTAATCCAGATGAATTTATAATTCAATCTTAATTGAATTATTTTTTTGGAAAAAAAAGATGGACTATTTTAGTCCATCA
The DNA here is from genome assembly GCA_944332475.1 of uncultured Bacilli bacterium. Classification (GTDB taxonomy): domain Bacteria; phylum Bacillota_I; class Bacilli_A; order RF39; family UBA660; genus Faecimonas. The sequence continues at coordinate 56,394 of CALVKA010000003.1, forward strand.
ATATATTTTTTTAATTGTTTAGATTCTGGTCCTAGGATAATTTTTAATTGATTATCGATTTCTACAATTCCTTTGGCACCTAGTTTTTGAATTCCTTCTTTGTTTGCTTTACTAACATCTTTTAATGTTACTTTAAAACGAGAAAGATTTGTTTCTGTATCAATAATATTGTCTTTTCCTCCTAATAATTCTACTAGTTTATTAAAATCTAGTTTAGCATCTTTCTTGGTTGCTTTTAATATAGCTAGTAAAATAATTACTAAAACAATAATAATGATTATATATTCTAACTTCATATTTCTTCACCATTTCTATTATACAATATATTCTATGAAAAGAAAACTATTAATCTTTGTAATTTACTTTTATAATATCTGTAAAATAGGGTTGGCCTACTCTACTTTCTGCTTCTTGATTCCAATCTTCTGTGACAAGTCCCGTTGTAGTATCCATTTTAGTAATGCTCATTCCTCCATTGCCAGAGCAATGACTGACAGTGACTTCATTACCTTCTACTTTCACAACAATCCCTATATGATTATCCATGGCTGCTAAATCACCTACTTGTACATTGTTGCTGGCAGCAGAAGTGATAGGTACTTTTTCTCCAATTTTTTCTAATTCCCAGGTACTCATTGGTTTATCTATATCATAACCACCATTTTTTAAGGCCCAGGATACATAACCAGAGCAATCTAGACTGTTTGGGCGTGTAGTTCCTGTTGTGCTGCTATTAGGAGAAGTGACTGTCTTATCTTCTCCCCAGGTTGGATCTAGGCCTTCTACAATTTTATCATGACCTCCACCCCAGAAATAATTCATATGAGGAAAAGAAGTTGCTAAAAATAAAGCTGCCATTGTTGTTTTTGATCTTTCTGATGTAGCCAGAGAGATAGTTTTATCAAATAAACTTTGGTAATATTCATAATCATAACCTGTTAAAGATGTGTTAAAGGTATTGGTGTATTGTGTCTGTAAAGCATTATCTAAGCCTGTTGATTCAATTTTTATATTGTCTATGATGGCTAATTCTGCCTGAGAGAAAAGATTTACTGTAATATACATGTCATTTGCTAATTCAGAAACTTCTGTTATGGCTTTATCTAAATCATATTCTATATCGTCTGATAGTGGGCTAAGGCAGTTATCGTGATTTTTGCCCAAGCTTTCAATTCTTTGCCTTATATCCGGTAAGTTTTGTGTTTTGGGCTTTGCATCTTGTACACTAGTTTCTAGTATTGTTGATGAACTTAATAATGTGCTATAGTTGACTTTTACATTTGGCATATTATCACTCTTTCATTCCTATCAATTGATCATTTTTTTCTTTATAATGTTTATATTCTCTACTTACTTCTTCTAATCTTTCTATTGCACTAGCATCCTTATTGATTATTTTAGTAATATTTAATCTTGCAATTTCTGTAGATAAATCTAATAATTTGGTATTAACAGCCAATATTAATTGTGATAATTCTTCTTTTCTTTTTTCTTCTGCCTTAGTTATGATATTTTTTTTCCAATTATTTAATTCATCTTCTATTGCTGATAGATTGGTTTTTATCGTTTGAGCTTTTTCATAAATTAGACTATCTCCATCAATTACAAAAGCATCAGGAGATAATCCTTTTGCTTGTTCACTTGTAATAGTGGTTAATAAAGATTCTGTTGCCTGTGTAACTGTGTTTACATATTCATCTGTTTGTACTTTGACTTCTTCTACATTTAATAAGTTTTCGATAGGAGTATCACATGTAATTGTCATAATTAATAAAAAAACGGAATGATTCTAGAATCATTCCGTATCCAAAGATTCTATTTGGAATCTAGGTTCACTTTGTGTTGGCTCTTGTTTTGCTTTTGCTGCTTCTTGTTCTGTTAATGCTACTACTCTATCGATAAACTTATTAGATTCTTCATTTTGATATCCAGCAAAGCAAACTTCTTTAATTTGATTATGATTAAATACACAAGTTACATCAGAGCGAAGAACTCCTTCAGGAAAAATACATCCACAATAATCATAAAGCTTATTAGGTTTTTCAGGGGTTCTCATACAATATCCTATTATCATTACTTTTTTTGTGCCGCCGTTTAAAAGTACAACACTTCCTAAAGGCAATATTTTCTTTTCCATTTTTCAACCTCTTTCCTTATTCAAGTTCTTCTTCGCTACCAGGAATATCTGTAGCACTTTCTTCTATATTAATATTTTCTGGTGCGTCTTCTAAGACTAATTTATTAGCACTTCCTGCTCTATATCTTGTAGCTGGTGCTTCTTGAGCTTCTGTTTCGGAAGAATTATCATCGTATGAGTTTAAATACGAGAATGAATTGTTATCTTCTTCTGATTCTTCATCGTCATAAGAATACATTTCGTCTTTGTTTTTCTTATCGTGGATAATTTTTGCTCCACCGGCTACTGCTGCTCCTGCTACACCTACACCTAATACAGCAGGAATTACGCTTCCGCCATCGTTAGATGAAGTAGAAGGACTGTTAGTCGTATCTTTATCGATACTAATAACATCTAGTGTTTCTCCACTATTATCTTTAATTCCGGCATCACTATCTGGTGCAGATGGTGTTGTGGTAGAAGCATTTTCATTTGGTGTACCAGCACTTGTAGTTGGATCTTCAAAACTTCCACCGGCATTACTAGTATATCCACTGTTGTTGTTTCCTGATGATACATATCCACCACCGTTATTATTTCCTGAACTTTGTGGTGTACTCGTAGAAGTATTTGTATTACTTCCTCCTGTATTGGTCGGAGGAGGCGTTGTTGTAGTACCAGAATTATTATCTCCAGTATTTGTATTTCCATCAGTTGATGGAGTTTCTTCCGTTGGTACTTCTTCATCTATGCTTGGGCCACTTGTATCATTATTTTCTCCTGACGGAGTTGATGTTTCTGGTGTAGATGGAGTTTCTGAAGGCGTAGATGAATCTCCTGGTGTTGATGGAGTTTCTGTTGGTGTTGTATTACTTGATGGAGCACTAGAACTTGTTCCTCCACTATTACTAGATGAACCAATAACAGAACCAGTTGAAGCACCACTATTACTACTTGCACTATAAGATTGGGTTCTGTATTGATAAGTTCCTGAACTTGAAGCACGTGCTGTAGAAGTTGCGGTTGTGGAGCTTTCTGAAGTACTCTCTGTTGAGTCTTCCGAAGTTTCTTGTTCGGGTTCTTCTTGCTGCTCAGTATTCATCCTTTCCTGCTTTTTCAATGTAGCACTTGTTGCATCGTTTGAAAAGTCTGATATAGTTCTTCCTTCTACAGTAGTTGCTCCTGTTGCTTCCATTTCGTCCCTAGCCATTTCATATGCCGCTTTGTCTTTTGCTTCATCTTCTGTATAACCAATTGCTGTATACTTATCTATTAATTCTTGCTCCCATGCAGCTCTACTTTCTTTGTCCTCTGGATAATATTCATTGGGACCATATGGGGATTCAATCGTTGCCGTACTGAACAAACTGGTTCCTGACATTAGTCCTGCTTCATTTAATTTTAATATTAAAGCTTTAAGCCCCTCGGTATTTTCGCTAGTGAATTCTTGATTTGACCAAAAGATGCCAATTCCCTGAGCATTTATATCATCTGAAGAGTCATCTAAATTTTTAATTATATCAAGTGTTGTTTCTATATCACCTGCGAAACTTGCAAGTTTATCCTTTAAATTATTCATATTCGTTTCTGTACTACTTAAAAGCTCTTCTATCTTATCTCTAATACTTGGAACAATTAAATTACTAGTAAATTCAGCATCGCCAAGTTTATCTATACTATCTGCCATATCGTTAGCGGCATCATTTAAATTTGTTCCTACCGCACTTAATCGATCACGATCTACTTTTATTGTTGACATCCATCATTTTCCTTTCTTTCTTATATATTACTCATGGTATAATCTCCTGATTCATTTGGTTCCATATTAGCTGCTTCTCTGTATGCCTCTAATGCTGCCTCTTCTTGTTCTTGATATTCTTCTGAATACGTATTTACAGAATCATTATATAAACTTAACTGAGACCTATTAAATGAGTTTGGATCATCTACTCCATTAAGAACATCCTGACTTACCGCATCCCCATATTGTTCCTGATAATATAACGCGTTATTTAATAGTGCTAAAGTATCTTCAGCTTCTTCTGCTAATTGATAAGCTGCGATAATTGCTCTATCTTTTTCTTCTTGGGTCTGTTGATATCCTTTTATTTTTTCTATAACATCACTAAGGTCTTCTGACATATTGTCAGCTTTGGTTTTTAACTGTCTATCGATAATTGAACTAAGCTCTTCTACTCCTTCTATATAAAATCCATCAGAACTCCCACTATTCTGAGCATCTGTTATATTAGGAATTACATAATAATCTATTTTTTCTTTTGCATCTTCAATAGCACCTAAATCACTTGAAATTGCATCTTCGGTAAGAACCTCTGATTCTTCTGTTTTTGGAAATATCAATTGGCAACTCTTTAGCTGAATAGTTTTTGCCATATTTTTTCTCCTTTCTATACATTTCAAATAAAAGAAACAAGGCTTCTTCTATTTGAAATGCATGCATTAGATAATGCAATACATTTTATAAATGTGAAACTTGACTTCCAGCCTCTAGTTCGCTATAGATTCCTCCTGCCTGTTGAGCTGAATTACAAATTTCCGTTATTAAATTTGTATAATTATTAAAACAAGCTTTAGCTTCCTCCCATGATGATCTAAATTCATTTGCTGTTGCACCTTTGAATGTTGTGTCGGGGCCAATATTTGCATCAATATCAGTATCTAATCTTTTAAAAAGTGCCCCTACCTGTTCTTCTGCTACTTTCACTTGATTTTTAACAGCTTCTACTGCTTGGTAATCAAAACCTACTCTACTTTCTGTCATTTTTACACTTCCTTTTTTTAAAATTTTCCTGTAATAATTGAGTTTATTTTGTTGATAGCTTCTTGACTTTCTCCAGCAAATCCAACTACGTCACTGCCATATTTTCTGAAGAATTCTCTTAACACACTTAGTTCTGAAGCTGCAGCTGTAGTTTGTGCTCTAAAAGCTTCGTATCCACCATTTGTCCATGATGATCTACAATTTTCGACTGTTCTTTCAATGTCATTAATTATATCTTCAAACTTAACTCCTTCTGATCCAATTCTTTCTCCTAAATATCTAGCTTCTTCTGTATCAATTCCAAATGTTTCCATATCTTTCACCTCCTAAAATTGTAAGAATATTTCTACCCTTTATATTCTTATAAATTTATTATAAATGCTTTTTCTGTCTTTAGTCAAGGTAGTTTACAAAGATTAACATTTTTTACTAGTTTTTGACATAGTATTTTATGGGTATATATAAACACCATTTGTTATTTTTGGAATACCTTATATTAGATAAAGATTAAGAGGTGGTTACATGAGAAACAACAATTGTATTTTAAATTTGTTAAAAGTAATTGATTTGCTTCAAAAGAATTCTTCTAGTGAGTGTGCAATAGATTCTGGTTGTGATAAACCTTATCTAGGTCCGATTTGTACCCCTGTTTGTTATAATACTCGTCCTATTTCTTTATATAAAAAAGATGGGAGTCTATTTTCTATGAATGGTTTTAGTGTATTTCGTGTAGAAAAAGTAGAAGATGATTGTGTTATATTACAGGCATTAACTGGTACTAGCCCATCTTTTGTTGCTACTGGAGAGTTTGTTACTATTTCACCTAGTTGTTTTTGTGTTATTCGTTGTTTTCCTGATACTTCTATCACCTGTTTATAGAAAGGAGGAGATGATATGAGTTGTGGAGATACAAACAAAGATTGTGGTTGCCTTGCGGATATCTTAAAGAAAATATTGTTACTTCAAAGACAAGATTATGATAATGAAAATTATAGTGGTTGTGATAAACCTTATTTAGGTCCTATCTGTAATACTATTTGTTATAATACTCGTCCTATTATGTTATATAACTGCTGTACTGGTAATCCTTGGTCTTTTACTTATACAGTGAATAATCAAACTTCTACTTCTGATGTGTTCCGTATTGAAGCAATTGATGATTGTTGCTGTACATGTCGTATTTTATATTTGGATACTGCTACGAATCGTTATGTTGGTACTTCAGAATTTTTCACTATCAATCTAGATTGTGTTGGTGCTCTACGTTGTCTTCCAGATACATTTATTGATTTATGTTAATGTAATATTAAAACCAGGATAATCCTGGTTTTATTGTTTGGTAATTTTTATAATATCTGAAATAGGTATTGTTTTATTATCAATCGTCAGTACATTTTCTTTTGTTCTAGCGACTAAACTGGTGTGGTACGTTTCTTTTCTTGTCATAATCTCTACTGGAATATTATAAGAGTAACCTAATGTATGAAAGATACTATCTAACTCTTCTTCTATGGTTGTTGGAGAAGATGTTCTAGCATCTTCTTCTTTCATATAATATACTTTTCTATTGTTGTCTATTGGTTTTGAATTTAGATTTTTGTAAAGCTCTGGTAATTTTTTCATAAAATATCTCTCCTTCGTGATATTTTATGTTTTTTAGATATAAAAATTGCACATTTTTGGTATAATATATAGCGAGGAGATTATTATGACGATAAAAAGACTGAACAAGAAGATATTAATTCCTATATGTATGATGGCTATTATTAGTATTATTACTATTTATAGTGCACTTACATATACATCTAGTGAATTAGGAAATTTAGCATTAAGACAAGCGTTATGGTATTTTATTGGTGCTATATTAGTGGCATTTTTAATTCATATGAAAAATGAATATCTATATCGGCATACTGTATTTTTATATATTTTTGGTAATATTTTGTTGTTAGGCCTTTTGCTTTTTGCAGAACCTGTTAATAACAGTCGATGTTGGTTTACGATTCCTGGTATTGGTAGTATTCAACCAAGTGAATTTATGAAAATATTTCTCATGTTGATGCTTGCTACTATGATTCATAATTTTAGGAGTGATTATAAAAATCCTAGTGTGAAGCAAGAATTTATTTTTATTTTAAAAACTTTAGTTATCGTTTTAATTCCATCTGTTCTTACTTTTTTACAACCTGATACAGGAGCAGTTATTATTTACTTTATTATTTATTTTTGTATGATGTTTATTTCTGGTATTCGTATTCGATGGTTTTTAATTGCAGGCGGTGTTATTGCTATTTTACTAGCTGTAATCTTTGGTCTTTTCTTTTTAAAGCAAGATTTATTTATTGATCTATTTGGTACTGATTTATTTTATCGTTTTGAACGTATTTTTAATTGGCAAAGTGGTACTGGTCTTCAGTTGGAAAATGCTTTAGCAGCGATTGGATCTGCAGGATTGTTTGGTCATGGCTTTAATCAAACACCAATTTATTTTCCTGAATCTTCTACTGATTTCATCTTTGCTGTATATGCATCTAATTTCGGATTGATTGGAGTTTTCGTTTTATTAGGTATTATTATTTATTTTGATGTTCAAATTATATTACTCGCTAAAAGAAAATTAGTGGATACTGATAAATATATTTTAGCTGGTATTTTAGGAATGTTACTTTTTCAACAAATACAAAATATTGGTATGACAGTTGGCCTTCTTCCAATTACTGGTATTACTCTTCCTTTTATTTCTTATGGAGGATCCAGTTTACTTTCCTATATGATTTTAGTAGGAATTATTTTAAATATTTCAATGGAAAAATCGAGAAATTATCGATATCGTTAACTAGTAATTTTACTAGTTTTTTTATACAAAAAAAGCAAGTTATTCTTGCTTTAGTCCACAGTTAGGGCAAAACTCTCCTTCTACTTTATGGCCACATCTAGGGCAAAAATTATTTATTATTTTTAATTTCATGGTTTCCTCTGATAACATTTTTACTCTTTTGATTGAAATAGAATATAAGAAAAAAATAAAGACTACAAAAATCGTTACTATGATTCCTGATTCTGTAAAGCAGCAGAAATCATAGATTCCATGATATAGAGTTGGAATTAAAATACTTTTTATTTTATTTATTTTTACTTCTTTTTGGTTTCCCATTTTCTCATGGTACTTTGCTAAACTTAAATAATATCCCATAGCAACACCATCACAAACATGTCCTGGAATAGCAAGGAGTCCTCTTAATATTCCTACTTGAATACTTGCTATGTTAAAGACATATAAAATATTTTCAAAAGCTGCAAAGCCTAATGCTACAAATACTGAATATACAGTTATATCATATACTTCATCAAACTCTTTATTCTTATAACCAAAATGATAAGTCATTAACCATTTACAGAACTCTTCTACTAAGGCAATTGATATAAATATGTAAATGGTAAATTCTATAAAGTTCATGGTTGTATATTCTTTAGTTAAAAAAGGCATAAAGAAAACCAGTATATATGTTAATATTAAAACTAAAAAGCACGAAAAAATTCCTGCTGCAAATAGTTTGATTAATAACAATTTAGGTTCTTTATGTCTGTCTTTACTATAAATATAGGCTCCTAATAAGATGACAGGAAGGATTGCTATTATTAATAATAAATGATACATATTATCCCTCCTATTCTTATCATCAGTATACCTTATTGCTTACTTTTTTTCAATTGTTTTGGATGATAAATATAGGATAGTGCTTTCGAAGATTCATATACAATAATATTACTTTTATTAATGGCAAAACTTTTTCCAAATGCTTTTCCACCGATTGTTAAAGAGGCAACAATAGCGGCTACTATTAGGCTTGTAAAAAAACTATTGGTATTTAAATTGTTAGAAATAATAACTGAGATACTAGCAGAGGCTGCTCCTGAGACAACTCCACAAATATCTCCTATAACATCACAACAAAAGTTAGATACTTTTTCTGCGTTTTTTACCATTTTAACAGCGATGTTTGCTCCTCGTACTTTTCTAGAGTTCATGGAATGAAATACTTTCTCATCGGCAGAGGTAACTGCCATTCCTACTACATCAAATACAATATTAATTAAAATAAATAGCAAAATTAAAATAATACCAAATGGTAAAGATAAATTTGGTATGGTACTTTCTGATATAAAGGATAGGCAAAAGGAAATTGTAAATGCAATGATAATAATTTGCGTAATCCATTTGCTATCTACTTGTTCTTTCTTCTTTTTTTCTTTTCTTCTTGTTTGTACCTTTAAATTATTTATTTCAACTTTTGCTTGTTCTTTTCTATTTTTTCGTCTAAATAACATAGTTCCTCATTTCTTTAATAAATGTATTGGCTATAGTATGGTAAACTTTGAATCTTAGGTCAAGTAGAGTTTCTCTAATTCTTACATTCTCGTTACCAAGAATGCGGTTCCCCTTTTAAAGAATTAATACAATGTCACCATTTGTATGACTTGATTACCACTTAGTATTCACTGCAATCCCATACTATATACGTTCTAGGAGATTTCCTCACCAATTTCTTATTATTAGTTCTTTTTTGCAAAGACCATTTCATAACGCACATCTATCAAATTGGCCAGTTTCATAGATGCGATCATTAATCCCAAAATCTTCACGCAAGACAAGCTACACTACACATAACTTTCGCCACGATATAGGTTTAATCCTAGGTCGTAACTGGTCCATCAGTGTTGTCCGTATAGGCCAGTCACAAGGCTAGGTCTCCAACAGGTAATGGGTCGATTGCGTATGCCATTACGGTCGCCCAGTACCTTTACATCTTCAGCATCCACCCCGAGTTGGGCACTAGAAGCAAACACCAAAGGTTTCACAGATATGCCCTTAACGGTTGTTTATTCCCGTCTTCCTAATAAGTCTTTGGACTAGAATAACGTGCCAATTATTTAAAGAAAACTACCTAATTTAGGTAGTTAACTTGCTCTTATTTTTTCTACATAACTTTTTATTTTTGCAGGCCAAGCGGAACTTGCTGCATATTTAGGAGCTATGCTATCGATTGTTGTTAACCCTTGAGAATAATAATTCTTCTGTAGGTTATTAATAAATCCTATGATTCCATCATCTAGTGTTGCATATGCTTTATACGATCCACCATTGCAACCAGGAGAACCTTTTTGTCCACCTACATTATTACATGTTCTAACTAGGCTAGAGCAATTATAACTGCAGCCAGTTTCATGTAACATAATTGCAACAGCTACATAAGGATCCACGCCTTTTTCAATACATTGACTAGCAATTAAATAACCTTTTCCTGCGATGTATCCACTTCCAAGGTTACGATTTAGTTTTTCTGCTAATTCATCAATTGTCATTCCTTCATAGACTTCAATTCTAGGTGGAATGATGACAGAAGCAGGTGCTACTTCCATATCAATAGCAATTACTTCTGGTTCTGTAGTTTCCTCTTCTGTAGGAGTTGGATTTTCTTCTTTTGTTGAATTTATGATTGTATTGGCAGAAGTTGCCATATTTTTTAATTGAATTGTGCTATTTGTTGTATCTACTGCTTGTTCTTCTTGTAGTAATTTTGCTTCATCTGATTGTATTACTAAAGCAATAGAGATCATTACTATTCCTAATGTTGCTAAAACCGAGCTGATTAGATTTCCTCTTTTCAAATTAGTCACCTCATTGTTTTTTGTAACACTACCATTGTAGCTTATTTTATAAAACTTGTCAATTTTTGTTACTTTATCTTAAATGTCATTGGTGCTTTTTTATATACAACTATTAAGGCTATTATAGAATATAGGATGGTTGCTACTATAGCGATAATAGAAAAGCTAATCGTTGACATTTCAAAGTCTGTAAATGAATATGCTACGATATATGTTGCTAGCGATATGATGGAATATGTAATACTTTTCATGGACATATTTTTATCATATGGTTGAAATAAATAGTAAATCACTAGATAGTGAATTGAGAAAAATATACTTAGTACAATAATAAAAATTGGTATTGCTATATAGTTTATTATATTCGTTGTTCCTCCGGATAAGTATAATAAAAGTGGAAGTCCTATCGCAATTACCGATGCTGGTATTAGGTTTACTTTTGATACTGTTAATACTCTAGTTTTAAATATATTTAAAATCACTTTAGGATTTCTATAAAAATTAAATGTTAACATAGAATGATCACAGTTATAAAACATAGCTTGTGTAATGATAGATCCTCGGTTAATAAAGTACATAACAATAATAAACCAGGCAATATTATTTAATAGAAAGTCATTTAAGTTTTTTTGTAATACAGGACTAAAGTGAATAACGATTGCGGTTGTAACAATTACTAACAAGGAGATTGTTGCGAACCATTTGGCACTTCGTAATAAGATTTCTTTATGGCGTTCAAAGAAAATGGTATTGAATAAGTCATAGCCTTTTTTTCCTTTTAATTTTCTTTCATCGATTTTTTTATCTTTATCTTTAATATCGACCATTGCTTGACGAGAATAAGCTCTTGCTTGTTCACTATTCATGGCTGCTACTTTGGTATTTAATCTTTTATAGATTAATTTATAATTGTCTATTTTCATTAGGCCAATATAACTAATGATAGCTAGAGGTATAAAAATAAGATCTAGTATAGCTATTATTGGAGTGGTAATAGTGATTTGTATTCTTGGTAATAAGCAGGCTATAATACTTAGTATAATAATCGTCCAATAAAGTGGATAATTATATGTTAGTGCTATTTTATATTTGTTATAGTGAAGAACATTTAGTCTTTCTCCTATGACTCTTCCTAAGAAACCAAATACAAGATATAGAACAATAATAGGGCTTTGTATTAAGAACCATAATCCAATACTATGCGTTATGAGATTTATTAGTAATTCTGTCCAAAGGGTCGCTTTCATATACTCTTTGGCATTCATATTAAATAGAACAATTGAAAAATATTTTTTTGTACTTGTTGTTAATACTCTATTGTTAAAGAATATACCGATGATAGTAAATATAAAATAAACATGTAGTATTCCTGTTGTGATATTCTTAGGTGTTAATACTGTTGCAATCATATAAATAATCCAGAAATATAAAAATTTAAAAAAAAGATTTTTTATGGTTGATACTATTAATGCCAATACTCTTATTACACTTTTGGCTTTGGCACTTTTATATAGTCCATCACCCGGGAATAAATCTTTTAAAATAGGAAATTTTTTGATGTTATAGATAAAGGAATTAATTGCATAAGTAATATCTATTTTAAAAGACATTTTTAAACTATTTATCATTTTCTTCGTCCTTTAAGCTAGCAATAATTTTATCTTTATATTTCTTTGTATTTAAATTTTTCTTTTCTACTAGTTCTAGTTTTTTATTATTTAATATTACGATTTCGTCACATAAATCTAGTGCTAATTCTAATATGTGAGTAGAAAAGATTAAGATATGGTCCTTTTTCATGTTTTTTAATAATTGTTTCATTTCTTCTTGTACAACAATATCTAGAGATGTTAATGGTTCATCTAGTAATAATACTTTAGGGTTTGCTATAAAGTTAATTAACATTTGCATTTTATTTTTCATTCCATGAGAATATTCTTTTAATAATTTATCTTGATCTTCTTTATTTATTTTTACTAAGTCAAAATATTCATCTATTGTTTTTTCTTCTTTGATATTGTCTTTATTGATTTCTAGGAAAAAAGTTAGAAATTCCTTCCCTGTTAAAAATTCTGGTACTGTTGGTGTTGAAATAACATAACCAATATCCTCTGTTCTTAATTCATTTTCTCCATAGTTATCTGATAGGATAAATTCTCCTCTATCTATTTCAACATCTTCATTTAAGCAGTTAAAAAAAGTTGTCTTACCTGCACCGTTTCTACCAATTAAGCCATAGATTTTTCCTTCTTCAAATGTAAAGTTAATATCTTTTAATACTTCTTTTTCGCCATAAGATTTTGTTAAGTTTTTTATTGCTAATTTCATATTTTTCCTCCTGGGCTTATTATATCATACTTTATATATAGAAAAAACCATAACTATTGTTATGGTTATGATTCTAGGGAGTCTATATTAATTTTTATATAGTTTCTGACATAAGAGGAATCCTCTTCATATTTTGTCTTATCTTCTTCTATGTTGTTTTGGAATGTTGTAAACTCTGTTTCTAGAGCTTCTTTTTGGTTTAGTGTTTTGCTCTCTTCTTCTGTTAGTGTTCCTGCTTGTTGTTTTTGCCTTAAATCTTCTAGTTCTTGCGTTGTTTCTAATAGATTCAGCGTCCCACGTTTTTCGTTGATTTCATATTTTGCGATATAAGTTTCTTCCTTGGTAGGATTACTTGTCTCTAGTAATATTGTTTGTTCTTTTCCCATGTTGCAACCAATAAAATTAATAGCTAATTTTTCTTTTGTATAACTATTGTATATTGATTGAACATATAATTTACAAAGTTTTCTTTTTTCTTGGTATACGGTATCTACTGTTTCTTCTTTTGGTGTTGTTGTAATATCTGGTAATATGGCAATATAGATAATATACATTGTAATTACAAAGATGATACAAATAACAATAGCTAGTAAAGGGTTCGTTCCTCCTTTTTTTCGACATAGTTTAATAAACTCTTCTGCGTTTAAACGATACTTTTTGTTTTTTATTTTCTTGGCTTTTTTTGTTACATGTTTTACATACCAACTATTGAATTTTATTCCTAGTAGTATTGATGTTACTATGATAAATGCAATTAAAATAATGATTGCGGTAGTAGTATATTTTGACATTATTGCTAAAACAATTATAATGATAATCTCTAGAATTGCAGGTAAATAGGTTTTTCGATAGATTAGATATATCCAATTAAAGAAAAATGCAGGTATAGAAAAACCTCTTTTTGACATTTTGACATAGTTTTTTCCGATGTATGCCATTCTTCTTTGTTCAGCTGGTGTTGCGTTTGAATTTAATATTTCTTTATCGCTCATTACTTTTTTTGAAGTTTTATTTACCAAAAATAAGATTATGGCTAATATGGTGGCAGGAATGATTAAAATTAAACTTCCTATTCCTAAGGTATTAAAAATAGTAGTAAGCCGTTCTTTTTCTTCTGTTATTTTTATGATTGTAATGATTCTTCCAGTAAGAATAAAGATGATTCCTAATATTAAAAATAATACTGGGATTTGCCATTTGAATTTTCTTTTTTGTTTCATTTCTTCTTTTGGGTTGTTTTCTGTTTCTTTTCCTTCTTGTGCATCTATATCATCAACAAAGGCTCCACAATTCATACAAACTCTATCTTGGTCTTGTAAGGGTGCACCACAGTTTGGACAATGTCTCATTTTTCTCACCACTACTTTCTACTTTTAGTATATCATTATTTTTTGTTTTCTACTGATTTGTTAAAAGAATTTTACAACTTTTTACAAGAAAAGCTATAACCATGTTGTTATAGCTTTATTCGTGTTTCTTATTTTTTATCATAACTCCTAAAATTAGGATACCAATAATCAGTACAACAAATCCTATTAGAGGTATATATCCTGAGGTCATACTAGTATCTGGAACACTTACTAATGGGACATTTTCTAATACTACACTTGCTTCTCTGTTTTGTATGATTTGAACTTGTTGTTCTATGACTGTTGCTTCATAGTTAGGTGGCGTTACTGTTTGACGTATTGTATAATTTCCAGCTGGTAATACTATGTTAATTTCATCTTCTGTTGTTGTTTGACGGTAAACGATATCTCCTTGTTCATTATAAATGGTTATTTCTGCTCCTGGTAAGTATTCTCTGGTTGAAGAATTTATTACTTTGATATTTACATTTCCACCTGCTACTTCGTAATTTGTTTCTAGTGGTACAAATATATTTTCATCTTCATAATCACCATGACAATTCACAAATACTCCTGGATATGCATAATTTCTATAATCCCAAACTTGTTGTATTGGCATGTATGTAAATGTCTGCTGATCTCTAGTAATCCCTTGAATTGTAAATTTAAATTGAATTTTTCCGTTTTTTACTTCGGAAAATGGAATACGTAATTTAAATCCTTCCATATTTTTAAAATCTGTTCTTTCATTTCCATTTTCATCTACAACGGTAATAGGAGAGTCTACCACCACTTTATAATTAGTAAATCCTATGGCATAGTCTTCTACACTGGTAGGAGTAATTAAGTTTGTTTCAATATAGCTATTTGTTACTTGTAATTTTATTTTACTAGTATCGATTGGATTTAAATATAGTTCTGGGTCTGTAGTATTTTGTCCTTCTTCTGTTTCTATCCATTCTAAATAATTTTGAATATTCTCTAGTGTATTTAGTACAATTTTTCCTTTTTCTGATTCCTTAATCGCTCTTTTTTCTAACGCAGATAATAAGTTATCATAAATATAAAAACCATCACTATCATATTTTTCGTTAGAGTCAGACTCGATAGCTACCTCTTCCCCATCTATATAATTATAATTGTCCTCATAACCAGCATACATGTCTAGGAGCCACCAAAGTATTAACTGGCGGTAATAGCGATTTTGATATTCATCTGTACTAACATCTGGAATTAATTTCATTAAGTCTTCTGTTAAATTTTCGACTTTAGAAAAGTCAGAATACACATTACTATTTCTATGAAGTAACAAACCAACATTATCATATAATGTTCCATCTTCTTCCGTTGTATATACTTCCTTTGGCAACGTAATGGTTTCATAATCTGTCTTTATCAGTGTTAGGGTCTCGTCCGATACGGATAGTTTTACATTCGTAGGACAGGATGGATTCCCTATTGGCAAACTGTAGCTTGCTTTGTAAGTTAATAATGTTACAGCAACTACTAATAATAAAATAGATATTACAACTACTCCATATTTTTTCTTTCTTTTCATATTATCCCTACCTTATTTTTTTATATTATATCGTGCTTTTTGTATATTGCCAATTTACACATATGTACCTTTGTTTACATTTCTACTTTGCGTTATTTTACTTTTTATTTTTTACCTTTTAAAAAGACTAAATTATTTTATAACTTTAGTCTTTCTTATTTTTTAAAATGAAGTTGTAGGCATCTTTACACATATCTTCTATTCCTAAAGAAGCTTCCCATCCTAATTCATCTTTGGCTTTTGTTGGATCAGCGAAGCATTCTGCAATATCTCCAGATCTGCGATTGGTAATTTTATAATTTACTTTTACATGATTTACTTTTTCAAAAGCATTCACAATATCTAATACACTATAACCAATTCCAGTTCCTAGATTATAAATGTATAGGCCTTGACTTTCTTTTTCTAATTTTTCTAGTGCTTTAATATGTCCTTTAGCTAGGTCTACTACATGAATGTAGTCTCTTACTCCTGTACCATCTTTGGTTGGATAGTCATTTCCAAAAATAGATAGACATTCTAATTCTTTACTTGCTACTTTTGCAATATATGGCATTAAATTGGCTGGGATGCCGTTTGGCTCTTCCCCGATTAGTCCACTTGGATGAGCACCTATTGGATTGAAGTATCTTAGAATAGCGATGTCCCAGGTGTTATCTGATTTATATAAGTCTTTTAAAATTTGTTCTACAAATAATTTAGAAGTTCCATATGGATTTGTGGTACCTCCTGTTTTGTCGGTCTCTTTAATGGGTACTTTCTCTGGGTCACCATAGACGGTTGCACTTGATGAAAAGACTAGTTTTTTGACATGATGTTTTGTCATTACTTTTAATAATACTAATACCGTTGATACATTATTCATATAGTATTCTATTGGTTTTTGAACAGATTCTCCTACAGCTTTATAGGCAGCAAAATCTATTACTGCATCTATTTTTTCTGTTGTAAAAATATTATTTAGTAATTGTTCATCCATCATATCTCCTAAATAGAATTTAACTTCTTTTCCTGTGATTTCTTTTATCTTTTCTTTTACTTCTTCTTTGGAGTTAGATAAGTTATCTAATACTACTACTTCATAACCTTCTTGTAGTAGCTCTACGCAAGTATGACTACCAATATAGCCTAGACCACCTGTTACTAATATTTTCATTCTAGTTCCTCCTCATATGTTTTTCTTTATATTCTTGCATTACTACTAGCATCTCTTTTCCAATGACGGTTTCAATAGAATGGTTTAACATACTTTCTCGTAGAAATTGTTCCATATCTTTGATTGGAATATAGAACAAATTGAAGTCGGTTGATCTTTCTAGGTCAGATAGACTCATTTCTTCTACTTTTGGTCCTTCATTACTACGAACGATATAATAATACATCTTGTTGCATCTTGTTTTTCCTGTATCTAAGTAGTTGCTATAATACTCTTCTATTACCATAAATGGCCCTGTTTCTATTGTACTGTCAATCCCTGTTTCTTCTTTTATTTCCCTTTTTAAACTTTCTTCTAAAGATTCATGATCTCTCCAATGACCACCTGGGAATTGATAAGTATAATTATTATGAACCACCAATAATTCTTGTTTTTCATTTACCATTAAAGCTTTTACTCTAATGACTGTGTCATCTATATCCTTAATATCTAAATTATCTTCATTAATAATTACTCTTTTCATATTTTCCCCTTTCTAATTGTATACATATCTTTCCCAGTATTCTGTCGTTGTTGGTGATACTGTTTGAAAGACTGCGTCTATTTGTTCACACATGTATTTTGCTTTTTTCCAAATTGTCGTGCCGGTTATGAGACAACTGGCTTCTGATGTTGCCATCATATATTCAAAAGTAGAAGCTCTATCTTCATATTCATCTGTTTGTGCATAACTGTTGACAAAAGAAGCATAGGCATTATTTCCTGTAGTATAAGATAAGGAGTCGTTGACGTTTCCATAACTAAATCCTGATGGGTTTAATGTGTTCCAGGTAGTATAATTGGCACCTCTTGTATACATGTATTTTTCTACATAATGATATAGTTCATGGTGTAAGCTTTCTGTGAAACTGTAGTCTGTTGCGAGTGAGATTACTACATTTTTTGTTGTTGAATCCGTAATTCCTGTGACATTTGCTTGTGAATATCTTTTTAATAAATAGATTGTCAAATTATAACCACCTTGTTTTGTCTCATTTATAAAACCAGAAGGATATAATGACAAATTATAATTTAAGGCACTTAGTACTTCGTTTATACGATTCGTATCTGATAACATGATGCTAGATAGTCCTCCTACAGAATATCCATTGGTTTCTGCTCCATATTTTACCGTAATCCCATAGGTGTTTTGAATGTTGTTTCTTAGGGTGTTATTGGTATCCTCTATTGATGGTGTATTATTATCAGGCTGTGATGGTTGATAACTCGGTGTTTGTGATGTTGTGCCGCCGGAGTTTGATGGGGCAGATTGTGCTGGTGGGGTGGTATTTTCCGTTGTTGATTCTGTACTGCTTTCTGGAGAAGTTCCTTCTGGTGTTGTTTCCACATCATCAATCGAGATATCATCCGTTGTTGTAATATTGATACCTTCCGTATTTGTGGTCCCTACTACATGAGTATTTGTGACTGGATTTATCAGTGAATGATTTTCTAAGTTTAATCCGATTCCAGCTATAATCAATACAAAGGAGAAGGCGATTAAGACTTCTGCTAATCTGATGCGTGATTTCCTTGTCATATAGCGCCTCCTACTCTTCTATCTAATTGTAACAAATTTAATCATAAAAAAAAAGACCTATTACAGTCTTATTTCAAAAAATTTGGTGCTAACATTCCTAGAATTATAGCTCCTAATATTAAGATACTGAAGATGAAAGCTAGTGCGTTACCAGTACCTCTTTGGTCAATTTTTTCTTGAGAGATACCACTTGGTTTATTGCTTGCTGTTTGTCCTACCGCCTCAGAAATTCTTGTTGTTTCTTTCTCTTGTAAACCATGAATGTTACACATATCATTATGTTCACTAATAATTTTAAGACTAACTTTTTCTTCTTTGTATGGAGAAATTTGATTAATTACTATTTTATTGTCTTTTGTAAATTGGTTTAAAAATGGCTCTAATAGTTCTTGAATTACTAATTCTAGATTTGAAAAAGTTTCTTCTTCTAGCTCTTCTTTAGAGCCATCTATTTCATATTTTGTTGCTTTGGCATGACAATAATTTGCATCAATATCAAATTCAAATATAATGGAGTTTTCTGGAGTTGATTGTTTTAAAAAATTATTAATTTTATCTAAATATTGTTGTGGGGTACTAGTATCTTGTATTTCTAATTTTTCAACTTCATCCATTATGTTTCACTTCCTTATTGATATTCTTTATTTAAAGCTTTGATTTGATCATATAACTCTTGTGCTTTGTCTAATTCTCCTTCGTTATAATAGATATTTGCTTTTACTGTTAAATCTTCAATTTGTCTTTCAATATTATCCGGTAATTCTTTTGGAGTTTGTTCTGGTTTAGGAATTGGCTCTGTTGTTTCTGTTGGGCCCTGGAACAGACCTTTACTTATTAATAATTGTTCCTGATATAATCTTGATTTTCTTAGGTTTTCCAATTGATTAGGTCTAACCATTATGGCCTTGGATAAATTTTTTGTCATCTTTTGGAATCTCTTAACGGTTGAGTCCTTCGAATTATCAATAGGACTTGAAATAGAAGATGTTATGGTAACTTCTGGATCTTCTTTTGTTGCTTGCTGGGCTACCTCTTCTACTTTTTCCTCTTTATTAGGTTCTTGCTCCGTTACTATTTCCTGTATTACTGGTTCATTAGAAGGTTCAGGCACTTCTTCCTTTGAATCTGGTTGTGACATTGTTGTTAATTTTGGTTCGGCTGGAGATTCCGTTGGTGTTTTTACTATTGGTTCCACTATAGGAGATGGTGTCTTTTCTTCCTGTACTTTAGGTTCTTCTTTTTTCTCCACTACTTCTTTTGGTGGTTCTACTACTGGTTCTTTTTCTACTGTTACTACTGATTGTGGCTTTATAGGATCCTCGTCTACTACCTTTTCTTCTTGTACCTTAGGCTCTTCTTCCTTTTTTTCTACTATTTCTTTTGGGGGCTCTGCTGGAGTTTGTTTTTCTATTGTTACTACTGGTTGTGGTTTTATAGAAGTTCTTTCTTCTTCTACTTTTTCTTCTACTACTTCTTCTTTTGGTGCTTGTGGCGGTTGTTTTTTTTGTTGTTCTTGAATAGAATTCGCCATTGGGATACCTTCTGTTTTTTCCGTTATATCATCTAGTTGCTGTAGCTGGTGCTCGAACTCATCTGTTAACTCTACTATTTTATCACTAATAGATGTTAGTGATGTTATTAGTTCTTTTTGCTTTTCTTCTTCTATT
The DNA here is from genome assembly GCA_944332475.1 of uncultured Bacilli bacterium. GTDB lineage: Bacteria > Bacillota_I > Bacilli_A > RF39 > UBA660 > Faecimonas. The sequence continues at coordinate 76,599 of CALVKA010000003.1, forward strand.
GTACGTTTTTTTATTTCTAATTTTTTTCTTGTTATTTCTGTTACAACATCATAGGCAATAGCTTTCATCTGCATTGATGCTAATCGATACTCATTATTTTCAAATTCAAAACTATCATCCACTAGCTATCACCCCTAACTTTCCTTAGGTTGCGTATTTGCGATTGCTTTTAGTAAGTGTTGAACATCTATCCACTCTACGTCATCTGTAATTTCTTCCAAACGAAAGTTGTTTCCATCTGGTATGATTTTAGCAATATAAATAACTTGATTCCCTGTTTCTTCTTGTACTTCACCTTTTGTGTATACAACATATTGCCTTTTGTCATCATCAGAATTCAAATATGTTACTACCTCAATATCAGATGACAATCCATCGATGTCAATCAATTCTGCCATTTCTTTTTTATCCATAGCGCAACCTCTCTATTCTATTTTTATTATACACGACTTTTTCAGTTAAGTAAATAATTTAAATAAATAATATCACTAGTATGGTAGCTATCATTATACTGATTTGTACACCTTGCTTTCCATGTTCGGAAAGTTTTTTCCAAGGAATATGACAAATAAGTAATATGATAATATAAGGAATTATATAAGCAACTAAATAACCTATGTGAATTAATATGTTCATGATGATGGATATATCATTCGTTTCTAATAAAGTGGATACGATTGTATTGTAAATAGGAGATGCTGTTAGACCAATTGCTATTGCTAATAATAGTAGGATTATTTTTTGTAATGGCTTCGGTATTTTTATTTTTTGTAAACTTTCTATTGCTAGCAATGCAGAAATTATAATAATGATAATTCTAGCAATCCATTTTATCGCTTCTATTTCTATTTTGGCTGTTAAAATGCTGGTAATCCCTATTAGTAATAGGCCTATTGGTAATAGGATTAATTTATCTTTTTTCTCTTTTTGTAGACTGATAGCAGCAGTATAGGTGATGATGAGCCATAAAACCGGTAATGAAAAACTGGCTAATAAACCTAATATCGGAATTGCCGTCATTAAATCAAAGTTTTTGAAATTAATTTCTCCTATGATTGGTAAATTTAAAGTTGTATTTTCATCTAGCTTTTTTTCTTGTATTACAAATTCTTCGTCTGGAATTTCTGCTGTCTGTTCGTAGGTACCATCTTTAATTTCTTGAACAATATCGTGATGCGTATTCTCACTATAATAAGATACTGTTCTTCTTAATTCCTGTTCTGTTGAAGTAGAAAAACCGGTAATAATCGTTTGGCCAATAATTGTTACGGGAACTCCTGTAAAACTTTTTTCTGTTTTTGTTGCAATTTGGTTTAGTAATTGCTGGTTTTCTTCGTTATGCCATACTTCGTATTTAACGATTTCTAGATTAGGAAATTCTTCTTGTAATGTTTTAAAATATTCTTGTTCTGCCGCACAATGGGGACACCCATCTCCCCAGAATAGATATAAGGTAACTTTTTCTTCTGCTGTTGTGTTGGGTATGAATAGAAAAAGCATTACGAATACTAATAAAATATACTTAATCTTTTTTAACATATAAACTGCTCAACTCATTTCTTATTTTTATAAACTCTTTTACAAATATTTCTAATTCTTGTTTTGTTGTGAGATAAGAAATACTTATCCTTAAACTATGATTAGCTTTTTCTTGATCTTGCGTTACTGCAAATACTGCTCCTGATGTATCATTTGTAGAACATGCTGTCTTGGTAGAAATATAAATTTCTTTTTCTTCTAAGGCATGAAGAAATGTTTCTGGCTTTATCTGTTCTATACTAATATTTAAGATATTAGGGATAGCATCTTTAGGACTATTGATTGTAATGTTTCCTTTTTCTAATTCTTTTCTTAAATAATCATTATAATGTTGTACTTGATCTCTTTTTTCATCTATGTTTTCATATGCTAGCCTTAGAGCTTTTGCCATAGAGACAATTAAGGCTGTTGGAGGGGTTCCACTTCTGTCTTTGGTTGTTGATTTTCCTCCGTGAATTAGAGGTTCTATTACAATATTTTCTTTTTTTATCAATGCACCAATCCCTTTCATACCATAGAATTTCTGGGCGGAAAAACTTGCTAGATCTACATTGGTCAAATCTACTTTTTCCTTCCCTAAACTTTGCGTAATATCTGTATGAAAATATGCTTTTGGATATTCTTTTACTATTTTTCCTATCTCTTTAATTGGTTGAATAATACCTAGCTCACTGCTGATGCTAGCAATCGTAACTAGAATGGTGTCATCTCTCATCTTTCGTTTTAAATCTTCTAGGTCTACTTTCCCCTCTTCTGTTAAATTTACATACTCTACTTCAAATCCTTGTTTTTCTAGAAATTTTAATGGTTCTAAAACGGATGAATGTTCTAGTTGAGTTGTAATAATATGCTTTCCTCTATTTTGATATTTAAAACAAATTCCTTTGATAGCTGTATTGTTTGCTTCACTTGCACCACTGGTATAAATAATTTCATTCGGTTTTACTTGTAAAATGCTTGCTATTTGTCTTGTTGCTGCATCAATTAAAGATTTTGCTTCTACTCCTAATTTATGTAAAGAATTAGGATTACCTATCATTTTTCTTGTCGTATCTACATAACTTTTTAGGACTTCTTCATTTACTGGCGTAGTAGCACTATAGTCTAAATATATCACGTGATCCCTTCTTTCTCTTCTTTATTTTAGCACGGTTTTTTCTATTCAAAAAGAAAAATGCTACTTTGGCATTTCTTCTTTGCTATCTCCACTGATATGATATAATTCATAATTTAATTGGGCCATTGCTAATTCAATGGTCATTAACTTTTCACTTTTATCTAATTTCTCATTTTCTAATAGATTTTTTACAATCTCCTCTGCACCTTTTAGTATTGCGTCTTTATTTTCTAATACATTGATTTTATCTAACATATAATTCATACTCGTAACCTCCTATTATTTATCTGTATATTTTTTTACAATATCATATAGATGTTGCATCTTAGTATCCATCATTTTTATTTCATCCGAGCAGGATAATAATTCTCTTTTTAGATAGACTGGTATGTCGTTTGGTAGTTTATATTGTAGTTTGTGTTCTAGTGATGCCCAAAAATCCATTGCCAGTGTTCTAATTTGAATTTCTGCTTCTATATATTCTTGTTTTTGTTCTAAATGGATTGGTACTAATACCATCAAATGATAACTACTATAGCCTGAATCTTTCGGATTTTTGATATAGTCTATTTCTTCTAGTATTTTAAAATTTTTAGATTCTTTAATAATATTTACAATATCATATACATCTGATAAAAAAGAACAAACAATTCTAAATCCCACGATATCATGGATATGTTTTTCTACATTTTCTATACTGAATTCATATCCTTTATCTTTTAACTTCTTCAAAATACTGCTTTCGGATTTTAATCTAGATTTTATATGTTCTACTGGATTATTTCCTGTTCTATGTTCATGTTCTTTTAGCAAAATTTCTAATTCTGCTTCTAACATAGTTTTTGCAAATCTGTACTTCAATAGCGTTCCTTCCCAGTCTCTGGGATTTTCTTGGTTCATTTCTGTCCTCCTATCAATAAAAAAGAGGGTGTTGTTGTTACAGCCCTACTTTTTGCGAATTTCATTATACCATAAAATTCTTTGTTTGAGTATTATTTGTTTGTATTTTGATAATAATCTCTTTCGGCAATACTCATGCTTACTTGGTCTAATTCTTCTTGTTCTACATCTTCTAGGTCGGAGATTATATCTTCTATTCTTTGTAGAATTTGTTTGGCTGTCATACAATTATTGTAAGCGATATGATATTTTTTTAGTACTGCTATTTCGTATGTCGTTAAAAATATGTCATGTTTTGTTTTATGAAGTTTATTCTTTTCAAAGTCTATGGCACTTAGTAATTCTTCTATATTATATTCTTTCATTAGTTACAAGTATATCCGTTGTTTTTCATATGTGTCATAAACTCTCCTTCTGTGTAACTATCTTTGATTGATAATGTAACGACATCTTGTGCTTTGGTGTTGGAATTAATTTTAATTTGTAAGTCATCATCGTCTGTAAATTCAATATTATTTAATATTAATGTTTCATCATCATCTACTACAATATGAGCAATGATTCTATCAGATTCTTGTGTAATATCTACTGTTTTTTTAGGCAAATATTCATAAGAGTTTTCTAATACAAAACGCATAGAGTTTAAGTAGCTATCGTCTTCTGTATATTGATCTGGGAAAATCAATGTTTTTGTTAAATCCATACTACCGATACGATTGCCATCTAATGTTACTTGTAATTCTTCATTGATTGCAATTCCTAAGTCATTGGTTGTAGATTTACTACATACAACATAAGGTTGTTGGATAGTTGCGAATAGATAAATAATAATGACAATAAAAATAATCGTTAAAATCATTGGAAAGACTTTTCCTTTTTTTAGGCCCATCACCATCACCTCTTTCTAAGCATATCTTAACCTATATCTATGTATTCGTCAAGATTCTTATTTCTTTTTTAGACAAGGTTTTTAGACAAAATAAAAGCTCCTTTTCAGGAGCTTATTTTTATTATTTAATTTCAATTACTTTCTTAGAATTTGCTTCTTCTTTTTTAGGAACAACAATTTTTAACATTCCATTTTCAAAGGATGCATTAATATGATTTTCATCTAAGTCGCCTAAGTAAAAACTTCTTTGATATTTACCATAAGATCTTTCGCGGCGAATATAGTTTTTCTCTTTATCTTCTTCATTTTCTTCTGATTTTTTCTCAGCTGTGATTGTTAGATATCCATCTTTTGTTTCCACTGAAATTTCATCTTTATTGAAACCTGGGATATCCATTTCAATATGATAGTCGCCACCTTTTTCATAAATATCACATTTCATGTGTTGTTCCTTTCTTGTTGTTAGAAAATCGTCAAATAAATCATCTAAATAAATTTTTCTTGGCATTAAATCCATATTTATCATCTTCCTTTCGTTATTTTTATATTTATATTATTTAATCTCAATCATTTTTTTCGTATCTTGTGCTTCTTCTTTTTTAGGAACAACAATCTTTAACATTCCATTTTCAAAAGATGCATCTATTTTGTCTTCATCTAAATCACCTAGATAAAAACTCCTTTCATATTTTCCGTAAATTCTTTCACGGCGAAGGTAGTTTTTCTCTTTATCTGCTTCATTATTTTCTTCTTTCTTTTCAGCGGTGATAGTTAGATAACCATCTTTTGTTTCCACTGAAATTTCATCTTTATTGAAACCTGGGATATCCATTTCAATATGATAGTCGCCACCTTTTTCATAAATATCACATTTCATGTGTTGTTCCTTTCTTGTTGTTAGAAAATCGTCAAATATATCATCAAAAAATCTTCTTGGCATTAAATCCATATTTATCATCTTCCTTTCATTTACAATTATGTTATAGCACCATTTTTAGCACTTGTCAATAGCGAGTGCTAATTTTTTTGAAAATTTTTTTCTTCCCTTTTATTCTATACAAAAAGAAGATATTTATTCTCTATCTTCTTTTCTTTTCTAATATTTTTTGATTTTTTCTTGATATGCCAAAAAATTCTTCTACTTGTGCTTTATGCCTTGGTATCAGTTGTTGTTGCTCTATTAAGTTAGTAAGGTTTTCTTGACTATATTCACAAAACCCCTCTTCGCTTTGAAGATAAAAATGAGGTGTCTGTTCATTATCTTTTATCTTTATAACTCTAAAAATATCTAAATCTTGTTCTTTTGGATGATATACAGAAGTTGTTTGTATAGATGAAAAAGGAAAATCATCAAATAAGAAATGACTATATTGTCTGATTAATTGATACCGTTCTACATTTGACTTTATTCCTAGTGGTAATTGATATAGCCAGTTTAATAGACGAATTCTTTTTTTTATTTCTTTCTTAGTATTACCGTGACTATGTTTTGCTAAGGCCTCACTTAATCTAACCATTCTTTCTGTTAAGTCTCTATCTGTTATTACTCTTCTTCCTAATTTTTTGTATACTTCATCTATTGTCTCTTGTAATTCTTGATTTTTATACTGTTCTTCCTCTTCTTTCCATGATGGAACTTCTAATACTTTAAGTCCTGTTATCTTTAATCCAAATTGTATTCTTCCAACATCCGACATAATTTTATCTTGACCAAAAGAAAAACCGTCAGCATCATAAATTGTTTGATTGATAGGAATAGATACTGATAGATGAAATTTTCCGTAGATACTTGATGGAATTTGATACTCTTCTAATAATTTATGATACATGATTGCCCATTGTCTACAGATAATTTCGTTGTTAGTTAAATCTATTTTATCAATAGCGTCTAGTTTTGAAAAATCTTGATGTTTTAGGTATCTTGTATCATATCTTATGATATCTCCTAATAAAATATAAATTCCTATCGCTTGTTCTAGTTGTGTTTCTAAAGTGCTGGGTAAATTTTGTTTTATATAAGATAGAATTTGTGGATTTAGTGAAGCCTTTAATTCTTCTTCTGTTGCATCATGATTTGTCCATGTATTGATACATTCTGTTTGATGAGTCCTGTAATAGATATCATTCTGATAATAGAAGCGATTGATTTTTTCTTGAACCGTTTTTTCTCTTGGTTCATGTTTTAGTACTTCTATATAATAAGATATAGGATAGTCTAAGTTTTCTTTTTTACAAAATTCTTCTAGTTCTCTTAATGTAGTACCTGTTGTTACTAGGTTTTCTATTTGTGCTAGAATACCCGGTTGTCTCATGATGTCCATTGCGATTTTTTGATAAGAAGTTTTCTCTTCTTCTAGCCATCCTTTCATAGCCATTCCCCCTAAAGTGGCTATATTATACTACATTTTCTTTATTTTTTCAAGAAAAAAACCTCTATGTGAGGTTATAGGCGTTTGAATTTTGAAATAATCAATTTATAAAGTAGCCATACTGTACAGATGATTGCTCCTAACATATACAGATAGAAAATAAATGGTAAGTTGTCTTCTGCATTCAATACCATTTGACTAGTACCAATTATGAAAGCAACATCTAGGGCACTGATGATTATCAAGTGCACGATTCTTTCAATTCTATCAATTTGATGTTTAGAGTCTGTTAATTCAATATTGAATCGTAATTCTCCGCTATTAATCCCTTTTAATGTTGTTAGTGCTTCATTGGGAATTAGTAATAAATTGGCACCACTTTTGATACTGGATAAAGCAAAATTAGTTAGTTTATCCTTATCAAATAAAGCTTCCTTTGGTGTTACTTTGGCAGTTAAGACTTCCATTAAACTGATATTTGGAGTTATCTTTTCTAGTGTCCCTTCTAATACTACGATACCTCTTATTAATATTGTTATTTCTTTTGGTAATGTTATTTCATTTCTTCTTAGTAATACGAACATTTCTGTTGTGAATTCTTTGATATCAATGTTGGCAATTTCTGTAGATTTATTTCTATCTAATACTTTTTTAATATCTTTTTTTAACTGCATATAATCTGTTCTATGATTTGATACATCTAATAAAGTTAAAAGGTGAGCTACTTCTTCTATATCATTTTTTACTATTGCAACAATGCAATCTCCTAATAAAGTTCGATTTCGTTTAGATAGTCTTCCCATCATACCAAAATCTAAATAGGCAATTTTTCCATCTATTATTTTAATATTATCACTATGTGGATCTGCATGATAAAAACCATCATCAATTGCTTGCTTTAAATAATTATGAGCTAATTTTTCGGCTATTTCATCTAAATCATAACCCTCTTTTTTCAACTCTTCTGTTTCAGAAATATTATATCCATCAATATATTCCATTACTAATAGGTTGCTTGTTGAAATTTTTTCATAGACTTTTAATGGTTTTACATAAACTAGTTCTTTATTATTTTCCCTAAATTCGATAATATGATTTTTTTCAGTATGAAAATCCATCTCTTCTTTGGCTCTTTCATACATCTCATCTACCACTTGTGTTAAGTCAATAATATCTCCAAATATCTTATTTAGATGTAGTATCTTAATTACTTTTTTCAAGAGTTTGGCATCTCGTTCCATAAGTTCTTCGATGTTTTCTCTTCTTACTTTAACAGCAACCGTTTCTCCTGTTTTTAGTTTTGCTTTATGAACTTGAGCAATCGATGCTGATCCTACTGGGGTTTGATCCATTTCTAAAAATATTTCTTCCAGGGTATAATCGTATTCTCTCGTTAAAATTTCTTCTACTTTTTCATATGGCATTGGTTTTACTGAGTGTTTTAATTTTTGAAATTCTTGACAGTATTCTTTTGGAATCAAATCATCTCTTGAAGATAAAATTTGGCCCATTTTTACAAAAGTTGGTCCTAATTCTTCTAGTGCCATTCGAACATTTTTGGGAGTTACATCTTTTGTTAATTTATATTTTTTTATTACAGCAATAATTTCGCCTAATCGACTAGGATTGTTTTTCATCTTTTTTCTTTGTTTCTTCCTTTAATAACTTTAGTAACTCTTCTTTTTCTTCTTTACTTAAAGATTGAATGGTTTCTTTTAATTTATCTTTGGAAACTTCTTCCTTTACTACTACTGTTACATTTTCTTTTAGTGATTCTTTAATATTATGTTTTAATTCTTCGTTAGCTACCTTTCCAGCTTCTAGCATTTCTTCTCCCTTGGCTAATAATTCTTTTTTTAGATCTTGAGCTTTGTCGTTTGTCATACTCATAGCTCCTAATCCCATTAAAAAAATGTTTTTTAATTCTTCTTTCATTTTTATTCCTTCTTTCTTTTTACTATTATATTATTAGGTAAGGGTTTCCATGCTTTTAACTTTTTTAACCCTTCTAATATTATTATAACAAAATATTATTAAAAACGACAGAAAAAGACACAAATGTGTCTTTATTTCCATCTCCAATTTTTTATATATGGCATATCTTCTCCATGTTGTTTGATGTATGATTTATGTTGTTTTAACATATCGTTACACCAATTAATTAATACTTTTGATGTTTTTTGATACCTTGGAATGTGTAATAAGGCATCAATTACCAAATGGAAACGGTCTATTTCATTTTGTACTCTGATGTCAAACGTTGTGGTAATGGTTCCTTCTTCTTGATATCCATGGATATACATGTTTCTATTGGTTCTGTGATAAGTTAGTTGCTCAATTAAAGATGGGTATCCATGAAAATTGAAAATAATTGGGGTATCTTTGGTAAATAATCTATCATATTCTTCTTCTGTTAGTCCATGTGGATGTTTGATTCTAGGAGCTAGTTTCATTAAATCTACTACGTTAATTACTCTGATTTTAATATCTTTTACACAACTTCTTAAAATGTCTACTGCAGCCATTGTCTCTAGAGTTGGTGTTTCTCCACAGCAGGCCATAATAACATCTGGTTTTCCGTTGTCATTGCTAGCAAAATCCCATACTCCTATTCCCTTGGCACAATGTTGTTTGGCTTGTTGTCTATTTAACCATTGTGGTCTGGGATGTTTGCTGGCAACGATAGCATTAATTTGGTTTTTAGTCTTGATACAATGATCAAAACAAGATAATAGGCAGTTGGTATCTGGTGGCAAATAGATTCTTACAATATCTGCTTTTTTCGTTGCAAGATGATTTAAGAAACCTGGGTCTTGGTGCGTATATCCGTTATGATCTTGTTGAAAGCAATGAGATGTTAATAAAATGTTTAAAGATGCAATTGGTGCTCTCCATAAAATTTCTTTTGTTACTTTTAACCATTTGGCATGTTGTGAAATCATAGAGTCTACAATCCGAATGAACGCCTCATAGCTGTGAATCATTCCATATCTTCCTGTTAATAAGTAACCTTCCAACATTCCCTCACATACATGTTCTGAAAGATAAGAATCCATAACTCTTCCGGTTGGAGATAAATATTCATCGGTTTTATATATTTTTGAGTTCCAAGTTCTATTTTCTTTTTCAAAAATATGATTTAGTCGATTAGATAGTGCTTCATCTGGTCCAAAAATACGAAAGTTTTTGTTTTCTTTATTTAATACAAATAAGTCTCTGATATAGTTCCCAAGTTCTATCATATCTTGTTTTTCTATGTTTCCAGGCGATGATACGTCTACTGTATAATTTTCCCAATTAGGTGTGATGATTGGTTTTAATAATAATCCACCGTTGGCATAATCACTTTTTCCCATACACTTTGAAGGAGTTGGAGCTAATTCTCTAATTTCTTTTTTGACTCTTCCCTTTTCATCGAATAACTCTTCTGGATGATAACTTTTTAACCATTTTTCTAGTAGTGGTAAATTCATTGGATTGTCTCTAGTAATTGAAATTGGGACTTGATGGGCTCTAAAACTTCCTTCAATTTGTTTTTCTTCTATCTCTTTTGGACCCGTCCATCCTTTAGGTGTTGTTAAAACAATCATAGGCCATTCATGTTCTGTTGTAGCACGTCCTTTTACGTTTTGAATTTCCTTGATTACTTTATCTAGTGTTTTTGCCATTTCTTCGTGAACCTTTAGGGAGTCTTTTCCTGTTACAAAATATGGTTTCCATCCGTGACCATAGAAGAAATCTTCTAATTCTTCCTGACTCATTCTTCCAAATATGGTGGGATTCGATATTTTATAACCATTCCTATGTAGGATTGGTAACACATAACCGTCGGTTTCGGGATTTAAAAATTTATTGATGTTCCATGAAGTAGCAAGTGGTCCTGTTTCCGCTTCTCCATCTCCAATGACACAAGCAACAATTAATCCTTTGTTGTCTAGGGCTGCTCCTGCTGCATGAGCAAGACTATATCCTAATTCTCCGCCTTCATGGATAGAACCTGGTGTCTCTGGAGCAACATGAGAAGATACTCCTCCTGGAAAACTAAATTGTTTAAATAATCTTTTTAATCCTACTTCATCTTCTGTAATATTGGGATAAAATTTTGTATAAATTCCTTCTACATAGTTATTGGCAATCATAGCTTGTCCACCATGTCCTGGCCCTGAAATATACATCATTTTTAAATTATATTTTTTAATTACTCTATTTAAATGCATATAAATAAAGTTTTGTCCTGGTGCTGTTCCCCAGTGACCTACTACATTAGGTTTTACATCACTACTAGTTAGTGGCCTTTTTAATAAGGGATTATCCAATAAATATAGTTGACCAACTGAAATATAGTTTAATACTCGAAAATACTCATCCATTAATTTTAATTCTTTTTTTGTAAGTGTTGCCATATCATCTCTCCTATCTTAACCATTATATATCAAAACTCGTTTTTTTAAAAGAGCAAAATAAAAGATAGAGATGGTTTTTCTCTATCTTTATTCTACACTTTTCAAAGACTCAATCATATCAATTTTCTTTAGTGAGAAGTATAAAATAATATTTACTAGTATGGCGAATGCTGCGGTTATTAAAACGGCATAGATGTAACTAGCAAAGGCTATGGTTGGATCAAACATTAACATATCAATTTCACAGGTTTTGATGATATACATTGTTAAAATATTTCCAATACCTAATCCTAATAAAATCCCTATTATTGTTAATATTGTATTTTCTCTATTGATATATTGATATACTTCTTTGTCATAGAATCCTAATACTTTGATGGTAGCAAGTTCTCTTCTTCGTTCACTGATATTGATACTAGATAAGTTATAGAGTACGACAAAGGCTAAAGCTCCAGCGGATACGATTAAAATTAGAGAAACATAAGCAAAACTATCCATCGTATCATCAAAGACATGTCTTGTTGCGGAAGTAAAGGTAATTGAGGATACACCAGATATTTCTTTTAGTTCATTCGCAAATTCCTTTTCTTCTTTTTCTGTCATATTTTCAGTTTTAATTAAGACTGTATTGTAGGTATCTTCTTGATAATATTTTTTTGGTAGATAAATATAATGAAATAAATAATTTTCTGTAATGTGAGATATTTTTTCAGTATAAGTATCGGTTCCTGTAAATTCTAATGTATCATTTTCTTCTACTTCTAGTAGGGTTGCTAGCTTTTCTGTGATGATAATACCATTATCTAATTCATAATGATCTTTCGATTTTCTATCTTGAAGTTTGATGAATCCATCTGGATCTTCTTCTGGGATTACTAGTGTCACAGATTGATTGGTGTCTTTGTTATCTATTGTTACAGATTCTTCTTGCACGCTTAACGTATCTGTTACTTTATCGTTTTCTTTGATTTGGTTAATCGTTTCTTCTGTTGCTTGTTCATTTAGAGAAATAGTTGCTTGATAAGAGAAAATATCTTCATATTGATGAGGTACCATTTTGACAATACAATCTTTTAATCCAAATCCTGCTAGTATTAAACCTGTACATCCAGCAATACCAATAATTGTCATTAAAAATCTTTTCTTATAACGGAAGACATTTCTAACCGTTACTTTGTAAGAGAATGATAGACGATTCCAAATGAATGGAATTCTTTCTAGTAACACTCTTTTTCCTGCTGCTGGTGCTACTGGTCTTAGTAAGTTAGCAGGAGATTCTTTTAATGTTTTTCTACAAGTATAAAGGGTTGCACCTAACGTACATAAAAGTGCGATTAGCATTCCTTGGAATGTTAAAGAGGAGTAATAGCTTAATTTTATATCGCCAATTCTATACATGTTCTGGTACATAGCAAAGCATAATTCTGGTAGTATTCGATAACCAATTAATACTCCTATCATTGATCCTATGATGGTTGCTAAAGAGGCATATAAAACGTATTTAAACATAATAGCACTATCTTTATATCCAAGGGATTTTAATGTTCCGATTTGTCCTCTTTCTTCTTCTACCATACGGGTCATGGTGGTTAGACAAATTAATACCGCTACCACAAAGAAGACTAATGGGAATACTTTAGCAACATTGTCAATTCTTTCTGTATCTTGTTGATATTGATAAAATCCAACATTGGAATCAAGGTCTAGTACATACCATGTTTGTCCTTCTAATTTTTCTTCTTTTAAGTCTTGACGAATGTCTTTTTTTGCTTCTTTTACTATATCTTCATAGTCGTTTGAGAATCTACTTTCGTCTGTTGCTAACTTAATGTAAGCATTGGTCTTTATTGGACTGATAATGTTTTCTATTGGTACATATAGAAAGTAATCGATGGTCCCTGTTAATAAATCTGTTGAATCTCGTTCTGTTGATATATATAAAGGACTTTCTACGTAACCTGTTACCGTGACTGTTTTTTCTTTTACTAAATCAGAGAAAATTGTTAATTCATCTCCAATTTTTATTTCTTTGCGAAAATCATTATCTACTACTACTTCATTTTCGTTTTCTGGCATACGTCCTTTGATTAATTTTGGTTTGCCTATTTCATCGTCTTTATCATAGGAAATAATTTTGGTAGCATAATCTTCTTGTTTTGTAGTAATAGCATCAAAACTATAACCTGCTTCTATGTCATAGTTTTCTTTTAATTTTTCTATTACATCATCAGAAACACCATAATTAGAGGTGATGTAGGCATCATACATATTAGTCTCATCATAGTATTCATCTAATGTATTTTTCATATCTGGAGCAACTGCTCGAATACCAGCAAAAAATCCTACTCCTAGTAATACAATTACTAAAATAGAGAAAAATCGTTTGCTTGTTTTTACCATGCAGACAATGGTTTCTTTTAATAATTTTTTCATTACCAGTTAATATCCTCCACTTTTTGTGGATGTTTATTGATTGTTGTTTCTTCTGCTTTTCCATTTTTAAATCTAATAACTTTGTCTGCGATTGGGGCAATTGCACTGTTGTGGGTAATAATGATTACTGTCATGTGGTCTTGTCTTGCTAAGCGTTCTAACACTTTCAAAATTTGTTTTCCTGTTGTATCGTCTAAGGCACCAGTTGGTTCGTCTGCTAATAAAATTTTTGGGCTTTTGGCAACGGCTCTAGCTATAGCGACACGTTGTTGTTCTCCTCCGGATAATTGTGCTGGAAAGTTATTCAATCTATTTTCTAGTCCTACTGCTTTTAATGTCTTTACTGGCGATAAATGTTTTTTACAAATTTCTGTTGCTAGTTCTACATTTTCTTTGGCTGTTAAATTTTGTACTAAATTATAAAATTGAAATACAAAACCAATATCATTTCTACGATATTTAATCAATTCTTTATTGGAGTATTTGGTAATGTCTTTTCCGTCGATTATTACTTCTCCTGAGGTTACTTTATCCATTCCTCCTAAAATATTTAAGGCTGTTGTTTTTCCGGCTCCACTTGGCCCTAAAATAACTACCAATTCTCCTTTTTCAATAGAAAAAGATGCTTCATTTAAAGCTTTTACTAGAGATTCTTTCTCTCCATAAATTTTACTTACGTTTTTAAACTCGATGTAAGGCATATTATCCCTCCTATCTATACTTGTATTATATCATCTTTTTGTGAAAAAAAAGAGAAAACACTATATTTTCGCTTTTATACTACATAAATTAAAATACTTAAAAATTGCAGTGTAGACCCTGCTAAAACAAAGAAATGAAATACAGAATGAAAATATTTCTTTTTCGCACCTATCCCGTATAAAATGGCACCTATGGTATAAGCTATTCCGCCTGTTATTAATAACACTAGTCCTGGAGTTGGTAAAAGTGCAGATATTGTATTATAGGAAAAGATAATCATCCATCCCATGATTAAATATAAGATTGTGGAGGGAATTTGAAATTTTTCTAAATTAATGGCATTTAATAACACTCCTAGAATGGCACTGGCCCAGATAATAGCAAAGATAATCCAACCCTCATTTCCTCCAATTAGACATAAACAATATGGCGTATAACAACCGGCAATAAATAAATAAATGTCACAATGATCTAATACACGAAATACTTTTTTGGCTTTTAGCTTTGGACTTAGAGCATGGTATAGACAACTGATTAAATACATAATAATCATGGTCGTTCCATAAATACAGGAAGATACTACTCCTATTGTACTATGGTGTGTTGCAGAAAAGACTACTGTTAATACTAAAGCAATAATTCCTAGTAGTACTCCTACTCCATGAGAAATTGAGTTGATTAATTCTTCTCCTAACGAATATTTTGGTATGGTTATTTTTCCCATAGTGCCTCCTCTTATTTTTTATATTATATCATTTCCATAAAAAAACGACACCAATTTATAATGGTGTCTATTTTTAAACTCCTACACTTTTGGTCTCTGGTAGGGTAGATGCTCCATCAATTACGATTCCTTGACCTGTAATATAGGTAGATTCATCACTAGCAAGAAAGGCAGCTAACTCTCCTAGTTCTTCTATGGTTCCAAGACGTCCCATTGGGATTCCTGCGGCGATTCCATCAATTACACTTTGCGGGTTGCTGGCATTAGAGTCTTTGGCAATACCATCTACCATAGGTGTCATAATATATCCTGGCATAATAGCATTTACTGTAATGTTATTCTTTACCACTTCAGCAGCAAGTCCTTTGGTAAATCCAATTAGAGCGGCTTTGGTTGTTGCATAAGCTACTTCTCCTGTATCTGCTACCATTGGTCCTGTTACACTGGATAGGTTTACGATTCTTCCATAATTATTTTTTATCATATAAGGAACTACTACTTGTGTCATGTTCCAAGTTCCTTTGATATTAATATCAAAATGACTATCTCTTACTTCATCTGTCATTTGTAGAAATGGTTGCAATTTCGCAATACCGGCATTGTTTACTAAAATGTCAATCTTTCCTTTTTTGGCAATTACGTCATTTACAATGGCTGTCAACATATTTTTATCTCTGATATCTCCTTTGTAACCCATTACTTTAGGATTTTGTAATTCTTGAAGAGTTTGTTGTAGTTTATCGGAGTTATCGATAATTATTACGTCTGCTCCATACTTTAAAAATACTTTTACAATTCCTAAACCATTTCCCATGGCTCCACCAGTTACAATAGCTACTTTTCCATCTAATTTCATAATATCCTCCCCTTTCCTATTCTAAAATAAGTATATCATTTCTATTTTATATTTACTAGAGTTTTGTTATTCTTCTTGTAATTCTTTGTTTACTTCTTCCATGTAAGATTCATACTTTTGTTCAGTATCTTGCCATTCTTGATAAGCGGTACTAGCTTGCTTTATCCCTATTACGAATGGAAAGGCTACTACTATTATGATAGGAATTATCCATAATTTTTTCTTATATTTTATTACAGAAAATATTAAATATGCCGTAAATACTATCATTAATATTACGATTGTGATTAACATCATGGCTGTTGTCATTCTTTCGTTTACTACATATTCTGTTAGTATTTCTGCAGATTGATTTCCTCGTATTTTCTCTAAATATATAGTAATTTCCATACAACCTAATATCACTAAACCAATTATACTGATTATGATAAAAAATTTATTTGGTTGTTTATTCATGTACAAATCCTCCTACTATAATACTTATTCTACCCCTATCATTTATTAATTTTCATATTATGAGTATAACATTCTTTTTCATCAAAAAAAGACTGTAAGTATAGCCTTTTCCTTTTATTTAGAAATTACTTCACAGATTAAGTTAGATATTTCTGTTGGGTTATCGATTGGAAGTCCGGCGATGATTCTTGCTTCACTATAAAGAATTTTTGTATATTTTTTAAATTCTTCTTTGTCTTTCTTATATAAGTCTTTTAACTTTTTAGCGATTGGATGTTTTTCGTTGATTTCTAGTACCGTTTGAGCTTTAATTCCCATATCATTTGGCATAGCATCAAATACTTTTTGCATTTCAATAGAAACATCGCCTTCACTAGTTAAGCAAACTGGATGTGTTTTTAATTTATTGGTAAATCTTACTTCTTTTACGTCTTTGATTTCTTCTTTCATGTCTTTTAGTAAGTCTTCATTTTCCTCATTTACTTTCTTTGTTTCTTCTTTTTCCTCATCTGTTTCTAAATCCAAATCTCCATTTTCAACATTGGCAAACTTCTTACCTTCATATTCCCCGATGGCAGTAATGGCGAACTCATCTACATAATCTGTTAAATATAAGATATCATAATCTTTTTCTTTTACTTGTTCTACTTGTGGAAGAGAATCAATTTTCGCAATAGAGGCTCCTGATGCATAGTAAATTTTCTCTTGGCCTTCTGGCATTTTTTCTACATATTCTTTTAACGTAATTAGTTTGTCTTTCTTAGATGAATGGAACATAATTAAATCTTGTAATTTATCTTTATCTTGTCCATAGTTATTATAAATACCATATTTTAGTTGTACTCCAAAGGTTTTAAAGAACTCTTCATATTTTTCTCTATCCTCTTTTAACATTGTTTCTAATTCTTTTCTAATTTTAGACTCAATGTTTTTGGCAATTAAGCCTAAGCTTTTTGATTTTTGAAGAATTTCCCTTGAAATATTTAGAGATAAGTCTTCTGTATCTACTACACCTTTTACAAAACTAAAATAGTCTGGTAAAAGATCTGCACATTTTTCCATGATTAGTACACCACTGGCATATAGACTTAATCCTTTTTCATAATCTTTTGTATAGTAGTCATATGGAGCATGAGATGGAATAAATAATAATCCATTATACGTACACATTCCTTCTACTGATGTTTGAATCACTTTTAATGGTTTATCAAAATCATTGAATTTATCCATATAGAAGTTATTGTAGTCTTCTTCTGAGACATCACTAGCTTTTTTCTTCCATAGTGGAATCATACTGTTGATGGTTTCTATTTCAATTTTATCTTCATATTCGTGTTTTTCTTCATCTTTTAGTTCATGTTTGGTAACTTCCATCTTAATTGGATAGCGAATATAGTCTGAGTATTTCTTAATTAACTCTTTTAGTGTATATTCTTCTAGATATTGACTATAGTTATCTTCTTCGGTATCAGGTTTAATGTGAAGAGAGATTTTTGTTCCATGATCTTTTTTATCG
The DNA here is from genome assembly GCA_944332475.1 of uncultured Bacilli bacterium. Taxonomy (GTDB): domain Bacteria; phylum Bacillota_I; class Bacilli_A; order RF39; family UBA660; genus Faecimonas. Next base: position 94,503 of record CALVKA010000003.1, read on the forward strand.
CATTCTTCAATACTATAACCTTCTGCTCCAGTAGAGATCCACTTATAACCTTTCTCGCTATCTACAGATTTGGTTTCTACTTCGATACAGTCACTTACCATAAAGGCAGAATAAAAACCTACACCAAATTGTCCAATAATATCTACCTTATCTTGTTTGGTCATATCTTCTTTAAATTTTAAGGAACCACTTTGAGCAATGGTACCTAGGTTTTTATCTAATTCCTCTTCTGTCATACCGATACCATTGTCTTCGATTACAAGGGTTCTATTATCTTTGTCATAGTCAACTCTAATTTCTAATTTATCCTTTTTTACTTTTATCTTTTTATCTGTTAGGGAACGATAATATAATTTATCAATGGCATCGCTAGCATTCGATATTAACTCCCTTAAAAAGATATCTTTATTTGTATAGATAGAATTAATCATTAAATCTAATAATCTTTTAGATTCTGATTTAAATGCTTTTTTCTTCATTTTAACATCTCCTTTGCGTATACTTTATTTATAACACCATAATTAGCAGCTGTCAAGATAGAGTGCTAAAATATTTTATAAAAAGAAGTCATGCATTCATGACTTCCTCTAATTCTGTTTTTAGTTTGTTTTCTTGATCTTCTAAAATTGTAATATCTTCTTCTTTTAATCTAGTTAGGGATAGATGAGATAATTTATTTTCTTTAATAATCTTTAATCTTTTTTTCTCAATTCCCAAACATAAATAATTATAGGTATCTTTTGCTTTTTCTACTCTAATTTTGAAGAAACGTTTTTCTTCTTGGTTTTTAATAGCATCTAATACTTGATAAGTATAATTACTATATACTAAGTCTTTGTCATCACAGAAAATATTCAATAATTTTTGATTGTTGCTGTATTCAATTACTAATAAATGATTATCGATAATGGCATAATATTTTCCATTTACTTGTTCTAAGAAGGAAATGTTTCCTTGTTTAAAATCCTTCTCATTTTGTAAGGATGGAAAGTATTTCGTTAAGTCAGCTTTCCATAGATTACAATTAATCGATGCTTGATACTCAATCTCTTCATTGGTGTTCATAATGACAGATAATATTTCTGTCGCTAGTTCACTCATAATATTTGGTGCATGTTCGAATAACATGACTATTGTTTCAAATAAGAATTTCCATTCTTTTGGAAGATATCTTGTCATGTAGAAATCATAGATATGACCAGAATCATAGACATTCATCGTAATTTCAAAGCTATTCATGTTTTTATTTCGTCTATCTCTTTTTTCTACCTTTTCATATTTTGGTAATTCTTTTGTTATTTGGTTTACTAGGTAATTCACACTTTTTACTCCTATAAACTGATAACAAAAATATTCTTCTATTTTATTGTCTTCTACCGCATCTATTGGGATATATAATACCTTAAATTTATCTATTATGCGATTATAAAGCAAGCATAAATAAAAATTGGAATTATTATAATTTGTTATTTGTAATTCTACAAAAGGATACTCTTTTTTCCTTTTTAATATTTTATGAATTAAGTTTAATTTTTTATTTAGTTGCATACCCATTTCCTTTTCTCTACTACTTCCATTTTATTATAGCATGCTTTAACAAATTTTCCTAATTTTTTTCAATTGTTATCTTTTTTTTGTTAATTACTGAGTTACATTATTCTAAACTTTCTACCCAGGAGATTATTTTTTGCCATGTAGATGGGCCTACCACTCCGTTTTCTGGTAGGCTGTAGCGTCTTTGGATAGATTTAATGGATTCTTCTGTTAATTCGTCGAATGTTCCATTTACTTTTACTCCAGGAATTTGATGAGTTTTTTCACAAATAATATATAAAAAGTTTTGTAAGTTTTCGATATCATCTCCACTCATACCTTTGGAAAGAAAAATGCCAGGATAGAGTTTGTCTTCATAATATAGATATTCTTCTGGTATTGTTTCTCTTGTTTGATTATAGGCTGTTACTAAAGCGTTCCAAGTATTTTTGTCTACTACTCCGGTTGCTTCTATATCATAATCTGTTTGAAAAGCCACTACCATTTCTTTTGTATCTTCTGTAAAGTCTTCGCCTGCTAAATTTAGCATTGGTATATCAGAGTCAAAATAGGATAAAAAGTTCAATAAATAGTTTAAGGCTCTAATATAGGGACCGCTTTCTCCTTCTTGTAACGTATCTCCATATGGAAACTCTACTTCTTCTACACTGATACCTTCACCAGCTAAGTCGGCAACTTTTTTTACGGCATTATATAAATATTTTACTTCATACCAAGTGGGCTTATCAACTTCTCCTGTTACTGGTAAGTCAAAAATTTCCTGGAAAGCTTTAACGCTTTCTTCCATATCTGTTGTAAAGAAGATGGTTTCTTCTTCTATTTTAGGAATGGCCGGATAATTATTACTAATTCTATTTAATTGTACTTTTAATTGTCTTACATAGTTTCCTGCAGATCCTAGACGAAATGGAAAGCCTGGATAAGATGGAATATTAGGGGCAACAGGGGCGTTGTAAACAATATCAATATTATCTCCATAATATTCTTTTAATATTTCAATTGGTGCTAAACCAGCTTGAGCAAGTTCTACACTTCCCCATTGTGAAAGTCCATCACACTTTGTATTGATTCCATCACAGTAAGTGGCAAATAGCGGTTGAATTTGAGAGCCTTTGATGATGTAGTTGTTGAATATATCGTCTACAATTTCTGAAATATTTTCAAAAAATTGAGAGTCTTCTTTAAACGTTTGGTCATAGGATGGACTACTTGTGATATCAAAATTATATCCTTGTGCTGGGTACCATTCATTATAAATTCTATTTAGAGCAAATGATATCTGAGCTAGAATATTTGCTTTAATGGCATCTGTTGGCCATGATGGATAAATTTCATTTGAGGCAACATTTTTAATATATTCTGGAAAAGAAACGGTTATGTTTTTAGCAGCCGCATTAGGTGCCCCTAAATGAACAACGATTTCTGTTGGAACAACTGGAGTTCTAACTGCCATTTTGATCAATTCCTTCCATATTAATTTCTGGAATCATTTTTATATATTGAATGACGCCAGTGTTTCCAAAGATTGCAACATCATATTTTTTAATTCTTTCATATCCTTCATGAATCGCTGTCACGTCATACATCGCATATTGGGCATCGTCTCCTGGTTTAAAGTTTTTATTTTCTGCAGGAGATGGCAATTCAATATTACTAATCATACCACTAGAATCTGTTAGGCCACTAAAAAACAATACTTTTTGTCCATCGATATCCTTAGTAACTAAAATACGAGTATCAGGAATGGGAATCGCTCGATAAGCAGTAAATACCTCTACTTTTAATCTACCTGTCGATGGATTTTCTTGGATAAAATTTTCATAACTCTCTGTTTGTTTAAAATCTTCTAGATTTACAAAATTCATCTATATTTCCCTCACTTTCAGTACTTGACCAATTTGTAAATTGGTAGATGTTAAATTGTTTAAATCCATTAAGTTAATTACTGTTGTATTATATCGTCTAGCAATATCATATAGATTGTCCCCTTTTTTTACTGTATAAGTTTCATATTGGGGCTCTATATATCCTTCTCCATAACATTCTTTCACTGTTTGGGACGGTGTCTCTTCTTCGGTTGGTATTTTTAGGATTTGTCCTACGGATAGAATTGTTGTTTGCAGATTATTGGCATTCATAATATCGTCTACTGTTGTATTAAATAGTTGAGCAATGCTATATAGACTGTCTCCTGCTTTTACTTCATATTCTTTATAATTGGTCTGTATATTTTGCGTTGGTATTTTTAATGTTTGCCCTATGGATAATAAATTACTGGTCAAGTTATTAGCTTGTTTGATGGTTTCTACTGTTACGCCATATTTTAGGGCAATTTGATACAGGTTATCTCCATTTTTCACTGTATAAATGGTATAGTTGTCCGTTTGATTACCACTTCCTTCTACTGGAACTTGTAGTTGTTGTCCAACGGATAGAATTGTCGTAGAAAGATTGTTTAGCTCTATCAGTTCATTTATCGTAGTATTATATTGTATTGCGATTTTGTAAAGAGTATCTCCACTTTTTACTGTATAGGTTGTTGTTGATTGGGTTGTCGGAATTTGTAATGTTTGTCCAACATTGATGGTGTTGCTTGTCAAAGAGTTTACTCTTTTTATTGTTTCAACAGGAATACCAAATTGTTTACTGATACCATATAAGGTATCTCCTTTTTGCACAGTATAATTTCTCATGCTTCACCTCAGTTTATTATATGTCTTTAGGTAAATTGTTATCTCTTTTTTGGGGAAATAATCATATCTTATTAATGAAAGGAGGAAACATATGCTACCAAATTGGAATCAAAACGATTGTTGTGACCACAATGATTTTCCAAAACCAAATCGTCCAAGAGTAATTTTTTGCCTTTGTCCAACTGGGGCTACAGGTGTGACAGGAGGCATTACTGGTCCTATGGGTCCTACGGGCGCTACCGGACCTACTGGGCCTACAGGACCTGCTGGTAGTGGGCTTACTACTTTAGGATATTATCCTGATTTTGCATCTTTTATTGCAGCACATCCTACTGGAAATCCAGGAGATTCTTATGTTGTAGGAGGGTCAGTTTATATGTGGGATGCCGCTACTGCTAGTTGGGCAGCCACTTCTATTATCCCTGGACCTACGGGGCCTACGGGTGCTACCGGGGCTACTGGAGCAACGGGAGTAACTGGAGCTACTGGTGCAACTGGGGCTTCTCCTAATTTAACTATCGGGACTGTTACAACAGGTACACCTGGTGGAACGGCTGCCGCTAGTATTACTGGTATTAGTCCTAATTTTGTTTTAAATTTAACTCTACCACTTGGACCTACAGGAGCTACTGGAGCAACAGGTTCAACCGGAGTTACAGGCCCTACAGGTGCTACCGGACCTAGTGTAACTGGGCCAACGGGTTCTACAGGTCCTACTGGGCCTACGGGTGCTACTGGTGCTAGCGTGACTGGGCCTACTGGTGCAAGTGGTGCGACAGGACCTACTGGGCCTACCGGTGCTACTGGTGCTAGCGTGACTGGTCCTACTGGTGCAAGTGGTGCGGCTGGACCTACTGGGCCTACCGGTGCTACTGGTGCTAGCGTGACTGGCCCTACTGGTGCAAGTGGTGCGACTGGACCTACTGGACCTACAGGTGCTACTGGTGCTAGTGTGACTGGTCCTACTGGTGCAAGTGGTGCGGCTGGACCTACTGGGCCTACGGGTGCTACTGGTGCTAGCGTGACTGGGCCTACTGGTGCAAGTGGTGCGACTGGACCTACTGGGCCTACCGGTGCTACTGGTGCTAGCGTGACTGGGCCTACTGGTGCAAATGGTGCGACTGGACCTACTGGACCTACGGGTGCTACCGGTGCTAGCGTGACTGGTCCTACTGGACCTACGGGTGCTACCGGACCTACGGGACCTACGGGGCCATAGTTTTTTCCATAAAAAAAGTTCTCATTTTTTGAGAACTTTTTCTTATTTATTAGGATCAACTAAGATTTTTACAGCATCATCTGTTCCAGAAGTTAATCTTTTATATGATTTTTGAACTTCGTCTAAGCCTACAATATCGTCTACAAATTTTAATACATCAATTTTTTTGCTTGCTAACAAATCAATACAAGTTTGGAATTCTTCTTTCGTGTATCCGATTGCACCTTTTAGAGTTAATTCTTTCATGACACCTACAATTGTTGGAATGGTTACAGTACCAAGGGATACACCTACTAGGACTACAGTTCCACCTGGTTCTACTGTCATTAATGAAGTGCCTACCGCTGGAGAGTTTCCACAGCATTCGATTACTACATCAAATCCTCCATTTGTTTTTGCCATCACTTTTTCTACCATTTTAGTATCTTTGGCATCAAACCATTCGTCTGCAACTCCTAATTTTACTGCTTTTTTACCACGAGCTGAATTTGTTTCAGATAAAGCAACATAACTTGCCCCTTCCATTTTTGCAAACATGGCACTTACTAGTCCAATAATTCCGCCACCTATGATTAATACTCTTGCTCCTACTTTAATATCTGCTAAATGGATGGCATGTAAACCTACAGCAGCTGGCTCTACCATAGCTCCTTCTTCATCACTTACTGTATCCGGTAATTTCATTATCATATCTGGTCTTACTTTTGTTTCTTTTGCTAGTGCGCCTGGATTTGTTAAGGAAAGACCGACTGCGTAAGTCCAAGTGGATGGACAGTATTGTGGATTACCAGAAAGACATGCTTCACAATTTCCACAAGGTGAAATTGGTAGACCAGTTACTCTATCTCCTACTTTTAAATCTGTTCTAGAACCTGGATCTTTTACTGTTCCACTAAATTCATGTCCCATAACTAATCCAACTGGTTCTCCTGCTACCCAATAATGAATATCTGAACCACAGATACCACATTTTTTTACTTCTATTACTACATTTTCATGATCAATTGTTGGTTGAGGTATATCTTTAATTTCAAATTCTTTTACCCCTTTAATCGCTACACTTTTCATAATTTTACATCCTCCTACTATTGTTTTTATCATAACATAGTTTTTTCTTCTTGACTTAGTTTTTTTGCATTTTTTTAACTTGTTTACATATGATACAGAGAAAGGGTGAAGAAATGAAAGTATGTGTTTATGCTATTAGTAAAAATGAAGAAAAGTTTGTCCACAGATGGGTAGAATCTATGAAGGAAGCGGATGAAATCTATGTTTTGGATACAGGGTCTACTGATTCTACTGTGGCTTTATTAGAGGAAGCCGGGGTTCATGTTACTGTAGAAGAATTTAATCCTTGGCGTTTTGATGTTGCAAGAAATCGTTCGCTAGAACTAGTTCCTGATGATTGTGATATTTGTGTTTGTACAGATTTGGACGAAGTGTTTGAGGCTGGTTGGAGAGAAAAAATTGAAGCTGCCTGGAATGAGAATACGACGCGATGTCAATATAGCTATCATTGGAGTTTAGATGAAGATGATAAACCAATTGTTAGTTTCTTTTTGAATCAAATTCATAAAAAAGACGGATATCAATGGACACATCCTGTTCATGAAGTATTATCTTATTCTCTAGGAGATGAAGTAGTTGTTAGTTGTCCGGATGTCATCTTAAAGCATTATCCAGATAGCAAGAAGTCCAGAAGCAGTTATTTACCATTATTGGAGTTATCTGTTGAAGAAGATCCAGATGATGATCGTAATATGCATTATTTAGGACGAGAATATATGTATTATGAAAAATGGGAACAGGCTATTGCTACTCTTAAAAAACATTTAACATTACCAAGAGCAGTTTGGAAAGATGAGCGAGCAGCTTCTATGAGGTTTATTGGTCGTTGCTACAAAAATTTAAAGCAATATGATGAAGCAAGATGTTGGTATGATTTGGCTATCAAAGAAGCTCCTCACCTACGTGATGCTTTTGTAGAAAAAGCTTTGATGGAATATGAATTGGATAACTATCGTGAGGTTGAAGATTTATGTTTTCGGGCATTAGAAATTAAAAATCATGAGAAAACCTATATTAATGAACCATTTAGTTGGGATCAAACTATTTATGATTTACTGTCTATCAGTGCTTATTATTTGGAAAGATATTCACAAGCAGTCTATTTTGTCGATATTGCATTAAGCTACCTTCCAAATGATGAGAGATTATTAAATAATAGAAAAATATTCAAAGAAAAAGAAAGCTAATATTAGCTTTCTTCTGTTGTTCCAGTATATAAACCAAATTCCCCTTCCTTATATTTTTCTAATATTTTATTCCAGATTACACTTTCTACATAACGTCCTTTTTTAGGATGCATTAAATAACGAATGGTTAATTCAATGTGATCTCCTACAATTTTGGTATAAATGGTTGGGTCATATTTATTAAAATAAACTCTATTGGTCGTGTTAATATCATTAATTTGTGCTTTCATTTTCTTTGGGATGTTTTTGATAATTTCTATATTGTTTACTATTTTATATAATTCTTGTTTGTTTTTTACTAAATCCGAATCCATGGTTACTTTTACTGTTAATTCATCCCATACATATTTAAATCCTTTATTTAGATTTCTAACAGGTTCTGAGAATACTACTGAATTTGGGAATGTTACAATTACACCAGTTGACTGTCCATGATCATCCTTAGTAGATATTTCTAGTACTTCAAAGTTTAGAGAAGAAATATTCATGACATCTCCGCGAATACCTTTTACTTCGATTCTGTCTTCTACTTGGAATGGCTTTTTCATCTTAATATATATTCCACAGAAAAAATTTAAAATTAATTCTCGTAGGGCAATGGTCATAGCTGCTGATGTTACACTAATTAGTGTCATCAAACTTTGTATATATTCATTCCAAATGAATAATAGGAATACTACTTCTAATACATTTAATATAATTTGAATGGTTTGATTAATTAAATATTCTTTTCTTCCTTCGATTTTCTTTTGAATGGTTTTTCTACCCATTTTCTTGGCAAAAGAGAATATCAAAATTACAATTGTTGTAGACAAAATTAATGAAATGTATGTTTCATTAATCGTTGTTAAATCGCTTAAATATTTGCAAAACCTATCAAAAAACTCCATGTTGCTCCTCCTCTTTGGCTTATAATTGTATCACTTTTCAGTATAATTTTGAAGTAATCTATCTAAATCTATGTTATACTAGACACATTGTTGACACTTTGGAGGTGTTTTTATGATTATTGGAATTATTGGAGCCTTTGATGAAGAGGTAGAAAAGTTTATTGAGATATTTCGATTAGAAAAACAAGAAAAAGATTTATGGGATATTTATACTGGAATTTATCAAGGAAAACAGTTGATTGTCTGTCGTTCTGGTATTGGAAAAGTCAATAGTGGCGCTATGACACAATACATGATTGATCATTATCATGTGGATTTGATTATCAATTCTGGTTGTGCTGGTAGTTTACTTAGTAAAGTTAAAATTATGGATGTTATTTTGAGTAGTTATGTTACTTATCATGATTTTCAGCCTGCTCGTATTATGGAATATAGTGTTCCTGAACAAGGAATGGTATCTGCTTCTACGAAGTTAATTCATATTGCAGAAGATGCTTTGAAAAAGTTAGAGGTGAATAATTATTATATTGCTCCTATTGCTAGTGGAGATTGCTTTGTAACAGATGCTAATATGAGGGATAGAATTTATCAAGCAACGGGTGCTTATGCAGTCGATATGGAAAGTGCTTCTATTGGTCATATTTGTAAATTGAATCATATTCCTTTTTTATCTTTGCGGACGATTTCTGATTTTTCTGATGGAAATGAGGATTTTGAAGTAATTGCTGCCTATAAATCTAGTCAACTAGTAAAAGAAATGATTGACTTACTATAAAAAAGATAGCTACTCTTTTTCGTTAGCTATCTTTTTTAGTCCATTAAATAAAAATTCTTTGGCTTTTTCATCGGGTTCTTCTTGTATTTGTTTGGCTAAAGATTTTAATTTTGCTTTTTTCTTTGTGTCTATATCTAAGTAGTCTAGTTTGTCTAGGAATTCTTCAATCATTTCATTAATTGTCATTTCTTCTTCATCTTCTTTTTCTAACATGTCTTTTAGAATTCCAGTTTTTTCTAATTCTTCTTCTGACATAAACTACTCCTCTTTTCTTTTTTCTTATTATATCACAAAACTTGCTCTATTGCACCTTTACCATTGTTGCATGTGATATGTGCTTTACTTCCATTGATAATCGTCATTTTTGGAGGGACATGTCCAATATCTGCATTAAATATGATAGGAAGTTCTGGGAATATTCTTTTTAGAGCTTCTTGATAAGAAAAATCTTCATAAAAGCACTGTGGAAAACAGACTCTTCCTACAATCATTCCTTTAATATGCTTGAACCAGCCAGCTTCTTTCATTTGAAATAATGTAAGATAAAATTCTTCTGCACTTTTTGAAAATACATCAAAGTACCAAATAATTCCGTCTTCTTGATATCTTTTTATAAAGTCTTTTGTAAAATCATATGGTGTTCCTATTAAATCTTTTAAGCAGTCGATGCATCCTCCTATCATTCGTCCTTTGATATCTACTTCTCCATTGATTGTTTCCCAGTAATCTTTTTCTGTTAAATTATAACCATCATAGTTTTCTATTCTTTCTTTTTGATAATATGGAAAACTATACTGAGTAATTAAATTTCCTTTTATCATTTCTATATTATTTTGGAGAGATTCATGTAATTTTGATTGATCAAAGCTTCCTGCATTACATCCATATATCGTTGCGATATCTAGTTTTGTAGTTACTGTATATAGAATGGAAGTTGGATCAGAATATCCCATAATCCATTTGGGGTGTTGTTTGATGTGATCCCAGTTTATATATGGTAACATTTCTAATAAAAAGTCTCCACCACTTGCACATATAATCATAGAAATGTTATCGTTCATTATTAATTCATCTAGTTCTTTGGCTCTTTGCTTGGCAGGGGCAGATACGATTCCTTTTTTTCTTACACTTTCTGTCTCTACAATTTGAAAGTGTTCTTTCTTTAATGTGTTAATCGATTTTTCAAAAGAGTCTAAATCATCTCCTACTCCAGCTGATGGTGCGGTAATACCAATGGTTTGCCCTTGCTTTATAAATTTAGGATACTGCATTTTTTCTTTGTCCTTTACTGTCTAAGATGCTATTTATCACAATTAAGATAATACTTACAACTAGCATAATACCTGCTGTTATTAACATTGGAAGTGCAGAAACTGTCATCGTAGTATTCATAGATTCAATTACTAGATTGAATAATAAAGAGATACTTGCTCCAATTAAAGCAATGAATAAAGCGGAGATAATTCCTGCTATTCCTACATTTACAATCCATTTGTAATAAGGTTTCTTTAATAGAGCAATCATGATGATTGCTACTACAGAAATAATGACTGCAATCATAATAAATTCACTTGATGTGATTGTATTGTAACCATCTATCATTGTTTGAGCCTCCGCAGGCATTTCATCTTTTGCTTCTTTAATAATTTGTTGATAGGCATTATCCACTTCTTCTGTTTCAAAAGCTTCGTCTAATGCCTGATCTAATTGCTCATCTGTAATTTCTTCACCTAATGCTTCTTCTATCATATCTTTGTTACCATGAAGAATGTTTCTTATATCTTCTTCTAAATCTACATCATCTACATTTTCTTTTGATAAGTCTTGTAGTAGACGACTACTATATTTTTCTACAAAAGCATTAATTTCTTCATTGTTTTCAATATTTTCTTCAATGGTTTGATATTCCTCTTCTGATAAATCTGGCAAGTCACTTGTAATTACCTCTGTCATTTGACTCGTGATTGCTTCTTTAAAATAGTCTCCTATTAAATCTTCATTTACTGTTCTTTCTGCATAGATTACTGTTGGTATTAAGGTAAATGTAAATACTAATATTGTTGTTAAAAGTCCTCTAATAAATGTTTTCATAACTCCTCCTTTGTTTGTTTTATTATACCATGAAAAAAAGCAATTCCGTGATAAGAATTACTTTTGTTTATTTATTTTACATATGTTTATTAGATTTGATTAGTGTCTTAGCCTTTGAAATGCCTTGTTCTAGTACTTCATCTACTTCTTCTCCATAGACAGATTTTGCAGAATTGTAGGCTAACATACAAATTGTCATTGGTCCTACTGCTCCTGTTGGAGGAGTAATTAATGATGCTTGGGGATAGATGTCATCAAAGTCGATATCTCCTACTGTTTTTCCTTCTTGATTTTTATGAACACCGACATCAATTACAACGGCTCCTTCTTTAATAAATTCTCCAGTAATATATTCTTGCTTATTTAGTGCTGCTACGACAATATCACAATCTTTTGTAATGCTAGCCAATCCTGTTGTTTTCGAATGACAAATTACCGGGGTTGCATGATTTCTTAACATTAAATGTGCTAGAGGTTTTCCTACAATATTACTACGATTGATAATGGCTACTTTTTTACCTGCTAATGGAATTTCGTAAGCTTTTAATAGAGTTTCAATTCCATGAGGTGTACAAGGAATTAAAGCATCTTCATTTAATGCCAGTCTTCCTATGGATGTAGTCGTTAAACCATCGATGTCTTTTTCTGAAGAAATTCTATCTAATATTCTTCTTTCATATGGTTGTAGTGATTTTGATAATGGTAACTGTATCATAATTCCTGTTATTTTTGGATCTTCACTTAATGATTTAATGTAAGCTTCAAATTCTTCTACACTTGGATTTTCGAAGTGTACACTATGAAAATCAATTCCTGTTTCTTGCTGTATTTTTTCCTTCTTCATTTTAGCATACATCTGTCCACCAAAATCATTTCCTACTGATACATCTACTACATTAACTGTTCTATCTCTTTTTACTAAGTAGTTTCTTAATTCTTCATATAAAATACTACTAACTTGTAATCCATTTATTTTTTTATCCATAACCTTACCCTCATTTCTATTTTCATTATAACAAAAGAAAAATAGAAAGTAAATTATTAGAAAAATGAAAAAGAGCAAGGTTATTCCTTGCTTTCAATATTTGTTACTTTATAATTTTCATCTTGAAAATCGATTGTTACGGTATCGTTTGGTTTAATTTGTCCTGCAATAATTAACTTAGATAACATGGTTTCAATCGTTCTAGATACTAAACGTTTTAGTGGTCTTGCTCCATAGTTGATATCATATCCTTCTTCTATTAACTGTTCTCTTGCTTTATCTGTCAAGTTTATTTTTAAGTTAATATCTTTTAATCTGTTTTCAATTTCTTTTATAATCTTGTCTAGGATATGACCGATAGCATCTTTGGTTAATGGGTTAAAGACAATTACTTCATCAATACGGTTAATAAATTCTGGACGGAAATGTTCTCTGACATCTTTCATTACTTGATCTGTGTTACCGTTTAGAATATGTTCGCTACCTAAGTTAGAAGTCATGATGATGATGGTATTTTTAAAGTCTACTGTTCGACCATTGGAATCTGTTACACGTCCATCGTCTAGAATTTGTAGTAATAAGTTTAGTACTTCTGGATGAGCTTTTTCTACTTCATCAAATAAGACAATGCTATATGGATTACGTCTTACTGCTTCTGTTAATTGTCCACCCTCTTCATATCCTACATATCCTGGAGGCGAACCAATTAGTCTTGATACAGAGAATTTTTCCATATATTCACTCATATCAATTCTTATCATATGACGTTCATCATCAAATAGTTCATAGGCAAGTGTTCTTGCAACTTCTGTTTTACCTACACCAGTTGGTCCTAAGAATAGGAAGGATGCAATTGGTCTATTTGGGTCTTTGATACCACTTCTTGATTTGATAACAGCATCACTTACTAATTCTAGTGCTTCATCTTGGCCCATGACACGTTTTTTCATGTTGTCTTCTAGATGTAATAATTTATCTTTTTCACTGCTTACTAGCTTTGCTACTGGAATATTGGTCCATTTGGCAATGATTTTTGCGATATCGTCTTCTGTTACCGTGTCACTTAAGATTTTATTCTTTTCGGTATTATTTAATTCTTCCAATTCTTTCTCTAATTTTGGAATCGTACCATGTCTTAGAATAGCTGCTTGTTCTAAATCATATTTATTTTCTGCTTGATCTAGTTTGAACCTGGCTTCTTCTATTTCTTTTTTCTTTTTCTTAATATTTTCATTTAAATTTTTTTCTTTGTTCCATGCTTCAGTTAATTCTTGTTCTTTTTGTTTCATTGTTGTTAGATTCTTATCAATATCTTCACGACGTTTCTTAGAAATTTCATCTTTTTCTTTTTTGATGGCTTGACGTTCAATTTCTAACCTCATAATTCTATGAGTTAAGTTATCTAGTTCGAATGGAACGGAATCCATCTGTACTCGTATGGTTGCACAAGCTTCATCCACTAGGTCAATGGCTTTATCTGGTAAGTAACGGTCTGTGATGTATCTATTAGATAATGTTGCTGCAGCAATTAGAGCCTTATCTTGAATCGTTACACCATGATGGATTTCAAAACGTTCTTTTAATCCACGAAGAATAGTAATGGTATCTTCGACATTTGGTTCATCTACTTTAATTTTTTGGAAACGTCTTTCTAGGGCTCCATCTTTTTCTATATATTGTCTATATTCATTTAGAGTTGTAGCACCAATGACATGAATTTCACCACGAGCAAGCATTGGCTTTAAGATGTTAGAAGTATCCATGGCACCATCTGTTCTACCAGTACCAACTATCATGTGAATCTCATCGATAAACATGATGATATCTCCTTCACTTTTCTTAATTTCATTTAAAACCTTTTTTAGTCTCTCTTCAAACTCACCACGATATTTGGCCCCAGCAATTAAAGATGCCATATCTAGTTCCCAGACTGTTTTATCTTTAAGACTAGAAGGTACATCACCTTTGATAATTCTTAAAGCAAGCCCCTCTACGATTGCTGTTTTACCAACACCAGGTTCTCCAATTAGAACTGGGTTATTTTTTGTTTTTCTTGATAATACTCTGGTGATACTACGAATTTCTTCATCGCGTCCAATAACTGGGTCAATTTTACCTTTTTTTGCTTCGGCTGTAATGTCACGTCCATATTTTTCTAGAACATTTTCTTCTTGTTCTTGTTCATAATTATTATACATATTATCACCCCTTCACTGTATATTATACTCTGTTTTTAGCACTTGTCAATATAGAGTGCTAATTTATTTAAAAAAGAAAAGATGTAATGATACATTCTTAACTTTTACTACTATTTTCTAAGCATTGACATATATTTTTCTTTTTCATTCTTTTTAAAACAAATAATATCGTCAGAGCTAAATACTATTTGCGATGGGCATTTTCTTACTTTATTATTGGTACAATATTTGCCTCTTATTTTTGCCATTTACATATTTCTTTTATAAAAATATTTAATTTATGCTTTTTCTACTAATGCAAGTATAAATAAAATATTTGAACAAATAAAAAGGCAGAGGCTTCTGTCTTTACTTTTCTTCTTTTACTTTTCTGAATAGTATGATAAAGAATAAAACAATACCTATTCCTAATAAAAGGTGCCCTATACCACTGATTCCACTAATCATCTTGTCATATTTTATATAGAAATCATTTACAATATCTGCGACACCTCTCATCCATAGCATGATTCCAGTTAGGAGTAATCCTATGTTGTAGATGATATAAAATGATTTGAATTTTTTATCTTTTGTTATGTGAAATTGTTTTTCTAGTACTAGAACGATTAGGAAAAAGAACATTCCTAATACAAAGAAATGGGTATGGGTTAAACTCCAAGTATTTGGTTCTGTTAATTCTAAAAACCTACTTCCTTCTCTATAAATAATTCCACAAAGCATGGCTATAATAGCATATACAAAGGATGTATTTATTATTTTTTTCATATACTTCTACTCCTTTTATTTTTCTTCTTTTGGGGCAAATAATTTTATAATTTCTGATACTAATAATGGGACAATGGATAGTCCTATGACGATTAACCATTGTGCTGTATTTAATGGGGCAATGGAGAAAAATTTACTTAATGCTGGCACAAAGATAATGACTAGTAAAATTAATGTGGATGCTAGCATAGCTAAGAATAATGTTTTGTTCTTTGGTTGCTCTTTTGAAAAGAAAGATAATGTGTTCGAATGTTGATTCATAGCATGTACAATCTGTGATAGACAGAGTGTAATAAATGTCATTGTAACAGCGGTTTCATAACTTTGTTGTAGACCGATAAAGTAAGCGGCAAATGATAATATTGTTAATAGTGCTCCATAATACGCAATATTATAAATCATACTTCTTTCAAATAACGTTCCTTTTTTCGTTGGTGGATGTTTCATAGTATTTTTATTGGCAGGATCTACTCCTAAAGCTAATGCTGGCAATGTATCTGTAATTAAGTTTACAAATAAGATATGAACTGCTAATATCGGAGTTTGAAGATTAAAGACCATGGCTAATAAAATGGTTAATACTTCAGCAATATTTCCAGTTAGTAAAAACTGTATTACTTTTTCAATATTTCGATAGATTCTTCTTCCTTCTTTAATAGCAACTTCAATTGTTGAAAAATTATCGTCTAAAAGCAACATATCAGCAGCGTCTTTAGCAACATCTGTCCCATTTTTACCCATGGCAATTCCAATATCAGCAGTGTTTAAAGCAGGGGCATCGTTTACTCCATCACCTGTCATACCTACTATTTCGTGTTGTTCTTGTAAGGCATTTACGATATCTAATTTATCTTTTGGACTTACTCTAGAGAAGACACTAATCTTTGGTAATTTTTTTAATAAGTCTTCTCTTGTCATACGATGGAATTCTTCAACATTAACTGCTAAATCACCTTCTTTATATATACCTAGTTCTTTAGCAATCGCAACAGCTGTTGCTTTATGGTCACCAGTTATCATAATGACTCTGATTCCTGCTTCATGACAACTTTTGATAGAAGATAATACTTCTTTTCTTGGAGGGTCTATCATACCAGTTATACCTAAGAAAATCATATCTTTTTCGACTTCATCTTTAGATAATTTAGTAGTTTTATAAGCATAACCTAAACTTCTTAAAGCGTTATTAGCCATATCTTCACATTTAGATAAGATTACTTTTTTATCATCTTCTGTTAGTTTTTTCTTACGATTACCAATTAAAGCATAAGAACAATTTTTTAATAATTCTTCTACGGCCCCTTTTGTGTAAGATGTTAGTTTTTTATTTTCATCTTTACAAATTACAGTCATTAATTTTCTATCTGAATCAAAGGGTTTTTCTTCTTGTTTAGGATTATTTCTAATTAATTCATCTACTGAATAGTTATTTTTTTCAGCAAATAATAATAGTGCCCCTTCTGTAGGATCTCCTTGAACTTTATTTTGAATAAGACTAGCGTTATTACAAAGGACTCCACACATTACTAATTTATCAATATTTTTTTCTTTTCCAGAAAGTAAGCTATCAGCTGTTTCATATTCAACAACAGTCATTTTATTTTCCGTTAAAGTTCCTGTTTTATCACTACAAATAACAGTAGCACTACCTAGTGTTTCAACAGCTGGTAGTTGTTTTACAAGTGCTTTTTTCTTTGCCATTCTTTCAACACCTAAAGCCATAACAACTGTTACTGTTGCAGGTAATCCTTCCGGTATAACAGAGATGGCAAGAGATATAGAAATCATTAAAATATCAATTAGGTTTTGACCGTGATATAGTCCTAAAATAAAGATAAAAATACTTACTAATATTCCTATGATACTTAAGACTTTTCCAATATGATTTAATTTTTCCTTAAGGGGTGTTTCTGTATTATCAGTATCTAATAGTTTAGCAATCGTTCCTATTTCAGTATTCATTCCTGTTCCAATTACAAGAGCTACTGCTGTACCATTTGTAATTATAGTTGATGAATATCCTTGATTTTTTCTTTCTCCTAGAGGAACATCATTTACACCAACATAAGAAGAATCTTTATCGACAGGAATACTTTCTCCAGTTAAAGCAGATTCATCTACTTCTATTTCATGCTCTTTAATAAAACGTACATCAGCAGGAATAATATTTCCTGCTTCTAAATAAATAATATCTCCTGGGACTAAATCTTTAGCCATAACTTCTTCTTTTTTACCATTACGTAAAACTAAAGAATGAGGAGCATTCATATTTTTTAATGCCTCAAGAGCATCACTTGCCTTTTTTTCTTGAATAACACTTATTAAAACATTAATAGCAATAATAAATAAAATAACAAATCCTTCTAGTTTTTCTCCTAATATAAATGACAAAAAAGAAGCAATTAATAAGATAATAATCATTTTATCTGTTAGTTGTTCTAATATCATTTTAAGAATCGTTTTTTTCTTTTTTTGCACTAATTCGTTAGGGCCATACTTTTCTAATCTTTTCTTTACTTCAATTGAAGATAGTCCTACATCTTCACTTGTATTTAATTCTTCTAATACTTCTTTTAAAGATTTTTTATATGATTCTTGCATAAATACTCCCTTCTATTCTTTAAAATAGTTATTTAGTTTTTCTAATATTTTTTGCTTTTTGACGGACTTTTGTAATTCATTATTAGTTGCGAATATAATTAGGATAATTCCAACAACTAAAATATATAGCCACCAAGGTAAGCTTGTCCAAAATTCTATCGTTAAAGAAAATATATTGATTAAGATAAAGATAATACTTAGATAAAATAATGATGATATTTTTTTGTAATAAGATAATATTGTTGTTAGTAAAAGGAAAGTTACAAATATAATACCATCTAGTTGGTTTTTATATTGTGCTATGGCAATAGCAAATAAAATAATAGTACCAAGGTATTCTAAGATATTAGCAGATTCTTTTTCTTTTTTCTTAATAATAGTTTGTGTTATTAAAAACAATGTAAGTAAGTAACCTAATATCGTAAAGACCGTTGGTCTATTGAAGTTAGAAAAGATTGTTTCATATAACCATAAACAAGTTAGATAAAAACATACTCTTATGATGTTTGGATACTTTTTATTTTTATCCATATTAGTAAATGACCATATAATTAATAAAATAATTGTATAGTAAGTATTTAGAGGATACATTATATGGTTTAAGATAATATAGGCTGGAGTAATAAAATCTGTTGTTAAACGTTGTTTTGCTAAATAGGAATCTTTCATCCAAATAATTATCATTATTAAACTTAATAATGGATTTAGTTCAATATCATATAAAACTACTTTTTCTGTAAATAATAAGATAGTTAAAAATACATAAGAAGTATTTTCTAATATTTTGTTATGTTCTATTTTTTTATTATAAAATAGTGTTAATAAAATAGTAATAATAATTAATATGTAATTAATTCCTTTATCTAAGAAAGTAACTGATAATAAAGCAAAGACATAAATAGATAAATAGTTTTTAAATTCTATTAATTTCTTTTTACTTAGTAGTTTGATAGTAATTAGTAATAATGAAGTTATAGTAAATGATAAATACTTAGGTATTTCTATAGGTATTATGTTTACTATTGCTTCTAAGAATATAGAGAAAGCAAAATATGTAATTAGTAAATGATAACTTTTTTTAGAATTATGATAATTTAAGAATGTTGTTATAGTTATTATTAGAGGTATTAAGAAGTTTTTACTTCCTCCATCTAAGATATTATCAATAGCAAAGATAATTAAACATGGTATTAAAATAATATTAGTATTTAGTTCTATTATATCTTTTAGTTTTTCTTTATTTACCTTTTTCATAAGAATACATTTTACAATTTCTATGATTGTTAAAGATAAAACAAATTCTTGAAAACTTAAGTTTAAAGTATAAGTTACTAAGTAAAATAAGAAAGCTATTAACCAGATACTTAGTGTGATATGAACTGTCCATTTTTCTTTTAAATAACGATATATATTTATAAAGATGGTAACTGTTATTAAAGTTATAGCTAACCATAGATAATTAGATAGCATATTAGCTATAAAAAGTGAAGCAAAAGATATAATTATAACTATCCAATCTAGTGAAGTTGTGTTTTTAAGATCTAGTTCTAGTCTTATATATAATAGTGTTAACGTTACTAACATAATTATTTGTTGGATAAATAAAGATAAATCTAATTTTAAAGTAAGTGTTCCAATTAGTAAAATTGCATAAACTGGAACAAGGGCATGATGATAGTTTTCTTTTCTGCCATAGTAAATAGATATTATTAGTTGTAAGAACATAGTTATAAAATATGGAATAGTTAAATCTATGATTGGAATATTTTCACTAGGTTCTGTTATACCAATTATTATTAATAATGATGATAATAAAGTCAAAAGAATAGTTAGTGTTATATGTAAAATATTTTCTATTTGTTTAGATATTGCTGTTTTAAAATAAATGTTTTTAATTAGTATAGCAATATTATAAATAGTAAAACCTAAAAAATATACTTGGTAATTAACATCTAAAAAGATTAAGAAAAATAATACTGATAATAGTTGAAATAAATAGTTAGCGTATGATAGTTTTTCTTCTTTTTTAGACGAGAAAAAGTAAATTATACTAGTTATAATAGAAGTAATTGCAAGATATAAAAATAAGTATTTCCCACTTTGGAGAGTTTTTCCTAATAGGCCAAGTGGCGCAATAGATATTAAAGAGATTGGAATGTATATCATAGCAATATAAAAGAAAGCTTTGGCTGTTTTTAAAATATTTAGGTTATGTTTAGCATAATAACTTAGACCAAGGAAGATAAAAACTAAGAAGAAGACAGTTATTACTTTAATAATATTTGGTAAGACATTCCATGTTGATGTTAAGAAAAGAATAGCTGCTAAAACGATAAGAATAGAACCTGTAATTAGTATTAAGTTATTACGATCTTTTTCTTTAGGTATTGTTTTAGTTTCTAAAACTTCTTCTTGTTGTTGTTTTATATCTGGTATTATTTCTTGTTTAGATTTATTTTTTTCATTAAGTATTGTCGCCATATTTTTAATATTTATATGAAGTAAGTTATTTTCTTTTTTTAGTTTATTTAATTCTTTATTTTTATCATTAATTATTACCATTAAAATGATAATAATTCCAATCCATATAATATTTATCATAGAATACTCCTATCTTCTTTTACCATTACTTTTACTTATGTTCATTGTATCATAAAATTCATCTAAATCGTAAATTTCTTTGTTTAAGTATACTCTTCCTTCATTGGTAATTGGTGTTGCTTGAAAATATGCACTTTTTCTTGTTAATAGTTCTTGCCAATCTTCATAGCTAGATGTAAAGTAGCTTTTTTGTTCTTCGGTTGGTATAGTTGGTGTTAAGGTCCAGTACGCATTATATTCATTATCAGTACCAGATATTCTAGAAGATAAGTTTAGAGCAAAGACACATCCCCTACTTGCCATTAGTGTTACTTGTTTAAAGAATGATTTTTCTCTATCATAATTAAATCCTAATTGCTCAGAAAGATTTTGAAACCATTCTGTATTTAGTATTTCTGATACAAAAGCAGAGTCATGATAGTTTTCATCTTTTCTTTCTTTAATGATTTCGTAAGACTGTTTTCCAAAATATCTTTTATCACCATTAGGAGCAATAATAAGTCCTAGTTTAGTTTCTATCTCTAACATTTTTCAACACCTATTTCTTTTATTAAATCTATTATTTCATCGTGAACAATACCATTACTTATAATAGCACCATGGATTGCTCTATCATATTTATCTTCTTCACCAAAGAGACTTGTTACAGTACCTCCTGCTTCTTCAACAATAATTTTTAAGGCAGCAATATCACAGTTTTTACCTTCTCCTCCAGGAAAAAGAGCTAAAGTAAAGTTTCCTTCAGCAACTTCTACTCCAGCATGAACAATACTACCGATAGTAACAATATATGATTTTTTACCTATTTCTTTTTCTATATCATATAAATTATAAGTTGCGGTTGGCCACATATCAATTTGTACAACAGATGATGAGTCTTCTAAATATGTTTTGTTTACATGAATTGGTTTATTGTTTTTATAAGCACCTTGACCAAGGGATGCCTCATATAAAGTATCAGTAAATGGATCATAGGCAACACCTACAACTGGTCTACCTTCTTCTGTTAGAGCAAGTGAAAACATAGCAACAGGAATATGTCGTTGATACATGGCGGTTCCATCAATAGGATCTGTTACCCAGGTATATTTACTTTTTCCAGATTTTTCTTCTTCTCCATCAATTGCGTGATCTTTAAAGTTTTTCTTTACTTCGTTAATTACCATTTTATTAATTTTTTCATCTACTTCAGTTACAATTGTTTTATCATCTTTATAGTGATATTCTTTTACTTCATCAAAATACTTTAACATGATTTTACCTGCTTTTTTAGCAAGTCTTTTAGCAAATTTTAAATACATTTTTAATTCTTCGTTTGTCATAGTCCACCTCTATTTTTATTATAGCATACATTACTTTATTGTTTTACATTTTTGTGTTATTCTATATTCGGGTGATAGAATGATTAAAGTGTGTTTTGTTTGTTTAGGAAATATTTGTCGTAGTCCTATGGCAGAATTTATTTTTAAAGATATGATAAAAAAGGAAAATTTAGAAGATAAAATAAGTGTTTGTTCAATGGCAACTAGTACGGAAGAAGTTGGGAATATGATGCATCCTGGAGCAAAAAGTGAATTAGATAAAAATCATATTCCTTATACTTATCATCAAGTTAGAGTATTAAGTCAGGATGATTATGCAAAATATGATTATTTTATAGGAATGGATGCTTCTAACGTATTTCATATAAAACGTATATTTGGTGAAGATAAAGATAGTAAAGTTTTTAAATTATTAAATTTTAGTGAAAGTGATAAAGATATATCTGATCCTTGGTATACAGGAGACTTTACTACTACTTATCAAGATATTGTAGTTGGTTGTAAAGCATTTTTAGATTTTTTAAAAGATGAAAATAATATAAACTAAAAAAAGCCTTATTTTTAGGCTTTTTTTGGTTTTTTCTTTGTTTTTTCTTCTAATTTGGTATTTACATTTGTTTTTATAATACTATAGACAATAGATGATATAGGAACACTTAATAACATACCTATTATTCCACCAATACTAGCACCTATTGTTACAGCGACTAAGACCCAGATACCAGGTAATCCAACTGATTTACCTACTACTTTAGGATAAATTAAGTTACCTTCTATTTGTTGTAGAATAATGATAAAGATAATAAAGATTAAAGCTTTAGTAGGATCTATCATTAAGATTAAGAAAGCTCCAATAAATGTTCCAATGAATGCTCCAAAGACTGGTATTAATGCGGTAAAACCTACTAATACAGATATAGTTGAAGCATATGGTATTTGTAATATAAACATACCTATAAAACATAATATACCAATGATTAGGGCTTCTAGACATTGTCCACTTATAAAATTACCAAAGGTTGTATTAGAAAGTGCAGCAATTTCTTTAAGACGTTTTTCTTTCTTTTCAGGAAGATAAGCTTTTATTATTTTATTTAGTTGTCTTCCTAAATCTTCTTTTTTCAATAATACGTATATAGCAAAAACAATTCCTAAAACAAATGATGTTATAGTACCAATAACAGTTGATGCTACTCCGACTGTTGTTTCAACAATTTCTTCTTTATTGTTATCTACATAATTTGTTATTTCAACTTTAATTTTATCAAAATTATTTGTAAATTTATTGATATCTTTTTCTTTAATTCCAATATTATCTAACAACTTCATAGTTTCTTGTTTATAAGAATCAAAGTTTTCTGTAAATATTTCTGTCGTGTTTTGTAGTTGAGGAATTAATAATCCTAATATTAAAGCTAATAAAGCAATAATAATTAAGAAAGTTGTAATTACTGATGTTGGTCTTTTTAGACATTGCCATGTCTTGGTATTTTTTTCATTTAGTTTTTTAAACAATTTGTTTTCAACAACATTAAGTAAAACATTTAAAACAAAGGCAATCATAGCACCAATAATAAAAGGCATAAATATTTTTATAATGTAAGTAATAAATGACCAAATTGGTTTTATATAAATAAAGATAAAGATAAGAATTATGGTAAAGAAAATTAATTCCATAATAGTTCTTTTATTTTTTTCTAAATTAAACATAACATCCTCCTCTTAATTGTTTAACATTTTATCATAATTATTCAGTTTTTTCAACAGAAAAGGATTACGGTATTTTAACAATAATATGATATCCAACTTGTAGGAATTTGCTCCATAAGAAAAAGGACTAGTCAATAAAATGTCCTTTTTTTAATTTTTCAAAGTTAATTTTTTTGCTGGTTCACTTGGAACTTCTTGTAAACGATAATCTGTTCCATCTTCCATAGTAAAGTCAAAACCATCACTCAAAGTTCTATCAACTTTTTCAACTACAAACTGTTTTTTGCCAAATGAGTGTGTAGGAACATAAAAGTATAATTTAAAATTAGAAATTTGTGAAGCTTCTTCATCATCCAAAAAGCGAATAGGTTGAAGTTCTGGTTCTTCTTCATTAGCTCCCCAGACATCTCTAAACATAATGCCGTCATGATGATGCCATAATCCCATTATACCAACAGGTTGATTTTCTCCTACGATAGCGAATTGTATAGGTACATCTTCACCACATGCACCAGTAAATTTCTCTGTAGATCCATATGCCAAATATCTGGCATCAGGAAAACTATATGTACCATCAAGTTTAATGTCCATTGCTAATACATCAGTCAACAATTTTTCTTCTTTACTTTTATAACGATAATCATAAAAAAGATTTATTTTTTCTATAGGTATTTTATTTTCTTTAATATAATCAAATAATTCATCTGACATCATCAAACCATATACAGTATAATCATCAACTTTTCGAGCCTCTTCATCGCTATATTGTTCAAAGTAATATTCAATATCATTAAAATCTTGACCATATGCGTGAACCTCAGGGAGAAAATAGCCACTATTTTGTACACAATCTGCATTTGGTACACCAATAAATGCAACAGGACCTATTTCTTTACAATATCCAAATCCTGCACAATAACCTGATATATCATTAAGTTCCATTACTTGATCATAGGAATATGTACCTTTTAATAAAAAATCTCTACACCCTACTCTATCTCTACTAAACATAAATAAATGTCCAGCTGCATAATCAACACCAAAATCGCGACCTGGATTAGCTATTTTTAAAAGTCCTTCTAAAAATCTTGCTTTAATTCTTCCTTTAATATTATCAAACATACAAAATCCTCCTAAAAAAGTAAATATTGTTGTATATAATATATGAAATTTCGGAAAAAGTAAATAGTTTTACAAAAAACCAGTGTAGATTCTTTTGATAAGGTGTTGTTGGTTCTGATAATAAATCAAGTGTTGCTTTTATTATTACAGGTAGTTGACAATCTTCTTTTGTCATATTATACTCCTACAAATTAATTTTTTCTTCAACTTCAATATTTTTGTTTATTAGGTTTTTAAAGTTAGTAAAATCTTCTTTAGAGCCAACCACCATTCCATAATGAATTGGTATTACTTTCTTTGGATTGATTTTATTTGTAAACGTTGCTGCTTCTTGGTAGTCCATCGTATAAGTACCACCAATTGGTATTAGTAAAATATCACATTTTATATTTTCATTTTCTTCTAAAGCATCAGTATCTCCTAAGATGTAGTAGGTTTCATTATCTAGGGTTATAACATAGCCAAGCCAATTATTTTCTTTAGGATGAAAAGCTTTATTTTTATTATAAGATGGTACTGTTTTTATATTAATACTATCTATATTTAACTCTTCATTAGGCTTCATTATTATAATATTTTCTTTAGAAAAACCTAGATTAAGAGATTCTTCTAAAATATCACTTGGTCCTATGATTATGGTATCTTCTTTTTTTATTTTTAAAATATCTTCACTAGAGAAATGATCCCAGTGAGTATGAGTTATAAATATATAATCTGCATCATGTAGTTCTTCTGTTTTTAAAGGATCAAAGTAAAGTGTTTTTTCTTTCATAATTTTAATACTACTTTGACAATTAACTGTTAACATATAAATCTTCCTTTCTTTTTTATTCCCAGGGAATAATAGTTAATTTAGGCCATTTTTCTTTCCATCTTTTGGTTTTAAGTTCATAATCTTTTTTTATAAAATCAATTTTTACGGGTCTTATAATTAGAGAAAATAAATCTTCTAATCCATAAGGAGCATATATTTTTAATTTATCATTTTCTAATCTAACACCTAGACAAGTAATTGTTGTTCCCCATCTTGCGATAGCATCTTCTATTGAGCTATATGGTTTTATTACTCGGTTATATTTTTTTATCCAGATGGGAACACGAGATTCATTCTTTATATCAGTTTTAACATTTAAATCTTTTAAAGTTTTTTCTAAAGCTTTAATTATTTTATCTTCCTTTTCATAAGAAGTATCTTTATCATAATAGACAATATCATAGTCTGATATATTTTTATCTATAGGATATCTATGAAAATAGTTAAAGACTGTTTGATTTATAGCTCCAGCACCAAGATAATAATTTTTAAAATCATTGTTTTCTTTTTGATAAATTTCTAGTCTTTTTAATATTTCTATTAATTTTTTATTTTTATTTAAGATTGTTTCTAATTGTTTAGACATAATTTCTTCATTAAAATCCCAGATATTTAGTCTACCTATAGAATAAATAGGATAAGCTAAGACTTCTAAATCATCTAAAATCCAAGCATATCTACCCTCTTTATACTCTCCACAAATATATTCTTGGTAATTATCTTTTTTTAGTTTTTCAATCCATTCTTTAGTCATTTTGATACAATCTTTTAAATTAACTTTACAAATAATTTGACCATATGAATAATTTTTATCTTTAATAAAAGGTATTAGTTCTTTATTTTCTTTAGTTACTTTAGAAACACTTGCGTGAATGTATAGTTCTCCGCGATATGATGTTTTCCAAGAACGAGTTTCTATTTTTTTTACTTTTTCTTTAATTAAAGTTGCATATGGTTCTTTGATACTAAGTACTTTCATTTTATCTCCTCTTTTTTATTATAGCATAAAATTTATTTTTTAGTTTTTTTGTGATATAATTCTTGGTGATGTATATGAAAGACAAAGCTTTTTTGAATTTTTATTATTTATTTTGGATATTTATAGTAGGTTGTGTTGTAGGATGGTTGGTCGAAGGTGCATTTTCTTTAATTCGCTATCAAGAACTTGTAAATCATTCTGCTCTTGTTGTAGGACCTTTTAATGTAGCCTATGGTCTTTCGGCGTGTTGTTTATCAATGTTATTATATAAATATAGAGATGATGGTCTATTAAAAATTTTTGCAATCGGTTTTGTAGGTGGATCAATAGTAGAATATATTATGAGTTGGGGAATGGAATTAGTTTTAGGATTTACCGCCTGGGACTATTCTAATAAATTTTTAAATATTAATGGAAGAATTTGTTTTACGTATTCTTTATTCTGGGGACTTTTAGCAATCGTTTGGATAAAATATATTTATCCATATATGATTAAACAAATTAAAAAGATAGATATAGATTTTGGTAAAAAAATAATGAAGTTTTTAATTATATTTTTAATATTAGATTTAATTTTAACATTTAGTGCAATTGAAAGAGCAAGAAGAAAAGAAGATGGTATTCCACCAAGTAATTCTTATGAGGTCTTTTTAGATAAGACGTTTAATCAAAAATATTTACATAATATGTTTAATAATAACTGGGGTGAAAGAAAATGAGAATTGTTGTTTTTACATGTAATACTGGTGGCGGTCATAATGCTTGCGCTAGGTATATTCAAGAAGAGTTTCAGAGTCGTGGTGTTGAATGTGACATAAAAGATTATATGGAGCTTGCTGGCAAAAATGCTTCTAGTCTTGCAGAAAAGATGTATCTGGATTCTACTCATGGAAACGGAAAGATGTTTGGTAGTGTTTATAAATTAGGAGAACTTTATAGTAAAACAAAAATACCTAGTCCTGTTTATGGACTCAATAAACTTATCAAATATAAACTTTATCGTTATTTGATGGATTATCAATATGATTTGGCAATCGGAACTCAGTTATTTGCGTGCCTTGGGCTTACCGCTGTGAAAAAAGAATACCCCATTTGCTTTATTAATGTTGCGACAGATTATGAATGCATTCCATTTTGGGAAGAAACAAAACCTGATTATTTTGTGATTCCTAGTTCACTTCTTATGCAACGTTTTATGGACAAGGGATTTTCTAAAGATATTTTGTTGCCAATTGGTATTCCAATTTCGTCACGTTTTTTAGATAGTAAGGAATCTTGCGAATTTCCTAAAGATAAAGATATGATTCTTCTTACGTCTGGTAGTATGGGGTTTGGAGACTTAAAAAACATTGTTTTAAGGTTGTTAGAAGAAATTCATGATACTTATTTAGTTGTGGTCTGTGGAAATAACAAAAAAATGAAGAAAGAGTTAGAAATGATTCAAAATGATTATTTAATTGTGAAAGGATTCATTCATAATATGGGAGAATATATGAAAGCTAGCACAATAGTTATTACCAAACCTGGAGGAGTTACGACAACTGAAGTTGTGGAGCTTCGAAAGCCTTTAATTTTAATGATGCCAATTCCAGGCGTTGAAGATTATAATGCTAGTTTTTTTGAAAATCATCAAATGGCATTAAAAGCAAATAATACGGAAGAGTTAGTTATAAAAACAAAATGGTTACTAGAAAATAAAAATATACAGGAAGAGTTGGTTCGAAATCAAGAGAAGTATATTCATCCCTATTCTGCCAAAGCTTTAGTAGATTTTGTTTTGGAACATATGAAAAAGTCATGATTTGTTTCATGACTTTTTGTTTTTTGTTTTATTGATTATTAATAATATAACATCTATAAATACTGGAATTACAAATATGAAGTAACCAATATATAGTAACACCTTGATTTCTGTTGTTTTATTTTTTATTTTGTTGATTAATAAATTATTGGCAATTGGTTTTGACTTACAGATTAATATTACTATTATACTAATTATCCATAATAATCCTATTACTCCTGATGGTTCTTTTGTACCTTGTTCTATGATTTCTAATGTTGCTTTTGTAATTACTTTTTCATCACTTTTTTCTTTTGAAATAATATTTCCATCTTTATCTTTAATAACTAAGTATGTTACTTCTTTCTCTCCATTTTTTCCTTCTTGTACTACTTTTTCTGTTCCTTTTTCTAATTCATTATTTTTTTGATATTCCGTTTTGTACTTGATTTGTTCTTTTTCCGTAATGCTTTCTTGGTATTGACAACTGCCATCTTCTGTATTTGCTGATGCATTATAATTGATGGCTGTACTATCCATACATCCTTCTACTTTGGCTATACAACTGCCATCATCGGCTGTGGCATTAGCATTATAGTTAATTGCATTAGAATCGGTACATCCATATACATGAGCTGGTGCACTATATGTGCTAGATGAGTCTCCATAAGAGGAACTTCCTGAGCTAGAACTACTACCTCCACTACATGTACAAGAAGGACTTAATGAACCATCTGCACATATCGTTCTACCACTACTATCACAGCCGGCTACCCCTCCATGCCATGAGCAACATCCTCTTTGAGCATATGTTCCTAATGGAAATATAAATATTGTTCCTAATAAAATTAAAAATACTACTTTTTTCACTTCTTACACCTACTACTCTCTTTCTGACCAATTCGATATTAGTATACTCTCTTTATATTTATTTGGCAGATTTTTCCATGAATGTAGGTTCTAGCTACTGTGAATTGTAGTATTTCTTTCTAAATTTCTATTAATTTATGATTTTCGCTTTTTATAAATTTTACTAAATCTTCATATTGTAAAGATAATGTTGCGGTATTTCTATTTGGATGAACTAAGACTTTCTTTCCTTTTAATTCTTTATCTAGTACGACTGTTACTTTATTTTCTTTATCATTTATAATGGCAAGAGGAGTTACTGAGCCCGGTATGATACCTAATATTTCTTCTAGACTTTCAGGAGATGCGAAATGAAATCTAGTTACTCCTAACGTTTCAGATAATGCTTTTAGATTTACTTGTTTATCTTCTTTTAACATATATAAGAAGTATTCTTTTTTGTGGGTTTTTAAAAATAAGTTTTTGCAACCAATACCAGCAATTTGTGGTACTTTTTCTTGTGCTTCTTCTACTGTATATACAGCAGGATGTTCTACTTCTTCATAAGAAATATTTAATTCTGTTAATTTTTCTTCTATTGTCATATAATCACCTGTTTTTATTTTACCATTATTAAAAAAAGAAGTCCATTTTTAAGACTTCTTTTGATTATTCTTTTACTACTACATATTTTTGTATGGTTTCTGCGGAAAAGTTGTTTGCTGTTAAATCAATCTCTACATTTGATGTATCTGTTAATGGATAATAGATTGCTCCCATGTTTTCATCTAGTTGTACAACTAAAGCCTCTACTCCGTTATTTAAGGTAACATTATATCTTTGTACCTCATATACACCTTCCCAATATGGATTGGATGCATAAAAATCAGCATCTTCTTGTGCACTACTATAACCGCTGTACATAAATGATATTGTTGAACACTCTAAATTTGTACTAAAATACATTTTTAAGGTATCAGAATCTTCTGAACGACTACTATCGGCACATTCATTTTGTACGATAAAGGTAACAGTATCGTCGCCTTCACCGACGGTAGTTTCAAATGATTCTCCTGTAGCTTGTTGTTCTGTTTCTTGTTGGGAAGAATTATTATTGTTTTTGGTAGTAGACTCTTCTTGATGGAAGACTAAGAAGTATATAGCAAGTCCTATTATAGCTAATACCAAGACTCCGATAATAATTCCTATTATTATTTTATTATTTTTGTTTCCATTCGTTGATGGTTGCTGTGGTGATGGAGACATTGTTGGTACTGGTTGGTTGCTATTTACTCCATTATTTGTTTCGTTTTGTTGGGGATTATTTTGCATATTAGTAGTTTGTGTAGTAGTTGTACTTTGATTAAAACCACTTAATGGCATACCACATGCCGTACAGAAGGATGCTCCTTCCCTATTATCTGTTCCACATCTTGGACACTTCATATTTACACCTCTATACTCTCTTTTTATACTTTCATCTTATCATTCACGAGTGATGCTGTCAATTTAAATAGAAGAGTTTATTCTCTTCTTGCACTTGTTGTTTTGTCTATCATAATTAGAGGAATATATATTTCATCGTCTGAATATCCGGCATGATGAGAAAATAGGATATCTTCTCCTTCATCGATAAGGCATTTATCAGATTCTTCTGCAATGGCCACAAAATCTCCTAAAGAACTTCTAAATAAAGGGTGTTCTTCTCCTTCCCCAAATAGTTTACTTTCTATTACTTCTTCTTTGGGATATAGTTTAAAATCTTTTCCAAAGTGTTTATTAAATAGTGTTTTAAATTCTTCTTTTCTTCCTTCTTTTACGTGGAAAGTGATGGCTCTTTGTTCTAAGGATGTTGGGTGTTCTAGTGTGTCTAAAATATCAGGATAGTCTTTTAGGAAAACATGAGTTACTTTTTTGTGACCATGATCTGCAATTACAAAAAGGATGGTATTTTCTAATTCTTGACATAGGGATTCTATTTTATCGTTTCTTTCTTGAATTAATACTTTTGTTTCTTTGCTATCAGGACCTAATTCATGCATAGTATGATCTGGTTCTGTGTCATAAGCATAAATATATTTTTTCCCAGGTTCTTTGGTGTAATTTTTTATTTTCTCTAGCATATCATCTAAATCTTGATAAATATCTTTTTGAAATGGGAATAGTTCTATTCCTCTACCCTTATTTTCTTCTTCTATTCTTTCTGGGATTGATTTGAACTTATAATATTTGTCTTTTATGTTTAGGAAATCTTCATCGATTGTTTCTTTTCCTTTTTCCGTTTTCATATAAATAGAGATTACTTTATTTATAGGTTTCATGTAAATATTCCAACCTAAATAACCATGTTCTACTGGATTTAAACCTGTTTGCATTGATGAAGTGGCTGCTGTAGTGGTGGCTGGAAAAACAGATGTAATTTCTTTTATTTTATGCTTTCTTAAAAATGCATTTTCATCTAATGTTCTATCTAAGATTCTTGATCCTAATCCATCTAGTAATATGACGACTACATTTTCTGGTTTCTTTTCTTCTAATATTCTATCTACATAAGGTAGAGTGTTGTGTTTTGGTGTTAGGTCAAAATATTTTTCAATGGAACAAGCTAGGTTTGTTAGACATTCCTGATAATTATTTTTTACTTTCATATTATTCCTTCTTTCTTATGAAACCATGGAGTAATGATTTCTTCTTTAATTTCTAGATTACCTTTTCCTGTTGCGAGATTATGATTTTCTTTTCTTGTGCCATGAAAGTCACTACCACCACTCATATATAACCCTCTTTCTTTACATAAGTTTACTAGATAGTTAGTTTGTTCTTCTGTAAAGGTAGTGTAAAAACATTCTAGTCCGTCGAATGAATATTTATCTAAAATATTCAATAATTGATTAGGTATATTTTTTGAATAGGCATAGGTATGGGCAAGAAAAGATTTTCCACCAGCTTGATGAATCATCTCTATTACTTTTTCTAGAGGTGGAAATAAGGAAGATTCATCTACATACAATGGACTATTAGGATTATAGATTTCTTCTCTTGTAAATCGATTGACACTTTCTTTGGAAGTGCTATTTAAGAAGAAACTATCATTTTCTTTGTACTTTTTTATTTCTTCTAGGAAAGCTCCTCTAGAAGATTCTATTTTTGGATTATAGTTTATATTTTCTTCTTTAAAGATAATGCCTATTTTTTGATATCTTTCTTTGATTAAATCATATTCTTTTCTTTGCTTTTGTTCAAATGTTAAGACATTTTGCTTTAAAAATTCTTTCATTTTTTCTAAGTCGAAATCATAACCTAATACTTCTATCGTTTCTCCTTTATAGGTTGTTGTGATTTCTACTCCGGAGATGATGATGCCCCGAAATTTATTTCTTACTTTTTTATTTGTTAATTCTTTATAGGCATCCATTGTATTGTGATCTGTAATAGAAAGTATGGTTACTTCTTTCTTCTCTGCTTCTTCTAACACTTCTTCTGGTGTAAAGCTTCCATCCGAATACGTTGTATGGGTGTGTAAATCTATCATAATATTCTCCTTTTATATGAATTTATTTTGTCCTAGAGCAGTTTCTTTTTCTATCCAGTTTAAGTATTCTTTCGGAGCTTCTTTTATCTCTTCTACAAAGATTTCTGGTACTTCGTAAGAATGTAATTTCTTTATTTCTTGTTCTATTCGTGGGTATAATTCTTTTTTGGTTTTCATTTCTAGTACATATTCTGTTGCTTCTTCTAATTCATGGTTCCACCACCAAGTAGATGATACTTCTCTTCTTTGAACACTACTTACTAACATTTTTTCTAATAAAGTTTTTGTTATTTTATTTGCGATTGCTAGATCATCGATTGTTGTTTTTACATTATAATATTTACTCATTTTGATTCCTCTTTTCCTTCTTTCATTATAACAAAGTTTTTATAAAAAAACAGTTCCTTAGAACTGTTAGTCTGTAAAATGTCCAAATCTTGCTTTTTCTTCGTAGCAAGTATGAAGTAGATCTAAATCTTCTATGATGTTATTTGGTGTACATTCTTCATAGACAGATGCATCTACTTCTATATTTCCTTCATCACTAGCTATATAAATAGCAAGTGGATGAACGACACCTATGGCATAACTTAATTGTACTGTGCACCATTTTAAGTTGTATTTCTTTAAGTAACGTTTTGCCAGTTCTCTTGCTTTATATGCTCCACTTCTATCTACTTTGGATGGATCTTTTCCACTGAAAGCACCTCCACCTACTTTAGCAAATGATTGATAGCTATCTACTACTATTTTTCTTCCTGTAAGACCAGCATCTCCAGTAAAACCACCAATTAAGAATTTACCGGTTGGGTTAATTAAAAACTCTTCTATTTCTATATCATAATCATCACAGATTTTGCGACATTTTTTCTTAATTTTTGTATCCATTTCTTCTCTATGGCATTCATCGTTTTGATAAGAAATGGTAAAATATTTAATTTTTTGTAATTTCATTTCTTCATCATAATAACCAGTAATTTGTGCTTTTCCATCGGGGTATAAATATGGACAAGCTTTTCTTTCTTCGTCATACCATTTACTTAATCTTTGGAGGATGACCATAGCTGTAGGAAGTAGTTCTTCTGTGTCATTACAAGCAAAACCAAACATCATACCTTGGTCGCCTGCACCTCCTACTTTTTCATTTGTTCCTAAAGCGATATCTCTACTTTGGCATCCTAGGTTGTTTACAATTTCATATTCATCAGAATAGCCAATGTCTCTTAAGACTCTTTTTACTACACTTTCGATATCCACTTTAGCAGTTGATGTGACTTCTCCTGTTATAAAGATTTTTTCTTTACCACCCATTACTTCAATAGCACATCTAGCATGTTTATCTTGTTTTAGATACTCATCTAATAGTGCATCACTAATTTGATCACAGACTTTGTCTGGATGTCCACGAAAGACAATTTCATTTGAATATAATTTCATTTTTTCCTCCTTCTTCTATGAAACCAAGGAAATAAAAAACAAGTTCTAGGAACTTGTCTTAAGCTCCTTATCATACAGGCTTTAGCACCTAACTTAATAGGTTGCTGTAGGATCACTAGGCCAGTCCTTCCCCTACTCTTTATAAGGTTTCATATTTATAGTATAGCATATGTTTTCTGTTTTGTGTGGGTGATTTTTTGCTTAATTTACTTTCCTTCATAATTTATTAAACCTACTTGCTCTTTAAAAATTTTAAAAATTTCTTCTGTGCTTAATTTTTTTTGGCAAAAGTCTTCAAACATTTTATAAAATGTTGGGGTATCAATGATTAACATATTATTTCTTTTAGCGATAGTAATTTGACGCTCTTTTATTTTTGCTCGTTCCTCTGGCTTTTTATTTCTTTCACTTGCAACGAAAAACAATCCTTTGACTTTTTCCTCTTTTTTTTCTTGTTCAAGTTGATCTTCATAAATTATGACATGGTCATAGGCAGCTGAAACATTCTTTCCAGTCACTTCATTATTCAATCCTTTTGTTTCTACAATGAATGTTATATTATTTTTTTTAAAATTGAAATCCTCTTCATATTTATCAACAAACTCTTCGGGGTTCAAATCAAAAATCTTTCCTAACATATTATTAATTTGATCAGCTAAAGCTGTTCCAGATAAATATAATATACTTTTATATTGATTATTAGTTTCTAGCTCTTTATTATTGTTTTCAATTTTTTCATTTATTTTTTGAATTTCTTGCTTGTTTTTATCATTTTCTGAAATTAACTCTTTATCATTATAAAATTGAATATCTTTTATCCAATCGGGTATAGTCGTTTGTTGTTGCATAAAACCAACTTGATTTAAAAAAGCAATTATTATATTTACATCATTCATATTTGATAGAAAATTCAATGTAGTGATAATAAGATTTTTTTGCAATTTTATTGTATTAATTTTTCTACTTTTATCACAACGCAGCAAAATATTACTAGCTACGGTTGATTCTTCATCAAAGTAGAAATCCGAATTATATTTTAAATTCTGAATCGTACTTATATTTCTTTCAAAAAAAACATGAGTTAAATAATCTGGTATAATTTTTTTTACAATTCTTTCAATTATATCTGGAATAGTTTTTAAATCTTTAGAATTATTATATCGATTAAAACTATAATTAAATTGTATCATTTTATTTTGGGGTAAACTTATTATTATTTTTGCCTTTGAAGTTTTTAAGCTTTGACTAAAGAGTTTAAGTTCCTTACAATTTAATATATTTTCATAACTGTTAGTTTTTGTTTCCCATATACTATCAGAATTTAAATCAATTATATTAATATCAAATAAATCAAATGATTTGTAATCAGAAAATTTGTTGTACTCTATTAATTTTTTTACAGAGTTTTTTTGTTCCACTGAAACAAAGGTGTTAGTTATAATCTGAATCATTTAATCATCATCTTCCTTTCCTCATATCTTGCTTTATCATAATAAATTTTGATTATTAGATATATAACTTTTTTGATATATGAAATAGTTCTTGTATACGTTTCTTTCTCTCTTGATTTTTTTAATAGTTGTTATAATAATCATTTCATAATCTTTCACATACTGCTACATCAAACAAATAGAAATCTTCTATTGTTTTTATCTTTAATCATTCTTCTTTATCTTTTTTCAATATTTATAAACCCTTTCTTAAAAACATTATTCATTCCAAAATAAGTTGATTATATCTATATATTTTTTTGAAATTTTTTAAATTTTTGAATATCGGAATATTTCCTTTATAACTTTTAGGTGATATTGGACTTGGGTGATATATTGGCAAGATTTTATATCCATTTACTTCATAGATATTTCCTACTACTTCTTGGAATCTTTTAAATTTAAAATCTAATAAATTTCTGGTTGGAAATTCTCCTAACGTTATGATTAATTTGGGTTGCAATATTTCTAATTGTTGTTCCATAATTTGTTTACAATTTTTAGAACAAGTTTTTAAATTTTTTCTTTCTACTGGAAAACACTTTACTGATTCTAAGAATGTTGTTTCAAATATATCTTTATGAATGATATCAAATAGTTTTTGTAGTATTATTCCACTTGGTAATACTTTACCATTGATATCTTTCCATAGCATATGACTTTTTCTCCAACCATTATTTGCAGGAGCTTCTCCTATTAAGATAATATCATTATTTTTACCTAAGTATACTGTATTAGAATTAGGAAACTTTTCTACTAAATTTTGACATAATGAGCATTTATTTACTTTTTTATCTATTTCTTGTAATAGTACTTTTATTACTTTTTCTTTTAATCTTTGATATCTATTTTTAGTATCTTCTGTTAATATATCTTTTCTATTTACAATTCTATAATCTTTATAATTTATTTCTTTTTTAAATTGATCTTTTGTTAAATCTATTATTTTATTATCAATCATATTAAAATAATGACTCGTTTTATCTACTTTAATTTTAGCAATATCACCTTTAAAATAATCATTTACTACTAATGAAGTAATTGCACACATACCTAGTGTTTTATTTTCTTCTGTCCATTCATCTCTTACTTTTTCATAACATAAATCTTTAGAATATGATTTTAATAGGGCTTGTTGTAACTGTTTTATTTTCATACTATCACCACTTGTTTTCATTATAACAAAAGTTCTTTCGTTTTGTTAATGATAAATATAAAACAGTCTATCTGTTTATGTGATAGACTGTTTGTTTTTATTTAAATAATAATTTTATAAATTTCTTTTTTCCTTTTTGGATAAGAAGAAAATTATTATCAAGATTATCACTAGTAATGATTAATTCTTTATCTTGAACTTTTTGTTTATTGATGCTAACTCCGTTTTGATCAATCATTCTCCTGGCTTCTGATTTAGAGCTAAATAAGTCTGACATCATTAAAATATCTATTACATTGATACCATTATCTAATATAGATTTATCAATTTCTTTGGTCTCTGTGTTCTCAGATGAGCCACGATTTTTAAATATTTCTTCACTAGCCTTTTGAACTTTCTTTGCCTCTTCTTCTCCATGTACTAGCTTGGTTACTTCATATGCCATTACTTTCTTGGCATTTCTTATATCTTCTTGACACATTCTCTTGATATCTTCCATTTCATAATCACTAAAGAATGCTAATAATCTTTCTACATCTTCATCATATGTATTTATAAACATTTGATAGAAGTCATATACTGTTGTTTTATCTCTTGATACCCATAATGTTCCTGATGCTGTTTTTCCCATCTTCTCTCCATCTGCTTTTACTAATAATGGGCAAGTAAATGTTTCTAGTCCTCTATCTTCTTTTCCATTCATAAAGTCCATTTTTCTTGCTAGCTCTACTCCTGCTACCATATTGGCCCATTGATCTGAGCCTCCTACTTCTAATGTACATCCATATTTTTCATTTAAATATACAAAGTCGTATGCCTGCATTAACATATATCCCATTTCTAGAAATGTTAATCCACCTTCTTGTAGTCTATTCTTATAACAATCTGTTGCTAGCATCTTATTGACATTAAAATGTACTCCTACTTTTCTCATGAAATCAATATATGATTCTGGTCCAATCCATTCTGAATTGTCTAATATTAATGCCGGATTATCTCCATCTGTTTTTACAAATCTTTTTACTAATTCTTTTACTTCATCTTTATTATGTTGAACTTGTTCTTTCGTCAACATTTTTCTCATATCTTTTTTTCCTGTTGGATCTCCTACTAAAGCAGTAGCTCCTCCTACTACTATAATGGGATGATGTCCTTTTTCTTGAAGTCTTCTTACTAATGTTAAAGCGAAGAAGTGTCCTATATGTAAACTATCTGCAGTTGGATCTATTCCTAAATAAAATGTCTGTGGTTCTCCGTTTAACATTTCTCTTATTTTTTCTTCATCTGTTGCTTGATATACATATCCTCTTTCTTTTATGCTATCAAATATTTCCTTTTCCATATTATTCTCCTTTCTTTCTAAATAAAAAACGATAATTCATTCCATAAGGACGAATTATCGCGGTACCACCTTAATTCATAGTAAATAACTATACACTCTTAAATGATAACGGTTATTTACCGGTTAAACTCCAAAATTTGTATTTTGTATTTACCCTATACTGATTTTCACCATCCATCAGTTCTCTATAATATACAGACTAAATACTACTATTATTTCTTCAACATTTAACTAATATAATAGTATTATATCATAAAACTATAATTTTGCTACTCTTTTTTAATTTTTAGGTTTTCTTACTAAAACTTTTTGATAGGTTTTCTTTCCTTTTCTTAACATAATGGAGTCATCTTCTTGTACGTCTTCTTCTGTAATTGTATATGGATTTTCTTCAACTCTTTCTCCATTTAGATAAATTCCACCTTGTGCTAATAGACGGCGAACTTCACCTTTTGATTTAGCCATTTCTATTTTTACCATTAAATCTGCTAAGTCTATACCTGGATCTAATTCACTCAAGTCAAGCGTATAACTAGGTACAGAATCCTGAACAGCTTTACCGGAGAATAAATCTTCACTAGCCTTTTGAACTTTCTTTGCCTCTTCTTCTCCATGTACTAACTTGGTTACTTCATATGCCATTACTTTCTTGGCATTTCTTATATCTTCTTGACACATTCTCTTGATATCTTCCATTTCATAATCACTAAAGAATGCTAATAATCTTTCTACATCTTCATCATATGTATTTATAAACATTTGATAGAAGTCATATACTGTTGTTTTATCTCTTGATACCCATAATGTTCCTGATGCTGTTTTTCCCATCTTCTCTCCATCTGCTTTTACTAATAATGGGCAAGTAAATGTTTCTAGTCCTCTATCTTCTTTTCCATTCATAAAGTCCATTTTTCTTGCTAGCTCTACTCCTGCTACCATATTGGCCCATTGATCTGAGCCTCCTACTTCTAATGTACATCCATATTTTTCATTTAAATATACAAAGTCGTATGCCTGCATTAACATATATCCCATTTCTAGAAATGTTAATCCACCTTCTTGTAGTCTATTCTTATAACAATCTGTTGCTAGCATCTTATTGACATTAAAATGTACTCCTACTTTTCTCATGAAATCAATATATGATTCTGGTCCAATCCATTCTGAATTGTCTAATATTAATGCCGGATTATCTCCATCTGTTTTTACAAATCTTTTTACTAATTCTTTTACTTCATCTTTATTATGTTGAACTTGTTCTTTCGTCAACATTTTTCTCATATCTTTTTTTCCTGTTGGATCTCCTACTAAAGCAGTAGCTCCTCCTACTACTATAATGGGATGATGTCCTTTTTCTTGAAGTCTTCTTACTAATGTTAAAGCGAAGAAGTGTCCTATATGTAAACTATCTGCAGTTGGATCTATTCCTAAATAAAATGTCTGTGGTTCTCCGTTTAACATTTCTCTTATTTTTTCTTCATCTGTTGCTTGATATACATATCCTCTTTCTTTTATGCTATCAAATATTTCCTTTTCCATATAGTACCTCCCAATGTTGATTGCTATTTTATCACAGGAAGTTTTTACTGTCAATTAGTATTTTTTTGTATATTAGTTTAAGAAGTAAATGCAAGTTATATTTTATATATTTTTAAAGTTGCATTTAGTTTAATAATATCTTTTAATATACCTTAATCAATTGTTTTCTTTGTCAAGGGAGTTAAGGCGGTTGTACTATGAAAAAAGATTAACAATTGAAGATAGAATATTAATTGAGAATTTGCTTAAATTAAATTACAAATTAAAAGATATCTCTAATATTTTAGTGTGTGAATCTTCTACTATTTCTAGAGAAATTAAGAAAAGAAGAATCACAGGAAAAGGTATTTTTAAAGAATGTGAAAAAACGCAAAGATTTCCTTATGTTTGTAACGGATGTTCAAACAAAACATATTGTAGAAAGAAAAAATATTATTATAACTATTCTAAAGCTCAAGAGAATTATAACTATATTCTTAAATTTTCTCGAACTGGCATAGATATGAGTTTGGATGAATTATATTATTGGGATGAATACTTTAAAAAACGTTTAAAAGATAAAAATCAACCTATTACACATATATTTAAAGGCATTGAAAATACATTTCCCAAATCCATACCTACTTTTTATAGATATATTCATAAAGGACTTTTTCCTAGTTTAAATGATGAGATGCTTGCCAGAGCCTTTAGTTATAAACCTAGAAAAAGGACAGGAGAAGAGCTAAAAATAAGAATTGATAATTCCATTAGGAAGGGAAAAACTATTGATAATATGAAAGCATATCTAGAATTACATCCAGATGCAAACATAGTAGAAATGGATACCGTTATCGGTAAACAAGAAGACAAAAAATGCATTATGACTTTATATTTTAGAAATAGTAAATTGATGCTTATTTTTTTAATAGATAAATATAAAACAAAAGCAGTATCAAATGTATTTAAAGAACTAAGAAAAGAATTAAAAAGATGTTTGAAATAGTTCTAACTGATAATGGTTGGGAATTCTCTAAACCAGAAGATATTGAATTTGACCATAATACTGGGGAAAAACTTATTAATGTATTTTATTGTAATCCTTATTCATCTTGGGAAAAAGGTGGAATAGAAAGGAATCACGAATTTATTAGATATATCATTCCAAAAGGTATCACATTTGATCAGTTAACAGATAAAAATATTATAGATATGATGAACAATATTAATAATGTAAAAAGAAAAAGTATGGGATTTAAAACACCATACGAATTATTTAAAAACATTTATGGAGAGGAATGCACAAAAAAACTTCATCTAAAACACATACCAAGTGATGAAGTTGATTTGAGTTATAAACTATTAATAAAATAAACTCTGGTGTTAGTATAGATATATAGACACAAAAAGATAGAGAGTGATAAAATAAGAATCAACGAAAGGAAGTGTCTATAATGGCTAGAGGAAAACGTTACGATGAAGATTTTAAAAAAATGATAGTTGAATTATATACAGATCAGAAGAAACCAGCTAGTGAAATAGAACGTGAATATGGCATAAGTAATGCAAGCATATATAAATGGGTAGAAGAATATTCACCTATCAAAACAGACGATGGAACCGTTACTAATAACAAAGAAATTAAAAAGTTAAAAAAGGAATTAGCTCAAACCAAAGAAGAATTAGAAATACTAAAAAAAGCGATTGACATATTCACGCAAAAATAGAAGATAAAATCAAATTTATTAATAAATATAAAAGTCAGTATAATGTAAGATTATTATGTAAGTGTTTAAATATTCATCATTCAGTTTACTATTATCATTGCAATCATAAAGAAAATAGTTATCACAAATCAAACCAAGAATTGGATGAGAAAATAAAACAAATACGTTTTGAATCTAAACGAAGATATGGTTCACCTAAAATAACTAAAGTGTTAAATCAAGAAGGCATTAAAGTAAGTCAAAAAAGAGTTGCTAGAAGAATGAAAAAATTAGATCTAAGAAGTATAACTGTTAAAAAATATAATCATGCAAGTAGTTCAAAAAGTGATGAAAAAAAGAATATCCAAACCTTTTAAAGCAAACTTTTTCAGCTGATAAGCCAAGTGAAAAATGGGTTGGTGATATAACTTATATTTATACCAATGAAACAGGATGGACATATTTAGCTGTAGTTATGGACTTATTTGATTTAAAAGTAGTTGGTTGGTCTTATGGAACCAAAATGACAGATGATTTAGTAATAGATGCATTAAAAAAAGCAATGATAAATCGTAGATTAAACAAAGATGGTATATTTCATTCTGACAGAGGTAGTCAGTATACATCAAATGATTTTGAAAAATTATTAAACCAATATAATATAAAACATTCATATAGTAAAAAAGGTTATCCATATGATAACGCAAGTATGGAAAGCTTCAATGCCATATTAAAGAAAGAAGAAGTAAATGTTAATACGTATAAAACATTTAAAGAAGCAAAACTAGCAATCTTTGAGTTTATTGAAAGTTGGTACAACAACCACAGAATTCATAGTACACTAGGATATATCACTCCAAATGAAAAATTTAATAAATATAAAGCTAGTTTAGTTATAGCTTAAATTTCTCTCAAAAACTGTGTCTAAAAACTTGACCTAAATCCAATATGTGTTTTTGTATTATTACTTCCTATTTCAATTATAGCAAATGTGTTTTTCATACTACTATCCTCCGAGTCCTTTTCTTATATAGCCAGTATATCATAATTTTTCTTTTAAAAATAAAAAAATCTGTTCAAACAGATTTATTTTTTATTTTCCTCATCATCAGAGATACTTGCTAATTTAAGGGCACAGAAAAGAAATAAGACTAATATTATCAAAATAATAATTATTATTCCATTCCACATAGTATCTATTCCCCTTTTTATTAGTATATCACCAAGAATATTGTTTTTATGATGAAATTATTATAAAAAACTGTACATATTGTACAGTTTAATCGTCTATTACTGGATTATACTTTTGATATAATTCATTACTAAATTCAATAATATTATCAATTGCTAATCGATATACATAAAAACTTTTAACGACGTCCAGTTTTTCTATCTTATTAAAATCATACTTTATATCTTCATATATTTTGTCTGGTACCATCCAATTTAGCGCTTGCTTATCTGCCCTTATTTCATAATCTTCTGTTTCTTTTTCGTCATAGATTGTGATAATACTTCCACTTTTAGCTCTGTTAAAATCACTTTTACAATGAGCAAGTTCATGTAATAAAGCAAAATAGATATCTGCATATCTTTTATGTTTTTTTGTTATGTATATAGCTGGTTTATTATTTAATACTTTAAATGCTCCCCTTACTTTAGTTCCTTTTAAATCATTTTGTATGGCTAAGAAAATACCATTTTTATTAAATTCTGTTATCAATTTATTTTCGTCAAAAGAATAATTCTTTGCTTCAATTCTAATAAATTTTACTAAATTATCAATATTTTCTTTTTGATAGTTCCCTATGTTTTGATTTTCAATAATTCTATTACATCTTTCTAACCATAATGCTAATAATTCAGGCTTATCATTTTTGCTCTTATAGAAAATCACATTATTTTCTTTTGTTAAAGAAGCTGGATTTGAAATTCTTAAATATTTTAATATGTCTTTAGCAATTGCATAATCATTTTTAGAATCTCTATATTTAACATCATATTTATCAGCTAATTCTTTATAATTAAATTTATTAATGTAATTTTTAATTGTTAAATGATTTTCATTTAAATAGCTTTCAATTACTTTATCCATTTTGTAATTTTGCTCTGTGTTTTCAATATAGTTTACAGGAATACCTGTAATAAAGGAAATGTTGTAAATCATGTTTTGAGATAACTCAATATTTCCTTTTATAATATCTATTAAGTTTTTAGAGGTTGTATTAATTCGATCAGCAAATTCTTTTATACTAATATTTTTGTACTCTAAAAATTCACCTAATTCTTTTCCAAATTTATTCATCATAAAATCTGAGTTTATCAGGAGTAAAGTCGTTATAATGATCATAACTAACATATACAAAGATTATTTCGTTTTCGTTATCTGCTGGCATTACAATCAATCTAATTACTCCACCATGCTTTTCAAGATTCAATGACCAAAAGCCACTTTTTTGATGTTTTAATTGATGAAAGTCATAAATTGTTTTCATAATTGGGTTGTTTTGTAATTCTTGAAACGTGTCGTGATTTGTGATTTTTTCCGTTATATCTTTTAGATTTTTTTGTTCCTCTGCATATCGTTTTAGTTTTTTTACTGTTCTGTTAAATCCTTTTGTATATTTTATGTTCATTAAGTTTGATTCCTCCTTCTTTTCTCTTACACCTCCTTATCTCATCTGATTTTATATTAACATACACGTTAACATATGTAAATAGTAATTTCAAAAAAAATAAAAGATTTTTATCTTTTATTTTTTCTCTAGTACTTCATTTATTTTGTTTGTTGCATTTACTACATCTTGTGTATTTGGTATCATAGCATATCCCTTATCGTTTAAAATAGCGATATCTGCATCCCATTTATCAGATCCATCTACAGATTGAGTAATAAATTCCCACTCTGCTCCATCAATTGTATCTTTTGCAATATCGGTAATTACCTTTTTAGGAATGTTTGTAGAATAAGAATCTCCAAGGGCATCTAAGATATTATTGTAGTTTGCAAAAAGATTTGCACTCTTCATCTTATCAAAAATAGCAATAATTATTTTTTGTGCGTTCTTTTGTCTCATTCTGTCTCTTCCAACAAAGGCATTTCTTTCACGAGCAACAGTAAGTGTTTCAATACCATTTAATTCTTGGCATCCTTTTTTAACATATAGTTTCTGTTTACCAGAATCATTATAATCATTTAATATTAAGGCATGTGTTGTTGTGA
Organism: uncultured Bacilli bacterium; assembly: GCA_944332475.1. GTDB lineage: Bacteria > Bacillota_I > Bacilli_A > RF39 > UBA660 > Faecimonas. Next base: position 139,110 of record CALVKA010000003.1, read on the forward strand.
AAGCTTGATCAGAACAATAAGTAATTCCATCAACTGCATCTACTAATTTAACAAGTCCATCAGCTTTAATATTAATGACATAATCAATATCAATATCAAAGAAGTTTTCTAATGTTTTTTCTAACGTTTTTTCATCATAAATAAATAAATGACTTAAACTATCTTTTTTACCATTTTGACCTGCTATTTCCATATAATAATCTCTTGGAATACTAGTAAGTAATATTTCATGAGTATTTGTATTTACTGTAACAATAGCATTATAATCAGTAAGGCCAGCAAAATCTTTACCACTAATTAATATATTAAAAGCATCTTTACTATCTTCTTTTTTATTTTCATATTTTTCTATATCAAATTCATAAACTACTTTTAATTCTTTTTTAGAAATATTATTATCTAAATCTAAAATAATATTATAACTAGATTTATCTATTAACATAAAATCTATTTTCTTATTAACTACATCTTGTATCATAGAAGTTACATCATCATAAGAAGATGTTTTTACATTTAAATCTTCTTTTACTACTTTTAATACATTTTTAATGTTAGCACTATTTTTATAGTAATATACTTTGCCTTTTATATCAGATTTTTTACTATATTTATTGTCACTAGATGTAACAATATAATAAGTACTTACTGTTTTCTTTACACTGTTAAATGATTCATTTAAGAAATTATTTGTATAAAATAAGTAATAACTACCTATTCCACTTAATATAATAGAAAGAATAAGTATTACAACACCAATTATCTTTAATACCTTCTTCTTTAAATTTACTAATACAATACCAAGTATATTTATTACTAATAATAAAGCTATTACTAATATTAAGTATTTAGTTGGTAGGATATTAACATTAATTAAAAAAATTAAGAATAGTATAAATAAGAAAGTAGCAAAAAAACTAAATAAATTTAATCTTAATTTTGGTATTATAGTTAAATTTTTTTTTACTCTCATAACACACCTCTTTAATTTTAGGCTTTTTTTAGCTTAAACTTTTTACCAACAAAGCGATTATATAATGATTTAAACTCTTCGGATTTAAAAAATAATAAAATATTTAATATATTGGGAATTAAAAGAACTATTAACAATCTACAAACTAGTGATAATATATTTTCTGCTGGTATTAATGAACTAATAAGCATGCAAATTATTAATTCAAACGTAAATGCTAAAAAATATTTGGTCGCTTTTGCAAAGAACTTTTTTACAGGAGTTTTAAATTCATATCTATGAATCAAATAAGGATCTATCCAAAAATAAGATATTAACTGTGCTACACTTGTTCCAATAAATATTCCAGGTAATCCCCAAAGTTTACAAAATATAATAGATAATATTATATTACTGATAGCACCAATATAAGGAGTAGCTTTTGATTTTTCAAATAAACCTAATGTTGTTCGATATATAAATGCTGGATTTCTTATGCCTTCGATAAAAAAACTTATTGCCAAAGCTACTGCTACAGACGTTGATAAAATGTATTTATTACCTATCCAAATATTAATAAAATTGTTTAACAAAAGAATTAATGCTATTGCACAAAAAGAATAAATTAAATAATATGCTAATAGCAATTGATAAAATATATCTTCTTTTTTCTCAGGCTTGGCTGTAGCATTTAAATTTCCAACACTCGCTGTTATCCCATTTAATCCTGAAGTTAAAACACTTTTCAAACTTGTTATTATTAATGTGTAATTTGATACAATTCCAACTGTTTTTACATTAATTAGTGCTGAAATCATGATGTTATCTGTACCGTTCATAATTACACTACCAAATTGGTAAATAGCTAAAGATTTTACATTATCAAAAATTGTTGATGTTTCTTTTTTACTCAATTTCTTTATATTTTTATCTTTTAAGAATGGATACATTTTATCAGCTTTAATTGATATTAAAATATTTTCAACAATTGTACATATAATTTGTGTTATTAAATAAAAAATATAGTTGTGCGTTAATATCAATAAAATTATTTGTAATATACTTTTTAATAAATAAAAAATACTATCAAAGTTATTAATAATACTCTGTTTTTGATAAGCTGTAATAATAGACTTTTTATATGTAAAGAAGTATGAGCAAGAAGTGTCAAACAAAAACAAAATATATATAAATATTATGTTTTCTTTTATATTTGGAACGTCAGTGATTAAGTAATCCATAAAAGGAATTATTATCAATCCGGCAGCAAATATGAAAATGCCAATTACTGTATAAGATTTTTTATATAATTGCATTAAACTTTTTATTTTTTCTTTATCATTTTCAGCTATTGGTTTATACATGTTAAAAATAATAGCTGTACCTATTCCTAACTCTGCGAATGATAAAATTGATAATATATTTGTAAATAGTCCGTTTACACCCAAATAGTCAGAATTTAAAAAGTGAATAAAGACTGTCCTAACTACAAACGCTAAAACTTTATTAACGATTTGAACAATTAATCCGGTCTTTATATTCTTTACTGAATTTTCTGTTCTCGATTTTGCCATAACGTTAACACCTTCTTTATTTATTTTCTATGATGCATTTTATAATATAGTCCCATGTTTTTGTCACATTGGTATGAATATTTTTGACAATTTTTTCGTTACTTTTTATATCCAATTGTTCTATAGAACTACACATTTTATTATAAGAACTTAATATATTATTCATTGGTTCACAATTAGTTTTACTTAGATTAAACCAATCTAAAATGCCTTCTATTTTTTGTTTATAATATTTGCCATTATAATAGCTGAATACTTTATTATTAAATATTAGTCCTAAAACAATTGAATGGTATGCAGTGCCTATAACAATTTTACTATTACTTAAAATTTCTTGAAAGTTATTTATGCTTTTTTCTACAACAAACTCAGTATTAATACCATTGCTTTTTAAAAATGTATATAATTCATAATTACATTTATATTCATCTGCTCCTTTGGAACTTCTAAACGGAATTACAAGTACTTTCATTTTTTTCTCTTTAGCAAATCTTAAAAGAATTTTAAAATATTCTTTTTTGTAATTTTCATATGTTTTAAAATCTTTATAATTATATACTATATAATCTTTTGCCTTGTCTCTTTTTACACAATAATTTGTTAAAAAGGCATCATCGCCTACTAACTTAGATTTAATTCCTAAAGAAGCTAAAAATTTTTGTGATTTTGTTTCTCGAACAAAAATAGCGGAACCTGATTTATATATTTTTTTTATCAAATACATATTTAAGCGTTTATATACTGGCCCGACAGTTTGCCCAGTAAAAAAAATCTTTTTTGATTTAAATTTTTTACATAAAAGCAATAAATTTAATAAGTTTCTTGTGCCAAAAGATTCGCTCGTATATCCTCCCCCCATAAAAATCAAGCTATCAATATTTTTTATATTGTTCTTGTGAAAATACCATTTCATAATTTCAAATAACTTTATAATTTTATTTTTATATTTTTTATTAAAAGGCAATTCAAACTCACGTTTTATAGCAAGATTAAAATAATTATTTATGGTGGAATTGTTAATATATATAGGATTAATTTTTTTAGACTTCAAGTATTCATCTATAACTGCCACCATATAATCGTCACCCAAATTATCAAAATCATAAACGCCATAAATTAAAACATTTTTCATCTGTATACTCCTTATATTAATTTGATTCTTTTTTATAGGTATCAATGGCACTTCTTATTACATCATCCATATCATAATATTTATATTCGGCTAATCTTCCACCAAATATTACATTTTCTTCTTGGTTGGATAGTTCTCTATAAAGGTTAGCAAGGTTATTATTTTTATCATCATTTATTACGTAGTAGGCTTCTTTTTCTGGTGTCCAGTCATCCGGATATTCGTAGGTTACTACTGTTTTTTTACTTAGTGTCGATTCAAAGTGTTTATGTTCTATTACTCTGGTACAGTCTACTTCTTTTCCGGTATAATTCACTACAGCATTTCCTTGGAAGTTGTCGGTATCTAGTACTTTAGTTTCAAATCTTAGTGAACGATATTCTAGTCTTCCTAAATTACAGCCGAAGTATTCATCTAGCATACCGGTATAGACAATTTTTTTGGCAATGGATTTATAATAATATTTCTTTAGTAGATAGTCTTCTTCTAGTTTTACTTCAATTCCTTCTAGCATCTTTTCTACTAGTTTGGTATATCCTCCAATAGGGATTCCTTGGTATTTATCATTGAAATAGTTGTTGTCATAGATAAATCTTACGGGTAGTCTTTTGATAATAAAAGCTGGCAAGTCGACGCATTTTCTATTCCATTGTTTTTCGGTATAGCCTTTTACTAGTTTTTCATAGATAGTTCTTCCTACTAGAGAGATAGCTTGTTCTTCTAGATTTTGTGGTTCGTGAGTAATTTCTTTTCTTTCTTCTTCAATATGTCTTTTGGCATCCTCTGGTGTGATTACATCATCCCAGATCTTGGCAAACGTATTCATGTTAAATGGCATGTTGTAGACTTCATTTTTATATCTTGCGACTGGAGAGTTAGTATATCTATTAAATTCTACAAAGGAATTTACATAGTTCCATACTTCCTTATCACCGGTATGAAAAATATGAGCTCCATATTTATGAACATTAATCCCCTCTATTTGTTCGGTATAGACATTTCCAGCAATATGATTTCTTTTTTCAATGACTAATACTTTCTTTCCGTCTTTTTTTGCAAGGTTGGCAAAGGTTGCGCCAAACAGACCGGCCCCTACTATTACATAATCGTATTTCATTTATTTCACTCCTTAAAATATTTAATAGTTAAGTTTATTGCAAACATATTTGTCAAATTATTAAAATATAAATCAAATAATACTTTCTTTAACATTTTCTTTGGTTTTGATTCGGCACGTATATATTTTTTCATGCCTTTTTTATATTTTTTAATTCTATTAATTATGTTTAATAAAGATTTTTTATTGTTTATAAACTGTTTTTTATCTTCTCCACTTGATATTTTTTTAGCAACAAACAAACAAAGAGTATATATTCTATAATTTAATGCATAAGTATATTTCCCATCTTTACATATTTGATCACATAGAGAATTTAGAACTGTAATCATGTTATTAAAAGCTTTTTGAGATAAAGAATCTAAATCTGTATTTGTATTTCCTGGCCTATCAATAAAATAATTTGCTAACGGCTTGTCAATATATACAGCACTGTTTGCTTTATCTAAAAATGTTAAGTACAAAATGGTATCTGTATAACTTACTTTATGGGGAAATTTTATATCCTTTGCCAAGGAGGTTTTATATAGTTTAGCATGAGGAGTAACCGAAAAGAATATAAAATCAGTTAAATCGCAATATATTTTATTTGGCTCTATCTTATAATAATCCATGTATCCTCTATCCGGTTGTTTTGCCATGTTATCGTTATATACAAGATATCTTTCTCCTATGACTAAATCTGCTTTGTATTTTTTTGCTTGATTATATAATTGCTCTATTGCATTAGGCTCTAACCAATCATCAGGGTCGCAAATTATAAAATATGCACTTCTGATTTTTTTTATTGCATATTCAAGAACACTTCCATATCCACCGTTCTCTTTTGTTATACATTTTATTCTTTGATCTCTCTTAGCATATTCTTGAACAATGTTCATAGAATTATCTGGGCTTCCATCACTTATTGCGAGGATTTCTATATTTTGATATGTTTGATTTATTAAACTACTAATACATTTTTTTATATATTTTTCCACATTATAAATAGGGACAATTATACTAATTTTTTCCATATGTTTTTTCTCCTTTTCGTTTTTTCTTTAATTCATTGTAATAAATATTAGCAATTGCATAAATAGCAAGAGTATATTGAATATTCCAAAAACTTATTCCATTAGACGCTTGACATAAAAATATTCCCATTGTTGAAAGTGCTATAACATAATCTTCTTTATCTTTACCATAACATAATAAATTAACAAGAAATTTTAAAGCAAAAATTAAATATAATACATTCCCTATAGGGCCAAGTTCTAATTCATTTAATACTACAGTAGAAAAGATATAACTATATTTTTCTGTTGGGTATTCCATTTTTAAAATATTTGAAGTCATATTATAGCCAATTCCCATTGGGTATTTTTGAATTAGTGCAATTCCCTCTTTAATTGTTCTATTTCTATCAGAATTTCCAGCATCTTCTAGATTTGTTGAATTAAATGTATCATTTATTTTTTGAAAAAAAGTTGGGCTATTCATTACATGGGCTCCTAATAATAATATTGAAATTAAGATAATAGGAATCATAAGCAAAGTCTTTCTTTTTATAGTGAACTTTCCTAATTCTTGCTTTGGAATATACTTTAAAATAAATAATAATAATATACCAAGAAAGATTATAAAATTTCCAGATTCAGAAATAATACACAAATATGAAACTAAAATAAGTAAAAGTATTCTTAAAGTTTTATTTTTAGTTTTATATAATGCAATTAATCCTGCTCCACATAAAAATGTGGTAAAATGTGATGTTTCCAGAAAGAATCCTTGTATTCTATATTGAAAAATTGTTAAAGTCGTTTTTATGGCTGGCATCGATAATAATTTATCATAATTGCCACATACCTGAAAGGCATTATTAGGGAAAAGAGTATATAGTGTTAAGACGCTTCCATTATTCAAGAAAAATACATATTGTAATAACGAATATATTATATTTAGAACAAATCCGATTTTTATTCCTTTTAATAGTTCTTCCTTACAATCTGAAAATGAAATTATTACTAAATATTGAATATATAATAAAACTAAAAGTGGTAAACCATTAATAAAGGACATTATTAATGAGTTGTTTTTTGAAAAATAAAAGAAACATGGAATTACAGAAAATATACACACTAATAAATAAAAATAAAATGTTTTATCAATTTTCGATACACTATCAATTACTCTTTTTCTGTCTTTTATTAATAATATCACTAGAGATATTATGCTCACTATGTTAGAAATATTAAGAAAAAAGCTGTTATAATTAAGTAAATAAAAAATGTTGTTACATATTGTGATTCCAACTATTATGGCTAATATTTTTATATATTTATTGGTTTCCATTTTTTAACTCCTTACTATATCTACTAACCTTATAAAGTAATAATATATATATTTCATATATTTTACTATAAACAATTCTAGTTTTCTCATAAAGCCAATCTTAATATAATTATCTTTATATATTTTTAAAATTTTTTTTCTTAATATAACTAATTCTTTATGATATTTATTTATTGCTTGTTTATCTCTATAAAAATTTCTATATACCATTAAACTTGTTACTAATAAATTATATAACGACAAATCTGTAGCCCAAGGTTCATATTTTTTTACATAACTACTCATTTGTTCTGCAAATTTTATGTTACTAAAAATTCTTTTATCAACTTTTGACGTTGATAATGAATTAAAATGTTTTTCATATATATATACATCTCTATTTAATAATACAATTTTTTTAGAATTACATATCGCTTGAAAAAAATAATATCTATCTTCGTTTGAGTTTTGATTGTCGGCAAATCTTAATTCATTGCAAATATCTCTTGCAAATAATTTTGCCCATACAGATTGGCAATCAAAATCTCCATTATCCTTAAAAAAAGTAGTTAATAGTTCTTTACGATTTTGTTGATAAATTTTGCCATTCTCATGAGATTTTATTGTTTTACCGTTTAAATCTATTACTTTAGAATTTCCAATTGTAATATCGGCATTATATTTTTTTGCTATTTCACATAAATTGTGTAATCCATTTTCTGTTAACATGTCATCTGCATCTACAAATAGCAAATATTTCCCAGTTGCTTTCTTTATTCCATAATTTCTTGTTGCACTTACTCCTTCATTTGTTTTCGTATATATTTTTATTCGCTTATCTTTTTGTGCAAGCTTTTTCATAATGTTATATGACTTATCAGTAGATCCATCATTTACGGCAATAATTTCAAAATCCGTTTCACTTTGATTTAGAATACTATCTATTGTCCTTCCAATATATTTTTCTGCGTTATAAACCGGGATAATTATACTAACTTTGCAGCTCATACAATCACATCCTTTGATTCATAGATAGCTTTTATAGAGTTTATGTATTGTTTAAAATTGTTTATTTGTTTATTTTTATTTTGCATATTGCTATTTAACTGTCTTAATATTTTTTTATCATTAAGTGTTTTTAATATTGTATTTACCATTTCTTCATCTGTATAGCAAATGAATCCATCATTACCGCTTTCAATTAACTCTTTTAATCCGTCTGTAGGTGTTGATATTATTGGTACTCCACATGCAATGGCTTCTAATGCACACATTGGAGTCCCTTCATATCTTGATGTCATTAACATTATCTTGGATGAAGATAATATTTTATATGGATTTTCTTGGAAACCAAAAAGAGTTATATTTTTTTCTAAGTTATATTCATGTATTTCTTTTCGAACGTCTTGCTCTAACTCTCCAGTCCCTACTAAAGCAACTGTTGTTTCTGGTCGCTTTTTAATAACTTCATTTACAATTTTGATTAATCTTATTGGATTTTTAGCATAGACCATTCTGCCTAAATAAATAATGTCAAATGAATATTGATTTTTATCTTGATTAGCTTTGCTTGATATTCCCTTAGAATCTATAACATTATATAGAACAATCGATTTTTGTTGTACTTTGTTGGAATAATAATAATCGTTCAAGGCACTTTTTGACACCCATATAATTTTTGAAAATCTGTTAGATACTATATTATATAAAAAAGGTTTAAAATTAAAGTTTCTCATATTTTCGTGATTACTGTGAATATGTGAAACTATTTTTGATTGTTTATAAAATAATGATGCATAAATACTTGCCTTAATATCGTGTGCATGAATAATATCTGGTTTAAAATCTTGAACTGCTTTCTTTATACATTTATAATTAAATTTATCTAGTTTATAATATGGAATTGATCGATCTTCTAAGCATTTTTTATTTGAACCAAGTTTACTTACATAAATCATTTTATAATCATTATTTTTGGAAAAACCATTTATAATTTGACAAGCGACGTTTTCGGCACCAGAAAAAACATCCGTACTTATTAAATGCATTACTTTTTTCATAGTGAACTCCTTTCCAATAACTGGCGGTATTGTTGTTCTAACTTTTCTGTTTCACTTTTTATGTTAAAATTATTATTAGTAATTTCGAATGTTGTATTTTGTCTCTTGAATGATTTTAAGGTCTTTAGGATTTTGTCTGCCCAATATTTTGGAATATGTGTTAATTCTATAAATTGTGTTGTATCTAACACTTTAGTTTCCTTTGTCATATCTGTTGAGAAGAAACATGGTAGTCCTGCTGCTTGTGCTTCTACTCCTACTACTGGTAATCCTTCATAAAGACTTGGTAAAACAAAAGCATCAAATGCTTGATACAATTCATTAGCATCTTTTCTTTGGCCTAAAAATTGTACATTTTTTTCTAATCCTAATTCTTTTACTTTATTTTCTATTTCTTCTTTTAAAGGTCCATCGCCTGCTAATAAAAGAATAGTATTTTTATTTTGTTTATGGATTTCATTAAATATCTCAATTAGGAATTCATGATTCTTCTGTTGTACAAATCTTCCGATATGACCAATAACTAGCTCATTGTCTTTAATTTTTAATTCTTTTCTTTTTTGTTTTCTAATCTCTTCATTATATTTGAATTTATCTACATCTATTGCATTATTTAATAAATAAACTTTTCCTTCATCATATGTTTTATTTCCGAATAGCCATCTTCCTGCTAGTTCACTGCAACAAAAATAGTCTGTTGCGAAAAGTTTACTAAATGGTCTTAGCACATTTTTTAATAATGTCTTTTTCCATTCTTTTTTATTTGATGTAGAATGGCTGTGAGCTATTCTTACAGGAACTTTTGCACTTTTTGCTGCCCATAATGAAAATACACTTAATGCATTAATATGAGAATGCACAATTTTATATTGTCCTTCTTTTAATACTTTTTTTAATTCTTTATGATATTTCAATACTTTTTGATATGGGGGAATTAAAATTACTTTTCCACCTAAATTTTCTATTTCCTCTTTTGGAATGCAAGTAGAATCATCATCACAGATAAAATCAAATTGAATTTTATTTCTATCAATGTTGCGATAATAATTCATGACTACTGCTTCTACTCCACCACCAACCCATTTACCCATAATTTGAGCAATTCTAATAGGTTCGCTTTTACTTTTCATTCTCTCACCTCTTTACCGATAAAAAACGTGTCTATGTTAAAACATAGGCACGTTTGTACTTTTTGTTTTAAACACGTACTTAATATCTTGCAATCTATAATCTCTTGATTATTCTGCACCTTTTCCAAATAATACTACTTTAAAAGTCTTAAAGAATATTTTGATATCAAGTATAAGTGAGTAATTGTTTGAATAATATTGTTCTAATTTTAATCTTTCTTCAAAAGTAGTTTTGCTTCTTCCATTTACTTGCCAGTATCCTGTGATACCTGGTTTTGTTTTAATGATATCGTCATAGTATTCTTCCATATCTTCTTTTTCTCTTGGTAGATATGGTCTATTACCGATAATTGACATATCTCCCTTTAGAACATTGATAAGTTGAGGTAATTCATCGATTGATAATTTTCTTATTACATGTCCTACTTTTGTAATTCTAGGATCGTTTTTTAATTTTTTGTTCTTTTTGTATTCAGCAGCTACTACCTTGTCCATTTTTAGTGTTTGAAATAATACTTCATCTGCATTTGGTACCATGGAACGGAATTTATAGAATTTAAATTCTCTTCCATTCTTACCAATTCTATTTTGCGAAAAGATTACAGGTGCAAAGTCTCCTGAAATCATATTAATTACTTTTATAACCATTGTGATTGGTATTAAAATAATTACTCCTATTAACCCACATACAATATCAAATATTCTTTTGATAAAACGATATCCTAGTTCTTTTAATGATGTTCTTTGTACTCCTTGTTGTTCTACATTCATGATAATTTCTCTTGTTTTAATAAGTTCGTCTTCTTGTTCTTCTTCTAAGTCTGTTACTTCTTCCACTGCTTCATTCATGTTATTACTCCTTATTACCCTATATTTTTACTACTACAAACTTATCTTCTAATACCTATATTTTCGTTTGAAATTACCTTGTTGAAGTTATTCTCTAATAAGTCCTCTACCATGTTATCACTTTTTACAAGTGATTTCAATTTCTTTTTTAATTTTTTTAGTTTGAAGTCCTTTTCATGATGACAATCACTACCTAAAAATGTTATTTTATTATTTTTTAAATAATATGTTAGAGTTTTTTTTGCTTCTTTTCCATATTTGCCATATAAACTTTTATAGTTTCCTTGAAGTAAGACTCCCATTCTTAAATATTCATCTATATGTTCTGGATGATGTTGAAAGATTCTATATCTTTCTGGATGGGCTAGTATTGGTACATATCCAGCTACTACAAGTTCATATAATATTTCTTTACTGTTATAAAACATGTTACCCATTGGGAATTCAAATAATAAATATTTAGAGTTGTTGATTGTTTGAATTTCTCCTTTTTGTAATAATTCTAAGAAGTTTTCTGTCATATATACTTCATTACCTAAGTATAAATTAATTTCTATACCTTCTTTTTTAGCTTCTGTTTTTAATTCTTCAAACCTTTTATTCTTTTCTTTGTTGTTACAGTTGTACCTAGTTTCTTCCATATAATGAGGAGTTAAAACTAAATCTGTAATTCCTTGTTCTTGGGCATTTTTTAATAAAGTTATACTCTCACCTATATCTTTACAACCATCATCTATCCCAAATAACAAGTGTGAATGTAAGTCTTTCATTATCTTCTCTTCTTTTTCTTACTTTTCTTAGATGAATCTCCATAATATTCATTAGAGTAATAACTATAATAACTATTATCTTTTACGGATGCTCTATTGATGATTACTCCTGTAATATTTGCTTTAGCTTGTTCAAAGACTTTTTTTGCTTTGTCTAAGCTTTCTATTTTTGTTTTTCTACTGCTTACGACTATAAGGTTTGCATCACTATATTTTGTCATAATCATCGTATCACTTAATCCTAATACTGGAGGACAGTCTAATAATATGACATCATAATGTTTTCTTAATTCTTTCATTAATTTTTGATTAGATTCTGAAGCTAATAATTCTACAGGGTTTGGTGGCGTTGGTCCTGTTGGCAATAAATCAATATTTTTATTACTTGTTGATACAATATATTTATCTAATTTTGTATCTTCTTTATAATTTAGAATTAAATTAGAGTAACCACCACTTGTTACATTCATTACTTCAAATATTTCATGTTGTCTTCCTTTACGAAGATCACAATCTACTACTAATACTTTTTTATCTTCTTGTGCATAAGCAACAGCAAGATTTGCTGTTATAAAACTTTTTCCATCTCCTGACTGAGGGGACGTTAAAAGTATTGTTTTCATTTCTTTATCTATCATTGAGAAAGCTAAGTTTGTACGGATTGTTTTTATAGCTTCACTAAAGATAGATTTAGGATTTACATTAATAATTAAATCTGTTGACATATTCTTACTCCCTTTCTTCTTTAGGAACGATACCAATTACCGTTAAACCTAACTTATCTTCTACTACATCACTTGATTTGATAGATGTATCAAAATAATACATTACAAATACTACTCCAAATGATAATACTAATCCAATTACTAAATAAATAATATTATCTTTTATGTAATTTACATTATATGGAACTTTTGCAAGTTCTGCTTTATCAATAATCTCTACGTTTTCTAGATTATAGATATCTTTAATTTCTTTAGCAAAAACACTCGCAACTTCATTTGTAATTTTTTTTGCCTCTTTGGCATCTGGATTATCCACTGTAATCTTGATGATTTCTGTCTCTTCTACTGATGATGTTGTAATATATTGTGCTAATTCATCTGCTGTCATTTTTAAATCTAAGTTTTCAATTACTTGATTTAGTACTTTTCTACTTTTAATAATTTGACTATAAGTACCAATTAAGTTTTGGTTTAGTTGAGATTCTGTTTGACTATAACCAGATTTGTTTTCTCCAACTAAAACGATTGTTGTGTTACTTTGATACAATGGTGTTCTTGTAACTAGAGTAAATACATTACCTAAAATAATAATTATTACAACCGCAAGAAGAATCCAAAGTATCTTAGTTTTGAAATAACTATACACTTCACTTAAATTAATTTCTTCCATAATACCCTCCCCTAAACGTGTATAAATCGGGGTTATTATACTACATTTGTCGAAATTAGTCAATTATTATCGAATAAATTGTTGGTTTAAGAAGTAAATGCAAGTTATATTTTATATATTTTTAAAGTTGCATTTAGTTTAATAATATCTTTTAATATACCTTAATCAATTGTTTTCTTTGTCAAGGGAGTTAAGGCGGTTGTACTATGAAAAAAGATTAACAATTGAAGATAGAATATTAATTGAGAATTTGCTTAAATTAAATTACAAATTAAAAGATATCTCTAATATTTTAGTGTGTGAATCTTCTACTATTTCTAGAGAAATTAAGAAAAGAAGAATCACAGGAAAAGGTATTTTTAAAGAATGTGAAAAAACGCAAAGATTTCCTTATGTTTGTAACGGATGTTCAAACAAAACATATTGTAGAAAGAAAAAATATTATTATAACTATTCTAAAGCTCAAGAGAATTATAACTATATTCTTAAATTTTCTCGAACTGGCATAGATATGAGTTTGGATGAATTATATTATTGGGATGAATACTTTAAAAAACGTTTAAAAGATAAAAATCAACCTATTACACATATATTTAAAGGCATTGAAAATACATTTCCCAAATCCATACCTACTTTTTATAGATATATTCATAAAGGACTTTTTCCTAGTTTAAATGATGAGATGCTTGCCAGAGCCTTTAGTTATAAACCTAGAAAAAGGACAGGAGAAGAGCTAAAAATAAGAATTGATAATTCCATTAGGAAGGGAAAAACTATTGATAATATGAAAGCATATCTAGAATTACATCCAGATGCAAACATAGTAGAAATGGATACCGTTATCGGTAAACAAGAAGACAAAAAATGCATTATGACTTTATATTTTAGAAATAGTAAATTGATGCTTATTTTTTTAATAGATAAATATAAAACAAAAGCAGTATCAAATGTATTTAAAGAACTAAGAAAAGAATTAAAAAGATGTTTGAAATAGTTCTAACTGATAATGGTTGGGAATTCTCTAAACCAGAAGATATTGAATTTGACCATAATACTGGGGAAAAACTTATTAATGTATTTTATTGTAATCCTTATTCATCTTGGGAAAAAGGTGGAATAGAAAGGAATCACGAATTTATTAGATATATCATTCCAAAAGATATCACATTTGATCAATTAACAAATAAAAATATTATAGATATGATGAACAATATTAATAATGTAAAAAGAAAAAGTATGGGATTTAAAACACCATACAAATTATTTAAAAACATTTATGGAGAGGAATACACAAAAAAAACTTCATCTGAAATACATACCCAGCGATGAAGTTGATTTGAGTTATAAACTCTTAATAAAATAAACTCTCAAAAAAGAAAACAATTGGTTAAAAATACTACTACAAAAAGTTGCATTTAATTTAAAAATAAAAATGTTAACTTGTTTTCATAGTGCAATAAATTTTCTTTTTCACCTTTTATTATACATATTTTAAAAAAAAATAAAGGCATAAATTGCATTATACCTTTAAATACCAACATTTTTATAAAACTTGCATTTAACTATTAAACTAACCAGTATTTTTTTGTATTGATGAAATTCTAAAATAATAAGCCTTTCTATTTATAAGATTCCACCATCCTGCTATTACAATAGATTCTGGAGGTTTTTTTACTAAATATAGATTTCTATCATCAGAAAAATCTTGAAATTTTTCTAAATATTCTTCTGCCTTTTCCACAAAATCTACACCTGGTAATACAAACAAACTCCATTGATTACTTTCTTCAATTTCTATACTATCTTTTAATTTAGAGGCATTTCCACTTTTAATTAATCCTTCTGACTTAATAACCTTTTCATCCCAAAATTTTTCTGACATCCAACTTTGGAATAATTTTTTATGATACTCCAATCGATTAAAATTTACATGGATTTTTAAATAATATTCAAATTTAGGATATTTTTTCTTTATTCTTTTACAAGCAAAAACAAAGTTTTTAACATGGATATTTAATAATTCCTCTTTGCTTTTTTCAGATTTAGGATTTAATCTTTTTAACACATCCGCATGATATTCATCTGCTGACATTTGAAGGGAAATATTATTAAAGTTTTTGATTTTATTACAAAGATTATTATAGGTTTCTATAATTCCTTCTTCTCCATCCTTTTTAGAAACGAAAGTTCTACCACTGGTGAAGATTGTAATTTTGGAATTTTTGAATCTATCTCTAGCATATTCTATTATTTCTCCAATATTGGGATTAAAAAATGGTTCCCCTCCACTTATTTTAAGTTCACTTACTTTTAATAAAGATAGAGCATCTAGATTTTCTTTGTGTTTACTGAGAGGGACAATACTTCCTAGTTCCATATTACTTGACCAACAGTGAGCACAGTTACCATTACATTTAGGAAATGCAAAATAGACAATTTCTATTGGGTTTTTTAATAGTTTTTCATTTATAGAATTATAATAATCATTTTTCATAACAATACCCCTGATCTTCAAAGTTTTTCCATACAAGCCATTCATTAGCTTTTAAAGCAAAATGACAAAATGCTGAATCTACATCCCATATACTTCCATTTATCATATCTGCATTTCTAGGGCATCCCCCTCCACAAGTTGCTAGAGCAGGACAATTTAAGCATTTGTCCATATTTAATGGAGAACGTTTACTCCATTCTATAAATGTTGGATCTTGGTCTGGAAAATAATCTTTATCAAATACAGAATTATTAAATGTTTTTCTTGTTCCCATATACCCTTGACATATACCAATTTCTCCATCTGGGCTTACACTAATTTGTTCACCACAACCGGTGCAATCTGCTCTTAATAAGAGTTTATCAACGAAGCAATTTATTTTATGGCCCATACGTCGCTCATAAACATCATCATACTTTTCTTGTATAATATCTTGTACATGAAGAATGCTATCAGCAAATTCTTCTTCATATTTAGGGTCATAATAATTCAATTTGGGAATAATTGATACATGATTAAAACCTAATCCTTTTATTTTTAAATCTTTTAATAGAAAATCAATTGTTTCATCTACATGTTTTATAGCAAAAGGGCTCATTACACAAGAAATAGAAGGTTCTACTCCATGTTTTCTTAGTAAATTTAATCCTCGAATCGTTCTATCAAAACTTCCTTTGTTGTCATAATCTATTCTATTATAATCATGAACTTCTTTAATGCCATCTAAAGATAAGGAAACTAATACATCATATTTTTTTAACGTAGCTGCTATTTCATCAGTTATTAATGTACCATTGGTAATAATTACTTTATCTATGTCATGGTTTATTAATCCATTTTGTTTGCATTCTTCTAGATACTTTAAACCATATTCAATTATTTCCCAATTTGCTAATGGTTCCCCTCCGTAAAATACAATAGAAGGGTTAGCTTTTAATTTACTTCTCTTAAGTATTTGAATGTATTTATCTATAGCAGCTTTCATTACTTCTTTCGTCATATTCTGTCTTTTGTAATCTTGGCACATACCGCCCTCAATAAAACAATACTTACACTTTAAATTACAAAAATCTGTTAAATGTAAAACCATTACTCGGATATTAACACCTTGAAAAATGGCTGGTTTTATACTATCAATAATTTCTTTTTCGTCGTAATTTTTATCCACCACAATCTCTGCTTGTTTTAATGCATCAAAAATTGTTTTTACTTTGTTTTCAGCTTCGTTATAACCGTCTGGCTTAGCTATGATTTCTTTTATTTTTGATTCAAAATTTTTTTCAAAATAGACTGTGTCCATTGTTAAAGCATTATAGGCACAAATATCATTTCCTTTATAATAAAAATGAGCAAACTTTGAAAGTTTATAATTATTCTTTTTCTTTGTTTCCATAATCATTCTCCTTATCATCTCGTCAAGACTTATTTTTTTGTCTATATAAAGTTTCACTAGTTTTTCTGCTTTTTTTATTTCTTCTGAATTAAAGTGATAGGTATTATGTAAATATATATAATCTGGAAAAAGATATTTTATGATAGGACTTACTATTAATTCACTAATTCTCCATATACTCATATCATCATAGTAATTATTTGATTGTTGTAGTGCGTAATAATAATAAAAGTGAATTAATTCATGTGTAGTAATATTATAAAACCTTAGTTTTGATGCATTGGTTGGTAATAAAAAACTTAATTTATCAATATTACGTGTAAATAATGGTGTAATGCAAACGTTGGCATAAATAGTCTTAGAAATTTTAACCTCAAACAGTTTCTCTAATTTTTTCTCAACACCATATTTTTCTTCGTTCCACCAGCTTTTATAATCAGCTATACTATCATTTATGGTGTTTTCGTATTTTTTATGAGTTTGTCTCGCTATTCTATCAATATCTTTTTCACAGGTAATTTCTTTAAAAATGGGAACGTTTTGGCAAAAATATTCCCATGTTTTTTTTTGCTCCTTAAAAGTTATCTTTAAAGATTCAACATATTGATTAGAAAAATTAGCACTAATTTTTAACAAATTTATTTCCTCCTAATCAATTATTTTTTCTTTTTAGAAGCTAGTAATTTTTTAATATCTACTTCATTAGCAGATTCACAGCAATAACTTGCTGATTGTACTTTTTTTACTTTTTTCATAATTATCTCCTTTCTTGATTTAGTTTTTTGTTAATGAGATCCCTATAAACTCATTTATATCCTATTAAATTCTCTTATTTTTCTTTTTGCAAGACTAGTATGTGCCTTTGATTCCCAATCATCTCGTGATCCAAATGACAAATCATCTGTTATTATTCTAACTCTATCTTTATTTTGTAAAGTGTAGTCTATTGGAACAACTTCATCATTCACAAATGCACCAACCATTGTGTTACCAATATCTGTGCTAAGTTGATAGGCAAAATCAATTGGTGTAGATCCTTTTGGCAATTCAAGAATTTCTCCCTTCGTTGTATATGCATAAATTTTGTCAGCAAATAACTCTGATTTAACTTGTCTTACAAATTCTTGATTATCTCCAAACATAGCATCCATTTCTAGTAGAGAATTAAAAAATTGAAATTTATCTTTTAAGTCTTGCTGCATCACAACTCTTGCATTTCCTTTTTCTGCATCCCAATAGGCAGTTAATCCGAATGAGGCTATCTTATCCATTTCAAATGTTCTAATTTGAGTTTGTACTAGTCTATCTTCTGGGCCAAATACTGTAGTATGTAATGACTGGTACATATTTGTTTTGGGATTACAGATATAATCTTTAAACTTACCATTTACTGGATGATAGATTGAATGTATGATTCCTAATGTTCTATAACAATTATCTATTTCATCTACCATTATTTTTATTGACAACAAATCATGAATATCTGATATTTTATGTCCCTCATTTAATCTTTTATATATTCCATATATATTTTTTGTTCTCACTTTTATTTCATTTGGAATTCTTCTATCGCTTAAAAAATTTCTAATTGTAGATAGCATCTCTTTTAAACAATCAGCACTATCTTCTTCAACTCTTAATTTTTTCTCTTTTATTTTTTCATACATGTCTGGTCTTAAATATTGTAATGATAAATCTTCTAATTCTGATTTAATTCTATAAGCTCCAATATAATATGCAAGTGGTACAAATATTTCCATGGTTTCTAAAGCATTTTCTTCTTGTTTAAACCTACTTTTAAATTGCAGAGTTCTCATATTATGGAGTCTATCCGCAAGTTTAATAATAATGATTCTCACATCTTCTGTAATTCCAGTAATTATTTTTCTAGTATTTGCATAATTTTGTTCTTGTTTAGAAGAAAAGTTCATCTTTGCTAGCTTAGTAACACCAGCTACTAAATTTGCAATATCTTGGTTAAAATCATGTGCTATATCCTCTTTTGATATTTCTGTATCTTCTAATGTATCATGAAGCAAACCAGCACATACTGTATCTCGATCGGCATGTAGTTCCGCCAGTATATATGCCACATTTAATGGATGACTAATATAAGGTTCTCCACTTTGACGAAATTGTCCACTATGTAAATCTTCTGCATATTCATAAGCTTTTTTTACAAATCCGATCTCTTCTGGATTATATTCTTCCAGAAGATTAATTAAGTCTTGTAAAGTAATATTATTCATAAAACCCCTCCCCACAATCAAAAAAAGCATGACATCATCAAAGTGATTGTGTCATGCTTTTTGCAAAGTAGTGCGCAAAAAAGAAATTATATTTATATATAATGATTTTTTCCAGCAAATAAAATGTTTTAAATAATTCTTCTTTACTCCCATACTACTTTCCTTACCTTACTTCTTTCTAGATTGGTAAATGAAAAATACTAAAGTGTATATAAAAATATATACTAACATTTCAGTATATATTTCACTACGATAACCAACCCAGCATATCTTTAAAAATGATTTATTAAATGTATTTTAGCTCTTTTTGAAAAAGATTGCAAGTAATTTTATAATAGATTTTGTTTTTATCATTTGTAAAATTAAATCCATCCTTAACTGGATTTAGTCATTCAAACTTTAATAATTGCTTTTGGTATGGTTATCTTAATTTTTTTATGATTCCACTTTCATTTGGTATTTCATCAGTTTTGCATCGCATAAGTAGTAAATTAGCTTTTTTAAATATACTGTTTTTCAGTTCATCATTATGCACTTGTTGTTTATTTGCATTATTAAAAGGATTATGATATCCTCCATCCACTTCAATAGCTAATCGATATTCCTTAGTTACTTTGTTTATAATCAAAAAATCTACGTGTGTATTATTATTCTTTTTATTTTGATATTTTTTTCTTTAATGTTTCAAATATTGGAATATTTGCTTTATGACTTTTTGGTGATATAGGGTCCGGATGATAAATTGGTAAAATCTGGTAATTATTTATTTGATGTATATTGCCCACTATATCTTGAAACTTTTTAAATTTAAAGTTTAATAAATTTCTAGTAGGAAGTTCCCCTAAATAATAATTAACTTTGGTTGCAGTATTTCTAATTGTTTTAACATAATTTGTTTACAGTTGTTTGAACAAGTTTTCAGTTTTTTTCTTTCTAGTGGATAACATTTTACGGATTCTAAAAAAATCGTTTCAAAGATATCTTTATTTATGATATCTATTTTTGTGTCTTCTGGTAATATCACTCTGCTAGTTACATTTTTATAATCTTTATAATTTATTCCTTTTTGATAAAAATAAATTTAGAAACAAAAGGTTCTAAATCTATTTAATATTATATTATTGTATTTCTATATTTTGATTTTTTGTGTGACAATAAGTAGTATCTTTTAAAAATTGCTGCCTTGTTGTGTATGTTAGTTCTCTTTTCAAAAAAAATAGGGCTCTATCCTAAAATAGTCCCCCTATAAAAATGAATTAACATTTTTCCTTGTATAGATATATTTTATTCTTCTCATGAAAGACATTTTTTACTTGTTTTATTCACCGATTTCATATTTGTATTTTATTTCAGATATTATTCCTTTTAATAGTATATTGTTACTTTTGATATCAAAATCTCTATAATCATACTTAATCTTTCTTTCATAGCCTGCTGTAAAATTATAATTTGAATATCCTTTTTTATCAATATCATCAACAATCTCTTTTAATTCAAAATCACTTATATCATCAATCATACCTCTTCCAGCTCCGTCAATAATGTAAGGATAGTGGCGTCCTGCTCCTCTTTCTAAATTTCTACATTCTAAATAAGTGATTTTAAATGTTGTTGTAGATCCAAAATCATATTGCATCTCTAACTTATCTTGTTCTTTTAATTCTAGTTTGCTTAAACTTGTAATTGTTGCATTTATTTTTGGAATGTCACTGTAATCATCTTCTATACTAATCCAACTATCATAGATTTTATCTTTATATTTTATATCATATAAATGATATGCTAGTGAATCAAACGTTGCTAAAATCGTATACGCTAAATCTGCTACTGTTTTTGTATCAGTTATTTCAATTTTTCTCCATATTTTATTTTCTAACCCTTCTATTACAACCTTAAATGTTAATACTTTAGTCATTCTAACACCTCTACTTTAAATATATTTAACCCATTTACTTCTTTTTGTTGTTTTTATTTTACTCTTATTTAACAATACTGCCAAAAATATTTTTTAAAGCTTGTATTTAATTATTAAGCTAACTAATTCTTTATAAGGTATTTTTGAGGGGTTCATTAAAATATAACTATACTAATTTTGAAATTTTTATTTTTAATCAATTCTCGTTCATTTTACTATATTTTCGGTTCATGTGTTGTAGGGCGATGGGAGTCATCTTTTAAAAATATAAGATAAAAATCGATTCCTTGTGTTGTATGTTAGCTCTGTTTGATGAAGATTGCAAGTATATTTTTATTTTAATCATAATATATTTTGATAAATTAAAAGTTTGCTCATAAAAATATCATCCAAAATTATAATTCTCACTTTTGTTATTTTCGCCAAATAATATAATTCTTGTCTCAGTTGATCATGAAATTTTGCTGGACATATTGCACCTATAACATCAACCCTTTTATCCCTACTCATTGTCAATATTTGCTGAATCATTTCTCTACTAGCATGATCAGATAAATTTAAAACACCTGACTTAGGTCTGCTTTTCGCAATTCCAACAAAATTATATTCTTTTTTTCCTTCATATGTAATTTTAAAATTAACATCTCCGAATTCTTGACCTTGATGTGGACTTGGTCTATAATTACCAAAGCCTATAAATAATTTCATTATACATAAATTTGTATTATTAGTGCATATAGAGCACTCTTCATTACTGCACTTCCTACATTTTTCTTTAATCTTATTATATTTGTCTAGTTGGTCTTTAATGTTTATAATATTGATTTCCTGGATTTTTTTAAATTCCTCAATTTTTGTATAATCAAGAATCTCTCCTGATGAATATTTATGAATATTTAAATGATTACCTTCTAAAACAAAACTGCCTTCTAACCTTATTCCAAAGTTAGTCAAAAGATAACCATTGATTTCATCTATAAATTCTCGATTTGGAAGTAGTCGTATTATATCAACTAAATTTTTACCATATATATTATGACCTTCATCACACAAAAAAGTCGTAATATTTTCTTCACATTCCATGCAACAAATACTATCTTTTATTAATTTTAAATTACTTCTATTACATTTTGGACAAAATAATTGTGTTTCTTCTTTGCAAATATCGCAGAAACCAAATAAAGTGGTATAAAACTTACTCTTTAATTTGGTTTTAATAACAATAACATCTTTTTGCATTAAGAAAGATGTTTCTCCTGTATTTATATACAAAAATATATTATAACAAATATTCTCAATGAGGCTTTTCTCGTCACTACTATAATTCGTATTTGATAATATATTTCTTGATTGAAAAATATCTTTCTCTTTACAATTATTAATGTCATTAAGATAATTTATAATCCTATTTATGCTATTTATACTCCAGTTTCTAAATTGTGTGGCGTTTACATTTTTTGTTAAATAAATTTTACCTGATTTACAATTTATTCCTAGTGTGCTTTTAGTACTATCATCTAATTGTTCATCCAAAAAAGTATTTGACATATCGTAACTGCTTACACCGTCTTGATATATCTTTTTTTTAGTTAATTCATCATCCGCAATTATTATTTTAGTAACTTCTTCGTCAGTTGCATCTGGCTTTATAAAAGTACCTTTTTTAATTTTTCCATTAAACACTTCATTAATTAACTTTTTGGTAATTTTTATGTTATATAAAGATACATTTAAAATATTAGAAAATAAGTTTAAAAGCTTATTTTGAATATCATTTGGACAATTTTTTATTGCTAAAAAATTGTTTTTTAAATTTACCCACACAAAGCAATCTTTTAATTCATATATATAATCGGGTTCATCCGAATCATTAATATATGTGTACTTACTTAAATATGTAAAAGAAAACTCAAATGTATTATCTCTTATCTCCATTATATTTTTTAAAGTAAGGGATTTGAATTTAGAATCTTCAAAATAGTGAAGTCCAGCTAATTTATTTTCTATTTTTTTATTTATTTCATCGCTATTTATTTCACTTAACCCACTATTTAAAAAAGTAAAAATAGTAAATCCTGGTTTTAGACCATACCTATATTGTTCATATGTTTCATCAATATCATTTGAACTAATAATATTGCTCTTATCAATTATTTTTATTAACTGACTTCTATTTAATTTTTTTAATGTTTCATAGCATTTTTTTGAGTCTAAATTGAATTCCTGTTTTATAATTTCTATTAATTGTTCTTCATTAATTTTGTTAACTATTAGGCTTCGTATACCGTCAAGTCTAATTAATTCTAATTTTGTTTTATCACTTTTAATCATACTACACTACCACACCTTCATTGCATTAACAAAAAAACGCAGTACAAAACTATTAAGCCTATACTAGCGCTTTCTCAACTATATAATAACACATTTTATAAATTTTTGTTGGTTAAACTGAAAAATTTGTCGAAAAACTCTAATAATTTATCTATTACTTTATTTTTCTTTTCTTGCCTATCGTTTGTAGGTGTAAACATATTCATTGGCGGAAGTATCTCGGATACTTCTGTCCCGTTTGTTTCTACCTTTCCTTGTTCAAAAGATTTTTTTATGAACTTATAAGTTTCTTCTCTATTAAGATTTTCCTCATTTATGATTTTATCAAGTTCCTCTTTTTTCTTACTGTTCATAAAATCTTCGAAATCTTTATATACATCAGAATTTTGATTTAGTGATTCAATGAATGACATAATTAAATCTTTTTTATTTCTTAAATCTGGGCTTGCCATAATTGTCTTTTGAATGGTTACTAATATTTCTTTATCTTCCATATTAGTATCATGATACTTTTTAACTAATCCCAAAATGTAATCAATATTTACATCTATAGATTTAATTAATTCCATTTCAAATACAACATCTTCAGAAACATCTGTTTTTTCTCTTTTTGTCTTATTTCTAAAGTCATTATATATTTCAATATAAAGGCTTTGGTAATCTTGTCTATCTCTTTCTGATAACAATTGTTCATCTTTAAATTCATCAAATGAAGATAAAATATTAGTAACCTTTAGTATTGCACCATATAATTTAATAAATTCTTTTTGTGCTTGCTCACCCTGCATTAATTCTCCAGGTACAAATTTGGATGTTAACTTTTCCACTAATTCTTTATATCCTTCAAATCTTTTACCATTTTCTTCTTCATATCCATAATAATAATCTTTATATGGTTTTAATAAGACTACACCATGTGCATTTTCATCGCCAAATTTAGCAAGGGCTTCGTTTAATCTATCTTCAAGATTTCTAAACGATACAATATTACCATAAGTTTTTACACTATTTAATATTCTATTGGTACGAGAAAAAGCTTGTATTAAACCATGCCATTTTAAATTTTTATCAACCCATAATGTATTTAATGCTTTAGCATCAAATCCAGTTAAAAACATATTAGCAACAATTAATATATCGATTTCTCTATTTTTCATTCTTAATGATACATCTTTATAATAATTTTGAAATTTTTCTGAAGATGTATCATAACTTGTTCCAAACATTTTATTATAATCTTTAATCGCGTTATCTAAGAAAGTTCTATCATCAATACTTAAATTTTCTGTTGATTCTGAATTTTCATCAATTACACCATCTTCGTTATTTACACCATAGGAATAAATAATTACAACTTTTAAATTACTATTATTCAAGTCTTGTACTTTTTTAAACTCAGTATAATATTCTTTGGCCATCTTAATACTTGAAACAGCAAATATAGAATTAAAGCCATTTATATTCTTTTTGGTCTTAATTTCTTCTGTGCTTTGCTTTTTAGCAACATCAACAACATTATCTAATGTAGAATAAACATAAGATTCATTTGTCTTTGTTTTAGTGCTAAAATGCTCAATAATATAATTGGTGATTAGATTAATTCTAATTTTATTATCAAATAATTTTTCTTCATCAATATTATAAACTTTTTCATCTTTTATATCATCTCTAATGTCAACTCTACCAACATATTCATATCTAAAAGGCAAGACATTTTTATCAGCAATGGCATTTACAATTGTATAAGTATGCAATCTCTCTCCAAATACTTGTTCTGTTGTTTCAGATATTCCTTTAATAGTTCTAGCATTTTCTGGAAATATTGGAGTACCAGTGAATCCGAAAATATAATATTTTTTGAATTTTTTTATAATTGATTTATGCATCTCTCCAAATTGGGATCTGTGACATTCATCAAATATAAATACTACATGCTTATTAAACACTTCACTTTCTGTGTTCTTTTTAATAAAAGTTGATAGCTTTTGAATAGTTGTGATAATGATTTTAGCATTATCATCATACAATTGATTTTCTAATACTTTTGTCGATGTATTTGAATTAGCTGCACCTTCTTTGAATTTATCATATTCTTTCATTGTTTGATAATCTAAATCTTTTCTATCTACAACGAATAATACTTTATCTATATATGAAAGATTACTAGTTAGTTGTGACGTTTTAAAAGATGTTAAGGTTTTTCCTGAACCTGTTGTATGCCAGATATACCCTCCTGCTTTAATAGATCCATAAAGTTTATTATTGTAAGCGATATTAATTTTATTTAATATCTTTTCTGTTGCGACTATTTGATATGGTCTCATTACAAGTAATTCTTCTTCACTAGTAAAAACACAATATTTTGTTAAAACATTTAATAAAGTGTGTTTTGTTAAAAATGTCTTAGCAAAGTCAATTAGGTCAGTAATTCCTTTGTTTTTTTGATCTGCCCAATAAGATGTAAATTCAAATGAGTTAGATTTTCTTTTTATTTTATTATTTATATGAAATTCTCTTGTAGTATTAGAATAATATTTTGTTAGTGTTCCGTTAGAAATAATAAATATTTGTATAAAGTTATAAAGACCACTTCCGGCCCAGAAAGAATCTCTTTGATATCTTTCTATTTGATTAAATGCCTCTCTTAAATCTACGCCCCTTTTCTTTAATTCAATATGCACTAATGGAAGTCCATTTACTAAAATAGTAACATCATACCTGTTATCATAATTACCATCATTATTAACATATTGATTAATAACTTGTAATCTGTTGTTATGAATATTATTCTTATCAATTAAGTATATATTTCTTTTTTCACCAGAATCTAAAGTTATTTCTTGTTTGTAATCTTCTTGTATTAATCTAGTTTTTTCTATTATATAATCATTTTTATTAGCAATAACTTTACTGAGGAAAAAATCCCATTCTCCATCTGTAAATTGATAATTATTAAGTTTTTCTAATTGATTTCTTAGATTTAGAATTAATTCATTTTCACTATGAATTGATAAGTATTCATATCCCTCTTCTACTAACGTATTAATCAATTCTTTTTCTAAAGCAGATTCACTTTGAAATGATGTTACTACTCTATCTAATGGTTTGTATTCTGCAAGCACTGTCGAATTATCATTTTCACTAATTAAACCTATATTATTCATTTTCTTTCACCAACAATCTTTTTAATTTCATTTAATATTAAATCCATTCTTTTACCATCTAGCACTTTAGCGTACCAATTATAGTTACGGATATCCTTTAATTCTTTTAAATAGTCTGCATTTCTAAAAACCACTACATCACCTAAAGGAACTGGTAATATAAATTCTAAAGTTGGGCCATATTCTAACATTTTTAAATCTGTGTAATCTTGTTTCATTTCAGTGCAATGTTTAAATGCATTATTAAAGGCTATACATGCATTCTTCAACTCGTCTTCTTTAGTTTTAGGATCTTTTATAAAATTATTAAACAGTGCTCCTAATTGGCTGAAGGTATTAGCTGTTTTTCTATATAATGTTAATTCATCAAAATTGCATTTATTTACATATTCTGTTAAATCACTTAATTCTTTCCTTGCACTTTCTAATAATAATCTATTCATCTTTTACCTCCATTTTATAATAATTTATAAAATCCATAAATCCTTCTATAAATATTGTTTTTTCATTACTTGTCAGCTCAAAATATTCAAACTCTGGCAAATTACCATGGCTATATAAATTGATTAATTTAATTAATTCTTTAGTATATTCTTTCTGTGGTAAACAATCTTCATATTTTTTATAGCCAAAATAATTTGCTGTCTTTTCTAATAAAATCCTAAACATATTAAAATTTATCTTTTCTAAACTATCATTATTGATAGCTTCATTTATTTTTTTTACTAAAATTAAATGATATCCAAAAGGAGAATCACCCTTTTCTTCAAGACAATATTTGTATTTATTTTTTATTAAGACATAGGAATTAAATTTAATATAGTTCTCTCTTTTTAGTAAATTGTAAATTGCATTATAAAATAATGCATGATGTGTTGTAATTAAAATACTGGGTCTATCTTCTTCTGTTAATTCATTTATCCTTTCAATCAGCTCATATATTTTAACGGCTATATTCATTATTCTTATATCATCAATAGAAGATACAGGGTCATCAATTACAATATATTTAATATTGTCAAAAATATCAGTTGATCTATTTTCTTTTTCTTCTTTTAGTTCGTAAATCATGGAATCTATAAATGTGTAAAATATACTCCATATAAAAAGACTTTCTTCTGCTTTTGAAATTTTAATATCATAATCATATCCATCTTTAGTTTTAGCACTGAACTCTATTATACCACTTTCTAAATCCATTGATGGTTCAATAATATCATCGCAAAATAACTTGAAGTTATCTTCAATTGCTTTTTCTAATCCCTGTTCAGTTATGAACTTAACTATCCAAGAAATGCTATTAATATTCAAAAATTGCGAATCATTTACCCAGGAAAATTCATCTTGAAATATCGAATTAAAACATAAAACTTTATCTTCCTGTTTCTCCGTAAACATTCTAGAAATTCTTGTTTTTCCGGTTCCATTGAAAGCATATATCAGATCAACTTTTATTTTTGTACTGAGACTATTAAAATCTTTATTAATTTCATTATATATTTGCTCTATATCTTCACTTTCTACTTTCTTCATTTTTTAATTCCTCAAAACTCAATAATTTATCTCTATAATATTCATATTGTTTTTTTCTTAATTCTATTTCAGCTGGTAATCCTTCAGAAATACCATCAATTAACTTATTAAATTTGTCTAAAATACAAACAATCTTTTCTTGCTCTTCTAAACAAGGTAAATATATTTCAAAATTTTCAGTTATTGGTAGTGATATTTGTGGCATTGATCCCATTTGACTTCCCATACTTCTAAAATAATTAATATTATTTTTTAAATAGTAATATAGATACTTTACTGTAATTTGATTTTCACATGTATATGCCCACATTTCATTTTTAAACGTAAATGATTTATCATAGTAAATAAAATCTATTAGTCCTCTTGATTGGACAATAACACAAGGATAGTCAATAATATTAGCTTTTGGGATTTCTTCTATATTGGTGTTTACTGCAGTTTGTCCGCCAGCAAATATTTTTATATTACCATCCTTCTTTTCAATTTCTTTCATTTTACCAGCTGTTATTGAAGTTCCTTTTACTCTTTTAAAAGCATCACTTAATTTAACTTTTGTATATCCAAACACATATTGTAAAAGCCTAATTATTGCTTGTCTGTCTGTCTGTCTGTCTGTCTGTCTGTCTGTAAAATTATCTCATTGGTGTCGGCAAAGGTCAATAGCATATCGCGATAATATTCATATTGTTGTTGTCTTAATTCTTTTTCTGCAGGAAGTCCTATTCCGAAATCATAACATATAGTATCAAATTTATCCAATACTTCAACTATTCTGTTTTGTATTTCTATTGGTGGAACAGATATTGTAAATTCTTTCATCCACGTTGAATTCAAATTGGCCTTTGGTGAATTTTGTGTTTTTGCTTTTACTTGTTCCTTAAATAAATTACTAGTCATCCAATATTTTAAATACTTATTTGATATAACATTGCTGTCTTTTATTCTAGCGAATCCAACACTCACAAAAATACATATTGGCTCATCTAAATTATATATAACTGGATGGCCCAAGTTTGAACCAACTCTCACAAATAAAATATCGCCTTTTTTTGGCTTTGCATTTGACGTACAAGTATTAAATTCTTCTTCTGAAATATATTTTACATTGCTCAAATCCAAATAGTCTTTTGAAATATTAATAGAAGATAAAAACTTTATGCCAGAGGAAACATAATTGGGTGTATATGTTAATCCTAAGTATAAATCGGCAATATCTTTTAGTTTGTATTTTTTGTATGTTTTAGGTTGTAATAATTTTCCACGCCAAAACTCGTATTGACTCTGTCTCGCTTCTAGCTCCGCTTCTAGCTCCGCTTCTAGCTCGCCAAATTTATCTAGTATTCTAACTATTTCTTCTTGTACTTCTAAAGGAGGAATGGGAATTTTTATTCTATTAAAATCATTTATAGATAGAAAAGGTTGACTTCCTTTTACATATTGTTCTAAATGTAAAGTTGTCAATAAATGATATAAATATCGAGAATTTAAGTTGTTGTTCTTTGGTTTACATATTGTTCCGTTATAAGTTACATAATGCTTTCCCTGACCCCAAATTACTTTACCGGCTGAACCTATATGCCCTACAATTGGAGTGTTTTCATTATTATATGTAGACGTATTTCCTACAATTCCATAGCAACCATAAACGGGATATTGACCGCCATCTGTTGGAATGCTATTTCCTTTACCATAGTATAAATCGGTTACATCTTTAATTTCTTTATATTCAACTCCATTGGGACATAATTCTTTTATTAAATCTTTTATTCTACTCATGATAATCAACCTCTAATTCTCTGATTATCTCTTCTAGTTCTTTTCTTAGTTGTTCTTGTCTAGGAACTATTTCTGCCAATCTTTTGTTTACTTCTTTTATATCTATTTTTTTCTCATTTAAATTAGTCTTTAAATAAGAGTTTACAGAAATATTATAGTCATTTTCTTTTACTTCTTCATAGGTTGCTAGATAAGATTTATTCTCTACTTCTTTTCTTTCTTTTAATAAATTAATAATATTATTAATATTTTCATCTGATAGCTTATTTTTATTTGTATTTCTGACAAATTCAGTTGAGGCATCTACAAATAGAATATTATTATCAGTTTTATTTTTCTTTAGGATTAAAATGCAAGTAGCAATAGTGGTTCCAAAAAATAAATCTGGTGGTAATTGAATAACTGTATCTACATAGTTATTATCAATCATATACTTTCTTATTTTTTGTTCTGCTCCACCTCTATATAGTACTCCAGGAAATTCAACTATTGCAGCTGTTCCTTTTGGAGAAAGCCATGATAACATATGCATTGTAAATGCTAAATCTGCTTTAGAGGAAGGTGCTAATACTCCTGCTGGTGAAAATCTTTCATCATTTATTAATAATGGATTTTCTTTTCCAGCCCAGTGAATTGAATATGGAGGATTAGATACTATTGCATCAAAAGGTTCATCATCCCAGTGTTGTGGATGAATTAATGTATCTCCCCTTGCTATATTAAAATTATTATAATTTATATTATGTAAAAACATATTTATTCTAGCTAAGTTATATGTTGTTAAATTTATTTCTTGTCCAAAGAATCCTTGTTTAACATTTTCTTTTCCTAATATCTTAGCAAACTTTAACAATAAACCTCCTGATCCACATGCTGGATCATATACTTTATTAACTGAGGTTTTATCCATAATAACAATTCTAGCAAGTAATTCTCCTACTTCTTGGGGAGTAAAGAATTCGCCTCCCGATTTACCTGCAGAAGATGCATACATTGTCATCAAAAATTCATAAGCATCTCCAAATAAATCTATATTATTATCTTGGTAATCTCCTAATTTTAAATCACCAATAGCATTAAGCATCTTAACTAATTTTTGATTTCTTTCATCTACTGTATTTCCTAATTTATTATCTATTGTAAAATCGTCAAATAAACCTTTTACATCATTCTCTGATGCTGTTCCTCTAGCAGATGCTTCAATGTTATTAAAGACATTTGAAATTGTTACATTTAAATTTTCATTTTGGTCAGCATTTTTTCGGATATTGCAAAATAATTCACTTGGTAAAATGAAGAATCCTTTTTCTTCTAGTATTTGCAGCTTTCCCATTATTGCTTCTTCATCAGTTATATTTCTATATTCAAAATTAGAAATACCTGCTTTTCTTTGATTTTCATTAACATAGTGTTCTATATTTTCAGAAATAAATCTATAGAATAATAATCCTAATACATATTGTTTAAAGTCCCATCCATCTACAGCTCCTCTTAATTCATTTGCTATTTTCCATATAGTTTTATGTACTTCTTCACGTTCTTGTTCTTTTTTGTTACTCATTTTCACACCTCATTATCAATATCATATTATAAAATTATCTTCCAAGTATATCCCAGGCTGTAAGAATACCTATAACTTTTTCTTCTTTACCATTTTCTGTAACTAAAACACATGATAACTTACTTCCTTTTTTAAATTCATTAATAAATTCTAAACAAATATCATCATACAATCTATTTCTACTTGCAAATTTTATGATTTCTTTTGATTTGTTAAAACTTATAAAGTCTTTAATGTCCTTAAACAATGTATTTTCATCTATTTCTACAATTTTATTTTCATATAAATAATTAAATAATACCCCTTCACTAAAAATTCCTACTAATTTATTGTTGTCATAAATTGGAATGTGAGTATAATTATTTTCCATCATCTTTTTCATTTTTTCTCTAACATTATCATTTAAATTAGCAGCATAAACGTTTTTGGTTGACTTATCATAAACTTTAAATGGATGCTTTATTTCTTCGATAATTCCATCTAATTTTTTTATCATATCTTCTCCATAAAAAATGAATTCATTTTCATAACTATTATGTGCTATCCTATTTCTACACACTCTGCAAAAATCAATAAAGTCATATTGTGAGTAATAAGGTTCTCTATGTTTATTTTTTAATTCTTTAATCTTTTCTATTAATTTTTCATCCTTGTTTTCTTCATTTATTGTAAGTTTTTCAAATTCTAAAAATTTTCTTCTAAAAATTTCTGTGTTTTCCATCGTTATTATTAACTCCGTTTCATATAGTATTAAAATAATTCTTTCACAATTAAATCTTCTGAATGTAAATTATTATTTTTACCTAATAACAAATTCTCATAAAATTTAATTAAATAAATTTTATCCTCTTTTATATTTAAGTAATTATTGAAATAATTACTTCTTACTAGTGCATTTCTAAAATATACTGATTTATCTTTAAATAATGAGTTATCTGCTTTGTATCCAAGGCTAGTTAAATATTTTTCTATGAATACTGCTGTTGTTCTAGTGTTACCTTCTCTAAAGGGATGTACTTGCCAGATATTAGATGTAAAATCAGTAATATTTTTAATGACTTCTACAATATTCATATTTTTGTAGTCTTTCTCTTTTTCTAGACTAATATCATATTCTAATGATTCTGTTAATGTTTTAGAATCTCCATAAGCAACTGAATCATTATTTAATATTTTTTCATGTTTCGAAAAATCTATTTTTCTAAACTCTCCTGCAAATTCATAAACATCTTGAAATAAATATTTATGAATATATTTTAGATAATCTACTGATAATTCAAAATTATCTTGATTTAATAATTCAACAATTCTCATAGATACAAAATCACATTCTAATTCATTATGATTAATATTCTTTTCTTTTGTGGTGTAATATTCTTTTAGACTTTGTTCTACTTCTTTTAGTGTTAATTCACCTAAGATATTTTTTTCTTTTAGTTGTTCTAAGTATTTAGATGGTTTTAAATTATCTACTTGTTGTAATCCTATAGCCATATCCCATTGTAACTGTTTTACATATCCTTTGGGATATGTTTTTTCTTGATATGGATTTAGGCTGGAATCTAGTTCTTTTTCGCTCATTTTATCACACCCAACATTTCTATTTCATTATATCAGTTTTTTTATTATTAGTAAATTTAGCATTTTTACTAATTGGTAAAAAATGGCAGTTTATTCTATATCTAAGTCTTCTTTATAATTTATACAATTATTTAAAATATTTAAAAGTTCTAATTTCAATTCACAATATTTATTTCTTTTTACATACCTTTTATCAATCTCCATTAGCATTTTATCAGTGTATTCATACAATATATAAATTAAATACGTTAAATTTTCCATCCAAACAATTCTAGTTTTTGATAAATAATTATTATCATGAAGATATTCACTTAATGCTTCAAAATCATTATATATTTTTATATCTATTAATTTACATACATCTTTAAAATTATAATTTTTTAATTTTACAGCATTTTTAATCCAACTATAAGGTCTTTGATCATCAAAACAATCACAAGAAATATTAAGAAAATCACATAATCCTTCATAATCTTTTTTTATTCTGCTATGATATGGTTCGTTGCCGATTTTTTTCATAGCTTTGTATGCTCCATGTAAATACCAATATTTCCATATTTCTTTTTGTTTATATTTTTTTATTATATAAAAACAAACATAATTTTCAATCATAATTCGTAATTTACATGCTAAACCATTATAGTCTTCTATTAATATACATGATAAAGCTTTTTGTAAATAGTCTAAATGTTTTTTTAAAAATAGGTTTTTTATGCCGTTATAGTCAGAAGTAATCATACAATACTCTCTTTTTGTCTGCTCAATATAATCAATATACTTTTTTAGTGCTTTTATTTCTTCTTTTTCTATATTGTAAATGTTATCCAAAACTCTTCAAATTCGGTGTATAGTAGGTTTTCTAACTCTTTCATTTTAATTACTCCAGTTTTTATATTGTTTTTTATTTATTATAACAAAAAAATCGATTCCAAAGAATCGATTTATATTCCTTATGGGGCGTCGTATGAGGATCGAACTCATGCATACTGGTGCCACAAACCAGCGTGTTAACCACTTCACCAACGGCGCCATGTCAGAAATACATACTTATTTTATCAGTCTTTTTGTGTTTTGACAAGTACTTTTTGTAATTTTTGGGTATTTGTCTTAGACATCTATCATTTTTTGGAATACATTAAATCGAAAGGAGATATTATGTTTAACCAAAATTATATGTATCCATTTTATATGAATTCTAATGCTAATCGAAATTTTGTTGGGCAACCAGATTTATTTCGTAATAATACCATGCCATCTTTGTTTACTCCTGCAGTAGGTTTTGATAATGGTAATATGTTTTCTAATCTTTATAGTCCATATAAGAACTATAAACCAGCTAATGTGAGTGCTAATAATGATAGAGAATCTTTGATGAGAGAGTTAGGTCGTATTTCTTTTGCTGCTCATGAATTAAATCTTTATTTAGATTTACATCCAGAGGATTCTAGTATGATTACTTTGTTTAATGATTACCGTGAACAAGCTAATCAATTAATGAGAGAATATGATCAAAAGTTTGGGCCTTTAACAATTAGTAGTAATAGTTTAAATCAAACACCTTTTATGTGGGAAAAAGATGTATGGCCATGGGAGGTAAAACCTAATGTTTAAGTATGTTAAAAGATTACAGTATCCTATTAATATTAAGAAAAAAGATTTAAATATGGCAAAGTATTTGATTACACAGTATGGAGGCTCTAATGGAGAATTAGCAGCAGCTCTTCGTTATTTGAATCAACGTTATACAATGCCTGATAACCGAGGGAAAGCTTTGCTTACTGACATTGGAAACGAAGAACTTGCTCACGTAGAAATGATTGCGACTATGGTTTATCAATTAACGAAAGATGCTACCGCTGAAGAAATGAAGCAAGCTGGATTGGGTAGTAATTTTGCAGAACATGGAAAAGCTTTGTATCCAACAGATGCGAATGGTGTTCCGTTTACTGTAACTTATTTTGCAACTACAGGTGATCCACTTGCAGATATATCTGAAGATATGGCTGCTGAACAAAAAGCTCGTGCAGTATATGAAAACTTAATTGATTTAACAAATGATCCTGATGTCATTGGACCTCTACTTTGGTTACGTCAAAGAGAAATTGTTCACTTTGCTAGGTTTAAAGAATTATTTGAAATTTATGAGAAAGAATTTGGAACAAATAGAAGCTAGTGTTTGCTAGCTTCTATTTTGTTTTGGGTGGTATATAGATTCCTTTATCTTGGCAAAAACTATTTAATCTTTCTTTCGCTTCTTGTATTGGAATATCTTCTGATAAATCTATTCCTATAGCTAGATTGTTCTTACTTCTTTGGTCTATTTGTTCTAATTGTGTTAGTAGTTCTATTACTTTGTTATATTGATAATCGTTGATGCTAGATGGTAACCATATCGGAGTTGAAATATCCGAACAAAATTGAATGATTACATTTCCTCTTTCTGTTGCGTTATATTGCCATGGTATAAAGTCCCAGTCTTTCATTTGATTGGTATCGTTATATAAATAGTCATAGATTCTAGCT
This sequence comes from uncultured Bacilli bacterium, assembly GCA_944332475.1. GTDB lineage: Bacteria > Bacillota_I > Bacilli_A > RF39 > UBA660 > Faecimonas. The sequence continues at coordinate 174,919 of CALVKA010000003.1, forward strand.
GTTGCATTCCCGTGATCTTCCCAGGCATAAGCAAAATAGGTTTCGTCTTCTGTGATAACACAGACTGCTCTATCGAGTTTTTCATCATAGAATCTATCTAAATCAAAAGAAGCAGTTTCATATTCTATTTCTTCTTTTAATAAATCCATATCTTCTATTGTTTCTATTGGATACCTGATTCCTTCTATGCCCTCTATTTCTGTTAGTTTTGGCATCACCTTAGCATTATATAATTTATATGTTGTTTGATAAAAATCTTGAGCAGGATTTCCTATTATGTTTTTTTCTATCCAACCATTTGATAGGATTTGCATTTCTCCATTTGATTGGGTTCTTATTGCTTCTTGTTGTTCTGTGGTAATAGGACCTGTCTGTATATACATTTTTCTATTATCCATACTACACCTACTTTTTATCTTATTTTTCCTTTTTCTGATAATTTTTTCGTTTCTATTAATCCTTCCTTTTCTTCCCTATTATCCCCTACTTATTATATTTTAATTTTGTTGCTTTCTTTTTTACTTTTTCTAGTAAATCCTTATTATTAGTCTTGGTATATTCTTTTAATATATCTAGTATTTCATAGACTAGTAATCTTTCTTTTAAATATTGTATATTTTGTAATTCTTTATAATTGTTTATAAATAAATCCATGATATTTTCATAGTCTAACTCTATCGTTTTCATATCTGTTTTAATTGATGCCCATTTCCATGGTGTTTCTCTCATTTGAAATAATATTCTAAAATCATAGTCGATAGGTGCTACTTGAACAGATTCAAAGTCTAATAATTTAATTTCTTTTCCTGTATATAATATATTATCAAAATGTAGATCTCCATGAATTAGTCCAAATTTATTATGATGAAAATAAATATCACAAGATGTTACTAGAGAAGAAATGCAGTCTTCTAACTCTTCTATCTCTTTATATTTTAATAATTCTTCTTTTATTTTTTTATTCCAGTTAAAAAATTTAACTGGTTGTTTGTGTAAATAGTGAATCGCGTCTACTATTTGTTTTACTAGACTTGCTCTTTCTTCTTCTGTTAAGTTATACCATATTTCATATATGGTTTTTCCTGGTACTTTTTCTATAATTTCATATGTATATGGTATTATCGTTTTAGAATTATCTACTTTATATAATTTTGGTATATAGGGATTATCTTTCTGTTCTTTATAAAAGTCTATTTCTTTGTTGAAGCGTTCTTCGTTATTAGGATTAATACAAATTCTTATGATTTTATTTTCTGTTTCATATATTTTATTGGTAAAACCAATATTTAGTTGTTTATATTTTTCATTTGGTATTATCTTTTCTACTAATTTTTTATATTTGTCACGTGGCATGATAATACTTTCGATAATCGTATACATGTCTTCTATTTGATCTAAATAATTATTGATACAGTCTATTAAATTAGATGCATCCTGTTCTTTTTGTTCATCTTTTATTTTTATTGTTTCTTCTATGTTATCTTTTAATAATTCAAACTTTTCTACTAGTAATCCACATAATATAAAGTACCAGTCTACTTTACTGATATCTTTTACTTTGTGATATTCTTGTATTACTGCTTTGAAATTTTCTTTATTAAAGTCGTGATAAAAAAAGTCTGATGCATATAGAGCTGCTTCTAATAATTCTATATAAGGATTGACATCTTTTCCTGTAAGAGATGTTACTTCTATATCATTTACTTCATTTAATCTATCGTTTGCTCGTTTTAAGATAGAATTATAGCGTCTAAAGTTTTTTAAGTATTTTTCTTTGTAAATTGGTTTTTCTGTCGCTAAGTCTAGAGCATATCCTTCCCAGTCATAGATTCTTCTTTTTTCTTCTATTTCTACTTTATGTTCTGTTTTTACATGTTGTTTAGCTAGAGATTGCCCTATTTCTTGTGCTGTTTTTTCTTGGCAAAATTCTTTTACTGTCATACAATACATCACCTACTTTTATAAATCTATTTTTACAACTACTCCTTCTACATCTTGGTCAAATTTTTTCCAAGTTGTTTGTTTTATTACTTTAAATCCTACTTTTTCAAATAGTTTTAGCGTATTTCCACGGTTTCTTTCAAAATCATCATATAATTGTTTTATTCCTTGTTTTTTTGCATATTGACATAATAATTTTAATCCATCTAAGGCATATCCTTTTTTTCGTTTGGATGCTTCAATTACAATACCACAATCATACTTTTTATCTTCTGTTAATTGATAATTTACATAACCTACAAATTCTTTTGTACTATTATCTTGTAGATAAGCAAAAAATCTATTTTCTCTTTCTCTTTTCTCTTTCATTTTTTGCCATTCTGTTTTTGGAAAATCAATGCAGCCTGTATCATAATGATAACCCTGGTAAGATACCTGATAACCGGCATTATAACTCATTGTTTTGGCATCCCTTTGCAATTTTTCTTCATACCAATAATCTTCTAGTTTTGGTATATATAAACTTAGTCTATCTTCTCTTTTAAAACTAAATATTCGTTCTTTATAGACTGCTTTATGATTTGTATATTCATCTATTAAATGTTTCCAAAACTTGTATGCTATTTCATTACCTTTCGATGGTGATACTTCCCAATTTCCTTCATAGAGATTAAAACACATCATCGCTACTTTTTTCCCGATTTTATTTCTTCTATATTTTGGTAATACCATAAATTCTGCGATACTATGTCCTTTGTCTGTGTGTTGGACATAGGTATTTATCATGACAAAGCCTAATAATTTATGGGTCTCTTCTTCTCGGATAAAAAAGGCGTCTCTTTCTTGTTCGGTAAAATAAGATTCAAAATACGGATATTCAAATATTCCTTCTTCATTTATTTCATTTCCATCTGTTAAGCTTTCTTCAAACAGGGAATATTCTAATAAGCGATATAAAATATCTTTTTGACTGACAGTTACTCTTTCTAATATTACATTCATCCTATCACCTCTTAAGAAAAAGACTCTCTTGCAGGAGAGCCTTTGTTATTCTACTGTTACACTTTTTGCAAGATTCTTTGGTTTATCAATATCACAACCTCTTAGTTTGGCTGTTTCATAAGCAATTAGTTGTAGTGTTGGTACGATTAAGATTGGTTGGAAATATGGACTGATCTTTGGTACCGTTACTTGTAAGTCATCTGTTGCATATTTTTCATTGCTGATGATGATGGTTTGTGCTCCACGGGACTTTACTTCTTCGATATTAGATATTGTCTTATCTTTTATGGTATCGTCTGTAATAATCGCAAATACTGGCATACCATCATCAATTAATGATATTGTTCCATGTTTTAGTTCGCCTGCTTGATAAGCTTCACTATGGATATAAGATACTTCTTTTAGTTTTAGACTTCCTTCCATGGATGTTGCGTAATCTATTTTTCTACCAATGAAGAAGATATCTTCTTTTTGATAGATAGCTTCTGCTACCTTTTTATATTCTTCTCTTCTATCTAATACCTCTTTAATGAGTCTTGGTAGTTTTTCTGCTTCTTCTAATACTTTATGTTCTTCTTTTACAAGATTTTTTGTTAGTGCCGTCTTATAGGCAAGTAATGCCATAATTCCTACTTGTAGGATATAAGCTTTCGTTGTGGCAACAGCAATCTCTGGTCCTGCTTCAATAAAGATTTGGGAGTCGCTTTCTCTAGCAATTGTCGATGTTTTTACATTTACGATGGCAAGGGTTTCTACGTTATGTTCTTGTGCTTTTCTCATAGCAGCAATCGTATCTGCTGTTTCTCCTGATTGAGAAATTAAAATGACTAAGGTTTTTCTATCATAAATAATATTTTTATAACGATATTCACTAGCAACATCAATCTCTACTTTGGTATTGGCATATTCTTCTAAAAGCGTTTTTCCAATCATTCCTGCATACATAGCTGATCCACAGGCAACAATATGAATTTCTTCATAGTCTGTTAAATCTGGTAGTTTTTCTAAATGTTCTAAATATGGCTCAAATGTTTTTTGTAATACCACTGGTTCTTCCATAATTTCTTTTAACATGTAATGGTCATAGCCACATTTATCTTTGGCATCACGTTCCATACTTGTTGTTTGTACTTCTTTTTCTACTACTTTCCCATCTTTTGTTACTTCAATTTTTGCTTTTGTAATATGAGCAATTTCTCCTTCTTCTAGTAAATAGTATTGATTGGTATAGTCGATGATAGCAGCAATATCACTGGCAATAAAGTTTTCATCTTTTCCAAGTCCTACAATTAGTGGTGAATCTTTTCTTACAGCATATAAATCATCACTTTCTTGAAATAAAATACCTAATGCATAAGAGCCTTTTACTTCTTTTAACGCTTGATTGATTGCTTCTACTGGGTCATTATCATAGTATTTATTGATTAGGGCTGCTACTACTTCAGTATCTGTTTCACTATAAAACCTTACTTTTTCTTTTTTTAATTTTTCACGTAATTCTTCGGCGTTTTCAATAATTCCATTATGAACTAGTGTAACTCTTCCTGCTGTATGTGGATGAGCATTATTTTCCGTTGGTTTACCATGGGTTGCCCATCTTGTATGAGCAATTCCTAAATGACTAGGAATTAGTTTTTCATCTTTTATTTTCTCTTCTAAGTTTACGATTTTTCCGACACTTTTAATGATTTCTATTTCATCTTTTTCTTTTAGGGCAATTCCTGCCGAATCATATCCTCTATATTCTAGGCTTTTTAGGCCATTTATTAAAATATCTACTGGATTTTTTTCTCCTATATATCCAATAATTCCACACATAATTTATTTTCCTCCATGCTAAAAAATATGTGGTGATATATATATTGTTGTAATGTTGATTTTACTTTTTGCTATATATCTAACGAAGCACTTATCTCCGCAGTAGCATCCGCCGAATCTTTCGATCACTACTGTCCTCGTCAACTCTAGGAGTCCAGGCGCTTAAATGAAAACTTCTCCTTCCTACTATTCATTCTATTTCCATTATAACAGAATTATACCTAGTGTGCAAACAACAAAAAAAAGACACCTTAGTCTCCTAAGGTATCTAGTGAATCATAAATATTTTTTCCTTCTTTTACAGCTCTTATTTCTTCTTTAAAGATTCTGTCAAATTCTGGTAGTGTTTTATCAATTACGTCTTGATAAATATTTTTGCTGTTTTCGATGGCTTTTCTAAAGTCTAGGACATTTACTTCTGTTCTATTGTCAAATAAGGCATTGGAGAATGCTTGTTGTACCATAGTTAAAGATACATCTGGATAACGTGATCCTATTTCATAGATTCTCTTATACTCACTTGTAATATCTGTAATGAACTCCATCATCTTTCTTTGAATAAATGGTGTATACATCATTTTAGCACCTGTTCTTTTTTCTATCTTTGGTAGTGTTCCGATTAAAATCTGGATATTTTCTTCTCTCGTTGGCTCTGCTACTTCTACTTTTTGGAAACGTCTAACAAATGCTTTATCTCTTAAAATATATCTTTCATATTCTTCTGTTGTGGTTGCTCCAATGACTTTGATATCACCACGGTCTAGAGCTGGCTTAAACATATTTGCAAAGTCTAAGGCTTCTCCCTTGGTTCCCATCAATGTATGAATTTCATCAATAAATAAAATCAGTTTTGATTTTGTTTTGATTTCATCAATTAGCGTTTGAATCTTTGCTTCTCCTGTTACGGGGTCTACTCCAAGTAAAGCAGAAGTATTTACTTTGATTACTTGATATCCTTTTAATACATCAGGGACTAATCCTTTTTGAATTCTATAGGCTAGACCTTCTACAATAGCAGTTTTACCAACACCAGGTTTACCAATTAAAACTGCTGATTTATCTGGTGTCAATAAAATTAAAATCAATTGCTTAATCTGTTCATCACGACCAATGGCTGGGTTTGTGATGTAGTCTTTGTTTTGAAAGTTTTCTCCATAATTATCTAAGATACTAATACGTTTCTTTTTTATGTCAAAGGCATCACTATTTGTCAAGTTCTCGTTCATTTTGTTTCCTCCTTCTTTACTAGTATTATTATAGCATAGTTTCTTTTTCTTGTTTATTGTTTTTGTTCTTCTATTACATGCTTTAACATTTTCCAGTTTTTATCATATTCAAAATATCCTTCTATTTCTTTTTCTTGTAATAGATATGGTAACCAATATTTTACATCTTCAAACATCTCTTCCCAGGGAAGATTATCAATTGAAAACCACTCTGGTAACATTTCGTTGCTTTCCTTTGGAATACCTTTTATTTTTGTTGCGACATATAGGTGCATGTTTACATTGGTTTGTTCTTCTGTATCATATTCGATAAAATGCATGATACCTATTTTTTTTAAATCTATCGGTGTTGCGAATATTTCTTCTTCTGTTTCTCTAATCATTGCTTCTTCTGGTGTTTCATTTTCTTCTATTTTTCCACCAATACCATTCCATTTTCCTAATCCAAATCCTCTTTTCTTCCTAGCTAATAATATCTTGTTTTCTTTTTTTATGATTAATAGTGTTGTCTCTTTGTTTTTCATACTTCACCTACTCTAAGTTTTGAATATATTGAATGTCTTCTATCGCTTTATCTATATTAAAGCTTCCATTTCCTACTGGATAAAAAACTGAATAGAATTTAAATCCATCTTTTTCAAATTTCTTTTTTCGGACTTGTGATACTTTTATTTTTTCTTCTAAAACAATAGAGGATACTTGATTTCCAAATAAGATTATTTTCTGTGGTTGTACTAATTTTATTTCTTTTATAAATAATTTTAAATATGCCTTATATACTTCATCTTTTAATGGTCTAGCATCGAGTTGTGTACATTTTGCAAGATTTGTGATATAGCAGTCGTGTTCTTTTATGTTGTTATATACTTCTTCACTAAATTCCTTGGTCCAATCCTGCTTCTTTTTCTTTTGAATTTTTTGAAAAATATTTTTATCTATTAAATCTAATTTGTCAAATAATTTCCAAACGTTTTTAGTCCCTAACCACGGATAGTGAGGCCCATCCCAATTTTTTTGAGCGGCTATATTTCCGGCTGTTGGATTCATAAAAACAAAACATAATTTGGGATGATTTTCTTTTCCTCCACTATAGATAGAATGAAGAGATTTATCTCCATATTTTCTTTGTAATCTATCATATTGTTTATATAATTCTTCTAACATACTTACTTCCTTTGTTTTATTGGTCCACATATTTTTTCATATGTTTTTTTCATATATTTTTTGTTTAGTATATATTTTTCTCCATGGATGGATAAATCTGTTAGGACATGTTCTATAAAGTCTGCGGTCTTTTTATGTACTGGAGTCTCTCCTAATTTCTTGTACCAAAAGTTTAGTGGTTCTGATTGATCATAATCTCCCTTATGATAAGTTCTTCCGGCAGAAATCTTATCACAAATACTTTCTACTGCGTATTTATATGACATCATTACTGGTCCCGAATTATCCAACCAGTATTCTGGATGATGAGGGTTTCTTCCTTTATGATGTAACCAAGCTTCACTTTTTCCTGTTTGCTTTCTACATTCTGATATAGGAGAGCGTGTTCCAATATAATATTTGGCTCCTTCTAAAAATTCTGTTTTGGAATATTTTGATAAATCGTGTGTTAATCCTCGCCAATAAAGTCCACATTGGAAACATCTTTTCATTACTTTCATTCTATGTGATGTAATGGTTATGAAATGTTTTATTGCATGCATAAAATCTCCTACTTTCAAGATTTAATTATAGCACAAAAAAGCATGACTTTCATCATGCTTTACTATTATATTGTTGATAAACATCAAATTTGTCCATTTTTTCATATTTCTCTTTGATGGCTTTTTTTAGTTCTTGATCCATACTAGTTGAATATCCAAAAAATACTTGGTTTCCTATTATTAGACATGGAACACCTTCTATTTTTTTTCCTAATTCTGCTACTAAGTCTTCCATTAATTTATTATTTTCTTCATTATACCAGACTTCCATTGTATATAAGTCAAAATACTTATTATATTTTTCTGGTAGATTATTTAAAAAATTAATTAATTCTTCACAATGAGGGCAACCGTCTCCATAGAAGAAGTAGACATTTATTTTTTTATTATCAAACTTTATATTTTCTTCTGTTTGATTTGTTAGTGTTCTTTGTGTTTTCTGTGGTTGATTAATTCCTATCATTATGATTACTGTAATCATAATGACAATGATACAGGCTGAAATTATTGTTATTATCGTTTCTGATTTTCTTTTGTTTTCTTTCTTTTCCTTTGCCATTTTGTCACCTTTTATTATCCTTCTATGTATTGATTTGTCTTATATATCGTATCATCGATTTGTAAATAAATAGAATATTTTCCTGATAATTTTTCTTTGTTTATATATTTTGTAACAACAATTCCATTTTCATTTTCTTCTGCTGTAAAGATATCGACACATAGTGCTGTATATGGTCGCTTACTAATTGGAATTTCATATTCTTTTATTTTTCCATTTTTATATAAAATGGCTTTTACTTCTGTTCCCCTTACAAATCTTCCGCTAATAGCAAGTCTATCTTCTTCGTTTGTTATGGTTATATCGTGAGAAGTATATTCTTTATCTATTTCTTTAGCATCTGTTATAAATCCAAATCTTGTCGTTGTTGCTTCAGTTTCTCCTAGAGTTCCTTTTGTTTGTCCTGTTCCTAGTTCAAAAGTGTCTGTTCCGTAAAGGGACATTTTTTCTACTCGATAATTATTGGTTGGAAGAACAATTTCAAAAATTACTTCATCATCTAATATTTCTACAGTATCACTTACTAAACGGTCTGCTCCACTGATTCCTGCTGGTTGGTTAGAATTCTTTCCATCTACGTAGACAATTCCTCCAGAATGGACAATGTAATGGTCTTTTTCTAGATAATCAACATCTGAAATATATGGAGAATAAAACTCTTCTCCTCTTTCTTTTCCATATTCCCAGACTTGTTCAATTGTCATTTTATCTGTGTCAATTTTATACATTACTCCTCTAGAGTAGCTATCTTCTGCTGGTACATAATCTTCTTTGTTTTTTGATTTGTTATTTCCGTTGTCAAATAAGAACACATAGCCTTCTGGTGTTATCATTGCGGCATGTTGACTCCATTGCCATTCAAAATTGTCTCCTATCGGAGCAAAGAAGTATTTTTGATATTCTTCACTCCAATTGGTAGGATCTCCTATAATCCAGTTTAACTCTTCGGTGTCGTAATCAATATTAATGACTGCATCTTGATGTCTTCCAGATAAAGTAATTGAGTTTGTCTTTTCATCATACCAAACGGAATTGTTATGGAACCAGTCATATTCTACCCAATTTTCACTTTTTCCATCTTCCATATTTAGAATATCTTTTAAATCAATAGTTTTTACAATATCTCCGGTTTCTCTATCTAATTCTACAATGTAGTCCTCAACAGTTCCTTTTTCGTTATTAAAGTCATCACTAGCAACTAGAAGATTGCCATTTGGCATTTCATAATAATCGTGATGATAGCCTCCAGGTAGACTATATTCTACATAAATTTTTCCCAACATATCCATCTCATATAATCCTGTTAAGTAGTATGGTTGATTTACTACTCGTTCTGTACTAACTAATAGATGGCCATTTTCTAGGCGATTCATCTCCCAGGTGGCCGTATTGGTTAAATACCATCTTGCATCTCCATTGGTATCATAGGCACAAGTATAACCACCACTAGATGGTGTAAAGAAATATAGGTCATTGGTTAATTTATCCTCTTCTTTTTCTACGCTAGTTGGTAAAATTAAATCCTCTGGTAAGGGATCTGTCTTTATTGTTATTTCTTGTCTTTTATTTCCACATTCAATAATTACTTTATTTTCGGTATCTGCATATAGTCCATAAATTGGTAAATAGTGTGTGGTTTCTTTTTCAAATTCATGGGTGTAGGTTGTTAATTCATCTTTTCCCTCTATTGTTACTGTTGGTGCAAGGCTTTCTTCTGTTTCAAAAATAACTAGTGCTGTTAATGGGGAATTATTATAAGGGTCTACAATGATATTTGGATTTTCTAAGGTATATCCATTACTTTCAAAACTTTCTTCTAATTCTTGTTGCTCTGTTCTCAGACTTTTTGTCATTTCTAATGCGTCTGTTGCTGTTGATTGATGATTGCATACTAACAATACAATTATTATAGCTATTACTATAATAGCAACTACCATTATTAATATTTTCTTTCCTATTTTTCTGTTATTTTCTTTTGTTTTTTTCTTTTTTGCCATAATCTTTCTCCTTTCTTTTAGTATACCTTATTTTTCTTTACAAAAAAATAAACGTAGCGTTTCATTTTGTAAACGTTACGTTTAGTTACATGTTCCTGTTAATTGTAATGGTACTTTATACGTTATAATATTATCATTTGTATCTCGTAGGTTAATATCAATGTATAGTTTACTATTTTTAATACTACTATTCGTACAAGTAAAGTTTTGTACTTTAAATTCTGTCTCTTTCAATAATTCAGATAAAGTTTTTGGATCTTGTTCTTTTTTTATAGAACCACATTGAGATACTTTTTCTTCTAGATTATTATGGCTTTCATAAAGAATGCATTCCATTCCTACATACTTTTCTTCTTCCTCTCCTTCTAAGTATTCAATATTTGAAATATAAATAGAGTTTTGATCAGAAGAATATACTGCTACTCCTTTTACATTAAATTGTTCATTTGTTGATTTTATGTCTGTAAAATTATAACTGCTTGGTCTTAAAAATAAATAAATAGAAAGTGCTAATAATACTATTACTACTATCATTATTACTATCATCTTTATGTTTTTTTTCTTTTTAGGGTTTGTAGCTGTTAATATATTATCAATGTTAATATGAAATTCACTACTAATTTTTTGTAAAATTTCTATATCAGGAAGGCCCCTACCATTTTCCCATTTTGATACTGCTTGTGCAGTTACATTTAATTTATCAGCGAATTCTTTTTGTGTTAAATTTTGCTGCTTTCGTAAGTTTAGAATAAATTTTCCGATTTTTTCTTGATCCATACTGCACAAACTCCTTCTTTCTTATTATAACTTTTTTTAGAAGTGTTTGGTATAGTTTTTATTTAATTTTCACAAAACAAGATTTTATTTCTTTTCCTTTTGAATATGAATTGGGTCTACGTGAATGACGGTTAAAAAAACTTCTGGAATTGTGTTTGTAATTTCTTTTTCTAAGTGATTAGCAATTTTGTGGCTTTCAAATGTCTTTAGATTACCATCTACTTGAATGGTAAAAAAGATTTGATATTGATAGCCTACTGGTGCCGAATGAAAGTTTTTTATTCCTTTTACTGTATCATGACTTTTGACTAATTCATATACTTGTTGTTTGGTCTCTTCATTAATAGATTTGTCCATTAAAACATCATAACTTTCTTTAAAGATTCCAATACCAGTTGCAATAATCCAAATAGAAATAACTGTTCCTACGATACCATCTACCCAATAAATACCAAAACTTCCCAATATAATAGCTAGCAAGTTTAAACTAGTTACAATACAGTCATTTCTATGATCCTTACAATTTGCTTTCATTAATAAATTATTATGTTTTTCGGCGATGGTTTTGGTATACATATATAACGAAAATTTTATTAAAATTGTAATAATACAAATAACTATTAACCAAATTGAAAATGTAAATGTCTCCTGGGTAAATAAAGATTCTATGGAGTCTAAGGCTACCGTTAATCCCATTACCATCATCGCAATACTAATTAAAAGCGAATAAATATATTCTGCTTTTCCGTGACCTAAATTATGATCCTCATCAGATGGTACAGAAGCAATTTTATTTCCAATAAATGTCATAAGCGATGAAAAAATATCTCCTGCACTGTTGGTGGCATCTGCAATCATGGCTTGGCTTTTGGTGATAATTCCTATGCTACCTTTTAATAACAATAATATAATATTTCCTATCATTCCTAAGATACTTGCTTTATTTGCGGATTGAAATCTATCCATCTTCTTCTCCTCTTTTCTTTTTTAGTATACTATATTTTTAGATTCTTTTGTATTCCTCTTTTCGAAGGGTTCATTCTTTTATATAATGAACCATTACGATAACTTTTGTCATCGGTTACTTCTTTTACTACTGTAACGAAAGGAGGCATGTTTATCTCTTGATTTGGAATTAAAGTTTCTACTTCTAACATTTGGAAACCGTTTTCAAAAATGTCTAGCCTAAAGTATTGATTTTCATACTCAAAACAATATCTAGTCTTTCTAATTGGTTTTTCTGTTGACGATAGATATTGATAGTATTCTTCTTCGGCTATTTGACGTTGAGTTGTAATTCTTTCGTTATTGATTGAGGTATCTATTTTCATAATTCTAGTATATTTTATTTCTTTTTCTTTTTGTGTTTTTCGATAAATGTATTCTACCTTACCGCTTTCCATCATGTATTGTTCTATTTCTAATTTTACTAATTTTACTTCTTCTATTTTTGATAAATCTATTCCACTAATAATGTATTTTCTTTGAATTTGTACTGGATATGGTTTAGATAAAGCATGATAAATTTCTTTTAGTACCTGTTCTATTTTACGATCAAATGAGGTTTCATTTCCAATGATTGAAAGTTTTTCATGACCAAGCCATGCTTCAAGTGTTTTTTTATCTTTTATTTTTGCCTCTGCCACGGTCTCTGTTCTTGCCGAATTATTATCTAAGGTGTAAAACTCTTCTTTGCCTAAAGCCGCTGTTCTTAAATGTAGGACAACGTCATAACGACTCATTAAATCAAACTCAGAAACGTCAAAATCTTGTAATAAGTGTTGCCATTGTTTTTTTGTTACATAGGCCTTATCATCTAGTATTCCTCGGTCACATACTATTATGGTTGGAGTATCTGACTGATTAGCTGCCTCTTCAGCTAATTGTTCTAAGGTCATTTGTAAGGTTATGACTTGCCTTTGAAATTCTCTTGTATTTAGGGCATATTTTCCAAAGGATCTGATGCCACTATTAATTAAGATTGTTGCTGCTTCTGGTACGATTAAGACTTGGTATCCTTTCTCTGTAAACTCCTTTTCAATTGATTGCATCGCTGTTGTTTTTCCGGCACATGGGCCACCGGTCAATACAATTTTTGTACTTTTCATTTTTCCACCTTTCTTTTCCTATATACTTTTTCAAAACAACAAGCACCACATAGTGGTACATATTCTATCCTGGTATCTTCACCATCGATTGCTACCTCCTCTCCTTCCATGGTGAAAGTTCCATTTACTTTTCTAGCATTAAATTTTGCAGGCTCTCCACAGATACATAAGGAATTACTATCTAATTCTATTACTTCATCTGCTAAGGCGAATAGTCTTGCGGATCCAGGAAATAAATTGCTTTGAAAATTTGTTTTTAAACCAAAACAAGAGATGGGTATTCCAATTCGTTTATTGATTGCCCATAATCGTTCTATTTGTTCCGGTTCTAAAAATTGTGCCTCATCTACGATGATATGATCGCTAGACCATAACTTTTCCATATGTTCTTTTTCTAATAAATCTTCACCAGGTTTTAATACAATATCTGCAGGTCTTCGTTCTCCTTGACGATTGATGATATCAGTCTTTCCTTTGGTATCTGTCCATGGTTTGATTACAATTACGTTCTGTCCATTTTCTTCTAGGTCGTGTATCTTTTGAAATATTCTAGTTGTTTTTCCACCTTTCATAGCACTATAATAAAATATTAATTTTTGTTGCATATTCTCACTCTATTCTTTAAATTTATATATCTTGGCTTTTTTCTTTCCTTCGAAAATTTTTTCTTCTTCGGTTGGAATGATTTGATTCGTATTTAATAGTTTCTTACGGAAATTTCTTCGGTCTAGTTTTTTTTCTAAAATGCTTTCATAAATTTTTTGTAATTCTGGTAGTGTAAATCCATCTGGGAAAAATACTTTTAAAATATTTGTGGATAATACCATCTTTTTTAATTTCTTTATGGCATCTTCTATGATTTCGTTATGGTCATATGCTAGTGGCGGAATGTCATTGATTGTAAACCATGCGGCATTACTCGTTTTTAAGGTGTCTTTTAAAATGTTTACTTTGTCGATATCTACCATTCCAATATAACTGATTGCAACCATTCTCATAACTGGAGAACGGTCTTTTTTACCAAAGACATTGGACAGTCTTACTTCTATATCTGTCAGTCCAGTTTTTTCTTTTATTTCTCGAAAAAGGCCTTCTTCTAGGTCTTCATCATTATACAAAGCTCCTCCTGTTAATGCCCAGAATCCTTGATAGGGATTATTTTTTCTCTTGATTAATAATACCTTTAATTCTCCTTTATCGACCGTAAAAATCGTGGTGATAACATGAATACCTTGATTTCTATATTTGGGATTGTTTACTTCCATATTCTATATCCTTTCTACAGTTTTATTATATGTGTACTTTTGTACGCTTGTCAACTTTCTTTCATAAAAAAAGAAGAAGATTTTTCTTCCTCCCTTATTTTTCTTTCTTCATATGATTATTCCTTGTCATTATTTTACAATATGCTTTACATACATTGGTCATGATATTCGGGATGTTTTTTAATCCAGTGATCAACATAACTACAAGTAATTACTGCCTTTTTATTTTCTTTTTTTAGTTTTTTAAATAATTCTTCTACTAGTTTTGAAGCGATTTGTTGTCCCTGATAATCAGGATCTACATATGTATGACAAATATCTACTGTATTTTCATCTATAGGTGTAAACTCTACTTCTCCAATTTCTTTTCCTTCTATTTCATATACAATTTTATTTTCTTTTTCTTTCATTTTATTTTCTCCTTTTTGCATCTTGTGGCAGTTTATTTAGACTTGTTGTTAACAAAAGCATATCTAAGTCTGCTTCTATAGGTTCTTTAGAAAAACTTGAAATATAATCTTGCCATCTTTCTTGTGTTAATGGTGTTACCCCTGTTTCTAATAAATCGTTTACTATCGTTTTATTTTTTATTTTTTCACTTGGCCACTCATCTAACGATACTAGTGTAGCATTTTCTTTTTTAGTAAATTGTGAAAAACTAGGGTCAATTAATAATCTTTGAATAGAGTCTTCTGCTCTATATTCTGCAATTAAGATAACATGGTCTACTGAGGCGATATCATCTAAGTCAATCCAATAACTTTTAATTCCATTTTCTTCTAATTGCTCTTTTATTTGACTAGCTAAATATTTACAGAAGCCATCTAGACTTGGAGATAGATCTAGTACTTTTTCTGTTTCTTCCTGAGTAATTTCTCTTACGGTTTTTTCTACAGCTTCAGAATTTTTATTGGCAATATTTAAAATTGAGTTATAAAAACTATAGATATCTTTCATTTTATTCATCCTTTCCTTTTTATTATAACAAAAAAATACTGAAATTCAGTATTTTATTTCCTACTTTCTTGCATAGTATATCTTTTTTGTCTAGCCGTGGTTCTGCGATAAGAATTTTCATTTTCTTCTAATATGTTTGCTTCTTTTTGTTTTACATAGTACTCTGCAATTTTATAGGCTTGTAACATATAGTCTGGACTATTCATGTCTATTCCTAATCTTCTTGCGGTTTGTGGTTTTACACGATTCATAGATCTATTTTCATAAGATAATGATACCAATTGATGAAATGTTTTTATTCCCATGTCTAAATTATTTCTTGCGATATTAAAGTAAAATTGAGAATATGGATAGGTCATGGCGGATTTTATCATTTTCTTTTCTTCTTTTCCAGCATTCTTTAGTTCTTTTGATGCTTCTACAATCATTTGTTTGTATAAAAAGATTCCCGTTTCACCCATTGGAAATCCTAGTGATTCTAGTAAATATAAGATATTCATTTCATCTTTCTCTTGGTCTGATAGTTCTATGAGATCAAATCCATAAGTTCTACCTTCCCAATATTTTTCATAACTAGAATCATAATAGGCTGGTGATAGGTTTAATCTTAATATTGTATTGTCATATACCTTCATCGACGGTACTTGTTGTTTCTTCATTTTTATCCCCTCTTTTTATTTTATGCTTTCACATAGAAAAAAGCACAGAGTTTTTGCTCTTAGAAGCGACTCCGTGCTTTTATACGCGTGTAGGCTTTATACCTGAGATAGCTCACAATATTTGCTTATATCTCCTCGCTTGCGGTCTATATTATAACACATATTTATTTTTAAGTCAATCATTTGTTTGTGATATACTATATTTAGGAGGTTTTTATGAAAACATTAGAGCAATTAAAAAATGATGCGTATCAGTTGGTACAATTATTAGAGGTTTGTGGTTGCAAAAAGGTGTATCAAGGAGACGAGAAAGAAGGATACCAATCCTTGTTATTTGATGGAAATTCGGGAACTGTTTTTTCTGTTGAAGTTATTCCCTGGGAAAACAGTGCTGAGATTCGTACGTCTTCTAGCCAACGTCAACATTTTCCTACCGAACAGATTTTAGACGGTATCAGTATGAATATTCCTTTATTTTCTAATTATTTGGTTTCCCAGCATGCTGATTTACCACTTGTATCTTTGATGGAGGAAAAAGAGTTATACTGTATGCCTATTGCTTCTAGAGTTGAATTATTGATGGGTGCACCAGTGGATGCCTATGAGATTTACTTGATGACAGGACAAGTTCCTGGTGTTGATAGAGAAGAGCTTCAAAGGGTAGAAAAAAACTATGACTTAGACTACTATCACAAAAAGAGCCAGAGAGAACAAATTGTAGAGCGGAAAATGCATGTTTTTCCTGATGCTATTCAATCTTTTTATCAACAGTCTATTCCTATAGAGGAAAAAACATCTGGCGGAATGCAAAAAATAAGAGGCTAAGCCTCTTTTTCTATTTTGTTCATCACCTTTTGTAAAACTGTTCCAATACTATCATAAAATATTAGGTCACACCTATTATCATAAGGTGTTTTTTCTTTGTTAATTAAAATGAGATGTTTTCCTTGGAAGTATTGTAGTAAACCAGCAGCTGGATAAACGTTCAAAGATGTTCCACCTATGATTAAGACTTCTGCTTTTTGAATAGCAGCTATTGCATTTATCATATTTTCTTCTTTTAGTGGTTCTTCATATAAAACAACATCTGGTTTTATTACTCCACCACAACTGCATTTTGGAATACCATTACTGGAAAACACTTTTTTAGCGGGATAAAATTTATGACAATTCATACAGTAATTTCTCAATATGGATCCGTGTAATTCTATTACGTTTTTTGAGCCTGCCATTTGATGAAATCCATCGATATTTTGTGTGATAATAGTATCTAATATTCTTTTTTGTTCTAATTTAGCTAATACTTTATGTGCAATATTTGGTGCATAATTTAGACTATTTAATTTATCTTTATAAAATTGAAAGAATTCTTCTGCATGCTCTAAAAAGAAATGATGCGATAGAATTTCTTCGGGTGGATATTTATACTTTTCATGATACAAGCCATCTTTACTTCTAAAGTCCTTTAAACCACTTTCTGTTGAGACACCTGCTCCTCCAAAAAAGACTGTACTTTTAGAGTTCTTGATTATATTTACAAAAGTTTCTATTTTATCTTCTTGCATTTTTTGTTCCTTCCTTTTCTAAATACTCTTTATAATCATCTGTTACTTTAAAACCGGCTTTGCATTGTATGGCTATTTCATCTAACTCTTCTAGTGTTCCATACTTTTCTTTCATTTTAGAAAACATATATTCTGTTGCCTCTTCTATTCGTTCCGTTGGTGAGTTCCATTGTCTTATTTCATTTACTCTTTGTAGACAAACACCAATTTGAAGAGCTCGAACTTGTGGTGCAAAATCATCATATTTTCCAGCTCTTTTTAGTTCTTCTTCCAACTCATCTGCCACCACAAAAATATCATCTAGTTTATTATTATCTTGAAAATTTTTTGCAGATACTCCGCTACTGGTATCTCTTCGATAAAAATAATTGGTCGTTGGTACATCTACTACGGTGTCTGCTTCTAGAAATCTAGTAAAACTAAAAGCAATATCTTCCCACATACAGCCTGATAAAAACTTGTAGTTTTTTACTGTATCTTTTCGAAATAATTTATTGCAAACAGATGGGCTTTGGTTAAAAACTGCATCTTTTTGTTGCATGGGATGAATTACTGATGGTATTCCTTTTGAAAAATAACTTAAATCTTGTCCACGAAATTCTCTTTCTTTTACAAATGTTAGTCCTGTTGTAATTAGTTCTGGAAAATTATATTGTTGTGCTACCTTATATAATTCTTCATACATACCTGGATTGATATAATCATCACTATCTAGAAATGCAAGGTATTCTCCTTCTGCTAATTCTATTCCTCTATTTCTAGTTTCACTTTGTCCTAAATTTCTTTCGTTTTGATAGACTTTTATATTGGGATAAATTCTAGCATATTCTTTTAATACTTCTAGACTTTGATCTGTAGACCAGTCATCAATCGCAATAATTTCAATCTCTTTCTCCGTTTGCTCTACTAAAGAATCTAGACAGTCTCTTACTTCTTCTTTCATATTATAAACTGGTACTATTACACTTATTTTTGGCATACATTCTCCTTCCTTCTTTTTTTTAAATTAACTCTATTTCAATACCTACTACTCCATATTTTTCTATTTTTTCTTTATCATAATACGCTTCCATATCTTTAGGGTTGGCTGTTTCCTCTAGTCTATATCCCATCGATATTTTATCAAAATGTTTATACAATTCTTCAAAATTTTCAAAAATGTGTAAAGCTATTACTTTGACTTTTAAAATTTCTTCTGTATGATTATTATTAAATGCAATCATATCTCCTGGTTTTATTGTTCTTCTTTTTTCATCATAAAGACGAAGTTCGATTGTTTTTGTTTTTTCTTTTATCATTTGAAATGGTTCTTCTTGTAAATTCATAGTATGTACCATCATACATTATCTCCTTTTTTCTAATATTTTGGATGAACCTGGAGTTTTGTTTACCCAGGTTCTTACTCTATCCTCTGGAGCATTTGGATGTAGATAGTGATAAGCTTCCTCTAAATACTTTCTTCTTTTTTCTAACTTGGTTGGGTTATGAGCTAGTCCATCACAGCATTGTACTTGAAATAGTTTTTCTAGAAGAGATGAGTCGCTGATAGAGGAATCCATTTTTGCTTTTTGAATTGGTGTGTCATGATTTATAATTAAATATTGATATCTTTTTCTCTCGTCTAGGGAAAACTCTAATCTTTCTAGAACTTTATCGGCTATTTCGGCTGATTTTTTAGGGTGTCCTCTAAAATGTCTAACTTCTTCATCTTGATAACAAAATGGTTTTCCCATATCATGTAATAGTAAGGCAAGTCTCACTTCAAAGTCTTTTGGAGACATACTTAGAGCAAGTAATGTGTGATTCCATACATTTAAATGGTGATGTGGGTGACGGTGGGGAAAATTTACCATAGCTTTTAATTCAGGAATTATGGAAAATAGTTGACTGGAATTTTCTTTTATGGACTCTACAACATTTTCTATTATTAATATCTCTTTTAAAATCTCTTTATACATACTACACCTCTTTTTTATTATACCATTTTATATGCAAACAAAAAAGAATGCTGTTATAGCATTCTTTTACCTTAGTTATGTAATCTTCTATATGCTAAAGTTGTTCCAGCAAGACCAATTACAGCTAAAGATACGAATAATAAGATTCCATCACTGGTTTCAGGATTTTCAGTTGTATCTTCTACTTTGTCTTGTTCTGTTGGTGGAGTAGTTGGCTCTTCTGTTGGTTCTTCTGGATTTTCTGGTGTGATTGGTACTACAATAACATCATCATTTTCTTCTGGAATTTGTGTTTCATCTGTATAGAACTTTAATTGACCTTCACTTATTACATAAGCAGCTCCTGCGAAAGTATCTTCTGTTGCTTCAAAATCAGCATTTCCACTTTCTATCTCTTCTAATGTAAGACCATCAGTCCATACTGTAGGAGTTGTTGCTGTTTCTGTAGTATTTGTGATTGTAGCTTCTCCTGCATGTACATAAGGTAATGAGGTAACTCCAGAACCTTTAGTCATTTCGATTCCTCCGAAACCATTTCCAGAAACATCAATATTTCCAATCAATGTTACTGTTGCTCCATTGACACCAAGTCCTACATTACCACCTGTTAATGTAATATTTTTTAATGTTACATTTGATGTATATGCTTGGATAACATATACTCCTCCGTTGTATGGAGCTTCTGCATTACTTCCCCATACTGTGTTATCTGTAGATCCGTCTTTAAACGTTCCAACATACTCGATTGTATATCCGTTACCATCAATTACTTTATCAGAGGTAACATTGATTTTGTGAGTAGTTTGAATGTTATCCATTAATTTTACAGATGTTGCTTCTGTTCCTTCTAATGCTGCATATAATTCATCAGCAGTTCTTACTTCTACCACACCATCTGCTGCATGAACGTTTACCATTGGAACCAATACAAATAACCCAACAATAGCCATTAAGGCAACTTTCATGAATTTTTTCATTACTTTCATCCTTTCTTTATTATTCCGATAGGCTCACCTATCTTTATATTCAGTATATCATAAAAATTCGTTTTTTTCACAAAAAATACACATTTTATTTTATTGTCTTTTTACTCATTATCTGACTTCTTTCTTGATTAACTTAGCGTGCATGACGATTCTGTTGCCAAAATTGTCTTTACATGTTGACAGTGTTAACACTTTATCTCCTGTGTTTACCGTACCAGAAAAGTCTACTTCACTTCTTCCTTTTATGGTATTTAAAAAGTTTTGGTAACTTTCTGTACTTGAAAAACTAGGTGTAATATAGTAGCTTTCTTTTTCTATTGTATACACACTAAATACTTGCCACATTGTATTTTCTGTTGGGGTGGATAGTCTTATAATATGATTTTCTTTATTGGTATACCAAGAACTATTTAAGATGTTTTTTAAACTTCCAAACATGGTTCCATTATAACGACTATGTGCATAGATAATTGTATTTTGATTAAAGTCTACGGGATTATTTCTATAATCCATAAAGACCCAACCTGCTTTGTTTTCTGTTTTGTCAAAGGCGTGATCTAAATAGTAATCATTATCTGTTGTTTGTACAATTGGATAATTAATATTCGTTCCCTTTACTTGAATCCAGCCTACAGTATCAGAATTTTTTTCTAATAAATCATTAAAGTCTACTTCTAGAAGATTCATTTTAATATAATTCCAGTAATCATCATCCATATTTTCTGGAGGATTAATATTTTCTGTATTCTCATTATCTTCTTTTTCATTTACATTGGTATCGTCTACTACGTCATTTTGTAAATTCTTAATATCATTATTATCATGTAGCCAGATATATATTCCAATACTAGAACCTATTAAAATTAGTAAAAAGAATATAAAAAACAAAAAAACAACCCATTTACGAAATCTTCGTTTTTTCTTTTTTACTTGTTTTACCAATCTTTTATCTTCATAGAAATCGTTGGCTGATTCCATATTATCTATTTCATCAAATTTTTTTTGTCCTTTATTTTTTTCTTTCCAGATTTCCTTCTTTTGTTCTGGTTCTTTTTTTGTCCCTGTTTTATTTTCTTCTACTTTCTTTTTTCTGTATTCTTCTCGAGTTGGTAATTTGTCACTCATAGTATCACCTATTTTTATTATATATCAAAAATAAGAAGAACAAAAGAACAGATTCTTTTATTCAAATAAAAAGTGGAGTCTTATGGCTCCTTCAAAGAGAAATATAGATTATCTTTTTCTTTTCGATGAGTGTTTGTCACCATAAAAATCTTCATACCTTAATACAAAGCCAGAAATAATATCATCATACTTTTAAGGATTATTTGTGTTATTTTTTCTAACTTTGTATTAATTTTTATTTTCTATTTCATTAACTATCTTATCTAAACTAGAGAAATTTATAAAATTCACTTTTTTATTATAAGTTTCTATCATTGCATTATTTTCTGCTGTTTGTTGTTCTTTAGGAATCTTCTTAATCGCATTATAAAGTAGCTTTAACATTGTTTTATGAACCAAGTTCAACTTTGAATAATCAATACCACCTCTTAAATGAAATATCATTGCTTTTTCAAACACTTCTTTTGGAAGTTGATGTTTAATATTATTTCTTATATTATTTTTATTTTCTTCATCTATTGGATCTGCAAGGCCAACTGTTGCTATCATGATCTTTTTATTAGATATGTTATTTAATTTCTTTAGGGTTTTAGACATTCCTAATACTCCACCTGCATACAATCCACCTAAATAAATAATGTTATCATAATCATTTATTTGATTTACTTTTTCAAAAGATATGGCTTTTATGTTTGTTCTTCTGGAAAGCTCTTCGGCATATTGCTTGGTTGTCCCATAATGAGAGCCATATATTATAATATTACTCATAATACCTCCCGTATTTCATTTTTTAAATACTAAAATAGCTTTTGCTGTTCCAGTGATTGACATAGTAATTAAATTATAGCCATTTTGTAACATTTCATTGGCTTTTTCTTCAATTTTTTGGGCCATATCGTCTGCTTTTGGTGAATATTCAATTACAATCGTTTTATACACTCTTATACCTCCTTATTTTATATCCATTACCTTTTATCTATATTACTTCTGTTATATGGGTCTATAAATTTATTATTTTGTTTCCTTTTAACTTCTATTTAGTTCATTATATCATAATCTATATATTCAGTTTTGCCATATTATTAACTATAATCGTCTCGATACTTATTTTTGTTCTAAAAAAAATTCTAGTTTTGATGATACTTTTTCATATTCAGCATCTACTCTTACATAATATACCCCTTTTTCTTGAATATAGGGGGTAATATCCTTTATTAGTTTCCCATCATACATTTCTTTTTCTGGCTTTCCATTTCGTCTTATATATAAATTGGTGTAAATAGTATCCTTATTTTTTACTTCGTGAAAATTATCTAAAGCTTGGCACCCCACTTGTCGCTCTTTATTTTTGGAAAGGCAACTATATGATTCCACGTTAAGAATATACTCTGATTCTTCAGGATTAATATAATATACAGCATCATAATCTATACCATAATAGGTGTTTAAATGGTAGGAATTCCAGTATAAAAAATATGGAATTATAAACGTTCGATGGTGATCAATAACTTGAACGGTAATAGGTGTTTTATTTATTGTTACTTTATAAAGTCTATTTCTTGAATAACTGAAGGGACTATTTATTTCAATAGTTCCTATAATAATCTTAAATAAGATCAGACATATTATCATAATAAATATATACCTTTTTTTGTGCTTTCTCATTTTCTTCGTTGTAGAATTATATTCACCTAATATATTTTCTGCTTCTAACTTTGTATCTTTAATCATTTCCTCTTTACTATAATAGAACTTTTTCATTTTATCTCACCATATATAAACTCTTTTATTATTTAGTTCATTATATCATTAAATAAAAAATAAAAATAGTAGATTATAATGAACTAGTCAAGTAAAAGTAGACAGTTAAAAAAGTTAGAACCCTGATTCAATTTTATATTGAATTGGGGTTTTATAATTTAATGCATATGATGGTCTTTCATTATTGTAATAATAAATGTATTCTTCAATAAGTTTAGGTACATCTTTACTATTTTTTAAATCAAAATCAACAATTAATTCTTCTTTAATCCAACCATTTAATGATTCATTGACCGGATTATCAGTTGGTGTACCAGCTCGACTCATTGAACGAGATATGTTATAATTTTCTAGAAGCTTATTATAGGCTTTTGATGAATAAACTGAGCCTTGATTTGTGTGAAGAATAATCAAATCATCAGTTTGTTCTTTTTTTATGCGTTTTAATACTTGTTTTAATCCATCGTGATATGAATTAATAGAACCTTTTTTAGTTGTTAATCCATATCCCACTATTTCTTTCTTCCATAATTCAAAATGATTAATATTAAAATCCTTTAATTTTATATTATCAAAATACTGTAAATACTTAACTCTATCTCTATAAGTTTTTATTGTACTTTCTCTAACTTTATCACTTTGATAATCATAAAAAGATAAATATAAATCTTTAAAAGTCATATCTTTATGATTTATATTCTGATCGAGTGATAAGAGGAACTGCCCTTCAGCTTCTTGTGCTTCTTTCTTAATAAATTATGGTGTGCTAGTATTACTCTAGTAGCAAAATATTTAGTTCATACTAAAATTGATGAAACACTAAATACCTACTCTCATATGTATCAAAATAAACTCGAAGATATAGTTAAGCTCATAAATAAAAACAATAGTATTTTACTAGCTGAAAGAGAAAGAGAAAAAGAAAAAAATACTATTGATAATGATAGTATAACTAATGATAAAGATGATATAGAAATATGTCTATAAACGTAAAATAATGGTAAGTTTAATCGCTTACCATTATTTTTTTTATGTATTTTAGCACCTAAACAGCACCTAAAATATTTTTAAAGGTTTAAAATCCTTATAAAATAAACAAAAGTGGAGCCTTGCGGCTCCTTCAGGGGGTTCGGTTGAATATACTCTCACATTTAAACACCGTGAGAGATATCGGCGTGATATGTATCACGCATCTTAATCATAAAGTATATTTTATAAAAAGTCAATTGCTATTTCTAAAATATTTTGGTGCTTGACAGTTCTATTTTTGAGGCACTTTTATTTCATATTGATATGACAATATTTCTAGACCGAGAGATGCAAAAAAACTTTTGGCTGATGGTGTAAAGCTATATACCTCCACTTCTATTCTATCGCATTTTTCTTCTTTGGCCTTTTTTACTACTTCTTCGTATAATTTAGTTCCAATTTTTTGCCTTCGATATTCTTTTTTTACAAATATTTTTTTAATTCTCATGATACGAGTATCTTTATATTTCGCCTCTTTTTTAGATGTTTCTAGTTGAGCTTCAATAAACCCTAAAATGTTATGATCTTCTTCGTAGATTAAAAGTGTTCCTAATTGATAGGGATTACATAGTGTATTAAATTCACTTTTGTTATAGACTACTTTGCCATCATAAATATCTGGTCTTCCTTTTCGGAATATCACTTCAAATTCTTTTGACATATGTACAAACGGAGAATATTCTTTTTCATTCGGATGACGAATGATCCATGATTTTATTTTTTCTTTTTGACTCCATATTAAAAATGGTACTGTGTCATTTTCTTTTATTCCTATTATCATTAATAGGGTTTCTTTTAATTCCTTCGTTAACTCTTTTATTTTTTCTTCCAATTGGATTCTATCTTCTATATAGACATAAATATATTTTTTCTCTTCTAATGTTGATTGTCGTATTAATTGATTTTTTAATTCTTCTAAATTTTCATAATGTCCTAATCCTGTTGGTAAGAAAGAATATGCTTTAATTTCATTTTGTTTATTTAATTTTTCTATTATGGTTTGTTGTTTAGTATTCATTTCTTGTCTATTACATAAGATTTTTTTTGTTTGGAAATTAGAAAACATGTTTTCTTTTTCTAAAATTTCATTTGTTAGGCCTTCTACTCCTATTGCAATTACCGTATTATAAGTTTCCTCTAGTTCTGGTATTACATTTTGATATTTTTTTGTGTTGGAAAGATATAATTTTTCAGATAATGCTTCTAGTACATTTTCTATTGTTTTGATTTTATCTTTCACTGATCATCACCTGTTTTTATTATAACAAAAAAATAGATAACACGAAATATCGTGTTATCCTTTTGTAATCGAATCAATTAATTTTATCTTTAATGGATCTTTGTCTGTTTCTTTATTTAATAAATATTCTTCAGAATCTTTCTTTGCTTGTAGTAATATTTTATAGTCTGATCTAATATTAGCAATTTTAAATGACATGTCACCGCTTTGTTTTGTTCCAAATAGATCTCCATGTCCACGTAATTTAAAATCTTCTTCACTGATTTTAAATCCATCGTCTACTTGTTCCATAATTTTTAAACGTTCTGCATCACTATCGCTGACTAAGATACATTGTGATTTGGAACTACCTCTTCCAACACGCCCACGTAATTGGTGTAATGTTGATAGTCCAAAACGATCTGCATCAAAGATTACCATAGTTGTTGCATTTGGTACATCGACTCCTACTTCGATTACTGTTGTCGAAATTAAGATTTGAATTTTATTTTCTGAGAATTGTTCCATAATCATGTCTTTAGCAGCACTGGCCATTTTTCCATGGACAATATCTATTTTATAGTGTTCGCCGAAGGCCAATTTCATTTGATCTCTCAATTGGCATACTGTAGTTAAATCCGAGTTTTCATTTTCTTCAATTAATGGAGCGATAACATAGACTTGATGATTTTGTTTTAATTCTTTATACATCATTTCTAATACGTCTTTGATTTCACTATTTTTCTTGACTACGGTGTCTATTTTTTGTCTTCCTTTTGGTCTTTCTTTAATCGTTGAAACATCCATGTCTCCAAATATTGTTAGGGCATAAGTTCTTGGGATTGGTGTTGCACTCATGTATAAAACATCTGGTTTTTTTCCTTTGTTTTGAAGATTTGCTCTTTGATGAACTCCAAAACGATGTTGTTCATCTGTGATTACTAAACCTAAATTATGATATTCGACATCATCTTGAATTAGGGCATGAGTTCCTACTACCATACTGATTGTTCCATCTTTTAATTCATCGTAAATCTTTTGTTTGTCTTTTTTTGGTGTTGATCCCGTTAACAAAGCAATCTTAATATCTGTTTTCTTTAAAAAGTTTTCTAAATTATGAAAATGTTGGGTTGCTAAAATTTCGGTTGGTGCCATCAAGGCACTTTGAAAGCCACTTAGGTGATTAGCAAGCATGGCTAAAAACGAAACAATCGTTTTACCACTACCAACATCTCCTTGCAATAGTCGGTTCATTCTATGATTTGCTTCTAAGTCTTCTACAATTTCACTCGTTGCTTTTACTTGGTCAGGCGTTAATTCAAATGGTAAATCTTTGATAAACTCTTGTAATTTTTCTTTATCAATCTTTCTTTCTAGACCTTGTTTTTTCTTTTTGTTTTCTAATTTTAAATAATTGATTTTAAACATGAAAGCAAATAATTCTTCATATTTTAAACGAATTGTTACTTCTTTTAATTTTTCTTCTGTCGATGGGTTATGAATTAAATTTAAGGACGTTTTTTTATTGGAAAAGTGATATCTTTCTAAGTATTCTTCTGGTATATAGTCTGGTATTTCTTTTCCAAATTGTAGTAATGCCATATTAATATAAGTTGAAATATTTTTATTGGTTAATCCACTTGTGGCGTGATAGACTGGCTCTATTTTTACTTTGTTTGATAATGTTTCTAATTTGATATCAGCTGCTGTTATGACGTTTTTCTTTTTATCTAATTTTCCAATTACCGTAACCCCGGTTCCTACTATCAATTGATTCTTAAGGAAAGCTCGATTGAAGATAGATACTCCTACTACTCCAGATGGTGTTACCAATCTAAAGTTCATTTTATTTAGTCCTGCTTTAAAGCGCATTAAAATTGGTATACTTTCTACTCGCCCGTCAATGACAATTTTTTCTCCATCCTCCACTTCTTGTAAATTATTTCTTTCTAGTATTTCGTAACGAAAGGGATAATGGGTTACTAAATCTTCTATGGTATAGATTCCTATTTTATTTAATAAAGAAAGGGATTTCGGTCCTATTCCTTTTACGTCCTTTAATTCAGCCACTCGATCACTTCCTTCTTGGCATATTATAACATGTTTTTAGGATAATTTTCCAATGTTTTTTGCATTTTTTTGTATTTGTTTATTTGTGCTTTACTAAACACTTTTCATAGGTTTCTTTTATATCACCTATTTTTTCAATTGTTTTACTATCTACATTAGCCATTTGTCCTAAAACTTCAAGATCTGTTATACCTGTTTCTTCATATTTTGTAAGTAATTCTTTCACTTCAGAAATACTACTCATAAGACAATTAGGGTCATCTAATGTTCCATATCTAAGGCCTGATGCATCTGTATAAAATCTTTTTATTTCATAATCATGTTGTCTTCTTCCTGTAATATCTTCAGCAGATTGATATAGTTTGTTTATTTCTTCTAACCAAGCTCTGGCAAATTCTATCATATCTTCTTTTTTCATTCGGCCTGGTGTTGTTTCAAAATCACTAGGTTTTAATGGATTTCCATAAATAACAGCATTTTCTTGTCCTAGTATCTGTGGTTCCATATATATAGGTACTAATTCTTTTTTACTACGTGATGAAATAAAGAATGTACCTAGAGGTATAGTCCTTAAATGATATTTAGCTAATTCAACCATTAATTTGGGATCGACGTGTCTTCCTTGAGGAAATATTATTAATGAATGAGTTTTGTCTTTTAATTTTCTCAGTTCACTAAGTATTTCTTCTGGATGTAGTTCATCTCTAGATATGGGATATACATTGAATAAAGGTAAAACTTTGGCATATAGAGGAAAGTTATCCCAGAATTCTCTATACATAAATGTATCTATATCATAATCTTTAGCAAGCAATGACCATATTAAATATCCATCTAAGTTATTGGTATGATTAGGAGCAAAAATATAAGAGTCTTGTGTTAGATTATCTTTCTCATACTCTTTGGTAGGATATAATAAACTAGGATATAAAAAATAAGCAACATTAGCTAATACAGGGTTAATTACATGTTTTTCCATAGGTATCTCCTTTTATTGCTGCATATTATAACAGATTTTCATTTTTTTGCAACTTTTTTTGATTTTTTGTTGACAAATAGAATACTTTCGGTTAGTATAGGAACTACCAATTCGGAATTAGGCGAATTGGTCGCTAGTATCACACTAGCCAACCCCTTTTTATTCTTTTTAGAGGTTGCCCTTCAGGGGGTGCAACCTCTTAGATGAAAAGTAAAAGAAGCTCTTTGCCGGAGAGCTTCTTTTTTCGTTATAAAATAATAAAGAGAACTGTTTTAGTTCTCTTTTTGCTTAGCTAAATTTTCATAATATTCATATCTTGCTTCTGCATTTTCTTTGTTTTTTGTTAGTAGTTGTTTATGATTTTTTGATATTTTTTCTAGGGAATGGTATCTATCTTCTCCTAATATGAATTCTTCATATTTGCTGAAGTCTCCTTTACTATCCATTTTAAATTCTTTGGTTTCTGGATTGTAGTGGAAGATTGGGAAGTATCCAGATTGGGTCGCTTCTTTTTCTTCAACAATAGAGTTTTTCATTCCTTTAATAATGCCTTGGGCAATACATGGTGCATAAGCAATGATAATAGATGGACCATTATATTTTTCTGCTTCTTGTAATACTTTTACTGCTTGTTGCGGATTTGCTCCTAGAGAAATAGTTGCGACATATACATGTGGATAGGTTAAAGCAATTTTTGCTAAATCTTTTTTCGCTGTTTCTTTTCCTGCTGCTGCAAATTTTGCAACAGCTCCGGTTCTTGTTGATTTAGAAGCTTGTCCACCAGTATTAGAATATACTTCTGTATCTAATACTAATATATTTACATTTTCATTATTAGCTAGAACATGGTCAATTCCATTATAACCAATATCATATGCCCAGCCGTCTCCTCCAATCATCCAAACTGATTTTGGCTTGATGAAGTTCTTTAATGGTAACAATTCTTTGATTTTTGTTTCATCAATTACTTTTAATAATTCTTCTGCTGTTTCCATTGTGATGTTTTCCACATAGTTCTTGTATGTTTCTTGTTGTGATTTTTTTACATCTTTTATATTTTCTTTTATGAATATCTTGATTCTTTCTTTAATCGTATCGTCGGCAATTTTCATACCATATCCATATTCAGCATTGTCTTCGAATAATGAGTTTGCCCAAGGGACTGAGTATGGTGTTGCTGGAGTTGACGCTCCATAGATAGAAGAACATCCTGTTGCGTTTGCAATAATCATTCTATCCTTAAATAACTGTGTTAATAGTTTTAAATAAGGTGTTTCTCCACAACCTGCACAAGCTCCAGAAAATTCAAATTTTGGTACTTTGAATTGACTACCTTTTACTGTCGTTGTTGGCATGACATCTTTTTCTGTTACTTCATTAAATAAGTAGTTGTATTCTTCTTTTGTTTTTTCTTCGTCTAATTCTTCTTTTATTTTCATAGTTAGTGCTTTAGCACCTTTTTTGCCTGGACAAATATTTTCACATAATCCACATCCCGTACAATCTGGAACACTGATTCCAATCGTAAACATTAAATTTTGATCTTTAATATTAGCTGGGATTAACTTTTCTCTTAGGCTGTCTGGGGCGTCCATAACTTCTTTTTCGTCAAGTAAAAATGGGCGAATGACTGCATGTGGACATACTAGGGAGCAAAGGTTGCAAGAAATACAATTTTCGCTATTAAAACATGGAACAATATCTGAGATACTTCTCTTTTCCCTTTTTGTCGTTCCTGGCTCAAATGTTCCGTCTGGATTTTTTAAGAAGCTACTAACTGGTAGTGAATCTCCTTCCATACTGCTAATAATATCAAACATATCCTTTTTTGGTGGAAATTCTTCGACATAATCTACTACTGGTAATTTTACCTGTACTAGACTGTTGATACTGCAGTCCATTGCTTTGATATTCTTTTCTACAATTCCACCACTTTTATTGGCAAATTTTGCAGCTAAGGATTCTTTTATTTTTTGTACAGTAAAGTCAAAATCCATGATTTTTCCTAGTTTAAAGATTAAGGTTTCCATAATGGCACTAATTTTACCTGATAGGCCATTATCAGCAGCTATTCTTCCTGCATCTACAATATAGAATTTAATATTTCTAGATTGTAAAATCTTTTTATCGTGAGATGTCATTTCTTTTAATATTTCATCTTTATTTTTATTTGTATTAAGCAAGAAAATACCATTCTTTTTAATCTTGTCTAACATTTTTAGTTTCTTTAAATATGATTCTTTTGTACAAACTACCATACTTGGATTTTCTACATAGTATGTTGATTTAATTGGTTTATTTCCCATTCTTAAGTGGGACATAGTAATTCCACCTGATTTTTTAGAATCATATTGGAAATATCCTTGTACATAGGCTCTTGTATAAGTACCGGTTAGTTTCATGATATCTTTACATGCACTTACCATACCATCACTACCATATCCATAGATTAAGAATTCCACGTTGTTAGATGGTAGACGGAAATCTTTGTCATAGTCGATAGAAAGATTGGTTACATCATCTTCAATACCTACCGTGAAGTTGGTATGAGCATCTTTTCTATCCATATAATCGAAAATACCTTTAATCATTGCAGGGGTTGTATTTTTACTAGAAAGTCCATAACGTCCTCCTAATACTTTTACCTTTCCTTCTACTTCTTTAATCGTTTTTACAATATCTAAGTATAGGGGTTCACCTGCAGAACCTGGTTCTTTTGTACGGTCTAAAACAACAATTTTCTTTACTGACTTTGGTAAGGCTTTTAAGAAATATTTTGTGCTAAACGGACGATATAAATGTACTTCTAATAATCCCAAATCATTTCTTTTTTTACCTAGATAGTCAATTGTTTCTTTGATGGTTTCACAGACACTACCCATCGCTACAATTACTTTGTTAGCTGTTTCACTACCATAGTAATTAAATGGTGCATAATTTTCTCCCGTTATCTTGTTAATCTCTTGCATGTAATCATTTACGATATCAGGCACTTTATCATAATAGGAATTTCTTACTTCTGTTGCTTGAAAATAGATATCTTCATTTTGTGAAGTACCTCTTGTTACTGGGATGTTTGGATTTAGTGCTCTATCTCTAAACTCTTGTAGAGCTTTTTCGTCAATTAATTCTTTTAATTTATCGGTATCGATTACCTCTACTTTTTGTAGCTCATGACTGGTTCTAAATCCATCAAAGAAGTTGACAAATGGTACTCTTCCTTTGATGGCAGATAAATGAGCAACTCCTGTTAAATCCATGACTTGTTGTACAGATGAGGATGCTAACATAGCAAATCCTGTTCCTCTTACGGCATAGATGTCTTGGTGATCTCCAAAAATTGATAAAGCATGGGTTGCTAATGAACGAGCAGCGACATTAATAACACATGGTAATAACTCTCCCGCGATTTTATACATATTAGGAATCATTAATAGTAAGCCTTGACTTGCCGTATATGTTGTTGTTAAGCATCCGGCTTGTAAAGATCCATGTACCATTCCTGCTGCTCCTGCTTCTGACTCCATTTCTACTACTTTTACAGGCGTTCCAAAATAATTTTTTCTTCCCTCATTACTCCATTTGTCAGCAAGTTCTGCCATAGGAGATGCTGGTGTAATTGGATAAATACCTGCTACTTCAGTAAAGTTATATGATACATAACTACAAGCTTCATTTCCATCCATTATTTTTTTCATCGTATTTCCTCCCTTACTTTTCATTATATCGCATTTTTATTCTTTTTTAAATTAAAAACTATATAGACCTCGCTATACAGTTATAAATTTGATTTTATGTAATTATAAATTTTATTATAAGTATCATTGGTGTAATGTAGGCCATCTGTTGTTGAAAATCCTGTAGACTTTAAATGTGAATTGGTATCTATATAAGTTACGTTAGAATTTAGTCCTGATTTCATTTGTTGATTAAAGCTATCAATATCACTATTTAAGTTGGAATAACTTCCTTCTGTAGGATTTACTGATACAAAATAAGTATGTGCACCTGATGATGCCCAGGTATTAGCTTTTTCATTGATATAGGACAGATAACTACTGGCTCGATATAGGTCGTTTACTCCCATTAGTATGACAACCCCGGAACCGTTTCCTATACTTCCTTCTATATTAGGCACTCCTGTTGACTGCATCCAATCTAGTCCTGCGGATACTTTGCCACTCCAAGTATCATTTCCACCTACTGCTGATTGCATGCCAACTGTTCTAGAGTCTCCTACAAATATTAGATTACTGATATTAGTATTTGATGGGCTACTCTCCTGAGTAGCTGTACTAGGGTGTATCATAATCTTCAGGATTTGTAATTATGGATTGTTTGTCTCGATCATCGGTTTCTACGTATGTACTTTCATCTCCGATGCTAGCAACTTGTTCGGCATTATTCCAACATTTTGCTAAATCAAAAGAAGAATCTGCTAAAGACATTGTTAGATTGACTAAAAAAGGAATCATAAATAGTAGTACTAAGGCAATTAAACTATTTTTTAATCCCGCTTTATATTTTTTTTCATCTGGATTTGTGATTAATTTTGCAAAACAAATTGCTAAGGCTACGATTGATAAAATAGGTCCTACAATTTGAATTAAATTTAATACTGTTTTTGCAATACTTAAAATATTAGCAATTCCTATATTACCACATGCTTCAATGATATCTTTACTCACTGTTCCTGTCATATTCTTCCTTCTTTCCTATTTCTTTTTTATATACTAAATAGTAAGTTCCTTCTACTGGTATGGTTTGATAGTCTTTTCCAAAGACATGTTCAATTCCTTTTTTGGATGGAATATTACTATATTCACAGGCAATTACTATTTTTTCAATTCCGTATTCTTTTACTAAACTTACTGCTAGTTTTAATATTTCTTTATAATGACCTTTGTTTCTTTCTGTTGGTCTAATATCTATTCCTATATGGCCATATACTTCACCATGCTCATAGTTTAGAGAATGTCTAATATCTAATAGAGCGATTAGATAATCTTCTTCTTTGGTCAAAACTAAATATGTGGTACATCCAACTTGTCCTTTTTTTAAATGGTCTTCTTGATCTAATTTTTCTTCTTCTTTAAACCAATCATAAAAATTATCGTAATCTTTATAAGTCTTACCTAATATTAAAGAGCAATCTCCGGCTTGAATACTATCGTTTACTGCGTAATGTTCTCTAGCAAAATCATCTACTAATTCTTGATCGAAGATTGTTACTGGTCGTGCATATAATTCCATACCATTCCTCTTTCTTTTTTTATTAAAAATAATTCATTCTAATTCTTCTTTTTATATGATTATATCATATTTTTCTATTATCAAATTTATTTTTTTATATTTTAATGATATAATCAAGGAAAAATATAGGATATATATTGAGGTGTTACTTGCTTATGAAAAAAAGAATTAAAACTTTTTTAAAAATTTATCCTTGGTATTATAGTATTTCTTGTTGGCTTTTATTTTTTGATATTATTAATACCATTTATTTAACTACTGTAAAGGGTCTATCGGCAGCAGAATTTTCTTTATTACTTGCTATTTCATTAACTGTTAGTATACTACTACACATACCTTTTCTTCATATTATTAAAAAATGGGGCAATACTTTTTCCCTTAGATTTGGAAATTTCCTATTTATTATTAGTGCAATTATGCTTACTTTTTGTAATTCTTTTTGGGGACTTACTATTGGTAAAACTTTATATGAAGTTTCTTTTATATTTAAAGAGATGTTGATTGTTGAACTACGTAGGAATCTTATTTACATTCATAAAGAAGATGATTTTATTCAATATTCTAATGATGCTACTATGAAATATACTATTATAGCGTTGGTTACTGGCTTATTAGCTGGTCCTTTATTTAATATTCATTCTTATATTCCTATGTATTTAGCAATTGTTTCTACATTGATTTGTTTTTATTTGTCTTTTTATTTGTTTGATGTAAGTGAAGAAAGAGCTCTTACTGATTTTTCTAACATATCAAAAAAAGTGTTTTCTCATAAAAAGAAAATTACTATTTTATTTATTTTTATTCTTATTGCCTATGGCTTGGGAATGGGGATTATTGATATTGGACAAAATCAAGCCAAACTTTTTGTTCAATATGAACTAGAAGATGGTTTAGGATTAAAGATTACTGCCCTTGTTTTTGGAAGTGTTGTCGCTTTATCTAATATTCCAGCTATTTTTTCTAATATGATTTTTCCAAAAATCTATCAAAAGATTCATAATAATTCTGGTTATTTACTTAGTGGTTTATTAATAATATCGTTTCTTTTACTTTTGTTTGGATACTTTGTTCCTCTTCCATTTGGAATCAGAATTACTATCATGTTTTTAGGCTTCTTACTTATTTTAATGTTAAGAGGTCCTTGCAAAAATTACTATCAGGATTTAGCTCTTAAGCATTGTCAAGGAGAAGAAGAACAAGATATGGCTATCTATCTTAGTTTATCTAGAGATGCTTTTGGAGCAGCCATCAGTGGAGTCGCTGCTTTCATCTTATTAGATTATCCTTTAGAGTATGTTATGATTATGTTGATTATTGTTAGTGTTATTCAATTATTTCTTTTTTATAAAGTGCATCAATTGATAATAGTATCTGAAAAAACGGCTAATTAAAAGTTCTAGATATTTCTAGAACTTATTCTTTGACTATCCAGAATGTAGACATATCTCTTAGTCCATTTTCTCCTCCAGCGACAGGGGTATTAATAATTTTATTTTGAATTACTAATTCGCTGGATGAGCCACCATCTAAATTCGCAGCATTCACTGCACCATAGTTTTCCATAATTTCTGTTAAGTCTACCATATCGGCTCCAATACTATTAGGGATTCTTCCGTTGATTACTAGGAATAAAACAATTCCATCTTGTCGTTGTCCGATTGCTGTACGAGGTGCAATTCCCCAACCACCATTTCCTTTAATAAAGGAACTTTTTCCGTTTACAATTAAGAATGGACCAAATTCAACAGCATCACGATATCCTACTTCTAAGGCTTCTTCGGTTGTCATTTTTCCTAAAACTAATTTATCATCATTGGTAAAGCCAATAAATCCTCCGCCCATGTTGGCATCTTGAAATTCACTGACTACTTTTCCATTTTGTATTACTGTTCCATGTGGGATGGCTCCATTAGAGTTCCAATCTGGATCATAGAAGCCCCCTGCATTCATAGCGATAACTGCATTTTCTCTTTCTGCTACTGTTGTGATGGATTCTCCCCTTGTTCCTAAATATTGCGATGTGGCAATAGATATTTTTGATGGATCATAGATAGCTACTAGGAATCCTTGATATCCTGTTCCACTTACTTCAATCACTTTATATAAATCATTCCCTGGGTCTTTTGTCAATATTTCTTTTTCATACTTATTCTTAAAAATCATCATATTTCCACTATATTTACGAAAAGTAATTAAATCTGGGTCAGTTACTTCTCCTACTTCGATAATTTGATTTGCTTCTAGTACTTTTTGAATCGTTTCATCACTATAGAACCACGTAGCAAGGTATTGATGTGACATTGTAGTCATAGCACTTGTAATCCAGAAATTGCGAAAGCCAGACCAAGGACCATAAAATAAAAATAAGAATGTAGCTATCAAGATGGTGAAGGTTGTACCACCGACTACAGCAAACTTTTTCTTTAGACTCCATTTTTTCTTTTGTTTTTTCTTTTTTGTAGAGTTTTGCTTTGGAGGAATACTATATAGTGGTGTTACTTGAATTTGATTTTGTTCTTTCATATCCTAAAAGTCTTCCTTTCCTGCATATTCTTTATCACCATTAAAATCAATGTAGTCTTTTGTTGTACTGTATTTTGAAATTGGTGGTATACCAGTAGCATTTTCTTGATTATATTTATTATATTCTTCAATATTCTGATTCACTTGTGTAATATCATTTATAAAGTAGTTCACCATTTCTTCATAACTTGTTGCATAAGTTTGACATTTATTATTAGTTTGTGATTCTGGAAAATAAATACCATTACAGTTTTCCTTTAATTCTTGTACTGTTTTTTCCATTTCATCTAATTTTTGTTCATATTTTTGTAATTCCTCTAGACAATTATTAATACTTAGGTTTAAGGTTTCAAAATATAGATTTGAAAATACATTATTATAGATATTATCTCTTGTTGTACTAAAGTCTTTTGCCTCTTGTTTAAATGTTTCGTATGAACTATTTACGACATTCATCCTTCTAGACACTTCTTCTTTATCTTGTGTAAAACTCGTTGTAAAATTTGTGATAAGACCTGCAACAATAAATAAAAATCCTATACTTGCTAGTATTTTTACTTGCTTTGTCATCTTATCACCTACCTTATCATTATATATCGTAACATCTTTTTGTTTTTTTGTATAGATATTGTCTTAGTACTTGACAATTATTAGTCAAAAAAAAAGAGGTTACCCCTCTTTCTTTTGAAATATAAATAGTTTACTAAATATATAATTTGCTATAATAACAATTACATTCATAATTACTTTGGATACCATATTACTTAATGCAATTAGACTAATACATATATACATTCCAAGCATATCAATTCCTAAAGATAAAATTCTAAAGAAGAAAAAGGATAGTACTTCTTTGGTAATTGTCTTTTTATCTAATGATTTAGAATTAAATACATATAATTTATTCGTTACAAAGGCAAATAAAACTGATAAAAACCAGGCAATAAAATTATTGATATATACATTCATTCCTGTTTTTTCTAAAAAATAGAAACTGATAATATTGACTAATGTTGTTAATACTCCAAAGAAACCATACCATAATATTTCTTTTATTTTGTTATACCAAGAAACATGATTGTCTTCTTCTATTAAATTATCTATCAAATTCATCATATTTTCTGTGTTTGATTTAAATTTCTTGGGTTTAAATTTTTCGGCTTTTTTTAATGTCTTACCTACTTGATTAAAATCTTTTAGTTCTAATAAGTACCCTTCTTTTTCAAACTCTTTAATAATTTGTTTTTGATGGTCATTTACGTGTTCTTTATATTTTTTTAGTCTTGCAGCTGCGATTACTTTTTTTCCTTTTTTTACTGCTGATAAAATAGAACCTGTTCCACCATGAGTGATTACTAAGTCACATTTATCTACTAATTTGTTAAACTCTTTGGGACTAATCAAATCAAAAATTTCCATATTTTTTGATTCATATTTTGTGTTTCCTGCCTGTACAATTACTTTTTCTTTTATTTCTCCTTTATCGATTGCTTTATCAATGGCCTTTAAAAGTCTTTCAAATGTTTTATCTTGTGTTCCTAATGTTACAAATATCATTAATAAATCCATCCCCCATCTATTGCTTTTGGATATAATTTTTTCATAGAAGGCCATTGTACAATAAAGTGATCAGCAAAATGATATATTAATTTTCCTGTTGCTGTCTTGCTAGTGATATTAGCAAATGTTTCGATATAGATTATTTTACTGCCTAATATTTTACCGATACAACACATTGGACCTGCCGTATGAGTACCTGTTGTAACAATGTAGTCTGGATGAAATTTAAGATAAAAGTATAGGCTTTTAAAAGAGTTATAAAGCAATTTAAATATATAAGTAAATTTGTGCAACTTGGTTCCATATACTAAGAAACCAATTCTATCTTTATATTCTTCTTTTAATTTTAAATTTGATTTGGTTTTTTCTGTAATAATATGATAATCATATTTTTTAAACATGGGTTTTAATTGCATAAGTTCGTCTAGGTGACCTCCAGTAGATGATATAAATAGGACACTTCTTTTCATCTTTTTACCTTCTTTTCTAATAATTTATACCAATCTTCTTGTACCACTTCTTTGGTATATTGCTTAACGCTTTTTCTAGCTTCTTTCCCCATTTCTTTTCTCACATCATCTTTTCGCATCAAATCCTCAATTTTTTTCATCATTGCTGCTGCATTTCTATTTTTGATTAGATAACCGTTTTTTCCACTACTGATAATTTCTTTTGCACCTTCTGCGGATGAGAATGCAACACAAGGAATACCATGTGACATTGCTTCTAATAGTACAATACCAAATGATTCGGTATAAGATGTCATAATATATAGCGATGATCGGTGGAGCATCTTATCAATGTATTCTTTTGATTGAAATCCGTGTAGTGTGATTTTTTCTTTTAAATCTCTCGTTTTTATATATTCTTCTAATTTATCTCTTTCTGGACCATCTCCAATAATGTCTAAATGCCAATTAGGATGTTTTTTTAGAAGTTGTTTAAACATTTTTAATAAGTCCATCTGACCTTTTTCTGCTGATAGTCTACCTACTGAGATTAATCTTTTTTCTTCTAATGGAGCAAGTCTTTTTGGTATCGTATCTAACATATTAGGAATGTAGACGCATTTACATGGGTATTTTCTAAGTTTTTTTGTATAGTAACGTTTTAAGTCTTTTGATACTAATACAAAATAATCTAAATTTTTACTACTCCTAACTACATCTACGGCATATTTTTCATTATTGTGATGATGATTATGTTCCCATCCTATTTTTACAACATTTGGTTTTCCATAGACAGATAGCCATTCATTTAAAAAGGTTCTAGTAGAAATCATAATATCAGCATTGCTATTAATGATGGCTTTTTTCATTACCATAAATCGCTTTGGATACATAAATACACCAGTGACTGCATCTTTGAAGAATGTTAGGAATTTTAGCTTTGAAAAATAATCTTTGGTTAGCTTTTTTGCTAGTTTTATCAAATGTCCATGTCTAAGTAATACTTTATAACTAGATACTCTTACTGGAAGATCACTTTTTATTAAGTAAGTTACTTTTACTCTATCATCTATTTTAAAAGCTGGTTTGTCATATAGCTTATATATACAGATAATCTCTACTTGATATTTTTCACATAAAATATTGGCTAGGGCGACAATGGATTTTTCTACTCCCCCGTAACCTAAATGTAATGATAATATTGCTACTTTCTTCATGCCATCACCCATTCTCATTATAACATCAAATCCTTGAAAAAAAAAGAAAAGACCGTATTTCAGCCTTATATTTTCACATTTTTTTTAAATTTAGTAAAAAATTTAGTAAAGTTCCAAAGAATAAGATAACGGCAGGTAGTAAAGTGACGGTAAAAAAGCCTTTTTGAGTTAGAATATATCCTAAGACTTTACCAGCAAATGGAATTGTTGATTGATAGGTTCCAAGGATGCAACTACCATCGATATTTTCAATCGTTCCATCTTCTGTTTTTAATGAATATATGTTTTTATCATCCTTGTCTTTGGTGATGGCAGCGATGGCGTTGGTTCTTATTACACTTTCTCCTTCTTCTAAAGTGATATAAGAAACAATGTCTTTTTCTTTTACTTTGGTGTCTGTTGTGTCAATTACTACTAAATCTCCGACTACTGTTTCTGGTTCTAATACATTACTTTCTACTTGTACTAAAGCTATAGACCCAAATTCTATAGTACCTGTATTGGTGATGTGATTTGATAAAATTACTACTCCAATTGCTATTCCAATGATTATTACATAAATTGTTAATGCTATGTTTTTTAACATTTCTTCTAATAAAGAAAAAAAGCTTAAAGCTTTTTAGTTCCTCTTATTGTCCAGGATTTATAGGTTGTTCAGGAGCTTGTTGTTGTACTACGATAGTTGGTTCAGCGGTTGGAGTTTGAACAACATTTTGTTGGTTAGGACCTACAAGATTAGAAATTGGAATAGATTGTGTATTTTCTAATGGATTTGCTCCTCCATATATTTGATGTTGTGGTTCTTGAATGTTAATTTCTGGAACAATTGGATTTGCTCCTCCATAAATAACTGGTCCTTGTTGTGCAGCTTGTTCTGCTACTGGGGCAACTGGTTCTGGTGCTGCTGTTGGTGTAACAGGAGCTACCTCAGGTGTTGCCATTGGATCTACCGTTGGTGCAACAGGAGCTACTTCTGGAGATGCCACTGCATCTACCGTTGGCATTACTGGAGCTTGTTCTACTGCTGGCATTGCTGGTTCTGGTGCTACTGTTGGTGCAATAGGAGCTACTTCTGGAGATGCCACTGGGTCTACCGTTGGCATTGCTGGAGTTTGTTCTACTGCTGGAGTAACAGGTTCTGGTGCTACCGTTGGTGCAATAGGAGCTACTTCAGGAGATGCCATTGGTTCTACTGTTGGCATTACTGGAGCTTGTTCTACTGCTGGCATTGCTGGTTCAACAGCAGGTGTTACTGATGTTGCTTCTGCTGGCATAACAGGAGCCACTTCTGCAGTTGGCATTCCTTGTACTGAAGGTTGTGCCAATGGGTCAACAGGTGAAACTGCTGGTGCAGGTGCTGAAGCATCCATTGTTGGCATTGCCATTGTATTTGCTACATTTGGGTCCATTGGTTGTTGTGGTGTAGCTTCCACTGGAGCTGGAATATCCATAATGCTTCCTGTTGATAATACAGGTGAATTCATTTCTGGGGCTGCTCCTGTTGGTGTTGCTGTTGGTGTAGCGACAGC
Organism: uncultured Bacilli bacterium; assembly: GCA_944332475.1. GTDB lineage: Bacteria > Bacillota_I > Bacilli_A > RF39 > UBA660 > Faecimonas. The sequence goes on from CALVKA010000003.1 coordinate 216,157, forward strand.
TTCTGCTTGTGGTGTAGCAGTTGGTGCTGGTTGTGCAGCAGCTGCATCCGTATTTTCTGCTGGTGTGTCTTTCTTTTTCTTACGTGTTGCTATTAAAATAATTAACGCTATTAATAATAATAATACTCCTGCTGATATTAATAAACCTGGTATTGATGTGAACCAGTCTAAACTAAAATCCATATTATATCGACTCCCTCTACTTTTTATTCTAATATTATGATATCAAAAAAAATTTGCAATTGCAAACATTTTATCTATTGTACATACTTTGACACTGTAAATTCTGTCCAATTGTCAATTTGTGGTGGGCTTGATTGAAAAATGAGTCTTTCTTTTGTTGTTGGATGTTCGAATTCTAAACGGTATGCATACAATGCAATTTGTGTTTTATCCTCTACACCATATCGTTGATCACCACATAAGGAATGTTTGTGATATGCAAATTGTACTCTAATTTGGTGATGTCTTCCTGTCTTTAGTAAGATTTTTACTAATGTTTTCTTTTTTATTTTATTTCTTTCTAATACCTCGTATTCTAAGATGGCATCTTTCCCATCTTCACTGATTACACTATTACCATTAGGAAGACGTTTTATTTTATCGTGATAAGTTTCTTTATCTTCTTCTATTATACCATTTACTATTGCTAGATAATATTTTTTCATCTTATGTTCTTGAATTTGTTTGGATAATCTTGATGCTGCTTTCGATGTCTTGGCAAATACCATAATCCCTCCAACCGGTCTATCTAGACGATGTATTAATCCTACATAGACGTTTCCTGGTTTATGATATTTTTCTTTTATATATTCTTTTACTAAAGTCAATAAATCTTCATCTTTGGTATTATCACTTTGACTTAACATATTTATTGGCTTTTCTACTACTAATAAGTGATTATCTTCATAAAAAACTTTAATTTTCATCTATCTTTTCCCATCTTCCATAAATACCACATGGAAGAACTAGATTGTTTTCTTTCTCTTTTAATCCAATTTCTCCACAGGTTATTTTTCCTTTTTTCTTTTTATCCACAGTAAGTGTTAATATGTTTTTTAACACCGTTGATGATAATCCTGTTGTGTAAGAGTTAATCAAGAAAAATAGGGGATCATCTGATAGTATTTCTGTACATAAAGATACTAAATAATTTAAACTTTTTTCAATATCCCATACTTCTTTGCCTGTTCCTCTTCCATAACTTGGTGGGTCCATGATAATGGCGTCATACTGATTTCCTCGTCGTATTTCTCGCTTTACGAATTTAATGACATCATCTACTAAATAGCGGACCTCTGCTTTCTCATAGCCGCTTGATTTGACATTTTCTTTACACCAATCCACCATTCCTCTAGAGGCATCTACATGCGTGACTGAGGCTCCGGCTGAAAGACAAGCTACGGTTGCTCCTCCTGTATAAGCAAATAAGTTTAATACTTTGATTTTTCTCTTTTCCTTTTTTATTTTCTCTATCATAAGGTCCCAGTTTACTGCTTGTTCTGGAAATAATCCTGTGTGTTTAAATCCCATTTGCTTAATGTTAAATGTTAACCCTTTATACTTGACTTGCCAAGAAGAAGGCATTGGTTTTAGATTTTCCCAATTTCCTCCTCCTTTGTTACTACGATGATAAACAGCGTGTATTAAAGAATGATATTTTTCTAATAAGTCTCCTTGGCCCCAGATAACTTGGGGATCTGGTCTTAATAAATAAATATCATTCCAACGCTCTAATTTTTGACCGTTAGAGGTTGCAATCAATTCATAATCCTTCCAGTCTTCTGCTACTTTCATATTCTCACCTCTTGTTATAAAATCTCTATGTTTTTTTGATCTTGTCCTAATATTTTATCTAGTTTTTCTTTAATTTGATCTTTTGTAAATGGTTTTGATATATAGTCGATAAACCCTTCTTGTTTATATTTTTCTTCTGATCCTGAGATAGCATCTGCTGTTACGGCAATTACTGGTATAGAAAATCCTTCTATTTTCTTTAATTCTCTTAAAGCGTGTTCTCCACTCATTACTGGCATCATAATATCCATTAATATTATATCATATTGATTACCATTTTTAATTTTATCAATACATTCTAGCCCGTTATAACATTCATCCATCTCTATATTAAATCCATCTAGGGCTCTTCTTGCTACTTTTATATTTAATTTATTGTCATCCACTATTAATATTTTTTTACCACTAAGATCTATACTTTTCTTAGTTAAAAGTTCTGAGGTATCTTCTTCTGATGGTCTTACTTTATGGTCTATTTTTTGTGGTAGTTGTACCATGAAGATAGATCCTTCTTTATATCTACTTTCTACATTGATAGTTCCTCCCATCAATTCTACTAATCTTTTGGTAATGGCTAGTCCTAAACCTGTTCCTTCGGCTGTAGTGTTTCTTTCTACATCAAGTCGTTCAAATTTTGTAAACAACTTATTGATATCTTCTGCTTTGATTCCTCGTCCACTATCTCTTACACTGATGATTAGTAAACAGGTATCTTGTTTGTTGATGCATTTTACGTTTAATTCTACAAAACCTTTTTCGGTATATTTAATGGCGTTCGATAATAAGTTGTTTACTACTTGTTTGACGTGAGCTTTGTCTCCTATTAGATGATAGGGAATATCATCGGCGATATTGATTCTGTAATCGATTGGTTTATCTCCTATTCTAGTCTGTTCTACTCTGGCTAGGGTTTCGATTTCTTTTTTTAAGTTATAGGATACTTCTGTGATTTCTACTTTGTTACTTTCGATTTTATTGATATCCATAATATTTCCAACAATTTCTAACAGAGTTTTGGAAGCTGATACGATATCATCTAAATCTTCTTTCATACTGTCTGGGCAGTCTTTGTTTCCTCTTACATCTTCTGATAATCCTACAATAGCATTTAGTGGTGTTCTTATTTCATGAGACATACTAGATAAAAAGTCACTTTTAGCACGGTTCGCACGTTCTGCTTGGTCTTTCGCAACATTTAATTCTGTAATCATTTTAGCATCTGGATTTTCTATTGTATAAAACATTACCAATAAAGCAAAAGATATGCAGTAGGTTTCTGTTGTTACTTCTGGATAATAGGCTCTTAATATTAATCCACCTATAAACATAACTAATAATACAAGAAACGGTATTATTTTTTTAATTCCTGCTTTTTGATGTATAAAGTAGTATATATTTAATACAATCAATCCTATAAAATAAACAATTAATCCCATCATTAAAATTTTATAAGCTATTCCACCTACATCTAATATTTCTCCATCAATAATTGTGTTAATCGGGGTTATAAAAATTAAAATGACTAGGATTGTATTTATTATAATCAATGTTTTTTTTGCTTTTTCATATTTTTCTTCTGCAAATTTATTAATAATTAAATTATAAATGACTAAGCAACAACCAATTGTTAAAAGTAGACTTAAATGAAATCTTTGTAATAGGGATACCATCCAAATTAAATTGGTCTTTTCTGCGAATATGTAGGCAATAGTTGCGTTGATACAAAATATTACATTCATGATTAACGTCCATTTATATAATTCTACTTCCCTTGTTTTTACATTATCTTTTGTAAAAAAGGCAATGATTAAAAAAATACTAATGGTTACTGCTGCTAGTGGAAGCCAAATACCACTCATACGACAATCACTCCTATTATTTATAGGATATCATTTTGTCGTCTTTTTATCAATACCCTTCCCTGACGTTGTCTTTCTTGTCTTGTCATATTTTCAAATAGAAAAGCGTTGTTTTCATTTCTTTTTATATCTACTAAATGGGCAAATACTTCATCTGGTGATGTTACATGTCTATCTATAAATCTAGTTCTTTCGATTTCTTCTACTGTGTATCCATTGTCGGAATCTTTCATGATACTATTTAAGAATTCTTCACTAGCATTAGCGGATAATTCTCCTCTTTCTCCAAGTCCTTCTTTTTCTTCCATATGCTCCCAGATTTCCCATTTTAGAGTTGCTAAAGTATCACGTAAGTTATCTGCTTCTTCCCTTTTGTTATCTAAAGACATGGTAGATGTGTCTATATTTTTTCCAACTTTTACATAATAACGGTTGTTTTGGTCTCTCTCTATTGCCATTGGAACAATATCTGCCTCACCACGAATTGCTCCTTCAATTACTCCTGTAAATAGTTTCATTACTACTTCATTTTCCGTAATATTCCAAGCTCCTTCTGGAAAAATAATTACATTGCTCCCTTGCTTTAATACTTTTACCATTGTTTCTAATGAAATATGACGATCCATTTTATCATCCGTATCTACAAATATCATACCAATCATATTTAAGAAAATCATTTCAGGACTACGATATAATTCTCCTGGATCTCCCCAGACAAAATACGCATTTTCCTTGGCTGCTTGAATTGCTGCTTCAATATCAAATCTTGCAACATGAGTAACAGCATAAACTCTTGGTCTTTCTCCTTTTGTACTTTCATCACTTAATACTTCGACAGAAAATCCTTCTAATATTTTTTCGATGTTTACAATTTGATGTACTAAGCCATGCAGTTTTTTTCTTAATTCAGTTCCTTTTATTGGCTCATTATTTTCATAAGCAACCCTTCTTAATTCTCGGTAATAACTTTTTAATTCTTCCAAAGTCATCTTTCTTTTCTCTAACCAATTTTTCTTATCCATACATATCCCCCTAATTTAGTTTTATATTTTATCATATTTTTCCTTGTTTTTCAAGGAAAGATAGTTTTTATATAAAAAAAGAATTTACGAAGCTGGTGTAAATTCTTTTCCATATGTTGTGATTAAAATACTTGGTCCATAGTATAGAATCTTTGGTTTTTCTTTGTAATATTTTGTTAGTGTTTCATCTTTTTTCATTTTATATTTGCAGGCTATGTCTACATATTCTGTACATTGTTCTTTATTTGTTATCGTCATTCTATAGATTTCATCTTCTGTTTTTAGATAGGTTGTTGTACTGTCTCCGGCATAGTTAAAATCTATAATAGTGCCATATTCACTTTCTTCATATACTGGTGTCTTTTCTGTTAATGTATATGGAGAATTATAATCTTGTCTTGTTACTGTATATTGATATACCGTTCCATCATCTTCTAACACGTAATATATTCCAGCATTTGAGTCTACTGTCATAACTTTTTTTACTGTATCTTTGCCTAGTAAAATATTATATAGTTGATAATTACTATCGTTTTGTGTCACTTCACTAAGTGGAGAAGAAGCCGTAGTACCTGGTGCATAATAGAACTTTCCGTCATCTCCTTTTAATATTGTTCCATCCATATAGGCGATTATGTCAATAGAAAAAGAAATCCTTTTACAATTTTCTTCGTTGCTGTATGGTTGTGATAAAGATAGTTCATATAATTTTCCATCATCTGTAATAGCATAAGAGCCATCAGTATATAAAATATTGTCTGTTGGTGGTGTCTCCTCATTTGCTGGCATTAATGTAGAACAGACAAATTCATCAGATGATAAGCTGAAGCCAGCGTGTCTAATTTCTCTTGTTACTGTACCATCACACCCTGTTAATAATAATGTAGCAACTGCCATTCCTACTATTAGACCAATCTTCTTTTTCATATTCTCACATCCTTATTATGAATATATCATAGTTTCATTTCCTTCGTAAACATTTTTGACATTACTTTTTTAGTTTGACACTTTGCGAATATTATTATTTGTGATAAAATCTAACTATAAGGTAGGTGTCTTATGAAAACGTCTAATAAGAAAAAAGATTTACGGTTTGTTATATTTTTTGTCGTTATTGTTTGTTGTTGCCTTGTTTATTTATTCCAGTCTTCTTATGCTAGATATCGAAGAGGAATTTCAGGTAGTATTTCTAGCGAAGTTGCCAGTTGGAATATCAAAGTAAATGGTGAAGATATTGCGAATAAGAAAACACTAACGAATACTATTGAGCCTACATTTTTAGAAAGTGAAAATAGTCGTGGTGGAGTCATAGCTCCAGGGGTGGAAGGCTACTATACTATTACGATTGATGCAAGTGATGTTGACGTTCCGTTTGAATGTACTATTCGTTCGGAGGTATCTCCTGATTCTAGTGTTAGTGATTTAAAAACTTTGTCTTATGAAATCAATCCAACGGATACAGAAAATCGTCTTACTTATTCAGAAGATACGGGAATTGTTCAAGAAATTCCTAGAAATACACAAGAATATGTTTTTCGTATCTATCTTGTTTGGGACGATGATACTGGAAATATGGATAATCAAGCTGATACAGAGGTTGGAATTGATGATAATAGTAAAGCATTGATGCAAGTTAGTTTACATTTTACTCAATTAAATGAATAAAGAAGGATAAAATTTATCCTTCTTTTAGTTTGCTTGTGTAACATTTAAATCTACTTTTAATTGTAGACAAGGATTTCCTGTTTCTTGTTCATATTTTCCACAGGCATAACCGAAGAAACTATCGGCATCGTCTTTTTCTAGATAAAGACCTGTTGCAACTTTTTCTGAAAAATTCTCTTGTGTTACTGTATTATCTACTTGATACGTATCATCGACTAAAGTATAGTAATATACTCCTGCATCGTAAGTATATAAGCTATTCAATTTATAATAAGCACTTGCTTGATAATCCCAGTTTAACATTATTTTGAAGTTAATCATCTGTCCTATTTGGATGTCATCATGATCACTGGTTAATTCTAAGATAAATGGATATTCTGTTTTTAAGCTTTCTACTAGTGCATCTTCTTGTCCTTCTTGCAAAAGCTCATTTCCTAATAGTTTGGCCGAAGTAATTGTATAATCGATATTAGCTGCAACATCACTATTATTTTGAATCTGTATATCATACTCAAATGGAATCATACCTGGTTTCATGTCTGTGATATCTATTATTACTTCTTTAATCGCTCCATTTTCATTTAAAAACGATATATCCCAGTCAATAACACTTCCGTTTAATGTTAAGCCAGCCCTTGAAATATAAGTAAACCAGGCAAATGTATTCACCACTAGTAGTAAAGCAACCAGTAAAATACTTCGAATTACTATTTTTTTTCTGGACTTTTTGTTGTCTAGCTGGACTAAATTGTCAGATAATTTCTTCCTTTTCTCCATTTTCTTCCGCTTCCTTGTCTTTTTTATCACGTTTCATTTCTGTTATCGTGTCAGCAATTTCTAAAAATATGACTGCTACAAGAGGTACAAATATCAAGAAGAAGAAGCCATATTGATTTTTAATGATATGATTGATTTCTGTAATTACAGGAATTTTCCCTACTACTTTACCATATATTTGGTTACCTTTGATTGAAGGGTCTTCTGCAATATTATTAATTCCTTTTGTAATATAGATTTTTTCTCCATTTTCTTCTTTTATTTCTATAATTCTATGGGTAACAATTCTTCCGTTTACATCTAATTTATTTCCTAGATAAGTAATGTCATCTCCTACTTTTAATTCATCTGTATTTATTTCTTTGATGGCTAATACATCATTAACATTATATTCTGGTATCATACTTCCTGTTGCGACAGAGAAAATACGATATCCAAAAATACTTTGATTTCCTGAGATTCTTTGAATTAAGATAAAGGCTAGGTATAATATTAAGATTAGAAAAATAATAAATTTAATAATCTTATAGGGAATTTGAAAATATTTGCTGTCTAGTACTTTTCTTAACATATACTCGTCTCCTCTAGTATGTTCCAATCCTTTATATATTTCTTTTCTTCTTCTTCTAATTTGTCTAATAACAATTTTTTAATTTTTCTTTTCTTTTCTTCATTAGCTGACTTAATTAACTTTAGTTGTTTATCAAATAATTCTTTAATTTCTTTTTCTGTGATTTCATAATTACTATCTAGTATATTTTCAATTAAGCGATTCATTGTTTGGGATAGTAATTTATCACTCGTTACTTTTTGTCCTTCATGGTTTAATACCTTGTTAGCAATATATAAAGATAAAAATGCTTGGTTGTATTGTTGTTTTAAATCGCTTTCGTCATAGTAGTCTTTCTTTTCTCTTTCGTTGGTGTCTTTATCTTCATACATTTGAATATAATTCCATAAGTTTTCTGCTTTTTGGAAATTTGGATTTTTTAAAATTACGTTCGTTTTTCTAATAGGTGAACGAACTGGTGGGGTATGGGCTTTTGTTAATGTCTGCATCAATTCTGATCCCATAAAACCATCTAATTGAATTTTAATTCTTTTTAATTTATCGGCAATGGATTCTTCAGAAGATGTGTCTTTAGAATTTAATTTTGCTTCATTTTTTGATGAAATATCTAGTGATATTTCTACTTCTTCTGTATCAATTACAGTATTTGCTTCATAGCGTAGTTCTTTTCTATCTTTAAAGAAAGAGAACTCACCTGTTTCATTTTTTCTTTTTTCGAAGAATGTCCTTGTATTATTAATTAGTGTATAAATAAATCTATTTTCATAGGTGTCTAGACTTTCTTCTTTGTTGATATTTAGAATTTTGGATGGTTTTACATCCCCGTTATCTTCAATCTTTTGAATATAGTTTGTATGTTGTGTCAAGTGGATAATACTTTCTACTGTTACTTTTTTTGATTTTTCTACTTGTACTACCTCTTCTTCGTTGATAATAAATCTCTTAGGATTTCTTAGAATGTTATCAATATAAGGAAGGGTCTCATCGATAATATCTATCCATTCATAGTCATACTCTCTTTTTTCATAATCTGTTTTTACAGAAAGTATGGCATTCATATTGTTGGTAAAAATATCTTGATTGGTGGATTGTTCCAATACTTCTTGTTCTTCTTGATCCATGAGATTCCCTCCTTTATTCTTATACTAGTTTCTTTAGTCTTAATAAGTACTCTTTACATTCATTAAAGTTTTCTTTTCCAAATTCTTTGTTTAGAAAATCAATAAATCCATCGATTTCATCTCTGATATAAGCTAAGTTCAATTGTTCGAACTTTCTTAAGATTTTTCTAGCAATATAGTAATCTACTCCGTCTACTTCTGTTCCTCCACATTCTATGTAGGTTGCGACAAAGTCTCTCATTTGTTTAACAATACGGTTACCGAAAGCAATACGGAAATGTTTGATTACATAGTCATCCATTTCACTAATTTTTTGTTCCATATCTTCTGATAATGGGTGCTTTTGTTTGGCATCTGCAAATAATCCTTCTAGATATGAGCTGTTGATATTCATTGCTTCTGTATCTGTTGGAGTAAATGGTTGCCCCTTATCATTGATGTCGATTGGCATAGCACGGTCGTATACCTTATCTGTAACGGCAAATGTAGAGTCATCATTATTGATGGTTCCGATATACCACATGTTACCGGGAATTTGTAATTTACCATTTTTTAATTTTTTAGGGTCTGTATCCCAACTACTTGGTACTAACTCAATTACCCATTCATCACGGCTAGGCATTTCTAGAATAGATAACATTTCGGCGAAATAATATTCGACACGAGCGATGTTCATTTCATCTAGTACGGTTACATAAACATCATCTGTGTAACCTGCTATATACATTCCTTTTAACACATCTGTTTCGTTGAACTTTTTCGTAAACTCATTGAAATAACCAAATAATTCTGTACGGTCTCTCCATGATGGTTGAACAGATGCGATGATAGCGTCACGTTTGATAAATTTTCCCCAGGCGTAAGCAAGGGATGTCTTACCAGTACCAGAGATACCTTGTAGGATTACAAGTTTTGTTGCAGATAAAGCTGATATGAATAATCGAATCATTTTGGTTGTGTAATATAGTTTTAATTTTGATGCTGCAAAATTTCTAAATTCTTCGACTAATTCTTCTAGTGTAAATGTGTTGTTATAGTTTTGTACTTTATAATCTCTATATTGCAAGTCGATAGCATGTAGCTTGGAGAAACGATATTTGCTGTCGTCTTCGTCTAGTGCTGGATCTTCTCCTTCTTTTGCTTCTGCTGGTTTTGTTTCTTCTTCACTTAATATTTCTGCTTCTCCTGGTTTTAATCCTAATTGAGAAACTTTCATGGCTAGTATTTCTTCTTTTTCTTTTACTAGGGTTGCGACTTTATTATTTAATTCACCTATTTCATTTAACATTGATTCTTGTTCTACTAATGTTTTTCTAAATCTTAAATATTTTCTAATTAGTAACCAAAGTAATAGTAAAATCAATCCTAACATGATAACTAAAACAATAATCGCTATGATAACTAAGACCCATTCTGCCATTTGAAAGTCATTTTTGTAAAATTGAATAATATATAGATATTCACTAAAATCAAACATTTGGGCAAATCCTAGTACAATACCTCGCCCTATTGTAAATAGTCCATTAAAGAAAACAGACATAAATTCATATAAAAATCTTATAAATGTGTCCATACTTATCCTTCCTTACTAAATAAAATTCCTTTCATATTGACTGGTTCTTCTTTTTCGATGATAGAAAAATCCTTTTGTTTATATCCTGTTATCATTAAATAAACAAAATAGTTTGAGCTATCTATTGCCTCTATTTTACCTGGAATATCTATGATGTGTGTTAGGTCTTGATAACAGATGAATTGATATCCTTCTTTTTTCTTTTCTTGAATGGTTTTACTGGTTAACATTTGGTTATAACTAATTCCTAATAGCGTATGTTGTTTTAAGATATCATCGTCTAATAATTGATAGACTGTGTTTATCCATTCTTTTTTGGTCCATAAACTATCTGGTATTAGGATAATGTAGTTACCAAATGGCCTTTTTTCTACTAGTTGCTGCAATATTATTTGATTCAATAAAATAACAGATAGTTTTATTTTTTCTGCTACTATTTTTTCTTCTTGATCTACTCTTTTTACTAAACTTTTCTTATAGATATCTAATTGCTTTATATTTGATATTATTTTTAGTTCCCATAAATTTTCTTCATAGGGAATTTGATTTAACATAAAATTTTTGTTAGGGCTTAATACTGTTTTGATTACTCTTTCTGTTTCTTGCCATTTTTTTATCCATGTTTTCGTGGCTGTTTGTAATACAGGAAGTTGTCTATTTAATTTATTTATTATATTGGTTACTATCTCTTCTACATTTTCAGTAGTCACTTTTTTTTGATCAAAAGCAATAATTGCTTCTATATATTGTTTGGTAACATTAATCATTTCTTTTTTTCTCATGTAACTTTCATTGCTTTCAATAATTTCTTTTACAGATAATTGATCTAGGAGTTCTAATCTCATTCCTTCTTGTTCTATTTTGATAGATTCTTGATTTATTGGGGATTTGTTTCCTAATGTTTCAAAATGATGATAATACCATACTTCTATATAATTGTTTATATATTTCTGATAACATTCTATCGTAAAGTCCTTATATGTTTTATCTTGAAATAAACTTAGGGCATAGGAGGTTAATCTTTTTTTCTTATATGTTAGAAATCTCGTTATTAAATTTTCTTTCATAACAATCCCTCCTTATTTTATGCTAGGTAAAGTATATCATAATTTTTGTTTGTTTCCTAGTCTATTCTGCAGTTTCTACTGTTACTGTTACAATCGATGTTTCATTGGTTACTGGGTATGTATAATTTTGATCTGGGTCACTTTTATAAAACATTACCTTTTCACTGGAACTAGCATCCATTTTAAAAGTGAATTCGTTTACATAATCAAATCCATCTATTCTTTCTGTTCTTTCACTGTTTGCTACTCTATGTAAATAGTTTATATTGGTCATATCCAAATAGATTTCTCTTGGCGGAAATGATACAGTAACGATTGCTGAATAACAGTTTTCTTTTTGAGCATCTGTTAATGCCTGATATTCTTCTGGTGTTAGCCTATCTCCTACTTCATAAGTATCAAATGCAGTTTCTACACGATAATAGGTTACTGTGTTGGTTAAATTTAAAGTTAAATATTTACTATCTACTGAATCTTCAATGTTATAAGTAAAATTACTGGTCTCTATTCCAATTGTGTAGGTTGCTGATAAAGATTTGACATAGGGAGATGTCGAAGTTGCGGTTGTTGTTACTTCTACTTCGTCCCCTTCATAGAACTCTTCTTTAGGAATTACCGTAATTTGATAACTATCTGTTCCTGCATCTTGATAGATTACTCCTTCTGTTTTACTAAGACGGCATTCTACATTGCTTGGGCAATTAACTTCTATTTCATAAGATATATCACTTGTTGTCTGTTTTAGCGAATTTTTTTGGTTGTTTACATCAATTGTTAACGTATAATTATTTACTCCATCCCAGTTATTAATTCTATATTGTCTACCATTCATATCTAATACGGTACTATTAAAGTAAAATTCGTTACTTTCTAGAATATAGTTATGAATTACATTGTAAATATAGCGGGCTAATGTGGTGCCAAAAATTAGTACAAGGATTGCTATTACTAATATTAGGATACTTAATTTTTTGTGTTTTCTAACAAAATCCATATAGCACCTCTATTCTGTTACTTGATTTGATTTAATTTCTACTTCAATATTTTCTAAGTTATCTGCATAGTCTGTTGTTGCTTTATTTTCTTCTGGAAAATATATTACTAAGGTATAAATATCTGTCATATCTTCTGTATATGGGAACAGATACTTCTCCGTACCTTCTAGATAATTATACCAAGCTCCATCAATATCTTGTTTGATTGTTGCGTTTTCAAATAAATCTGTTGCGGTTGCTTCATCATAATTTTCATTCCTATATAACTCGTATCTTAGGGGAAGATTTGTTGTGGTTGTTAGATTTATTTGGTATTCAATATCTACATCACTATGTCTATTTCCTTCGAAGTTAGAAATACTAAATTTGTAGATATAAGGGTCTGGTGATGGTTCTATTTTATCTAGATCGATATTAAAATCCATTCCTCCTGCTTCTAATATATATAATGCTTGATTAATGTTGGCATTTAATTTTGCTTGTGACTCATAGGCTGCATAGGCAATTTGTAATAATCTTATTGCTATTACAATTAATAGAAACATGACTAATATGACGATTAAAAATCTCTTTTTTTCTTCAAAATAAGGAATATTTTCTTTTTTGAATTTGTTTAATATTTTTAATTTTTTAGCCATGTTTTTTCACCACCTTATTTTCTTTGCACTGCTCTAAACTCAATCTCTATTAGATTACTTTGTGATTGTTGTTGATCTGGATCTACTTCTATATCTTGTCCATTGTCGTCCCAGAATGCATAGATTTGAATTGTATCTATGTCTCCTGCTTTTAAATTATCTAGAGTCATTGTTCCTCTATAGACATTGCCCTCTTGTGTTAGAGGGCTTAATGTATTTTCTACTGATGTTACTGTCAACAACTTATTTTCATCTATTGTGTGATCTATAATAGTTAATTCATAGTCAAATGCAACTTGTGTTGTGGTAGGATCTACTGTAATGGTTATCACACCTGAAGTTCCTGGCGAGATAGTTCCTTCTCTTACATGGTCAGTTTCCCAATCGATTGTATCAATGTTGATAGTTTGTGTCGTACTTTCTGTTACTAAAGTATCGTTTACTCTGATTTTCCAATCTGCTACTTCACTGTCTGTTGTTGTTTGTACTTCTGATTCATATGATGTATATGTGCTTGTGGCACGAAGATATACAAAACATACTAATACTATCACAATTAATATTATTAGATTCTTTCTTTTCTTTTTCGCCATCTTTAGATTCTACCTTTCTATTATATTATAGCACAACCTTTTTTGTTGCAAAAGAAAAAGATTGAACTCTTAATCTTTATAATAGTTCAATCTCATTTTTGTCTTTTTTTTCTTCTTCTTTTTTTGTTGAAGGTTCCTTTTTGGTATGTGTATCAGACTGGGCGTCTTTTACATTCTCTTCTCCATATTTTATTACAATAATTAGTGCATAAATTTGATACATGAAGATTAATAGAATTGGTAAAATGACTAATAATAAGAATCCTATTCTAGATTGTAATATATCTAATACTCCTCCTATAGTATGATAAACTGCAGAATATTTTCCGATAACTCTTGTTGTTGCGATAGTTGTTCCTACTTCGTCATCCAATTGATATAAGGCCATATTCTCATCAGAGGTTACTTTTTCTCTTACATGAGCAGTTCTGATGATATATTCGTTATTTTCTGTAGCGTAGTAATAAATTTTATCACCTACTTTAATATCATCAGTTCCTTCTCTTACTAATAATAAATCCCCTTCTTGTGTTTCATCAGGTAAATTTTCTTGAAGATGTTCATTTATGGTAATAAAAGTCATGTCTCCTAGTTGTGTAAATCCGTAATCATTTTTACATAATAAAAAGGCTGTCATACCGATTACATAAATAATGATAATAACTTCTACGAATCCCCATAATCCTTTTAGAAATTTTTTCAATTTGTCCACCCATTTCTATTTTATATTCTATACTCTATTTTAGAGTAACATATTTCGTTTTTTTTTTCAATTAAAAAGGAACATATTTTTATGTTCCTTTACTATTTTTATTTTACTCATCTAATTTTTTAACAATAATATATTCTTGATCTTCATCAATCAGTTGATTGCTATCATATAATCGGAAGACTACTCGATAAGTACCACTTGTTAAATTTTCAGCATATGGTAATCGTAGTTCCATTTGTTCGCTAGCTGTTGTGCCGATAACTCTTTCGTAGGTGCTTCCAGATACCAATCCACTATTTTCTGGTATTCCATAATTGTTGACAAATAGTTGATCTAGATTGATTTCTGTATATGCCGTTGTGTCTTTATTATCTGTATTTCTCTTGTATAGTGCAATACGTAAGTTTGGATTGGTTAAACTTTGAATTGTGGTTATTTTGTATCTTACTTCGCTAGCTTCACTTTCATTTAGACGAGTTGTTCCATTTACTACTTTCATTTGATCCTGGGTAGTTTTTGCTTGGATAGCATTATCTGCTGGTACAACGGTAATATTTAATTCATTTTCTACATATTGTAAGTCTCCTGAATTATGTAGTCCGTCGGAAGAGGCAAATAATGTAAATACCATACGATAGTTTCCTGCTGGTAATGAACTATCTGTTAAGAAGTATAAATTCTTATTTAAGTTCGATACTTTTCCAGCTAGTTTAATTCTAAATACACCTTCACTATCTGAGAAATATTCTACGCCATCCATTCGAATAGAAGTACCTGTTAATAGACTGGAACTTACTTGATTTCCAGAAGAATCGTATAGTGTTACATTTAGTCCCATATTCGTTGATTCATAGTTGGTATTAATAATAGATTCACGATTATCTGTTTGATCATATGTTACTGCTGTCGAGTATGAAATTAAGCGGTCTGAATCTGGATATACATAATTATTTTCAATAGAGACATTTTGATTTAAAATCATATTACTACTTTCATATAAGTTGAAATACATATAGTTTTGTCTAATTCCTAGTACACTAATAATACTTCTATCTTCTTCATTACGAAGTTCAAATCTCATGTAATGATTTAGATGATCACCTGTTGTCGTCGTTTCCTTGAAATCAAAAATGAAAATAAATTCTTCTATTGTTCTTCCACGATCCTCATCGTAATATTTTTCATTTGCCGTTTCATCATTGTAGGTATTGGTTTCACTGGTACTACCCATCTTAATGAAATTATTTAATCGATAGGTAATTTCGTTCTCGCTTTCTAGTTGAGCAGTCGCTCGATTATAATCCTCTTCATCTATCGTGTAGTAATAGTATTCTGGTGTACCATCTTGAGAACTGTAATCTAACATTGTAATTTGTGTTCCTACTGGTAAGGCATAGTCTGTTACTAGAGCATGATAGTTTGTATTTCCTCTACCATATAGATTTTCAAATGTATCTTCTGCATACAAATCGAAATAGGCAGTAAATTGACTTTGGTTTGTGATATTGACATTTGTTGCGGCTGGCATTTCATATTTTTTGTCATATGTAATACTAGCATCGTATGCGTTACCATCATCATAGTTTCTAGCCACTAAGTCTATCGTGATGGTAATTAGTTGTACATCATACTCAATCTCATTAATTGGTGTTCTAGCTTGCATGGTAATTACTACCGTTCCTAAGTCTTGCTCTAACTCAATATTTTTTGCGTGGTATAAATAGAACATCAAAGATGGAGCTAGGGCTTGACTATCTGTTCTATATGTATCGTCTCCAGTAAACGTTCCATCATTTTCACTTAAGAACTTCGTTGTTCCATAAGCGGTCCATTCACTTGTTTCTGATTTCATAGATAAACCTAATAGACTATTAGCTTCTTCTTTGGTATCTGCTACTTTTGGTACATTATTAGAATCAATTAATCCTACACCTTCGGTTAATCCTTCTGAGTTAAATCCAATGACATCAAATGTCGTATCTCCATTTGAGAATTCCCTCATAGATAATTCGTAGGTACCAAGAGATGAATATTTTGATGCTGTCATCGCAAATGAATAATTAATGGCAGAAATACCAATTGTCCACATATAGTAGTTAGAGTCTGGAGGGGTTGGGTCTATGTATTGTGTCGAAATTTCAGTATATTCATCATTGATGTAATTGCTATAAAAACCATCTACTGTAATATCATGGTTTAATTTATGAAGACCTAGTACATAAGATCCTCCTATAATGATATCTCCAGCATCTCCAGCATCTCCATAGTTGACAGATTCATCATATAATCCATAGGAGAAGGACCCATTTCCATATTTATTATACATTCCAAAGAAAGTCATACCATTTACTTCTCCATAGGCTGTTGCTGCTTCATTGGTTGTAATATTTAAATTACGATTGGCTAACATATACAGACGATTATCGACATTTTTACTTACTGTTTTTGTTTCGTCATCAATATTTACCGCTGCTTTTACTTCTTCTCCATCGATATCTACTGTACTTTTGAAACTTTGTAGTAAGTTGGCATTTCTTTGTAGTAATAATACGGTATTATTTTTGATATTTAGTTCATCAATACGGTTTAGTGAGTATTCGATATCCGAGTATTCATTGGTTCTATCTGTTGTTCCTTCTAGTTCCATAACCGTGTTATCTAATATAACACTATTTGCTCTTTGAATTGAAATATTTTGACTTGGATTATCTCTTGTTCCAAGATTTGCTATATAAATTTCACTTGTTCCACTAGATGATGAAGCATTACCTGATCCGAATATTGATCCTGATAAAATAAATTCATGGTTATTGTCTAAGTATCCTAAACCATCGATATCGATATTGATAGCTCCTGTTACAGATATGAATGAGAAGTCGTAGTTTTCATCTCCGGCTGCGTTTGCTTCTCCTCCTCCAAATACTGTTCCACCAATGTTGATAGAGGTTTCTGTTAAGTTGTTGTTTGCTACTGCATTTGTTCCAATATTGGTATCTGTTTTTCCGTATACAACAGAAGTATTTGCTCCTCCGTAAACATTTCCATAAATATGTCCTCCAACTATATTTACAGTTGCTAAAGAGTTGTTGTTTGCTTCTGTTCCGGTGGCAGCAGCATTTCCTCCTCCAAATAAGCATCCACTGTGAGGAGCTTGAGAAGTTTCTGATCCTATTATAGTATTTCCTTCTACACTAATGGTGGTATTTCGATTGACAATAGCTGCAGCACCGTTACCTCCTGCATATGCACTGCCTAAAATGGTACTTGAGGTAATTAACACATCGGTGCTACCATCAATACTACCTTCATTTCCTCCACCATAAATATTGGAATTAATAGTGGCATTAGTTATGGTAACTTTTGTATCTTTACTTACTTTATCCATGTTACCACCACCAAAAACATTATTGACTGTGGCATTTTCTACGTCTACGATTGCTTCTGCAACTTCTGCGGCATTTCCTCCGCCATAAATGTTGCCGATGATTCCACCATGAATATCTAAATTCGTACTATTGGTAATTCCACCTTGATTATTTCCACCATAGATATTGTCAATAGTTGTTGCTGTACTATTTTGAACAGTTATATTTGTCGTTGTAATATTTCCTGACTGGTTAGAGCCACCATAGATATTATCAATATCTCCCAATACAATATCAATGTTAGAGGTGTTTAATCCTGCTTCGTTTCCTCCACCATAGATATTATTGATTGTTCCATTATTTATTTCAATATTTGAAAAAGTAGATTCGGCTTGGTTTCCTCCACCATAAATTGTCCCAACATTTCCATTGTTAATCGTAATATATGACGTGTTGGTTGTTCCAGCAAGATTATTTCCACCATATACAGTACCTACTGTACCAGAGTTCATCGTTGTGGTACTAGTGTCTACTTCTCCATTTCTATTAGATCCACCATAGAAGTTTGTAATGGTAGCACCTTCAATCATGGATTCTGTTGTATCAGCACTTGCTTCTTCTCCTCCACCATAAACATTATTTAAGATGGCGTTACCTAAATATAAATGTGTGTCTGTACTGTCTGCTTTACTTCCTCCACCATAGACGTCTGCTTTTACGGTTCCTCCCGTAATTTCTACATTGGTAGTTCTAGTGGTTCCGCCACTATTGTTTCCTCCATAGACATATCCGGCTGTTCCGCTTGTCATGTAAACATTTGATGTATTCACAGTACCTGATTGATTTGAGCCACCGAATAATTTTTCATTGACTGTTGCTCCTTGTAGGTAGATGTTAGTCGTTGTCTGACCGGTTTGATTTCCTCCACCATAAGCATTTCCAATGATACCACCATTTAAATAAACCACATCATTGTTACTTGGACTTCCAGCTGCATCATTTCCTCCAAAGACATTACCAATATTACCATTATTTACTGTAACAGTAACATTTCCATAGACTTTTGGTGTATATTCTGCACTACCTTTACCTCCACCAAAGACAGAATTTGTAATAATTCCGTTATTTATAGTCACTTGTGTGATATTGTTGTTGGCTCTTCCGTTTTCTCCTGTACCATTTACGGTACCATAGGCACTTCCGCCATAGACGGAGCCGTTGATAGTTGGTCCTCCATCTGCAGTTCCGACAGTAACATATACATTATCTCTAACATATGTTCCTGGTGCACTACTTCTTGAATAGCCACCTTCTCCACCACCGTAGACATCTTCTTCAATTGTTCCACCATTGATAGCTAGATTGGTATCTCCGTATACTGTTCCACGGACTCTAGATCCACCATAAATGGAGTTTTTAATATTTCCACCTAATACTTGAATGTTGATAGCTGAGGTTACTGTTGTAGTATATGTAGTTCCACCCCACCAGCCACTTCCAGTTGAATAGGTTGCTTCTCCTCCGGAACCATTATTATTTCCTGCTCCATAAACAGAGCCATTAATTGTTCCATTTAGTATTTTGATATTGGTTGTTGAATTTTTACTTCCATTACGATCTTGATATGGTACTAGTCCTGTTGCTCCATAGTTACCTCCACCATAAATGCTTTGTTTTATGAGTGCATTTCCATCAATTATGATATTGGAATTGTCAGCTGATCCTACTTGTGTGGAATCACTATTTCCATTTCCAATTCCAAATACATTACCAGAGGATACTCCAAATAATTGGCGATTATTATTAATTAATGCATCATTTCCTACTATAGAATTTCCACCGATATAAATAAATGTTGAACCTGATAAAGTACCTTTATAGTTCCCACTATCGTCTCCTGTATATCCATTACTTCCCCCAAAGACACCATAGTTTACGGTTCCGCCGGTCATATTGATAATTCGATTTCCATATGTTTCTGATGCTCCAGCTCCACCAATTACCATATCAATTGTTCCACCCTTGATATTGATGTAGGTGTCGTTAATATTAGTTCTATTACTAGCAGTTAGTGGTCCTCCAATTAAGTTGTAAATATCTCCACCTTCTACGATGATATCTCTTGCGGCATAGTGAGTTCCTCCTTGACGTCCACCAATATAAATTCCTGTCGAATAATCATATTCACTGGTTCCAAACGAACCACTTTTTACGTTTGTGTGAATTGCAATTCCTGTCTGAGTTGAGTTGGAATACACATATCCTCCCCAACTACCTGAAGCACAGAAATAGACTTCTAGATTATCATTATTATTGGCAACTCGGTCATAATCGCTTCCATATACTACTTGTCCATCAATATATAAATTAACGTCGGCTGTTCCATTGGTGGCAGAAGTAAGATTATAAACCCCAGATTCTACAATCATTTTATAACGTTCTACATTACCATTACTTCCAGCAGTATTGTTTCCTCCGGCCATAATTGTATCTGCTGTTGTAGAGTTGTTTCCTCCACCGGCTGTAATTCCTCGTCCAATTTTTAAGTTATTCCAATAGCCATATATATTTTCTACTGTTGTTCCATTGCTTGGAGGGGTTCCATCTGCTTCTTTGTCTTGGTTAGTGGTGATTGTAATATACTCGATTCTTGTGTCAGCATATGCTCTAATATATGTTCCTCCAGTAGTACCCCACCAGCCACTTGAGGTTGTTGCAATATCAAGTTCACCATTATTGTATTTGGTATTATTCCAAATACCAGTCAAGGTAAACGGTTTTGAACTATTCCAAGTCTCATCACAGCTTGTTCTTAATACAATAATATTCGTATCTCTTGTTACTAAATAATATAGGTCTTGTCTATTTTCTGCTGTTACTACATTGGCGTTTCCATTTTCATCATAGAATTGTTGTAATTCATAGTAGGTACAACCACCATTACTAGTACAAGTTCCACTTTCTTGGTATTCTCCTGTAGCATTATAATATCCTGCTATACTGGCATATCGGTTGACGGTAACTTCTCGAAATAGTCCTGCTGCAGATGCTCCTTCTGGTAGCATAGATACTTCTTCTTGACCAATTGGTGTTGGTGTATAGGAAACCATGGACCAACCAGAAAACCGATAATAACTACTATCTGGATCATAAGTTGGCCCACTTGGCACATAGTAGGTACAACCTTGTCTACTATTACATGTTCCTGATAAGCTGTTTCCATAAGCATTTACTGCTCCGTCTGGATATCTGTTATAACGACTTATTGTTCCTCTGATATAATAATTACTCATGTCTTCATAAATATAATTTATGCTGCTAATTTGTTCCATTCCTTCGTTATTTAATGCTGCAAAAGCATTTGTCCAATTATTAGAAGAGGTCATTTCGTATACAGTTGCTGTTATCCATGAACTATAGAACGTAATATTAATAGGATCTGGAAGTCCATTTGTATAGGTAATTTCTACTCTTGCATATCTTGTATAAGTATCTGCGTCATATATAATCTCTGTATTCGGATCATCTGTAAGCCATCCGTTGAAGGCTTTATCATTTGGATGAGCAGCAAATGGATTGTCCATCAATTC
Organism: uncultured Bacilli bacterium; assembly: GCA_944332475.1. Lineage (GTDB taxonomy): Bacteria > Bacillota_I > Bacilli_A > RF39 > UBA660 > Faecimonas. The sequence continues at coordinate 237,502 of CALVKA010000003.1, forward strand.
AATGGTTACATAGTATTTTGTTTGACCATTTTCCGTTACTGCTTCTACTGGATAATATTTATAATAAACAAACTCACTTTGTTGTTCGTCTGCTTCTGTACTAACGTGTCCTACTAAATCTGGATTACTGAAATCTTGTCCGCTGTATTTGATATAAGCTCTAACTAGATTACTATCTGTATATAGACTTTGATAATTTCCAGTTGGCAATGTTCCACCTGATGATTCTGTATAATTTAGACCATAGTAATAATTGTAATCACTATCTAAATCATTGATATATACGGTTGTATCTGTCATTTCTGTTTCATGTAGTGGAATTGCTGCACTTCTACCAAAGTTAAATACTGCTGGAATACTTTCTTCCGTAGAATCTTCAGATAATGTTGCAATGTCTTCTACTCTACTAATTTTTAAACTTAAATTATTTACTGTCCAGATATATGAGCTAGATATTTTCTCATTTAATAATGATAATAGTTCGTCAAGTGAAATGTTAGAGTCTTGTGAAAGATATAAATTTGTATTGTCTGTTGTTAATTTATAATTATTTTCTAATGTTGCCGTTTCTGTAATTGTTTTTGCTTCCCTTACATTTGTAGATAAGAAATTATCATATGTTATTTGTGAGACTATGTTATTTGCTTTTCCATTTAAAATGCCAAAAATATTACCATAGGAATTGGCATTGGGATTGTTAATTGTCATTTGGTTATAGATGTTTTCTACTGTTGCTTCTTCTCCAATTTCTGCAAATAGACCACCAATTTTACTTTCGGTTGTACCTAATGTCTTAGATAAATCCATGGCAGCATCTTGAACTGCGATATTGGATATCGTTGATTTTCCTGTTACATTACCAGCTATTAGACCAACAACAACTTGATTTTGTGATGTTGTTGTAGTAATGGTTACATTTGAAAAGTTGACGTTTTCAATTTGAGCTTCATTTATAAAAGCAAAAAACCCATAATAATCTACATTATTTATGGTTGTTGGTACATCAATTTTAAAATTTTTAATGCTATAGCCCTTTCCGTCAAAGTGACCCGTAAAGGCCAGTTCTTCTTCCTCTATTTTGGTACCAATTCCTTGCCAGTTGTTTCCACCTAAATCAATATCATTTGCTAACACAAAGTATTGTTCATCTAACTCTGTAAGTCCTTTCGTTTCTACTAATTGTTTTAAATAAGCTAATTCACTACCTTTTGTTATTTGATATGGATTTTCTTTAGTACCATTACCAGCAGAAAAAGAAGTAGCTACTTCTACTCCATCCCAGGCTTCTTCAATATTACTTAATGTGGTGGTTGCAGTGAATAAGTTTATGATGGCAAAACTAGCAATTAAGATGAGAAAAACACAAGAAAACTTTATAATTGCTGATGTTTTTATTTTAAACTTCTTCACCGCTTGTCCCTCCTTGTTTTAATGATTTACATAATTTTTTAATTTTACATAACGTTCAATTCTATCTAGCTCAAACACTTTTTTGTTATCAAATTTAATGGATATTTTTTGCATAAATGTAATTAATGATTTTATTTGTTTTTTTGCGTAAGTATCATTTTTCTTAATTTCTTTAAACCTATTTTCACTATCAATTTGTACTTTATATTTTAAAATTTTATATACTCCATCAAAGAATGTTGGATCATTATATAAAATAGCAAAAGTTAAAATTCTTAAAAATACATAAATTGGCATTTCATATATTTTATTTCTTAAATTTTCATATAGTCCTGCTTTTTCTAAATCATAGTCATAAATTTCTTTGAACGTCGGATGCATGATGGTTTCTATTAATTCTGTTGTATCCCCTATTGATAATATTTGTGCTAACTTATAAACATATTGATATTTGGTTAACCATTTTTTATTCATTTTGGTAATCGTTAACGTGTCATTTTTAATTCTTAATAAATTTAACACCTGTTCTAGTAGTTCTTTTTCTTTTTCTTTGGCACTATTTCTTTCTTTTCTTACGATGTTATTATCATCAATATCAATGATATCTTCTACTTCTAGTACTTCAATTTCATCCTCTACCTCAGCTAGTTCTTGATCTTTTTGAATTTGTAATACTTCATTGATTGGGATATTTACTGTATTTCCTGTTGATTTTTCTTCTTTTTTTGTTGGTGTTGTAGAAAATAATTCTTCTGGAACACTTCCTATTGCTTTTTTCTTTGTTGTTTTCTCTTCTCCAATGATAAATTTTTTAAATATTTTGTCGAAGTTTAAGAATGCTAATAGGATAAAGACAATTAGTATTACTGCAATTAATTTCAATACAAAGCTTGGAGAAATTACTAATTTTACTGTTCCAACGATGTCGTCTTGGGTAATTGGATCATCTTCTGTATTGTTGACATCTCCTTGTGTAATAATTTGATTTCCAATCTTTTTTACCACTCTGTGTGTGATAAATTTTCCGTCATCCGTTTCATATGTCACAATATCGTTTATATTTGGTTCTTCTCCTAATTTTACGATTACAACATCGTTTACTTCAATGGTTCCTGACATACTTCCTGTTGCGACTACAAAATAGGTATAACCAAAGACATTGGCATAATCTCTTTTTAAGACATCTGTCATAATAAAGGTATATACGCATAAAGCAACTAGCATACCTACAAATAAATAACCAATTGATTTTATTATGTTTTTCGTTGCTTTCATTTTTCCACCACGCCATCTTTATTCTTTTACACTTTATTATACCATGTATTTTTTTCTTTTAAAATACTTATTCCTAAAAAATCATAAATAAAAAATACAAAGTTCAACAGAACTTATGTATTTCTCTTTTATTTTATATTTTTTTAAGTGTTAAATATTTTTCATCTTTTCTTTTTTGATTTTATGATTTTTTGAGGTTCTGTATAAATTAAATTGTTAACATAATTTCGTTTCGCCTCCTTTTTGCTTCTCTATAACTTTTACCATATACATAAGTGTACTTCTGTTTACCATTTTCTAAATATCCCTTTACAGATCTAGCTTCCCATCTTTCCGATGAGATATATTTTCTCCTTTTCTAGTTATTTTCATCCCCCGTTCTGACTATTTTTCTGACTAATAATTATTACCTTTTCTTATCATAATATATTCGCCATTTTTTTCATTAAATATTATGAAAAAAAAGAAGTAGCTTTACTTCGTTGAGTTACTTCTTTTTATATTCACTTTTATAATACTTCTTCTTCCAACCTATAGTCAATTTTATTGATATCACAAATTAATTTCATCTCTTCTATTGGCATATTAGAATTTTTAATATTATTGGTCAAAGCTACTACTCCTAAAGTTGAAATAGCTGTGTCAATTGTATCTTGTGTAATTTCATCTTTTTCTATATTAATTCCTAATAGAGCATATTTTTCCGATATTACTTCTGCTATATCATAATCTAATAAAACTGTAATTTTATGAAGAAAATCTGCATTAGGATTGTATATAAATTCAATGTATCGTTTTACATAGTTGGATAAGTCAAAATCTACATCTGTATCTTTAAACTTTTCTATCATAACTTTTTCAATATAAGTATAAGAGCTTAGACTTGCTATTAAGGCATCATAGATACTGCTTCCCTCTGTTAAATTCTGACTTATTTTAATATCAATTTCTAACTCTTCTAACTCTTTATACAAGGAGTCTAACTTATTAATTTGTTCTTTTATCTTTACTTTTAATTCAGACATTTTTGAAGGATTTTTTCTTGCTAGGAATCCAATACCACTTGCTTTTTGATAATCCTTATATAATTTTTCTCTTGTTTTTTCTTCTGTTTGTATTTCTTTTTCTTTGCTTTCATATTTTGTTTTTGATTCATCTTTTTTCTTAAATCTTGTAATTATATCTTTGATAATACTTTCATAACGATAATATTCTTTTAAAATATTTAAATGTCTTTCTAAGTTGATTGTTTCTTTATCGAAGACTTCTTTTTCTTCTTCTGTAAGTTCAGGATAAGTATCCTTTATTACCAACTGGTTAAAACTTTTACTACGTAGGGGGGCTCCTGTTGTATAATCATCAACATTTCTACTTTTACCAAGAAATTTATGTAAATTCATAAACTCGTCTTTTGATTTTCTATCTTCTAGATCTAACATTTTTTGATGATAGATTGTCTCTATGTTTTCTCTTGTTAAGTTTTCTTTTTGTAACCAAGCATCGACGCTTGCCTTGTTGTATTCTTTTAATTTTTGGTAGTGCTTTTTTACTAAAGAAATTAAATTGCGTTTAATATGCATAATAATTTCTGGACATTCCCAGTATACTTCTTTGAACACGTTTTGCATTACATCATCAAAATTTTCCTTATCTTTATTTTCTAATAAGGTTATCATATAAGTTGCGACAAAGGGACTATAATTAAAGTCATTTGCTGTTAATATTATTTTTGCATCTTGCATTTTTTGAATGAAGTCTATTACACAACTATTGATTTTATTTAATGAAGTTTCGCTTTCTGCTGATAGTTGATAAAAAACATGAGCAAAACCAAGATTCATTTCTAGTGAAATGATATCATTGGTAGCTGGAATCATACGTAATAATTCTGATAGTTTATTTTGTTCTTCCTCATATTCTTTCCCTTTATCTTTTGGAAAAACAGATTTCATATATTGATCTAATTCTTGGTATGTTGTTCTTTGATAATCTTTAAATTTTACTAGTTCTTTTTCAATATAAGCATTTCGTTCTTGTACTGCTTTATGATGAAATTTTTCTTTCATCTTTTTTGTCCCTGTTTCGGTCTCCAAAGGAAAATTATTAATATGGTTTTCATTGATTTCAATCTCTTTTTTTATTCTGTCTTGTAAATCACTTGTCATCTTCTTCATCCTCGCTTATGATATTTCCTTCTAAGAAACGAATATGCTTTTCAATTTGTTGATATAGTTCTAATAATTTTTGTGCTTGTTCCATAAACCCTCCTACTATTTTAAAAGGCCTTCTCTAGAAGGCCTTCTTGTTTTTCTAATTATTATTAACCATTTGCACTTGCTAATGAACTGAATTGTAGGTTATATAATAAGTCTCCACCAGATGCATTGTTTTCACAGTCAACATCTTGTCCTTCTACCCACATATAAACTCTTACTTTTGTGATTCCTGCTTGCAATTGAAGCACTTCTTCATATGCATCTTCAGAAATTCCAGATGCTGGCGTATCGTGAATAAATCCTGTTGTGTCCATATCAGTAAAGTATGTTGTATTTATTGAGTCTACATCTTCTGCTGGTGAAATTGGAGCCTTTACTCCATAATATTTTAGAGTTGCATTTCCAGTACCAGCGGTAATAGCTCCAACATAATCATAGTTAGCAGCATTAGCTACAGCTCCACTTGAGTGTTGATCTGCATTTGGTTCCCAAATTACTAATCCTGTACTGTCTGTAGCATGTAAAGCTTGTGCACCAGAACTATTACTTGTATCAGATATATTACCTTGTGGTACTAGTGCTACACGTGTAGCATTTTGAATATTCGTGTCTGTGTCACCAGCGATAACATTTGAGTTGTTTGTTAAGTATAATGTTGTTTCTTTGTTGGTCTGGAAGAATAAGTCAAAAGCAATAAAGTCACCGTCGGTACCATTTTTTTCTGTTGATTTTGTAGCTGTCAAATCAACAAATGAACCTAGGGCGTTAGCGGCAAGTGTTCCTTTGTACATATTCATGAAACCTGTTCCAGCATCTACTTCACCAGCTGAAGATACTGGTTCTGTTGTATCGGCTGGTAATTGGTTTACAGCGGCTGGATAAGTTCCTGACGCGTTTTGAATATCATCTTTCGTAACGATTGTTTTCCAGTTAATTGCGTCAGTTGAAATTAATAAACCTGCGGTCGTTGAAACGTTAACATCTAATGATTCAACTGTAACAACTCTATTGGCAGTGAACCATGTATAAGTTGATGCAGTCAAAATTACTCCCACAAATAGAACCATGATTAGGGATAATAATATTTTTCTTTTTTTCTTTTTGTTTTGGTCTTCTTTTCTCATTTCTTTCACTCCTTATAATTTACGCGATATGTTCTTCTCTTATATCCATGTGCATTTTTATTTCTCCGCCTAATAAGGCGTTGTTGCACTCTGGGTCATCGCCTTCTATCCATATCACAATAGTAAAGCGATCTTTTTTGCCTGGCTTCATTTTTTTTCTTTGTTCCAGTACTGCTATGTTGTTTGATACAAATGCTTCTGTACCAGGTTCATTTTCCTTTGTTGCCCTATTCTTTTTGGCATAGACTGTAGGTTCTCCATTTCGATAAATCATAATTCTTATTGCCTCATCTACATTTTTTATGGTATCGTCAATATCAATTTCGTACCAATAATGAACGCTTTCTTCTCCTGCATTCACTACGTAAAATGTGTAAGCAATATAGTTGTCTCCATTATGAGCACCTGTTGCTTCTGTATCTAAGTTGTCCGGAAGCCAATTAATCGAAATGTTATCCATATAATCTATGGTGTCCGCTGACAATCTCCTTGTCTTAGAGTTTAATTTGCCATCTTCTGATAAAAATATGTTTTTACGATTAGACATATTTCTATCCAAAGACACAGTAAATCTTCCACCATCGTAGACGATATACAAGAACAAATAAACAATGGATAAAATTATAATTAATAGTAAGAACGCTATTTTTATTAATCTAGAAAAGACTTTTTTTCGATAGACTTGTTCTGCTTTTACGTTTACTGTATTTAATGCCATTTTTATCACCACTTGTTTTTGTTTTCTAGTACATCACTAATGCTCCCTTTCCTACTATGTCGATTCTATTTTATCTTGTTTTTTTTAAATTGACAAGAGGTATTTTATAGGTTTACAATTGTTTACGTTGATATACTTATTTTTTATTTTAATACATTTATTAAAAATGCTATTGATAATAATAGAAAGCCTGTTATTATTATTAACACATTAAAAGTGGTTATACCAGTTGAACTTTTAATTTTTTTTGCAAATGTTTTAGTTAAAGTGCTTTGAGGTGCTTTTGTTGGTTGTTTATCATTTTCATCTAACATTTGCCCTAATTGAGTGGATACTTGCTCTTGTTTTTTTCTATCTGCTTGTGTATTTTTTTCTGTTAGTAATGAAATGCTTCTTTGATACTCTTCTTTTGTGGTGCAACCTAGAGTTGTTGCTGTTTTGGTCGCTGTTATGGCAGTCTCTAGTACTCGTTTTCTTCTTCTTAGGGTATCTTGAGTATGGTGAAGTGCATTTTTCATTCTCGATAAGAAAAAAGTTTTTTCGGCACTTGAAAGTGTTTTGTTTTGGCTTAATTCTTCCACTCGTCTGGCAGAACATCTTATCTTCTTTTGTCCTTCTTCCTGTAATTTATTAATACCACCTTCTAGGGCGTGCACTATTTCATCTTCTATTGGTGTATTGTCATTTGGTTTTATTAACGCTCTACTTACAACCCTATCTACCAAATATGTCTCTAAGGTTGGAGATTCTTCTATGCTTTGTTCTAGGCGTTCATCTAATTCTTTGTTTTGTTTTCTTTGTCTTTTAGGATTATAATCTTTATCTACCATATTTAAGTGATCAATATCTATCACTTTATTTGCTTTATTTATATTTTCTCTCATTCTTAAGAAACTATCCGGGCTATGAGCATCTACTCCATATAATACTGGTACTTGTGTTTCTTTAGCAACTTGCCAAAATGTTTTGTTTGGATATGCCAATTCTCCATTTGATAGTACTTCTTGTTTATCGATTCCACCTAAATTGATTTCTAAGGGAATTTGTAATTCTTGTGCTTTTTTACAAATTAAGTAACTTGCTTGTTTGGCATTTTCATCAAATAATCTTCTTCCATCTTCTGTTTTTATACTGTCTCGATACTCCATGAAGATATCTGGGTGTGCTACTATATCATATAGTCCTGTATCTAGTGCGGTGCATACACTTTTTGCATAATCCAGCGGATAATTGGGATTATTTGACCTTTTTATTTTTCCTGATTCTTCTTGTACAAAATGTTGTCCAAGGATAAAATAGTCTGCTTTTTTTCTTAACTTTCCTAAAAATTCTATTTTTCTTGGATCAAATTCTGCTTCAAAACCACAGAGAATTGTCATATCCGGATTTTCTTGTTGTAGCGTGTGGATGGAGGACAAATATTCTTCCGCATCTTCTATATGCATTCTAGATGTTTCATCTGTATACTCTAGATCAGAGAAAGGAATATGATCAGAAAAACCTAATTGTTTTAGTCCTGCTTGTCTTGCATATTCTACATATTCTTTATCTGTTGCGATTCCTGCATGACCACAGCGATTGGTATGTGTATGATAATTAAAGTTTTGTCTATTAAATTCATGCCATAATGCTTGGCTTTTTAATTCCATATTTTCTGTTAAATATCCACTGTGTAGTGTTTTGATGGGAGTTTTTCCTTCTTTCTTTCTTTTTTGATTTTCAAGATAAACTCTAAAACTTTGAGCGTCCGTTTTACTCCATATAGTGACTCCTCTAAGATTTATTTCTGCGTCCATTATACCCTGTATAATTTCATTTAACTTTTGTTGTCTTGCTACTTCTATTTGAAGATCAGAAAGGCCTTCTACTCCTCTATTCATCGTTAAATCAAATTCTGTTATTTCAATTGGAAGATTTAAAGTGTTTAAAGTTTGAAGCATATTTTTTATTTGTTCTTTGGTAATATCATTATCGACATGCATCTGTGTACCAATACTGTCAATTATTTGTACTTGGTTTCTTTTTTCCCAGGATTTGATTCTTTGAAGGATAGCAAGTGTTGGTGGCAACTTGTTTTCATCTATTAGATTATCATCATTATACATAAAATCTGTTTTAGGTAAATTTCTTCTAGCTCTTACTAATACATCGCATAAATCTTCTATTTCAAGATGTTTTAACCATCCTGATTGAATATTATCAAAATCTGGTGCTTCTTTTTGGGAAATTGTACCACGATATTGATAAGGGTTTTCTACTGATAGAGGAAAACGGTTTAATAATTCGTTCAAAACATCTATACTTCTTACTGTATCTTCATAATCATTTTCTCTAATAAATTTAGTAACAGCATCTATATAACTTCCTAACGCCGCTTTTACTCTAGCTCTATTTCCTGGTGTTTTTTCTAATTCATATAATTCCTGCGGACAATCTTGATAAAAGATTAATGTGTTTAGTCTTACTGATTTTCCTAGTTTTTTAGCAAAGTCTAAACCTTTTTTTAATCTTCTAAAATCATAGGTCCCGTCTCCTAGGACAACACTACTATATTTTCCTACCTCATCTAAGGTGATGGAAGTATAACTACTGTTTATTAGTTTTAATAAGTTTCTAGTAGACTCTACTGTTGCTTGTTTTATGCCAGTTTTTTCCATTGGCATTGTTTCGTTCGTCGTCCAAAAAATATGATGTAATTCTTCACTAGAAAACGTCTCTCTTGCTCGTTGTAATATTTCCTTTTGCGTTTTGGATTCTTTTATTATCGTTTTTAAACTTTCTACAACTTCTGGGGATATATCAGAGTTTTCTTCTAGATAGTTGATTCTTTTTTGTAAGAGTATAGCTGGATTTTGTATTGCGTCATTTTGAGAAATTAGGGAGTCTAAGTAACGGTTAAATACCGTTTGCCTAATTTGTTCAAACTCTCCTTCTATTGATATGTCGTCCACGTTTATATTCGTAATTTGTAATAATGCTTCTTGTAATTCTTCTAGGGAATCTGCCCCTGCAATTAACATTAAATCTATATCTTGTGTGTTAAGAGTAATTCCTTGGTATTGTACTGGAAGGTCCCTTAAATCTTTTATGTTTTCTTTTTGACTTAACAATTCTCTTTGCTTTTGCAATTTTTTATAGTTTTCCATATATTCTTTTACCATAGAATCTAATTGTTCTATAATCTCTTCTCTTGATGCACTACTAGATGCGTATCTGTTAATTACTCGATTTAATTGATCTGTTGTGATAGGAAAACCAGATGCTTGAAGTTGCTTTCCTAAATCTAATATATAGTTTTCAATATATTTTTCTTTTTCCTCTCTCATAAATACACTTCCTACTACCTTACTTTTTTTCATTATATCATATATTGCTTTTTTTGAGGAGTTGCTATTTTACTTATGACATAATACTCTAAAAGGAGAGTTCTATGAAATTATTTAGGGTTGTGTTTGCTATGTTCAAAAGAACGATATTATGTTTTTATTTTGCCAATTAGATATTCCTATTTCTGCTTTTATTATAAGTAGAACGTTTCATTATAATGAAAGTGATAAAGAACTGAATTTTTTTGTTATTAATAAAGATAATATAGAAGATTTTGTATCTTTTTCTCAACCAAATGAAATTTCTTTTGTTGATCAGAAAATTCAGGAAAGAAAATGGTATTAAGAAATTTATTCAATCTTTTTTTTCAATCAAAAAATGTAACAAGTTGTTACATTTTTTATTCATCCCATGATCTATCACTTTTATATGCTGCTCTTTCTTTTTGCAATATCTTAGGAGTTATTCCTTGATACTGTTCCATGATACTTTGATCATAGGCATCACTAATTCCTCCCATTTGGGTTACGCCTTGTCTTATACTTGATAATAATGCAAGTAATTCTGGCTTGCTTTGTACACCGTCTAGTCTTTCTATCATACTACTTGTCATATCTAGTTGTGCTTCCAAATCTTCTACTGCTACTCCTAACTCTACAGCATTCACAACGGCGTCGCTTTCCTCTTTTTTATTTTCACTTAATTTTATAATAGGAACAAAAATATCTTTTTTACTTAGACTATCTGGTAATCTTTCCGCATCAAATACTAAACTATTTACCATAATATTTTTTGCACAACTTTGTTTGTTTTCCATTGCAAATGGAGTTATCGTTATCTTATAATTTGAGCCTGTACTTCGGTAATTTATTCTTCCTCTATTATATGTTGGTATGAGAGTTATATTTTCTAAAAAATCGACCATATTGTTATAATTAAATGCCGTTGAAATTTGATGCTTATCTTGTGTAAAATCCTCTCCTTCTTCCAATCTTACTTCGTAAAAACCTAAATCATCCATTTTCTCTAACACGGCTAATATTTTATCTGTATTTTCTTGATGGGCCTTCATATATTCCTGAAAAAAAGGCAATGGAGACTTCTTTTTTGGCTTTCCATCTTCATCATAATGAATCGCTAAGAATGCTCTAGTCGTACCAAAATATTCAATCACATCAAATATATATTCATATTTTTTAAAAAAGTCTTTTTCTTTTTTTGATCCTAATAACGTTTGCCCTCTAGCAAGTCTATCTAGCTTGTTTACCGTATCTCTAGATGGCTTCATTATTTTTTCTAAATCCTCATTAAATAAATCTAAGTCGGGATAGATATGCCCTAAAATTAATAAATCTTTTATTCTTGCATTATGTGTTTTTTCTTCTTTCATGTTTTCTCCTTCTTTTCTAACTGGTAAGTCTTATTGTAACATAAATTATTCTTTATGGATGAAGTAATTGCGTTTTTATATTTTATTTCGCAGTAATTTTAGGAGTAAAAAAATAAAAAACCCTTATTTTTCAAGGGTTTAAAGTTAATATTTGGTGCCTGTGGTCGGACTCGAACCGACACGTTATCGCTAACACTGGATTTTGAGTCCAGCGCGTCTACCAATTCCGCCACACAGGCATTACATATAAGATTATATCATAAATTTTTATAATTTCTATAGCTTTTTTTATTTTTTGTTTGCTATATTATTTTTTTGGGGTTTTATTTAGCAATTTGTATACTATTGTGGTATGTAAAATTTATTCTTTTTTTGATATAATAGTTTAGGTGATGATATGAAAAATACTATTAATCCTTTTACTCCAGGACTTGTGATTATGCCAGATGGAGAAATCATTACGATGAAGGAAAGTGATGATACTCATATCCCCTTCTTCCAAAAAATTATTAAACAAGAATATCAAAAAACAGGTATGCCTGCAGATGGTATCGATGAGGAGAATAATTTAGCTGTCTTATCTAAAATATTATTAGAAGAACTTCAAATATTACCTTATCAGGGATGTACCTCCGGGGATAGAAAATATACAGATGGACATTTATTTATTTCATCTTTAGATACGGTAACCAATCAGCAGTTACCTGCCATCATTGATTTATATACAACTATTTCTTCACAATATGTTATGCATATTACTAAAGTTGATTTTGATGATTATAATCATGAAGAAGAAATTAGTCTTGGGGAAATTTTTGAGGAAATGGCAAAAAGACCTAGTGGTAAAACTCGCTAGGTCTTTTATATTGTTGCATATATTTTATGCTGTTAGAAATTTTTTACAGTAAAAACTTTTTATCATGGGAGAGTTCTATCTCTTTATTGTTCTTCATCCTCTTTATACTTTGCAGTATATAAATCTTTTTCTTCTTCTATTTCCTCTTCTGCTTCTTCGATATATTTTTCCATATCTGGTAATTCTTCTATATTTTTTAGTCCAAAATAATCTAGGAAGTCATTTGTTGTCTCATAAAGAATCGGTCTTCCTGGCAGATCACTTCTTCCTGATTCTTTAATTAATCCTTTAGCAGCTAATTTTCTAATCATTTGTCCACTACTTACTCCCCTAATTTTATCCACTTGTATTCTAGTAATCGGCTCGTTATATGCTATAATAGCAAGCGTTTCTAAAGCTGCTTGACTTAAAATATTAGTGTCAGGATTTTCTAGGAGTTTTTGATAATATTCTCTGTGTTCAAATTTTGTTGTTAGTTTTAGTCTATTTCCTAAAAAGTCTATTCTTAGTCCCCTATCTTCATCTTCATAACTATGTTTTAATTCATTTACTAATTCTTTTACTTCTTCTTCATTAAGTTCTAATACTTCTTCTATTTGATCTAGGGTTAAGCCATCTTCTCCGACAACAAATAATAACCCTTCTAATACTGCTTTATTCTTCATTCCACACCTCACATATGATATCGTCAAAATTTTTCTCTTGTGTTATTTTCAATTCTTTGTTTTTAGCCATTTCTAAAATTGCTAGAAATGTTGCGACTATATATTCTTTGTTTAATACTGGAAATAATTTAAAAAAGGAAACTTTTGATTGCTCTTTTAAAATGCTTTTTATTTCTAATCTTCTAGAGGAAACACTTATTTCATTGGTTGTTACTTTTGTTTTTAATGGTTTGGATTCTTTTTTTCGTTCCAAATATTTTTTAAATGCTTCTACTAAATCCTCTAATGTTATGTCAGATGATAGTTTGGCATTTTCATCCACATAATTTTTTACGCTTTCAGGGGATTTTGTATAGATTTCTTTTCTTAATTCTTCTTTTTCTTTTAATACTTTTGTTATTTCTTTATAGGCTTGATATTCTAATAATCTATTTACTAAATCTTCTCTTGGATCAACTTCTTCGCCTTCTTCTGTTTCTATTTTTTGATTTGGAAGTAATAATTTTGATTTTAATTCTATTAATTCAGAGGCCATAACTAAATATTCGCTGGCAATTTCTAGGTTCATTTTTTCTTGTTCATTAAGATAAGCAATATATTGGTCTGTTATTTTTTCGATTTCAATGTTCATAATATCCATTTTATTTTCTTTAATTAAATGGAGTAATAAATCTAGTGGACCTTCAAATTCATTTATTTTAAAATTCATATTATCACTTCCGACTTTCTCATTTTCTTTTTCATTATAGCAAAAAGCTTCTTTTTTTTCAATTTGTTTCCTGTTATAATAACTACAGTTGGTGATGGTATGAAAAATTTTACAATGAGAGATGAAGAATTTGTTTGTGAATCTTGTGGAAAAAAAGTTTCTCCTTTAGGGTATACAGCTCGTGATCATTGTCCTTATTGTCTTTATTCTAAGCATGTGGATATTATGCCTGGAGATAGAAAAAATACTTGTTTAGGGTTATTAAAACCAGTAGGGATTGAAAAGTTTAAGGATACTTATAAAATTCTTTATCGTTGTGAAAAATGTGGAGAGCTTCATAAGAATATTATGGCAAAAGATGATAATATGGATCTTATTATTGAGCTTTCTAGACAATAAAAACTGACAAATGTCAGTTTTTATTTATTATGACTTCCTACTTTATCTTCTATAAATCCTGATTCTTTCTCTTCCCACCAATCAATATCTGAATTCCAGCTATCAGATGAAAGCCAATCATCATCAGATTCTTGTATGGCTTCTTCTCTTGCTTGTGCTAGTTGTTGTTCTTTGATTTCTTGTTCTAAAAGTAATTGTGCATCTGTCTTTAAAAATGGCATAAATTTTTGTAAGATTTTTAGTTTTGATGTTACTCTTTCAGAAAACGATTTATACTGCTCTTCATCCATACTATCATAATAGTCCCTCCCAGCAAATTCTTCCTGTAAATTTTGCATAAGTTGCGGAAAAGCATCCAACTCTAATTTATCCTCTTCATTAGATTCTTCTTCATTTATTTGATTTTCTGTGTACATGCCCTCTTCTGTTGCTGATGCTAAATTTTTTTCTTTCATTTCTCGGAATCTTTCATTGTCCATATCTGAAATCTCAGAAAAAATACCAGCATCTGGCAAATTACCATCATAATTATGATTCCGGTTATATTTGGAATTTAAAATTAAAGACCTCTGATTAACATCAATATATCCAGCAATAAAATCCGGGGTTATTTTATAATCATATCTGTCAAAATCTGATACTTTATCACTAACTTCAGTCCAAATTCCTTCTCGGTAGTAGCATTCATAAGGTATCGCTAAAATCACAATTCCTTCAAGGCCCCTATGCGGCCAATTGCGTAATGTTACGTAGCCACGAAAATTTTTTTCAACTGGCAACGATGTTGTCAACAAATTAGGCAATTGAGATTTTAGACCATTTTCGCAAATAGATGGACAATTTTCGGTGCCAGTTCCATGAAGAAATACGCTCGTATCTTGCTTATCTAAAGTGTTTAATAGGTCTGTAAATTGTTTTATAAATTGTTCTCCAAAATACTCTCTTGCTTCTTCTGGTGTTTCATATCTTTTTAATCTAGCTTTTCTTTCTATTAACTTCGTACTATCAAAAAAAGAATTAATATTTGCTATCAGTTCTTTTATTCTTTCTTGAGTACACAAACTAATATCTCGATATTCTATTTTTGATAACTTCCTATTAATTTCTGCAACTATCTCTTTATTGTATGAGTATATTTTTTCTATGCCATCATATTCTATCATAAAACTGCCTCACTTCTATTATAGGTATAGTCTAACATAGTATCTTTGAATATACAATATTGGTACGTTTTAATTTTTGGGTTTAAATATTAAAGTAAAAATAAAAGAAAAGATAATTGCTGCTGTAATACCAGTTGCGGTTAGGTCAAACATTCCCATTAAAATTCCTAAAATGCCATATTCGTTTGCTTTCGCAAGTGCACCATGAATAAGAGAATGTCCAAAACTAGTGATTGGTAGCAATGCTCCTCCTCCTACTACTTTTATGATTTTATCATAAAAACTAAAGGAGTCTAGGAAAGCTCCTATGACCACAAACATACTAGTTACATGCCCCGGTGTTAATTTTGTGTTATCTAATATGATTTGGGCAATCATACATACTATTCCACAGAATAAAAATGAGTTTAGTAATAACATTAGACCACCTCCAAACTAATGGCATTGGCAATCGAATAAATATTTTCTTTTTGATATACCATCGTTGGTGAGAATAGTGCTCCTGTTGCGATAATTAGTACTTTTTTTAAATTTCTTTTTTTCATTTCGTGATAAATATAACCAAATGAGACTAGGGCGCTACAGACTGGTCCGCTTCCTCCAGCAAGGCATTCCTCTTGTTCTTTTAAATCATATAACATAACACCACAGTCATTGTAGTTTTGTGATAAGTTTATATCATATTCTTCTAACATATAGTCTTTTACAATTTCTTTTCCATATAGTCCTAAATCCCCTGTTACAATTAAATCGTAATACTCTGGTTTTCTGTTTAAATCTTTTAAATGTCTTTTTATTGTATCAATAGCTGCTACTGCCATGACTTTTCCCATATCATTGGGATCATTTTGATTTAGGTCCATTATTTGTCCAATGGTAGATGATTCCACTTTGATATCAGTTTCTTCGTTTGTTAATAATATAGAAGCACTACCGGTTGCGGTAAAGGTTGCTGATTTTGGTTTTGGTGCTCCATATTCTGTGGGATTTCTAAATTGTTTTTCGGCAGCCATATTATGAGAGGAAACTGTTGCAATGGCTTTTTTTACTTTTTTAGAATCAATTAGGCAACTTCCTAAAATCATGGCTTCTACAGAAGTAGAACAAGCTCCATATAGACCTAAGAAACATTTTGAATAATTATATGCTCCATAGGTTGTGGCGGCAATTTGATTTAGAAGATCTCCTCCTAAAATAACATCTACTTCTTTTCTTTTTAGTCCTACCTTTTTATGAAGCAGTTTTAAACTTTCTTTTACTGTTTTAATTTCTGCTTTCTCCCATGAGTTTTCTTTGAAGTACAAATCGTCAAATGTCTTATCAAAGTATTTTTTTAATGGACCTTTTTTTTCATAAGGGCCGGCAATTGTTGCGGTATCTTTTACATATACATCATGATAAGTAAATGTCATATTTTACCTCCTAATAAAAAGCGAACCATTCCAAAGAACCAAGCTGCAATAATTCCATATAAAATAACAGACCCTGCTAGTTTAAAAATATTTGCTCCTATTCCATAGATTGGGCCTTCTCTTTTATAGTCTAGTGCTGCACTGGTCATAGAGTGAGCAAATCCTGTTATTGGAATTAATAATCCACATTTACACTTGGTTACTAATTTGTCAAAGAAACCTAATGCTGTTGATAAAGAAGCAATAAAAATCATGATAACAATCATAATCGTTCCTGCATTATTTCTAGACATATGAGTATACATGCAAAGTAATTCTATGATTCCTTCTCCGATCAGTCCAATAATTCCTCCTACTATGAAAGCTATTACAGCATTTTTTAATTTTGGGTTAGGTGCTGTATGATCTTTTGCAATTCGTTCATATTTTTCATTTTTCATTGTAATCACCATTTTTAGTGTTACCTATTTTTTTTATTTCATACAAAAAGACAACTTTTTTATAATGTTGTCTTTAATTTTTGTAATATTTTTGTTTCTTTTCTTGATACTTGTACTTGTGATATTCCTAGAGTCTCACTTGTTTCTTGTTGGGTTAGGCCTTCATAGTATCTTGCAATAATTAATTGCTGTTCTTCTGGTGGGAGGGCATAAATTGCATTTTTTAAATCTAATATTTCTTCTGTCATTCCTTGTTCTTTTTGTCCAAAATTATTGTATAAATTATCTCCTTCTTCTTCATAAGCATAGTCTAGACTTTCTACTTGTCTAGTTGCTAAATAGGCTTCTTCTATTTTTTCTATCGGTACTTCTAGAAAAACTGATAGTTCTTCGGTTGTTGGTTCTCTTTTTAATCTTTGATTCATTACTTCTTTGGCATGTTCTATACTTTTATTGAGTCGTAATAAATCTTTACTTACTTTCATTGGGTTATTAGCAGAAATATAATTATTGATTTCTCCTAAGATATAATAATAGGCATAGGTTGAAAATTTTGTATTTTCATTTGGATTATAATTTTTTCTAGCATTCATTAATCCTATCATAGCAACTTGGTATAGGTCTTCTTGGTCAAAGCTTTGATAACGACTAATCATTTTATAGATTAAATTTTCATATTCCAATATGTTTTCCATGTTCTCTCCTTTATATACTGATATATTGAAATACTTCTTGTTCTTTTGTTATATAAAATAGGCCTTCTTTTCTTTCGCCTAATTTTTTCCTCTCCTTCTCTGATATTCCACATAAAGCAACACTACCACATTTTAAAAATATTTCTGTTAGCTTATTTTGTATACTTCCTAATAATTTTTTATCCAAGTTTGTTACTTTTGCTAGATTGAATACATATACTAATATCCCTTGATTATATAAAAAATAATTAATTTCTTCTGATAATTTATAAAAGTTGTGAGTTGTCAATTCTCCTTCTAATCTGATAAACATAATTCCTCTATTTATTTGGGATGTCATTCCTAACATTTTCTCACCTCTGATAGCAATATAAAACTTTTATCAGAATATTGCTAGCGATTCGACAAATGATGTCAATTTTTTTCATCGACATTTTTCAAAAAAAAATAAAGCAAATTTTTTGCTTTATTTGTTTTCCTTACATGAAAGAATAAACTCTTTATTTATTTTTGTATATTGGGCAATGGTGTTTACATCTAGGCCTTGTTCTAGCATAGATATGATAATCTCTTTTTTACCATCTGTTCTCCCTTGTTCCATACCCTGTTGTATGCCTTGTTCTATACCTTGTTTTAAACCTTGTTGTATGCCCTGTTTCATACCTTGTTGTATGCCTTTCTTCATACCTTTCTTCATGCCTTTCTCTAATCCTTCTTTTAATCCTCTTTCTGTCATCTCTTGTCGAATGGAATTCTCTATCTTTCTATTATCTTCTTCTGCACTCATATATTCAAAAAATTCTGGATCTTCATTTACCCTCTTTAT
>CALVKA010000004.1 GCA_944332475.1 uncultured Bacilli bacterium
GAATTCTCTATCTTTCTATTATCTTCTTCTGCACTCATATATTCAAAAAATTCTGGATCTTCATTTACCCTCTTTATTTCTTCCATATATTTTGCCACCATCCTATCTTTCTCAGATAAAAGCCTCAACTCTTCTAGTCCTAAATCTAACATGATAATCTCTTTATTTGCTTCTATCTTTTCTTTGTCTTTAGTATACCAGTAGTTTATATATTTTTCCATATTAATTTCGTAAATGGTAAAGTTTTCCACATAATGCTTATTGCTTTTATCTTGTACATAGTATACCCTCATATCTTCCGTATCTTGTAATCCATAACTAAAATTAATCTGGATTATCTTTGTCTCTTGTGTATAATTTTGTCCCTTCAATACATGATGAGAATATATTGCACACAAATAAGACATATTCCTTGGTTTTACATAGTTCAAATTAGAAGCATTGACTTCTACTTGAATATTTCCAATATCTGTTTTTAAGAATAAATCAAAGTGTTTTCTTTTAATATAGATATTATCAGAATTTTGTTCTAAATTTAGATACTCTACTTTCTTTATTTTTAATTTTAAAACTCCTTCTAACAAATAGATTAACAAATCTTTATTTGCTTCATTCATAAATACTTCTTTAAATGCTCTGTCATAACGACATGTATAAAACTTCAAAAACATGCCTCCCTTCATTTGTATTATTCGAAGAGAAAAATGTTTTCCTGACAAAAAAATAGCCTTTCGGCTATTCTTCTTTAAATTTTTTTAATACTGGTAAAAATCGTTCTATAAATTGATATTCGTCACGGTCTTTGATATATAGAAATCCTAAAATAGAGAATATCACTGCCCCAATGAAGTTAACGACTAAGTCTTTCATTGTATCATTAATCCCGATATCTAAGTAACCACCTTCTACTGTAGTTATCTTTTGACTATTATCACTATAGATTTCTGTTTTATTGATATTATTAATAATAACTGGCTCGTTTTTATCCTCAGGGTTTAGTTTTGTTGAGGAAATTTGCTCTACTATTCTATCTTTTTGCATGTCCAAACCTAAATAGCGATCTGCTGCAAATTCAAAAAATTCCCAAGCAACACCAATGGTCATGGAAAAGCAGAATGCTACTAAAGCAACAAATACTGGTGTCATTTTTATATGGAACCGTTCTGTTCGATTTAAAATATCGATTAGGGAAAATCCTACTGCTGCTGATAAAAAACCATTTAGAGTATGTAACATGGTATCCCAGTGTTTAAAAATTCCATAGAAATTTTGAATTTCCCCTAATATTTCTGCTGCAAAAATAAAAAGATAAACAATAATTTCTAGGGTCGTGGGTAGTTTTACTTTAAAGGTTTTAGAGGCAATCGTTGGTAATGTAAATAAAATTAAGGTTAAGAAACATAAGGCAACTCCGTGCCAGTTTCCTTTTAACGATTGCTCTACAATACATATAATTACTAAAAATCTTAATACTAAGTAAACAATAATATTTATTCTTAATTGCTTTTTTTCTTGTTTTTTAGTTTTTTCTTTTTCTTTTGGCATTTGAACTCCTTATTTTTCAAATAATTTTTTGGCATTTGTTTTTGGAATTAACATTTTTACTTTTTGGTCTACTCTAAACTCATATTTAGGGCCTTTGGAAGCATACTCTTCTCCATCTATGCACCAAGAGGTTTTTGGCTTATCTAAAAATTCTATTTCAAAATTGTTTGTTTGATAGTAAGTAATTCCTGGAACTTCTTTTACGTCCTTCATGGTTACTTGTACTAGCATTCTTAAAATATCTGGTTTTGTTTTGGGATTAGCCAAAGCTACTTCAAACATGTTATCATCCATTTTTACATCATAATAAATATCATCCACACCTGCTACACGAGAAGAGTTGGTAATAAAGAAGAAAGAATATACTCCTTCATGTTCTACACCATCTACTTTATATTTTACATGGTAGCGATGAATACGATTCCTTAGTTGCCTTAGGCCATATAAAATGTAGGCGATTTTACCGTATTTTTTCTTTAGGTTTCTTGGTGTACTATATGCCATATCAATATAGTCCCCTAAACAAGCAACATAGACAAATGGTGTATTATCTACATAACAGACATCTACTTTTTTTCTTACACCATGTAATAATAGTTCTAGATTCTTTTTATAGTCTTTGGTATATCCATACATATTAGCAACATCATTTGTGGTTCCCATGGGAAGATTGGCTAGTACTAATTTTTTGTCTCTATGCAAGTTTCCTGTTACTACTTCATTTAGCGTACCATCTCCACCTGCACTGATTACTAAATCGACATCGTTTTCTAATTCTTCTATGATTCTAGTGGCATCTTTTGGCCCTTTTGTATATCTAATTTCGGCATCGTAACCATGTTTTCTTAAGACATCATAAAAGCCTTGTTTACTATTTAAGCTTTTTACCTTTCCGCTCTCCGGGTTCATGATAATGATACATTTTTTCATAATCTTCGCTCCTCGATAGCTATATTATAGCATATTCTTAACTTTTAGTACATTTTATTCTTATTTTATCTATTTCACCTAGTTTTCCTTGATTTTATAGCATTTTTCCTGTATAATGTTAATTGTTTTTATCTATCTTCTTGTTGTAGATTAAATTTGTTTAAGGATGGTGTTTTATGTTATATGTTTGCTTGTTCTTACCAGCGAGTATTTCTATTTTGGTAAGTGAAAGAATTAGAAAAGAAAAAAGGAATATTAGTGAGTTGATTATACCATATCTTGGTTATACTTTTATGATTGCCACCATCATGAATATGATTGTTTATTTTATTAGTGACGCTGTAACTCCTTGGTATGATATTTCTACATTTACGTTTGCATTTACATTACAATATACTTGGTTAAGTTTAGTAATTGCAGCTGTTTTACCATGTTTGGTATATATTGTTTCTAAAGTAGTACAAATTAATATTGAAGTAAAGGAAAAGAAAAAAGATGATAAAAAAGTCGTTGAAGACCGTAGGGAAAATTATAAAAGGAAGCATTAAGGTCCTTTTTGTTATTCTGCTATTTATTTGTTTCTTTGTTGCTCAGGCTTTAAAACTTGGAACAGACTGGGCTCTTGTCAATTATAGTTTTTCTTCTTTTGATGAAATTTTATATACTTTAGGAACATCTGTTACGGCAGCTAGTGAGGGAGTTTTAAAAGATTTTTTTGAATCTAATATTTATCCTCCATTGACGATTACTCTTATTAGTTTATCCGTTTTTATTCTAATTTATATATTTTATAAGAAATTTTTTAAAAATAGTTCTGTTTTTTTAAACTTAAACTTATTTAAAAAGAAATTTTCTATTAAACTAAATATTTTATTACTAGTGATTGTAGGCTTTCTATGCGTTGTTGGCGTTATGCTTAAAAATTCCGTTGTTTATGCCATGGATTCCTTATATATTAACGAATATATAGAATCTAATATGCAAACTTCCACTTTCTTTGAGGATGAATATGTAAATCCAGATGAGGTGGACTTGGAATTTCCTGATGAGAAAAGAAACTTGATTTATATTTTCTTGGAATCGATGGAAGCAACTTATTCTGATAAAGATCACGGTGGTGCTTATGATTATAACTACATACCTGAACTTACAGATTTAGCAGAAGACAATATTAATTTCTCACCTAATGATGATGTCGGTGGTGCTTATATGGTAACTGGTACTACTTGGACCATGGGTGGAATGATTGCAGAAACAGCTGGAGTTCCAATTAAAAATGTTTTTGGAGCTAATGATGAGAGAAGTTATGAAAACGGTTTTGTACATGGGGCTGTTTCTTTAGGTGATATCTTAAAAGATGAAGGATACCGTCAATATATTATGGTTGGTTCTGATTTAGAATTTGGTGGTCGTCTTGCCTATTTTACAGAACATGGTGATTATGAAGTTTATGATTATAATAGAGCGATTGAAGATGGAGTTATCGATGAGGATTACTATGTTTGGTGGGGTCTAGAAGATGAAAAGTTATTTGACTGGGCAAGAGATGAGCTTACGGATATTGCTGATAGCGATGAGCCATTTAATTTTACTATGTTGACTGTAGATACTCATGCATCAGATGGATATACTAGTGACTTTTGTCCGAATTATTCTAGAGATCCTTATTTAAATTCTATCTATTGTTCTGATATGCAACTTGCTGAATTTATTAGTTGGATTCAAGATCAAGATTTTTATGAAAATACTACTATTGTATTAACAGGTGATCATATTAGTATGAATAATTATTCTTTTGATAATATTGATGAGGATTATGATCGTGGAGTTTATAATGCTTATATTAATTCGGCAGTAGAAACCGATCATAATAAAAATCGCAAGTTTACCACTTTTGATTATTACCCTACTACTTTAGCATCTCTTGGTGTTAGAATTAAAGGAAATCGTTTAGGACTTGGTACTAATTTATTTAGTGACCGTGAAACATTAAGCGAAAAGTATGGAAATGATTATATTAATGAAGAGATGGGTAAACGTTCTACTTATTATGATCAATGTATCAATTTTGGAAGATGTAATTAAAAAAATTTCTCAGTTGTGAGAAATTTTTTATTTGGAATATTTTTCTAAAATTTTATCTAATTCTGGCTTTAATCCTCGCTTTTCTTCTGAAACAGATTGCATAATCATATAATCTGGTAGTGAAGCATTTCCTTCTACTATTATAGGTCCATCTTTTGTAATCGCAACATCAAAACCAATATATCTTACTGTTGGTATTAAATTATAACATTTCTTTACTAGGTCTATGGATTCCTTCCAATATGGTATTTTAAATCCTACTAATTTTACTTTTGATACAGGATGTTCTTTATATCTGTGTTTTTTCTTATCTATTGCGGTTGTATTAATTTTTCCTGTTTTTAAATCTATTCCTGCTGCTATTCCTCCTGCGCAGAAATTATCAACCATTTTATTTACTCCCATTCGTAAGCATGCCGTTAGAATCTTACACTCTTTTCCTGTATTAAAAATTACAATTCTAAGTGTATTTACAGATGGAGATATTTTCTCTAAATCTGGATGTTGAACAATATAATCTTCAATTATTCCATCCCTTTTTTCTTTAATCTCTTTGTATATAGCCTTTATATCGTTATGACAATCAAAGATTGTAAAACCTTCACCTAATGCTAAATCTAATGGTTTATATACAATTTTGTCTTTATCTTGTATAAATTTTTGTAATTGTTTTAATGTTAAATCTTTTGTTGAACAAAAATCTCTTTTGATATAATCCTTGAAAATTGTATCAAATTCTACTTTATTTTTAAACTTTTGTAAATCTTTTGCATCATTAAATTTTTTTACAAAGTTTTCCATATATCCATTCGTTAGATATGTGCTTCTTTGGGTGTCATTTAACTTATCAAAGTCAAAATCTATATAATCTTCAACTGATATATTAAACTTTTTTTTGCATTGTTTGATATCTTTTTTCAATTCATTGAGTGGAATGTTTGCTTCTTCAGCATAATCTTTTATCATTTTTTCGAACATTTGCTCTTCGTTTTTCTTCTGTTGTCTTTTTACTCTTACCTTCTTTAAATTATTATATAATTTTGTTTTATAAACTTTATTAGTTAATCTGTATACTCTGGATCTTTTAATATTTTCTAATTCTGCATATAACCAATCAACATCTTTTTCTAATTCTTCTCTAGTCTTTGGCTCAGCATTTAATGGTTGTTTTGCTAAAAATTCTTGGAATTCTGGTCTTTCTAATAATTTATTATATACGTTTTCATTTGTAGAATGTCCATTATGATATAAATAATATATATGATCATCATATATCCATTGAAAATATTCTTCTAAATGATCTTTAAAATATTTTACATCAAAAACATTTTTATAATCATCTAAATTCACATTTAACAAATATAAAGATAGTAATTCTCTTCTACATTTTGGGCATTTTCCACAGTTGTATTCCCTAGCAGTACATACATGTACATATTTTTTATATAAATTTGTTTGATAAATTTTTTTTAATTTATCAAATCTATTAATTCCTCCACCATCTGAATAGATTTTTAAGCCATTATAACTAAAGCAATCTAAAGACAATAAATCATAGTGTGAGGCTGGACTACTATCATTATCCTGTATATGAAAGTGTGTATAGTCCAATCCTACAGATCCATAATAATATTTTCCCCATAATTTTTCTAAGCATAAAATAGCAAATACAGATGAGTATGTACAAGTTAATAAATGATTCTGAGGTATTTCTTGGTAGAAGTTGGAATCTGTTACAATAAGTGGAATATTAATATCTTTCGCTAATTGTTTTGATTTTTTTATTCTTTCTTTTCTTACTTTATCAATTCCTGCTTCTTCATAACACTCATTAAAAGAACCTACATTGTTAATACATAAATAGTCTATATTAAAATCTGGATTACTATAATTTATATGTCTAGTAATTGCATATAATGAATCTACGCCTCCAGAACATCCTGTACCAACTTTTCCTGCTGATTGAATAGGTTTTTTAGGTTTAATATCTACGTTAATATTTTTTAACGATTTTGCATGTTGTGATAATACTGGTATAAGGGTTTCTTGGATTTGATATAATATTTCATCTGTAGCATAACTATCACTTTTAATATCATGACCGTTTCTCATTGCATATGATAACATTCCTACTAATATAGGATCCACTCTATCATCACATAAATATTTTTCATATTCCTCTTCTACTTCGTACCAAACACTCTTTTTTTCATTATTAATTTCTAAATCAAAAATTAACCTTGCTTTTTTATCCTTTTTCTTTATATAAGGTTTATGTAAAAAAATCATTTCCTATCACCAATATTATTTTATCATATATTTTATTAATTACAATTCTTTATTTTTATATAAAAAAAGTTATCAACGATAACTTTTAATAATAAAATATATTCATATCTACTCTTCCGTTAATTCCTGGAACACTTCCATCACTTGTATATTGCCAGCCTTCATATGTTCCTTGGTACGTTAGTTGGGGTCCCCATTGAGCAACCCATCCAACATATGGTCTCAATGATGATGGAAATCTTGTTTCAATGAAATTTTTAGAGGCATAGATTTTTACTTCTACTCCTAAAGCGGATTCTACTTTGTTTGCAAAAGTATGATACATAGTTTCATAATCGGATTGAGTAATGCCATCGCTACTCTCACCAGTTGATGAGATATGCCAATCTTCTAAATCGTAATAAATTGAGAAGATATTAGAGGCAATATTAGCTTGACTATTTTTAATAATATTAATTAAATTATCTGCTTCCATACTAGCTTCATTTCCATTTTCTGCATAACTAAATAAATATACTGAATATGGTATTCCGAGTCTGTTAAGTTCTGATACATTATGTAAGAAATAAGTATCCATCCAACTTACTCCATAACCAGCTCTTAGAATAACTGCGTCTACTAAACCACTATTCTTTACTGCCTCCCAATCAATATCTTCTTGATGAGCAGAAACATCAATTACAATTCTTTGGTTGACATATTTTTCAAATGCTCCCGTAATTTCGTTAAATTGATAATATCTTCCCGCTATTCTTTGAATTCCTGTTGCTAAAGAACCATCTGGATTATAATAGAACATAGATCCATCTTGATAAATAAATCCATCAAGGAAACCATCCTCTCCAAAGGCATAATCTCTACCATCGACAGTTTGATTTCCAAAGACTACGGTTCCATCCATATTGGAATAAAAGATTTGTAAATTATCACTAGTTAAGTTTTGCCAACCTGTTAGTAATGCACCTTTCGTTAAACCAAAGAAATAAGTTTTGCCTTCGATTTCTTTAAATCCTCTTACAAGATAATTATTTTCTACGTAATAGGTTTTTCCTTCGATTTCTTGCCAACCTTGTTTTACGCTTCCATCTTCATATAGATAGAATCTTCCTTCTGGTAGCTCTTGCCAGCCTGTTAGTAGAGCTCCTTTGGTCATTCCGAAAAAGTAAGTTACACCGTCAATTGTATAAAAGTCATGTACTGCATATCCATCTTCTGCTATATAATATTTTTTTCCATCTACTTCTTGCCAACCATACAATCTGTTTCCATTTTCATCAATTATAAACACTTGATTATTATCTACAATATATAATCCTGAAACTAATACTCCTGTTTCTTTATTAAATTGATATGGGGTTCCATCGATTTCTAATGTTCCTCTTACAATATACTTATCTTTTACATAGTAAGTTTTTCCATCTATTTCTTGCCAGCCTTGTTTTATGCTTCCATCTTCATATAGATAGAATCTTCCTTCTGGTAACTCTTGCCAACCTGTTAGTAGCGCTCCCTTAGTAATTCCAAAGAAATAAGTCTTTCCTTCAATTTCTTTAAATCCTCTTGCTATATAATTATTTTCTACATAGTAAGTTTTCTCTTCGATTTCTTGCCAACCTTGTTTTATGCTTCCATCTTCATATAGATAGAATCTTCCTTCTGGTAGCTCTTGCCAGCCTGTTAGCAATGCTCCTTTGGTGATTCCAAAGAAATAGGTTTTTTCTTCGATTTCTTTAAATCCTCTTGCTATATAATTATTTTCTACATAATAAGTCTTTCCTTCGATTTCTTGCCAACCTTGTTTTATGCTTCCATCTTCATATAGATAGAATCTTCCTTCTGGTAGCTCTTGCCAACCTGTTAGTAGAGCTCCTTTGGTGATTCCAAAGAAATAGGTTTTGCCTTCGATTTCTTTAAATCCTTTTGTTATGTAATTGTTCTCTACATAATAAGTTTTACCTTCGATTTCTTGCCAACCTTGTTTTATGCTTCCGTCTTCATATAGATAGAATCTTCCTTCTGGTAAGTCTTGCCAGCCTGTTAGTAGGGCTCCCTTGGTGATTCCAAAGAAATAAGTTTTTCCATTTATTTCTTTAAAACCATGGACCATTTTTCCATTTTCATAATAATAAGTTTTTCCACCTTCGATTACCCAGCCATTTTCAGTATTGGCATTTGCAACGATAAATGGTGAAAAAAATAACGTTACAAATACTGCTATTAATATGAATTTTCTTTTCATTTCCTACTCCTCCCTAGTATTTAAATTATATCATAGAAAAGGATAATTTCTATGATTAAATTATCCATTATTTCTATTTCTCATTAATAACTTGTAAAATAAGATAAATACTGCTGGAATTGATTGAATTAAAAACTTGATAAAATATAGTAAATTCTTTAGAACTTGATATAGTGTCCTTGCAGCATTTAATATTGTTAGTGCTTCTTGTTTTGCATGTGCTCTATTTAATACTTTAGATACTCTTCTTTTTAGGTAATATAATCTTCCTTTTTTTCTTGGCTTTCTATTTGGATCATAATAAATATCAAATTTTGCTTCTAAATAGTTTTTACAATAGTAGAAATATTCCTTAAATAAACTTTCTATTGCTAAATTATATTCCATGTAGTTATTTACTGGATATTTCGTATTTTTTTTCTTTTCTTCCTTAATGCTCTCATCAAATATTTTGGAGAATTTTTCTCCCATTTTGTCTAGGGTAAATCCCTCTTGAATTTTCTTCCTACAATTCTTTTTTATCTTATCTATATTTTGTATGACTCTTTCTGTTTCTTTTACATAGTTGTTTATTTCTTCTTCATATTCTTCTTCTGTTGCATCTTCATGATAGTGTACAATTCCTCCTACAGTATCATCAATTAATTCTGTTTGACCACCTACATCTGTAGAGATCACTGGTACTCCCATGGATAGTGATTCATAAGATGTTAGTGCCAATCCTTCTAGAGAAGAACAGTTTAATGTCATATCACTTAATGCATAGATTTCTTCTGTGTTTTGGATCATTCCTAACATGATAAAGTTATCGTCTATTTGACTACTTACATCATGATACAAATACCCGTCTCCTGCAATTACAAAATATAAATTAGGATTTTTTTCTACTAATCTTTTACCTATTTCTACAAACATTGTTGGTCTTTTTTCATGAGATAATCGAGCAATAAAAGAAATAACAGTCTTGTCTTGTGGAATTTGATATTTTTCTCTCATTTCTTTTTTATCATACTTTGCTGGATTGAACTTTTTATCATCCGTCCCAATGTATAATGTTTCTACATTTTTTCTATGATAATCTTTTATTAATTGATTTTTTGTAAAGTTATTACATACATAAGTCATTGTTAAATATGGATCTACATCCATAGAACATCTTCCAAATCCTTCTCTTGGATCTGCTAAATCGATAGAATGGATATAATCAATAAATGGTACTTGTGGATATTTTCTTTTTAGATATGGAATCATATAATATCCATATTGCGTATTACTAACCATAACCAAATCTATATTTCTTGATTCCATCATGTAATCGGCAAAATTGATATAATCGCTTCTTTCTAGGAATGTTGACATATCATATACCTCTGAACAAATTTCTTCATAATCTTGTCTAATTACGTTATCATTTGGTGTTGTCATTAAGAGAATCACTTCATATTTTTCTTTATCTAATCTTTTAATTAAATCAATATTAAAGAAATCTGCTCCACCTGTTACAGCCCATGGGATTATAAATAAGATTTTAGTTTTTTGGTCTTTTTTATATTTAGGCAAGACCATATCAGGATGTGCTTTCACGATATCATATTGTTTTCCTTCTCTTGGAAATTGAATGATATCAACATCATTAGTAATCCTACTAGCTGTTTCATTTACATAACGCATTGCATTTTCTTTGTTTTTGTTTGCCCTAGAAAATTCTCCGGAATTTGAATAACGATACCAGAAGATTGGCGCGTTTACTCGGATAGGAACCTTTCCTTTTTCTAAAAGCTTTAACCATAAATTCCAGTCTTCATACATAGCTTTTTCTTTGATTCCAAAACATCCAACTTCTAATAGGTCTTCTTTTCTAACCATGGTACTAATACAAATCAAGTTTTCTTCTTTTTCGTCATCTACAGTTAAATATTTTTCCCATAAGAATTCTTTTTCACCAAAGTTTACCATAGTTGCATAAGCAAAAGAGCCTTCTGGATGTGTTTCTAGTGTCCAGTATAGACACTCTAGCATGGTTTTATCTAGAATATCATCACAATCTAGAAAGAAGATATATTTAGTTTCTGCACTAGCATTATCTATACCATAATCTCTAGCAATAGATGGTCCTCCATTTTCTTTGTGAAAAACTCTAATTCTTTTATCCATCTTAGCTACTTCATCTAGTTTTTTTAATGATTCTTTATCTTTTGAACCATCATCTACTATAATCCATTCAAAATAAGGATAGGTTTGACTAAATACACTATTAGCTGTTTCTAATAATGTTTTTCCACCGTTATAAAATGGTGTAATAATACTAATCGTTGGTTCTTCTGTATTTTTTATTTCGCCAATTAACTCTATTTCTTTTCCCGGTCTTTTACTGTAATCAAAGTTCATCTACTTCACCTCTATTTTTCTTTCTGTCAATTTTTCTAGCAAGTCTTCCGATAATAGACTTTCTTAAATATGCATTTAATTGGTTTATTTCTTTATATAAATCTTGTGTTCTTAAATATAATTCTTTGTTTTCTTGTTCTAAATTTTTAATTTTTTCTGAATAATAATTAAGTCCTAAAAAAACACTCTCTAAGTTACTTTCTTTTTTTAATGGAGAAATATCTAGATATACACTACTTGATATAGCTAAATTGTTTGCGACATAATGGTAATTATCATCTAGTATTTCTAATAATTCTTTTTCCGTATAGTTAAACAATTCATCTTTATCATTATCTAAGTTAATACCTGTAAAGTTTTCTTCAATTGCTTTCTTTATATTTTTTGGTGTAATCAAGATTACATTTTTTTTGTATCCACAGACAACAGCAGGTTTCTTTGAAGCAACTGCTTCTAGCATACACCTATCTACGCCTAGTAAAATATCTGCTTTCTCTATTTCTGGAATCATATCAGAAACAGCACCTTTAAAGGTAATGTTTTTATCCTGATATTTATTTACCATTTCTTCAAATAACTCTCCATCTCCTACTATTGTTAAAGTTGCACTAGAATTATATTTTTCTCTATAATAATTGTAAAACTCAACGGCCGTATCGATAGATGTTCTTTTTTGTTCAGAAATTCTTCCAAACCACATCAATTTATTGAACTTCTTTGGAATTTTGTTAACTTTTTTATCAGGATACTTACTAAAATCTAAACTGTTATTGATTACTAAGTATTTTTCTTTTGGTAATTTAAACAGTTCTATGTGTTCTTGTTTTACTTTATCTGTAATAGCAATTATTTTAGAGGCACATTCAAAATAGATAGGAAATAAAACTTTATATATATCATAATGATCCATAAACCACTCACAAGTTTTAGGAACAATATTATGTAAATAAGCGATGTATGGAATATTAGTTTCGAATACTACTGGTAAAATATATGGAACGCAAGAAAATTGATGTACATAGATAAAATCTATTTTTTTCTCTTTTACAAAGTTTGTAAGCCATTTTACCTTTTCCATGTTAATATTATTTTCTAATTTAAAATCAAACTCTATAAATTCAATATTTTTTAATTTTTTTAAATTTTTTGATAATAGCCCTTCTCTAGCTAATACATAACATTTTATTTTTCTTCTTGTAAATTCTTCTACTTGGGTAATTGTAAAAGTCTCAACCCCACCTATTCCTAATTGTTCTAAACAAATTAATGCTTTTTTCATATTTCCTCCAATATATTATCTATGTAAAATTTTATTTAATATATTTCCTACCTTATCAATAATCTTAAATCTCTTGCTGTTATAGATTTGTTTTATTTGTTCTTCTAGTTCTTTATTTCTATTTATTAACATTTCTTTTTCTTTATTATCACTACTCATAATTTTATAATTTGATAAATCAGATAGTATTTTTAACTCATTATTTTCTAAATCATTAAAAACTTGATTTCTTTCTAATGGTCTTTTTACTGATTCAATTAAAGATGGATTATATTTGATTATATTATTAATATCAGTAGCTAT
Source organism: uncultured Bacilli bacterium (assembly GCA_944332475.1). GTDB lineage: Bacteria > Bacillota_I > Bacilli_A > RF39 > UBA660 > Faecimonas. The sequence continues at coordinate 13,059 of CALVKA010000004.1, forward strand.
TGTAGTAAAATTGTTTTGAACTTTATTATATAATTTTTTACCTTTTTCATTTTTCAATATAACAGCTGATACGCCCAAGTTGTCAAAAAGTTCACGATGCACATGATATATTCCCCAGTAATCACCTAATATAATATCTGCAGGATTGTTGTCTAATCCCTTTGCTGGACAGTTGTAACAACTTTCTCTTAAAGTAAAATTATTAATATAAAGATTCATTAGTGAATCTTCCGTGAAAGTGTAACTTTTGCGGATTCTTTTAGATTCAAACTCAATTGTTGATTTGTCCCAACCATTTGTTTTAGAGCGGTACTTTACAGACTTCATTTTAGTTTCAAATTGTTTTTCAAATTCATTAATTCGTTTTTTTAATAATTTATCATTTATAACACCATGACAAATTACACTTACTGTATATAGATTTTCATAATCTTTGTTTAAATACTTCTTCAATCCTAGTATTTGACAAGGCGTTCCAGAAAACAATACTTTTTTCTTTTCTTTTAAATCTTTTTGTACTTGTTGAAATATATTATTTAAATTACTTTGAGCATATTTAGAACCTTTTATTTTTATTAAATCTTTTTTATTTGTAATTCTAGTATGTTTTACTTTAAAATTATTTAGCTCTGCTCCATAAACTATACCATTTTCATCTAGTATTTGTGTTGCTAAAAAGTGGAATACGCCTCCTGATGAACTTGCCTTTCTAACTTCATCTGATTTAGCTTTTACAGCGTAGCCCTCAATCTCTTCAAATTTGGTTTTTATTGGGTGAAGTGCACTACAATAATTTCGGCACTTATTACAATGAATACATTTATCTAAATCTATTTCTGGATATAAGAACCCTTCTTTATTTTCTACAAATTTAATGGCATTAACAGGACAAATGTTTAGACATGCACTACAACCTGTACATTTATCTTTTGGACAAACATATTTTTTATCTAAATAATCTAATCTGTTAAGCATTTCTTTATACAGATTTTTAGCATTTGTTTTTACTACTTTCATCTTTTCTTCTAGAGTTTCTTTTATCTTTTTCTTATTCTTTTCTATATATTTAAACTTGTTAATTAGTGCATCTTTTTGTAGTTCTTCTGTTGGTAAAACATAATCTTGGTAATTTCCAAATAAATCTTCTGCAATTCCACGTGATTTTACACTATAACCAATTACTAAAGTTGGAACTCCTGTTGAATAAGCAGCGATTGAAGCATGAGTTCTGGCAGCAACAAGCAAATCACATTTTGAAATAATATATTTTATTTCTTGACAATCATATTCACCGTCATCTAAATAAATTCTATCTTCATCTGGGTAAAGTTCTTTTATTTTTTTCAATACACTTAAATCACTTACTTCTTCTACTGCTACATGTGGTAATAAAGCAATCGAATAAGTAGTATTGTTTAATATATGATCTATAAATTCTTTAATTGATTCCTCATTATCTTTTGTTTTGATTGTTAATGGGCTTAAATTTAGTCCAATTACTTTTCTATTTTTATACCATTTTGATAATTTTACTTTTTTAGGTACTAATGAAAAAGCAGGATCTGGTACTAACATTAATCTGTCTTCATCAATGTATTTTTTTATTGCGTTATAACTTATTTTTTCTCTAATCATTAATAAATCATATTTTTTTAAATCATTAATTAATTCTAAGTCATGCATTTCATCATATAAGGAAGCTCCCCATAAAACTGTTTTTTTATTTAATTCTTTAGCTTTTGTATTTATAGCATAAATCCATTCATTTACACCATAACAATAGTTATCTCCTCCTATATGAATACAAATATCTGAATCTTTCATTTCTTTAATTACGTCACGCTCATAAAACCATTCGTAGTTATTATAATCAAAAGGAATACTTTTAATATGTTCAAACTCTTTCTTTTCATCTTCATTAAATTCTTCTTCATTTTGTTTGTGATGATTAACAAAATATTTTATTCTGTCTTTATACATATTTTTATCATGTTCATAATCAAATGTAGCAGCTACTATTTCGACATTTGAATCAATTTGAGCTATAGTAGAATTTACTAATGCTTCACAGCCTCTATTTTGCAGCGATCCAATTCCATATAATAAAATTTTTTTTACCATGATATACCTCTTTTCGTTTTCTTTATACCCTTTCCATCTTTATATCTAAGTACATTATAACAAATATAACTATTTATTACAACGAAACAAAAAGCAACCAAATGGTTGCTTACAGTTCTTCAACAAAACTCTTTTCAAGTTTTTTAAATATTTTATAGCCAATGATAACTAAGAATATACTTCCAATTCCCCAGATCCCTAAAACAGACCAATGTGGCATTTGATGATAATAAAGTATTGCACGGTAAGCTTCTACTAATTGGGCCATTGGATTTAAATTTAATATCCATTGAAATTTCGCTGGTAACATGTTTGCTTGATATACAATAGGTGTTGCATAAAATCCTAACATTAATATTACACTTACAAAATGGTCAACATCTCTTACAAATACTGTTATAGCAGAAAGAATAAATGTTAAAGCTAATGTAATAAGATATTGGATTAATACTAATACTGGAAATAGTAATAAATGAATTGAAAAACCTACTCCACTAAATATAATAAAAGCAAACATAATGATACAAGTAATTAAGAAATTAACCAATTGACTGGTTGTAACAGAAATGGGAATAATTTCTCTTGGAAAATATACCTTTTTTAAGATAGCTCCGTTAGCAACAACACTACCGGTTCCCATTTGAATGGCCGTTGTAAAGAAGTTCCATGGAATTAGAGCAACAATCATAAAGATTGTATAGTTTTCTACATTTACTCTTAAAATATAAGGGAATACAAAAGAATATACGGCTAGCATTAATAATGGATTTAAGAAGGTCCATAATACTCCTAACCATGATCCCTTATATTTACCACGAATTTCTTTTTTAATATTGGTCTTTAATAATTCACGATAATTATATAATTCTTTAAATACTTTCATTCTATCCACACACCTTTAAGTATTCTTCTAATACATCCTCTACTTTGCCATCCATTCTAACTTCACCTTTGTATAACCAAACAGCACGATCACAGAATTGTTTTACTTGTTGCATACTATGTGTAACAATTACGATAGTTTTTCCTTCTTTTTTTAACTCTTTTAATTTATTAAAGCACTTTTCTTGGAAGTGTTGATCTCCTACTGCTAAGATTTCGTCAATTAAAAGGATGTCCGCTTGTACATTAATCGCAACAGAAAATGCAAGTCTCATGTACATTCCAGAAGAGTATGTTCTTACTGGATTATCAATAAAATCATGTAACTCTGAAAACTCTATAATTTCATCGATTTTTTTATCAATTTCTTTTCTTGTTAATCCAAAAATAGATGAGTTAAAGTATATATTTTCTCTTCCTGTAAAGTCTTCATGAAATCCAGCACCTAACTCTAATAAAGATGTTAGTTTTCCATTGGTAGTAATTTTTCCTTTATTTGGATAGATAATTTTAGTCATTAATTTTAACAGTGTTGATTTTCCACTACCATTGGTTCCTATTAAGGCAACACTTTCACCTTTTTTGATTGTTAGATTGATATCTTTTAATACATGTAAGATAGAGTCTTTACTTTTATTCTTTTTGGAAAAAAACAAAATTTTTTCTTTTAAAGTATTTGCTTTATCATAATAAAGTTTAAAGTCTTTTGACACATGTGTTACTTTGATTGCTGTATCTTTTTCCACAACCATACCTCATTTCTGTTTTAACCCTTTAATTTTTTTCATTTTTTATAGCGATATTATTGTAACATATTTTTTTATTACTGACAAATTATGATTATTTATTCGGTCTTGCGTTTATGGATTTAATTCCAAAATATCTTGCGTAAGTTTTATTGTTAGGATCTTTTTTAGATGGATATAAATCTCCTAGTCCATAAGAAGCCGATTGTTTACATCTCGTATACATTGGTTCAAATTCAAACTCTTTAATCCCCTCTTTTTTCCCTTTTTTTATTGTTTCTATTCTGTTTTGCCAATTATTATAAAAATGATAAGAATCTTTAAATGTTAAAATATAACTACCGACAAATAGAAAGCTTATTATAATGACGGCATCTATTATTATAAATTTTTTTAATTTTTCTTTTATCTTTATATTGTTAAATAAAATTCCACATAAAATAATCATATAAATAATCATTATGGTCCATGAACGTTCTGGAAAATGAGGAGATACTACCATCGAATAAATGGATATTATAAGTCCAATGAAAAAGAAATATATTTTTTTATTTATTTTTTGTTTTTTATAAAAATATATCGTTATTAATACAATAAATATTATAATTGGAATTCCTAAAAAATTGGTTGCTGTTTGTGTGATAGACAGTGCTCTTTTCAACCATTTTAAAAGGATAAAGGTGTCATCGTGGAATCCATTTCCTCTTATATAATTTCCTGGGGCTACAATCATAATTATAAAACCAATTAATACACCAACAATGCCTGCTATTTGTATTCTCGTTAGTTTTTCTTTCTTTAATATTTTTATAAACACATAAGCAAGTAACATAAAAACTAGACTTGCTCCTGTATTCTCATTCGTCCATCCAGCGAGAATTCCCAAAACACCAAATAAGATTACTTTTACTGTGTTATACTCTTTTTCTTTTTCTGTTATTCGTATAAATATATTTAAAAAAATTAACATTATGGTTGTTGTCCATAAGTAATTACAAGAGCCAGTTAACCATAAAAATGCTTGCCCAAATGCCGGGGTAAAGAACCACAAAAAGAAAAAGATTAAAATTAGATATAATGGATGATGTTTTTTCCCTTCTCTTATTATTTCGTATATCAAATATATCATCAGGGTAAACATACCTGCGTTTAAAACATTAAACATAATTTTATTATTCATCAAGAAAAATTGTGCGAAAATATGAGCAATATTTCGTCCACCCCAGTTAAAATAAAACCATTTTTGATATTCCAATATATCTTTTAAACTATTTATTTTACCATCTAATCCATATGTATAATTAAAGTCATCCATGATTAGTGGTGTAATCATATTTAAAGCAAACATAACGATAAAAATAATAAAAAGAATTATTATTATCTTCTTTTGTGCTTTCATTACTTCCTAACTCCTCTCACCAATTGTTAGTTATTTATTATGCTATTTTTTTCTTTAATTGTTTTGTTTTTTTTGCAATAAAATTATATATATAATTAAAAATGAATGCTCCTATATAAGACAATATACTTGTTACTACCAAGACAAGTATAATTAACACTATCACATTAATAAATCTATTAGGAACTATAATTTTTTGAGCATATTTATTTACATATTCTAATACAATTACATGAATCATGTATATATATAAACTATTGGTTGCGATTTTATTGATTAGCTTTTCTAGTTTATTGGGAATTTTTAGTTTATCATAATTATTTTTTACTAATAAAAATGCCGAGATAGATGGCATTATTGGAAATATAGAAGAAACTGTGAACATTGCATCGTTTCTCATATTATCTATATAAAATAAATCAAAAACTGGAAGTAATAAAATACTCAATACTCCTAATATATAGATTTTCTTTCTAGTTTTTTCCTTTATGTCATATTTATACAAATAATATCCAACTAATAAATAATTGATACAAATCGTTAGATTGGATAATGATAATCCACTAAATAAAGTTACATCATATCTTTGAGTAAATAATTGTATGAAATTGATTCCATTCCCCATAATAAATATAACTATAATCAAATTTCTTAATTCTTTTTTCTTTAATCCTTTTACTAATATACTGATAAATGGAAGTAATATATATATTCTAATTATCTCTGCCATGAACCAAAGATGGTATTTAGCTCCACCATATGATGTTAATATTTGAAAGAAGTTTAATAATGACATTGAATCTAATGCATTTCTTTTTTCATATATATAATAAATGATTGTAAAAATTACAAGTGGAATTACTAATTTTGGCAGTCTTTTTTTTAAATAGTCTTTATAACTAGTTTCATTTTTTTTATTTAACATAAAAATTCCTGTAATCATAAAGAATATTGGAACTGCTACTCTTGTAAAAGAGTCTCCTAGAGATAAAATAAAATAATACGTTCTATTAGAATTAATATACAAATCTCTATATATGGCAAACACGTGAATTAAAATCACTAATATAATAGATATTGCTTTTAAAAAATCACAATATTTTACTCGTTCTTTCATGTTACTACCTCTACTCTTCTACATATGGATCTAATACTTTTGTTACTTTTAAATACCCTAAATTGCTTAAATGTAGTCCGTCTGTTGTATAAGCTGTTTTTAGATTTCCATCTTCATCAATCAAATGACTATATACGTCAATATACGTTACGTTATGTTTGTTACATATCTGTTTGATGTTCTTATTTACTTTTTGAATGACTTTATTTTCTCTCTTACTAACTGTATCCATATCGATTTTTTCATCATCTGATCTATTTACTGGATAAATAGATTGAACATATATTTTACAATTTGGTCTATGCTTTTTGATACGCTTTATTATTTTTTCAATATTATCTACTAACTCGTCTTCTCCAGTATTTGTATTTAAATCATTTGTACCTATTAATAAAAAGACTTTTGTTGGATTATATTGATATACTAACTCTTCTAGTTCTGGTAATAACTCAAACGTTCTATAACCAGCTTTTCCACTATTTACAATTGGGACTGAATCTTCATATAATCCTTCAAATGGACACCAATCTGTAATAGAATCTCCTAAAAAGACAAAATTTTCATTTTTGGCTATTTCTACAGTTTCATCTATAGTGTTTTCTGTTTTTTGTTCTTGATTTGCTTGGGTATTGGGCATTGTCAAAAATGTTGTTATGGCAATGATATTTAGTATTCCTACTAAAATCAATATTTTCTCTATTGTTGTTTTCATCTTTTTTCTCCTTTCTATTCGGTTTGAGCTTGTATACTTTTAACATTGAAATAATCTGCCAAATCATTATTTGGCCAAATATCTTTATCTTCTACAATATCGGATAATCCATACGTTGGATTATGATTGTTTCCTGTATAATAAGGTGATAGCTTAATTTCTGTGTTTTCTTTTTCTTTTTGCTTTTCTATATATTGTTCACGATATTCCCAGGTGTTTCTTAAATTATTTATATCAATGCCTGTAGATATATATTCACTAATATACATTACTGATAAAACAATACAGAAGTCAACTATAATATATTTATATATCTTATTTAGTTTATCTAAATCATAAAGTAGGATACCACTAGCAATTAATAAAAATACAATTACTCCTGTCCAAGAACGTTCTGGAAATACTGGAGATAATACCATTGAATATATTGTTGCACCACTTCCAATAATAAAAATATAAGAATCATTTTCAACTTTCTTTTTATAATAGACTTTAATAGACATTGCTATTACAATTAAAATTATTAATGGTAATAGATAGTTTTCGGCTGTTATTGTCATTTCTACTGCTCGTTTTATTATTTTAAATAATATAAACGTATTATCTTGAACTTCCGTTGCTCTAGCAAAGTTACCTGGTGCTAATATCATGAAGGCAAATCCGATTAATGCTCCAAGAAAGGCTACTATTCTTAGTTTGCTAATTTTTTCTTTTTTATTCCATATTTTTGACATTATTATATAAGATAATAAAATGACTAATAAGCCAGCGGAGGTATTTTCATTGGTCCATCCAGCAAGAACACCTAATAAAAATATCCCTATTAACTTTATGATTGATGGGTCTTGTTTGTTTTTTCTATATATCCATAAAAACCATAAAATTAATACTGTCGTCCATAGATAATTACAAGAACCAATTAACCATAAACATGTTTGTCCAAATACTGGTAAGATAAACCATAGGCCTAAGTGAATTAATAATAAAAATAATGGCTTATCTTCTCTATCTCCTCTAATGTGCAAATACATTAGATAAATTAAGGCAATATAAATAATAGGATTGGCTATACTAAATACAACTTTCGGGAATAATAGAAAAAATTGTGCTATAGTATGTGCTACTGTTCTTCCTCCCCAATTAAAATAATGCCACCATTGATAATTGACAACATCCATTAAACTATTAATTTTAGTCTTATCAAGGTTTAATGAATAAGAATAATCATCAGCAAGTAGTGGAGTTAATAAATTTAGTACTAACATCATAAGGAAGATACTAACTAATATGATTATTGTTTGTTGTTTGTTAGGCAGTTTTATGCTTTTTAACTTCTTCATGTTTTTCTCCTTAATTATTTTCTAATTTTCTCTATATAAACTACAATATATTTTAATTGATATTTCATTTTTTTCAATAGTTCCTATGAAAAAAAATCAATTTTCATATTTTTTACTGTCTTTAATAGATTTCTAATATGTAATTATATCCATATGTATTATCATTACTTCAAGTACCTATTGTATTTTTTATCATATTTAACTATATTTATGTTTGTTTTATAGATTTATATTTTAGGGTTAATTTTTTTATTGTTTTTATTAATTTATCCCAAATAATAGCAATTATAAATGAAATTATGATTGTTATTATATAATATATTATCATCCAAATTATATCCTCTAGAAAACGGGCGTTTATTCTATACTTTAATAATATTTTATTTAATATCTCTACTACTAATACATGCCATAAATATATATAGAATATATTACCAGCATTATTAGAAATAAAATTATCTATTATATTAGGCATTTTTACTTTAGAATAATTATTTTTAAAGAAAAGGAATACTACTATAGTTGGCATAATTACAAAAGGAGATGTTCCTCCTAAAAACAAATCTTTAATTCCATCTTTACTTATTATGAAAGAACAAATAGGCATCAAAATAATAGAGATTATACTTAAAATAACCTTTGTTTTTGTAATTTTAATATCATATTTATATACATAATATCCTATAAAAAGATAATTCATATAAATGATTAGATTTGGTAAAGAAAAATTAATCAGTAATTGTGGTCCAAATGTTAAAGATATAGCAGATATGGCGTTAAAAGTATTACCTAATAAAAATATTATAAGTATTATGATTTCTAATTCTTTTTTACTTAAAGTCTTTATTAGTTTTTTTAAAAAAGGTATAAATATATAAATTAATATGATTACAGGCATAAACCATAAATGATACATAGGTCGATCTGAAGTCATTATAGCAAGAAATTCATAAATAGACATATTACTATCAAAATGAGAATATATATAATATATTATAGAAAAAAGAAGATAAGTTAATAAAAACTTCAAAACTCTTTTTTTGAAAAATTTAAAATAATTTTCATCCTTTTCCTTTTTAGTAAGCATTAATATACCTGTAAGCATAAAGAACAAAGGTACCCCTATCCTGGTGAAACAATCAAAAAAGGTAACTAATGTATATTTCAGAGTACTAGTTGAGAAGTATTGATGTCTAAATATACCTAACACATGGATTAGAATCACATTTAATATTGCAACAAAGCGCAGACCGTCCAAATATTTCACTCTTTTTTTCATAATTATTGTCACCTATATTCGATTGACTACCCTTCTATATATATTGCAATACACTTTTGTCAAAAATTTATTTTTTTCAATAGTTCTTCGTAAAAAGCCTCGATTTTCATAATATTTATTATTTTTGTAGTCTGGAATGTTATCTTTCATGTATTGAAAGGTTCTATCAATAAAATTGAATCCTATCTCTTTGTCTATTTGTACTCTTTGTTGAATCGTATAATTGGTCAGAATCCTTACAGATAGTTTATCCACAGTTTCTGTGAATTCTTTTCTTTTAGAAAAATAATTTCTAATTTTATCCACAATTTGAATAATATCAAATACTCTTTCATCTCTTACTGTTGTTTCGCTATTTTTATGAATGACATAATAATTTAACGGTTTCTTTATGTAACCTATTTTTTTTGCTTTATCCATTGTTTCAATTACAAATGGGGCATCTTCATATTTTAAATTTTCTACAAATTTTATTTTGTTTTTCTTTAAAAGATCTGTTTTATATAGTTTGTTCCAAGGGGCTAAATTTACATCTAATAATAATTGTTTATTCTCTTTTAACGTTGTATTTTGAAATTCTGGTATTTTTATTTCTTCTTGCTTTTCTGTTTCTTCTTCTACACGATAAAAATTGCAGATTACTAAATCTAACTTTTCTTTTTCTGCTTTTGCATATAATTCTTCACAAGCGTGTGTTGCTAGATAGTCATCACTGTCTAGGAACATAATATATTTCCCTGTTGCTTTATCTATTCCAAAATTTCTTGTTTTACCAATTCCTTGATTTTTATTTTTAAAATATTTTATTCTTTTATCTTTATAGCTTTTTATAATGTCTTCAGATGTATCAGTAGAGCCATCATTTACTAAAACAAATTCTAATTCTTGCTTTGTTTGGTTTATTAGTGATTTAATACATTTATTTAAATATTTTTCAGCATTGTATATTGGTACAATAATACTAATGTCGGTCATTTATTTTTCTTCTTTCTTACTTTCTTTTTCTTTTAAGTCTTTTTCTGTTTCAGAAGGAATGTAAATTGGTCTTTTCTTTACTTCTAAGTATAGTTTTGACATATACATTCCAAATACTCCTAGGAAGAACAATTGTACTCCACTAACAAACATAATCATACAGGCTAATGATGGCCAACCACTTACTGGGTCTCCAAACGCTAAAGTTTTTACAATAATTACAATTATTAAAATAAAAGCAATTAAGCAAAAAATTAATCCAATGATAGCAGCCATTACTAATGGTGTTGTAGAGAATGCTAGTATTCCTTCTAGTGCATATTTAAATAATTTCCAAAAGTTGAATTTAGATGTTCCAGCTACTCTATCGGGTGCTTCATATTCTATCCACTTTGTATTAAATCCTACAAAACTAAATATTCCTTTTGAATATCTATTGTATTCCTTCATATTTACAATGGCATCTACCATTTTTCTTTTCATTAATCTAAAATCTCTTGCTCCTGGTACTTGTGGAGTTGATGAGATTTTACCAATTAATTTATACCAACAGTTCGTAAAAAACTTTCTTAATGGACTATAGCCTTTATGACTTGGACTACAAAGTGCTACACAGTCAAATCCTTCTTCTTTGATGTCATGGTACATTTCCTTTACCATCTCTGGTGGATCTTGCATATCTGCATCCATAATTGCAACATAGTCTCCTGTTGCATTCTCAAGTCCGGCATACATACCAGCTTCTTTTCCAAAATTTCTAGAAAAAGAAATAAATCGTACTCTTTCGTCTTTTTCTGATAATTCTTTTAATATAGTCAATGTATTATCTTTACTACCATCATTGATAAATAAAAATTCAAACTCTACCTGTTTCATTTCTTTTGCTATTTTTGTTATTTCTTCATAAAAAATAGGAAGTGATTCTTCTTCGTTATAACATGGAACAACAATTGATATTTTTTCTTTTTTTGTACTTTTTACATTACTATTTTCTTTTTTCATATTCAATACCTCTACTTCTTTACTCTATTATAATAAAACTTTGGACTGATAGATACAATCATCTTTTTCATTTTTCTAGATAGTGTATCTGTTAGTAGATTATTTTCTACATGGTCCTGTTTTAATTTTTTCTTATATTCTTTATAGTCTTTTTTGTCTAATTCACATATTTTTTTTAACATACTATTAGATATATAACTTTTAAATATAGATGTATCCCCTTTTACTTTTTCTATTTCTTTTTTTAAGTACTGATAATGTTCATAAAAATCTTTTACTTTTCTCTGTGTCCATTGATAGTCGGATGTATTCATAATACTTCCTGATCTACGATAATAATTATATCCAATAAAAGAAATGGAATTTACTTTACTTGCTTTTATGACAATTAATGGTGTTAGACCAAAGTCTTCGTGAATTCTATCCTTTTTAAACTTAAAGTTTTCTTTTTCATAATAGCTTCTTTTTATTGCATAGCACCAAATACTTTCGATAAAATGAAAGGCGACTATTTTATTAAAAGCATCAATTCCTGATAAACCTGTAAACTCTTCTTCTTTATAATTTGTTATTTCCTTGTTATCGGTTACTGTTCTTACTTGAAACCTTACTATATCTGGGTTGTTAGCTAAACTTTGATTTATCTTTTCTAATAATTCTTTTTCCCAGTAGTCATCACTATCTAGAAAGAATAAGTACTCTCCTGTTGCTTGTTTTTCTCCAATGTTTCTTGCTTCACTTACTCCTACTCTTTTACTGTTGATAATTTTAACATTATATTTTTTGGCAATTTCCATACTTTTATCGGTACAACCATCATTGACAACAAGTACTTCGAAATCTTGATAGGTTTGGTTAAACACACTATCTAATGTTCTTTTTAAATAGTTTTCTACATTGTAGACTGGTATTACAATACTAAATTTTGGCATTATATCACCCCGTCAAATAGTTTTTCAAAGTCATCCATTCTTGTAGATTGTAATTTTTCAATATCTATTTTCTTTACTTTGGATGTTTTCTTTATGATTTCTTTTATCTGTTTGGTCATTTCTTTTTGATCTTTTGAAATAATATAAGCATAATCTTTTCCTATTTGTAATTTGTCATCACTAACATCTATTGTGGTGATTAATGGTTTTTGTAGTGTGATTGCTTCTAAGTAAATGACTGGGAAGCCTTCATAATCTGAGGTCATAAGAATATAGTCAGCCATTTTCATATATGGATATGGATTCTTTTTTCTTCCTAAGAATTTAACTCTAGATGTTACCTTTTCTTTTTTTACCAAATCTTCATATTTTTTTCTATCTGGTCCATCTCCAACTAACCATAGTTCCATTTCTTTGATTTCTTTCGTTAATAATATGGCTCTTCCTACTTTTTTGGCATCATCGTCTAGTCTTCCAACAAAGACAAATAGTTTTTTATTTGCTGGTTTCTTTTCCTTTATTTTTTCTTTACTTTTTTCTAAAATATTTTTTGTATCAATGAAATTATTTAATACTAGACATCTGTCTTTTAAATTTGGATAAAGTCTTAGGAATTCTTTTCGATATTCATTAGAAACAAATATAATATGACCAAATTTTTCTATTTTACGATTATCAAAGAATTCTTTTTCTTTCTTGTCATCTTTATATAAGTCTTTATAATTATTGTGTACATAAAAAGCATTATTAGTCGCTGCTAGTTTCGTTAGTTTACTTCCACTTAAGCTATATGTTGCGTAGCAACAACTGAAGTCATAGGTATGATAATTTGTTATTGTAAATAGTAATCTTTTGGTTAGATTTAATAATTTTCTTATTATTACATTGTTATTATTATATACTTTGTATTCTTTTACTGTAATTTCTTTTTTGACTTTATCTAGAAAAATACCTTCTTTCTTTTCTAGCAAAATTTCTATTTCATATTTTTCTAGGTTAATACGATTTACTAAATTAATTAGGGCTGTTTCGATTCCTCCTACATTTAGGTTATAGGCAGTAAATAGTAGTTTTTTCTTTTTTGACTTTACTAGCATCAATAGAAGTATTGTTACTAATATACTTACGGCTGGTGCTGTTATGATATGTCCTGTAAAGAAGGATAAGAATATACTCAATAAAATACTTACGTATAGCATATATTGTTCAAAATCTAATTTTCTTCTGTCTTTCATTACTAAGTAGAAGATATATCCATAAATTCCAAAGAATAGAAGAAAACCTATAATTCCATGACTATAGTAAATATCAAAATAGTCCATCTCTACTGTTTTTGCTTCTTTCTTTCCATTTAAATAGCCTATTCCAAATAATTTTTGATAAAAACTACTGTCTCTATAGTCATTTTGTCTATCTTCTAAGAATGATAATCTAGAACTAAATATAAAATGATCTACCAAATGTTCATCTTCAAATACTTCTGTAATACTATCCAGCTCTAAGTAATTTAGATGTGTTTCAATATTTTTATAAAAGTTTGTTTTTGGTAATATTAAAATTAGTCCCGTTGTAAAGATAGCTAAAGCTATTAAGCTTATAACGATTCTTTTTATTTTTTTTGCTTTTAATTCTTTATAAATAAACCATAGATATGCAAAGAAAATGGTGATTGCTAAAGATAGTAGTGGTGTTTTTGTACCGACTGTTAAAATCACATATAAATATATAATAGAAGTTATGATGATTGGTATTGGTTTTTTACTATTAACAAATATTAATAACATGATTGGTGTTAATAGAGAAATAATACCACTGATTTCGTTGGCTGAATTAAAAAATCCTAGGGTTCCTGCTTTGGTTATTTCATAACTTTCAAATCCTAAATTTAGACAATTTGGTACTAGTATACATACTAAATAAGTGACCAACACTACCATTAATGTCATTTTACTAATTTTGATTTCCTCTTTTATACTGTATAAAGCAATTAATAATACTGGGAAATAGAATACTCTACATAGACCTTGTATTTCTTGAAATAGTCCTACTCCATCTTTGTAGAGAATCATTCCTGCTATATAAAACAGTCCATATATAATTAAAATTCCATAATATAGAAAGTTTTGTTTTCGTTTATAAACAAATAAAACAGTATATAGAATAAATAATAAGAAAAGCATCCTTACTATAATTCCGATTGTTATATTCATATTCCATAAATGAATTCCTAACCCTGTTATTAAATCTAATATTGGTTGTAGTAATATAAAAATAATTAACAATATATTAAAGTTCTTCTTTATCCAAGCATTCATATTTTCACCTTTCTCTTTTTATTTTAACATACTCTTATTTTTTTGTATACTTTACAGTCTAGTTTTTGTAATTTGTTTCTATTTCTTTTTTCCTATTATATAATAAATATATAAGATAATGAGGTGGTTATATGGATCAGAAGAAGAAATATTCTACTAATCGTTATAGTGAGAATCATTATAATAATGAGCAGCCATTAAAAAAATTAGGTCGTTCTTCTAAAAACGAAGCTGGTGTCAAAACTCGTAAAGTTAAAAGACATCCCGTTGTCAACTTTTTCTTGTTTTTGACACTTGTTAGTAGTCTTGCTTATTTTGGTATTACGTTATGGACTGGAGAAGATAATACTAATTTTTTTGGTACGTTGATTAGTAGTGTTATATTTGTTGTCTTTTCCATTTTATTTATTGCGATATGTGTTTCCAACCCAAATAGAAAAAAAGGTTCTATTGTATTAGGTAGTTTCTTTTTACTTCTGTTTAATATTTATGGAAGTTTGACAAGTTTAGGAATCGTTCAGGTTCCAGCATTGGGTCAAGTTGAAAACTTCACGGGAAAAAGTTTAACAGATGTGGTTTCTTGGGCATCTAGCAATGATATTACATTAAATCAAGATTATGAGTATAGTGATATGGTTCCAGAATATTCTATTATTTCTCAGGATATTGTTGAAGGAACAAAGATTAAAGATATTGACGAGATTACTGTTGCTGTTAGTGAGGGACCTAATCCAGATAAAGAGATTATCGTTCCTGATATGACTAGTTGGGATAGTGAACGTGTCATTAACTATGTAGAAGATAATTATCTAAATAATGTAGAGGTTTCTTTTGAAGAATCGGATCAAGCTGAAGATACAGTAATTGAACAAAGTGAATCTGGTAGTATGAGGCGAAGTGATAAATTGGAACTTACTTTCTCTTTAGGAGAAGAAGCAAATAATAGTGACGTTAAAATTCGTGATTTAACAGATATGAGTGAATTTGCTGCTACTTTCTATTTAAAGCAACACCGTATTCATTATGAAATTGAAAGAGATTTTTCTAAAAATATTAACCGCGGTCATGTTTCTGAGCAAAGTGTAAAAGCTGGAGAAATGGTAAAGGTAAATACTGATGATGAAAAAGTTATTATTACTATTAGTCGAGGTAGAAGTATTACTATACCTAACCTAAAGAAAATGAGTATGGTTGAGATTACAGAATGGGTTATCGAAAACAAATTAAAAGTTGAATTTACAAATCGCTATGATGATTCTGTTAAAGAGAATCGAGTAATTGAAGCTAATTACGATACTGGAGAAAAAGTAGAACAAGGTACTACGATTGAGGTTGTTATTTCAAAAGGTAGTTTAGTCATGAGAAATTTTGATAGTTTAGAAGAATTTAGAAAATGGGCCGATAAATATAATATCTCTTATGAAGAAAAACATGAATTTAGTGATGATGTGCCAGAGGGTGAAATCATTTCTTTCTCTTATAAGAAAGGAGATACTATTAAGAATGGTGATAGTATTGTGGTTACGATTTCTGATGGTAAAGAATGTGAAGTTCCAGATTTAATTGGTATGAGTAGAAAAGAAGCAATTGATGCTTTGGAAGAGGCTGAACTTAACTATAATTTTGTTACTCAAAATAGTAATAAATCTAAAAATACGGTTATTAAACAATCTATATCCGCCGGTAGTAATGTCAGCAAAGGGACAACTATTACTGTTACTTTAAGTAATGGCAAAAGTGTAGAAGCTCGAGAAGAAAATAGTTCTGGAAACAGCTCTTCTACTTCTAATAGTTCCTCTAATTCGAGTAGTTCTTCTAATTCAAATGGTTCTAGTGGTAATGGAAATTCCAATAACTCTTCTAAGCCTACCCCTGATCCTGAACCAGTATGTAATAGTTGCTCTATCCGTTCGGGAGAATTAAAAAATGTTATTCTTAATAATACTGGTAGTTTTGATGGAGCTGCAAATGCAGTAAGGAACTTTATTACAGGTAAATGTCCGGGGGTTACCGTTAATATTTCTGGAGATTCCTCTTCTGGATTTACAGCAGGTAGTTATGTTAGTGGTTTTGAAGGAGGATCTTTTAGTTCCTGTGATACGATTAGTATTACTTTAGCAAAATAAAATCGTTACTTAGTAACGATTTTATTTTTTAAATTTATATTTTGTAGGATTTGATGACTCAATTAAATTGCAATCTAGTAATAATGCTATTATTTCTGATGCTCTAGACTTTTTTATTTGTAATATTGTTTCTATATTATCACGATTAAATTCATAGTTATATTGGAATGTTTGAAATATTTTATATACTTGATTATATGTGCTTTTTCTTGCATTATTTGGCAATAATTTATGAAGTTTTATAATAAAATAGTCCTCATCATTAACAAAGTTTCCACTATTATCCGGACTTTTTTTATTGTTAACCGGACTTTTTCCCTTAGAATTATACTTTTCTTCCTATAAAATATTTGTTAAAAAAAGAGTATTACTCAACTATGAGTTCTACTCTATTTTCTTTATCTTTATTGATTTTTATTTGATATGTTTTTTCACCTATTTTTATTTCTTGTGTTTTATAAGTTCCAAATGCATCTGTTATTTCACCATAATCTTCAGCATCTGTTGTTTTGGTATAGACTTGTAAGCTATAAGTTCCTTTTTCTAAATCTGTTAAATCGATTGATTTTTCATACCATACATAAGTTTTATCTTTTTTATCCTGAGCTGTAATTTCATATGGACCTTTTGTACTTCCTAAGTCTATATATGTTTGACTATAGTCATTTTGATTTTCTAGTATTAGAGTTCTTTTGATATCATTTTGTTTTGCATAGGTACCAGCATAATTATAAGAATAACCTAGTACATATAATTTATTATCTTGGAAAGAAATTGTATCAAAATCATTAATCATATTTCTATACGTTGGAGTAGTTGATGTTGTGTATACTTCATCTCTGATATTTAATTCAACAGCTTTTGTTTTGTATTTTTGTAGAACTTTGAAGTTATATCCATGTGTTGAATCTTCTCCTCTTTTGTCCATATCTGTGTTAAAAATATTATCAAATAGTTGTTCTGTATAATATTCATCTGTAGATGCTCTCATGTATAATTCATAATCTCCATTTGGAATCTCTTTCATATCAAGGTTTCCTTTGAACCATGAATCATTATAACTATTTCCATTCTCTTCTCCTAATTCATATGGAGTATCTTCTGTCCATGCATTTACTTTTACAGAATATTCTTGATCAGAATTTTTATCTTTTAATATTAACTCATATTCTTTATTTAAATTGTTAATATCGTAAATTATTAGATAACCACTAATTGTGAATTGTTTCTTTGAACTATTCCACTTAAATGAATCTAAGTAAAACTCGCCATCTTTTTCTTCCAATTTCTTTTCTTCTACTGTTACCGTAATTTCTTTTTCTACTATATTTCCATAAGTATCTTCTACTTTATAGACTACTTTGTAAGTTCCTACTTCTTCTGTATTTACTTCATTCGTTGTTACTTCAATTTTCTCTATTTTACCATCTTCTGGATCTTCTGCTGTTACTCCATCTAATGGATCAAATTTTTCATTTAAGTAAATTGTTTTATCTTCTACGTTGATAACTGGTTTTTGGTTTTCTACTACTGTTACAGTAATTGTTTTTGTTGTTTCATTTTTATAACTATCTACTACTTTATAAGTAACTTCATATTTACCAGTTTTATTTTCTTTTACTTCATTTTTTATAACTTCAATCTTTTTAATTTCTCCCTCTTCTTTATCTGTTGCGCTTACATCCTTAAGAGGATCGAACTCTGTACCTTGTGTAATTGTTTTGTCTTCAGCATTAATTACTGGAGATTCATCTTTTATTACTGTTACAGTAATTGTTTTTGTTGTTGTTTGATTATAAGAATCTGTTGCTTCATAGGTAATTTCATAAGTACCTGGTTCTTCTAATTTAACAGTTGACTCTTTTACCTTTACCTCAACTTTTCCATCTTCTTCATCTGTTGCACTTACATCTTTTAATTCATCTAGTTCACGATATTGAATTACTTCTTTATCTTCTGCGATAATTACTGGTTTTTTGTTTTCTGTTACTGTAACTGTGATGGTTTTTGTCGTTGTTGTATTATTTTCATCTGTTACTTTATATGTTACTTGATAAGTTCCTACGACATCGATATTTACTGTTTTTTCTACGACTTCTATTTTCTTTGTTAAGTTTCCATCTTCATTATCAGTTGCGCTTACTCCTTCTTTATAGTCAAATTCTGTTCCTTGTACTATTGTCTTGTTAGAGGCTACAATGACTGGAGCAGTATTTTCAACTTTGCTATGAAGCTTTTCTACAGATACATTTGGTGCAGAAGCTAATGTCCAACCAAATTCGTTTGTTGTTCCACTGATATCTACTGGTACTTTATACCATTTGTAACCATTTACTGTTTTTTCTTCTAATATTGGAGCATATGAATTATGATAATGTCCACTGATAAGTGTTGCTTTTGTATCTTCTGTTGTTGAATTTACCCAGGTATATTGGTTACCTGTTGCAGTAACGGAGAATTTTCCATAGTCACTATCTACAAAACTAATACTATCAGCTGATACCCAGTGTTTTTGATCATACCAATAATCTGAGGTTACTAAATAGGATACTGCTACCCCATTTTTATCATATGCTGCAGTATAGACCATTACGTAGCGGTCTTTTAATAAAGTTTGATTTTTCTTTGCTGTTAAAGCAGAGTCATAGTAGAAACTTGTATTTTTTGTACTCTTTGCTACTTTAGGTTTTAATACTGTATCTTCTACATATAAATCGTATTCATAATCTTTATCCTGATACTCTGTTACGTCATTTGGTGAAATATATCCATTTTTTCCTTCATTTATTTTTTTTACATAAGCAGCTGGTACATATACTGTCGCATCCCAGTTGTAATCTCCTGATGTAATTTCATTATAGTTACTATCGATGTTTAAATCACTTACTACTTCATACCAAGTGGCATCTCCATTTACTTTTTCTCCTTCTACTTCTCCGACAATTACTAATGCATCTTCCGCTTCAGGATAGGAATAAACTGCTTTTGAACTATTGCTTGGACTACTCATGGCACTTACTGATTTTGTTACAACTCCTAATTGATAGAAGTTATAATCTTGTAGACCTTTTGCTTTATCAAATGAATAGTATTGTGCTGCCATTTTTTCACTCCAATAGGTATCGGATGCATATTTTACGTTCATTCCTGTATATTTATCTCCAAATTGAGGCCCAAAATAACGCCAATCTCTCGGATGAGCATATCCATAGGTAATCCATTTTGATGCATACCCTAAAATACTACTGGCGTATGATGCGTACCAATTTGCAGATTCCGTTGGTGAACTATCTACAGCATTTAAACCAAAGCCATTATTTTTATTGATAGCCAATGAACTACGACCATGAGAGGTTTCATTTCTACTTAAACTCAAAGAAAGAAGTGCATTTACTCCATATTTTTCTTGTGCGTAGTAATAAAATACTCCTTTTCCATACAATCTAGAATTAGAACCATTACTAGCATTTCCATAAACGTCTTGACTAATTCCCATATTATTTCTTATATATTCATCTATATTTTGACTAGAGTAACTGGTTCTAGTATGATTGGATAAATACATATAATAGTTATAATATTCATCATTTTTGTTTACTGCGTTATTATAGTTTCCATTTTTATAATCTTTTAACATAGTTTTTCTATCTTTATAAAAATATTTTCCATCATAACTATAATATGTACCGGTTGAAAGCATATCAGGTTTTGGTCCTATAATACTTCCTTTGCTGCCACTATAGGTTTCTTGAATTTTATTAACATAATTGTGTTTTATGTCTTCACTTGTTACTGTATAGCTACTGGATGATTTTACCCAGGTAAGTGGAACAATTTCGTAAGTTCCAACTTCTATCCATCCTGTAAAATTTCCTATCTTTACTTTCGCAACAAATATTCCTTTTTTTTGTGAATAACTTCCTTCTATAAAGGCACCGTCCACCCCTCCATATAGGGAACCTGTATCCATATAGGTGAATGCTGAAGTAGAATCTGGTGTTGAATAAAAATAAGTTAGCGTTTGGGGATTCACACTTAAATCTACTAAAGCAAGGTTGGCATCTAGAATTTTCGTTTCTCCACCTACTTTGTTGAAGATAACTAAATCATCTGCCCCATTATTTCTCATCCAAACTTGTGCCTCTTCTAAACTATTAAAACAGGCAACAGGATCAATTACTCCATCGCTATGCAAGCCCGCAACTTCATAAGTGCCACATAAAGATTTATTTTTATAATTTTCTGAGGAGAAAGCAAATGTATCTTTTGGTAAACATATGATACACATGATAAATAAACTAAAAAGCAACAGTTTCTTTTTCATATATTCTCCTCCTTATAGTCTCTCAACTATATTATACAATATCTAATTTTTTCCTTCTTTGAAATTTCTTTCTTTTCGACAATTTTTACACTATTTTACAATCTTAATTTTTTCCTAACGAATTCTTTCGTATGGGTTGATAAAATGGACATTTTTAGATATAATAATAAAAGCTAAACATAAGATTTGTACGGAGGTAGTTATGGCAAAAAATGAAATAGAGGCTGAAACAAGCGAGAAAAAACCTAAAATTAGAATAGTACTATATATATTTCTTATTATAGCTTTATTAACAAGTGCTTTTGCTATATATGAAATATTTTTACTTAGTTCTATTGAGACTCTTATTCGATATATTGTTATGGGGGTTTTAATCTTCATTGATGTTATCTTATTTATTAAGGTACGGATGGCTTCTAAAAAAAGAAAGAAGAAGAGAAAAAAGAAAATTGGTTTAATTACTTTTATGGTTCTTTATTCTCTAGTTTGCTTTGCAGTTGGACTTGTCATCGCTTATATTTATGGGCGTCTAGATAATATTAATAAGGAATTTGTTACTTATACATCTGACTTGATAGTTATGAGTGATAATGAAGCAGAATCTATCGATGATGTTAGTGGTTATACGATTGGGATGTTAAGTGATGAAGAGTCTCCCGAGGGATATATTATTCCACAAGAAATGATTGAAGAAAATAATTTAGATAGCGATAATGATATTAAAGAATATGATGATTATTCTACTATGTTAGTTGATTTATATGCCGGTGATGTAGATGCTATTTTTATTACAGATAATTATGTAGATATGTTCTCTTCTATTACTGGTTATGAAGAGGTTGGAACAGATACTAAGATTATTCTTTCGAAAGATAAAAGGATGAGAAAAGCTGATACCTCTGATAATGAAACAGCTTCTAGTGGTAAATCTCTTACAGAACCTTTTACAATCTTACTTATGGGAATTGATTCTACGGACGAAGTGTTAAGTGAAAATGCTATTGCAAATGGTGATACATTAATCTTAATTACTTTTAATCCGAAAACTTTAAATGCTACTATGGTTTCTATTCCACGTGATAGTTATGTACCTATTGCTTGTTGGAGTGATCATGCTGAAAATAAAATTACTCATGCTGCCGGATATGGTACGGATTGTATGATGCAGACGATTGAAGATTACTTTGGAATTAATATTGATTATTATGCAAAGATTAATTTTAAGGGATTGGTTAAATTAGTAGATGCTGTTGGTGGGGTTGAAGTTAATGTAGATGCTTCTCAAACATTATGTACCGATGACTCATCAAGAGGTGGACAAGTATGTATTGAGCCTGGATTACAAACATTAAACGGAGAACAGGCTTTAGTTTATGCTAGAAATAGAAAACAATTAGTCAATGGTGACTTCGGACGTGGACAACATCAACAAGAAATTGTTATGGCCTTACTTGATAAAATAAAAAGCATTACTAAAGTATCTGCATTTATGGATATTTTAGATACTGTTTCTAATAGTTTAGATACTAACTTAACAACACCGCAAATCTTATCATTCTATAATATTGCTAAAGATATTGCTAAACGTAGTGCAGATGCTGATAATTCTAGTCTTATTAATGTTCAGCAATTGTATTTACAAGGTGAAAGTCAAATGATTTATGATGAACGTATGAGAATGGTTTTATATAATTACGTTCCTAATGAAGATAGTAGAGATGATATTGTTGAAGCAATGGAAGAAAACCTTGAGTTAAAAGATCATGAACCAATTACAGAGTTTAGTTTCTCTATTAATGAGCCATATGAAAAAGAAGTTATTGGTTATGGTCCATATGACACAAGTTATGCCTATGATTTATTACCTGACTTTACTGGTGATAGTGAGGCTCAAGCACGAGCAACCGCTAGTCGATTAGGTATTTCTGTTACCTTTGTTGGTGGGGATGGATATGTTATCGACCAAGAGTATCCTGCTGGAAAAAGAATCGACAAAATTCGTGGAAGTGTGACATTAACACTTGGTGGTAATACTGCTAGCGAAGAAGAGGAAGAAGAGGAAGAAGAAGTTAAAGAACCTGATGCTACTGTTCCTCCTGAAGATGAAATTTTAGATGATGATGAAGGAAAAGAAGAACCTGAACAAGGTGGAGAAACGCCTCCTTCACCACCTGATGCTGGTGGGGAAACTGATACTTCCGTTCCTTCAGAGCAATAATGGTTTATGCAAGCTCGGTTGAGCTTGTTTTTTTGTAAAAAAAATAGAACCAAGTGTTCTATTTCAATTTTACAAATTTATCTTTACCTACTCCACACATTGGACAAGTCCAATCATCTGGTAAATCTTCAAAATTAATTTCTTCTTTGCTGTCATCATAGATATATCCACAAACACTGCATTGATAACGATTGGCTTTCCTGTCTACTTTTTCTTCTTGATATGTAGGTGCTTTTTTGGGAGCTTTTCCTTTTAATATTTCATGATAATATCTATATGTCATAGGTGGTTCTTCTAATACTTTAGCTGTTTGTTGTACTCTAATTAGGAAAATATCATGAGTTTCTACATCAATTACGCGAATTACTTCTCCTATTATATAGCTACATGTATCTTCTAGTACTACTGGCAATTCTTCTATATTTTGATAGTTGATATCTTCAAATTTATTAACTTCTCTAGAAGAAAAATATCCGAACTTTGATATTAATTCTTGACTAGCATTTTCTCCTAAGACAGAAATTGCACACTTTCTTGTTTCCTTTAATATTTCATTGGTATAGTTTTCTTTGTTTAAGCTAATCGCAATCATAGGATTTTTAGAAGTAATTTGCATGGCTGTATTGATAAAGCAGCCTACTTTTTTGTTTTCTCTTTTTGTTGTTATAATATACATTCCATAAGAAAGATTATTTAAGACCGATAAATCCATTATTCGACCTCCGTTTTCCATAATCCATGTTTATTGCAGTAAGCATAAATGATAGCTCCTTTTTCATATGGGACGGTCATTTCTGGTGTATCTTTTGGTTTTAATATCACTTCTGTATTTCCTTTCTCAGTTTTTACTAATATCCATTCGATATAATGGTCTTCTTCCATAACATGATTTACTTGAATATGAATATTATCTCCTACTTTTTCATAGGTTGGTACATGTTTTTCAAATGCTGCATCTACACTATTTGGTTTTACTGTCTCCATTACTTCTCCACAGCAAATATATTTTCCTGATCCTTCTTCTAATACTTTTACTAGTGCTCCACACTTTTTACATCTTTTTAATACTAATTCTTTCATTTTTATTCCTCCTCTAATACTTTTTCCCATTCTATTTCCTTAAATCCTGTTAACATACTTTTTTCTGTTATTAGGATAGGTCTTTTTAATAACATTCCATCCGATGATAATAATTTTAGTTGTTCTTCAAAGGACATTCCTTGCCTTTTTTCTTTTAAATTTAACTCTCTGTATTTCATTCCACTGGTATTATACAATTTATCTATTTTAATTTTATATTTTTCTATCCAAGAAGTTAATTCTTCTTTGGTTGGTGTTTCAGTAATAATGTTTCTGTCGATAAATTCTATATTTTTTTCTTCTAAATATTTTTTTGCTTTTTTACAAGTGGAACATTTTGGATATTCAATAAATATCATTTCCTACCTCCTATATTCTTTTTGCTTTGATTGTAACTGTTGTTTATTATTCAAAGCATTCTATCTACATGGCATTATTATCACCACTTTTATTATAAAATAAAAAGAAAATAGAAGCAATGCTTCTATTTCAATTCTGCTAAAGATAGTTTGATATCTTCATGAATAAACGTTAGAGTTGCTTCTTGTTGGTAATCATCAAAGGCGTCATCTGTATACGTCCAAGAGACTTGAACTTCATAAGCTTCTTCATCAGTTGTTTCTCCATAGGCAAATGGAACTTGTTCTACACTATCGATTGTTATTTCATCAACAACTGGTAGTTGTTGATTTCTATCATCATAAATATTACTTTCTACATATTTATAATATGTATCTTGAGCATTCTCTAAAAAGTTTTCTAATGATAGTGAATAAACAAAGTCTGTTCCTCCCACATCAGTTTGTGAACTTTTATCATTTAGACTATAGAAATCATAAATAAACATCTCTGTAATTTGTCTAACATATTCTTCTTCATCTACTGAATCTTTACTTAAAATTTTATCTAATTCTTCAAACATATCTTGATATCTTTTTGTTTTGTTATCTTTTAAAGTGTATCCGTATTTGTCGATTGTTTTAATAACTTTTGCTTTTTGTACCTCTGGTTGTCCAAAGAAGATGTTATATCCTACAAATCCAATTGCTGCCAATGCGGCAATAACGATTATGATAATTAAAATTCTTTTTGGTTTTTTCTTTAGTTTCATAGCTAAGTTCCTTTCTCTTGATTTTCTATTACTCTATTTTCATCCGTTTGATCTTCCTTTAGCAAATCGAATACAATGATTTCATTCGATACATCTAATAAATCACTTGCATATTGATTGTTCTTATCTATTTCTTCTTGACTGATTGCTTTATCTGTTAATGCTAGATATTCTCCTTTTTGACTATTATAATATACGTCATTGGTTAACCAATTACCGTTAGGGAATACTACAATATTGTCTTCTTTAATATCAAATATATCATGTCCTAATGCATATTCGTTTTCGAATCCAAACATATTACCAAGGGTTGGTTCTACGTCATACATACTCATTACATTTGTATATTCACCAATCAAATCTTCATCCATATCTTTACTCCATATAATCAAAGGAACTTTTCTTCCTAATTCATATTGGTAAGAATCATATTCCTTATAGTTAGGATCATCTTCATCTAATACAGAATCTGTTTCCTTGT
This sequence comes from uncultured Bacilli bacterium, assembly GCA_944332475.1. GTDB lineage: Bacteria > Bacillota_I > Bacilli_A > RF39 > UBA660 > Faecimonas. Next base: position 39,219 of record CALVKA010000004.1, read on the forward strand.
CATAATTATATAGACGATTGTAATCAGCTCTAGGAAGTTTTGCATCATGATCTCCGTAAATAATTAATACTGTATTGTCTAACAATCCTTCTTCGTCTAATCTATCTACCAATTCTCCAATTGCACCGTCAGCATAATGTGCAGATTTAAAGTAGTTTCCTAATTTTGTCCCTTCCATATATGGATATGACACTTCTTCTGTTGTCCCATCTTCATTTGTTACTGTCTCTTTGATATCTACTGGAAAATCTCCATATTTATCTACTTCTGAGAATGGTGTATGATTTGATAACATCATCATCATTCCGTACCATTTATCATGTTTTTCTGCAATTTTTGTTAATTTATCTACTGATTGATCAAAGAATGCATAATCATTAATACCAAGACCTACTGTATTTTCCTCTGTTACATCATAATCTGCTTTGCTGTAGAATCTATCATATCCAAGACTCTTATGCATATTTCTTCGATTCCAGAAATCAGCATTATTTCCATGCATACTGAATGTATAGTATCCTTGTTCTTTTAGCAATCCTGGTACTGCATTATATGTTCTATCAGAGTATGATACAAAAGCTGTTCCACTCTTTGTTGGTAATAATGAGGTATTAAACATTAATTCTGCATCGCTACTCGTTCCTACACTAACAGGTGAATAAAAGTTTGAGAAGAACATTCCCTCAGATGCTAATCTGTTTAGATTTGGAGTAACTTCTTCTCCATTAAAGGATAAATCCATCAAATTGGTCTGTAGACTTTCTCCATGAATTACGATGACATTCTTTCCTTCAAATCTACCTGTAAGTTCGTTATCTTCATGAGTTTCTTTATCAGCAAAGTAATCATTGAAGTTTTTCTTTGCCTGATCATATCCAAATAAAGAATTAATTTTTGGCTGAATAGATGCTATCACATCGTTGGCTTGGTATACATAGATACCATATTTCATAACAATATATTCTCGATTCCATTGTTTTACTAATCTAGACATATCTGTTGGAGTTAGGGTAAATAAGAATATGATTGCAAAGACAACACCTACAGCAATCGTCTTTAATGTTTTTTTCTTTCTTTCTGATTTTACTTCTACTTTTTTATAGTGATTTTTCTTCTTTAATCTAGAATTGATCACAATTAATAAGACCGGACCTATAATAATGTATAGAAAATCTTTAAAAGAAATCACTTGTTCTACTACGGCATCTCCTACATCACCTACATATTGTGTTAAAGATAACATTGATACAGATGCAAAAGATGTATAATATGTATAATAAATGGAATTAATTACACAAATTAAAGTAAAGAAAATACTAAAACCTAAATAATACGCAAATCTATTTTTAGGTTTTAATAAAAATCCTAAACCTCCTACAATCGTTATAATAGCTAAGTCTGCTAGAATTGGAGCTATTGCTAAATAGTTTTCTGTTGAATTAATACAGAAAAATCTTAATAATGTTGAGTTGATTACACAGGAGATGACAAATACTAGAAATAATACATTATTTTTAGCATATTCTCTAATTAAATGTTCTTCTTTGACTCGCTTTAAGTTCTTTTTTAATGATTGGAGCAATCTATTCCAACTATTTTTTAAATTCTTCATAGTTCAACCTCGCTTTTTTTCCTCATCTCGAACTTTGCTTATTATATTATAGCATTATTATACTACTTTTTCAATTATTTCAACTATCTTTCAAAGCAAAAATTAATATAAGTGTTCTGCTTGATGAATTTGTAGTCTTATTTTTTAAGAGGGTTTATCATTTCTGTTACTATATAAAAAGAATGTTATTTTTTTGTCAATAACATTCCTGTTCTTTCAATATCGTCTTCTGTTGTATTTCCGGCATTGATTGCCATTCCTAATACAAAAATATAAGATAAAATATAGATCCATAATAGTAAGATTACAAGATTGGAAATACTACCATAAAATACATCGTAGTTAGAGAATGTACCTATATAGAATGTATAGATTTCTGTTGTTAAAATCCAACTAATCGTTGTAAATAGAGCTCCTTTTGTAGTGGTTTTACTTCTAATTTTTTTATCCGGGGCAAGAACATATAATAGTTTAATATTTAAATAAATTACTATAATTGTAATTGGATATTTTATGATTTGATAGACCCTATAGATAAAGGTGGTTAGGGCCTGATTTTTGGAATTTTGTTGGATGATAGTAAAAATTGTATCTCCATAAACAGGAACTAATATTAGGAAAAGAAAAATACCTAATAAAATAGATGTCATTCCTATTGCTTTTAATCTTCTTTTTAAAACGTTGTCTGATTTTATTTTGTAGATTTCATTTGATGCGATAATCATAGAATGGGTACCATTAGAAGCTAATAAGAAGGCAGAAAAGAAAAAAACAAATATATTAAAATTGATACTGTCTCTTTCAATTGCGTTTGTAAATAATTCTGCTACAGTTCCTGGTAAAGCGGATAATAAATACTCCTCTAAGGCTTCCATTGGAATGGAAAATCTTGATGCTATTGCTCCAATTAGGGCAATCAAGGGTATTATGGAAAGTACAAAGAAAAAAGCGAGATGTCCAGGAAGCACTCTCATTTCAGGCTTTGTAATAATTGAAATGACTTTTTTGAAAAATCCTGTTACTCGCTCCATTTTTTCTTCATCCCTTTTACTTCATTTCTTCTTTTGCTGTTATCATCTCTAGTGTAGCTTCATTAATAGCATCATCTAGTGTTTTAATTTCATCTGTAATCATACTGTAACCGATAGCAGCTCCAAATTCGTGAGGTAAATTTTTCATTTCTTTTCCTAGTTTTTTTACATAAGTAGAAACTTGTCTTTCACTATATCCAACTAAATAGATTAGGAATTCGTTACCATCTGTACGTATAATTTCACTGTTTTCTAGTTGAGTATTTACTAAAATACCAGCAGCTTTGATAATTAAGTCGTCTCCTTCTTCGTGACCATAATTATCATTGATATATTTTACATTGTTTAAATCTACCATAACAATTGCTTGTGGGAAAACTTTTGACTCTTCCCATTCTGGCATTTTGGCATTTAAATAGTTTCTATTTTTTAACGAAGTTAGCATATCTGTATACTTATGTCTATCACTTGCTTTTACTTTCTTGATTTGTTTTTTCTTTTTAATAATCAAGTAAGCAATTAATAAAATGATTAATGGTATAAAGATAATTGCTAACACAATAGTATATACTTGTTGTAAGGTTGAACCCTCTAAGATAGATGCATGTAAATTGGTAATGCCACTATTTCTATAGTTATAGTAAGAATTGGTATTGATGATATAATTAAACAAATCATAGAATGCTTCATTATTATTTTTAACCATAAATTTATAATCATTCATCATGGTATCTGTATATAATAATTTTAAATCTTTAAATTCATCGTTTTGATAGTATGTATAGATTTCTCTATCCACAACTATTAATCTACTTCCACTTTCTTTTACTAGATCATCAATATTATTATAAGTTTTTATTTTTGCCCTAGCATTATTAGAAAAATAATTATATAAAGAGTCATTTTCTAACATTGCTAGACGTTCGTCTTTCATACTTTCAAAAGAAGTCACAATATGATTGTCTTCTTCTTTTCCTAATACTACGTATTGTTCAATGAAGGTTGATAATGTTGATTTATATTGATCATTATTATAATTATAATAATCAAAGTATAAATCTACTTCTCCTTTGTCTACTGCTTTTTTTAGATCTTCTACTGTTTCGTACTCTTGATATTTAAAATTAATACCAGAAAGCCTTGACATTCTTGCAACGTATTCTCCGGCAATACCAGCCACTTCTCCATTGACCATTTGTTCATATGGTGGATTTTCTACGTATCCATAGGTATAATTTTTGGAAATTAACTCTGCTTTTGTTTCAGCATCTAATTCATTAGCATTTAGATAATAATCTAAGTAAGCATCATTATATTCATCTACGTAGTTTGTCTGTCTCCATTTGTTATAATATTTTGTTACAATTTCATTTAATTCATTATTGTTTTTACTTAGTGTTAAAACTATTTTCTTTTGCATTTCTGTGAAGAAATAGTTAATAGAATATTTTTCATTGTCAATTGTATAATTTAAATACATAATATTTGGTACAATAACCATATCCACATCACCATCATCTAAAGCTTTATAAATGGCTTCTATGTTGTCATAGGTTTTATAGGATAAGTTTGTACCACTTTTTAAGTAATAACTGATTTCACTAGAATCATCTTCAAAAATTCCAAATGTAACATTTTTGAAATCTTTAATATTGTTGATTCTTTGATATGTTTTTCCAACTGCTACATAATTGTCGTTGAATAAACTTAAATCATTATCACTAATTTCTTCATCATTATCTAAAATTCTGATTCTAAAACTATCTGTTGAAGTATCAGATTCTTTTAAATATGGAATTCGATTGAATTCTATTCCAATATTATCTTCAAAATCGTCTAGAAAGTTAAATATAACTCCTTCTCCATTTAAACCATAAAGTGGATAATCATTTACAACTTCGAAATCATATGTTTTATCTGCATTATCTTGTACCCATTGCTTTTCTCTTACTGTTAATGTAGTGGTAGCATCTTCAGCATTATAATAGCGATAGACAAAGATAAACGCTACTATCGCTATTATAATGGGGATAATTATAATTAATTTCTTTTTCATTATTCTGTCCCTCTATCTTTTGTCCATGAAAAATCGTCTTTTGCATAATGTTTATATCCTATGATTGGAAAATCACTAGCATCTGTATCTTTTGTAACAAAGATTTGAATATCATAAAAACCTTTTTCATCTTTATTTAATGCATCAAGAATAATGGTATTTAGTCCTTTGGCAGCATCTACTGTCGTATCATCTTGTGCCGTAATGATTACTTCAATAATTTTTCCTTGTACACTAACACTTGCTTCTTTTACGCTTTCATTATCTTCTAGGGCAGAGGCTATTTTATTTAATTTATTGTTTGAAAGTTCTACCTCTTCTATGCCATCTAAACGATTTCCGTATAGTGCAGTTCCTTCTGCTGGAAAAAACATTCTGACAACTTGAAATGCTAAAATCACTAATATTAGGAATACTCCTATTGCTATAATTACGAATTTATTTTTTCTTATAAAACTCATTTATCATCACATCCTAGTATTTTTATTATACACTATGTACATTTCTTTTTCAATTATTTGTTTAACTCTTCTTTTAAAACATCCATGGCCATTTTAGGATTTAAGGTTCCCTTACTTTCTTTCATTACTTGCCCCATTAAATATTTTATAGCACGATCTTTTCCTGCTTTATAATCCGTAACACTTTCTGGATTTGCTTCCATTACTTTTTTTATCATTTCGATAATTGCTGAATTATCAGTAATATTTTGAATGCCTGCTTCCTTAGTAATTTCATCTATGCTTTTTTCACTTGTCATTACTTTATCTAATATTTCTTTAACGTTTTTGCTAGTTAATGTATTATCGCTTACCTTATTTACTAAATCCATGAATCTTTCTTTTGTTAATGTAGTATCTTTCATTTCTTTTTCTTCTTTGTTTAGATAAGCGGAAATATCTCCAAGTAATAAATTGCCTGCTGTTTTAAAATCTATCTTTTCTTCTAATAGTTCATTTAGATAGTCACTTAAAGAACGATGTCCTACTAATTTTTTAGCATTTACTTCGCTGATTCCAAGTGAAATATATTTTTCTCTTCTTGCATCTGGTAACATTGGAATTGTTTTTTTGACTTTGTCAATTTGTTCATCTGTTATATATACAAAAGGAATATCAGGTTCAGGGAAATAGCGATAATCGTTTCCTGTTTCTTTGACACGCATCAATACTGTGTCGTTTAGTTTTGTATCGAATCTTCTTGTCTGTGGTGGGAAGGTTTTTCCTTCGTCATATAATTGTGCTTGACGTTCTATTTCTTTTTCAATACTTAGTTTGACGTTGGAGATGGAACCAATGTTTTTAATTTCTGCTTTGGTACCAAATGGGTCTGATTCTTGTTTTCTGATAGATACATTAGCATCTGCTCTCATAGAGCCTTCTTCCATCTTACAGTCAGAAACATCACTATAAAATAATAACTCTCTTAGTTTTTCTAGGTAAAGTTTCGCTTCTTCTCCACTTTCCATGCAAGGTTTTGTTACAATTTCAATTAATGGAACACCGGCACGATTAAAATCTAGTAGTGTTTTATCTCCTCTATGCGTACTTTTACAAGTGTCCTCTTCAATATGCATTTCTTCAATTTCTATTTTTTTCTTTTTGCCATTTACTTCAATTTCTACATAACCATCATATCCAATTGGGGTTTCTGCTTGCGTAATCTGATAATTTTTAGGATTATCTGGGTAGAAATAGTTTTTTCTATCAAAATGCATTTGTCTTCTAATCTTGCAGTTTAGGACTAATGCTGCTTTAATTGCTAAATTGATTACTTCTTTGTTTAATGTTGGAAGTGTTCCTGGATATCCTAAATCTACTACATTGGTTAAGGAATTTGCCATTTGTCCGTAACCATTTATACTATTGGAAAAAATCTTGGTTTTTGTTTTTAGTTCGCAGTGTACTTCAATACCGATGGTTGGAAGATAATTAGACATTTTCCTCACCCTTTCTTGAATCTAGATTTAAATTTAATTTTTTTTCTAGGAAACCTGCTAATTGATAAATCGTTGCTTCATCAAAACTGTTTCCTATGATATGTAGGCCAATTGGCATATGTCCTTTTCCAAAACCGATTGGTAAGGATAAACCTGGTAATCCTGCCATATTCACTGGAATAACTAAGACATCATCCATAAAACTTTTGGATGGATCATCCATTGGATCTGTTAAATCATATGCTGTTGTTGTAGTTGTTGATCCAATAATTAAATCATATTCTTTAAAAATTCTGTCAAATTCTTTTTTCATATCATCTCTAATGGATAGGGCTTTATTATAATATATTTTGGCATTATCTCCACTTAATAGATATGAGCCCACCATAATTCTTCTTTTTACTTCTTTTCCAAAACCATTTTTTCTGGTCTCTAAATATAAATCTTCAATATCTTTTGGATTTTCTTTTGTATATCCGTAGCGAATTCCATCAAATCTTGCTAAGTTGGATGAGGCTTCTCCCATGGCAATAATCTGATATAAAGTAACAGCTTTATCTAAATATTTCATGTCTACATAATCCACTGTTGCTCCTGATGATTCTAATATTTTTTTCGTATTTTCGACTTCTTTTCTAATCTCTTCTGATACAATATCACTTCTAAAGTAATTGGGAAGAGCAATTTTCATTCCCTTAATATCTTTTCCAATCTTTCTTGTAAAATCTTCTTGTTCTTTATCTGCAGAGGTTAAATCCTTGTCATCCATACCGGCGATTACATTTAAAAGTAAGGCATTTTCATAAACGTTTCTTGTCATTGGGCCGGCTTGATCTAGACTGGATGCAAAAGCTACAATTCCATAGCGTGATACTCTTCCGTATGTAGGTTTCATGCCAACAATTCCTGTATAACTTGCTGGTTGACGGATGGAACCTCCTGTATCGGTTCCTAAAGCAAATAAGACATCTCTAGCGGCAATTGTTGTTGCGGAACCTCCAGAAGATCCTCCGGAAATTTTATTATGATTCCATGGGTTTTTTGGTGCTCCAAAATAACTAGTTCTACTACTAGATCCCATGGCAAATTCATCCATATTAGTCTTTCCAATAATAATCATATCATTAGCTTTTATTTTTTCTACAATCGTAGCGTCATAAATTGGAATAAAATTATCTAAAATATGAGAAGCACAGGTAGTTCTTAAACCTTTTGTTAGAATATTATCTTTTACTGCAATGGGTAAACCAAACAATAAGTTATCTCCTGCGTCTTTTTGTTCTAAGGCTTCTGCTTGTTTTAGTGCCTCTTCTTTATTTAACGTAATATAGCCATTTAAATTTTTGCTTTTTTCAATTCTTTCAAAAGCTTCTTCTACTAAGTCCTTTGGTGATATTTCTTTCTTTTTTAGTGCATCATGAATTTCTTGTATTGATTTATCTAAAAACTGCATATTAAGCCTCCTCACTTATAACAATAGGAACTGCAATATAATTCCCACTATGTCTTGGTGCGTTTTTTAAGACTTCTTTTGGGTTTAACATTTCGCCTGGTTCATCGTCTCTTAAAACAGCATCTCTTTCCCAGGGAGCAATCATTCTCTCTTCGTCATAGCCATCTACTTCTTTTATTTTATCTACATCGTTTAAAAGTTGTTTTAACTCTACTTGATATTTTTCGATTTCTTCTTCCCCTACTTTAATTCTTGCTAGATGAGCAACATGTAATACTTCTTCTTTTGTTAATTTATTATTCACTGGAATTCCTCCTTTAACTTTAGTTATTATATCACAATTTTTAGTATTGGAAAACCGAGAAAGAAAAAAAGAAACCCGGGTTTCTTTTTAGTTATTATTTATTTTTATTGTAGGTATCGGAGAAGATGAATTTTGTGGTACTTGTGTTGACTCGGGTTGTGGTGTTGCAACGGGTGCTGGTGGAGTAGGTTGTTGTGGTGGGGCTGAATTCATCATTAGTTGTTGCTGATTATAAAGTGCTTCTTGTTTTGTTTGTGCATATAACTTGCTATAGTATTCTGCATTTGTTGAAAGTTCTACATTCGTTTTTTTCAATTGTTCTAACTGTTCCATTGAACTTTGGCTTTCTTGTTTGTTTTTTTCTAATTCCTTTTGTAAGTTTGATACTGTCTTTTGCAATTCGTTACATTTACTACTTAAAACTGTAATATTTTCAATAGATTCTTGTTTATCTAATACTAATAAAAATATGGTCGTAACTCCTAAAATTACTTCTGCAATTGTTGCAATCACATATAATGTAAGAGAAAGAACTGGTACGAAAAGTGATATTACACTCATGATGATAATAGCTACTGTTAAACCAACTGTTGCACTACGTAATGTTCTTATGGTATCCGTATCACTAATGGTACTGGATATAAACGTTAGAACTGCTGAAACGCTTGTAAAGATTATTGTCAATAGGAAAATGATTGCAAGAATATTAGAACTACCATAGTTTAGTCCATATAGACTAAGATTGATTACTCCTAGACTTATTAATATTACAAAGATGATAGAGATGATTACTCCAATTACTGTAAAAAAACTAAATACGATACTTACATTATTTTTATTTCCGGTTGAAGCTAGCATTAATGCCACTCCTGCAAGGAACAAAATTGCTCCCAACATTTGCAAAAAACTTGGCATGGAAGATATTAGAATAGACAATATCATAATAATAGCGCCTAATATAAGTCCTATACCAGAAAAGTATGTTAATTTATTTTTCATTTTTACTCACCCAATAATCTACTATACTATTAAGTTTATTATAACATAAAAATTGTAGTATGCATTTTATGAGAGGAATTTTATATCAATTTTTATTGTTTTACGTAAATTTTTCTCTCCTATAAAAAAATCGTTTTCTAACGATAAAAACGATTTTTTTATTATCTTTTATTCAGCAAAACAGTTACTCATATTTACAGTGTTGGCCTTGTTAGCTGTTGCGAAAGTAAAATTATCTATGGTACCTAGTACGGTGATTTCCATTCCTTCTTCAAAATTACTGAAGTCTGTTTTTTCTGCCATTGGACACTCAATTCTTAATGTGTATGTATTATCTGGATCATGGTAACGTAGAACTAATTCATTATCTTTGATTCTAAAGATTCTTCCTGTAATTCTTACAAACTTACCTGCATATTTTTCGGCAGTTGCTTCTGGTTCATTTCGAAAGTCGATTGCTAAATCAATAGCGTCTACATCTATTGGTTCTACTGAATATGGCATTGTCCAAAAACCTACTTCTGTATCTCTTCGACCTTGTTCTTGATGATATTTGATTACTTTATATCCTAACCCATAAAAAATTTGTGTTCCTCCATCATCTAAGGTTGCTGTTCGAAGTGCAAAGTATGGTCCTTTATCGTATTTTACCACACATACCATATCAATCGCTATGATAATACCTATTGCAATAATGATGATAAAGATTAGATTCATAATAAATCTTGGGCGAGATTCTTTTTCTTCTGTTATTTCTATTTCATCCATATTATTCATGCCATAATTATTATAATCTACATAGTTTTCTTCTACTATCTCTTTTTCTTTCTTTTTCTTTCTCATACTTTTTCCTCCTTAAGATGGGATTTTTTGTATGAAGTTCCCCTTTTGTTACTGCTCGTTATTATACCATAAGAAGTCTTTTTTGTAAAGAAAAACAGTAGTGATGGCTACTGTAATTTCTCTTTGAATTCTTCTTCTGTCCAAATTGGAATTCCTAATTGTAATGCTTTGTCATATTTACTTCCTGGTTTTTCTCCTACAATGACTACGGATGTTTTTTTAGAAACGGAATCCACGGTTTTTCCACCAAGTGATTCAATCTTTTCTTTTGCTTCATCTCTAGTAAATATCGTTAGACTACCGGTTAAGACAAAACTTTTGCCAGCAAATTCCTCATTTTCTATAATTTCTTGTCCTAAATACGTCGTATTTAAACCTAAGTCTATTAATTCTTCTACCATAGCATGATGATGTTCATCTTGGAAATAGTTAACTACACTTTTAGCAATGATTCCACCAATATCTGGAATCATAGTTAATTCTTCTTCTGTTGCAGACATTAATTTTTGTAATGTTTTATACTTCTGAGCTAATAGTTTGGCAGTCTTTGCTCCTACATGAGGAATTCCTAATCCGAAGATTAGTTTTTCTAATGAATTATTTTTGCTTTCTTCAATTGCATTTAGTAAATTGGTAACTGATTTATCTCCATATCCTTCTAATCGTGTCAAATCTTTTTCATGGTTTTTTAAAGAGTAAATATCTGGTATTGTGGCGATAAAATGGAAATTATAGAAATCTTCCATAATCCTATCACCAAGTCCATCAATATTCATAGCATCTCGTGACACAAAATGAATTAGACTTTCTACACTTCTTGCAGGGCATTTATTATTAGGACAATAATAGTCTACTTGTCCTTCTTTTTTTATTAATGGGGTATTACACATTGGGCAATTTGTAATCATCTCAAAATCTTTTTCATTTCCAGTTCTTCTTTCTTTTTTTACCTCTACAACTTCTGGAATTACGTCTCCTGCTTTACGAATGGATACAATATCTCCTATTTTTAGGTCTTTTTCTTTGACATAATCTTCGTTATGAAGTGTTGCTCGTGAAATGGTGGAACCTGCTACAATGACGGGTTCTAAGACGGCATTTGGAGTAATTTGCCCTGTTCTTCCTACTGTAAAGATAATATCTGTTAGTTTCGTTAATACTTCTTTAGCGGGGAATTTATATGCTGTACACCATTTTGGATATTTAGCAGTTGTTCCTAAGCGTTGTTGATCATCAATATTATTTACTTTGATTACAATTCCATCGATGTCATATGGAAGAGAATCCCTTTCATTCCCTTTTTCTTCAATATATTCTATGACTTCATGAATGTTTTTTACTAAGCGGTTATTAGGATTTACTTTAAACCCCAAACTTTTCATATACTCCAAGGCTTCGTAATGGGTATGAATACCATAATCTAGTGGATTGGGTAAATGATAAATAAAATTATCTAGTTTTCTAGAGGCAGCAATTTTAGAGTCCAATTGTCGAATAGATCCTGCTGCTGCATTCCGACAGTTTTGAAGTAATGGTTGTCCGTTTTTCTTTCGCTCTTCATTTAATTTTTCCAGTGTTTTTTTGTTCATGAATATTTCGCCACGAACTTCGATATCTATTTCTTCTTTTAATTTTAGAGGAATTACTTTAATTGTTTTCGCATTATGAGTAATATCTTCCCCAATCGTTCCATCTCCACGGGTTGCAGCTCGTACCAATCTTCCTTTTTCATATAATAAAGATACAGATAGTCCATCTATTTTTAATTCACATACATATTCAGGATGAAATCCTTCTTTTCGTATTCTTTCATCAAATGCTATAATTTCACTTTCTGAGAATACATCACTGATAGACATCATCGGAATCTGGTGATTTACTTTTTCAAATCCTTCAATAATTTTTCCACCTGCATGTTGTGTAGGAGAATCTTCTCGTACCCAATTGGGATGAGATGTTTCTATTTCAATTAATTCTCTTAAATATTTATCATACTCTTGATCTGTTATGGTTGGGTTATCTAAGGTGTGGTAATTGTAGTCTGCTTCATTTATTATATCAATTAACTCATCCATTCTTTCTTTCATATTATCACCAATATTAGTATATCATTTTTACTTATTAAAAAAAAGAAAGTTTCCACTTTCTTTCTCTTTTATTCTGTCATTTCAATCAACCTTGATACAATACTTGTGGTAGTATCTTTCTGTTTTGTAGTCGATTTTACTTCTGTTGCATCATTTACAAAAGGAATGACTCCTTCTACCAATTCTTTTCCCCTCTTGTATGTAGTTGTCATCGATTGCACCCAAAAAACTTTGTCATCACCTGCTTTTTTTATAGCAACTACTCCTCGGTAATTCTCCATTTGATAATTTGCAATTATCCAATCTATGTCTTCATATTCTGTCTGTTCTATATCTATAATCATTTCACTAGAATCTTGGAGTTGTTGAAAGTTAAATAAAACATTGTCATAACTATCTGGATATAATTGTATGCCTACTGCCTCTTCACTAGAAAATCGATCTAATCTAAGTGTTAAAACATTATTATCTACTGCAGTTTCATAATTCCCTGGGATTTTCATGCTATAGTTGCCTATTGTTACTGTATTTGGTTGCATCTTTTTTATTAATGAAGGTACTTCACGGCCTATAAATAAAACGATTAGTACTATTATCACCAAAATAAGAATCATGATAGGTTTTGTTTTGATATTGGCTTGTTTTTTGAATTCAGAAGTTGCTTCTTGTAGTGGAGCACCACAGTTTTTACAAAACTTATCCCCTATTTTATTTTCGCTTCCACACTGATTGCAAACCATACTTTCACCTTCTCTACTATTATTAGAATATCATGATTTGCTATTGCATGGTCTTTCTTTTTATATTCTTTTACAAGTTTTTACAATATTATGTTACTCGTTTTCTTAATTTATAAATTATAGGCATTATAAAAGGATGACTTTCATCATCCATATATTTTAATCGTTTCTTTTCCCAAATAGTTCTAATAATCTGACAAATAAGTTAATGAAGTCTAAATATAAGCTAAATGCTCCATAAACTGCTGCTCGATCTTCTCCGGCATAAAGAACTAAATCCTTTACTTTATTTACATCATAAGCGATGTAGGCAACGAAGATAAAGACTCCTAAAACTGTTATCCCTAAGTTTAATGAGGCATTTCTAAAAATTAACATATTTAACAATTCACCAATGATGGTACCAATTAGAGCAATTAACAGAATGGTACCTAGCTTTGTCAAATCTCTTTTGGTTGTATAGCCATATAAAGCTAATAATCCAAATATGATAGCGGTAATCATAAAGATTCCTATCATAGACGTTAGTTCATAGACAATAAACAGTGTTGCAAAAGTAATTCCTGTTACAATACAATATACAACATATAAGATTTTCATCGTCAGCGGATTCATTTTTGCTAATCTAATACTTAAAACTATAGCAATTACTAACTCGATTACTATAATAGGAATAATTCCTATTGATAGTATTTGTGATAGTAACGAAAGGTTTTGTGACAATGCGTACCCACTGGCGAAAGTAATTAGTAAACCTATAAATAACCAGGTAAACATTTTGGGATATACTTCTGTATTATTTTCGTTCATTTTTTTCTCCTTTAGTTTTATTTTGATAATTTTTATTATCATCAATACTATATCATATTTTTATATAGAAATAAATATTTAGCTTTTCCACAAGTTCTGTGGATACTTTTTATCTTCTATCATTTTTCTGATGGCTTTTTTTACCTCTTCTTTATCTTCTTTATATGTGATTCCATACCATTTTGCAGTTGTTGTAATTATATCAATTATTTTTTGTTTCTTTGCATGCATCAATACTGTTGGAATTTGATATTCTGCTTTGGATAAATCTTGTTTATTTTCTTCTAGAAAAACATAAAAGTTATCTTCTAAAATTGTAAAAAAATCTTTTGAGAATAACAAAAAATTCATAGATACTGGTGTTGTTGGTAATACTTTTTTACCTTTTTCTTCCTTTATTGGTGTTGCAATAATTATGTTGTTTTTCTTTTCTACTTTACATTCTGTAATTTTATCTAGTCTATTTTCTATACAACTACATATTCCTCTTGTACAACTGCCATAATCACTTAATGCGTTTGCTATCTCATAAACAATCATTCCATAATGATTATTTGAAATGTCGTCTAAATACTTACTTGCTTTGTTGAATGCATCTTGCCCATAGAAATCATCAGCATTAATGACGGCAAATGGTTCATTTATTTTTTCTTTAGCACAAAGGATGGCATGGGCTGTTCCTAATGGTTTTTCTCTTTTTTTGATTTGATCTTGATATTTTTTTGGTATTAATGTTTCATCTTGAAACACATATTTTGTTTCTATATAGGGCTCTATTCTTTTTCCAATGGTATTTTGAAAAATTTCATAATTTTCTTTCTTTATCACAAATACGACTTTGTCAAACCCTGCGTTTTTGGCATCATAAATAGAATAGTCTATGATAAATTCTCCATGGGGTCCCATTGGTTCTATTTGTTTTAATCCTTTAAATCTGCTTCCCATTCCAGCAGCTAAAATTAATAATGTTTTCATTTTATTCCTTCCATAGTTTGTTAGGATAAGTTCTTTGTTTTACTAATGTTTTAATCGCTCCTGTCACTAGTTCTTTATCTTCTTTATAAGTGACTCCATACCAATTGGCAGAAGTTTCTAATACATCTACTGTTATTTGACCATCATCTACTAAATCGTTAAGTTCAATAGGAATTAAAAATTCACAAGAATCTAAACTGTCTTGGTGTTCATCTAAAAAAGTTGGAAATCTTTCTTCTAAAGTTGGAAATAAATCTGGTGTAAATAGTAGAAAGTTCATAGAAGCAATAGTATCTTTATTGGTTCTAAAGCTTGGTCCTCCTTCTAGTGGTTCTACATCAACCATATCTCCATCTAATGTTACCTTGCTTTCTGTCAATTGAACTAATTCATTCTTTTCGTTTACTTCACAAACTCCTCTTTTAGCAGAGCCATTAGGTGTTAAAGTATTACCTAGACGATAGGCTACTAGTCCATAATGATTTTCAGGTACATGTTCTAAGTAGTCTGAGGCTTTCTTATATGCATCATATCCATAGAAGTCATCGGCATTAATAATCGCAAATGGTTCTCCAACCTTATCCTTAGCACAAAGAATGGCATGTGCTGTACCGAGTGGCTTTTTACGATTTTCTAATATTTCTCGATAACGCTCTGGCAAATTATCATTTTTTTGGAATACATATTCTGTTTCCATATGAGGTTCCACTCTTCTTCCAATGGTATTTTTAAATACATCATAGTTTTCTTCTTTTATCACAAATACAACTTTGTCAAAGCCTGCTCTTTTTGCATCATAAATAGAATAGTCTATGATAAATTCTCCATTAGGCCCCATTGGTTCTATTTGTTTTAATCCTCCAAATCTGCTTCCCATTCCAGCAGCTAAAATTAATAATGTTTTCTTCATAAAAATTCCTCCTATTTTTATCTTAAACTTTTGATAGTTTTTTATGATTTTTCATCAGTTTTTTAATTCCATGAGGATGTTTAAAAGCAACACTTACTAGTGTATTAGTCACTTCTACTACTCTACCTGTTCCAAAGGTTTCATGGTAGACGTAGTCTCCTACTTGATAATCAACCTCTTCTTTTCTAAACATTTCTTCTGGCTCTATTTTTTGTTCTTGTTGTGGTAATTCGTCTTTTACATTGGTTTCCATTAAGTCTTTATTAATTTCACCTATGAATCTACTGACGGGATTGATTTGTTCTTTTCCAAATAGTGTTCTTCGTCTTGCATTTACTAGATGTAAGTCGTCCTTTGCTCTTGTAATTGCTACATAACAAAGTCTTCTTTCTTCTTCCAATTCGCTTGTTTCCATAAGCGAATTCATGTGTGGAAATATTCCTTCTTCCATTCCCACGACAAAGACATGATCAAATTCTAATCCTTTGACAGAATGCACTGTCATCAAACTAATTCTATTGGGATCATCTTTATATTCTTCTACATCACTAATTAAACTGATTTCTAGTAAAAAGTCCTCTAATGAAACTAATCCTTCTCTTTCTTCAAATGATTTGGTAATGGATTTAAATTCTTCTAAGTTTTCTAGACGTACTTCTGATTCTAGTGTTTTTTCATTTTCTAATTCTTGTCTTAAGCCAGATGCATCTAATACTTTGTCAATTAATTCTGTTAGGGTTAATTCTTCTGATAGGGATTTTAGTTGCTCTATCATGTTTTTAAATTGTAATTCTTTTCCAGAAGATATCGCTTCATAAATGCTAATTTGTTCTTGGTCTGCTTTAGCGGTTAAGTTTTCTATTGTTCTAAGACCGATTCCTCTTTTTGGAGTGTTAATTACTCTAAGTAGACTGACATTATCTTTTGAGTTGTGAATTAGTCGTAAATAAGCAATTAAATCTTTAATTTCTTTTCTAGAATAGAAATAAAAACTACCAATAACGCGATATGGCATATTTTCTTTTAGCATTTCTTCTTCTAGTACACGGGATTGGGCATTGGTTCTATATAGAACCGCAATATCTTTATATTCTACATCCTTGTTTCTTAATTCTTTTATTTTGCGAATCACATACTGAGCTTCGTCTCGTTCATTATATGCTCTATAATACTTAATTTTTTCTCCTTTTCCGCGAGAAGTCCAAAGATTCTTATCTTTTCTTTGAGTATTATTTTTTATGACTTGATTGGCTGCATCTAGAATGGTACTAGTAGAACGATAGTTTTCTTCTAATAAAATCGTTTTAGCATCTTTATAATCTTTTTCAAAATTTAAGATATTTTTATAGTTGGCCCCTCTAAAACTATAAATACTTTGAGAATCATCTCCGACACAGGTTATCTTTCTACTTTTGGCACTGATTAATTTAGATAAAATATATTGTGCTTCATTTGTGTCCTGATATTCATCAATTAAAATATATTGATAAAGTTCTTGGTATCTTTGAAGAACACTTGGGTTTTCTTTAAATAACTTAATTGGTAATAGTAATAAATCATCAAAATCTACAGAGTTATTTTTCTTTAATTTTTCTTCATATTTTTCATAGACTTTGTGCATTACTTTTTCGTAATCACTAACTGCATATCGTTCGTACATCTCTGGTGTCATCATTTCATTTTTACAACTGCTAATTTTATTACGAATTGCTCTTGGATTATAGATTTTTGGATCATAGCCTAAATCTTTAATAATCTTTTTTACTACCGTTAGAGAATCATCGCTATCCATGATAACGAAGTTAGATTCATACCCTAGTTTTTTATAATTTTCTCTTAATAGTTTTAGACCAAAACTATGAAAGGTAGACACTTGAATTTTTTTGGCTAAATCTCCAATTAGGCCATATAATCTATCTTTCATTTCTTTTGCTGCTTTATTTGTAAATGTAATTGCTAAAACATTATATGGATAAGCGAATCCTTCTTCAATTAAATATGCAATTTTCGTAGTTAGGGTTTTTGTTTTTCCGGCCCCTGCACCAGCTATGATTAGTAATGGTCCTTCATTATAAAGAACCGCTTCTTTTTGTTTGTCGTTTAAGCCTTCTAACATTTTATACCTACTTTCCAACAACATTATATCGTATTTTGTCATTTTAGAAAAGAAAAATCACTAGTGTTGTCTAGTGATTTACTTTCTGTTTTCATATAAATCTTTTAAGGTATCTAGTTTTATCTGTCTATTCTCTGGTCTTTGTTCTATTGCTGCTTGCTTTTTTTCTTGTTGCTGATAATTTTTTAAAATAGCAAGTACTCTTTTATAATCATCTAATGTTAATAAACCATCAAAAATATCTAGTGTTGTTTGATTTTTAGATTCTTTTTGTGGCTTAGTTACTGTCATTGCTTGTTTTGTTACAACCTTTGGGCCTTCTGTCATTGCGATATTACTTACTTTTTTCGTCTGTTGTATTATAACTGGTTTAGGCTGTTTCTTTGGTGTTGTTTGACTTTTTTGTGGTTTCATAATTTCTTGATCACGTAGCATAATGTCTAATGCTTGTGGTGCTTCATTTAGAATTGGATCTGGTATATCTGTTAAGTAACTACTATCATTCATAGAAATTGGTGCTGGTTCCTTCATGAAATCTATGATGGTTTGTTCTTTTTGCTTTGGTAAATCTTCTACTACGTGTTTTGGTTTTACATTTCCATGAATAATGGAAGGTACTTCTGTTTTTCTGATACTATCTGGGAGTTTTCTTTTAAAAATAGTTTCTGTTTTTATAATTGGTTCAGGAGCTGGTTCTCTGATGATAATCTTTTCTGGTTCTGGTTTTATAAACTCTTCTGTTTCTGTAACACTATGATTTTGTTGATATATTCTAATTATTTTATAAATTATTAAGAATAAAATCCAAACAATGAATATCGTACTTGATAATTCAATTAATGCTTGTGCATTCTTATTTTGATAGACAGATGTTTGATCAAAAATGTCTAACTTATTTGTTGTTATGATATTCATAATTAATATTAATAAGTAATGGATGATACAAAACATTACTGTATTAATGGTTCTAATCCACTTTGTTATTTTTCGATTAAATACACTAATCCAAAGAATGATATTGGTCACTATGATTGCTGCAAAATAGATAGCTAAATTAGGAAAATATACTGCAATGAAGAAATTATCCATCATATAATCAAATAAACCGAATAATTCTTCTCTATAAAATAGGATAGAAGCTATTATGATTGCTCCATAGATAACAACACAAATAATTCTACTTACTTTTTTTGTCTTTGTACTTGTTGTAATTAGTAGTGCTGCTAATGCTATTAAAATGATAATAGCTACTATAAATAGGCCTGAAGATGATGTGACATCCCCTAGGACTTTTAATTTATCTAATAGCGATAACTTCGACATCATCTTCACCCCCCTACTTCACTCTTTTTATTCTGCTTCTACATTATCTAGTTCAGCAATATAAACTGTCTGTGTTGTTTCGTCATTGTTGGTACAAGTTACTAGTGTTAATGTTGTCTTATCATAATTACGATAAATTGCTATTTTACCAGTTTTTGGTTGTTCATATATATTGGTAATTTTATATGTATAACGTTTTCCTTTATAGGTTACGTATGCTTCATCGCCTACTTCTAGTTGATATAATTCATTGAAAAAAGCTTTCCATCCTGTTCCTGAATGTCCTGCTAGAATAAAGTTTCCTTTGTCTACATCAGGATAGGTAGACCCATCTATTACCATGATATTTTTTTCAACATCATTTTCTGAAGAACGTTTATCTACAAATCCTTTATTCAAATTAATTTTAGGAATGACTAAATATCCAATATAGTCATCTGTATATGTATCACTTTCTTCTACCCCTTCTATTTGTTCTTCTGTTTGTCCTTCTGGCTCTTCTGAAATTTGACTAGCTATTTCTTCATTTTCATTTGATTTATAAAAAATATTGGCCATGTAATCATAAGCATATACTTTTTTTGTTTGAATATAATTATACGAAACAAAGAATCCCCCTGTTAGTGTCAGGATGGCCCCAACGATGGCTACAACACTTGGAGAGATTCTTTTTTTCTTATATTCTTGATTTCTTTTGAACAAATTTAATTCCACCGCCGATAATTCCAAGACCTAAAATAACTAGTAATATTGAACTTGCTGTATTTGTATTTGGAACAGATATTTCAGGGTAGTTCTCGATGGTAATTTGTTGTGATACATTTTCTGAATCTAATGTGAAAGAAATCACTTTATTACTTTTTTGATATCCTTCTGGTGCTTGTACTTCTTCTACTGTATAAGTTCCATCTTTTAAACCAGTTAAAACATATGGATCAGTAGTTGAAGTAAATCTTGCTACTTCATTTCCATCTGCATCTTTTATAACAATTACTGCACCTGCTAATGGTTGACCTGTAGATTGATCAATTTTTACGATTGTAACTTTAGATGTTGAAATCGTTAAATCGATAGATGTATTTACATTTTCTTCTACTGGACTAATCACAGATGGCGTAACATTTTGTTGATTATCATTTTCTGGTTGATATTCATAAGCTTTATATACTTTACCAGTTGCACTGATGTTTACTTTAATATTTACTAAGCTATCATCTACATCTGATACTGGTACTTGTACTCTGAATGTTTCGTTAGCTGCAAATGTAGTTTTAGCAGTTCCATTACTGTCAATTGCAACTGTGTTACTTGGTCCTTCTGCAATCTCTACGTTGTATTCGTCTACATTTGTAGATGATACTGTAATTTCATCTGATACATAATAGCTACCATCACTAGACATAGATAGTGCATTGTTTGAGATAGTAGCGCTAATTGATGAAGATTGATATCCTTGCTCTTTTGCTACTTTTGCTTTTGCAACTAAATCTTGAATATATGGTCTTAAATTATATTGATCTGAACCATCTGTTTTGAATGATACAGAAAGATTGGAGCTTCCTGTTGTATCATCTAAATACCACCATAATGCAGTTTGTGTAATATAGTAATCTTTTAATCTTTCACCTGTGAAAGTCTTATTTGGATAACCATTTAGCATGATGTAAGCAACTCCAGCATCTAGTTCTCCTACTAGGTGAGCTGTTGTATTTTGTGCTGTATATTTATGAATGTTTAAACAATACATAAGATCACCATCAATAGTTGTCTTAGTTGTGAAATAGGTTCCCGCAATATATCCAGGAACTTGCTCTGTACCACCTAGTTCAATTGATTGTGGTACAGCATATACGCTAGTTGTTAGTGTGCAGTAACTAACAATGGCAACTAAAAATGCTACCAATATTTTTTTTAATTTCTTTTTCATATCGTTTCCCCCTCCAATGTGGCTATATTATACCACAAAACACTATATATTTCAAGAGAAAGTTTTTTTGACTTTTTTCTCTTTCTCATTGATATTATATTATGTTTTTGGGTGTTTGGAAAGGGCTTTGTCTTATTTAATAATAAAGATTCCAGCTACTATCATAATTTACTGTGTCTCCGTCCATTTCGGTTGTATTTTGATAATTGTCTGACGTATTATATTTTTCTAATAAGATATTTGTTGGAATGACAATTATAAGCGTTAATAATACCGTAAATAAAACGGTTTCTAAAGCAAAGAAAATACTCTTTTCTTCACTCTCTAATAGCTTTTCTGGTCTTATTTTTCCTCCATGACTATAAGCTAGATAGACAATAGCTCCTACTAATCCCAATCCCAATAAAATAATTACTATAATTTGGATAAAGGATAGACTTGGATCAACATTGACAACTTGTCTAAGACCATAGGATTGATACACTACTTGACCATTATGTTTAAATGCATAATAGATGGTATAGCTAATTCCTATCAAAGCTATGATTATAATCAATAAACATATTCTTACATATTCATTTATTTTATTTTTCAATTTATCATCTCCCTTTTAAATAAAATACACGCCTTTTGTGAAAAAAACGTGTATTTTTGTTATTTATATTCTTTTTTTAATGCTTTTTCTATATAAGAAATATTTATTGGTAAAATATTTATTTTCTCTTGTGACAAATTTTTAAGAGCTAATTTTCTTATTTCATAATAATTATTTTCATTATTTTCTTCTTTTTCTTCTCCACCTAATCGAGGCGTTCCAGAAATAATTTTAGCATGATAATGATAATCCACTCCGTTTTTTGTTGGATTTTCTCCAAGATATCCTAATAATTTAATATCTACCATAAATTCTTCTTTAATTTCTCTTATTACTGCTTGTTCTGGTGTTTCATTTTCTTCTATTTTTCCACCTGGAATGGCATAATAAGTAAGTACTTTATTACCTTTTCTTTTTTTACGATATAATAGATAAATATCTTTTTCGTCTTCTGTTAAGATTATTGCTCTAGCAGTGTCTCTTCTCATATTAAGTCCTCTTCTGCGACAATATTATCCTCTACATCGTAAATCGTTGCTTTTTCTTCTTCTAAGATTAAATAGGTTGGCCTTCCTTCTCTTGGTAAAGAAATAGACCCTGGATTTATATAATAATTTGTTTCCACTTTTTTAATAAATGGAATATGAAAGTGTCCGTAAATTAATATAGAATTCTCTTTATTCCAATTGCTTTCGTTGTAGATATGTCCGTGTGTAATATAGATATCTTTGCTTTCCATCATAATTAAACTTAAATCTTGAATTATTGGAAAGTTTGATACGGATATATCTACTTCTGAATCACAATTTCCTCGCATGCAAATTAAATTCTCTTTCATCGATTCTAAAAATTTTTGAACACTTGAAATGTCATATCCTTCTATCATTTTATTTCGTGGTCCAATATAGTATAAATCACCTAATACGACTAGTTTGTCACAATCAAATTCTTTATATTTTTCTTTTATCTTTGGCAAATTTGTTTTTATTCCATGGATATCAGATATCACCATTAATCTCATATGTTATCCTCTCTTTCTTACTTTTTCTTTCTTTTGTTCTAATTCTTTTTTTAATTTTCTTTTGATTTTTAGTTTCGGCCAGATTATTTCTGCAATGATATAGGTAAGTATAGCCAGGCTAATTGTCATGCCCCAGTACACCATTAAGGTATGATGATAAGATAGATGAATATTATTTTGTACAAAAGTTCGGACTGGAACATTGGCTAAATACATAAGAAAACCAAATTTTCCTAATGATTGAAATTTTGGAGATGTAAATATCTTGGATGTATAGCTTTGATTACTGAAAGTAATAGAAATACTAAAGAAAAATATAATCGCAATTAAATAACTTCCAGCAATACCATAGTGCATGTTCGCAACTAAAAATAGATACATCAAAGTCTCTAATACCGTAATTATTATTTTTTGTTTCCTGGTCCATTCTTTTTTCTTAAGATAATTAGAAAACGCATAGGCTAAAACTCCAATATTCATAAAAATTAGCCCTTTGTAGAACCCATCAATAAAAATAAAATTACTTACTAGGGGATCTGTAATATTTATGTGTTGATAACGTACTAGACCGTATGTAAATAAAATGATAGCTGGTGATATATAATATATATAGGTTTTTTTATATTTATATACCAATGGAAATAATAAGAAAAATAAGACTAACATAACGGAAATATACCAACATCCTAGATTTATTCCCATTCCATTTCCTAAAAAACCTAAAAAGAATAATTCACTGATAGTACTGTCTGAAAATAGGATATGATAGTCTAATATGTTTCTATAGTATACTAAAATATATCCTAGTATTGTTATCACAATGATACTGGGAAGTAGTGGTTTTAATCTGCTCCATACAAATTTTAAATCTAGTTTTCCAATATTTTCTTTTGTTTTTTTCTCGGATATTTTTTCTACGGATTTTATAAATAAAAATCCTGTTACAATAAAATAAAAATCTACAGCAAAATAGCCTCGATTAAAATACCCTGCCCCAAATACTCCAGTAAATACCCAGCTGTGATATGATACAATCATCAAGCTGAAAACAAATCTTAAAAAGTCTATATAATAATTTCTATCTTTTTGTATATTCATACTACCACCCTATATTTATTATAGCATTGATAGATTTCTTTTCATAATAAAAAGTGACTTTTAGGGTCACTTTTATCCGGAAGATTCTTAATTGAGAAATTATTTCTTATTTCTTTTTGTTTTGTGTTTTGTTTCTTTTTCTATTATGCACTTCCTCTTCTTTTTTTTATATAATTTTCTAGACTATCAATTATAATATACATGATATAAGAAATGATTCCTAAAATCACTACTCCTGTGATTACTAGGTTAATATTAAAGACTTGGGAACCATACATGATTAAATATCCGAGTCCACTTTTTGATACTAATAATTCTCCCATAATGACTCCTATTAGAGACATAGAAATATTAATTTTTAAGGCACTAATTAATGTTGGTACATTGCTGGGTAATACTGCCTTTGTAAATATTTGGCATTTTGTTGCACCAAGGGATTTTAATAATGTAATATAACTTTTATTTGTTCTAGCAAATCCTTGATATATCGTCAGGATTGTTACAAAGGTACTAATTAGTAGAGCCATAAAAATAATGGAATTCATACTGGCACCTACCCAAATAATAATCAAAGGTCCTAAGGCTACTTTTGGTAGAGAGTTTAATATCGTTATATAAGGGTCAATAATCTTTGCTATTATTTTGTTACTCCAAAGAATAGTGGCAACGATAAAACCTATTATAGTTGCTACTAAAAAACTTACTATCACTTCGTATAAGGTTATTCCTATATGAGTAAACAGAGTTTGATCTTTTAATAATTGGATAGTTGTTTCTATTACTTCTGATGGGGATGATGATAAAAATGTATTGATTAATTCAAATCTTGATAACAATTCCCAGGCAATTAAAAATACAACAATAATTAACAAGCGAAAAAAGAAAACAATTCTTTTTTCCTTTTTTTGTTTTTTTAAATAATCTATATGTTCCTTACTGTATGTGGACATCTAAATCCCTCCATATCGCATCATAAAACTCCGAAAATTCTTTACATTTCCGATTATGAATTGGAGTTGATTTATTGCTTAACTTAATATCATATATTTTTTTTACTATTGCAGGTCTTTTTGATAATACTACTATTCTATCAGACATACTAATGGCTTCGGCAATATCATGAGTAACCATAATTGCCGTTTTTCCTTCTCTTTTTATGATTCTAAAAATATCATCACTTATGGCTAATCTTGATTGATAATCTAAGGCTGACATTGCCTCATCTAATAATAGAATATCCGGCTTTGTCGCAAGAGTCCTGATTAGAGCAACTCTTTGCCTCATTCCTCCTGAAAGTCTAGCAGGGTATTCTTCCATAAAATCTTCTAGTCCATATGTTTTTAATAGGTGAATTACATATTCTTTGTTTTCTTTTGTTAGTTTTTTATTTATTTCTAGTCCTAATAGACAATTATCTAAAACTGTTCGCCATTCAAATAAAGAATCATTTTGTAACATATATCCAATAGTGTAATCCTTGGAAAAGTTTATTTCTCCATTTGATTTTTCTTCAAGGCCTGCTAGTATGGAAAGTATGGTTGACTTCCCACAGCCACTTGGTCCTACAATAGAAATAAATTCTTTTTCTTTTACATCAAAAGATACCGACTCTAATGCTTTTATTTCTCCATCTCTAGTATGAAATGATTTCTCTAGGTTAGAAATGGTTAATACTTTATTCACTATATATTAATTCTTCATATGGAACTTTTTCATCAATTGCTCCATAATCTAGCATGATGTCTTGTAAATGATTGAAAGAATCTTCCGAAAATTCAGTAGTTTCTGGCCATGCATCTATGTCTCGATATCTCTTTACTACTTTCGTAATATCTTCTAATGACGTATCTGGAAACTGATTGATAATTGCTTTTGCTACTTCTTCATCTGTATGATTTTGTACATAGTCAAGTCCTTTTTGGACTGCTTTCGTGAAGTTGTTTATTAATTCTTTATTTTCTTCTATGAAACTAATTCTTGCTGAATAGGAAGTATATGGTACAACACCACCAAGTTTTCCTAGACTAGCTACTACATAGCCATATCCTTCTTGTTCTAATTCCAAGGCATTTGGTTCAAATAAAGTAACAAAATCTCCTTGTCCTCCTATAAATGCTCCACCCATGGCTGCAAACTCTACTGAAGTATCGACTGTAACATCTTTTTCAGGATCAATCCCATTTTGCTTTAATGCATATTCTAAAGTCATTTCTGGCATACCTCCAGCACGGCCTCCTAATATGGTCTTTCCTTTTAAGTCTTCTAATGAAAAATCTTCTATGTTCTCTCTAGATACGATAAATGAGCCGTCTTTTTGTGTTAGTTGAGCAAATGTTTTTAAGTAGTCTTTTTCTCCACCATTATAGACATAAATGGTTCCTTCACTTCCACAGAAACCAATATCTGCATCTTTAGATAATACTGCTGCTGTTACTTTATCAGCACCACTTGTTAAAATTAACTCGATATCGATTCCCACTTCTTCAAAATAACCTTGTTCAATTGCTACATATTGTGGAGCATAGAAAATGGAATGTGTCACCTCTGCAAGTGTAATTTGTGTCAACTTTTCCCCATCTTTATTCTCTTTATTAAAATCAAATAGCACTAAGGCAGCCAGTAATAATATTAATATACCGGCTACAATAAAAATAATAATTTTCTTTTTCATATTTCTCCTTTCTACTACGATATTATATGAAATAATTTAAAAATTGTTAGTTTGTATCCCATTCATAAACTGAATTAACTATAAAATAAAAAAATAGATAGTTTTTTCTATCTACTTTCACCTTTCGTTCTATTTATCATTTGTCACTATTTTCTTTTGAATCAAGGCTTTTGTCTTCTACAATACTCCCACAATAACTACACCAAGTTTTTCCTCCTCTATTTACTTCGTTAGGGGCACCACAATTTTGACAATTTACTGTAATTTTATCTTTTTTCTTTTTATCATACTTATTATAGTAGGTAATCACTCCGTCTACTTTATTTAGAATGATACCGTCTATTAGATCTTTGTCATCTAAATATATTAGGTCATTTAATACTTGTTGCTGCATTTCTTCCTTTGTTTTTCCTGGGATATGTGGTATGCGGGCAACAATATCTGGTATTTGTAATTGACTTCTATAAATATATGGACGGTATTTTTTTAGTAGTTGTTGATCTTCTGGACTGCAACGATTTACTAGCCCATTTATTTCATCTACAAAATAATCTTCAGGAATCTTTTTTATTTGCTTTAAATATCGAATTTTAAATATGCATTCGGTATATGTACATCCAGCAAGTTCAGCGATTTGTTTTATGTCTTCTTCTTTATCCTTCATTATTTGTGAATAAATTATTTTCATCTTTTTCATAAATTCTTCATCTTTTAATGATTCTGTGCCATAAAATTTTGTATAGTCTAGATATGAGTCTTCTTTTATATTATTTATTTTCGTTTCCTTTACTTCATCACACATAATAGATGCTAATTCAAAAATGTTCATATTCGTTATTCGTTGTATTAAAGCTATTATCATTATTATAATCAGACATATTGCAGATACAATTTCCATACTTTTTTCCTACCTTCTAGTTTTATTATATAGTAAGTTACTTATTTTGGCAAAAGAAAAAGACGATTTCTCGTCTTAATCTAAATTAATTAATTCATATTCTCTTGTTCCAAAACCTAAATCAGTAGCTGCTTCTACTGTGTGAACACCATGTAGTGATTCAATTCTTTTAATTAGTTTGTCTTTTCCTGGGTCTGTAGAATTATATACTAAATCTAGGCAGGCCTGATCTATTGCAATAGGATCTAGACTTGCTAATATTCCAATATCCTGCATACAAGGTGCTGATGCATTTCCATCACAGTCGCAATCTACAGAAATATTCTTCATGATATTGATATATGCTGCATTTCCATTAAAGTGTTTTACAACGCTTGACGCAGCATCTGCCATAGCTTCTAAGAATCTATCTTGCTCTGGTAAGTTATTGAATAGTTCGTTTTGATCACTTACTTTACCAGCTGTATGGATTAGTGTCTTTCCTGCTGATGATGCACAACCAATGGATAATTGTTTTAAAGCACCACCATATCCTGCTGTTACAAATAAAAATATTTTTTTATTTTCTAGCGACATTAAAATTTTCTTTATTTTATCTGTACACATTCCTTTTATGATGGGTGTTCCAATATAATATATTTCATCATTTTGGGATACGGTTTCTGTTGTAATTTTTTCTAATTTGGCACTTGGTTTTTCTTTTTTTATCTCTTTGGCTAATTCTTCTGTATTTCCAGATAGAGAATCATAAATGATAATTTCTTTCATGTTATTACCTTCTTTCTTATTATATCAAAAAATAGAAGATATACTCCTCTATTTAAATTTCACATCAACGATTACTACTTCTGCGATGGTACCAACTCTCATATTTGGACCAAATAATCCTACACCACTTGTTACGATACTATGCATATCATCTTTTTGTAAGTATCCATAGGGATTTTCCCACATTAGAGCATTGGTTAAATTTGCCGGAAATAATTGTCCATCATGCGTATGTCCAGATAAATCAATATCTACTCCAGCATCTGCTAATTCTTGTAATTCATTGGGTTCATGGTCGATTACAATGATTGGCTTTTTTTGGTCTAAATTTTCTGTAATTTCTTGTGGTGTTTTTCTTACTGTAATTCCTCTTCCTGGTCTACGGTAATCTGGTCTTCCATATAGATAAAAGCTATCATCAATTAGAACTTCTTCATCCCTTAGTAGTGTAATATTGGCATCTTCTAAAAGTTCGTCCATTCTAATATCACTTTCTTTTTTATCGCCTTTTTTACTAAAAGTAAAGCCTGCCAATATTTTTTCACTAATATCATGATTTCCATATACTGCATAAGTACCATATGTACTTTTTAGTTGCCTTAGTGTTTTTATAATCTGCTCTGGATTATCAAGAGATTCATATTCATTATCAAATATATCTCCTGCTATTACTACAATATTTGGATTTTGTTCGTTGATTTTTTTTACCATTTTTTTAATATGATGAGTGCCTATGTTATATCCCATATGTAGATCTGCAACTAATGCAATTTTTAAATCCTTTATATTTTTTACTTTTTTATTGACGGTTATTTCATATTTTGTTGTGTGAATGATTCTTGCATTAATTGCTCCATAAATACTGATTCCTCCAATAATAAAAATACAAATCGCGCCGGCAATAACAAATGTTCTTTTTGATTTAATATATTGTTCGGGTATCTTTTTTGTTTTTTTTATTACTAATCTTATGGCATCTGCAATTAGTACTGTTAATACAATATAGAGAAATACTCCTAACCAATAATTTCCTATTAGTTTAAAAACTCGTCCCAAGTTATTTGGAGGTAAAAGAAATCCTATTAGTAATGAACCAGCAAAAAAAGTATAAATTACAATAATAATTACTCGAATAATTTTGTTGTTGAAATGTTTATTACAGGCTTGCATCCAACTGAGTAACCATCTTGCTATATAAAAATTAATCAGTATATAAAATGGTGATAATAATATTGCTATCATGTGAAAATCCTTTCTGATTGAAACTTATTCTATTCTTTTAGTACTATCATTTGGTAGTCTGTGATTCCTCTTCCAACATTTGGATCACTTCTAGAATAAATATTGTCTAATACAAATAATACTAATAAAACGCAACATACCGTAATCAATTTTTTACGGTTTATTTTTTGAATTATGTTATCTAATAATGGAGCTATAATATAGACAACAGCAATGCCTCCTAGACCAAAAACTAATAATCCTTCAGCACATATCCTTCCATGTAAGTTTAGAAAATATCCACTGTAATCCCACCATTTTTGACCATTATATATATATTCTAAGTAAACGGATGTAAAATATTCTATTGTTCCACATAAAATAATAATAGTTAAAAACTGTAGTAGTGGTTTGGAACGGAACTTATTTAAAACTGTCAAAATTAAAATTCCACCATAGCCATAAATTGGTAGCCAAGGTCCTTGTAATACTCCTCTTTTTATAAATTCTCCATCGGCAATGATATGTAACATAACTTCCCATAGCCATCCAATTACTGCAAATATAAAGAACATGGCTAATAAAGACCAAATAGAATATCTTCTCATATAGTTAATGGTATCCATCTTTTGTCTTTGGTGCCTTTCTGGTATGGTAAACAAACGCATTGGGTATTCTTTTCCACGAAGTGCATTTTTAAAGATTTCTAACCGTTGTAGTTTTCTATCTTGTTGTTCAATTGCTTCTGCTTCTTTTGTGTCTGATAATGAAATGCCAAAAAATTCTGCTAATACTTTTTTTATTCCCTGTGGCTTTTCTACTTTTTCTTGTGATTTTTTTAGACTTTCTACTACGTCTGCATATTCTTTTTCTAATTGTTCTTTTGGTGCTTTTTCATATAAGTAGGTATCGTTTAGCTTTTCCGTGCCTGGCATACCTTCTTCTTTTGATAACTTTCTTAGATAAACAAAGTATTCTGTCATAGTTGCTACTTTATAGGGATTAGAATATAGGATTTCTGTAATTCCAAGTGTTACCATACCTAAAATTGCCCACCCTATATAAGATAGTTCTAGTTTGAAGCATTCCCATTTATGTCCATCCATCATTCTTCTTGATAAAGTGATGGCATCTAAAGTCTTAATATTTGGGTTTTCTGCTACAATATATGGTACTAGAAAATAAGAATATCGTTTTACAACAATTCCTATAATTGTTAGGCACCAAAGGCTATAAAATGCGGAAGTTACAAACATGGTCCATGCTGTCCTACTCCATCTTTTTATTCTTAGTAAAAATAGGAAGCGTTGCATTGATACTTTTTGATATATTCTACCTTCTAAGAAGATTCTTCTAGAAATAACTTGGTACATATTACCTAAGAAAAACCATAATAGGAAACTTAATAATAAACTAGCACCAACTAGAATAATAGACGTAATATTAGGGTGACCAATAATAGAATTCATACCTGTAATAAACGTTACATAGATGGATCCTGTTGAAAAGCCATTTATAATCATGGCAAAGATTCCTCTGCTTCTACCTAATACTTTGGTTGTGTCTTCTTGATCTTTTTTGATAATTTCTTCCTTTAGTTCTTTGGTTGTCTTTTTACTTTCCTCACTATTTCCGTCTAAAGCTTCTTGAACCGCTTGGTCAATTCGTTCTGGTTCGGTAATTACACTTCCTGGAAATGGTGTTGTCTCTGTAATATTTAAAGAGCCAAAGAATTCTGATCCTATGAAAGATGCTATTACACATGCTACTAAAAAAATTGGATAGTGCTTTTTTAAATTTTTTTTGGCCTTACTTTTTAGTTCCTTCCTTACTTTCATATACTTCCTCCAGAACGTTAATTCTTATTTTATTATACACTATATTCGATAGATACGAAAGTTTTCCTCAAAAAAAGCTAATCTCTTTTTTAGAGATTAGCCTTTGTATTATCATTTATGTTATTTCAATACATTTTTTAACACAATAGTTTTAATTCTAGACATTTCTTGTAATGTAGTAGCAATTCCTTCATTTCCAATTCCTGAATGTTTCCATCCACCGAATGGCATTTCTGCTGAACGGAAGAAACTAGCTCCATTGATGACAGCTCCTCCAACTTCTAGCCTTTCTGCTACTTTGAAAGCGTTATTCATATCTCTTGTGATGATATTTCCGCATAATCCAAAACTTGATTGATTTGCAATATCAATTGCTTCATCAATTGTGTCAAAACCACAAATTGGAATAACAGGTCCAAATACTTCCATATCTTTCATGATATCCATATCTCTTGTTACATCAGTTAATACCGCTGGTTCGTAGTATGCTCCATTTCTACGACCACCAAAGATTAATTTTGCTCCTTGTTGTACTGTTGTATTTACTTGTTCTTCTACTCGTTTTGCTGCTCTTTCATTGATTAGGCAACCAATTTCTGTTGCCTCATCCATTGGATTTCCAACACGCATTTTGCTAATTCTTTCGATTACTTTACGAGTGAATTCATCTTTTATGTCATTGTGTACCAAGAAACGTTTACTTGCACAACAAACTTGTCCTGTATTGTAAAGCCTTCCCCAGACCATTTCTTCTACAGCTAAATCTAGGTCTCCATCTTTGTCTAAAATGAAGGCATCGTTTCCACCTAACTCTAACATTACATGAGTTAAGTTTTTACTAGCAGTCCCCATCGTTTCCATACCAACAGCAGTTGATCCTGTTACACTGACAAGATGTACCCCTTTATGTCTTGCTAACGCTTGACCTGTCGTTGGGCCATCTCCTGATAGACAGCTGATAACACCATCTGGTACTCCTGCTTCTTTTAATAATAAACAATATCTGTGTAATGTTAATGGGTTATATGTAGATGGTTTTACAATTACGGCATTTCCCATGATTAGAGCACTTGGTACTTTTTGTCCAAATAAATCACTTGGAAAATTAAATGGAATAATACAAGCAACAACTCCTAATGGTTGTCTAATAGTAAACTGAACAGTTTTTTCTTGTCCTGGTTCACTGCCTGTAGGAATATTGATTCCATATAGATGTTTTGCTCTTTCTACATAACCATATACGAAGTTTCTAATGTTTCCGATTTCTGCTCTTGCTTCGGTAATTGGTTTTCCTGTTTCTTGGCAAAGAAGCTTTGCTAAATCTTCTTTGTCTCTTTCTACTAGGTCAACAAATTTTTCCAAGATACGTCCACGTTCATGTAATGGTACTTCTGCCCAGCCTTTTTGTGCTTCTACTGCAGCAGTCACTGCTATATCTACATCTTCTTCTGTAGAGTTTGGTACAGTATCTAGAAATTCTCCTGTTGCAGGATTTGTTACTTCAATTACTTGACGGTTACTAGCATCCATCTCTATTCCTTTAACTAAATTCTTCATTACTACCTCCTAATTTTTACCAAAAGCGGTAAATGATAACATTAATCCACCACAGATGTTAGCTGAGTGTTCATCATAACCATATTCACCAAATGTAAAGACAGTGATAAATGGTACTCCTTTTGCTTCTTTTACTAATTGTTTATGAACTTCTCCTATACGATCACCAATGCCTAACTTTCTTCCACCGCAGTGTACTAAGAAATAAGCTGCTGGCTCTGTATATAGTTGTTTTTTCACATCTTTTAATGTGTTACCAGTAGAGTCAATTAATTCATCTACTGTTGCTTCTAATTGAAGAATAGCTGTTCCTGGAACGGCTTTGTTTCCTAGAGTAATTGTGTCATCTGTTGTAGTTTTTGTTCCCATATCATTTCCAAACATTGGATGACGAATTACGGTTAAATTACCAAGTGGATCTTTTACTCCTAATGGACGAGTAATAGATGCTACTAAAAGGTTTTGTCCTTTTAATTGAGCAGGTGTTGAATTAATCCAACTTGCATACTTTTTAAGTGCAGATACTCCGTCAATAGATACTAATGTACGGTTATCTTTTACTTCAGTAATTAAACCAATATTATTTGTTTCTCTATATGCTCCAGTAAATGAAGTTACAATTTCATTATCTGTATAGAAGAAAGCTACTGCAACACCATCGTTAAATACTTTATCATTACAGAAAATTTGCCATTTTCCTTCTACTGTATCATCAGCAGCACTTCCTCCGAACATTGGAACTCTACCAATAACATCTTGGATACCCATTAGGTAATCTTCTTCTTCTTTTGGACTTGCTACCATATAGAAATAAGCTGGTGCACGAGTAGTTTTTGCATTTTCAACAGCTTCGATGGCTACTTTTCTACCAATAGCACGAGCATCTTTTCCTGCTTCATGGCATGCAACTCCTACTGTCATATTTTTGTCATCTAACATCATCATTCCTGAAAAACCATGATCTGATGAAATGATTCCTTCTGGTACCATAATAGCACCACTACTAGTACATCCAATAATTGGAGCATTTGTTACACTTCTAGCTCCTTTTACTACTTCTTTTACATCACACAATACTGAAGTATATAACATACCTAATTTGGCATTTTTCATATCTTGTGATGCAATTCTTGCTGTTTCTTCACCTGATTTGAAACTGTCAGCATCAATGCTGAATCCTGTTTTTGCTTTTAACATTTCTCTACCTCTTTTCCTTTTTATTCATAAGCCTCTTGATAGATAGCTAAGATGTCTTCTTTTGTTACTTCTCTTGGATTTCCTCCGGTACATACATCGTGTAATGCTTGTTCTGCCAATGTTGGTAGCATCTCTTTTGGAATTCCAATTTCTTTTAGTGTTTGTGGAATATGTAATTTAATTGCTAATTGTTGTACAGCGTCAGCTACTTTATTTACTGCTTCCTCATCACTTGTTCCACTCATATCTAATCCAAATGCATTACCCATGTTTCTAAATAATTCTGGACATACTTTTCCGTTGAATCTTAATACATGTGGTAATAACAATGCATTTGCTAGTCCATGTGGAGTATCAAAATATGCTCCTAAAGAGTGTGCCATTGAATGTACAATTCCAAGCCCTACATTTGAAAATCCCATTCCAGCAATATATTGTGCATATCCAATTTTTTCTACTGCTTTTTCATCTTTATCATTTGCAGCTTTTTCTAGATTCTTATAAATTAATGCCATGGCATTAATATGGAACATATCTGGAATTAACCATGCTGCTTTGGTAATATATCCTTCCATTGCATGTGTTAGAGCATCCATACCAGTTGAAGCTGCAATGTTTTGTGGCATTCCTTGCATCAAATCCGGATCGATGATTGCTACTACTGGAATATCATGCACATCTACACATACCATTTTCTTTGTTTTTACTTCATCTGTAATTACATAATTAATCGTTACTTCTGCAGCTGTTCCAGCAGTGGTTGGTAATGCTATCAATGGTAGTGCTTTGTTCTTGGTTGCTGCTGTACCATCTAGACTTACAACATCACTAAACTCTGGATTTGTGCAGATAATAGCGATTGCTTTTGCTGTGTCGATAGAACTTCCTCCACCAACTGCTACAATGCAATCTACATCGTTATCTTTGGCAACTTTTAATCCATCTTGAACATTTTCAACTGATGGGTTTGGTTTTACTCCATCATATACAATGTAGTTGATTTTCTTTTCATCTAACTCTTTTGTTACTAAAGAGACAGTTCCTGTTTCTAGTAATGATTTGTCTGTTACTACTAGAATCTTTTTGAAATGTCTAGCTTCAAGTTCTTCTGTCAGTTTTGCTCTGGCACCACGGCCAAAGTAAGATGTTTCATTTAATATGATTCTATTTATCATTTTACTAGCCTCCCTATCGTATCAATTATATCATATTTTCTTTTTAGAAAAAAACAGTTTTCTAATAAAAAAAGAAAAAACATCAAATTTGATGTTTTTTCTGTCAACTTTATTTTAATACTGCACTAGAAGTACTGTTTAATGTTAGGTCAGCAACTCTTCCATCAAGATATGCATAATATCCTGCAGCAGCTATCATGGTAGCGTTATCCGTACAATATTTCATTGGTGGGATTGAAACGGTAACATTCATTTCTTTTCCCAATTCTTCAATTGCTTTTCTTAGGCCTTGATTGGCTGCTACTCCACCAGCTACAATTAAATACTTAATGTTTTTATCTTGAATTGCTTTTTTGGTTTTGCTAACAACAGATTCTACTGCTACTGTTTGAAAAGAAGTGGCTAAATCTTCTTTATTTAGTTCTTTTCCTCTTTGCTCTTCATTATGTGCTAGATTAATGACAGCACTTTTTAGACCACTGAAAGAAAAATTATAACTGTCATCGTGTAATGGAATTGGTAGTTTATACGTGACCTTTCCAGTCTGTGCTAATTTATCCAGCTTTGGTCCGCCTGGATATTCTAGACCGATTACTCTTGCTACTTTATCGTAACATTCTCCAATCGCATCATCTAGTGTTCCTCCTAGTTTTTGGAATTTATAATGGTCGATCATTTCAATTAATTCTGTATGTCCGCCACTTACTACTAGTGCTAGTAGTGGAAATTTAAATGGTCTTACTAGACTGTTTGCGTAAATATGACCAGCGATATGATGAACTGGTATTAATGGCTTTTTATATAACCAAGCTAGTGTTTTTGCTGCTTCTAGTCCTATTAATAAAGAACCTATTAAACCGGGACCGTAGGTTATAGCGATAGCATCGATTTCGTCCATTGTCATGTTTGCTCTTTCTAGGCATTCCTCTAATACTATCGTTATATTTTTTACATGATGACGACTGGCAATTTCCGGCACGACTCCACCATAATCTTTATGAATGTCTATCTGCGAAGAAATTACGGTTGCAATTTCTTCTGTTCCATTTTTTACAATGGATGCGCTTGTTTCATCACAACTACTTTCAATTCCTAATATATACATATCTTTTTTTTCTTGCATTTCTACCACTCTTTTCACTTCTTCCTTATTCTATCATAAAACTATATTTTTTCCTAGTTCTATTTGTGGTATTTCTTAAGCTACTTACGATTCAATTGATAAACTTTTGGCTTATCTACAGTTACTATTTTTCTTTCCTCTGTATCCTCTGCAAAAAGAGCATTTTCTTTAGCCATTAAGCCAATTCCTTCGCGTAATGGTAGCCACATATGTAATCTATTATCCCTTTGGGTCTCTGTTACATCTACAGGTTCTGCTATAATGTATCCATCTTCTTTGCAGACTTCCATTCCTGCTTGGGCCATTAGCCATTCTGAATTAGAATTTATTAAATCCGTTCTAGCATATACATAATCAAAACTATTGGCTTTGGCATAATTATTGCCTTTGGCAAAATTGATAGCATAATGAATTAGTTTTGTACAAGCTCCTTTACCCCTATATTCTGGAACTGTAGATAATCCATAAAAGTATAAATTGCTAGGTGTACTACCATCAGAGCTGAAAAATTCAACACTATCATTTTCTTCATTATAAGTACACCCATTCATAGATACTGGAGTCCCATTTTCATCTAGATAGGTAAATAATTTTCCTTTTTTCTCATATAAAGCAAGCTCAGCTGCAGCCGTTTCATAATTATTCTCTTCTCCATATTGTTCATCAAATGATTTTAATAATGTTAACAGATAAGGGATGTTTTCTTCACTATATCCCATTGTTGCGATAGCACATCCATTATCTAAGTGTTCCCATATTTTAAATGCCGAATGATCTTCTTTGATTTGTTGGAATTTTTCAATTTGTTCTTGTGTCATTTTAATCTTCCTCCTTTAATACTTTTTCCCAAATTTTATACATTTTTAATAAGCTTTCTTTTTCTACATACTCTTTTGGAGCATGTGCATATCCACCACTTGGATTGGTTAAAATAGTTGGTATTTTCTTATCCGAAAAGTAAATAGCATCACTCGTTGCTTCTGTTGATACAATCTGTGGTTCTTTACCAAGGATTTCTTTACTAATCTCTATATATTTTTTTACATTTTTATCATTTAAATCTGTTTCAAATAAACTTCCTGCATGAATAATTTCAATTTCTAGATTTTTATTCAATGATTTTATATATTCTAAAATGCTTTCTTTGGTGTCCGTTGATGTATGACGAATATCAATATACATTGATGCGGTCGCCGCTACACTATTTAATGCTTCTCCCCCTTTTATCATTGATAAATTCACTGAAGTTTTGTAATCTTCAGATGAGGTTGGAAGTGGATATTTATCTATTATTTTTTTATAAATATCATAAAGAGCTAAAATTGCATTTTCTCCATTATATGGTTGAGAGGCATGTGCTGATTTTGTTTTGATTGAAATTTTTAATTGAAGTTGCCCTTTTTCCTCTTTTACAATTTGTAAATCTGTTCCTCCATCTGGAACGATTGCAAACTGTGTATTATAAATAGTTAACAATTGTTTGGCACAGTTTCCTGTAATTTCCTCATCTGAAGTAATGAATAGTGCAACTTTTTTCTTTGTATCTAAATTTTTGAATAACTCTAATGCCGTTGCTACACTACCCTTCATATCAAAAGCGCCACGTCCCTTGATTTCCTTTTCTGTTTCTATACATTCATATTTTTCTGCTGGTACGACATCCACATGGGTACAGAATACAATATCTACTTCTTTTTCTTGGGTGTTTGAAATTACTATTGCTTTTTTACCATCAAATTCATACTCTGTAATATTTAATTTACTTGGCATCAATTCTTTTATGTAAGCAAATATTTTTTCAAATTCTTCATTATTTTGATCTGTTGTTTGATAAGACATTAATTGTTTTAAAATATTGATGATATTTTCTAATTTTTTATTCATATTGTTTCCTCCTCTAAATAAATGTAAAAAGACCTATGCTTGTACTGCATAGGCCTTTTTTTTATTCATCATACAAGATGTTTATTTATGACTTCCGCAGATACAAGCACTACAATAACACTTGCATCTGCGATTTTTTTTATCGCGTCCTCAAGTGTCTTCGCAATCTACGTCTACGGATAACATTAGTCATAAATAACTTCATATGTATGTCCTTCCTTTCTTAAGTGCACGCATTTTCGCGTGTTAGTGAGATTATACAGAATTTTTTTATATTTGTCAAATTTTTCTATAAAAAAACAAGAATTTTAATCTTTTTCTTGTTTTCGTTCCATTAAAATTCCATCTATTCCATGATAATATCCTTTGCGGATTGCTTTTTTTTCAAATCCAAACTTTTTATATAAATTCATGGCTGGAATATTATCTTTTTTTACTTCTAGTGTAATATCTTTTTCCACAAGAGAAATCATTTTTTGTAATAAATTAGAGGCTTTTCCACAGTTTCTGTGCAAAACTTCTACTTCTATTTGATTGATTTCTGCTCTTTCATAAATATCACTATAATATAAATAGCCAAGGATGCAGTTTTCTTCTATATCTAATAGATAGTGTCCAAATGGATTTAGTTCTAATTCATGTTGCATCGCTTCTTTGGAAATTAGTGATTGATAAACATTTATTTCTTTTAAGTCAGCTATGCTATCTATTTTTTTTATCATCCTAATTTACTTTCTTCTGCCTCTGTTAATTTTAAATAATCCGGATTAACAGCATGTGGATTTACTTCTTTTTTATCTTTAAATGCTTCAACAATTTTTATAATATCAGGATCATAGGAATCTATCACACTAGATGTTACTTGTAATTTTTCTTGGTCATTACTTATGATTTCATATTTTTCTATTTTATCTAGTTCTGTTTGTAATTTTTCATATGTAAGGTAGCTTGGTTTTAAAATTACTTCATTTTTTTCATCAAATATTGCAGCATAACAATAACCACGTCTTGCATCAATGATTGGTACTTTTGGCATATCTTTTGTACTAGAGACTGCCATTGCTTCTAATGATGTAATCGTTGTTATTGGTACTTTTAAACTCCATGCATATACTTTTGCAATCGTAATTCCAATTCTAATCCCAGTAAAAGATCCCGGACCATTTACAACGATAATTTTTGTAATATCTTTGGGAGTGATTCCTGTATTTTCAAACATTGATACTACTTCTGGTAATGCTACCTGAGATAAATCATGTCCATATTCTTTTTTGATTTCTTGTTTTATTTTTTCGTTTTCCACAATTCCTGTGTATAAATAACTAGAAGAAGTGTCTATATATAATATCATACAACCGCCTCACAAACTTCTTCATATTTTTTTCCATGAGGAGTTAAAATAATAATTCTCTTATCTTCATCTTCTGATGAATTTTTAATTTTAATATCCAGACGTTTTTCTGGTAAATAATCTGGAATCATATCTGCCCATTCAATAATAGTAATTCCACCTCTAGTATAGTATTCTTCTATTCCTAAATCATCTACTTTTCCGTCTAAACGATAAACATCCATATGGTATAAAGGTAATTCTCCGGAATCATATTCTTTGATGATATTAAAGGTTGGAGAAGTGATTTCTTCTTCTACTTCTAACGCTTCTGCAAAACCTTTTGTAAACACCGTTTTTCCACTTCCTAGATCTCCTTGTAAACAGATAACCATGTTCGGAAATTTTTCTGATTCGATGTTTTGTGCTAATTCAATTGTCTCTTCTTCTGAATAAGTTGTTACTTTATAATCCATATTTCTTCACCCATTTTTTATTATACCAAAAAAAAAGAGTTATACAACTCTTATTGATTATATTTTTTCTGTTTGTCACTCTTCGTCACCACTAGCAATAGAAATATTGTTGATGAATAAGCAAGGAGAGCCAGCGGATTCTTTTGTAAAGATTACCTCATTACTAATATCTTCTACTTGTGTCAACAATTCATATATCGTGGTTGTCATAACACTTGGTACAAAACCACATTTGATTTTTCCATTTTCAATTATGAATCCAAACACTTGTAGAGAAATTGTTCCGGTATTAGCATTAATGGCCGTTTCCATAGAACCCATGCAATCTGTAATATAGATTCCATCTTTTAATTTTTCAAATAATTCATTTAGGCTCTTTTCTCCTGGTTTGATATACATATTTTTCGTTGATATTCCACTATAACCATTTCCTGTTGTCTGTTTTCCTTGTTCTTTCGCTTCCTTGATGTTATATAAATAAGTTTTTAATACTCCGTCCTTAATAACTTCTTTTCTGCTTGTACTTGTTCCTTCATCATCAAATTTTGTCATTCCTGGATACTTTTTATCTGTTGGGTCTTCTATGATAGTTATTTTATCAGAGAATAATTTTTGTCCTATTTTATTTTCTAAACATGATAATTTTAGACGAATATTATTAGCGGAAATCATTTTTATCATGTTAGATAAGATGGTAGACATAACAGTGGAATCTATAATTACATTGTATTTTTTAGTTTGTAGTTTTTCTTTGGTTGCCTGTTTGATAGCCATTTCAATATCTTTTTTAAGATTATATTCCATATTAAGTTCATCTTTTGATGTTTTTAAATATACTCTGTCATAATCATTGACTCCATCCTTTGTAGGAACTACAATTTCTGGAACAAATTCATATATATGGGAATCGGTTTCAATATTTACACCATTACTATTAAAAATATGTTTCTTTGTATAAATTTCTGAATAAGATAATGTCAAATTGCTAATCTGTTTATATTGTGCTCTTATATCATCTAATTTTTTTAGGGTGTCTAAGTCTTTGCTCATTTCGATTTGAAATGTATCAGTAATTTCATTATTATTTGAAGTATCTTGTAGGTATTCATCCTGATATTTTGAATCTGTCGTTGTGGCTTTCATGATTAATAAGTCTAAAATACTTTCATCTAGGTAGTCAGAAGTAGCTTTTACTGTTTTTCCATTATATTCTGCTTTAATTTGATAGGAAATATGATTTGAAACCTCATAAGTTTCTAATGTTTTATTAATTAATTCTATTTGACCAACGTTTTGTGTTACTTCGACAACTTGTATGTTTGAGATTCCTTTTTCTTTCGCTTTGTCTAAAAATTCTTGATTTGTCATTATTCTTTCCCTCCTACTAAGATTTTAGATACCTTAATGGTTGGTTGCCCTATAGTTACATAAATCATACCACTTTTGCTACCACAATATCCTCCTGCTAATGATAAATCTGAAGAGACCATTTCTACATTTTTAAGAATGTCTTTACTATTACCGATTAAGGTAATTCCTTTAATCATTTTCGTTAATTTTCCGTTTTCTATTAATCTCGCAGTATCTACTGCAAAGTTAAAATCACCGGTTGCTGAATTCACACTTCCTCCAGACATTCTTTGACAGTATACTCCAAGTTTAATACTTTTTATCATATCTTCAACTTTGTCATTTCCTGATTCTAGATATGTATTACTCATTCTAGAAGTTGGTGCATATTGATAACTTTGTCTTCTACCACAACCATTGGCTGGTAAATTCATCTCTTTGGTATGTAGTTTATCTACTAAAAAATTTTTCAGTATTCCCTTTTCAATTAGAATATTTTTCTGAGTTGGGTTGCCTTCATCATCGATTAAATTACTTCCCCAGGCGTTTGGAATTGTTCCATCGTCAATTAAAGTCACTTTAGGTGTTGCGACTACTTTTCCTAAATCATTAGAAAAGACGGATTTTTTAGGTGCCACTCTTGTAGCTTCCAGACCGTGACCACAAGCTTCATGGAAGATGACAGCACCAAACCCTGGAGCAATTACTACTGGTAATTCTCCACCCCTAAAATCTTCGGCAGCTAATTTTTCAATAGCAGTATTGGCTGTTTTTATGCTTTGCGTTTCTAGGTCTTCTTCTAAAATTTCATAACCTTTTCCTGCAGCATGATCTGTAAACTCATCTGCTTTTTTGTCTTTGTCTTCGGCATACACGTTACACATATATCTTGTTACACAACTTTTTGATTTTATATATTTTCCATCAGAATTTGCAATTACATAGTCTTTGTCATCTTCTAAAAAGGTTAGTGAGACTTGGCTAATTAATTTTGATACGCTGCGAACTTTTTTGTCCATATTTAATAAATATTCTTTTTTCTTTTCTACTGGATACTCATCGTGTGGAATCTTAATTTTAGGATATACTTTCTCTAAATCATTAAGTTTTATCTTTTTATTAGATGAGCCATTTAAATTTCTGATTAAGTTTTTAATTAAATTCTTTATATTGTCTATAGATAGATCATTGGTTGAAGTGTAATAATAATCATGATCTTTTATGATTCTAATACCAATTCCTCTTGTAGTAGAAGAGCCAATTCCATCTAATTTGGAATCTAGGACTCTATAAGATGTTGTTTTCCCATCTTCTGTATATATTTCAGCAAAATCTGCACCAGTTGATATTGCTAGAGACAATAGTTCTTCATATTCTTTTTTTTCCATAAAATCACCTAGTCTTATTATAGCACGGACCACTTTATTTTAAACAAAAAAAGACTATAAATCATAGTCTTTTATACACAAAAAAAATTCTTGGCAACTTCCTATTTTCGCATTCACTATCGTCGGCGTTAAGTGGCTTAACTTCTGTGTTCGGGAT
>CALVKA010000005.1 GCA_944332475.1 uncultured Bacilli bacterium
ACTATGTTACCAATGCACGTTTTGAAAGGTAAGAAAATGCCTGGACAAATGGGTAATGTAGCAAGAACTGTTCAAAATCTAGAAATTATTTCAGTAGATACTGAAAATAGCGTAATCTTAGTAAAAGGAAATGTTCCAGGTCCAAAGCAATCATTAGTTATGATTCGTACTGCAGTTAAAAAACCAAATGTTAAAAAAGAGAAAGCTGACTTAGTTTCATACGAAGAACCAAAAGTAGAAGCTGAATCTAAAGAAACAGAAGCACCTGCAGAAAAGACAGCAGAATAAAATCATCACAGGAACAAATAAAATGAAAAAGAAAAACAAAAGAAATGTGATGAAAGGAGGAATCGTAGATGAAAAAAGTAGAACTTTTAAATCTTAAAGGTGAAAAAGTAAAGGACATTAACTTAAACGAAAATATATTTGGAATCGAACCAAATAAAAACGTTTTATATGATGCAGTTATCCTATCAAGAGCATCATTAAGACAAGGGACACATAGTACTAAGAACAGAAGTGAAGTAAGTGGTGGCGGAAGAAAGCCATGGAGACAAAAAGGAACTGGACATGCTCGTCAAGGTTCTATCAGAGCTGTACAATGGGTAGGTGGAGGAAGATATGGAACTCCAGTACCAAGAGATTACAGCAAGAAACAAAATCGTAAAGAAAGAAGACTTGCTATCAAGTCAGCTTTAGCAGATAAGGCAAATGAAAAAGCTATCATGGTGATTGAAAACTTAACATTACAAACACCAAAGACAAAAGAGATGAAAGCTTTATTAGAAACATTAAAAATTGCTGATAAGAAAGTATTACTAGTAGTAAAAGAATTCGATGATAATATGATTTTAGCATCAAGAAACTTACAGAATGTAGTATTGATATTAGCAGATGAAATCAATGTGTTAGATGTTGTAAGTACAGATGTATTAGTATTTACACAAGATGCATTAAATGCTGTAGAGGAGGTGCTTAAATAATGAAAGACACAAAATATTTAGAAATCATCAAGGCACCAGTTATTACTGAAAAATCAGAAAATGCAAGAACAAACGGAAAATATACATTCAAAGTTGATCCAAGAGCTAACAAAATTGAAATTAAAAATGCAATTGAAAAAATCTTTAACGTTAAGGTTACATCAATTAGAACAATTAATGTAAAACCTAAGAAGAGAAGAGTTGGTCGTTATACAGGATTAACGAATCGTACAAAGAAAGCAATTGTTACTTTAGCTGAAGGACAAACAATTGATCTTGGTTAGAAGGAGGAAAT
The DNA here is from genome assembly GCA_944332475.1 of uncultured Bacilli bacterium. Taxonomy (GTDB): domain Bacteria; phylum Bacillota_I; class Bacilli_A; order RF39; family UBA660; genus Faecimonas. Next base: position 1,279 of record CALVKA010000005.1, read on the forward strand.
AAATTATGGCAATTAAAACATATAAACCTACTACACCAGGTCGTAGAAAAATGAGTACTTTAGTAAACGAAGAAATCACTACAAGTACTCCAGAAAAATCTCTATTAACTACTATTAAAAAGAATAGTGGTCGTAACAATCAAGGTAAGATAACAGTTCGTCATCAAGGTGGCGGAGTAAAAAGAAAATATCGTATCATTGATTTCAAAAGAAATAAATTAGAGGTACCTGGAACAGTAGCAAGTATCGAATATGATCCAAATAGAACAGCAAACATCGCATTAATCAATTATGCTGATGGAGAAAAAAGATATATCATTGCTCCTAAAGGATTAGAAGTTGGAATGACAATTCAAGCTGGAGCAAATGCTGATATTAAAGTTGGTAACGCATTACCAATTATGAACATTCCAGTAGGTACAATGATTCATAATATTGAATTACGCCCTGGAAAAGGTGGAGAATTAGCACGTAGTGCTGGAAGTTCTGCACAAATCCTTGGACGTGAAGGAAAATATGTAATGATTCGTTTATCATCTGGTGAACAAAGAAAAGTTTTGGGAACATGTATGGCAACAATTGGTGAGGTTGGAAATGAAGACGCATCACTTGTTAGAATAGGTAAAGCAGGACGTAAACGTCATATGGGTATTAGACCAACAGTTCGTGGTTCTGTTATGAACCCTAACGACCATCCACATGGTGGTGGTGAAGGACGTGCTCCAGTAGGACGTAAAGCACCAATGACTCCATGGGGTAAACCTGCACTTGGATTAAAGACACGTAAGAAAAAACAATCAGATAAATTCATCGTACGTCGTCGTAATAGTAAATAGGAAAGGATGATTAAATAATGGCAAGAAGTTTAAAAAAAGGACCTTATGTATTCGATAGATTGCTAAAAAAGGTTCAAGAATTAAATAAGTCTGGAAAAAAAGAAGTCATTAAAACATGGTCACGCCGTTCCACAATTTTTCCTGATTTTATAGGACATACATTTGCCGTTCACAATGGTAAAGAGTTTATACCAGTATATGTTACTGAAGATATGGTAGGACATAAATTAGGTGAATTTGCATTAACTCGTAAATTCGGTGGACATGGTTCAGACAAGAAATAATTAAAAATGACTAGGAGGGAAAGAAATGGAAGCAAGAGCAATTGCTAAAGGACTTAGAGTATCACCAATCAGAGCTCGTCTAACAATCGATATGATTCGTGGTAAAAGTGTACAAGAAGCAGCTAACATTTTGGTAAACACAACAAATAAGTCAGCAAGACTTATTAAAAAAGTTTTAGATTCTGCTATTGCAAACGCTGTTAACAACAATGGAGCAGATGCTGCTACACTTTATGTAAAAGAAGCAAGAGTAGATGCTGGTCCTGTTATGAAACGTCACTTTTTTGATTCACGTTCTCACATAGGACATAGAGATCATAGAACTAGTCACATTGTAATCGTAGTGGCTACAAAAAACTAATAAGGAGGTTAAAACATGGGACAAAAAGTTAATCCTAATGGATTGAGACTTGGCATCAACAAAGACTGGGAAGCAAAGTGGTATGCAAAGAAAAATGACTTTTCTAAATTTTTATCAAAAGATATTGAAATCCGTAAATATTTAGAAAAGAACTTAAAAAATGCTGGTATTGCAAAAGTTGAAATCGAAAGAAATCCAAAAAGATGTGAAGTTGTAATCCACACTTCTAAACCAGGTGTTATGATTGGCCGTGGTGGAGAAGAAATCGAAAAATTAAAGAAACAATTATCAAAGATTGCTGATGAAAACGTTCAAATCTCAATCGTTGATATTAAAAAAGCAGATATGAACGCTCAATTAGTTGCTGATTCAATTGCAAATCAAATTAGTAACAGAGCATCATTCCGTATGGCTCAAAAACGTGCTATCAGAAATGCAATGAAAGCAGGAGCTAAAGGAATTAAAACATCAGTATCTGGACGTTTAGGTGGTGCTGATATGGCACGTAGCGAAGGATACACAGAAGGAACTATTCCTCTACACACATTAAGAGCAGATGTTGATTATGCAACAGCAGAAGCAGATACAACATTTGGTAAAATCGGTGTAAAGGTTTGGATCTACAAAGGAGAAATCCTAAACAAGAAATCTAAGGGAGGTAATTAATATGTTAATACCGTCAAGAACGAAATATCGTCGTGTTCATAGATTACCTTACGAAGGAAAATCACGTGGAAATAGAACATTAAGTTTTGGAGAATATGGTCTTCAAGCAAAAGAAGGAGCTTGGATTACAGCTAACCAAATCGAAGCTGCTCGTATCGCAATGACTCGTTACATGAAACGTGGTGGTAAAGTATGGATCAATGTATTCCCACACATGCCACTTACTAGAAAACCAATTGGTACAAGACAAGGTAAAGGTAAAGGTAACGTTGAAGGATGGGTTGCTGTTGTAAAAGAAGGAAAGATTTTATTTGAAATCGCTGGAGTTAGTGAAGAAGTTGCTCGTGAAGCATTACGTTTAGCATCTCACAAACTACCAATAGCAACAAAATTTGTAATGAAAGAAAATGGTGGTGAAAATAATGAAGGTTAATGAGATTAGAGAAATGACAACTGAAGAAATCAATACAAAGTTATTTGAAGCAAAACAAGAACTATTTAACTTACGTTTCCAACAAGCTACAGGAAACCTTGAAAAACCTTCTAGAATTAGAGATTTAAGACACACCGTTGCAAGAATGAAAACTGTTCTAAAAGAACGTGAGAGTAACGAATAGGAGGTTATATAATGGAAAAGAAAATTAAAAGAGAATTAGTTGGAAAAGTAGTTAGCGCAACTAATGATAAAACAATAAGCGTTTTAGTTGAAACTTATAAAGACCATCCGTTATATCACAAAAGAGTTAAAAGCTCTAAAAAATATAGTGTACATGATGAAAAAAATATTGCAAAAGTTGGAGACACAGTACGCATTGCTGAAACAAGACCTATGTCAAAAACTAAACATTTCTATTTAAAAGAAGTAGTAAAAGAAGCAGTTATTATTTAACGCTTAGATGATTGGAAAGAAGGAGGAATAATCTATGTTACAACAAGAAAGTCGTTTAAAAGTTGCTGATAACACTGGCGCACGTGAATTATTAGTAATTCGTGTTCTAGGTGGAAGCAAAGTTAAAACAGGTAACATTGGTGATGTAGTAGTTGGAACAGTAAAAAATGCAATTCCTAACTCACCATTACCAAAAGGAAAAGTTGTAAAAGCAGTTATCGTTCGTAGTCGTCAAGGCGTTCGTCGTGAAGATGGATCATACATTAAGTTCGATGACAATGCTTGTGTTATCATTCGTGATGACAAGAGTCCAGTAGGTACTCGTATTTTTGGACCAGTCGCAAGAGAACTTCGTGATAAAGATTACATGAAAATTGTTTCTTTAGCAAAAGAAGTACTATAATGAGGAGGATAAATTATGAACTTTAAAGTAGGAGATAAAGTTGTAGTTATCGCTGGTTCTGATAAAGGTAAAGAAGGAAAAATTATTAAAACATTAAGAAGCGAAAATAAAGTTGTAGTAGAAGGTGTTAACGTAGTTAAAAAACATCAAAAACCTACAGCAAATGAATCTGGTGGAATTATCGAAATTGAAAAGCCAATTCATGCATCAAATGTTATGATTGTTGATCCTAAGACAAAAAAAGGAACTAGAATCGGACATACAACTGATACAAAAACAGGTAAAAAAATTAGAATCACAAAAAAATCAAACGAGAAGCTTGATTAATTGGAAGGAGGGTAACTATGAACCGCCTAAAAGAGAAATACTTAAATGAAGTTGTTCCAAGTTTAAAAGAAAAATATAATTACAAATCAATTATGGAAGTTCCAAAGTTAGAAAAGATTGTTATTAACATCGGTGTTGGTGATGCTACATCTAACTCAAAATTAATCGATGCAGCAGTAAATGATCTTGCAAAGATTTCTGGACAAAAACCAGTAATTACAAGAGCAAAGAAATCAATTGCAGGATTTAAAGTAAGAGAAGGACATGCAATTGGATGTAAAGTTACATTACGTGGAGAAAACATGTATAACTTTATGGATAAACTAATTGCAATTGCTCTACCTGCAGTAAGAGATTTTCGTGGAGTTAGTCCAAAATCTTTCGATGGTAGAGGAAACTATACTATGGGAATCAAAGAACAATTAATCTTTTCAGAAATTGATTATGATGATGTTGTAAAAGTACGTGGTATGGATATCGTATTTGTAACAACAGCAAAAACAAATGAAGAATCATTCGATTTATTAAATGGACTTGGAATTCCTTTTAGAAAGTAAAAAATGGGAGGAATATTATGGCAAAGAAAAGTATGATAGTAAAAGCTAATAGACCACAAAAATTTAAAGTACGTGAATATACTAGATGTGCTCGTTGTGGTAGACCTCACGCAGTTATGAGTAAATTCGGAATCTGCCGTATTTGCTTCCGTGAATTAGCTTATAAAGGACAAATACCAGGACTTAAGAAATCAAGTTGGTAATTGGAAAGGAGGAATTTATTATGGCAGTAGTAACAGATACAATTGCAGACATGCTAACTCGTATTCGTAATGCAAACCAAATGCGTTATGAAGAAGTAGAAGTACCTGCATCAAAAATAAAAGAAGAAATCGCAAGAATCTTAAAAGATGAAGGATTTATCAAAGATTATAAAGTAGTAAAAGAAGACGCTCAAGGAAAAATTCTTTTAACTTTAAAATATAACAAAAAAGAAAGAGTTATCACTGGGCTAAAGAGAATTTCTAAACCAGGACTTCGTGTATATGTTAACAGCAACGAAATTCCTAGAGTATTAAATGGATTAGGAATCGCTATCCTTTCTACATCTAAAGGAATTATGACAGATAAAGAAGCACGTAAAGAAAATATAGGTGGGGAAGTTCTAGCTTATATTTGGTAATAAAGAAAATATAAGGAGGTGTCAAGATGAGCCGTATAGGAAATCGTACAATTATCGTTCCAGAAGGAGTTACAGTAACTGAAGAAAATAATACAGTAACAGTAACTGGACCAAAAGGAACTTTATCTCAAGTAATGTTAAAAGATATTACTATGAAGCAAGTTGATAATAAAATTACTTTAGAACGTAAAAACGAAAATGCAAAAGCTATGCACGGTACAATGAACGCTTTAATCCACAACATGATCGAAGGAGTTACAAAAGGTTTTGAAAAAGGATTAGAAATCGTTGGTGTTGGATATCGTTTCAATGTTCAAGGTAAAAAATTAGTAATCAACGCTGGATACTCTCATCCTGTAGAGATGGAAGTACCAGAAGGATTAACAGTAGAAGCTAACGGAAATACTGAAATTACAATCAAAGGAATTGACAAAGTATTAGTTGGAGAATTTGCTGCTAACGTAAGAAAAGTAAGACAGCCTGAACCATATAAAGGTAAAGGTATTCGTTATAAGGATGAACATGTTCGTCGTAAAGAAGGTAAAAAAGCTGCTTAATAAGTAGGAAAGGAGAAATCAAATTATGATAAAGAAAGAATCTCGTAATAGTATGCGTGAAGTTCGTCATGAAAGAATTCGTAAAAATATAATGGGAACAAGCGCAATACCTAGATTATGTGTATTCCGTTCTAATACAGGAATCTATGCACAAATTATCGATGATGAAACTAGAACTACTCTTGTATCTGCTTCCTCATTAGACAAGGATTTAAAAATTAAAAATGGAAGTAATGTTGAAGCAGCTAAAGTTGTTGGTAAATCAATTGCCGAAAAAGCAACAAAAGCAAAAATTACAAAAGTGGTATTTGATAGAGGAGGATACCTTTATCATGGACGTGTAAAAGCTTTAGCAGAAGCTGCACGTGAAAATGGATTAGAATTCTAATAGGAGGGTATTATGCAAAGAAAGTCTCAAGAACCTAGAGAAAAGTTGCTAGAAGAATTAGTAATCGACGTTAAAAGCGTAGTAAAAGTTACTAAAGGTGGACGTCGTAGAAGATATTCAGCAACTGTTGTTGTAGGTGACCGTAAAGGTAAAGTTGGATTAGGTATTGGTAAAGCAAACGAAGTACCTGATGCAATTAAGAAAGCAATTCAAGATGCTAATAAAAAATTAATCACAATACCTCTAATCGATGGAAGAACAGTAGCTCATGAGATGATCGGAACAAGTGGTGCTGCTAGAGTAATTATTAAACCTGCTCCAGCTGGTACTGGTATCATCGCTGGTGGAGCTGTTCGTGCAATCTTAGAATTAGCAGGAATTCGTGATGTTGTCTCTAAATCACTAGGAGCAAGAACTAAAATTAATACTGCAACTGCTGCATTAAATGCATTAAAATCAATGAAAACAGTTGAACAAGTAGCAGCACTTCGCGGTAAAACAGTAGAGGAGATATTAGGATAATGAAATTACATGAATTAGAAAAAAATATCGGTGCTACTCATGCAAAAAAACGTGTAGGACGCGGTCCAGGTAGTGGTCTTGGTAAAACATGTGGACGCGGACAAAAAGGACAAAAAGCACGTAGTGGTGGTAGTATCAATCCAGTATTTGAAGGTGGACAATTACCATTATATAGAAGACTTCCAAAAAGAGGATTCACAAATGCAAAATTTAAAGTTAGCTATGCTACAGTTAACTTAAGTGATTTAAATGTATTTGAAGATGGTACAGTAGTAACACCTGCATTATTAAAAGAAAAAGGACTTGTAAAAAAACAATTAGATGGAATTAAAGTTTTAGGAAATGGAACATTAGAACATAAAATAACTATTCAAGCAAATAAATTTTCAACAAGTGCATTAGAAAAGATCAAAGAATCAGGAAGTAAAGCTGAGGTGATCTAGTATGTTCAAAACTATGAAGCAATTATTTACCTCAACGAATAAAGATCTACGTCATCGTATATACTTTACTCTTGGGGCACTAATGATCTTCATATTAGGTATTTCAATTCGAGTTCCAGGAACACAAGATTTAACCAGTAATTTAGGATTTTTAGAATTAATTAACACTTTAGGTGGTGGAGCACTACAAAACTTCTCAATATTTGCATTAGGTGTTATGCCATATATCACGGCATCAATCATCATGCAATTATTACAGATGGATATTATTCCATATCTTGCAGAACTAAGAAAGCAAGGAGCAACAGGAAGACAAAAGTTAAATCAAATTACTAGATATCTAGGTATTATCTTTGCTTTTATTGAAGGATATGCTTTTGCATTTGCTTTCATAGGTAGAAGCGGAGATATAGTACAATATCTATATATCGCAACAGTGCTAACCGCCGGTACAGCATTCCTATTATGGTTAGGTGATCAAATATCACAAAAAGGATTAGGAAATGGTACAAGCTTAATTATTATGGCAGGTATTATTGCAACTCTTCCACAGATGTTTATTGATGCCTTTACTGGTTTAGTAGAATTCGATGGAACTGCACAAGTAATTACATTAGGAATTGTTAAATTTATTCTTTTCGTAATTGTTTACTTTGCGATTGTCATTGGAATGATTTTTGTTCAAGAATCAGAAAGAAGAATACCAATCCAATATGCCAATAAATCAACAAGTGCATATGGAGCTTCAGCTCAAAGTTTTATGCCAATAAAAATCAACACTGCCGGAGTAATTCCAGTTATCTTTGCTTCAAGTTTATTAGCAATACCTGGTATCTTGGCACAAGTAATAAAAAACGAAACATTTACTTTAGTTGTAGAAAAGTATTTAACCTATACTACTCCAGTTGGATTCTTAATTTATGTAGTACTTATATTCTTCTTCGCTTACTTCTATACATTTATACAAGTTAAGCCAGATGAATTTGCTAAGAATCTAAAAGAAAATGGAGGGTATATTCCTGGAATCAGACCTGGAGAAGATACAAAAAAACATGTAAGTAAAATCTTATCAAGGCTTACTATTTTAGGAGCAACATTCCTAGTAGTAATTGCCGGCTTACCAATTCTATTTTCTGAACTAACCAGCTTACCTACCAGTGTATCCATCGGTGGTACCGGATTATTAATCGTCGTAGGTGTAGCACTAGAAACTTATAAACAATTGGAAGGAAGTATTTTGACCAGAAGTTATAAGAGAGGATATAGTAGAAGGTAAAATATGAAAAATATTATGTTTATAGCCCCACCTGCAGCTGGAAAAGGAACACAAGCAGAACTTGTAGTTGCCAAGTATCATATTCCTCATATCTCAACGGGTGATATCTTAAGAGAAATCGCTAAAGAAGATAGTGAAGTAGGAAATTATGTTGCAGAAACGCTAGCAAGTGGGAAATTAGTAAAAGATGAAATTACATATCAACTAATTGAAAATAGATTAAAGGAAAAAGATTGTAAAAATGGATACATTATCGATGGATTTCCTAGAAGTCTAGAGCAAGCAGTTGAATATGATAAAATTCTAAACAAATTAGGATACGAAGTTGGAAATGTAATTTCAATTGTAATCGATGAAAAGACATTAGAAAAAAGAATTACTGGTAGACGTGTATGTGAAGACTGTCATGCAGTCTATAACATTAATGAAAAATCCAGTGCTCCCCAAGTAGAATCTGTGTGTGATATTTGTGGGGGAAAGTTGTATCAAAGAAATGATGACAACTTAGAAGCCTTTCAAACAAGGTATAAAATGTATCAAGAAAAAACCGAACCAATTATTGAACACTATAGAAAACAAGGTGTTTTACAGGAAGTAAACGGAAATGATACAGTAGAAAATGTCTTTCGTGAGATAGAAAAAATTATCAGCATTTCTACCTCATCGAAATCTGATGGAGATGAATAATAATGATAACAATGAAAAGTAAAAGAGAAATTGAATTATTAAAAATTGCTGGTAATATAGTATATCAAACTCATCAGTATCTAAAACCATTTATAAAAGAAGGAATTACTACAAAAGAATTAGATAAGCTAGCAGAAGACTTCATTAGAAGTAAAGATGCTACTCCTTCTTTTAAGGGATACGAAGGGTTCCCATCTACACTATGTACAAGTATCAATTCAGAAGTTGTTCATGGATTTCCAAGTGATAGAAAACTTAAGAATGGTGACATTATTTCTATCGATATTGGAGCCTGTTATAAAGGATACCATGGAGATTCTGCTTGGACTTACACAGTAGGAGAAGTAGATGAAAAAACAAAACAGTTACTAAAAGACACTGAAGAAGCACTATTTGTAGGTTTAAAACAAGTAAAACCTGGTAATAGAATAGGAGATATTGGTTATGCGATTGAACAATACGCCCATAAACATAACCTAGGTGTTGTAAAAGAATTATGTGGTCATGGTGTAGGGACTTCTGTTCATGAAGATCCAGAAGTACCAAACTATGGTATTCCAAATACCGGACCAAGACTAAAAGAAGGAATGGTAATAGCTGTAGAGCCAATGTTAACAATGGGAAGCCCAGAAATTTTTGTACATGACAATAATTGGACCATTGATACACAAGATGGCAGTCTATCCGCTCATTTCGAACATACAGTAGCAGTAACAAAAGATGGATATCAAATCTTAACAGGAGAGTGATAAAGATGGCCAAAGAAGATACAATTGAAATGGAAGGGAAAGTTCTTGAAATTATCCCAGGTGGGAAATTCAAAGTTCAACTAGAAAATGGACACATTGTGGAAGCTCACGTTTCTGGTAAAATACGAATGAACTATATTCGTATCTTAGCAGGAGATACCGTAATGATAGAACTTTCGCCTTATGACTTAACACGTGGGCGTATAACCTATCGTAAATAATAGGAGGGATAGTATGAAAGTAAAAGCAAGTGTAAAACCAATTTGCCCAAAATGCAAAGTTGTAAAACGTAAAGGTACAGTAAGAATTATTTGTGAAAATCCAAAACACAAACAAAGACAAGGATAATTTTTTAGGAGGTGTAATTAATGGCACGTATTAAAGGTGTAGATATTCCAAACGACAAGCACATTTGTATTTCATTAACTTATATTTATGGTATTGGACAAAGTTTAGCAAAACAAATTTTAAAAGCAGCAAATATTGATCCAACAACAAAGACAAAAGATTTATCTCAAGAAGATTTAGTTAAAATTCGTGATGAAATTAATAAACATTTAACAGAAGGTGATCTTCGTCGTGAAGTAAGTATGAACATCAAAACTAAAATGGAAATCAATTCTTATCAAGGAAGTCGCCATAAAAAAGGATTACCTGTAAGAGGACAAAGAACAAATCGCAATGCACGTACTCGTAAAGGTAAAGGAAAAGTAGTAGCTAACAAGAAAAAAGCTTAGTTAGAACTGAATAGAGAAATGTTAAAGGAGGTAAACTAGATGGCTTACAAAACAAGAAAAAGAAAAGTAAAAAAGAATGTTCCTGAAGGTATTGCACATATTCATTCAACATTCAACAATACAATTACTACAATCACAGATAAGGACGGTAACGTAATTAGCTGGGCATCATCTGGAGCTATCGGATTCAAAGGTAGTAAAAAATCAACTCCATTTGCTGCAGGTATGGCTGCAGAAGCTGCTGGTAAATCTGCATATGACATGGGAATGCGTAAAGTAGAAGTACGTGTTAAAGGTTTAGGACCAGGTAGAGAAACAGCAATTCGTTCACTTCAAACTGCAGGTCTAGAAGTAACTACAATTGTTGACGTTACACCAATACCACACAATGGATGTCGTCCACCAAAACGTCCACGTGTATAATTAATGAATAAGGGAGGTTAGTTTCATGTTACAATTTGAAAAACCAATTTATAAAATAACAGATTCTGTAGAAAGCAATTTCTATGGTAGATTTGAACTAGAACCATTAGAAAGAGGATTTGGAACTACAATTGGTAATGCCTTAAGAAGAGTAATGTTATCATCTCTTCCAGGAAGTGCTATTAGTAGTATTAAAATCGATGGTGTTCTTCATGAATTCCAAACAATTGAAGGAGTTTATGAAGATGTAACAACAATTATCTTAAATTTGAAAGGTGTTGTATTTAAAAACCACTCAAATGAAGAGAAAATTGTTCGTATTAACACAACAAAAGAAGGAGAAATCACTGCTGGAGATATTGAACACGATGCTGATATCGAAGTAATTAACAAAGATAAAGTAATCGCTACTTTAGCAAAGGGAGCTTCTCTAAACATGGAGATGACTGTATCAAACGGTCGTGGATATGTAAGAAGTGAAGACAACAAGAAAATTCATGACATTAAAAAAGCAGGAGTTATAGCTATTGACTCATTATATTCTCCTATTGAAAGAGTATCATATGAAGTTGCGAACGCTCGCGTTGGACAAGATGAAAGTTATGATAAATTAATTTTAGACGTATGGACAAATGGTTCTATGAAACCAGAAGAAGCAATCGCTTTAGCATCAAGAATTTTAATTGAACATTTCCAAATCTTAACGGATTTATCATCAATCGCAGATGTAAGTGGAATGATGATTGAAAAGACAGAAGATCCAAAAGTAAAAGCACTAGAAACTTCTATTGAAGATTTAGACTTCTCTGTAAGAGCATATAATTGCTTAAAAAGAGCTGGTATTCATACTTTACAAGATCTTGTTAATAAGAGTGAATCAGACATGATGAAAATACGTAATCTAGGTAAAAAATCACTAAAAGAAGTTTTAGATAAAATTAGAGATATGGGTCTAGTATTACGTGATGACGACTAAAATATAAGGAGGAAATAACTATGAGAAAATTAGGTGTAGATAACAAACATAGAAGAAGTATGCTAGCTACTATGACAAAACAAGTAATCGTAAACGAAAGTATTACTACTACAGAAACTAGAGCAAAAGAAGTTCGTAAGTTTGTTGACAAAATGATTACTTATGGTAAAAAAGGTGATTTAGTTTCTCGTCGTAAAGCTTTAGCATTCTTACATAATGATAAAAAAGTTGTGGATAAAGTTTTCCATGATTTAGCAAAACGTTATGAAAATCGTAATGGTGGATATACTCAAATTTTAAAATTATCTGAACGTCGCGGAGATAATTCTCTAATGGTAATTTTAAAATTAGTAGATGAAGCTAAACCAGAAGAAGAAAAACCTGCTAAAAAAGCAGAAAAAGAAGATAAATAAGGCACGAAATGTGTCTTTTTTTATGCAAAGGGAGTGTCAATCTCCTTTTTTTTAATGGAAAAGTGTTATATAATAGAACTAGAAGTATTGTATTAGGAAAAGAGGTACTGTATGAAGGCATTAATTACAGGAGCATCATCAGGTATTGGTCTAGATATGGCAAGATATCTAGCAACAAAAAAATACGAACTAATCTTAGTCGCAAGAGATAGAGAAAAGCTAGAGAGTATCCAAGAAGCCCTACCAACAAAAGTAACAATCATTGTGGCTGATTTATCGAATGAACAAAAAGTAAAAGAATTGTATATATTAACGAAAAAAGAAAATGTTGACATTTTAATCAACAATGCAGGATTTGGAATGTATGGAGATTTTACTACTACAGATTTACAACAAGAATTAGATATGATTGATACGAATATTAAGGCAGTTCATATTTTAACAAAAGCATTTTTAAAAGATATGGAAAAAAGGAATTCAGGTTATATATTAAATGTATCTTCATCTGCAGCTTTCCAACCAGGTCCATTGATGAGTACTTACTATGCCACAAAATCCTATGTATACCAACTATCAGAAGCTTTATGGTATGAACAAAAGAAGAAAAAGACAAATGTTCAAATTTCTGTATTATGTCCAGGACCAGTAGATACAAACTTTAATACGAGAGCAGGTGTGAAATTCTCTGTAAAACCATTAAAAAGTACCTATGTTGCTAAATACGCAATTGATCAAATGATGGAAAAAAAGAAAATGCTAATTATACCAGGTTTTAAAATGAAGTGTGCTAAATTTTTTGGTAGATTTGTATCAGACAAGTTTTTATTACGTTGCGCATATAGAATACAAAAGAAAAAGGCCAGATAACTGGTTTTTTTAAACTCATTATTATATAATAAACATAAAAGTGGGAGGTTCGATATGAAAGAATTATTAAGTGTTACAAATTTAAGCTATCTAAACTTATTTGATAATATCTCCTTCCAAATAGATTCAGGAAAATTTATCATGATATCAGGGCCAAATAATTGTGGGAAAACAACATTAATTAGAATATTAAGCGGACAAATTCCAGTGACAAAATCGATAAAACTATTGGGAATGTTTTTAGAAGAATATCCACAGAATCTGTGGAAAGAAATTACAGGCATGATTATTCCTCAAGACAACCCAACATTTTTCTTTTCGACGATAGAAGAAGAACTGAATTATAGTATCCATTTATTTAAAAAGACAGAGGAAGAAAAAAAAGAAACTTACAAAGAAATTATTAGAAAGTATAAACTGACAAAATTTCAAAAGAAAAATCCAAACGAAGTATCCGAATTTATTAAAATAAAATTGTTATTAGCAGAAAAAATGTTAGCATCTCCACAAATTCTATTTTTAGATGATATTTGTGGAGAGCTAGAAGAAAAAGAAAAAAAAGAAATGATTAACTTATTAAGAACACTACAACTAGAAACTAATATTTCTATTGTTATGACGACATCGGATTTAAATGTTGCTTTAGAAAGTGATTATTTGTATATCGTAGATGAAAAACAAATTTTATTAGAAGGGGAACCATTATCTATTATAGAAAAGGATAATGTATTAAATAAAATAGGCCTAGAGTTACCATTTATGATAGATTTATCAGTTAAATTAAGAGATTATAACGTAGTAGATAAAGTAGAATTAGATATGGACAGGATGGTGGACACAATATGGAAATAATATTTGAAAATATCAAGAGTAATGATTGGGAATTTTCTACCACGTTAACAGGAGAAGATATTATAGGTGTTACAGGTCCAGAGTATGAAGAATTATTAGAAGTTTTAAGATTAGAAAAAATTCCAGAAGGAAAAATTATCATAGATCAAACAGAACTAATCCCTGAAAATCATTTAGAATATTACAAAAAAATAAGTAAAGTAGAAAATAAGTTTCATAAAATTAACTATTTAAATACAATAAAAGAACATATGGATTATATGATACAATACTACCATTTACAAATAAAAAACATTGAAAAAAAAGAAAAAGATTCATTAAAAATTGTAGGACTAGATAGTAGTCTTTTGGATAGAAATATTACCAGTTTATCTAATTCAGAAAGAAAAAAAGTACAAATTGCTATTAGCTTATTATCGAATCCAGATATGATAATATTATCTGATCCATTTCGTGGACTAGATATGAAAAGTACAAAAAAACTTATGATGGTATTTAACAAATTAAAAGACCAATTTCAAAAAATCATTGTAGTTGGAACGAATAATCCGGATATTCTTTATCAATATACAACAAAAGTTTTATTTGTTAAAAATAAAAGAATCTTTTTAGAAGCAAAAACAGAAGAAGGATATGAAAGAGTAGACTATTTAAAGAGAAATGGTTTTTGTTTACCTGATAGAGTACTTTTTACTTATAAAGCAATCAAACGAAAAAAAGTAAAGATTGATTATCATAAGGATATTAGAGATATCATCAAAGATGTTTATAAGCATGTATAATTAAAATAAGGAGGTACTATGCGTTATTTAATAACAGTATCATACGATGGAACAAACTATAAAGGATATCAAACACAGCCAGGTTTATTAACCATTCAAGAACAGATTGAAAATGCTTTAACAAAAATCAACAATGGCAAAAAAACCTCTTTTACCTCATCAGGTAGAACAGATAGAGGAGTTCATGCCAAAATGCAATGTGGACATGCTGACATTGATGTAAATATTACAGAGTATAAGTTAAAAAGAGCCATGAACAGCAATTTGCCAGATGATATTCATGTGATAAAAACAGAAAAAGTAAATAGTGATTTTCATGCTCGATATAATGTAATAGAAAAGACATATGAATACTATATAAATATAGGAGAGTATAATCCCATAGAAAGAAATTATGTATTTCAATACAACTATCCATTAAATGTAGAAAAAATGCAAGAAGCAATAAAATATTTAATAGGAGAACATGATTTCAGATCTTTTGTAACAGAAAATAGAGAGAAAGAAAACTGTATTAGAACAATTTCCACAGCTACAGTGGAAAAAACAAATCAAGATATTATTAAATTTACATTTACTGGAAATGGTTTTTTAAGATATCAGATAAGAAATATGGTTGGTATATTGATTAGGATAGGAGAAGAAAAAGAATCACCAGAATTTGTAAAAATATTTTTAGAAAGAAAAGATAGATCCAAAGGAGGAAAAACAGCTCCAGCAGAGGGACTCTATCTAACAAACATTAAATATAAGGATAAAGAAACAGTCTAATAATAGACTGATTTTTTTTGGCATTAAATGAAATTGACAAAATGTTAAAAACATGATATAATATGTCAGCAATGAAGGGGGAATTGGTATGGATAGAGTAACTGGCGCTATCCAAGAAAAATTAAGAAGATTAAAATATAATTACCAACTATTATTTCACCCAGAAAAAATTGAAATACCAGAAGGATTATCAAAAAAGGATAGAGAAAAAAGGGTAAGACAGATTTATTTAGATAAAGCAAAATTACATCAACGCTTAGGGGCAAAACAATTTCAGAAATTTATTAGGAAATTTGACTCATACAAATATAAATTTATAAAAAAAGTAATTGGAGAAGAAAGAGTACTAAAATATTCAGACGCAAGTATTGAAAAATGGGGAGACCAACAATTAAAAAAAGTCAAATCCCCAGAAGAACAGCAAAAGATAATGGAAGAAATGAAACGAGCAAAGATACAAGTAAGAAACCAGTTAAAAGAAGAAAGAAGTTCTAATTATTGGTTAGGAGTAGATAGAAGAATAGTAGAGTTTCCTAAGTATCTGATAAGCAACAAACGTATTCATCAAGCGTGTTTAGTAAGGAATGGAATAATTCTAGGTGGTTGTATGATTGGCTCTTTCTTTGGCTTACCATTAGTACCTTTAGTGGTTCTTGGTGGTTATCAAATTATTGCAGGTTTTAAAAACTTACAGTGCATCAACAACCAAGAATATGGTTTGGCAAGGTATAAAGCTATGGAAAAAGCAATTGTAAAAAGAAACATGCGTCAGATGAAAAAGGAACATGATGAAAACCAAGATTTAATTAAAGATATCAGGAGAGCTAGAGAAGCTGGAAAAAGTCTAGATAACCTTGATGACATATTAAACTGTCTAACAACAATAGAATCAGTAAAACAATTTAGGAAATTGCTAGTTCAAGGAATACAACCTGGTATGGTCGTAAATTTGCAATCTCAGAACTTAGAAGCAAGTCAGCTTAAGATGGAACATTCACTACCAAGAGAAACAGATAAAACGTTAGAAGAACTAATTGCACCACCACTAAATCAGACAGAGGAAAAACCTGCAGTAGCAGTAAAAAAATAGGAGGAATGAAAAATGAATTTTTTAGATTCATCAACTATATCACTTACCAACTTAGAACCAACAACATCAACGCTAACAAATAATTCATTAATGGGCTCAACAACAGTAGGAGCAACGACAACAACAGGAGTTGCTGGGACATTGAGTAAAGATGAGAATGGAGAGTTGTATGTTGATAAGAAAAAAGCAGTAGCAACAAGCGCATCCTTCTTAGGAAGCACAAGTACAATAACATTGTCAGGATGTACGGGATTACCTGAAGCATATGATGAAGAAGCACAAGAACAAAAATGGACAGCTGCCCAAACAGAAGAAGTATATTATTTAAAAGATCAGGAAGAATTGTTTGGTTCTCTACCAGAAGAAGAACAACTAAAGAAATTAGCAAGGACTAATCAAAGAATAGAAGAATTAGAAGCAGAACAAGCAACTGTTGGAAGACATCGATAATTAATGAAAAAAAGTATTGATTTTCAATACTTTTTTTAGTATAATTATAACTGGTACATTCGAAATATCCCCACGTTAATTAGGTCCTGGGAAAACCTAATTGAAGGTAAAGGAGAGAAAAAAATGAAAAGCTATATGCAAAAGAAAGAAACAGTAGAACGTAAATGGTACGTTATTGACGCTGAAGGTAAATCTTTAGGTCGTGTTGCAACTTTAGCAGCAACATACTTACGTGGAAAACACAAACCAACTTATACACCACATATTGATTGTGGAGACTACATCATTATTGTTAATGCACAAAAAGTAAATTTAACAGGAAACAAATTAAATGATAAGATGTATTATAATCATTCACAATATCAAGGTGGATTAAGAGAAAGAAATGCAAAGGTTATGATTGAAAAATATCCAGAAGAAATGGTTGAAAGAGCCGTTAAAGGTATGCTACCACATAACAGATTAGGTAGACAAATGTATAAAAAACTATTTGTATATGCAGGAAGCGAGCACAAACATGAGGCACAAAAGCCTGAAGTGCTTGAAGTGAAATAGGAGGGTTTAAGTTATGGCAAAAGAAAAAACAAATAAATACTATGGAACTGGTCATAGAAAGACTAGTGTTGCTAAAGTTACTTTAACTCCAGGAACTGGAAAAATTACAGTTAACGGAAGAGATGTACATGAATATTTTCCTTCTGAGCTTTGCGTAATGGACTTAAGTCAACCATTAGAAATGACAAATACAAAAGATATGTTTGATGTAGATGCAAAAGTAAGTGGTGGTGGATATACTGGTCAAACAGGAGCAATCCGTCATGGTATTACAAAAGCATTATTAGAATATGATTCAACAACTCCAGCTGACTCTGAAAATAGTTTCAGAAAGACTTTAAAAGCTGCTGGATTCATTACAAGAGATCCACGTAAGAAAGAACGTAAGAAACCAGGATTGAAAAAAGCACGTCGTGCTCCACAATTCTCAAAACGTTAATTTATTACTGTTTTCAAAAGCATCGAAAGATGCTTTTTTTTGTGTCCAAATAAAAAAACAAACATATAATAGGAAGGGAGGAGAATATGTTAAATTTAGAGTATTTGCAACAACTATTAGTAATAGCCATTGCTTTAAGTGCAATTACTTGTGCACTGATACAAAAAACAAAAGGATTTTTTAAAACTAGTAAATATCTATGTTTATATTCTTTTATCATAAATATTACAATAGGAATTATATTTTGCTATACTTTTACGAATATTACATTACCTAGCAGTCTGTGGATTGGTTTCTTTTCTTTTATTGGAGCAGATACAATATATAAAGTTTTGGAAGGTAAACTAGCATCCCACACTGACTTATTAACGAAAGACAGTATAACAATACCAAAAGAAAATATTATTAATCAGGAGGATGAAAACTAATGGAAAAACCAATTTATCCTTTAAAAAACCTAAGAATTACTCAGGGCTATCAAGAAGGAACGCATCGAAATAGTTATGCAATAGACAATGCAGGATTAAATAATGAAATAGAAGATGTATACGCTCCATTTTCTGGTACTATCAAAAAAATTTATGAAGAAGATGCAAATGAAGTATGGTTAGAAAGTAATAATCCAGTGGAGTATCCGGATGGAACTATTGACTATATGACAGTGTTATTTGCTCATGATAATGATATTAGTGATTTATATGTTGGAAAAAAAGTGGCTCAGGGAGAAATCTTTTATCAAGAAGGAACCAAAGGTAATGCAATAGGAAATCATTGCCATATAGAATGTGGAAAAGGAAAATTCATAGAACCAGGATGGATAAAAAATGAAAATGGATACTATGTAATCATAAATGGTAAAAAACCAGAAGAATGCTTCTGGTTAAAGAAAGATACGAATATAATTGATGATTATGGATATACTTTTCAAACATTAGAAGATAATTCAGTAGAAATATTAGAACCAGAAAAAGAAGAAAATATAACTGAGCAAGAAAGCACTTCAGATGAACCACTTTTAATTTATAGCTGCACAAAGACAGGATTATATGGTATTTATCTAAAAGAAAATGAACAAGTATTTCTAAAATAAAAACTATTTCAAATTTGAAATAGTTTTTTTATCCTAAAGCAACATCCAAAATCATCATAATAGAAAAACCAATTAAAGTAAAAAGAGCCATTAAATCCTTCTTTTGATTTGTCTGACTTTCGGGTATTAACTCTTCTACAACAACATAAATCATAGCTCCAGCCGCAAAAGCAAGTAAAAATGGCAACAACACCTGAATTTTTAAAACCAACAAAGCTCCAACGACTGCAGCAATAGGTTCAACAGCCCCACTTAATTGCCCAAAAAAGAATGCCTTCTTTCGAGAAAAACCTTCCCTTCGAAGTGGTAAACTAACCGCACTCCCTTCGGGAAAATTTTGTAATCCAATACCTAATGCCAATGTACATGCTGCCAATAATCCAGCACCTTCTATATGATAAGCTAAGGAACCAAAAGCGACACCTATAACCAAGCCTTCTGGAATATTATGAAGCGTAATAGAAAATACAAGCATGAGAGAACGTTTTAATTTATGTGAACGTACATCATCTGCTTTATTTGCTCTTTTTTGGTACCAATCATAAACTTTATCCCCAAAAAATAAAAGTAAGCCTCCACCAAAAAAGCCTAAAAATACCACTAACCAAGAAATCATATGCATACTCTCTGCCATTTCAATAGCAGGACTTAATAATGACCAAAAGGAAGCCGCAATCATAACGCCAGCAGAAAATCCTAACAACGCATCCATAATACCTTTTCTTACTTCTTTAAAAAAGAAAACAATACTAGCTCCTAATATAGTTACAAACCATGTAAATAATGTTGCTAGTAAGGCTAACCATACAGGTGATAGACCTAATATATATTCTAACATCATATCTCACCAATATAATGTATTCAAAAACTAAATATAGAACTAGGCAAATAACTAAAATATAAGAAATTAGCATATAATTAGTAGGTGATTTTATGTTAAAAACGAAATACAAGACCCTTTTACTAATTGTTTTTTGTTTATTAGTCCTATCATTACAAGTAATATCTGCAAAATCACTACCCCTACAAGATACCATTATTATGATAGATCCTGGTCATGGTGGAAGAGATAGTGGTACCTACTATGGAGAAATATTAGAAAAAGATATTAATTTAGAAATTGCCAAAGTACTAGAAGAAGAACTAATAAAAAAGGGAGCAATTGTATATATGACACGAAAAAGAGATATTGATTTATCATCCATTTATGATCCAGCCAAAAAGCGTGGCGATTTATATCGGAGACTATTAATGATTAAAGAAAAAAAGAGTGACTTATATATCTCAATTCATATTAATTGGTATGATAATCCTTCCCTAAAAGGTGCAGAAGTACTATACAATTCTATTAATGAAAATAATAAGTTATTAGCTCAATCAATTATGCAACAATTTAAACGTAACTTAAATAGTACAAGAACAGTAAAAACAACAGACCTTTATATGTATAGAAACACAACAACACCAGGAGTATTAGTAGAATGTGGATATTTATCGAATCCAACAGAACGAAACCAGTTACAGACAAAAAAGTACCAACAGCAGCTATCTTCTTCTATTACGGAAGGAATAATCAACTATTTAAAAAAAAGAAATAAAATTAAATATGTGATATAATAAGCATCAAGGAGGGACAATATGGAGAAAAGTACAATAAACTTACATATGCATACAAATTGTTCATTAGATGGTTCAGAAAGTCCAGCCTTTCTATTAGATGAATGCGAACAAAAAGGCATTACAACCGTATCAATTACAGACCATGATACATGTGCTGCTTATCATCAGTTAGAGACAACAAAATATACTGGAAAATTGATTACAGGAATAGAAGCAGACGCCATGGTAGGAAAAGAAACCTATGATATTTTGTGTTATGGATTTGACCTAGATGAAGTTGCTTCCTGGGCTAAAAATCAATATGGAACTGTAGAACTTCGTCAACAAAAAATATTTACAAGATTATTAGAAGAATGCGAAAAAATAGGCATTAAAGTTCCTAATGCTAATACTTATAATGCCAATACAGAATATGCCCATGCAGCACTATATCGACTGTTAAGTGAAACAGAACAAGGAACCTCCTTTCTGCAACAATATAATATCAACAGCGTAGGGGACCTATATAGAGCAGGAACCATGAAAGAGGACTTTCCTCTATATGTAGATATGCACTTGGTTTGGCCAGATATAAAAGAAGTAAAAGAGATAATTCACAGAAACGGTGGAAAAATATTTGTTGCTCACCCATATCGATATGGAGAAAGCAAAGTGGACACAGTATTAAACAATTGTTTACCGTATGTAGATGGTATTGAAATATGTAATGATCCAGAAAATGAAGACCAAGTATCTTATTTATATCAATATGCTAAAGAGCATAATTTACTAATGTCTGCAGGTAGTGATTATCACGGTCAATCACATAAAAAACATAATACCATATATACAGAAGGCTTAACTCCAGAAATGGAAGAAGAAATTACTTCTTGGACTAAAAATTATAAAAGTTTGATAAAAAAGTAAGAGATTTATTTTTAAAGAATAAATCTTTTTATTTAGAAATTTTTATCACTAAATAATAAAAAAGAAAACAAAATTATGGTAACGATTATTAAAGGTTAAGGAAAAATCTAGTTTGTGAAACTGAAATTTTAGAGAAAGACAATCAAAACAAATGAAGTTTACTTAATTCTTTTTATTCTTTATATATTAGAATGTTGAAATATATGTTGTAAAAAAAGAAAAAAAAAGATATAATTAACCTAGAGTAGAAAGATATAATAAGGTTGGTGATAAAGTGATTGTTAGATTAATTAAGAAATCAAAAATCTATAATTTTACTTTGCCAACAAAAGTGTCAGGTAACTATTGGATTACCGATAACGATTATCTTGGAAACGTAAGAAATTTAATTAATGTAGAAGAATATAATGGTCAATGGAAAATCAAAAGCGATTTTGAGACCAAAATTATGTCCGGGGACAAAGAGATTGATTCTGCGATTTTAAAAGACTACAGTCTATTTTTCTTAAAAATAAATACGGATAATGAATATGTAATTTTATATTGCTCTCCTACTATGGATCAAAACATTAAATGGTTACATGTAAAAAAAGAAGGAGAAATAGTAATTGGAAACGATTCAAAAGCACATATTAATTACAATTATCCACTAGTATCAAAACAACATGCTAGATTAATTTATAATCAGGGAAGATGGGTAATACAAGATTTAAATAGTAAATATGGAACATATGCTAACAATGTTGCAATAGGAACAAAACCATTACAGTATGGTGATATTGTTTTTATCATGGGCTTAAAAATTATAGTAATGAAAGATTCAATCCTAGTAAATAACATTGGTAATTTTCTAAAATTTGATATGAATACATTTGATATTCAATATCCTGTTGTACAACATCAAACAGAAATGGATAATCCAGATGAAGAAGGAATAGAGTTTTATAAAGAAGACGATTACTTTTTCAGAGCACCAAGATTTAAAACAATGATTGAACCAGTGAATATAAAAATTGATCCACCACCAGCAAAACCGCAAGAAGATAAGACTCCTATAATTTATACGGTTGGACCAATGATGACAATGGCCATGATGTCTGTTGCAATGGGATACTCTGCTTTATCTGGAGTAATAGATGGTAGTAGAGATTTATCCAGTGCACTACCAACATTAATTATGTCTTTTGCCATGTTAATGACCATGTTACTATGGCCAATTTTACAAAAGAGATATCAAAGAAAGCAACGTAAAAAACAAGAAAAACTACGACAAGATCGTTATACAGAATATATTCAAGAAAAAAGAAAATTAATCGATACTGAAATGAAGGTACAACGACAGATTTTGATAGATAACTATGTTCCACTATCAGTCACCAAAGATATTATTTATAGTAAGAAGCGAAACTTGTGGGAAAGAGAAATAGAACAGGCAGATTTCTTAGATTTGCGTCTTGGTATGGGAAATGCAGAATTAAGAGGTAATGTTAGTTTTCCAGAAGAACATTTTTCTTTAGAAGACGATAATCTATTACAAGAAGTTTATAAATTAGGAGCAGAATCACACACATTAGAGAATGTACCTATATCTTTATCGTTTGTAGAAAATAGGATAACTGCCATTATTGGTATGGCAACAATTAAGCAACAATTTATTGAAGGGTTATTACTGCAGATGATGGCCTATCATAGTTATGAAGACTTAAAAATTATCCTTCTAACAAACGAAAAAAATGAATCAACATGGAGCTATTTAAAAGTGTTACCACATTGCTGGAGTAATGATAAAACAACGAGATACTTTGCTTCTAACATTGATGAAGCTAAAGAAATTTCCCTAGTGTTAGAACAAGAAATTCAAGCTAGAAAATATAAAGATAATAATGGAAATCGTGAATTAAATACTCTAGATTATACAAAATACCAGCCATATTATGTAATTATTACAGATGATTATAAAATGGTTCGTGATATTGAACTAGTAAAAGACGTCTGTGAATTAGAAGTAAATATAGGTTTTAGTTTAGTTGTTATTAGTCCAAGACTAGTAAACATTCCAAATGAATGTAAAACATTTATTAGTATTGGAGATAAAAAATCAGGTGTATTCCAAAATGAATTAGTATCAAATAAGCAAAAAGAGTTTATTGCTGATTTTGATCAAACACTAAATATATATGAATGCTGTAAAATTTTAGCTAATATTCCAATTGATATTTCAAAAGAAAATCAAAGTTTACCAGCAAGTTTAAGTTTCTTAGAAATGTATAATGTTGGTATGATTGAACAATTAAATATTCTAAATCGCTGGAAAAGTAACGATCCTACCAAATCTTTAGCAGCCCCAGTCGGTGTAGATAAGCATCAAGAATTATTCAAATTAGACTTACATGAAAAATTCTATGGACCACATGGATTAATTGCCGGCATGACAGGTAGTGGTAAATCAGAATTTATTATTACCTATATTTTATCCATGGCTCTAAACTATCATCCATATGAAGTTTCTTTCGTATTAATCGACTACAAAGGTGGAGGATTAACAGGAGCCTTCGAAAATAAAGAAACTGGTATCAAACTGCCACATTTAGCAGGAACTATTACTAACCTAGATACAATTGAAATGAATCGTTCTTTAGCATCCATTCAAAGTGAGTTAAGAAAACGACAAAGAATCTTTAATGCTGCTAGAGATAATTTAAATGAAAGTACAATCGATATCTATAAATATCAGTCACTATACAGAAAGGGTCTAGTAAAGGAACCAGTATCTCATCTATTTATTATCAGTGATGAGTTTGCAGAATTAAAAGATCAAAGGCCAGAATTTATGGATCAATTGATTTCAACAGCACGTATTGGTCGTTCACTAGGAGTCCATTTAATTCTAGCAACGCAAAAACCAGCTGGTGTTGTTAATGATCAAATTTGGTCAAACTCAAAATTCAGAGTATGTTTGAGAGTACAAGATAAATCGGATAGTATGGATATGATAAAATGTCCCGATGCTGCATCATTAAAAAATCCAGGACGTTTCTATTTACAAGTAGGTTACAACGAACTATTTACACTAGGACAAGCTGCCTGGGCAGGTGCACAATATTATCCAACAGAAAAAAGAAAGAAAAAAGTAGATCAGTCTGTTAATTTCTTGGATAATGTAGGAAATTATATTAAAACTTTTGATACAAAACAAAATGAAGTAATTGTGGAATCTCAAGGAGAAGAAATAACTAATATTGTAAATTACATCGTAAAAACAGCTAGAGAACAAAAAATTAGTATTCCACAACTATGGTTACCAAAAATACCAAATATGATTTATATTGAAAATCTAAAAGAAAAATATAAAGTACAATCACAAAAGAATGATATCAATCCAATCATCGGAGAATATGATGATCCAGATAACCAAAAACAAAACGTTTTAACATTACCAATTTCCAGAGAAGGAAACACTATCGTTTTCGGTAGTGCCGGAAGCGGTAAAGAACTAATGTTAACAAGTATTGTATATTCTACAATTATTTCGCATGACTCTAAAGAAGTAAATTTCTATATTATGGATTTTGGTGCAGAAACACTAACGATGTTTAGAAATGCCCCACATGTTGGAGATGTAATTTTATCGACAGAAAAAGAAAAAGTAGATAATTTATTCAAACTATTAAAAGGAACAATAGAAGAACGAAAGAAAATTTTTGTAGATTACAATGGTTCCTATGACTTCTATATTAATCACGGAGGAAAACAAATTCCGATGATTATCGTTATGATTAATAATGTAGAAGGATTCCTTGATACATATAACGAACATGAAGAAATATTAGGACAAATGACAAGAGATTGTTTAAAATATGGAGTAGTCTTCATATTAAGTACAAGTGGTCCTAACACAGTTCGTTATCGTTTAAGGCAAAACTTTAAACAAAATGTAGTATTACAGTTTAACGATTCATCAGACTATGGTAGCGTCATTCCAGGGGTAAGAAAAAAAGAGCCATCTAAAATTTATGGTCGTGGCTTAATTAGCTTAGATGGTATCTTTGAATTTCAAACTGCTTATGCATACAAAGAGGAAAAATTAACAGAGTATATAAAAATTGTCTGTGATAAATTACAAACCATCTGTGATTATAAAGCAAAAGCTGTACCAACACTACCAGAAGTTGTAACAGTTAATTTATTACAGAAAAACTATACAAGTTTGGGAAATGTTCCAGTAGGAATCAACAAAGAAACACTAGAAATCACGAGTGTAGATTTACTTGCTAACGGTATCTTTGTAACAACAGGAGAAGACGTATCAGCAAGCATGAACTTTTTACACAGCTGGTTAAGATTAATGCAAACGAATGAACAAACAAAATGTACTGTTATTGACGGCATAAGCTTAATTAATAAGAATGATATAGGACAAGCAACATATGAGACAGGAGAAAATATACTCTCCGCCTTGGAAGGATTATATGCAAATACTGGCTCAACTAACGTTTGTATGATTATAGGTATAAGTAGTATTTTAAACAAATTAGATATTACAATGAAAACAAAAGTGACACAACTATTGGATCAAGTCAAAACATCTTCCAGCGTTAGATTCATCATTGTAGATAGTATAGATAATATCAAAACATTGAATTATGAGGCCTGGTTCAAGAATAATGTAAGCTTATCTGAAGGAATTTGGCTTGGTAATGGTATTGCTAACCAATTTACATTAAAAGTTACAACAAGCAGTAGAGTTTTACGTGCAGAAGTTGAACAAAACTTTGGATACGTTATTAAGAAAGGAAAAGCAAACCTATCCAAGTGGATAACAGAGGATTAAGGAGGCATATATGAATAAAAATAAGATTTTAATAGAATTATCTATTCCCTTAATAGAGAAAAATTATGATTTATATATACCTATTAACAAAAAAGTTGGAACTGTTAAAAGATTAATAGAAGAAGGATTACTAGAATTAACAGATAATGATTACGTAATAAATGAGAATAGTAATTTCTATAGCATGGAAACGGGAGATGTTTACGATGTAAACAAAACTGTCAGAGAAACAGATTTAAAAAACGGTTCTAGAATTATATTAATATAGGAGGTATATCATATGGATTATAATAATTATGCCAATGCTATTAATAAAATATTTGAATGTATTGCCAAAATGAAGGTAGAATGGCCAAATCCTACAAATGTTGGAAATATAGAACAAATAGAAGAATATCGTAATATGGTAGTAGACAAATCAAAACAGATTCAAATAGAATTAAGTAAACAACCAACAATGGAGGAATTAGGTGAATGATAGGAAATTTAACATATGATCAAGTAGAATCCATTGCCAAAGAATTAGAAGAATCTATTGCAACAATAACTGCCATAACCAAAAATTTAAATGTAGAAGAAATGCAAGATTTCCTATCTACAGTAGAAGGATATTCTAAATATTTAAAAACAACAGTAGAAATGAGTAAAGATGCAGACAAAGCATTAGAAGAATTAAAAAGTAAAAAATAAAGAGCTTTCAATGAGAAAGCTCTTTTACATATTCACAAAGGTTAATCTTAGGAAAATAATAAGCTAAAATATTAGCATAACTACATCCATTTTCAGCTAATTGACAAGCTCCCCATAGACTAAGGCCTAGAAAGTCACCCCATCCCTTTGTAATAATAGAAACACTATGATTATTTAAAATAATAGACAAGTATTGAGATTTCAAATGCAATAAATTCATAAATTTTTTTCCATCGATATCATGCCCTGCGATAGAAAGTTTTAAAACCTTCCCATAAGGAGATATTTCTTGAATTTGAAAAGTGCTATCTTTCGTAATAGTAAAATGGAAAACTTTACTTAACAGATCATAAGAAAAAGAAATGGTATCAACATAGAAAGGAGCAGACGCATCCCATAAACTAGGAACTGAAGAAAGATAAGGGTATCTAACATCCTCTAATGTTTGACCAAAGTTTGAAATATGAATAAATGGTAAAATAAAGTCATCCTGATAAGTAGCAAATACTCCATTTGTTTGTCTAATTGCTTCTTGCAAAGTGGCAACAATCATATCATAATCAGGAGCAAAAGCAATTTTATAATAATCTATAGGTTTATAAATAAAGAAATCATTAACGGCAGAAATAGCCTGATAAGCTTTCATTTGTTTATAAGCATAAGTGCGGTATAGAATGGTCATAGCTTTTAATACTTCAATGGGTAAATTAGGAACCATATTCGTTGCAAGAGCTCCTAGTAAAAATTCTTGTAAAGAAATTTCAATCACAGAGTGATCCTCTAATTCAAGAGTAACCATATATTCCAAATCATCAAAAGGATTGGTATTTATTTTTTGTTTGATTTCCTCTTCCTTAGATATTTCAAATGCTTTTACAATAATCCCATCAATAACTAAATAAACTTTTTTACCATCAAATTGAATCCCATTATTCTTAATAAAATTATTAGTACGACGCTTCAATTCCGAATCATCTGATTGATTAGTTAATTCTTTTGAAAATTCGTAATTCATAGTCAAATATAAATATAAGATATTTTCTATCCCATTATTTTTAATTTCATATCTATAAAACATATCTACTCACCTAAAATTAGTATGAGACGAAAAAAAACAATCTATACAAAAAGTATATAAAAAGAACTAAAATTCAAAATATTTTAGTTCTTTTTTTTCATTACAATCCAGTCCAGTAATATAACTTAAATTAGTATATACTTTAGTCAAATCTATTTCTTTTCCATTTAAATAAGCAAAAGTGTCCTCAATAATCTTTTTTGATAACTTAAGTGACTTTTTATATAAATCATAAAAGGATTCTCTACTCGTTATCGAATAGGTCGTAGGATTTCTCCAAATATGATGATCAAAGTTCAAAAAATCAAAAGGCACATTTAAAGGATAATGATAACTGATTGCTTCAAAGCGAAAACATTGCTTGGTAGTAAAGGTATCAGCCAATTTATAAAAAAACTTTTTAATACCATATGAATCCTGTCGAAAAAAACGTAGAGCAAATCGCATATCATTAAGTGACTCATAATATTTTTTACTCATATTAGAAATAGAAAAAACTTGTTGAAACGTATAATCAATAGCGCCATTTAATTCATTAGAAAATTTCGTTAAATCAAAACAAAATTGGCTCATAGGAAACTGATAAGGATTATGTTTTTCTCTTTTTAAAATCAAATAATTATCTAAGTAAGTTTCCATAAATAAATGTAGATTATTATATTGATAAGTATTAGGATTATGCTTATCAAATTTACCAGTTTTATAAAAAACATAAGGATGAACAGTAGAATCCAAAACATAATGACTAATAAAACCACATAAGAAAGAACAAGTATCAATGTCTTTTTCTAAATGATTCTTCTTAATATATTCAATTAAAGTAATAAAAAACTGCCTAGTGTTAGTAGTATGAAAAACACGTTGAAATTGACGAAGATGATGGCTATTTTTCAAAGAAAATAATCGATAAAAAATAAAAGAATCTGTACTTTGGCCAAACATTCTAAGCCTAGGGACAGAAAGTGCATTTTTAATAGATGCAGGCAGAGTATCATAAACATCACGTGCAAAATAAGCATGAGTAACACTAGCTGGCATACAAATCCTCCTTACAGCATAATTAATCTTATTATAGCATATAAATTCACAAAAATTTCATACTTTTCAATAGAGAATATGGTATAATCAATAATAGGTGAGATTTATGATAGAAAAGCAGTTTAAAAATCTGGATGAACAAATAGAAATATTTAAACACAAAGGATTAATAGTACAAGATGAAAAGTATGCTAAGCAAGTGTTACTAAGAGAAAATTACTTTTTTCTAAATGGGTACCGACATCTATTCTATAAGTCAGAGACAGAAAAAGTGTTCATCAAGGGAGCAACGTTTGAAGAATTATATAGCTTGTTCATATTTGATCGTTCTTTCCGCAATGTTATTTTTAAATACCTATTAGTTATTGAAAATAACTTAAAATCAATTACCTCATATCAATTATCAAAAAAATATGGGTATCGTGAAAAAGATTATTTAAGAGCAAAAAACTTCACTCATGATCCTGCAAGACAACGCCAGGTAAATGACTTGTTGAAAAAAATGAAACGCCAAATAAGAGTGAATGGTAGTCAACACTCTGCTACACTACATTATGTATCTAATTACGGCTATATTCCTTTATGGATTTTAGTAAAAGTGTTGTCATTCGGAATCGTCAGTGAAATGTTTTCTATCCTAAAGCCAGAGGACCAAATTGAAATAGGAAATATCTATAATGTAAAAGTAGATGATCTTTTGGTATACTTACCAATACTTGCCAATTATAGAAATTTATGTGCTCATGAAGATATTCTTTATGAAAATAGAACTCAAAAACAAATTGACGACACCATATATCATCAATTATTAGATATACCAAAAGAAAACGGAGAATATATATATGGTAAGTGTGATTTGTTTGCCCTATTAATCATAATGCGTCAAATGCTATTAACAGAAGACTTTAAAAATATGATTATAGAATTAGACAATGTAGTTCAAACGTTAAATTATAATTTGACATCTATTAAAATAGAAAAAGTATTACATAGAATGGGATTCCCAGAAAATTGGAAGGATTTAGCAGGAATTGAAAGGAGTGTAGATAACGAGTGAAAAAGAAAGAAAACTTAAAAAACATATTCTTAGTAGTATTTTCTGTTGTTATGGGTGGAGTTATTATGTTCGCCTTATTAAAATGGACACCATTAATCAATGATGTATTAGGTAACAGTGGTGGAAATGTCGTAACAAGAAATGACACGCAAGTATATGAAAAAAATTCCTTAGCAGCAGCTGTAGACAAAATATATAATGCAGTAGCCATGGTCTCTGCTTATCAAAATGATACCTTAATCTCAACTGGCTCTGCTTTTGTCTATAAGACAGACAATAATTATGGATATTTACTAACTAACTATCATGTTGTAGAAGGAGCAGATAGCATCACATTAACAATGTCCGATGATACAGAAGCAGAAGCAACTGTTCTTGGTGGTGACGAATATCTAGATTTAGCAGTACTTAGAGTAGATAAAAGTAATGTATCAATGGTTGCTAATATAGGAAATAGTGAAGATATGAATTTGGGAGATACCGTATTTACTGTTGGTACTCCAATGGGAGAAGAATATAGGGGTACAGTAACATCTGGTATCTTATCAGGAAAAGATCGTATGGTTTCTGTTAGTGTATCTAATAGCAACAGCAACGATTGGGTAATGAGAGTATTACAATTTGATGCCTCAATTAACCCAGGTAACAGTGGAGGACCTCTACTGAACGCAAATGGTGAAGTAATTGGTATTTGTTCATTAAAACTAGTAGATGACGAAATTGAAGGTATGGGATTTGCCATCCCAATTGAATATGCAATGAACCACATTGAATCTCTTGAAAAAGGAGAAGAAATCGAATGGCCTGTATTAGGAGTTTCAATGGTAAATGCAAATGATACGACAGGACTATACAGAAATGGTATTACAATTGATAGAAACATTACAGAAGGTGTTGTAGTAGTACAAGCAGAAAGAGGTTCTGGAGCAGCAGAAGCAGGTTTAACAACAGGCGATGTAATTACTGCAATCGATGGAGAAGAAGTAGCAGATTCAGCTTATTTAAGATATGAATTGTATCAACATCAAGCCGGAGATACTATTAAAATTACCTATATTAGAGATGGCAAAGAAAATACAGTAGATGTAACATTAGGAGGAAGTAATTAATGCTTCCTTTTTCTTTTGTAGAAATGTTTTAAAACAAGACAAAATATGATATAATATATTGGTTTAAAAGAGAGGGAGTGTTATTATGTTAAAAATATATAAAACTAGCGCAGTAGAAAAGAAAATAAAAAAAGTAAAAAAAATGACTGCTGATTGTTGGATAGATTTAATTGTTCCGACAACAGATGAAATTGAAAAAGTTGCCAATAGAACAGGCGTAGAAAAAGAATTGATTATGAAACTGCTTGATACAGAAGAATTACCCAGAGTAGAACAAGAAGAAAATGCCACACTAATCGTCATTGATATTCCCTATCTAGAAAGTGAAGGAGAACATAAATATAAAACATACCCATTAGGTATTATCATTACAAACAATAACTATATCATAACAGTATCCGTAAAGAAAACAATGTTACTAAACGATTTTAAACGAAGTCGAGTAAAAGATTTTAGAACCGCAAAAAAAACAAGGTTTTTAATCCAAATCTTATTAAAAAGCGCAACTAGCTACTTAAAAGCCTTAAAAGAAATTAATCATGATATTGAAGAAAAAGAAAAAGTGTTAAAAAAATCAACCGAAAATAAAGATTTAGTAGAATTATTAGAAATAGAAAAAACACTAGTTTATTTTATGACATCATTAAAAGCCAATGATGCAGTATTAGAAAAATTAGCCAAGGGAATCATTCTTCCTTTATATGAGGGTGATTTAGACTTATTAGAAGATACAATTATTGAAAACAAACAAGCAATTGAGATGAGTGGAATATATAGAGACATTCTATCTTCTGTAACAGATACCTATGCAACTATCATCTCAAACAATTTAAATATTGCCATGAAATTTTTAGCAGCCGCAACAATTGTATTATCCATTCCAACCATGATCTCTTCATTCTTAGGAATGAATGTTCCACTAGGAGCAATTGGAAGTATTAGTAATGCCTTTATTATTATTCTGTTAATAGCAGTAATCGTATCATGTATCGTCGCAATTTTATTAAAAAAGAAAAACATGTTATAAAAATATAATGTGTTTTTTTGTGTAAAATTGGAAATAATAGTAACAGAAATATTGACTTAAAGTAAGGTATAAGTATTAAAATAAAAATAGGAGGAATGTGATATGATACAAGTAAAAAATGTAACAAAAACATTTAATGAGACCAATAAAGCGGTAGATAACATTTCTTTTGAAGTAAAGCCAGGAGAAATTGTTGGATTTATTGGGCCAAATGGAAGTGGAAAGACAACTACACTAAAACTTTTGACAGGTATTTATCAAAAAGATAGCGGAGATATTAAAGTAGCAGGATATGATATTGATAAAGAACCATTAGAAGCAAAAAAGAATATAGGATATATTTCTGATAGCCCGGATATGTTTTTAAGATTAAAAGGTATTGAATTTTTAAACTTAATTGCAGACATTTATGAGGTTGGTACAGAAAAAAGAAAAGAAAGAATTAAAAAATTAACAAAAGCCTTTGGCCTAGAAGATATATTAGATTCAGAAATGATTAGTTATTCTCATGGAATGCGTCAAAAAATGATGGTAATAGCAGCACTAATACATGAACCAGACGTATGGATCTTAGACGAACCATTAATTGGGCTAGATCCAGAATCTGCTCATCAATTAAAAGAAATGATGAAAGAGCATGCTAAAAAAGGGCATACGGTTCTATTCTCTACCCATGTATTAGAAGTAGCAGAAAAACTTTGTGATAGAATAATCATTATCAAAGAAGGAAAAATTATTTATCAAGGAACACTAAAAGAGCTAAAGAAGCAATACACAAAGAAAGACTTAGAAGAAATTTTCTTAAGGATGGTTCAAGATGAACACGTACATTAAATTAGTAAAGACCTTCTTACTATCAGGAGAGATGCCAAAATCAGAAAAGAAAAAACAAGTAAGATTTTATTTCACACTAGGTTTGATTGCTACTATATTCATTTTTATTCCATGTTTTATTCTAATGGCCTTCTTAGTAGGTACAACAACAGCAGGTATTAGAGAAGAAATTGTATTAAACCCTATGTATCAAAGTAATATAGGAAATGGCTTATTATTGGCAATTCAGTTCATCTGCATATTTTCTATGATATTTGGATTTAATATTATTTTGAATACATTTTACTTTTCCGGAGATATTGAGCATGTACTACCCTTACCAATAAAACCTAAAAAGTTAATATCTTCAAAATTTACAGCAGTATTAATTAGTGAAAGTGTAATGGAATTTTTATTCCTTTTAGCAGCCTTTATAGGATTTATGATTGTAAACGGTTTTAACATAATAACCATTATAATGAGTATCATTGGAGTATTTACTTTACCAATCTTACCCCTAGTGTATTGTGGAATAATTGCTTTAATTATTATGAGATTTACAAAATTAATTAAAAATAGAAATAATGGTTTAACCATCATCTTATTAGGAATTATTATCCTATTAGGAATC
Organism: uncultured Bacilli bacterium; assembly: GCA_944332475.1. Lineage (GTDB taxonomy): Bacteria > Bacillota_I > Bacilli_A > RF39 > UBA660 > Faecimonas. The sequence continues at coordinate 35,091 of CALVKA010000005.1, forward strand.
GTAGCAATTGGTTATTTGAACAATGATAATATTATTAATTTTGTATCTCAACTAGCAACAGGGAAAATAAAATTCTTAGATGTCATGAACTATATATTTCCAAGTACATATTTCTTAGTAAACGCAATCGCAACCAATAGTATAGGTTCATTTATAATTTATCTATTAATTACTGCGTTTGCATATATTATATTTATGATGTTAGCAGATAAATTATATATTCCAGGAGTAAAAAGAATTAGTAATAATGCCATTCATCGTAAAGAAAGTCTAACAACAGTTCTTTCTGCTACCAAGAAAGGAAATAAGAAATTATCTTATCTAAAAAAAGAATTAAAGTTATTAATGAGAACACCAGCCTTCTTTAGTAACTGCATTTTAAGTAATTTATTGTGGCCAATCATCATTATTTTAATTTATCTAATTCAAGGACAAGATAATATTATTTTAGAATTTATCAATCATTATAAACAAGGAGAACAATTGGGATTAATAGTCATCTTTATATCTATTTTTGCAATATCAGCCATTTTAACAACAGCTAATAGTATAGCATCTAGTTCTATATCAAGAGAAGGAAAACATTTTCCATTTATGAAATATATTCCATTAGAGTATAAAACACAATTAAATATTAAAGCATTGGCATCCATTATCATCAGTTTCGGATTTAATTTTACTTATTTGTGTATTGTTTGTTATTTTATGAATGCCCCATTTATAGATTTCATAATATTTACAATCATCTCATTATTATCATGCTTATTCTTCACATATTTAGGAATATATCTAGATACAATCAACCCAAAATTGGTATGGGAAGATGAATTAAATGCCCTTAGAGGAAATGAAAATACATTCTTCTCTATGGCAATTTCTATGATTATTGCAGTTATAATAGGCGTAGGAATTTACTATTTTGGCAAAATAGTACTTATTCCAATTACGATATTAAAAGTAATGTTAATCATTCTTTTAGCAATGGGAACCATTTTAATTTATTATAAAGTAATGAATAAAGGAATTAGAAATATAGAAGATATAGAAATATAAAGCTCAAATGAGCTTTTTTTAATAATCTTCTATTGTATACTAACATAAACTTTGCTAAAATATAGTAGGTATAAATATACTACTATATAGGAGGTAAAAATATGAGCTTTTTAATACAATCAATAACCGTTTTATTAGAAGGTTTAATTTCTTTTTTTTCACCTTGTGTAATTCCATTGTTGCCACTATATATGGGATATCTAGCAGGTAATGCCAAAGAAAAAACAAAAGATGGAAAAATTATATATAAAAGAAAAAAGGTGTTCTTATATACTTTACTTTTCGTATTAGGTATATCAACATCATTTTTTATTCTAGGTTTATCATTTACGGCCATAGGTACTTTCTTTAAAAAATACAAGTCAATCATTGCTATTATTGGTGGAGTAATTATTATCATTTTAGGATTATTCCAATTAAAAATAATTAAGTTTAAGTTTTTACAAAAAGAAAGAAAATTAAAAATAAATATCAATCCAAACAAAATGAATCCACTAGTTGCTTTCTTAATGGGCTTTTTATTTAGCTTTGCCTGGACTCCATGTGTAGGGCCAGCGCTATCCTCAGTTCTAATTATGGCAAGCAGTGCAGATAGTATGTTATTGGGAAATATGTTAGTACTAATTTATGCAATTGGATTTATCATTCCTTTTTTAATACTTGGACTATTTACAGGAGAAGTATTAAACTTCTTGAAACAGAAACAGAATGTTCTAAATAAAATAGTAAAAATTGGAGGAATTCTATTAATTTTAGTAGGAAGTTACGTACTAATTACCAATATAGATTTTACTGTTTCTTCCACTAATCAACAAAATTGTGGTATAGACGAAGAGACAGGACTTGCGAGTTGCAAAGCAGGATCACCTTCTTCTAGTAGCACTAAAAAAAGTTATAGAGTTGAAAAATTCACCCTAAAAGATCAAAACGGTAAAACACACAATTGGAATGACTATAAGGATAAAGTGATATTATTACATTTTTGGTCTACAGATTGTGTAGCATGTAAAAATGAAATAAAAGAGTTAGAGAAACTATACAAACACTATAACAACAATCGTGAAGATGTAATATTACTATCCGTTGTTTCTCCAAAACTAGAGCACAAAAGTACAAATAAAATAAAAAAAATAGTAGCCAATAGAGATATTTCATTTCCAGTTTTAATGGATGAAACAGGAGAATTTTTCTCAAAATTTGAAATTGTTTCTTACCCAAATACGTTCATTGTAAAAGACTCTGTTATAAAATTGACAATTCCTGGAGCGAGTACCTACGATAAATTAACAGAATCTGTGGAAGAAATAAAAAATAAAGATTAAAATATTCACAATATTTGTGGATATTTTCTTTTTATAGAAAATAGGGTATAATAAGAACGAGAAATAAACTAGTAAAACTAAAATCATGTTCATATAGTATAGTATTATGAATATGGTCAAAAATATTGTTAAAAGAAAAAAATATTGATATGAATAAATAGAGGTGATGTAAGATAAAATTTAAATGGAACAAAAAAATTATAATAATAGCAATATTAGGAATCGGATTTATTTTGACTGGAAGTATTTTAATTATAACGGCACCTCCAAAGTTAGATACAACAGGGTATCAATTAGTAGAAAACTTAAAGGTAGAAGTATATAGCGAAGCTAAGATAAAGGACTTCATCGAATCAATTAATGGAAAGATAATCACAAATGATAAAATTGATACAAAACAATTAGGAGAACAAGAAGTAAGATTCATCTATGAAAATGAAAATGGACAAGAACGCATGGGAATTATGGATATCGATGTGGTTGACGTAGAAAAACCATTAATATGGTTGTCAGGTAGTTATAGTACAGAAGTAGGACAAGAATTAAATTTATCAGAAGAAGTTCTATGTGCAGATAACTATGATAGTAATCCCAACTGTAGAGTTGAAGGAGAATATGACATCAACACCCCGGGGACCTACAATTTAACTTATGTAGCAACAGACAGTAGTAACAATGAAGAAAGAATAAACTTTACTTTAAATGTATATGAACCAGCACCTGTAGAAGAAACGCCAGAAGAAAACATTACAGAAGAAACAGAACAAGAGCCTGTTGTAACAGCATTTAATGAAGTGGTAGAAGAACATAAAGATGAGAATACAGAAATAGGAATTGATGTATCAAAATGGCAAGGAGAAATAGACTTTGAAAAAGTAAAAGCGGCTGGAGCCACCTTTGTCATGATTCGAGTAGGATCTCAACAGGGCGTTGGTGGAGAATATGTATTAGATCCATATTTTAGGCAAAATATTAATAATGCTATAGAAAACAATTTAAAAGTAGGAGTATATTTCTATTCTTATGCTGATAGTAAGGAAGAAGCAAATAAACAAGCAACCTGGGTCTTAAAACAAATTCAAGGATATCAATTATCTTTGCCAATAGCTTTTGACTGGGAGTGTTACAATGAATTTAATCAAATGCAATTAAGTTTATTTGGGTTAAACGAAGTAGCAGAAAGTTTCTTGGACAAAGTAGAAGATGCTGGATACGATGGAATGTTATATGGCAGTAAAAATTATTTAAATAGTATTTGGAAATACCATGATTATGATGTGTGGTTAGCACATTATACAGAACAGACAGATTATGATTCACATTATATAATGTGGCAATTATGCCAAGATGGACAAATAGATGGCATTGGTACAGCAGTAGATATTAATGTTCTGTATAAAAATGAAGAAACGGAGTAAAAAAGGAAATATATATAATTAGTAGCGATTGTAAGTATACTTTTCATCACAACGGCTTGCCTAAGTACAGGGCTAAAGCAACTAGAAGAGCGTTGGACAGCACATCCAGAGTCCTAATCTGTCATGATTGTAGGGCAAGACACTGAAGAAATTCCATACTACTTAACCTTCGATAAAGATAATAATTCTGCGTTAGAATTAGATGATGAAAATACAGAAAAAGGAACTTTTACGATAGATGAAGATAACAATATAACACTAACAACGGATAATGGTGTTGTTGCAGACACTAGCGAGTTAAAAAATGAAGACAGCACTTATGTAATAGTTATGCTTCTCTATATACCAAAGAAGAATAAAGAGTGGAAAAAATTCCACTTTTTTTGTGACAAAATCCCAAACTTTACATATGGTAAGGTAGAGGTGAAAAAGATGAATGACAGAAAAATAACGGGAGTTGTAGTAGATAGTGGACATGGCGGTAGTGATCCAGGTGCTGTCAGTGGTAATTTGCAAGAAAAAGAATTTACGTTAGAAGCCGCCAACTATATGACAAGAAGACTACAAGAGTTAGGAATACCAGTGGTATCTATAAAAACGACGGATGAAGATATTTCCAGGACAGAAAGACTACGTAGGGCAAATGAAGCATTTAATGGGGATCCTAACGCTATTTTAATATCAAATCATATTAACTCAGGAGGGGGAGAAGGAGCAGAAATTGTATATGCTCTTCGAAATGATGACACTTTGGCAAGTATGGCATTAGAAAATATTGGAGATGCTGGACAAAAAATGAGAAGAATATATCAAAGAAGACTACCAGAAGACCCTAGTAAAGATTATTATTACATTATTAGAGAAACATCACCAATGCAATCACTACTAGTAGAATATGGATTTATTGACAATGCTGCAGATCAAAAGAAATTACAAAATAATTTAACGGACTATGTAGAAGGAGTAGTAAAAGCCATTGCTGATTATGGAGGTTATACTTATATACCACCAGGAATGAGTAGTGAAAACAACATTTACACAGTAGTAAAAGGAGACACATTATCAAAAATAGCAAAAGAATTTAATACAACTGTAGAGGAAATAAAAAGATTAAACAACTTAACATCAGATTTACTTCAAATAGGTCAAGTGCTATTTATTCCAATAACTGCCATTACACCAATTTATGAAACATATACAGTTCAAAAAGGAGATACTTTATATGGAATTGCTAAAAAATATGATATAACAGTAGAAGAATTAAAAGGTTTAAATAACATAACAAGCAATAATTTATACATAGGCCAACAATTAAAAGTACCAAAACTAGAAACAATAGAAGAGGAAGAATATGAAGTTTATACAGTAGTAAAAGGCGATACAATTTTTATGGGGAATAGTGAGTAATATTATAAAAATATTGATGAAATTTAAGGCATTTTGAAGAAAAATGTCTTTTTACATGGTATAATATTAAGAGTTATTAAAACTATATCAGGAGGTTAGCTTATAATATGAAAAATGAAGAAGTTAAACTTAATAATGATAGTATTTATATTAAGAGAAAGGCATTTTGCAAAAGATGGAATATTATTGAATTAAATGAAGACGATAATCAGATTAAAATTAGATGCTTATCTGCTATCACAAAACTTTTAAATATAGCAAATAGACCATCTGATTTTGAAATTAGTATTTATAATAAAGACGATTTTTTAGATGATTATTGTTGTGAAGTATCTATGATATTGGGCATTGAAAACAGGTCGAATACTTTTAACAATTTTGAATTAAAAGATTTATATAAATTTCTTTTAAAGTTAGATTTAAATAATGAAGATGATTATAATATGTTTCTATGGTATTTAGAAATAACCTTGAACTATGACTTTGGTAGATATATTGATAAAAGCAAATTAGTTAATAAAGTCGTAGAAGCACTACAACTTAGTAATGCTAATGTAAAAATTTTAAAGAAAGAAAATGATTATGAATTATATCCAATTCACATTGAATTTCTTGATGAACCTTTAGTAATTGATAATTTAATATGGTTAGATAAATATAAAATTACTAAAGAACATTTTTCTAGTGCGGTAAAAATGCAAAGAAAAAAACAAAATTATAGAAATATTATAGATGAATTAAGATTTAGTTTAGAATCATTCTTTCAACAACTTTTTTCTAATAAAAAGACTTTAGAAAATCAAAAAAATAATGTAGGAGAGTTTTTAAAAAATAATAATATATCAACTACTATTTCTAATATGTATATTAAATTATTTGATTTATATACTGTCTATAACAATGATAATGCTAAACATGGTGATAATATTACTGAACAGGAAATAGATTATTTAATATATTTAACAGGTAGCTTTATCAGATTAATCTTGCAAATTGAAGAATCAAAAAAAGAAGTAAAGGAGTGATAATATAATGAAAAATGATAACTTATTTCTACCAGTATATATAAATAAAGATAGATTGTTAGATATTAATTCAATATTGTTTGATGGATATAGTGATTTTTCTGAAATGACCTTAGAAAATAATACTGATGCCAAAAAAAGCAATAAATCAAATGTTAATGGTAGTGTAGGTATGAAAATATTTAATTTGAGTAGTGGCATACAAGATGAACAAATTGATGGCCAATCGAACAAGGAAAAAATAACTTTAAAAAAAGTTCAAACAACAAGTTCCTTGTTAGCTAGTACATTGAAGATTTTAAAAAACAAAAAACTAATTAAAGAAGAAAAATTTAATATTGGAGATTTTGTGGAAATAACAGGCGTTTTTAAAAATAATTCAATATGTGATTTATTAGAACAATTTATAGAAATGATTAGCTTTGCTGAATTAGCAAATAAACTTTCAAACAACAACAATAATAATAAAAATGAAACATCGAAAACAAAGGAACAGATTAAGCAAGTTAAACAAATGATAAAAACTAAAGACGATTTAGAAAGAGAATTGGTTTATGAAACACAAAATGAAATTTATGTTATTCATTTACTAACAAATAATATTTATAATTCGAGTTTAGATAATATATATAACAATAATCTAACATATTTTTGTCAAGTAAAAAATATTGCCAATGATTACAATTTTTTTTCAGATACTCAATTGTGTAAATTTGATAGTGGCTTGCTAGCAGATTTTATTTCACAATTGAAAAGCATAGTAAATGAATGTAATGGTAGTTATCGATTTGATTTTGAGTTATTAAGTAATTCAAGTAATAAAAAAGTTTATGAATTAGAATTAATTGCAATTTATAGAAAAGCAAGTTAGTTTTTATGTAGTAATTAATTTATAGTGGAGGAAGAATATGATTAAAGGAAAGCCATTTGTAAAATGGGCTGGTGGAAAAAGGCAGATAATAGATAAATTAAAACAATATATTCCAGAGAAATTTAATACTTATTATGAACCATTTGTTGGTGGAGGAGCATTATTATTTGAACTTTCACCTAAAAAAGCAGTTATTAATGATTCAAATAAAGAACTTATTAATGTTTATGAATGTATAAAAGACGAAAAAAAATTTGAAGCAATGTGCAGAGAATTAAATCATCATGAAACCGAACATTCTGAAGAATATTATTATAAAATTAGAAATTTAGATAGGGATAAAAAGAGATTTAATAGAGTAGCAGATTATAAAAGAGCTGCTCGTACTATTTACTTAAATAAGGCCTGTTTTAATGGCTTATATAGAGTTAATAGTAAAAATGAATATAATGTACCGTTTGGTAAGAAAACTAAAGTAAACACTTATGAAGGGCAAAATTTAGGTATTATATGTGGCTATTTAAATTATAATGATATTAAAATTCTCTCAGTTGATTTTGAAGAGTCAGTAAAGGATGCTAAAAAAGGCGATTTTATTTATTTTGATCCCCCTTATGATTCTGATACAACAACCTTTAATAGTTATACTGAAAATGGTTTTGGAAAAGATGAACAAAAAAGACTTGCTAAAGTGTTTAAAGAATTATCTGATAGAGGTTGCTATGTGATGCTTTCTAATCATAATACAACACTAATAAATGAACTTTATAAGGGTTTTAATATTCATGTAATTGAAGCAAAAAGAAATATAAATGCTAATGGAAAGAAAAGAGGAAAAGTAGAAGAAGTTATTATTACAAATTTTGAAAATAAAAAAGGATTTGAATAATAAACATAGTATAATATATATGAGGAGGTTTTTTGTATGAGTAAAAAATATTATTATGAAAATAAAGATTTTAAACTTATACAAGGCGATTCATTAAAAATACTTAAAGGTATTGAGCCTAAAAGTATTGATATGATATTTGCAGACCCTCCTTATTTTTTATCTAGTGATGGAATATCGTGTAGTGGTGGTAAAATGGTATCAGTTAATAAAGGTGATTGGGATAAATCTATTAGTATAGAAGAAAAACATAAATTTAATAGAAAATGGATTAAATTATGTTATCAGGTATTAAAAGATAATGGTACTATTTGGATCAGTGGAACAATGCATAATATTTATTCAATAGGTATGGCATTAGAACAAGAAGGATTTAAGATAATAAATAATATAACTTGGAAAAAATTAAATCCCCCACCAAATATTAGTTGCAGATATTTTGTTCATTCAACTGAAACTATTCTTTGGGCAAAAAAAGATATAAAAACTGCAAAACATAAATTTAATTATTCACTTATGAGAGAATTAAATGGTGGCAAACAAATGAAAGATGTTTGGGAATCATCACTTACTAAACCTAGTGAGAAAAAATGTGGTAAACATCCTACTCAAAAACCTATAGAAATATTAGAGAAAATAATACTAGCTTCTACAGATGAAGGAGATATAATATTAGATCCTTTTAATGGTAGTGGTACTACTGGAATAGTTTCTAGTAAATTAAATAGAAAATATATTGGTATAGAAAAAGAAAAGGAATATTTAGATTTAACAATAAAAAGAAAGGAAAGTGAGAATAATGTCTAGAAATTTTAATGAATGGTTAAGTAAATTTAAAACAAGTATATCTGATTATACTTATTATGTTGATTTTGAAAAAATATATAAAAATGTTGATAAAGTGAAAGTAGAACTTAATATTTTAAATTCATTAATAGGAAGTAAAAATATTGAAGAAGAATTTCAAAATATTTTAATTAAATACCCAGAAACTTTAGAATGTATTCCATTATTACTTGCTGTTCGCTCTAGAGAAATATTTATAAAAGATGAAATAAATGAATATTTATTTAAGTTTGATAAAATGGTCTATTCTATGAAAGATTATATTAGGTTTATGAAAGAAAGTGGACTATTTGATTTACTTCAAAATCATATTATAAACAATTTATATGATTATGTATTAGGAATAGAGGTTGGGCTTGATTCAAATGGAAGAAAAAATCGTGGTGGACATCTAATGGAAAATTTGGTTGAATCGTATATCATAAAAGCTGGTTATAAAAAAGATGTTAATTACTTTAAAGAAATGTATTTGAAGGATATAGAGAATAAATGGAATCTTGATTTGAGCGAAATGTCTGGAAATAACACTTCAACTAAAAGATTTGATTTTGTTATTAAAACGGATAAACAAGTATATGTCATAGAAACTAACTTCTATTCTAGTGGTGGCTCTAAATTGAATGAAACTGCTAGAAGTTATAAGATGTTGGCACAAGAATCCAAAAAAGTTGATGATGTAACATTTATATGGTTTACTGATGGTACTGGTTGGAATAGTGCTAGAAAAAATTTAGAAGAGACATTTAATGAATTAGAAACAATGTACAACATCGATGATCTTGAAAATGGGATTTTAGAAAATTTATAAAAAATTTAATCATCCTACTATTTTTAATAAAAATTGAAAAAAGGGATGATTTTTTGTTATTTTAAAGTCTTATATTACCTATATTTAACCTTTAAATCAACCTACAAAGTAGGATGAATTTTGTAAGTACGAAATAAGAATGGCGCCTACTATTTCTCTTATTTTATAGAGAAAAATAAGGACTAAGGCGCCTACTTCTTATCCTGCTAATTAGTAATTAATTAATTTTTTTGAATTTTAGGATAATATAAAAAATTAACAATAAAAATATAACTTGACTCATATATTTTAAAGAGGTATCATCCATGCAAAAGGAGATGATGCTTATGAAAAATATAATGGAGGAATATGAAGTTAAGTAATATTTTTGAGTATGTAATGTGCATACCAAATAATATTACTAAAATTAAAGTTAATGCCATAGGTTTAAATGGAGGTAATAAACTCTATGGTTAAATACAAAATTAATTTAAAGTTTAAAGAAAATGGAAAATCTTTAAACGAAACAATAACTGAAGTATTAAAAATTGAATTACAAAAAAAGATTAATAAGACTTGTAATATTTTAAATTTAGAGCTACCATTCAATCATACTCATTATTCCCAAAAGGAAAGGAGAAATAATTAATGATTGGGAATAGTAGTTTTAAAGTAGGATTATATATAAGATTATCAAGAGATGATGGAAATATAGAATCTGATAGTGTTATTAGTCAAAGAAGTTTACTAAAACAATATGTTAAAGAAAATAATTACATAGTAGTAGATGAATATGTTGATGATGGATTTTCAGGAACTAATTTTGATAGACCAGCATTCAAAAAAATGATGAAAGATATTGAACTTGGTAAAATCAATATGATTATTACCAAAGACATGTCTAGATTAGGTAGAGATTATATTGGTACAGGTGAATTAATAGAAAAGTATTTTCCAAATAAAAATGTTAGGTATATTGCTATTAATGATGGTATAGATACATTTATAGATAATACTAATAATGACATAGCACCTTTTAAAGCTATAATGAATGATATGTATGCAAAAGATATTTCTAAAAAAGTTAAAACAAGTTTGCATTCTAGAATGAAAGAAGGATTATATGTATCTGGTAGATGTCCTTTTGGTTATATGAAAGATCCAACAAATAAAAATCATTTAGTAGTAAATGTTGAACAAGCAGATACTGTTAAATTGGTATTTGATTTAGCACTAAAAGGTAATACCTATCACTCTATAGCACAATATCTTACAGAAAGAAAAATTAAAACTCCAGCATCTTATTACAATTATGTGTGGAATACGAAGTGTATGAATACAAATTGTATAAGCCAAGAATATGGTGTATGGGTTGATACTACTGTAAAAGCAATACTTACTAATCAGATATATGTAGGAGATACAGTTCAAGGTAAAACTAAAAAGATTAATTATAAACTTAAAAAGACGGTTAAAAATAACCCCAATGACTATATTATAGTTGAGAATACCCATGAGGCAATTATTGATAGAGATAAATTTAATTATGTACAAACTTTACTACCTAAAAATGTTAAAAGACCCGATAAAAAAAGATTTTATTTATTAGATGGGCTTTTATATTGTGGAGATTGTAAACACAGAATAACAATTAGATACCAAAATAAAACAGGTAGAAGTTATACCACTTGTGATTATTACAGAACATATTCTAAATATCATGTTTGCACAACTCATACAAACAATTATGAAAATCTAGAAAGGATTATTTTAGATAATATAAAAGGAGTTTGCAAAAAGTATTTAGATAGAAATAAGGTAAAAGAATCTATTGGTAATATAAGCCCCATAGATAATACTTTAAAAATAAAAAAGCAAATAGAAAGTTTAGAATTTGCAAATAATAAATTAACTGAAACTTTGGATAAAAATTATATGAATATGTTAAAGGGTATTATTGATGAAGAACAATATATAAGAGTTAGTGAAAATCTAAAGCATGAAATAGAAAATAATAAATCAAGTATTGATAATCTTAAAAATGAAAATAGTGAATCCAATAAAATAGATAATAAAATGATAGAAAAATATATTAATGAATTTTTATCATTAGAAAATCCAACTAGAGAATTGATAATAAGTTTGGTTGAAAAAATTTATATCTATCAGGACAAAACGATAGATATTATATTTACATTTAAAAATGTTACATAAAAAATGTATCTGGAGACAGTCTATGGTTAATTTCTCAAAAATATGATATATCAGTAGATGACTTAATAGAAATTAACAATCTAGAAACAGTAAATTTACAAATCGGAGATAAATTAAAAATCCCGAAAAAAGAATCTAAAAAAACGTACATTGTTCAAAAAGGAGATAGTCTATGGTCGATTGCCAAAGATAATAACACCAGTGTAGAAGAGTTAAAATTATTAAATAATTTAACATCAAATCTATTATCTATTGGCCAAGAATTAATTCTTCCATAAAAAAATTGCTTCTTAAGAAGCAATCTTTTTTACTCTAAATTTAGTCTTTTATCTAATACTTTAACAGTAAGAATATAATAAGCTACAGTAAATAATATGGATAAGAATAAAGCAAGTAATAAATATCCATTAATAAGTCCAAAATCACTAATAGAAGTACCATTAATGTATTTTTGATAATTAGGATCTAAAAACATCACAGGAAGTAAAATGACTACAGAAAGTATTTGAGTAACATTATAAAGTACTAAGCCATAAATAACAGAGTACATAACTTTATTATTATGTTTTTGTCCTAAGGCAATTGATGCATATATCATAACCTGATTATAGATAACACTAATTAATATAGAAAGTAGTATGAGAATGATAAATAAAGTATCAATTTGCTTAAATAAATTCCAAATTAATGATAAAAATTTAGAATCGAACCAAAGACTATAAACTCCGACAAATAAGAATAAAATAGTAAAAACAAAAGATAGAATAATAAATACAGTAGAGCTAATAGTCTTAGATAAAATTAAACTATTTTTACTAACAGGTAAAGTATGCATTAAATATCCTTCATCTTTAATTAAGTTTTGGTAAAACTTAAGAATAGTAAAAATAAATGTTGCAATAGGAATAGCAATCAATACAACAACAAAGATACCACTAATAAAACCACTAGGAACAGAGAATATGTTAAATTGATTAGCTAGCATATTAATCACTCTAGTAACTAAAGCTAATAACAAACTAACTAGATAAACAGGAATTAATATTTTAGATAAAGACTTAAAATCATATTTTAATAATTTACTTAGCATTTAAATTCCTCCCTAAACAATTTATCAATTGTTGTTTTCTTCTTTTTACGAATCGTATCAGCATCTTCATTTAATACGACTTTACCTTGATTAATAAAGATAACCTGATCAAGAATTTTTTCAATATCAGAAATTAAATGAGTCGAAATAAGAATAGATGAACCTTCATTAAAGTTCGTAAGAATAGTTTCTAAGATATAATCGCGACTAGCAGGATCAACCCCACCAATAGGTTCATCTAGAATATATAAATCAGCTTTTCTACTCATAACCATGACAAGTTGTACTTTCTCTTTGGTACCCTTAGACATATTTTTTAGCTGATCAGTTTCTTTAATTTTTAATTTATGTAATAGTTGTATTGCTTTCTTCTCGTCAAAATCATCATAAAAATCTTTAAAAAACTGAATTAGTTCAGATACTTTCATATTCATGTTTAAATATGTTCTCTCTGGTAAAAATGATATAATTTTTTTACTTTCAATACCGGGTTCACGTCCATTAATCAAAATTTCTCCAGACGTTGGTTGTAATAAATCATTGATAATTTTTATCATTGTAGTTTTTCCACTACCATTAGGACCAAGTAATCCATAGATTTTACCCTTTTCAATCGTAAGATTAATATTTTTAAGTGCTTCTTTAGGTCCAAAGTTTTTAGATAAATTTTTAAACTCAATAAACTCCATTATGATTATTTCCTCTCTTTCAACAGTTTTACAATATCTTCCGTTTTTAATCCCAAGGTCTCCATATCAGAGACAAAGGTATTGATTTTATCTCTTGCCAACTCTTGCTTTACTTGATGAATGATATCTTCATCTTCTGTTACAAACTTTCCAGAAGTTCTCTTAGTATAAATTAATTGTTCCGCTTCTAGTTCAGCTAAAGATCTTTGAATGGTATTGGGATTAACACATATCATCGTAGAAAGTTCTCTAACAGAAGGAAGTTTATCGCCACTTTTGAAGTGCCCCAGAACAATTTCTAGTTTTAATTTCTCTACCAATTGTTTATAGATAGGTTTATCATCATCAAATTCAAACTCCATAATTCCTCCTTTGTATCAATTGATTAATACAGTTATACAATAATAGAGAAAAAAAGTCAATAAAAAAAGATAATAAAAATATTATCTTTTATGCTGCTTTCTTTCTAGCGTACCAAATACCAAATCCAACACCAGCTACTACCAATACAATTGCAATAACAACAGCAACATCACTAGCATAATTACTATCTTCTTCGCTATTACTATCAGATTGATAATCGCCATCTACATAATTCATAATATCATAACGTTCATCAGTTGAAGTTTCATATTCAGATTCGATCTTACTAATAATTTCATCATCATAAGTATCTGCATAACCACTCCATGATTGATTTCCAATGATAATATAAGGAACTCCACTAGCATCTTCATCTCTAAGTTCAGCAACTTGTTGCATTAATTCTGCATTGGTTTCATTATACCATACTTCATAAGAAACAACATCGAACATATCACCATACTCATCTTCGATGCTATTAAAGAATTCTTCTGCCTCAGCACAATGAGGACATCCATCGCCGTGAAAGAAATAAACATTGACAGGATCATTACCCTCCTCATCAGCTGCGAAAACAGTACTTGGTATTAATAAAATTCCAATTAACATAACAAATAGAAATTTTAACTTTTTCATCTTTCTTTACCTCCTATATAACTATAGCATAATTTTAATAAATACACCACGAAAAAGAAAAAAACAGAGCAAAAAAAAAGAAATTTCATCAGATTTTCACAAATCTAATGCTCTTTTTCCTCCATCTTTCTTATTTTCTCTTCGGCCTCTTCGAGTGGAATATATAATTTACATTTACAAATACCATCCTGAATAAACTCATCACAAGGACATAATGTAGTATCATCTACATTAATTCTACAAGGACAATGTCCATTTTTTTTCTCAAGGCCTTCCACAATAGCAGAAACATATTTTTTATCTGGATTAATTCTAAAATTCTTCATAATAACCTCCTATATATATTATATCGCAGAACAATCAAAGTTTGGAATAAAACTTTCACTCTGAGTTTCTCCCTCTTGAATAAAGGCGTATTTGACACCTAAATCAAGAGCGTAATCAATAACTGTTTGGTATTCTTCATCACTAACCTTTCGATTCAAATTAGGAAAGTTTTCAAAAGTTTGTAAAGGAGTGTATTGATTCATGATACTAAGAATAATAGTATCATGATACGTATCATATAAATATTTGATTAATTTTTTTGCATCATCAGCATGCTCAGGTAAAATAAGAATACGAACAATAACGCCCCGTTTTATTAAATTATCTTGTATTACAAATTGACCGACTTGTTTTACCATCTCTTCAATAGCTAAACTAGCATAATGAAAGTAATTATTAACATGTGAATACTGACAAGCCAAACCATCATCACAATATTTTAAATCAGCTAAATAAATGTCAACAATACCTTCCAACATTTGAATAGTAGAAACATTTTCGTAGCTACTAGTATTATATACAATAGGGATAGTTAATGATTTATCTTTAATTTTATGGATAGATTCAACAATTTGTGGGACATAATGGGTCGGAGTGACAAGATTAATATTATTAGCCCCTTTTTTTTGGAGATCTAAACATAATTCACAAAAACGTTCATTAGTAATTTCTTTCCCATAACCTCCAGAACTAATTTTGTAATTCTGACAAAAAATACATTTTAAATTACAATAAGAAAAAAAGATAGTACCACTACCAGTATCTCCTGAAATAATAGGCTCTTCCCATAAATGAAGACCATAATGTGCCACTTTTATTTTCCTGCCAGCTCCACAAACCCCAACAGTTTGATATCGATTAACATTACAATTTCTAGGGCACAAATGACAGGATTCCAATTCTTTCATATAATCGCCTCATCATCTATCATATCATAAATAAAATAGAATGAATATAGCGCCAATCGAAAAAGTAGTTTACTCTAGCATATAAAATGAATGAAGATAAAAATAAAAGTTTCATAGAACGTTTTTTTCTAACATATACTCTGTTAGGAGGATTTTTATGTTAAATGGACTAACGAACAAAGAAGTAATCGAACAAAGAAAAAAATATGGAAGTAATGAAATAACAAAAGCAAAACAAAAAGGAATGATAAAACTATTTTTAGAATCCCTGGGAGATCCCATTATCAAAATTCTATTAATTGCTTTAGGAATAAAGACCATGTTTTTATTTCACGACTTTGATTGGTTTGAAACTTTAGGAATTGTAATCGCTATATTAATTGCTTCATTAATTTCTACAATATCAGAATATGGTAGCGAAGCAGCCTTTAAAAGATTACAGTTAGAATCATCAAAGTTGAAATGCAAAGTAAAAAGAAATAATCAAATTCAAGAAATATCAATCGATGAAATCGTAGTAGGAGATCTTGTTTTATTACAGACGGGTGATAAGATACCAGCAGATGGAATCATCAAAAGCGGCTCGGTTTTAGTCGATGAATCCAGTATGAATGGGGAGACAAAAGAGAAAGAAAAACGAGTAGGTGATAAATTATTACGAGGTACCGTAATTTATGCAGAAGAAGCATACATGGAAGTAACAGAGGTAGGAAATAAGACTCTCTACGGAAAAATGAGCCAAGAGCTTCAAGAAACAGGACAAGATAGTCCATTAAAAATCAGATTAAAAGAATTAGCGAAGTTTATTAGTAAAATAGGATATGTAAGTGCAGTTTTAGTAGCCATTTCTTATCTTTTTACAGAAATAGTCATAGCCAATTCTTTTAATTTGGAAAAAATTCTCACAACCATAACCGATTTTCCTACCATCATGAATCTTTTGATTTATGCTTTAACATTAAGTGTAACCATTCTTGTAGTAGCAGTCCCAGAAGGATTACCCATGATGATTACGCTAGTTTTATCTTCCAATATGAGAAGAATGTTAAAAAACAACGTCTTAGTAAGAAAAATGGTAGGCATTGAAACAGCAGGCAGTCTTAATATTCTATTTACAGATAAGACCGGAACGTTAACAAAAGGAAAATTACAAGTCATAGGATTCTTAGATGGCAGTCTTACCACTTATCAAACAGAACAAGAAATAGAAAAACACAAATTTCTTCATGAACACGTAAAAAACAACTGCCTTTATAATAATGGAAGTAAAATAGATGAAAACAATATACCAGTAGGTGGCAATATTACAGATCGTGCCATTTTAGAATTCATTCATTCAGATAAAACAAAGCGGTATCAAAAAATAAAGATAACGCCTTTTGATAGTAAAAATAAATATTCTAGCACCATCATTGATATAGGGAAAAGAATAAACTATATCAAAGGAGCTCCAGAAAAATTATTACCATTATGCAAAACATATGTAACAAAGTATGGTCAAAAGGAAATCATAACACAAAAAACAAAAATAGAAATGGAAGTAAAAAAACATACCCAAAAAGGAATTAGAGCTATACTGTTAGCTTACAACGATAACTACTCTTTAGAAAGACTAGAAAGACTAACATTAATAGGAATTATTTATATCAAAGATGAGGTAAGACAAGAAGCAAAAGAAGGTATAGAATTAGTACAAAATGCTGGTATTCAAACCGTCATGATAACAGGGGACAATAAAGATACAGCTGTAAGTATCAGTAAAGAAATAGGCATATTAAAAGAGAGCGAGGATTTAGTACTAACAAGTGAAGAACTAAAGCAGTTAACAGATGTAGAAGTAAAAGAAATTTTGCCAAAATTGAAAGTAGTGGCTAGAAGTATGCCACAAGATAAAAGTAGGCTCGTTCGTCTAGCGGAAGAAGAAAATTTAGTTGTAGGAATGACTGGAGATGGAGTAAATGATGCACCAGCTCTAAAAAAAGCAGATGTAGGATTTGCTATGGGGAGTGGTACAGAAGTGTCAAAAGAAGCAAGTGACATAGTGATTTTAGATGATAATTTTATGTCAATAGCCAATGCCATTTTATATGGCAGAACAATCTTTAAAAGTATACGAAAGTTCATCATTTTTCAATTAACAATCAATTTATGTGCTGTTAGTTTATCCATTATAGGACCATTTATAGGAATAGAAACACCAGTAACAGTTATCCAAATGTTATGGATTAATATGATTATGGATACCCTAGCAGGAATTGCTTTTTCTTACGAAGCCCCACTAAAATCCTATATGAAAGAACCACCAAAACAAAAAAACGAAAAAATTATGAATGCATATATGTATAGTGAGATTATCTTTACTGGAATATATTCATCATTACTATGTATTTTCTTTTTAAAAAATCCATGGATTACCTCACTATATAGAACAGACCCTTCCAATAGATATATTATGACAGCATTCTTCGCACTGTTTATTTTTATGGGAATATTCAACTGTTTTAATGCAAGAACACCACGGCTAAATTTATTATCTAATTTAAACAAAAATAAAGTATTTATCCTCATTATTATCTTTATTATAGTAGTACAACTCTATCTAATCTATTATGGAGGAAACTTATTTAGAGCTTATGGTTTATCCTTACAAGAATTGTTGATAACAATTGCTCTAGCAAGTACAGTAGTTCCAATAGATTGGTTAAGAAAATTAATAACAAAACGAAAAAGAATTGTATAAAAGGAGAGAAAAATATGAATCAAATTGATCAAAAATTTAAAGAATTAGTAGTAGAAATTTCGAGAAAGAAAAAAGAAGAAGTTTTTAATAAAATAAAGGAAACTTATAATAACCAACATCCTGACGTAAAAACAGCCTTAGAGAATTATTTTAAAACTTTTAATTATTGGGGAAAGTTAGAAGAAAGAAAAGGAGAATATGAATCTTTATATCTCAGAGCTTCTTCTTTAAAAGACCACATAGAAGATTATGTATGGTTATACAATAAATTAGAAGATTATCGCTCTAAAAAGTTGTTATATGCTATATTAAATAATTGGTATAATTTTGACACAATAACTACCCAAAAATCTTTAGAAAGAAATTATGAACAATACTGGGATTTAGATATTATTAAGCCAAGTTCTGATGAAGTGATTGTTGATATTGGTGCTTATGTAGGAGATAGCATCTTATCATATATAAAAAATTATGGATTAGGACAATACAAAAAAATATATGCCTATGAAATAACACCAGAAAGTATAGAATTATTAAAAAATAATACAAGATATTACCCAAATATTGAAATTAGAAAAAAGGCTGTTTTAGAAACTTCACGAAAAGTATATATGAATATAAATGAAGAAGGACCATCTGCCAATCAAATTGCAGAAGATGGGGAAGAAATTTTAGAAGGCGTAAAGATTGATGATGATATCATAGAACCAATTAGTATGATAAAAATGGATATTGAAGGAGCCGAAGCAAAAGCCATCGTTGGAAGTCAACATCATATCAAAGAAAACAGTCCCAAATTATTGCTGTCAGTATATCATAATTATGAAGATTTATGGAAAATTCCACGAATGATTGATGAGTTAAATGGAAACTATAAGTTTTACCTACGTTGCTATGGAACAGAACTATTTCCAACAGAAATCATTTTGTATGCTATAAAAAAAGAAGTGTGATATACTTTCTTAAAGGAAAACTATGGCAAAAGAAAAAATATTAATTAATGCTTACGTAGAAGGTTTTAATTGTAAATATGCTGATGTAACAACCGAATTATCAAAAAATATGGCATTGAAGTTATCTACAAGATGAATACTTATAAAATAAAAAGTGACTTTAATGTTCACAAGTAAAGCCACTTTTTTCAAATGTTTCTTTTGTATCGCTATATTTTGCATTACTGTTAGCAATACCATTCAAACCATAACTTTCTAAGTCTTTATTACTTACCTTTTTTAAATTAATGTCTAAAATTAATTTATAAACATAATCTTCTTTATTTAATGTTCGCGTAACAGTTAACCCTTTTACAGTTTTTTCAGGATATTGTTTATCTACTTCTTGAATAAACTCATCCCATTTTTCTTGTGCCTGTTTATTAGTAGCACCAGCTGCTACAGTTAATTTTACATTGGAAACTTTACCATCTTTAAATTTTATATTAACTATCTGATTAACAGCCAAACCACTTTGCTCTTGTAAATAAGAACATCTTAAATGCTCTTTTTCACCGCATCCTGATAGCAAACATGTTACACCAAATAAAATAAATAAACTACAAACTATTTTTCTTTTCATAATATACCTCTACTTTTCTAAAATGTGTTCTAGGGATACTTTTAAAATCGAATCAATATGACCATCATCTAAAGAATAAAATATATTTTTACCTTCACGCCTAATTTTTACTAGCTTTGCATTTCTAAGAATTTTAAGTTGATGTGAAACCGCTGAAATTGACATATTAAGTAAATATGCCAAATCACTAACGCAAAATTCTCCAAATTCTAAAATCATCAATAGATTTAATCTGGTATTATCTCCCATGATTTTATAAAAAAAAGCTAAAGCATGAATGGTAGCATTAGGACAAATCTTCTTCTTAACTTCATTTACTAATATATCATTATGTATAGTGTCATCATTAAGTTTTTCCAAAGATATCACCTCAACTGTATTATAATAAATTAGTAGTTTTAATGCAAATAAAAGAAAAGATTAACATAATTTATAAAAAAAAGTATATAATGAAACAAGAGGTGGACTATGAAGAACTTAAGAATTATATTTTTACTATTAATTTTGATTGTTATAATAGCGGGAATAATAGGGATTTGTAAAAAAGAAGAAATTGTAGAGAAAAAAGCAACTAAAAGTCTAGTCGCAACAGTAACAAATGTAGAAGGAAAAAAAGTAACTGTCCAAGACAGTAACAATGTAATCTATACATTTAAAATCGACAAAAAAGCTCCAAAGATAGGACAATTAGTAAGTATTGAATATAAGGGGAGACTGGATACAAAAAATACGATACAAACAACAAAAGTAATAGCCTATAAAACAAAAAAGGTGATAAAAGATGAAGATGGACTACCAGAAAACTTTAAAGATGAAGGAATATTTAGCGATTACTATATTTTAGCTTATAAAAAGCTACAAGATATGACTTTAGATGAAAAAATAGCTCAAGTACTACTAGTTCGATATCCTGAAGAAAATCAAAAAGAAGTGTTAAAGGAAAATAAATTTGGTGGTTATATTTTCTTTGCTAAGGATTTTAAAGGAAAAACCAAAGATGAAGTTATCGCAATGATTTCTAATTTACAAAGTGTTGCTAATATTCCTATTTTAACAGCAGTTGATGAAGAAGGTGGAATTGTTACAAGAGTTAGTAGTAATACAAATTTACGAAGTGAAAAATTTAAGTCTCCAAGAGAGTTATATTTAGAAGGAGGCTTTGATAGAATAAAAGAGGATACGAAAGAAAAAAGCGATTTATTAGAAAGCTTAGGACTAAATCTAAATCTTGCTCCCGTTGTAGATGTTTCAACTAATCCTGATGATTATATGTATAGTAGAACATTAGGTGAAAATACGAACTTAACATCAAGATATGCGAAAACGGTTATAGAAGAAAGTAAAAATGGAAACGTATCTTTCACATTAAAACATTTTCCTGGCTATGGAAATAATGCAGATACCCATGATGGTACAGCAACAGATAAAAGGACTTATGAAGACATTATGACAAATGATATTCCGCCGTTTGAAGAAGGAATTAAATCGGGTGCTGAAGCAGTTTTAGTAAGTCATAATGTTGTTAATAGTATTGATGAAAACAACCCAGCCTCATTATCAAAAAATGTTCATAACCTATTAAGGGATAATTTAAAATTTACAGGTGTAATTATTACTGATGATATAGCAATGGGAGCACTTGGTAATATTGAAAATAAAACAGTAAAAGCTCTTCTTGCTGGGAATGATTTGATTATTACAACGGACTACCAAGAAAGTATAAATGAAATAAAAAATGCTCTAGAAGAAAAAACAATTGATGAAAATCTAATTGATAAAAGAGCTTTCCGTATCTTAGCTTGGAAATACTATAAAGGAATGATGTTTCAAAATAAATAATGCAAATTTTTGCATTTTTTTATTATTGACATTTGAACAACTATTCAAGTATAATATTATTAACAGTTGAACGCCTATTCAAATGAAAGGAGAAAATATGAAAAAAAGCTTTAAATTAGAAAACTTAGATTGTGCAGCATGTGCTGCTAAAATGGAAGAAGCAATAAAAAAAGTACCAGGTATAGTAGATGCTAATGTAAACTTTTTAATGCAAAAAGTAAAAATAGAGTTTGAAAGTGAAAACTATGATACAATTTTAAAAGAGGTTAAAAAAGTTTGTAAAAAAGTAGAACCAGGATGTACTTGGTTAGACTAGGAGATAAATTATGACAAAAAAAGAAAAAAAGGAATTAATAAAAATTATTTTAACAGTATTTTTACTTATTACAATTACCATATTGCCAGTAATAGATATGATTAAATTAATATTATATATATTTACGTATTTATTAATAGGCTATAACGTAATATTAAAAGCATTAAGAAATATAGTATCAGGACAAGTTTTTGATGAAAACTTCCTAATGACTATCGCAACTATAGGAGCTTTTGTAACAGGAGAAAACTTAGAAGCAGTTTTAGTAATGTTACTATATCAAATAGGGGAGTTATTTAACTCTTATGCCGTAGGAAAATCAAGAAAACAAGTAAAAGAATTAATGGATATAAGACCAGATTATGCGAATATTGAAAAGAATGGAAAACTAGTAAAAGTAGATCCAGAAGAATTAAATATTAATGATCTTATCGTAGTAAAACCAGGAGAAAAAATACCTCTAGATGGTATAATTATTAAAGGAGAATCTTCTCTAGATACAACTGCACTAACAGGAGAAAGTATTCCGAAAAGAGTTAGTCAAAATGATAATGTATTAAGTGGTTGTATTAATAAAACAGGTCTCTTAACAATAAAAGTAACAAAAAAATTTGAAGAATCAACTGCATCAAAAATACTAGATTTAGTAGAAAATGCAAGTTCAAAAAAAGCTAAGGCAGAAAATTTTATCACCAAGTTTGCTAAATACTATACACCAATTGTCGTAATATTAGCATTATGTCTAGCTTTTATACCACCTCTATTTATAAAAGATTTAACAATACTAGAGTGCATACATAGAGCTATGACTTTCTTAGTAATATCATGTCCTTGTGCTCTAGTAATTTCAGTACCTCTTGGTTTCTTTGGAGGAATAGGTGGAGCATCACGCCAAGGTATATTAATTAAGGGAAGTAACTACTTAGAAACTTTAGCAAACACCAAAACAATAGTGTTTGATAAAACAGGAACTCTAACAGAAGGAAAGTTTCAAGTAATAGAAGTAGAATCCAAAGAAAAAGATAAAATGCTTCGTTATGCAGCCCTTGCTGAATCATTTTCTAAACATCCAATTGCTCTAGCAATAACAGATTATGTAAAACTAAAAAATAAAAAAGAAAAACTAACTAATGTAAAAGAAATCGCTGGAAAAGGAATAAGTATTAAAATTGATGGAAAAGATGTTTTAGTTGGAAATGAAAAATTATTAAAAGAAAATAAGATAGAGTTTGAAAGTGTAAATAAAGTAGGAACAATTATTTATGTTGCTGTTGAAAAAAATTATCTTGGATACCTTGTCATAGCAGATAAAGTAAAAGAAGGTGTACCAAAGATACTAAAAGACTTAAAAGAAAAAGAACAGATGAAAGAGTTTATTATGTTAACAGGTGATAAAACCGAAATTGCAAACGAGATAGCTAAAGAAGTAGGAGTAGACAAAGTATATTCTGAACTTTTACCACAGGATAAAGTAGACAAAATAGAAAAAATTTTACAAGCACAAAAAGATGGGAAAAAAGTAGCATTTGTTGGTGATGGAATGAACGATGCTCCTGTCTTAACAAGAGCAGATATTGGTATTGCCATGGGAGCTTTAGGTAGTGATGCTGCAATTGAAGCTGCTGATGTTGTGATTATGAATGATAATATTTCCAAAATATCAACTGCTATTAAAATTTCTAAAAGAACGATAAGTATTGTAAAACAAAATATTTACTTTGCAATAGGAATTAAACTATTCTTCCTACTTCTTGGTGCACTAGGAGTTGCTAATATGATGGAAGCAGTATTTGCAGATGTTGGCGTATCAGTAATTGCCATATTAAACTCTATGAGAGCATTAAATACAAAAAGACTAAATTAAGTCTTTTTTTCTTGTTAAAAACGATAACTAAACGTATAATAAACAATTAAGGACGTGATATTATGGAGAAAAATGTAATATCTGTAATAGATGGAGAAGCGGGAAGTTGTGGAAAAGCAAAAGTTGTAGGAGAGCTAGCAACAGACCCATCTTTAAATGTTGGAGCATCAATTACAAACTGCATGCCAAATGCAGGACATACTTTTGTAGATGAAAGAGGAAAAAATTATGTTTTTAGAAATATTCCAGTATCTATCGTAAATCCCAATACAACACTTTTCATTGGCCCAGGATCTGCAATTGATATGGATATATTTATACAAGAATATGAAAGCGTAAAACATCTATTAAATGGTAGAAAAATATATGTCCATGAATTAGTTCCCTTAATAGAACAAAGACATAAAGACTGGGAAAGAGCAAATATCAAAAGTGGCTCTACATTTAAAGGGTGTGGTGCGGTAACGACTGAAAAGGTAGTAAGGGACCCCGATTTAAATTTTTTTAAAGGATATAAAGATGCTGTAGTTTTAAAAAATGATGATTGGCTAGACCTTTTATATCAACACTTAGATAATCCAGATGAATATGTTTTGCTAGAAGGTGCCCAAGGATGCGACCTAAGTTTGAATTATAGTGGTAATTATCCTTATGTTACAAGTAGAAATGTTTCAACTGCACAACTATTGGCAGATTCAGGAATTCCTCCAAAAAGATTACTAGAAACAATAATGGTAATAAGACCGTTTCCAATTAGGATAAGTAATTTTACTACACAAGGAGACTTTATATATTCAGGAAATTGTGGAAATGGTTCTCCCTTAACTTGGACTCAAATCAATTTAGCATCACAAACAGGAACATATCCTTTTCCAGGAGATATTGATGAATATTATGGGAACTACGATATAGATAGAAAATATATAAAAAAGTTATTAAGAAAATGTCCAGAAATATTTTTAAAACAAATCTTTGGCGAAAATTATCGAAATATTAATATAAACGAAATATCAATGTTAGATGCCTTGGAACTAGAAAGACTAGTAAACAAGGCTCGCGGCAATAATCCATATGAAACAAGACTTATTGATGATGTACCAATGTTTTCAAGAGATTATCCTGAAAATGTGGTATTTGATCAATCAGAACAAACAACGGTTACCAAAATGGAGAGAAGAGTTTTTGATATAGATATAGAAAGATTAAAAAATAATTGTAGAGTAAATAATCCATATGTACTATACTTAAATTTTTTTCAACACCTATGTTTTGATATGCGTGGTGAAACAGGTACATATGATATTTCTCACTTTCCTAATCCATATAGAAGACATTTAAGCTGGATTGAAGATGAGACAGATACACCTATCGCTGCACTAGGAACTGGTCCAAGAAATAATGAAAGAATAAAAGTAATGGAATTAGTAAAAAGAAGATAAGAATTATTGACAACTTCAATAAAAACTATCTTCTTTTTAGTATGATATTAGAAATAAATCTAGGATAAATTCTAAATAAATTAATAATAACACTTTCCCACCATAAATCATTAATTACATCTTCTCTAGATGAAAAATAATCATGTCTTAATATAAACCTTTGTCTAATACTTAAACATTTTAATAAAGGTAACTCTTTATCTGTTAATAACTTTTCATTTTTATGAGAACTTTCACAATAAAACGTCTTACAGGCAAAATTACTAGTAGCACAACCTTTATCCGTAACATATTTACATCTTCTACAGCAACCATTTTCAAATTTCTTTTTTCTCTGTTGAATAATACATTTTCCATTTTTAAATTTACAAAAATTCTTATCTTGATAATAAGTATCTAAACAATTACATAAACAGTCATATATATAAATAATTCTTTTTTTTCGATTTTTAATATTTAAAGCCGTAATAAAAGAGTTAATAGGAAGTAAAGAAGTAGATTTAAACTGTATAAAACGACATAAAAAAGATCTATAAATAAAAAGTCTTTTTTGAAATCTTTTTAAATCATTAATAGACTTAATATTAATCAAAACTTCCATAATTATCACCTAAACTAATTATAAAAAACTAATTATAATCTGTAAATAAAGAAAAAGAAGTAAAGTTTAAGAACCGAAAACAAAAAAGTGTTGTTTGCTAAAATTAAAGAAATAATTAAAATATAAGCTATGCAAGTTGGAGATTATAAATTAGATGAGAAACAAGAAGAAATTATTAGAAGTGAGAATGACTATATATTAGTAACTGCTGGAGCAGGAAGTGGAAAAACCTTAACCATTCTTGGTAAGATAAAATACTTAATTGAAGAAAAGAATATAGATCCAGAAGAAATACTTTGTATCTCTTTTACAAATGCCGCAACTAAAAGCCTTGCTGAGAAAATAAAAAAAGACATAGGAAAAGAAATTAAAACTTATACTTTTCATAAATTATCTTTAGAGATTATAAAGTCTAAAAGAAAAAACTTTTCAATATGTGATGATTCACTTTTAGAAATGGTAACTACTGAGTTTTTTACACAAGATGTGTGGAAAAACATAGTGATTAAACAAAAGTTAGAAAACTTTTTCCACAAAACTTGTGACAAAATACCAAAAGAAGGACTAAATCAACTAGAAAAACTGTGTATAACATTTATTAAGTTAATGAAAAGTAATAATTATGCATTAGAGAATTTTATAGATTTTCATAAAGAAATAAGAAAAATAAAAAATATAAAACACTATAATAAAGAAAGGTTTATATTAATTCTAATATTAAATATTTATAGAAAATATGAACAATACTTATTAGAAAATAATGAACTTGATTTTGATGATTTAATAACATACGCTACTAAAATAATACAAAATAAAAAAAGAGTAAAAAAAATAAAATATATTATTATAGATGAATACCAAGATACTTCTTTTATAAGATTTAACTTAATTAAGGAATTAATTAATAAAACAAAAGCAAAACTATTTGTTGTAGGGGATGATTTTCAATCTATTTACAAGTTTAGTGGATGTGATGTTTCCTTATTTTTAAATTTTAAAGATTTTTTTCCTAATGCTCAAATCATGAAATTATGTCGTACATATCGTAATAGTCAAGAATTAATAAAAATAGCAGGTAAATTTGTAATGAAAAATAAAAAACAAATAAAAAAGAATCTTACCTCAGAAAAACATTTAAAATACCCCGTAAAAATAATTACTTATTACAACCTAAAAGAAACCTTTCTTAACTTAATAGCAACATTACCAAATAGTTATAAAATATTAGTACTAGGTAGAAATAATAAAGATATAAATATGATATTAAATGATAAAGTAAAAGTAAAAGAAAATAAAATAAAGATAGAAAATGATAATAGAGAAATAGAATATATGACCATTCATAAATCAAAAGGACTAGAAAGTGACATTGTTATTATTATTAATTTAGAAAATAGTATTACTTCACTTCCCTCTCAAATAACAGAAGAAAGACTAACTAGATTGGTCATGAAAAATAAAGAAAAATATCCATTTGCTGAAGAAAGACGGTTATTTTATGTAGCATTGACTAGAACAAAAAATGAAGTTTACTTATTAGTACCTAAAAAAAATCCTTCTATATTTATAGAAGAATTAAAATATTTATTGAACTAAATTATCATCAGAAGATTCCTCATTTTCTATATTATCAGAAACACTTTCGTTATCTTCCTCATTCTGATTGGTATCATCTTCTTTTTTTGATACACTAACTGTTAAAGTAACACTTTCACTATTATCAATTTCTTTTCCAGGACGAATACTTTGTTTTAAAATAACATTTTCCTCCTTATTAGATTCTTTGTAAACAAGTTGATAAGAAATACCAGCATGATTTAAGGTATTAATAGCATCCTCTAACATCATACCACGAACGTCAGGAACTTCAACTCTACTATCCAAAACTCCAACTGTTAATGTAATAACTGCATTTTCATGAGCCTTACTACCAGCACGCTTGCTTTGTTTAATAACAACACCAACTTCACTTTCATCTGTAGTTAGTTCTTCTTTTTGTTGATAACTTAATTTTGCTTCATCTAAAATAGCAGTTGCTTCTTCATAAGAATATCCAACAACACTTGGGACTTCAATATTGTTTTCTTGATAATAATGATAAGCAAATACACTAGCTATACCAGCTAAAGCAATAACGATAATTAGTAATATAAAAACTAAAAACTTAGAAAAGAAACTAGATTTTTGCTTTTCAGATGAACCTTTTTCTTTAACAACCTTTGTTTTATATTTAGTTTTTACTTTTTTCTTTACCGTTTTATCCTTTTTAACATGCTTTTTTTCTTTATCTTTATTACTATTTTTATCTTCATTTAAAAGGCTTGCGCATTTCTTACAATAAATCGCATCCTCTTCATTTTCCGTATAACATTTTGGACATATTTTCATAATATCACCTCACTATATCAATTATAAAACAATTAAATAAAACATACAAACTTGTTATTAAAGAAGAAAAGTGTTATAATATGCGAAAACAAAAGGAGGGGGAAATATGTCTATCTTATCAGAACTTGAAACAAATGAAGTTGATGAAAATTTTATAAGAGAATTACATAAAAAATATACTAAACAAGAAATAATAGATTTTATTTCCACCTATTTAGAAGAAATAAAAGAAAGAAATGATTTATCTAGTAAAAAACGACAAGAACTTTATACCAAAATAGCAGTGTTTTTATCTACTGTTGAAGACTTAGGTGATATGAATTATGAAAGACTAAGAGCAAGAGAAAGAGAAAATATAAATTTTAGTGATGATCCAGTCTCTACGTATCTCGCAACAATTGGTAAATATAGATTATTAACTTCTTTAGAAGAAATCAGGGTAGTACGAGATTTAGCCTTAAAAGATGAAGTGCTTATTTTTAATAAACAAGAAAAAACACTAAATATTGGGAAAGTACTATTATCAATTAAGACAAAAGAACAGCAAGAAGAAATATTTAGAGTTTTAAAAAGACTATATACTCATCCTTATATGGTTGGTACATATGAATCTGAAAATATCTTACAAATATTATATAATTATCAAAAATTAGAAAAAGAACTTAACCATATTCCAAATAAGGAAGAATTGTCGCAAATATTACCAGAAACAATTAATATAACAGACCAAGAATTATTATCAGATGAAGAATTGGCAAGTCAATTAAAAATATTTGCTGATTATAAACTTGCAAGAAATACCTTGTTTTATAGTAATTTAAAACTTGTTATAACACTTTTAAAAAAATATCATCGAAGATTGTCAAACGAAGATGATATGGATTTAATACTTGAAGGAAATAAAGGTTTAATGGCAGCAGTAGATTCATTTGATTACCGAAAGGGATTAAGGTTTTCTACTCTTGCATATTTAAAAATAAAGGAAAGTATGGTAAGCTTTATAGCTAAAAACAGACTTATAGCTCTATCAAGAGATACTAATAGCCTTGCTATTAAAGTAGCGATAGAGACACAAAAACTTGAAGAAATCTATGATGTTGTTACTCCTCAGATGATAAGTAAAAGGCTAAATATTCCAGAAGAAAAAGTAGTTTTGTTGCAACAACTTGCACAAGCACCACTATCACTTGACTGTGAATCACTAGTAGATCCCAAGTCAACTATTTTAGATTTTATTGCAAGTGATGAAGAATCAGCAGAAGATATGCTAATAGAAAAAGATAGAGATGCGAGAATAAGAAAAATTATGACAGAACTAAACCCTAAATACTTTTATATAATGACAAGTTTATTTGGATTTAATGATGGCAATCCTAAAACAGGAGCAGATCTTGCTGAAGAGTTTGGAGTATCACGCCAAAGAATAGAACAAATAAAAAGAAGGGCAATAGGACAAATTGGTCCAAAGATAAAAAGAAAAGCACTAGGTGATTCCTAGTGCTTTAACTTTTATTAGTATTAAATTGTATTTTCATTCCGATAATAGATATTACAATTCCTAAAATTAAAGATACTATCCAACTATTAAAATCTAATAATTGTAATATACTATCAACAACTAAAAAGCCTCCACTTAAAGCTGTAACAATAATAAATATTGGTTTAGTAAATTTCATTCCAAGAACTCCGGCAATAATACCAAGAACTACACTAACAATAAGTTTAAAACTACTTGCAGCGATTGTTATTTCACAAATAGAAAATACGGCTAAAAAGATAGCTATAAAAATACCAAATAAATATAATTTATAAGCTAAAATAGCAAAGATAATTCCAACAACGATAGATAAAGCAATAACAACACCATCTGCTAAACTCATATTGTTAACAATAGTTCCTAAAAGTTGGTAACCAAAGATAAATCCACAAAGAGATATTAATGCTTTATTGAGTTTGTATCCTGCAAAAAGAACTACTATACCAATAACAATATTAATAATAAATCCCATTAATTCTTGACTCGCACTTCCTCCTTAAAAATACTATAATAATAAAAAAGCAAAAAGAAAAGCACAAATTGTGCTATTAAAACTCAAATAAATTTAGTCCTATTTCTTCATCAAAATATCTATCAACTTCACCATCAATAACATAAATAAACATTTCACAAGTAGCACTAACAATAGCTTTGCTTAAATGTCCCCCAAATATTTGACCATCTTCATTACCAATACTCATATGTAAATGAGAATAAAACTCATTATTCATTGTGTTGATAGAACCAGTTAAACTGACTATCTCAAAATCACCTTTAAATGAATTTGAATAATATTTCTTTTCAACTGTTTTAAATACTCCAACAACAACATCTCCAACTGCTCCAAGGGCATTTATATTAGCTAGTTTTATATTCTCTTTTAAAGCAATATTTTTAATTTCAGTAAGAATTTCTTCTCCTTTATCTATTCTTGCAACTATAACATTTTTAAATTTTCTATATTCCATTAGTTTCCTCCTTTATTCTTAATAACTAATTCATTATATCCCGTATCTTCATCATACTCTCTACTAAATTTAATATTTGGTATATCTAATAAACAAATTTCTGCCGTTGTATTAATAATACAACCATCTTTTAAGTGCCCACCAATAGTTTTACCATCATTATCTGAAACTGCAATATGTAAATGAATACCATCAGTAGATAATGTACCATTTAAACTAACTATTTCATATTGTTCTTCTTTCTCTAAAGTACTTTCACCATCTGCAAGTCGTATAGATAACTTATCTAGACTACCAACACCAGATAAAATAACACCTGAAATATTATTTTCTTTTACATACTTTGTAATTTCTTTTTTTAAATCAGCACCTTTTTTTAATCGAAAAGTATAATACATAAAATAACCTCCTAAAACAATAATACCATAAAAAAAGAAAGAAATTAACTTCTTTCTTACCCACGTTTATTAATTTTAATTCCTAAATATTTTGGCCATTCTTTTGGTTTTTTTAAAACATCTAGTGAAGTATATTTATCAGCAGCGCTAACTAACCAAGACTCTCTATATTTAGGTGGTGTAATATTTAAAGGAAACATATGTCTTCGAATAATATTATCAACTTTTTCATCAACATATTCTGGAAAATACCTACGTGCATTTTTAGCAGCTTGTCTAGCATGAACAAATCCATGTTTTTCATGTAACTTTTTACCTTTATCTCTTAATTTATGGTTTTCATCTTGCCATGGTTCATCATAAAAATCGTGAAGTAGACCACCAATCGCAGCACATCTATAATCCCATCCTAAATATTTTGCCCAGATATAAGATAAAATTGATACAGCTAAACAATGATCATATACACTACAACTCTCATGATGTACAAAAGTTTTTCTTCTTTGTATTTCAGGATGTTCAATAATAGGTTTAACTATCTCTAAATATTCTGGATTAGTTATTAAGAAAAAGTCTATCTTTTTTTTCGTCATATTATCCCTTCATTCCATTTAAAATTTACTATAATATAACATATTCGTCAACCTAAAAATTATATTTAGTGTAAAATTACAAAATATTTTCTGAATAAAAAGCAACCCAATATTAGGTTGCTTTTATTTTCTAAATGGCAGGGGATGAGAGAATCGAACTCCCAACAGTGGT
This sequence comes from uncultured Bacilli bacterium, assembly GCA_944332475.1. GTDB lineage: Bacteria > Bacillota_I > Bacilli_A > RF39 > UBA660 > Faecimonas. The sequence goes on from CALVKA010000005.1 coordinate 67,366, forward strand.
TTTGGAGACCATTATTATACCATTTAACTAATCCCCTATAAGTTGTTAATATTCATTTTTTGTGAACACATTAAATTATAAGGGAATTTATAATCTTTGTCAATTATCTTAACTCAAGAATAAATCAAAAAATAAAGTTTAAAAGAGATAATTTAATATCTTTTGATAAAGAATTGAAAAGAAGATAAGTTTTATTTACATAAACAGACATTTTATTTTACAAAAAATGTTATTGGGGTACGTTATTACTAATTTGAGAGTAAACATGATAAATAATAGTAGAAAATAGTGCTCCAGCCAATGGACTCAAAACATAAATCCACAATTGACGTAAATAATCGTAATTGACAAAAGGGTTTGAAATAAATGCTCGTATAGGATTGACACTCCCACATGTGTAAGGAATAGAAAAGAATAATAAAAAGAAAAATAAAATTCCTAAGATAACACCGCATAACATTTCATTCTTTGATTTTTCATTTAACATAAAAAATATAAACACAAAAATAAAAGAGAAAAGAGCTTCTATCCAAATTATACTATCCAAAGTAGAATGGAACATACTAAATTCTCCATACCCCAAAGCCAAATCGGAAATTTGAGATGGAAATATAGTAAACAAAATGATCCCACATAAAATCCCACTTAAGATTTGCGAAAGCACTGTGAGAATAAATTGCTTGGTTCCCATTTGATTCTTAAGCCACAAAGCAAAAGAAAAAATAGGGTTAATTTCTACATGATGTTTTCTATTACAAAAAATATAAATAATAGCATAGAATAGAGCATATCCAAGAGAAACTAGTGCCATTTTCAAAATCAAACTAGAAAATAGAAAAAATTGGAAAATAAATAATTGTACAATACTACCTAGTAGAAGATATCCAAAACTACCAGCAAATTCCAAAATGCACTTTTTCATCCTATCACTCCTAAAAACAGCGTTTATTATATCACGAAATAAAAAATAAAAAAAGGACTTGACATAAGTTGTCGTGAAAAAAATAGTAAAAAAGAAAAGAAACTAAAAAGTATGGTAAAATAAGGCTGAAAGGAAGTGTTGTGATGGGGAAAGGAAAAAGAATACAAAATAAAAAGAATATAATTATAGGAATCATATTTTTAATCATTATCGCAGGCATACTCGGATACATTTATTTAATTTATTCTCAAAAGGAGCCACCAAAAAAGAAAAAGCCAAAAAATACAGTTGAAGAAAAGAAGTTAACAATTGTAGATGAAGATAGTAATGCAAGACCTATTGCTGTCATGATAGACAATAATATAGGAAACGGAAGACATGCTGGACTGCAAGATTCTTACATCAATTATGAAATCATTGTAGAAGGTGGCCTAACTAGAATTATGGCCGTCTTTAAAGATAAGGATGTAGACTTAATAGGGCCAGTTCGTAGCTCTAGGCATTATTTTTTAGATTACGCACTAGAAAGTGATGCTATTTATGCTCACTACGGTTGGAGTACTTATGCGCAAAATGATATCAAAGCATTAGGTGTAAATAACATAAACGGATTATATGATGAAGCTCCATATTGGAGAGACAACACTATTGCAGCCCCTCATAACGTATTTACCTCAACGGATGATTTATACTCTTATGCAACACAAAAGAATTATGATACAACAACGGACAACTGGCAATTATTAAACTATACTACGGACACCGTAAACTTAAATGACCCAGTTTCAACAGCGATACAAACAAATCCAGAAACAGGAGAAGAAGAGGAAGTACCTGTAACACGGGAAGGTTTATTAACTGCCAACTCTGTCATTATTCCATATTCATATTATGAAACAAGAAGTTATACATATGATGCAGAAAGAAAAGTTTATCTAAGATACATGAATGATGAACCACATATGGATAAGGTAACTGGAGAACAGCTACACTATAAAAACATTATTATTGAACAAGTTACTAATTATCAATTAGATAATGACGGAAGACAAGATTTAAACACAGTTGGCAATGGTCAAGGATACTACATTACAAACGGTTATGCTGTGCCAATTTACTGGACAAAATCAGGAAGAAGTGCTAAAACTATATATACATACAGTGATGGTAGTGAAGTCGAAATAAATGATGGGAATGCTTTTATCCAAATCATGCCAACTACATATACTCCTACCATTAGTTAGGAGGAAACATGAAAATAGGATTATTTGGTTGTGGAGCTTACGGAATGGCTTTAAGCAACATAATGATAGACAACAACTGTGAAGTTATGATGTGGACAAAATTTGAAGAAGAAAAAAACAACTTAGAGAAAACTCGAAAAAACGAAAAATTAATTCCAAATTTTTCCATTTCAGAAAAAATTAAAATAACGACTGATGTAGAAGAATGCATAAAAAATAAAGATCTATTAGTAATTGCTATACCTGCAGCTTTTATTGATTCATTAGCATTGGCAATGAAACCATATATAAAAGATAATCATATTGTCATTGCTACAAAAGGAATTGAACAAGAAACAGGATTATTTATACATCAAATATTAGAGAAATATTTAGAAACAAAAAATTTAGCAGTAATCAGTGGACCATCTTTTGCCGTAGATCTAGTAACTAAGATGCCGGCTGGTTTGACTTTGGCAACAGAAAATGAAGAGACAGAACGATTAACAAAACAAGCCCTAGCTAATCGATACATTAAGTTGCGCACAACAAAAGACATCATTGGAACAGAAATATGTGGCTCTATAAAAAATGTAATTGCTCTTTCTGCTGGAATGTTAAACGGCTTAGGAGCAAATGATTCAACAACAGCTATGTTATTAACAGAAGCAAGTCATGATATGCGTGCAATTATTGATGCTTTTAGCGGTGATAAAAAAACTATCCTGTCTTTTGCTGGCTTAGGAGATTTATTATTAACTTGTACATCAGTAAAAAGTAGAAATTTTAGTTTTGGTAAATTATTGGGCGAAAAACGTCCAAAAGAAGAAATTCAAGCCTATTTATCACATACAACAGTGGAAGGCTATTATACACTAGAATCAATTTACAAATTATTAAAAGATAAAAATGTATCTATTCCTATTATAGATTTAATTTATAGTATTGCTGTAGAAGGAAAGGAACCAGAATTATTATTAACCTTTCTTGTTGAAAAAGAATAAAATGGGAGAAAAATCCCGTTTTTTTTGAAATAAAAGCATGTTATAATAAGGAAGAATTAAGGAGGGAAGATATGTCAGTATATAAAATACCAATCACATCAGCATTTATTATCTTCCCAGTAATAGCATTCGTATTAACGCTTCCATATTTAATCTATCAATACAGAAAATATGGCTCTATCCCCTTTTTAAGAAGTGCCATCTTTTATAGTTTTATTCTGTACTTGTTATGTACTTATTTTTTGGTAATATTACCCCTTCCTTCTATAGAAGAAGTAAGCGCTTTAACAACCCCAACTATACAACTAACTCCATTTAATTTTATAAACGATTTATCAAACATTTCATTTAACTGGACAGATTTATCGTCTTATATGAATATGATACAAAGCCCTGCTTTTTATATTGTGGCATTTAACATCTTATTAACAGTACCGTTTGGTATATATTTAAGGTATTATTTTGAATGTAAATGGTACCAAGTTTTATTGTTTAGTTTTCTTTTAAGCCTATTTTTTGAAGTTACACAATTAACTGGATTATATGGAATTTACCCACGAGCATATCGTCTCTTTGATGTTGATGACTTAATATTAAATACATTTGGTGGCATGTTAGGTTTTATTGTGACACCGATTTTTTCGTTAATATTACCGACAAGAAAAGAATTGGATGAAAAAAGCTTAAAAAAAGGAAAAAGAGTAAGCATCTTTAGAAGAGTTCTTTCCTACTGTATTGATTTCTTTTTTCTTGTTATCCTAGTAATAGTGATAAGTATTTTATTCCACGGAACTCCGTTTGAAAATTATTCATTACTACTATCTATCATCTTGTATTTTTTAGGATTACCATTAGTAACAGAAGGAAAAACATTAGGAAAAATAATATTAAAAACACAAGTAATTTCCAAAAACAAAAAATGGAAAAAAGGAAAAATAGAATTAAGATATTTTTTAAGTTACATATTATTTTATTACCAATTTATTATTGTTAATTTATTGGAAGAAGTTCCTACAAATAATGATATATTAAAAATAGTAATAAACAGCAGTATAATCTTATTAAAAATATATTTTTGGATAAATGTTTTAAGCATTCTATTTAATATAGTAAAGAAGAAAAAAGAATTTTTATATGAAAAGATAACTAAAACAGAAACAATTTCAACTATAGAATATGAAGAACAGCCTATTGAGCAAGAAAAGGAAGGAAAAGAAGATGCTAGAGTTAAAAAAGATAAGCAAGAGCTATAAAACAGGAAATTTTGAACAAAGAGCATTAGATAATGTTAGTCTAAAATTCAGGAAAAATGAATTTGTTAGTATTCTAGGGCCAAGTGGTTCCGGAAAAACAACACTATTAAATATTATTGGTGGACTTGATCATTATGATTCAGGGGATTTAATTATTAACAATAAATCCACAAAAAACTATAAAGAAAATGACTGGAATGCCTATCGTAATAATTGTATAGGATTTATTTTTCAAAATTATAATTTAATTGGTCATATCTCGATTTTAGAAAATGTTGAAATGGGAATGACGTTAAGTGGAGTAGCTTCTAAAGAAAAACGAAAACGGGCAGAAGAAGCACTAAAAAAAGTAGGATTAAGTGAACATACACATAAAAAACCCAATCAATTATCAGGTGGACAAATGCAACGAGTTGCTATTGCGAGGGCTTTAGCCAATAATCCAGATATTATTTTGGCAGATGAACCAACGGGTGCTTTAGATACGAATACAAGTCAACAAATTATGGACTTAATTCAGGAGATTTCTAAAGATAAGCTAGTAATCATGGTAACACACAACAAAGAATTAGCAGAAAAATATTCCACAAGAATTGTGCAATTAAAGGATGGTAAACTAACAAAAGACTCAAATCCTGTGGAAAGCGAAGAAAAAGATCAAAAAGAATTTATAATTAAAAAGACAGCAATGAGTTTTTGGACTGCATTAAAATTATCTTTTAATAATATTAAGACAAAAAAAGGAAGGACAGCACTAACGGCTTTTGCTTCTTCAATTGGGATTATAGGAATTGCTTTAATTTTATCATTATCCAATGGATTCCAAACAAAAATTGATGAATATGAAAAAGACACACTTTCTCAAATGCCAATTACGATTAATACTCAGGCAATGAGTATGAATGAAGAAACAATGCAAACAATTGTAGAAAACAACTCTAAACATAAAGAATATACAAACAAAGAAGTAGTTTATCCACGAGAAAATGAATTAGAAACAATGCTACATATCAATAAAATTGATCAAAATCACGTAGATTATATTGAAACAATTGACAAAGATAAATTGAATGCAATTGGATATGAATATGGAACGACATTAAACGTAGTAACAGCAAAAGCAGATGGAACATATGTGCTGGTACCCACTGCCACAAATTATTCAATGTCGACAACATCATTAACTGGGGTTATGGGATGGAGTATTTATCCAGAAAGTATGAATAAAGAAAGTACGTTAGAAAAAGACTATGATGTATTAGCAGGAAAAATTAACGAGGAAGAACCAGGTATTATATTGGCGGTAAATTCGAGAAACGAATTAGATGAAACAACATTGGAGCAATTAGGATTTGAAGCAAGCAAAAACATATCATTTGATGATATTTTAGAAAAAGAGTTTAAAGTAATTCCTAATGATATCTATTATAGACAAATAAATAAATATTTCGTTCCAAACCAAGATTACCAAACAATGTATGAAGATGATAATTCAATCACTATAAAAGTACAAGCCATTATTCGTGGAAAAGAAGACAAAAGAGAATTAACTCAATCAGGAATTTATTATAACTCTGCTTTAGTAAATACAGTAATCAATGCAAATAAGGACAGTGATATTGTAATACAACAACAAAAAGTAGATTATAATGTTTTAACAGGACAAACGTTTGATGAAACCACATCTACAATAACAAAGGATAGTATTTTAGGTGTACTAGGAGCGGAAGTAACACCATCTATCATTTATCTTTATCCAAAAGATTTTGATACCAAAGACTATATTACGGATTATCTAGATGCATATAACGAAGATAAAGACGACACCGACCAAGTACTTTATACGGATTATGCCGCTATGATTAGCAGTTTATCAGGAAGTATAATGGATGCGGTAACTTATGTTTTAATTGCCTTTTCTTCAATTTCGCTAGTAGTATCTTGTATTATGATCGCTATTATTACCTACATATCTGTATTAGAAAGAACAAAAGAAATTGGTATTTTAAGAGCTCTTGGTGCTCGAAAAAAAGATATCAAACGAGTATTTAATGCAGAAACCTTTTTGGTAGGAATTTTCTCAGGAGTGCTGGGAATAATAATTGCAGAAATATTGACATTTCCAACTAACCAAATCATAGAAAATTTATCAGATTTATCAAATGTTGCACAATTAAATCCAATTCATGCTATAATATTAGTATTAGTAAGTGTAACATTGACGGTAATTGGAGGTTTAATACCAGCAAGTATTGCATCTAAAAAGGATCCCGTAGAGGCACTTAGAACAGAATAAGAAAAATAGTATGGAGGGTATAATGAAAAAGTTTTTAAAATCATCAATTATCACATCAGCCATTTTAATTGTATTAGGGGTATTATTAATATTGCAATCCGAAACAACAATCATGATGATATCCTATATAATAGGAGGAGTTTTAGTGGCAATCGGAGCACTGGCTTTAATTCGATATGTAAAAAATGGAGAAAGCCCAGCTTTACGAAATGAACTAGACATTGTATATGGAATTGTAACAATTATTTTTGGAATCATTATTGTTCAAAACTATCAAGCAATTGCTAGTATTATACCGGCAGTTATTGGGATAGCGATTATTATTAGCAGCGCCGGAAAATTAAATTATGCATTTCAATTAAGGGAAGATGAAAGCAGGATGTGGAAAACAACTATGGTCATATCAATCATAAGTACAATCTGTGGAGTGATATTATTGTTTAATCCATTTAAAGCTGCCTTAGGAATTATGAAAATTATTGGTGTGTTCATTATTCTTTATGCAGTTTTGGATTTGGTATCAACAGTAGCAATTCGCAGTAGCGTAATAAAAATTCAAAAGGCTGTAGAAGAAACCATTAGTGATGCAGAAATTATTAGTGAAGAAGAGTCAAAGAGTAAGAAAAGGAAGAAGAAACAGAAAAAAGATAAATAAAGGGAGGTAGCAAGATGAATAGATTATTATTAATTGCAGGATTGAGTGAAGTAATTGAAGATTGGAACGAAAAGTTAAACTCATTTGCCTCAGAATATATGGACAATGTATGGTTTGGTGGAGCAATGGTTATAATTCTATTTGTCTTTGGTTGCTGGGCCATATCATATTTAACAAAAAAATAAAAGGAATGTATAAATTGGATACATTCTTTTTTATTGGTTGAAAAAGAGGAAAAAAAAAGATATAATACAAAAGAAGTGAGGTAAAAATGGAGACAGAAGAATTAGAAATAGGAAAGAAGTATCAGATTCACAGTTACAAACACGACAGCAAAATACATCGCTCCTGGGATGAAGCTATTTTATTGGATATTAAAGATGATTATCTTATTTTCGGAAATGAAAAAACAAAAGTAACCGAATCAGATGGACGAACTTGGCATACTAAAGAGCCAGCAGTTTTATATTTTTTTAAAAATCAATGGTTTAATATCATTGGACAATGCAAAAAAAATGGAATCTATTATTATTGCAATATTGCCTCTCCATATATAATAGAAGATGGTACAATCAAATACATTGATTATGATTTGGACTTAAGAGTATTTCCAGATGGCAGTTTTAAAGTGCTGGATCGTGGAGAGTATAAGTATCATAAATCAATTATGCATTATTCAGATGACCTAGATATGATTTTAAAATCAGAACTAACAACATTAATTGAATTAGTTAGAAATAAAGCACCTATGTTTAGCACAGAAATGATAGATAAATATCACCATACCTATGATGAATTAAAGCATCAAAAAGCAGAGGCAAATTAAGAAACTAACCAGTTTCTTTTTTTTTAGAGAAGGGGAAATAATGTCATTAAAAATATGAAAGAGAAAAAATCAGAAAAAAAGTGAAAAAAATGTGAAATTTTTGTTGACTTTATAATTTTAATTTGATATATTAACAATGCAACTCAGAAATAACACGCAAAAAAAGAAAAATGATCTTTGAAAACTAAGCAAAACGTCAACTTTGAGACAGTTAGGATGAAACGAAAAATAATTAAATGAAAATAA
>CALVKA010000006.1 GCA_944332475.1 uncultured Bacilli bacterium
TCACTATCTATCATAACTTGTTTTCCTCTTATAGTATATATTAAATTTTTTATATCTTCTATAGCAAATTCATTTTGAGTTGATAATTTATTTTCTTACATAATTTCACATCCTTTTTTGAACCACATATATCTTAAAACATTCGTTTGTAATTGTCAAGTGCTTCATTGACATTTATATACTTTTATTTTGTGATTTATACTATTAAACAAATATAATGCAACTTTATTTTGCTGTACTGAATCCATTTCCATAATTTTACTTGATACAAAAATAGTATAAGGATAATTTGCAAAATTTATTAATGTAGTCTTGTATTCAATATTAATTTGTTTTAACAAATTATCAAAAACAGATTATATTTCTGCTGATGTTCCTTAATATAGAATGGTTTACTAGATATTTCATTTACTTTGTATTCTAGTATTGTAAGAATTATTGGATATGTAATTAGATATTCAGTAGGCTCTATAAATTGTAAATTTGTAGCTATTAAATGCTTAATCTTTCCGTTCTTAATTGTGTAATTATAATTTTTAATAATTTCCAATTAGAGTCAATATGACTTTTTTAGTTAAACCTTTAACTCTATCAAAGCAATTAGGAGGAATGCATATGAAACGAGAAGAGTTAGATTTTGTATTGCAACAGAATCATTATTTAGAAGGTGGAACAAAAGAAGCATGTGTTAAGGTAAGAGATTTCTTATCTCATGCGACAAATCCAGGAGATCAAATTCATTCATCTCTTTCGTGTGTAACGGCTAATGAATTTATGAATGCTGTAAAGACATTAATGGCATTCGCTTTTGGACAAGATGACACTATCCCTGAAACATGGAAATGTGATAATGATTGTCATATGGTGTCCAACCTTTTGTGTCCTGGAGAATGTAATATCAGTAAATCTACTACATATTTTTATCTTTTAGTTGTTTACTTTTTTCTTTTTCGAGCTGTTTTAAGCTTTTTTTAGGAGTAGGTAAATCTTCTGGCATAGTTCCGTCCAGCTTATTTAATTGCTTTTCTAACTATTTTTCCAATTTTATTATGAGTATCACAAGCTTTCTTTTCAGTATCAACTTTATCTTTTTTTAATCTTTGTTCTGTTTGAGAAATTCTAAATAAATTTGCTATAAGTTCATCACTTCCCATATTATCCAAAATATCTTCTCTGTATCTTAATCCTTTTCTTTTGGCAATATCATCAGCAGTTTCTCCATTATACAAACCTTTATAACCAGCATTATGAAATTTGTCAAAATTTTTAACACCTGCATTTTTAGCAGTTTGATTAAGTGAGTAATTTCCTTTTCTTGTTAAATCTCTTTGATAAAATCTTTTCTCATCTTCTGTTAGCATACTATATTCTTTTTCACTAATTTCTTGTTTTCTTGTTTGAACTGCAAAATATGTTTGAGCAAGAGCAATTACTTTTTTTCTGATATCTCCATTTTGTGCTATTAAATAACATGCATAACGAGTTAATTTGTAATCTGAAATCGTTTTTTCTGCTCCTTTAGGCATTTTTATCGTTTTGTCGACACCGACAAAATGTTCAAGTCCACTAATTTCACTATTTTCACATGCTTTTATTGCTTTTTGGATTACACCCTCAAATTTTCTCCATTCTTTATAATCTAGGACTCTTTGCAATTCTCTAGCATACCAAAATTCAATTCCATTTTCATCAATATGTTTTATATTTTCAAATGATTTATTGTTCTTATCTATCTCTTTCAATAATATCAACTCCATTTCATAATATTTTATTTTTATATCCTAGGCATTATTATAAAACAATTGTTTGCAAAAGTCAATTGAATTTTTCTGATTTTTAAATTTTTATATACATAGTATTTTTACAGGACTTTGATTCTGTCATAAGTCCTAACCCCCTATGAGTTATGACGTACCATCATAACTCGGTAGCTCTGCGGAGCTATTTATTAAGCTGAAACTAACTGAGAAAATTCTTTAACCCATAAAAAAAGCTGAGATAAAAATACTTTTTATGTATTCTACCCCAACTATTTACATTGAGCCGTTTTTAGGCAACAAAAAAATCAGCCAGATTTATTTTCTGATTGATTTTGTATCAATTCTGTTCTATAAAAGTTCGAACAGAAACGTCGTTGGAGCGATTATGGAGCAGGTATGCGAAAAAATATCTCTGCTATTAGTAATGCTCTTTTTATATAATTCGATTTATTGTTTATAATTTAACATAAGTTTTGCATTTTTACAAGTGATTTATCAAAAGAAAATAGAAATTAATTTTTTTATTTTGTATATGATTATTCTAAAATTTATGATAAAATACTTAAAAATAAATAATATTTATAAAAGGATGAAAAATAGAAATGAAAAAGTTTGTTGTTATTTTTTTATTTACAAAAGACTATAAAAAAGTATTAATGGTAAAAAGAAATAAACCACCTTATAAGAATTGCTGGAATGGCATAGGTGGCAAAATAGAAGAAAATGAAACTGAAATTCAAGCAACAATAAGAGAATGTTATGAAGAAACAGAAATAAAACTAGATAATCCAAAATTATTTATAACATATATTTATCCAGAAACGAATCAAATGAATAAAGGAACAAATTTAAGTGTTTTATATGATTTTATAGATGAAGTTCAAGTAAAATCAAATTATGAAGGAATATATGAATGGAAAGATATTAATTTTGCTTTAGATTTTAACAATAAAGAATTAGCTGGACTCGCCAATATAAGTCAATTTATTAAAGAAATCTTTGATATTGAAGGTATAAAAAAGTTTTATGAATAGGAAGTGTTTTTAATGAATAGAAACGTAACTGTTGTTATAGATGGGCAAGCTGGAAGTTGCGGAAAAGGTAAAATTTGTGGCTATATTGCTCAAAGAGATAATATGGAGATATCAACTAATAATTGGTCTTCAAATGCAGGACATACATATATCAAAGATAATGATGAAAAAATTGTAGTCAGTCATCTACCTATGGCTATAATAAACAGTAATACTAAACTATGTTTAAATGCTGGTAGTATTATTACTCCAGAAATACTAGAAAACGAATTAATAAAATATAAAGATATTATAGGAGAAAGAAAAATTTTCATACACCCTAGAGCAATGATTATTAAAGAGAAACATAGAGAGCAAGAAAAACAATTAATAAAAAGTGGTTCAACATTTAAAGGATGTGGTTCAGCTTTATCAGAAAAAATTATGAGAGCACCAGAAGTAGAACTAATAAAAGATTTCTATAACCATTTTTCAGACTATGCTAAAAGTAAAATAGAAATTGTAGATACTTCTATTATATTGAATAAATCACAAAATTCTATATTAGTAGAAGGTGCTCAGGGGGCAGATTTGGATATAAACTATGGACTTGATTATCCTAATGTAACAAGTAGACAATGTAGTGCTAGTCAATTGATTGCAGATGCAGGTATTTCTCCTTTTAAAGTAAAAGATATAATAATGATTATAAGACCATATCCTATAAGAATTAGTAATAAAACTAATATAGGTATAGATATATATAGCGGAGATTATGCTGGAAGTAAAGAACTTACTTGGGATGAAATTAAAGAAAGATGTAATTCTAATATAGATTTGCAAGAATATACAACTGTTACAAAAAAAGTTAGAAGAGTGTTTGAAATGAACTGGGATAGATTAAAATATAATGTAATGATAAATAATCCAACACAAATTGTCTTGAATTTTGCACAATATATTGATTGGAAAGCATATAGGTGTAATAATTATAATGATTTACCAAATAAAGTAAAAGACTTTATTCATAAAATTGAAGAAACAACTAATACACCAGTTACAATTATAGGTACAGGTGAAAGAAATTGTGATATTATTGATTTGAGATAAAATCATTTTTATAATTTTTGTTAAAAATATTGTATTTATTTTTCATAATGATATAATATCTTTAGTTTAGGAGGATATTTTATGTTCGAAACAGAATTACAAATGCAAAAAGAATTTATTAAATTATTGAGTTTAAATAAGAAACAAAATCAAAATATATTAGAAGAATTTAATGCAAGATTTGGTAATGTTGATGTTGTTATGACAGACTATAACAATTTAAAAATAACAATGACAAAATCCCAAGCTGAAATATTATCTAATTACTCAACTGCTTTGGTAGTAGCATTCCTTCATAGGAAAAAGGCACATACTTTTAATTATCTTATTGATAAAACAGGATATACTGAGGAATATTTATTATCTATATTAGCAACATTAAAAAAGGAAAATATTATTTTAGAAGAAAACAATAAGTTTATAATTTGTGATGATTTTAAATTTCCAAACTTGAAATTTACAGCATACGAATTAAAATTAAAACAATGGAAAAAAGCTGTTTTACAAGCTATTAAAAACAAAAATTTCGCATATCAATCTTATGTTGTAATGCCTGATTTAATTGCTTCTAAATTATCCAAAAATAATTCTGAAATTTTTAAAGAATATGACATCGGACTAATTGGTATAAAAAACAATTCTTTAAAATATTATATACAATCACCTAATAAAAATAAAAATTATTCTATTAATCCTATTTTTATTAGTAGTATCGCAAAATGTTTACTAAATCGAGTAGAGGATAGCACTTAATGTGTTTTTCCCCTCTCACACCACCACTCAAGCGGTTCTCGCGAGTGGCGGTTCAATTTATATTAAATATGAACTTTCTCATATTGGTCTAGTAGAAATACTAGACCTCTTTTTCTTAACCTTTCATTGTTGATAGCAAATTTTATCCAATCTGTTTTGCATATTAATTGATAGCCTTTTCTTGTACAGGCTAAATTATGTGCAATTTCTTTATTAACTCCTAATTTTTCTAATGCTTTTTGCCTTTTTGTTATTTTTTTCCATTGTTTCCAGATTATTACTCTTATTCTTGTTCTTAGATGTTCATCTATTTCTGTTATTCTATTTTTCATATTTGCTATTCTAAAGTAATTTACCCAACCTATTATTAGATAATTTATTTTCTTTATTCTATTATCTAAGCTTATGCTCCAACTTCTGTCTGTTAGTTGTTTTAGTTTTCTTATCAATTTTTGATATGATTTCAGGTGTGGTTTTGGTTTCCATTTTCCACCTTTTGACATTCAAAAACTAAAACCTAAATATTTTGTCTTTGTTGGTCTTGTTACTTTACTTTTCTCTGCATTTACTTTTAATCCTAATTTCTTTTCAATAAATTTTGTTATTGAGTTTAAAACTCGGTTTGCTGCTTTTTCACTTTTAACAAGTATTATACAATCATCTGCATATCTTACAAAGTTTAGTCCTCTTGTTTCTAGTTCTTTATCTAGTTCATTTAACATTATATTACTTAGTAATGGACTTAGGTTGCCTCCTTGTGGTGTTCCTATTTCTGTTGCTTTTACTATTCCTTTTTCCATCACTCCTGCACTTAGATACTTTCTTATTAACGATACTACATCTCCGTCTTTTATTGTCTTTCCTATTATTGTTATTAATCTATCTTGATTTACTGTATCAAAGAACCTTTCCAAGTCAATGTCTACTATCCATTCATACCCATCATTTAGATATTCTAATGCTTTTATTACTGCTTGTTCACAACTTCTATTTGGTCTAAATCCATAACTGTTATCATTAAATTGTTTTTCAAATATTGGACTTATTACCTGTACTATCGCTTGTTGTATTATTCTATCTGTTACTGTTGGTATTCCTAGATTTCTCTTTTTTCCATTTTCTTTTGGTATTTGAACTCTTTTTACCGGTTGTGGTTTATATCTTCTTTTTCTTATTTGATTTATTATTCTGTTTTTATTTTCTTTTAGATAATCAAATTCTTCATCTACTGTTATACCATCAACTCCTGCTACTCCTTTGTTTGATACTACCTTTTTGTATGCCTTGTTTAAGTTGTTTTGGTTAAGTATTTCTTCTAAAAGTTTCATATCTGTTTCCTCTCTTCCTTTCCGTAGATAGATAAATCATTGATTTTGAGTAACCCTTTGAGATACGCTCATATTCTCCTCATTAACACATTCTAATTATTATCTATCACTAAATTTTGGTAGTGAAAACACTACAAATTGTTCAGTCCTTCGGAAAATTTTTTCCTACTATGACCTCTGCTGACTTCTTGTGATAAACCTTTTTCGACCATTATTTCTAATGTTCACAAGACCTCACAGGGTAAGCCATTTAACTTTCCTCATTTACTCGCTTGATTTACTGCATAAGGTTACGTATATCTTTTGGGCTTTAACTTGTTAGGTAGCCTTACCCTCTTATACAGCCTTAGTATCAAGTTTTTGTACATCGAGCCATGATTTTGATACACACTTCCTCCA
>CALVKA010000007.1 GCA_944332475.1 uncultured Bacilli bacterium
AAAAATATTGTATATTTAGAGTAATAAATAGTAGAAAAATAGAAAAAATAAGTATCACAGAGTAACTACCTTTATGAAAAGCATTATATCTAAAAAAGGCACGAAAAAGTAGGATTTTGTTTCCTACTTTTTTCTTTCTTTTGATTAATCAAACCAAAAATCATTAAATGTGTATTTAAATACTCTATATACCATATATTTATTTAATTTAGCAGTATATTGTCTAATTAAGTTATGATCTTCATCATACTCTGCAAATACACCAGCTGTACCAGAATCAACAACAACATTTCCATTACTCATTGGTTGTACACTTGATACAATACCTGAATAAGTAACATCAAAGCTATCCACTAATTCGAATGTTTCTTCATTTTCATCTACACGATAAACATAATAGTAAGATTTATCGCCTTTAAAAGCATTATGATTATCAATACCTACAGTTGAATAGTCAAAATCAGGTTGAGAATTAGACCTACCATAGTTATTATCAAAGAATGTAATATAATAAACTCCATCTTCATCTGTCTCTTCATAATTTAAACTATGTTGTCCTGCATGAATCTTAAAATCACCTTTTTGTTCATATACATAATCACTAAACTCTGTATCTTTCCAAAATTCGTCATTAGAAAGGATATAAACAAGTTCAGGATCATCTTCAATATTATTAACTCTTATAATAGAACTTGTCTCACGACTACTTAATAATACATCACCATCTAACCATACAATAGAATTAATATGTAGCCAATCAAGTCCATCTTCACCTTCATCACGACTACCAGTAGTATCTAATTCACATGTATCTACATAAGATTGAAACATATCCTCAAAATCAATTACTTCTGTAACTGCTTTAGTATCTAAATCAATCTTAATAATACAATCTTCTTCTGTATCCTTTTCTGTGTTATTAGCAAGAACAATTAAATTACCATCATCATCAAATACATAATCATGATGTAAATAATAATGCCCAGTACGATAGATATCTGTTACTTGCCCTAATGGATTAACTTCAGCAATTCTAGTTTGAGAAACAGAATAATACATCTTATTATCTTTAAATAAAATACGATGTGCACGATATCCAATAATTTCAGTTTCCATACGTAAAATTCCATCATTATCATATAATGCTAAATAATCTTGAGCATCGGAATCATTACCTAGCATGGCATAAAGACCATTCGTAAGTTCTTCCTTACTTTCTCCATCCTCAACATCTAATTTTTCCTGAGCATTAACAGAAACATTACTCAAATCTACCGTAAATTCCTTAGTAGCAATCTCTTCACCATCACGGTCTAATAGTTCTAATTTTACTTCATTTTCTTCTCCTGCAATGAACCCAATTAATTGATATTGATGATTAGTTGTAACATTATCATCCTCTCCATTAGATAATGTTCTAGAGAAATCTTCAATATCTTCATCATCTACATGAATTGTATAACGTACTTTCGCAACTTCATCTGTTGAAAAATAGATATTTAATCCTAACGTATTAGTTCCATAAGGATTATAAATCATAAGTGGATCTTCAAAAGTATATTCATCTTCTAATAAAACATCCAACTTATCTTGAACAACTTCTTGATATACCATATCAAATATTTCTACTGCATCAGGTTTAGAAACAGAATAAATATTCTTTCCTAAACTAGAATCTTTAGAAATTTTAACATTATCTGCTAGCCAATCTTCATCATTTAATTGACTTTCCACAATCTTTTCGTTAAGTCCCCGCACGAACATAACAGCTGCAAAAGAAATACCGCAAATAACCACCAAGAATAAGACAACCAATCCTATCTTTTTCACCATACCCCAATCTTTCTTTCCATGATTCAACTTCTTTCTCTTCTTCATAAATTCCTCCTACCAAAATTTTAACGATAAATTGTGAAAATCATGTGAAATCAAAATAATTTCTTAATGACTTTTTCCACACCTTTTGTCTCGTTAGAACTAGTTTGCATACTCGCAACTTTCTTTACCTTTTTACTACCATTTGATACAACTACACTTTTGCCAACTGATAATAAAATAGGAATATCATCATCACTATCTCCTACACAGACAACTTCATCTAAAGAAACATGCTCCTTCTTACATATTTTCTCAAGTCCCAATGTCTTCAAAGCCTCTTTAGAGGTAATTTCAACACGATAATCCTTCTTTCGATCTATTTTATTTAAATGAATGGGAATTTTTAATTCCTCTATTTCTTGAAAAGCATTATCTCTTTCTTTTTTAACAGAAAACTTAATTTCAAGTTTATACACCAAATTTTTATGAGTCTCATAGAATTCATCAAAAGATACTCTTCTATTTTTTATCGTAGAATAAACAACATCACCTTTACACAAATGATTCTCATGAACAGTTCCAAAGAAGATTTCACAATCAGAATATAACTTTTTTATCCTCTTAATAACAGAAGCCCCTAATGGCTTTTTAACTAATGCTTTACGATGAACAACATCATAAACATAAGCTCCATCGCAAGAAATCACATAATCCAAAAATGGAAAGTCACGATTATAATCTAAAATAGATTTTAAAATTCGATGAGACGCAACCGCAAATTTCACTCCATTTCTACGAATACGATCAATTTCTACCATCGTAGAAAGAGGAATAGCTTCATCCGAATCAATCAATGTTCCATCAAAATCACTTACAAGCAAACGATACATAACCTCACCCTCTCTTAAAATGAATGTTTTTCGTTACTTCTACAAATAAAAACAAATAACATAAAGATAGTAAATAACCACCCAAAACATCACTAGCAAAATGTACACCTACATAAATACGACTAACTCCTATACTTAAAATAACCAAAAGTAAGACAATTGATACCACATACTTTAAAACTTTATTTTTTATTTGTGTCATAGCTAAATAGAAAAGATAACCATAAACACAAATTGCCATCATAGTATGACCACTAGGAAAAGAATATCCTCCTTGCGCAATCAATCTCAATTCTTCTGGCCTTGCTCTTTGAACACCAAGTTTAATCAATGTTGTCAAAATAAAAGCATCAATAGCACTAATAGCCAAGAAAAGACCATAACGATTTCTTGTTGCTAAAACAAAAGCCAAAATAACCAAAATAACGATCGAGGTATTACCTAACTTCGTAATAGTAATAAAATACGAATCAAGAAAGGAACTACGAAACGATATCACAAAATGATAAACCATTTGATCAAACGAATCTGTCATTCCTAATATAACCATTACCATAACGACAATAAATAAAATTCCAAAGAGTAAAGATAATATTAAATTTCTCTTTCTCATATATCTTTTAACCGCGTCTTGACTTCTTTCTTATACACTTCTACACCCGGCTGATTAAAAGGATCAATATCAAACAAAAATCCACTGAAAGCAGCAACTAAGAAATAGAAAGAAGAAACCTCTCCAATCGTTTTAGGTGTAACTTCATCTAGTTCAATCGTAATGCAAGGAACCCCTCCTGAAACATGAGCAGTAATAACAGAATCCTCTACCACTCGATTCATTTGATGTAAATCTTTTCCATCAATCACACAATCACTCATATGACGAATTTTGAAAAAAGTTTCAAAAACAATTTTATTTCCCTCTTGAATAAATTGTCCTAACGAATGTAAATCTCTAGTATGAATCATAGAAATAGGTAAAATTCCTTTGCCTTCTTTTCCTTCAGTTTCACCAAATAATTGCTTTAACCACTCTAAATAATAATACCAATTATTTTCATAAGAAATAAAGTTTTCCACCACTTTTCCTTGATCAAACAAACTGCGTCTAACAGCAGCATAAGAATAAGCATCCTCTCTTTTTTGAATACCCTCTTGATACCCCTCAATCAACTCGTTTATATCAATACAAAAAGATAATGGAAATAAGTGAGCAGCAGTAAGTAAAGAATAACGACCTCCAATATTATCTGGAATTTCAAAAGACTCATACCCTTCACAATTTATTTCTTCTCTTAAAGTTCCTTTTACAGGATCTGTTGTAATAATAATATGGTCTTTTAACTCCTCTTTACTATATTTTTTCTCCATCACTCTCTTAATAGCTGAATAAGTAAGGGACGTTTCCATCGTAGTACCACTTTTACTAATAACATTTAAAGAAAAGTCAACAGTTTCTAAATATTCTAACAATTCCTTCATATAACGACTAGATAACGTAGTACCAGCAAAAATAATTGGAAAATGATTATTTTTAAAATACGGCGTAAACATCTCATAAAAAGCACAACAACCTAAAAAACTTCCTCCAATTCCAACAACAACCAAACATTGAGAATGTTTTAAAACTTTATCTCTAACTCTAATAATATCATCAACATAAGATAAATCTGGATGTAACCAACCATTCATATAAGCCTGATCTAGTTGTTGATACACTTCATTCTTACGCTTTTGATACTTCTCTACGACCTTTGAATCTAAAAAAGAATTCATATGTGTAGTAATATCTAACTTCATAATCTACCTTCTTTCTAACTTATTAAAAGTATAACATAAATTATAAAATAAAAAAACTATGTCACACTTCTAAATATATTCAAATACAAAAGAAAAATAGATGGAAATCCATCTATTTTCCCCGAATAATATCTAGGATACTATTCTCTACTTATATTTGTAATAAAATAAATCCCATATTTAATCACATGAATTATAAAATATAAATCAAAATAAAAACATAACTTATAAACCAGCTATAGTACTACTCTGATTAGTATACTATATAAACAATGTCACCAAAATACAAATATAAGTAGCAGGGCTAATAATAGGTATTATTATTTAACTTACCACATACCTTAGTAAGACCCAAAAACTTAAAGCTCTATATCAAAAATTCTAGCATTTAATTTAGAAATTTCTAAATCTGTTTCCTGAATTTTTGCTTTCGCATCTTCTAGTTTTTTTCTAACTTCTTCTATATCAAAATTAATATTCTTACACTCGAAATAAGAATTATTAACTTCCGTACATCTTGTTTTACTACTTTTGTATTTCAAAATGGCATCATAAGTATTCACAAGGAATCTTAAATTACTATTATCTACAATAGCAGACTGAATCGTTCTTCCATCACTTAGATGAAAAGAATTATTTTTTTCATAAAGAATCGTTTTTAATTTTGTTAGTTTAGAAACCATTTCTTCAAACTTTTTCATATCACTAACAAATGCTTCCTTATTATCTTCAATAACATTTACAGTTCCATCCAATTCTTGAACAGAAACATTATAAACTCCTTTCTTTAAATTGACAGATAACAGACTAAGTTCTTTATCATACTCACTAATCATAGACATTAAACTAGAAATATTAATTTTCATATTACCACTCTCCCTTTCAACAACTTAATTCTATCAAAGAAGAAAAAGAAAGTGGTCGCTTAAAAAGAGACAAAAAACACTGTCAATTCAAGACAGTGCACTGGAAAGCATACAAATAGTCATTGATTAGATCAAAATCATAAATCCCTTTTTCGATAAAATAACGGATAATTAAATCAAAGTTATTATTCGTGCTAAGTTGATACCCAGCACTTGCTAATAACTGATTTGTTTGATCTAAATCTAAAGATAAAGATAAACATAATTTAATTACGTTATTTTTTTTAGGAATATAATGATGAACGCATCTAATCTTGGAAAACATTTTCCTATCTATTCCTGCTTTTTTATAAACATCTGAATCCTTCAATTGTTTCTCATCAATGATGGAAAACAACAGATTTTTGAATTCATCCGTTTTATTTTGCTTTAAATATTCATTAATTTTCTCTTCCATATTAACCTCCTAATAACCATCGATTAATATAAATTCATAAAATATTTAAAGCACTTGTATCATAAACCGATATAACAAAAAAGTCAATACCAAAGGTGCTGACTTTATAACATTTCTATTTCCTGAAAAGATAAACCTGTACAATCTGAAATCAATGAGATGTCTAATCCCTTCTCTAACATGAGTTTAGCCATCTCTTTTTTTGCCTTTATCTGTCCCTGTTCTATACCTTGTTTTAAACCTTGTTGTATACCCTGTTGTATACCCTGTTTCATACCTTGTTGTATGCCTTTCTTCATACCTTTCTTCATGCCTTTCTCTAATCCTTCTTTTAACCCTCTTTCTGTCATCTCTTGTCGAATAGAATTCTCTATCTTTCTATTATCTTCTTCTGCACTCATATATTCAAAAAATTCTGGATCTTCATTTACCCTCTTTAT